>NZ_JBICTO010000001.1:0-1093950 GCF_043197715.1 Streptomyces sp. NPDC049040
CCGGTGGCCGTCTCTCTATGCGGGCACCAACCCGGACACCGGGACAAACCCCCGGATCAGGTCCAACCCGCTACACCACTTCCAAGGACGCAACCCGGCACCAAAGAGGCCAACGGTCTTGGTTGATACAGGGGCTGCGCCGCCAAGAGCCGCCACTTTCCCTGCCAGACCGGTAGTCGTGGCCTGCACATACCCACCTCTGCCGAAGACCTTGAAGAGGGCAGCCTGGACTGCTTCACGGTCGTCGTCGTGTTCCAGCGCCTCGATCATCCCTTCCGCAGCGGTACGTAGGCGCTTCTCAGCCCGCGAACGGTCAATCAGCAGACGGACGTTCGGTGAGACCCGCGCCGGATCGAGGGTCGCCTCGCCAGAGCGGACACGGATTGCCGCCTTGCTGAATACCGTGGCCACCGCCATGGCCACCCCCATACGGGGCTCGATGAACTCCCATGCCCAAACAGTCAGGTTGTGAGAAGAGAAACCCGGCTCGTCCCACTGCTTATTCCAGGCTTTGAGTAGCCGTACAGTCCGTCGGCGAGTCTGCTTCTCGGACGCTCCCCCGGAGGTGAAGAGCTTCACGTGCCCTTCCGGGTCGGACGCCTCCCACGTGTCGGCCTCCAGATTAGGGATCCAAAGTCCAGCACCCTCCTTCCTAGTGAGGGCGACAACCAGGTCAACCGTGGGGTCCTGATCGCCGACCGGCTGGCCGAAGGAGAGCTTGGGTCCGCGCTTCGATGTCGTACATCGGGCACCGGGGTAGGTCTCACGGACAGCGGGACCGAGCAGAGCGCACAGTTCGGTCGCAGTCTCCGACGGTGTTTCCCCGAGGCCGTCAGGGCCGAGCTTCGGATAGAAGGTGCGATTCAGGACGACTCCGCCATCCCCGTCGCCGACAGGATGGATGAACGTGTGTTGAGCCAGAGAACCGCTGGCATACGTGCGCTGGGCGCCGTGAAAGCGCTCGGCAATGGATCGGGTCAGGTTCAACCTGCGGCGCGCTTCGGCCAGCGGTGCAGGCTGAGCGTCGATCTTGCGCCGAATGTCGTTGAGGTTGTCCTCAGTGAAACCCATGAGGGTTCCTCCTTGCTAGGCGAGGCGCCATAGCGCTCGCGGGTTGGCTTGATCACGAAGCAGAGTGCGTCGAGATCCTCACATCGTTCGACATGTCAAACAACGTGAGAAAGATCAAGCTAGCACATGACTGTTTGACATGTCGAACACTGATAGAAAGAGAGGAACCCCAACCGAGGAGGAGGGCGATGGCCCGGACCCACATCAACGTGGCAGCCCTGTACGCAGCCCTTGATGTAGCGAGAACGGCAAGGCGGCTGTCGTGGCGGCAGTTGGCTGCGGAGGTGGGAGTGAGCCCCTCGACAATGACGCGTCTCGCCAATGGCAACCGGCCGGATGTCGACGCCTTCGCCGCACTCGTGCGGTGGCTCAGAGCCCCGGCCGAGAGTTTCATGATCGACTCCGAGGGTACAGAGCGGGCAGCCGCGGAGCCTGAATTGCTGGTGCAGCTGGCCCCACTTTTGCGAGCCCGTAGCGACTTGAACGAAGACGACGTGAAGTACTTGGAAGAGGTAATCGGTGCGGCCATGCGCCGCTTTGCGACCGAACGGGACTCCCGTACGAGGTGATGCATGGGACAGCGGTGGACCAGGCAGGCACTAGAGGAACTGGCCCTAGAGGAACGCGCTCGCATCGGCGCAGGCCCAAATGCGGCCTTGGATCTGTCGCGTCTCACTCTAGAGTGGGGCGTCCCTGTCTATGCAACTAGCGAACTCGCAGAGCAGGGCTGCACAGCAGACGCACTGGAACACTTCGCCGTCAAGGGGGCCAGGAAATGGTCTGCGGCCCTTGTTAGATCCGGAACAGGCTACTTCATCGTCGAGAACTGCTCGCACTCACCACAGCGTCGCCGATCGAACGTAGCGCACGAAATGGCGCACCTCCTATTGGAGCATGAGTTCGACACCGTCCTCTTCGCGGACGACGGGTGCCGTTCCTTGGACACGTCCATGAAGAAGCAAGAGGAACAGGCCCTGAACCTCTCCGCGGAACTTTTGATCCCGAAGAAGGCTGCGATCAAAGCCGCGATCGCGGGCTGGGCGGACGAGCAAGTAGCCCAGCACTTTGACGTGAGCATCGAGTTCGCGCGCATGCGGATGAACCCCTCTGGCGCCAGAGCCATCGCCAGGCGATACCTGGCCAAGCGCGCGTAGGAATTTCAGAACCAAGTGGCACAAAAGGCGCAGGCCCGGCATTGCAGCGGCAGGGGGTCGTTCTACACGACAGCGTCAGGTCGTCACACCGTCGTGTAGGAAGACAGAGGAATTGCCGCTGCATGCGGTAAACGCGGCGTGAAATCGGTCATGGAGACGACCGTTGAGCGCACGCGCAGCTTGGTCATGGAGCAGGAACGCGACGTCCGCAAGCTCATTGTCCCGAGGGCTCAGGGAGTCAGCTTCTTCGGGACTCAGCGTGCCGCCGTCGAAGATGAAGGCGAGTTGGTCGTCCCAGGGGCCGTGCGGGGGAACCCAGTCGACGACGAGGAGTCCGTGGAGGGTGACGTCGAGGCCCAGCTCTTCCTTCAGCTCGCGGCGGGCCGCGTCGTCGGGGGCCTCGTTCGCTTCGGCCATGCCGCCGGGGAGGTCCCAGCCGGGCTTGTAGGTGGGCTTCACCAGGAGGACGCGGCCGGCCTCGTCGCGGAGGAGGACATCCGCGGAGACGCGTTTGCGGGCCTGGGTGGCGTTGCCCTCGGCGAGGTAGGCGTTCCAGGCTTCGGGGTCGGCGGGGGTGGGCCTCATAGGGTGGCGCCTTTGCTGGGCGGGGGAACGATGTCGGCGAGTAAGAGCATTCTCGCCCGTCGCGTCTCGTCAAATCGCGTCAGCAATGCGCGGACTGGCGGGTGACTGTGGTGGGGCGCGAGCAGCGCGCGGAGGTCGTCGAGTTGGTGGAGGACGCGGATCGAGCCGAGGTTGGGGTCCGCTGCGAGCACGTCGTGGCCGACGGTGAGGGCAGCGTCGAGGTCGTTGCAGTGCAGGTGCAGGGTGGCCAGGGTGATCCGGCTGAGGACCAGGGATCGCGCCCGGCTCGATTCGCGTAGGCGAATGGCGTACTCGGCGTGGGTGCGGGCTTCGTCGTGACGGTTCAGGTCGCGCAGGACGAAGGCCGATTCGAGGGCCAGAGCTGCTGCGTCGAAAGGGCTGAGCCAGGGACGTTCGCCCCCTGGTGTGCTGTGCAGTGCGTCTTCGGCTTGGTTCAGCGCGGCGAGGGCAGAGGCGGATTGGCCGGCTGCGGCCAGGGCGCGGGCAGACATGGTGTGCAGGCGGGCAATCAGCGTGGGGACGGCCGGGCCGACCGACGCCAAGTCGAGGCCTGTCCGCGCCCAGTGCACGGCTGCAGCGGGGTCGCCGGTCTGCAGGGCAAGGTGGCTGGTGCTCGCGGCGATGCTGGCCGCGAGCGGGGTGTCGCCCGAGGCTCGAGCCAGTGGAAGCGCGCGGGTGAAGTGGCGTCCGGCCACGTGGTCCTGGCCCGAGTCGTGGGCCATCCAACCCGCCATCTCGGTGAGTACCGCGGCGATGGCGAAGACGTGCGGGGTGCTGTCAGCGTCGACAAGCCGGGGTCCGATGTTGTCACGCAGGTGTCGGACGACGGCGTTGTAGAGGCGTCCGCCACCGGCCTGGCGGTCTGCGGTCCGGAAGGCGTCCATCGCAGCCATGTCGTCGCCGTCCGGCAGCGGCTCGCCAAGCGCGGGAGGCGGTGGCGGCGCGGATGGCTCCCAGGGGCGATTCGCCAGGCCGAGGAGGTGGCCGGGGATGTGGAAGGCGTCAGCGATCTGCTCGAAGATGGCCAGCTTCTCGACCCGGCTCTTGCCGTTCATGTAGTCGTAGAGCCGTCCCTGAGTGATGTCGACGGCCGCGGCAATGCGACGAGTGCTGATCCCGCGGTGGTTGAGCAGCCGGAAGAGCGTACCCATGTCGCGCTCCGCGCAGGCAACGAGCAGGCGTTGGTCCGCGAGTAGTCCCGCGACAACCTTCTGCGGTTCTCGCTCCTCACTGGTCAAGAGCACCTTCTTCCGTACGGCCTGATCCGAGGCTACGACCCGGTTCTGCCCGCTGACTCCACGTTGGGGTCACGCGCTGGAGTCTCTTGCGTGCGGCACGCAGTCGTCTACTGAGGGTGCTCCGTTGCTCCAGGTGACGCAACGGTGCGTCGCCAATCCCTCCGCCGCACTCCTGAAAGGTCAAGCACCATGCCCAGCACCGTACTTCCGCGTCATCGCGGCCGACTTCACGTGAAGGGCCGCGGATGATGACCGGCCAACGCACGAGCCCGTACGGATTCCGCGTCGAAGCCGAGTCCGAGGCGGTGCCCGAAGCCCGGCGCAAGATCGTCGCCTTGGTACGGAGCTGGGACGTGCCGCTGCCGGACGACACCCTGGGCGACCTGGAGCTGCTGTCCACCGAGCTGATTACGAATGCCGTCCGGCACACCGATTCCTCCTGCGCGGTGGCCGTGCGCTGGACCGGCGTGCGGGTCCGGGTCGAGGTCACCGATGTGAGTCCGGCCCGCCCGCACCGACGCCACAGCTCACCGGAGGCGGAGGGCGGACGCGGCCTGCTCCTGGTCGAGTCCCTGGCCACCGCTTGGGGAAGCGCCCCTGATCCCGCTGGGAAGGTCGTCTGGTTCGAACTCGGGCCGTCCGACCGGACGCCACCTCCCTGGAGCACGCCGGGGAAGTGGACGATCACCACCGACAGCGGATCGGCGACGTCCGGCTACCTTCCCGCCTGGGCGGAGGACGACCCGACCGAGGCCCATGTGCTCCTGGACCAGCTTCCGGAGCGGCTGGCCGGCGTCAACCACCGGAACTTCTTCGAAGGCCCGATGTTGCCCCTCACCGCCCCGGACGTGTGGGAAGGAGTCGAGGAAGACGCGGTCTTCGAGGGCAGCATCGACTGCAACCCCTACGACCCGGATCCCGACCTCCGTGTGCCGGTCGTCAACCTCCAGGTCTGCGTGGGGCGCTGGATCCTCGGCCTGGACCCGCACAGGCTCGCCGAGGTGGCCGCGAAGCTCCACGCCCACGCCGACTTTCTGGAGGCGAAGGTCCGTCCCGCGCTCGTCGCCGCCCGCAACGACTGGGCCGCCCACCAGTCGGCTTAAACACCCGCCTTACTCATGGAGGTCGTCGTGACCACACGCCCCCTCAGCAGCCAGCCGCCGCGCCTCGTCGCCAGCCCGTTCCTCGGCCAATACCTGCTCGTCCAGCCCGGCCACGCCGCGGGCGTGCGCATCCCCGAAGTCCGCTACGAAGAGCTGCGGGGCGCTACCGCCAACGATCAGAAGACCCCGGCCTGGCTGGTCGACGCCGCCGCGCGAACGTGGGGCACGGAGCTTCCGCAGACCGGACTCCGCGACGTTCTTCTCGTCCGAGGGCAGTCCCACTACGGCTACGCCAAGGCCTCCTGGGAGATCAACCTCGGCTGCGACTACGACTGCGAGTTCTGCTACCTCGGAGAGAAGCGCTTCGCCGGCCTGGACTGGGACGGCAAGCAGCAGCTCCTCCGCGTGATGCGGGACGCCGGGGTCCTGTGGTTGCAGATCACCGGCGGGGAGGCCCTGATCGACCGCGAGTTCGGCGCGGCGTACGAGTACGCCCACCAGCTCGGCATGATGGTCCAGGTCTCATCGAACGGCAGCTCACTGCGGAAGCGGCCGATCCGGGAGCTGTTCGCCCGCCTCCGCCCGTACCGCCTGACCGTGAGCCTCTACGGCGCGACCGCCGAGACGTACGACGCGGTCACCAGGAACCGCGGGGCCTTCGGCCGGTTCATGGAGGGCCTGGACGCCGCCCGCGAGGACAGGCTGCCGATCCGGCTCAACGTGATCGTCTCGGACGACAACGCCCACGAAGTCGACGCCATGGTCAGGCTGGCCGAGGCCTACGGCTTCCCACACCAGGTGTACACGAGCATGTCGCCCACGATCGACGGTGAAGCGAACCCGCTGGCGACCCAGGCGTACGACCACCTGCGGCCCCGCAGCGTCTTCACCGGCTGCAACGCCGGCCACACCTTCTTCCACGTCGACCCGCACGGCATCGCGTCGATCTGCAAGGTCGGCCGCGACCCGAGCGTGAACCTCATCACCGAGGGCGCCGAAGCCCTCCCCCGGCTCGGCGCGATCGCCGAGTCCCTACAGCTCCGCACCGGTGGCTGCTCCGGCTGCACGATCGCGGGCACGTGCCGTACGTGTCGCCCGCTGGCCAAGCTCTACCAGGAGGCGGGGGACCGCAGAGATCTCTACTGCCAACACGGAGGTTACGGATCATGACACCACCAACCGCTGCACTGGCTCCGTCGCGTCAGCCCGTGCCGGTCATCATCGGCTCGCGCCCGCCCGCCGAGCGGACCGGCACCCTGCCGGTACCGTTGACCGTCGCTCCGATCGGGGACGACGAGTTCCAGATCGTCGCCGACCTGGACGAAGCCGCCGAGGGAGCCGAGTGCTCGTGCTCGGCGGGCGACGACCAGCCGTACTAATCCGCAGCGGGCGTGCCCAGTGCCGCTCCGGCCTTACCCTGGCCGGGGCGGCACCCCCATTTGCCAAGCAGCCAAGGAACCGTGCGTCGTGTCCATGTCCCGTATCCCCTTCGACCAGCTACCCGCCGAGGTCCGCCAGGCCATCGCCGACAAGACCGGCGCCGTGCACCACGCGGTGACCGCGCCCGGCGGCACGAACTCCGGGATCGCCTCCGTCCTCGACACGGACAGCGGCCCCGTCTTCGTGAAGGGCATCCCGACCGACCATCCCCAGGTGAGTGCCCAGCACCGCGAGGCCGCGGTGGCCGCGCACCTGCCCGCCTCCTGCCCGCGCCTGTACTGGCACATTGAGCTCGGCGGCTGGAGCCTTCTCGGCTACGAGGTGGTCGACGGCCGGCACGCCGACTACGCGCCCGGCTCTCCCGACCTGCCGCTCGTGGAAGCGGCGCTGGCCGAACTGCAAGGGATCACCGCACCGGAGGACGTCGAGATCAAGCAGGCCGTCGACCGGTGGGCCCAGTACGCGCCGCCAGGTACCGTCCGGCACTTCGACGGTGACGCGCTGCTGCACACCGACTTCGCCCCTGACAACGTCCTGATCGCAGGAGGGCGGGCACGGCTCATCGACTGGGCATGGCCGACTCGCGGCGCCGCCTGGATCGACCCGGGCGCCCTCGCACTGCGCCTCATGGAAGCCGGCCACCCGGTCGAGGCCGCGATCGAATACGCCGATCGCTTCCCGTCCTGGCGCGACGCGGCGCCCGAAGCACTCGCCGCGTTCGGTACGGCGACCGCGTCCCTGTGGCGGGAGATCGCCGAACAGGGCGAAGCGCCATGGAAGCGGGCGATGGCGGAGCAAGCGACCGTCCTGGCACGCGCCCTCGACACGAACCCGTAGCCCCGGACGGCGCTGACGAAGGTCAGGGTCCGGGAGAGCATCGGCATCACGCTGGACGGATCCCTTGCGCCCGCGGTCCGCGGCTAACACGCGGACAGGCAGAGGCCGCATCGTCTCCCCCAGGACCCGGGCGCCCTCGCTCGGTACTCGTGTCCCCGTCCCCCGGCGAGGACACGTGCGCAGAACGGTCGATAGGACCGTCCGACGCGACAACTTGCTCCGCTCGGGGCAAGGAGTCCTTACCCCACAACTTGCTCGCCGCCGCCCGGCCTCGTTTACCACTCGCCTGGTCCGGCGTCTTTCACTGCCGTGGACTGCGACGTCGACCGGGATCATCCGGGACCCGTCCCACCCGTTGCGTTCCTGGTCAGCGCAGGTACGGGTGGAATCCTGATGCGGGTCGACCCGTTGCGGGACGACGACCCGTCCCCGTGCTGACCTGCACGGGGACGGGTGGGGCGGGTGGATGCGGGTCAGCGCTCGCCGCCTGGGGCCGTCTCCGGCCGGGGGCAGTAGCGAGCCCAGGCGTCGGCAAACTGGTGGCGGGCGAAGCCTCGGCGCTGGCTGCGGTCGGGGAATCGGCGGTTGGCCGCGCCGATGCCGAAGTCCTTCAGCAGCAGTTGCAGGCCCCGCGCGGTCAGGCCGTGGGAGCCGTGCTCGCGCCAGGGAGCCTCGCTGTCGGCGTGCAGGGCGGCAAGCAGTTGTTCGGTTGACAGCAGCGCCGGGTCGCCGCACGCGGCGAACACAGCGCGAATGTCGGCCAGGATACGAATCGCTAGCGCGGCCTCCTGATCGTTGCCTTCCTCTTGCGCTGTCAGCACGCGGCACGCCTGCCGGGCGCGCTGCGGCCAACTGCCTCCAGCCAGGTCGGCGACCGCCACCAGCGGCTCCCAGGTGTCCGCCGCCCGGTCCTCGACCGGCATCACCGGCTCCATCGACGCCGCCCTGTCGGTCAGCGGCACCAGCCATCCCGCCAATCGGTCCCGCAAATCGTGCAACTGCGGGGTGTCTCGGCGGGAGCGGAAGGGCAGCACCTTCTCCCCTGATGCGCGCCTCCGCATCCGGATCACCACCGCCCGATCCATGATCGTGTCCGGCAAGTCGCCGATCCCGGCCAGCGCCGCCATGGCGAAGGTGCGGAACTTCGTCGGCTTGTGCTCCGGGCCGACGACCCGGGTGGTGGGACGGTTTCGCTGGTGCCCGGAGTTGAGGAGTCCGCGCATCTCCTCGTTCTTCTCCGCGACCTTCACGCTGCCGAATATCGTGTCGGCCTCGTCCACCAGCAGCGTCGGCGGCTGCTCCGTGATCGACCTGAAGATCGCCGCCGGGGTCGAGTTGACCGTGATGAAGGGGTCGTGGACGGTGTCGTGGAGCACGTCCAGTAGCCGCGATTTCCCGCATCGCTTCGCGGGGCCGACCACCGCCAGGCGCGGCGAGTGCTGCCACGCCGGTTGCAGATGAGTGGCCGCGACCCACAGGGTGACCGCGTCCAGGGCCTCGCCGCTCGGCATGACCACGTACCGGGCAACCGCTGACCGCAGCTCGGTCAGCAGGTCAGCGCCTTCCGAGAGCGCGTCGCCTGGTGGCGGACCGACCGGCCCGGTCGGCTGACCGGCCGCGGTGACCGGCTCTCGGTCAGTGACCGCGGTCAGACGACCGGGCCTTCCGGTCAGCCGGTCATTGACCGGAGGAGGCCCGGTCACCGCAGCCGACCGGGCGGCGGACGGCTTCGGCTCGGCGGTCAGTTCCGCGAGCGGCTGCCTCGTTGTACGGTCCGGCTGACCGGGTACGGTGACCGGCGGCCAGGCCGCCGCAGGGGGTGCGTCCCGGACAGCAGCTGTCATAGGCTGCATGCGTAGCTCCTCGACCGGTGGATGCAGGCTGGCTGGCCCGCCCCACCTGGGTTGAACGTTTCTGGCGTACAGGGGAGTTGTGAGCCTCCGGCGTTGGCGCGTCGGGGGCTCGTTCGTACTCGGCGATTGGCACCGCGCGAGCGACCACGGACAGTACGACGAACGCCTACCGCAGTCCACGGGATCTGTGACGGCGCCCAACGTGCGCGCGTACGAGAACCACGGACGTCACGCCGCGAGCCCGAGCAGGGCCTGCAGCTCGGCCGTCACCACCCGGTACGAATTGCCCAACCGCAGAACGCGGCACGGGTACTGGCCGCGCTTGGCCAACTCATAGCCCTTGCTCCGCCCCAGCCCCAGTGCCCGGTTCGCCGTCTCCAAGTCCACCGCCGTCGGCAGCGCCAGCAGCTCGTCCTTGGCCATCCCCTTGACCACCGGCCGGGTCGTGCGGCTCTCACGCATACCTGCCTCCTCACACATACAGCTCTCGGCGAACGCGGTCTCGCATCCGTCTCCAAGCCCAGGTCAGGAGGGTGCACCAAGCTATTGTGTCGCCATGACACAACGCGGTGCTGATGCTGGGCGGAATGAAGACAACGCCCCCGAGTGGGCCGACCAGGTCGTGGCGACGGTGGCAGCCGAGGTCCGCCGACGCCGCAAGGAGCTGGGCATGAGCGGCGAAGACCTGGCCCGAGCCTGCGCCGATCTCGGATACGCCATCCCGCGCAACGTCATCGCCAACATGGAATCCGGCCGCCGTGCCCAACTGCCCTTGGTCGAGGTCATGGTGCTCGCCAAGGCCCTGCACGTGGCGCCGATCTGCCTGATCTATCCCGTCGGCCTCGTGGACCGCGTGCAGACGCTCCCCGACGAAGAACCGACCGACCCCTTCGCGGCGCTCCAGTGGTTCACCGGAGAGTCGTACGGCTACGACGGCCCCAGCCCCCAGCTGCGCGAGCGCAGAGCCGCACCGCAACGGACCTGGTCAATGGATGCCGAGGGCAACATCGTCTGGAAGGACGCCCCGGCAGACGGTCTCTGAACCTGCTGGGGGAAGCACCATGAAGGGCTCGACTCACCGCCGCTGCTACTGCCGCGACGCCGAAACCGGTCGGCCGCTCGGCAGCAACTGCCCCAAGCTCGCGAGCCGCAAGCACGGCTCCTACTCCATACGCCAGGAACTCCCGCCCCGCGAGGACGGCACCCGCCGCTCCTTCAGCCGCGCCGGGTACGACAGCCTCAAGGCGGCCCAGGCTGACCTGGACCACGTCCGCACGCTCCTCGGCCTCGCCGACACCGACGACCCGGACAGCGTCGAGCGCGTCGCCGCCCTACTGGAACGCCTGGTCGAGGAGAAGGCGCCGCTGCCCAACGTCGAGGAGATCCGCCGGCGCCTCCGCTCCGGGCTCGACCTACGCGGCGGCACGACGGTCGGCGAATGGCTGGACCTGTGGTTCGCGTCCAAGAAGCGCCGGAGGACGACCCTCAACGGCTACGCCTCGCACATCAACGTCCACCTCAAGCCGCGCATCGGCCACGTGCGGCTCGACCGGCTCAACGTCGGCCACCTCGTGGAGATGTTCGACGCCATCGCCGACGCCAACGAGGTGATCGCGGCCGAGAACGAAGCTCGCCGGGCACAGATCGCCCGCTGCAAGCCGAGCGCACCAGGTCGGCCCGTTGCCGCCGAGCGGGCGGGGCTGGCGGCGGAGCGGGCGAAGCTCGCCGAGATGCCGCCCTTCCGCAAGGTGACCGGCCCCTCCACCCAGCAGGCGATACGCCGAACCCTGCGCGCCGCGCTCAACTCCGCCATCGCGCAGCAGCTCATCACCTTCAACCCGGCCTCCCACGTCGAACTCGCCTCGGGCCGCAGGCCCAAGCCCCTACTCTGGACGGACGAGCGCGTCCGGCGGTGGCGGCAGACCGGCGAGATACCCGGCCCGGTCATGGTCTGGACACCGCAGCAGTTCGGCATCTTCCTCGACGCCGCCCAGGACGACCGCCTCTACGCCCTCTTCCACCTCGTCGGCTTCCGCGGCCTGCGTCGTGGCGAGGCCGTCGGCCAGGACTGGAGCAACGTCGACCTCAAGGCCGGCCTCATCACCCCGGCCAAGGAGATCGTGGTCGACGGCTGGGACCCGTACGAGGCCGAGCCGAAGACGGACGGCAGCGCCAACACCATCGCCCTCGACACCCTCACGATCGCCGCCCTCCGCGCACACCGGAAGCGCCAGAAGAAGGACCGCAAGAAGTGGGGCACGGCCTGGAACGACACCGGCAAGGTCTTCACCCGCGAAGACGGCTCCTGGCTCCACCCCGAGATGATCTCGGACACCTTCCGCCGCATCCACGCGACGACCGACCTCCCACCGATCACCTTCCGCGACCTCCGCCACGTTGCCGCGACCCTCACCCACGCGGGCGGCGGCGATATCCACACGGTGAAGGAAGTGCTGCGCCACTCCACGATCGCCCTGACCTCGGACACGTACACGAGCCTCCTCCCGGAGCTGGACCGGGAGGTCGCGGAGAAGGCCGCCACACTGGTTCCTCGGCGCATCAGGCGCTAAACGGCTACGGCCATCGAATGATGTTCGACCACCGTCGTCCGAGACGAAGAGGCAAGTAGGGGCGGCTGTCCACCCCCCGTTTACACGCCCCGGGCACCCGACACGGGCGTCCGCACGGTACATCCAAATGGAGCAGACTTTATCCCTGCACTATCTAAGAGCTCCAGGAGATATCGAGAGCGCGCAAGAAATGGAGTTCATCTCATCAAGTTGACGCAGTCGAAGAGCACTGAAGATCGATTACCTATGACCAAGTCCGATAACGCTTAAAGGTATCCAAATTCGTCTCCAAGACCTGCGGCGCTATTACTTTACTTGGGACAACCCCCATCTGCATGAGAGTGCCGAGTACATCCTCGAATGCCACCCGTCCGACCATGATGTGTTGCTTTCGCGTGATGGGCGCCCCCTGAACAAGATTGACGGTCCCAACATGCAGATGAGGCTCGTCTACCGCCTCACGCCCAGGGTGCCAATGAAAACCAAGGACTTCCTGAGAGTCTTCGGTAGTGATCGTGTACATGTATCCCTTGGTGGACACCTTGTAGCGTTCACTACGCGGAATAGGCCGACCATCGCGACCAGCGCGTCTTTCCTCGACCATGAACTGGATCGACGCCTCAAGAAAAAATGGCTTACCGCCCGTGCGCATCTTTGATGGTTCCCCGCTGTTAAGCGAGATGGTCACGATGGACTTGGTTGGATCGCCTGGGCTTCGAATCCATATGTCATTCGTGAAGCAAGCAATGTCTTCGCGGAGCGGGCCCATGAAGGCATCGATTGCCCCTGATGGTGAGCTACCGGGCATTGACGGGGCGGACGAATGGGATCAGCATCGCCACCTCTTGAGCGGCAATGCACTCTTCCTCTTCATTGACATACTCGCCAGCGTCCCAGCGAATTAGGAACTCCGAGCCCGAGATTCCCAGCTTTCGGCGAGCCGCTCGATCTAGGATCTGCGCCCCCTCGGGATAGCCGACTTCAAGCGCCTCGGGCACGACGGCAATCCGGCCGGACTGGGGCGTCTGAGCCGTCAGTGGCTCAGAGGGCACCGGGGCTCCTGTAGTCAAGGGAGCTTGCGGCTGGACAACGTAAGTAGTACTCACTCGGTCCCTCCCTGAGCGTCAAAGGCGGTGATGGCACGCTGAAGTACATCGACGATGTCGCTGAGGTGGCGGCGACTGACAGACAGCCGTTGAAGCGGTTGGACCTCAACGAAGGGAATCTGTTCGGCCTGGAGACGCAAGTCGTCAGCGCTTCCTGGGGTGAGGATCGGAGGGGTCGCGATGCCGAAGTTGAGGTATACCTGGTCTTGGTCGATCTGAATCATGATCTGGTTAGAAGCATGAACAGGTAGCTTCTCGATGCCCCCCCAGACGAGCGGCTTTGCGATCGGCTCCACGCTGCTCTCCTTTGGCATGCCACCATCGTGCCACGCCCCACCGACAGCAGGGAACGCCGTCGAGGTCGCCCAGGCGGCTGATCCCTCCAACGTACCAGTCTCGATGGACCTTGGAGGCCCACCCAGGAGACTCTGAGGGGCGGGGGAAGCAAGGTGCTGTCGCTACCTGCTCCTCCGCACCTTCTCCTCGAAGGAGGCCCGGACGTCGGAGTCATGGCGCCCGGGGTTCGCCATAGCGTGATCATCCTGCCGGGCAGGGGCCTAGCCGCCCTCTTCAGCCACTTGGGATATTACGCCGGCAGGCCCGAGTGGCGTGGTGCGCCGGCCTCGTTCTGTCCGAGACCTGCGCGAGCTCCCGCCCGTCACCTTCCGCGACCTCCGCCACGTGGCCGCGACCCTCACGCACGGAGGCGGCGGCGACATCCACACAGTGAAGGAGGTGATGCGTCACTCCACAATCGCGCTCACCTCGGACACGTACACGAGCCTCCTCCCGGAGCTGGACCGGGTGGTGGCCGAGAGGGCGGCCGCGTTGGTTCCCCGCGCTCAGCACGCGAGCGGCAAGGCGACGATCGCTCCTCGCGTAAGCGCGCGTTCACGCCACATGTAGGAAGCTCCTCGAAGCGGTGTGCCCCGACCGTCTGAGTAGGCCAGGGCACACCTGGGATCACTTGCTTGCGCTTCCGCTCGGCTCAGCCCTCTGCCTGCGATCCAGCAGCGAAACGACTCGGCTGCTCGCCTGTTGGGAGTTGGCCGCGGATGCTGCTAGTACAGGGGAATCGTTGTCAGGAATGCGAGCCGCCACGGTACCGAACAGATACGCAGGTACGCGGCACTGCTCAATCAGTCTTGCCTCGGCGATACCTTCCTGTGTCAGCAGCTCCACAGCCCTTGGGAGAAGCGACGGCTGCTCAATAGCGCTGATCAAGCCAGGTTCATTCCGGCGCCAACCGCGAGCTGAGATGGTCGTCATCGCGTTGCGATAAGACACGTCGCTGAGTCGGCCCAGCCAACGTGCCCGGTACAGAAGAGCCTGGATACTGACGCCCCACTGCTCTTTCAGACGTGCCAAGGCCTGCCATGAATTGCCGCCCATCGCAGTCGGCAGCAGGTCACGGATCTGGTCGGCAGGCATGAGCAACTCAGCGGCGAAGCGGTGGGCCTGGTCTTCTACAATCCGACCCCCCGGCTCGGCATCACTGTGCATGACGAGGTGACCCAGTTCGTGTGCGACGTCAAAGCGTTGGCGGTAGTAGTCCCGCTTGATCGGGTTAAGGACCACGACCGGGCGCAATCGACTGTCGAACGAGTAGGCGTCAACCGAGGCGGTCTGCGGCGGACTGAACACCACCAGAACCCCGTGATTCTCCAGCGACCGCACAAGGTGGCCGGCAGGTCCCGGCTCAATCCCCCACTCCTCCCGGAGAAGGCGTGCGGCCCGCTCAGGGCCGTCGCCATCCTGGTCATCCATGGACACCGGAAAGCTCGGCACGTCGGCATGGGGGAATTCGACGTGTCGCTCCAGGCTCGCTGCGATGTCCACGGCGAGCTGGCCGTAGGCGAACGCTTGATCCCGGGCCAGCTGACTGGTTGAACGCAGCGAACGAAAGTGTGGCGTGGTACTCAGAGCCGCGATGTCCTCGGGGCGGACCGCGAAAAAGCCCGGATCAACGGACAAGCTCAATGCCAGCTGCGCCACCGTGGGAGCCGTAGGCCGCTTGGCCCCTGACTCCCACGCCGCTACGGCAGTCGCGCTCTTCTCGACAAGACCCGCAAGATCGCTTTTGCGTAGCCCAGCTAGATGCCGGGCCAACGTCAAGCGAGCCCCGTCGAAGAAAGGAGAAACCTCCGAAGCCCGGTCAGAGCTGGACGTACGAGGGCTCACTGCCCATCACTTGCGCGGTGATCACGCACTTCTTCTGCCGGACGACGCAGGCGAACCGGAGCATCCGGCACCGGGTTAGGACCAGTAGGCATAGGCGCGTCGTCGATACGACGTCCACCGTCAGCGGGCGGGGTTCCCATGAGGTCATGTCGCCAGTGCCACGCCTGCCCACCACCGGGATTCAGACGAGGGCGTCCCAAGATCAGCTCAGACAGTTTGGTGAGCGGATTGAGGCTATGGGCGACGACGTAGGTAGTGACGTCGAGATCCTCTACCGCCGCCAAGGCGGTAATGAGCCCTTCGACTTCCTCCGGCGCGAAGTCCTCGAACAGCGAAGGCTGCGGAGGCTCGGGATTGCGCTGGCGAGCCACCCGCTGCTTCGTCGGACTCTTCTGTGGCCAAGGAATCCGGTCGAGCTTTCCGTAGGGACCGGATGCGAGAAGGAGGCGGATCTGCCCGTAGGCCCAGCCCGGACTACCGGTCAGGTTGAGGCGGCGCACCCGCCCAGCGTCCAGACGAGGCATGGTCTCGACGTCTGCCTCTGACAACTGGTCATACAGCAGGTCCAGGTCAGCGTCGGCGTTGCCGGAGTGAACGGAGTAGCGCTCACACGCGAAAACACGATCCAGCCGGTCCCGGTAGAGCGTGAACCTGGTGTTCCCGAGCCAGGCGGCATCATGGCCATCGCCCTCGGAGTACGTCTCCAACGACCTGGCGGTGGCCGACACATGCGCCCAGCGCAGGCCAGCAAGGACCCCGGCGTCACCGAGCTCCGCGATAACATCCTCTTGTTCGCTCACGGTGAGAAATGTACACCATGGCCAGTAATTCATGTGCCAGACTCAACCAAGTCGGCGCGTCCGAAGATCGAACCACACCGCGCCGCCTGAACGAGGTGAGGGTGCCGAGGTGCGCGCAACCAAGCGTGAGATGGATGAAGTCCGTGGGTACGTGGTGGGGCAGACTGACGAGGAAGTCGTCCATCTGGAGAAGGTGGCATCCGAGTTGGTGGGACCCGTACGTCACGACATCTGGGACGTGCACTGCCCGGATAGCCGTTGGTGGGTGGTCACCAACCCCACCAACCTCTACGACCAGTCGGACTTCAAGAGCCGTGACGTGGTGCTGACCTTCCACGTCGGGCTGATGCTTCGCGTGGAGTACGCGCAGGAGCGCGACGTACCGGTCGCACCTGAGTCTGCTCAGCTGTTGCCTGGTTCCTGGCGGCGCTGGCAGCAGGCGTTCGACGCATACGACAGCGGGGACGAGGCCGAGACCTTCCAATCGGTCGGTGTTCGGCTTCGGGAGTGCCTCGTCTCCTTCGTCGGCGAGACCCGCGACGACGAGCTGGTCCCGTCCAAGCAGACGCCGCCAAAGGCGGCCGACTTCAAGGGTTGGACCGAACTGCTTGCCAACGGCCTGGCTCCGGGTGACTCGTCGGCACGGTTCCGCTCTTACCTGAAGAAGTTGGCCGTCGAGACCTGGGAGTACGTCAACTGGCTGACCCACGCCAAGAGCGCCGTGCGGATGGACGCCGAGATCGGACTCAAATCGGTCGAGCACTTGCTCGGCATGTTCACAGCAGCGCGACTCCGGCTGGCGACGGCTCCGAAGCGGTGCGATGTTTGCGCTTCGTACGAGGTTGTAGCTGGTATCTGCCGCCACTGTGAGTGGGCCGACCCTTCGTACGTCCCGCCCGAGCGGCACCAGTGGTCCGAAGAAGAGAGGGCAGAGCGGCTGGCGAAGCCGTGCACACCAAGCTCGGAGATCGCAACGTTCATGAGCCCGAACGACTTCTCGTAGCAGGTCCCGGAGGAGCTTCCTCGCGTCTGCCGCCTGCGATGCCCGAGGGAGGGCGCGTCCCACGCCCAGCTACGCCAACGTGGGCACGCCCGCTCACGCATCGCTCACGCACGGGCCCCAGACGCGACTGTGCCCCGCCCGCCCGAAGGCGACCGGGGCACCATACCCGCAGGTCAGAGGCGCACAACGACGCCCGACCCCGTAGGCCGTGTGGGACTCGAACCCACAACCAATGGATTAAAAGTCCACTGCTCTGCCAATTGAGCTAACGGCCCGCACCGACAGCATAACGGTGTCCTCGGAGGGGCTCAGCCGGGTTACGGGGTGTCGGGGCCTGGGTGGTCCCGGCACCCCGTGGGAGGGGTGGGGTCAGAGGAGGGTGGAGTACATCATCCAGCCGGCGCCGAGGCTGGCGCGGGGGGTGACGAAGCTGCCCTTGCCGTCGCCGTCGTAGCGCCACAGCACACCGGCGGAGTCGCGGGCGAGCAGGTCGGCGGTGCCGTCGTGGCCGAGGTCGCCGACGACGGCGAGGGCGTTGTAGCCCTGCCAGCCGCCGCCGATGCGGACGCGGTCGCGGACGCCGCCCTTGCCGTCGCCGTCGTAGCGCCACAGGACACCGGCGGAGTCGCGGGCGAGCAGGTCGGCGGTGCCGTCGTGGTCGAGGTCCTGGGCGCCGATGATGAGGTTGTAGCCCTGCCAGCCGCCGCAGATCAGGACCCGGGAGGCGAGGGTGCCGGTGGAGGTGCCGTCGTAGCGCCACAGCCTGCCGGCCGCGTCGCGGGCCACGAGGTCGGGGCGCCCGTCGCCGGTCAGGTCGCCGGGGGAGGTCAGGGTGTCGTAGATGTTCCAGCCGCCGCCGATGGTCAGCTGTGACGAGGTCGGGGTGATGTAGCCGATCGCGACGTCGGCGGTGTAGCGGGTCAGGACGCCCGCGGCGGAGCGGACCAGCAGGGAGTTGACGCCGCGCCCGCTGAGGTCGTTGATGGGCACGTAGCGGGACGTGGTCGGCCATCCGTGGCTCTGCTGGGCGCTGCCGGCCGCCAGCACGGTGCCGGCGCCGGTGCCGCTGCCCTGCCGGACGTCGAGGCGGCCGGCAGGGGTCATGCCGAGCAGGTCGCCGACGCCGTCGTCGCTGTAGTCGTGCGGCAGGGCGAGCGACCGGTGTACGGCGACGGTCCCGGTGCGGACCAGGTCGGCCCCGAGTCCGTTGGCCGGGGTGGCGGTCAGCGTCCAGACGTAGCTGCCGGTGGGCACGTAGCGCCCCGCCCCGTCCTTCCCGTCCCAGGACGTCTCGATCCTCGCGGTGGTGGCGCCGCCGCTGATCGTCCGGACCGCCGCACCGCCCGTCTTCGGGCGGAATTCGAGCTTCCAGGACGCGGCGGGGCCGGACAGCAGCTCCGAGATCTCCCAGCCGAACCGGGCGTAGAACCAGGGATCGATGTCCAGCACGTTCTGCGCGTCCAGCGGCGAGGGCGCCGTGCCCGAGGGGATCAGGTGGGTGGTGGCGTCGGGTGCGGTGTACGCGATCTGGCCGCGGAACTTGTCCACCGTCCAGGTCACTCCCCGGTCACCACCGGGCAGCGAGGGGTCCGCGGGCAGTGCGGCCACGGTACGGGTCGCGCCGGTCCTGCTGTCGGTGACCTGGAGCTCACCGCCGGGGTGCCTCAGCACGAAGCCGTCGCCGAGCAGGGCGGAGCCCGCGGGCACCGCGACGGACTTCCGCGCCGTTCGGTCGTACACGCCGGCCGGGCCGTTCGCGCCGCACGACCAGTAGAGCCAGTTGTCCAGTGCCTGGACTTCCTTGATCGCGCAGGGCGCGTCGGTGGTGACCGCGGTGCGGGCGACGGGTCCGCTGGTGTAGCGGCTGCGCAGGTCGAGTTGGTCGACCTTGCCCTTGGTGGTGGACGCGGTCCACAGCGTGTCGCCCCACAGGGCCGCCGCGGCGATCGGGCGGGTGAGGACGACGGTGCCGTAGCCGATGTCGATGACGTACTGCTTGCCGTTCGAACCGCTGTTGTACAGGACGTAGTTCTCGGACGCGTCGATGATCCGGCCGCCGGTGGAGTCCAGCGGGACCCCGCCGGGAAAGGCCTTGTTCGCCGCGTAGACGCTGTCCTTGCCGTTCGCGGCGCGCGCGACGTAGGCGACGTCACCGTAGGAGCCGCCGTCGACCAGGCCGGCGGTGCAGTGGTGCCGGGCGTCGCAACTGCTGACCGGGTCCGGGATGGGGATGCCCGCGAGGTGCGGCGCGGATACCGGCTGCGGGACCGGGCCGACCCCCTCGCTCTGGTAGTAGAGGGCTCCCGAGGTGAAGCGGTCGGTGGTGTCGGGCATGCCCTCGAGGAAGCGCAACCGGCCCTGGGCGAGGGAGAGTCCGTAACGTACCGGGCTCAACTCACGGATGCCGAAGAGCTTGGCGGGCGCCCCGCCGCCGGGCCGGATCCGGTACGCGTCCCAGGCCGCGCCCTCCGCGCCGCTGCGCACGGTGACGCCGCCGTCCCAGGACGCGGCCATCCCCGAGGCGTCCGGGAGGAGTTCGGTGGCCGGACCGCCGGTCAGGGGGACGGAGTAGAGAGGGGTGATCTGGCCGTCGTTCCAGCCCGATCCGACACTCGCAAGCGCGAGGGCGGTGTCGCCGGTCAGCGCGATCCGGTAGGTCGTGGCGGCGGCGTGGAGTTCAGCCGGCAGGGTGGTCGTCCGCGGCGCGGCGTGCGGGTCGTCCAGCGGCACCATGTGGATGGTGCCTGCCTCGTACCAGCCGACCGAGTCCGCGGTCGTGAGGAGTTGGTGGGTGTGGTTCTTGGGAAGGAGGCCCTGGACGGTGTCGGCCGCACCGGTGACCGGGTCCACCAGCGCGAGGTCCCGCCCGCCGCCGGGGACGTCGTAGGGCGCGATCATCCGTCCGCCTGATTCGGCCGTCTGCGTCCACCCCGTGATCTGGATGTCCTGCGGGATGCCGGTCAGTGTGGTGTCGGTGACCACGGTGGTGCCGTGCACGGCGAGCAGGTGGTACGTGTACACGTAGCCGGCCGTGCTGCTGCCGGTCCTGGCGATGGCCAGCATCGCCCAGCCGTCGGACGTGCCGGTGGCCGCCGCGACGACGAGTCCATGGCCGGGAAGCGTCACGTCGGCGGTCGCGCCCGAGCCGGGGTCGTACAGCCGCATCGTGGTGTCGTTCGGCTGGTTGGCGAGCCATTCGGTGCCGTCGGGCGTCCTGATCCCGAACTGCGGGGCCGTGGAGATCTCCGTCGGCGCTCCGCCGTCGTACGGGTTCCAGGTCGCCGTGCTGCCGGGGGTGATCCGCTCGTAGCCGGTGCTCCCGGCGAACCCCACCCGCTCGTCCATGAGCCGGGGCGCGTTGACCGGCGGGATCACGACGTCGTAGGGCGTCGGTGCGGACGCCGCTCCGGCGGCCGCGGCCGGGCCGAGGAAGGGGGCGGCGACGGCGCAGGACAGCGCCAGTGCCAGTCCGCCCCTGGTCAGGGCGCGGGACGTCGAACGTGCCACAGAAGAGCCTCCGTTGCGGGTGCGGCGAAGCACAGAAACCGCGCAGGAGTGCGTCTCGGCCGGCGCGGGCAGCGTGAACTGCGGCGCCTGTGCGCGAGTCGTGCGTGTGAGCCCCCCGGCCCCCCGACGGCCCCCCGACCGTCCCCCTGCGAATCGCCGAACTCTAGCAGCACGCGGCCGGACAGCGAAACGGGCCCGCCGCCTGCGATGTCGCAGGCGGCGGGCCCGTTCGGCCGGGCTCGTTCGGCCGGTGGCGTCAGCCGTCAGCCGTTGCGCTTCCAGCGCGGCTTGCGGTCGTTGTACGACGACGACGGGCCGTTGCTGTCGCGGGTGTACGACGGGCGGCTGTCGCGGTCGTCGCGGGAAGCACCGTACGACGGGCGGTCGTCGCGGTTGCCGTACGCGGGGCGCGAGTCACTGCGGTTGCCGTACGACGGGCGGGAGTCGCTGCGGTTCCCGTACGACGGACGCGAGTCACGACGGTCGTCACGGTTGCCGTACGCAGGACGGGAGTCGCTGCGGTTGCCGTACGCGGGGCGCGAGTCACTGCGGTTGCCGTACGACGGGCGGGAGTCACTGCGGTTCCCGTACGACGGACGCGAGTCACGACGGTCGTCACGGTTGCCGTAGGACGGACGCGAGTCGTCGCGGTTGCCGTACGAGGGGCGGCGGTCGTCGCGGTTGCCGTAGGACGGGCGGGAGTCGTCGCGGTTGCCGTACGAGGGGCGCGAGTCCCGGCGGTCGTCACGGTTGCCGTAGGACGGGCGGCTGTCGCGGTTGTCGCGGCGGTCGAAGTTGCCGCGGTCGTCGCGCCGCTGGTAGGAGGAGGACTGCTGGCGCTCCTCGCGGGGCGCCGGCACCGACGCGGCGGCGACCGCGGCGGCCTCGGCGGCGAGTTCGGCCATCTCGGCGGCCTTGGACGCGATGGCCTCGTCCGGGTCCTCGCCGCGCTCGCGGGCCGAACGGGCGGTGAGGCGGTCGGCTTCCTCGCGCAGTTCGGTGGCCCGGCGCTGCACGCGCTCCAGCTGGCGGGTGAGGTCGGCGACCTCACGCTCGGCCTGGGCGGCGGCGTTCTGCACGGCGTCGGCCTGGACGTCGGTGAGGGAGCGGGCGCCGGTGATCTTGGCGACGTCCTCGTCGAAGACGCCCGCGCCGCCGATGATGTGGCGCGAGGCGTCCACGCCCGCGTCTTCCATCAGCCGGAAGATCTGCTTGCGCTGGTGCGGCAGGGCCAGCGAGACGACGGTGCCGGACTTGCCCGCCCTTGCGGTACGGCCGCTGCGGTGCAGGTAGTCCTTGTGGTCGCCGGCCGGGTCGACGTTGAGCACCAGGTCGATGCCGTCGACGTGGATGCCGCGGGCGGCGACGTCGGTGGCGACCAGGACGTTGACCTGCCCGGCCTTGAAGTCCTCGAGGGTGCGGGTACGGGCGCCCTGGGTCATGCCGCCGTGCAGGGCGTCGGCGCGCACGCCGGACTCGATCAGCTGCTCGGCCACCCGGTCGGCACCCATCTGGGTACGGACGAAGATGATCGTGCGGCCCTTGCGGGCGGCGATGGCGGCGGTGACGGGCGCCTTGTCCTTGGGCTTCACCACGAGCACGTGGTGGGTCATGGTGGTGACCGCGCCCTGGGCGGCGTCGACCTCGTGCGTGACCGGGCTGACCAGGTAGCGCTTGACGAGGCTGTCGATCTCGTTCTCCAGCGTGGCGGAGAACAGCAGTCGCTGGCCGCCGGCCGGGATGAGGTCCAGGATCTCGGTGACCTCGGGCAGGAAGCCCATGTCCGACATCTGGTCCGCCTCGTCCAGGACCGCGATCTGCACCTGGTCGAGCACCGCCGCGCCCCGGTTGATCAGGTCGCGCAGCCGCCCGGGGGTGGCGACGAGGATGTCGACACCGCGCTCCAGGGCGTAGATCTGGTTCTGCATGGAGGTGCCGCCGCAGACGACCTTCATCTTCAGGCCGAGGACGTCGCCGTACGGCTGGAGCGCGTCGGCGACCTGCATGGCCAGCTCGCGGGTCGGGGTGAGGATGACTCCGCGCGGGCGGCGCTTGTCGGTGTGGCCGCCGGCGAGCTGGGTCAGCAGCGGCAGGCCGAAGGACAGCGTCTTGCCGGAGCCGGTGCGGCCGCGGCCCAGGATGTCCCGCCCGGCAAGCGCGTCCGGGATCGTGGCGGCCTGGATCGGGAAGGGGGTGACGACACCGTTCTGGTTCAGCTTGCGGACGATGGCCTCGGCGAGGCCCAGGTCGGCGAAGGTGATGGTGTCCTCGGCGGCGGTCTCCGCGGCCTCGGAGACCGCGGTGGCCTCGCTGGCCTCGGTCTCGATGACCTGGCTGTCGATGGTTACTGCGGCGGCGTCGGCGGCGTTCTCGGGCATGGCGGAACGGTCGGCACTGTCAATGGACATGCGGAAGCTAAACCTCTCGGAGACTTACGGCACGCGCCAGCTCCGCAGGTTGCTTACAACCGCCTCGATGCGGTCAGCCACAGGAGAAAAGGAACGCGCCACGCGGCGCGCAACGGATCAGGCGCCAGGCAAGTGGGATCAGGGGATCAAACGATCTACCAGCATACGCATCAGGCGCCGCTTTAGCGAATCCCCTCCCAGGGAGCGCGCTGACCTGCCGGTAGGACGTCCAGCATACGTCCTGCGGCGCGATCCCCGCGGTGCCGGTGGTGGCGGAGTTGCGAGGGCGCGGTCGTCCCGGATCCCTCGCCGCCAGGGTCGCTCGCGGTCGGCGACGGGTCGTCCCGCGGCGGGGGCGTCTGGTCCGCGGTCGGCGCAGTGCTCTCCGGCTCGGCCGCCGGCGGGGTGCCCGCGGTGGGCTGCGGTACGGAATCGTCGCTGCCGGGCGGCGGTGCGGCGTCGCCCGCGGGCCCGGCGGAGCCGTCGGACTCGGGCGGGCCGGCCGCTCCCGGCGACAGCGGGCCGCCGGGGGACGCGGGCGACGGCGACATCCCGCCCCGCCGGCTCCCCGGCCGGACCGCGCCGGGCGCCGCGTGGCCTTTGCCATGGGCGGCGACGCTGCCGGTGGCGGCAGGACCGGGCGCGATGTGATCAGGTTCACTTCCCGCGCTGACGCAGGAGGCCACACCGACCGCCACCAGCGCGACGAGGACGGCGGACCGCGCCCCCGCACCCCAGGACCGGGCGGCGGGTACGGGTGCGGAATCCGGCAGGGCTGCGGGCGTGGGTACGCCCGAGGGGGTGGCGGCGGGTCCTGACGGGGCTGCGGGCGCGGGCGCTGAGGGCATCGGGCGCGACCTCGGGGGCTCGTGGAGGGAGCGCGAGCACGCTTGCGTGCGTACGTCGTCGCCGGGCGGTGTCTCCGGTGTCCAACGCGGCCACGTGCTCCCAGGACACGCGGCCGCGCCCGTACGGGCCACCGCCCTGCGGTCGCGGGTCAGCCGTAGCCGAGTGCGTGCAGCCGCTCGTCGTCGATGCCGAAGTGGTGGGCGATCTCGTGGACGACAGTGATCTCCGTCTCGGCCACCACGTCCTCGCGGTTCTCGCACATCCGCAGCGTCGGCCCGCGGTAGACGGTGATCCGGTCCGGCAGCACCCCGGCGTACCACTCACCGCGCTCGGTGAGCGGGGTGCCCTCGTACAGCCCCAGCAGGTCGGTCTCGCCCGCGGGCGGCTCGTCCTCGACGAAGACGGCCACGTTGTCCATCAGGCGGGTCAGCTCGGGCGGGATCCGGTCGAGGGCTTCCCCGACCAGCTCCTCGAACTCTTCGCGGGTCATCTCCAGCACGCCCCCATTGTCGCGGCCCACGCCCCCGCGGTCCCCTCGCGCGCCGGAGCTTCTCGCCGGGCTTCGCGGCGCGTCACGCGCGGGTACCCCGATCGGCGAAACCGTTTTGGCGATCCCCCGCGGATCCTCTATGCTCCTCACGTCCCCGAACTGCGTCGCAAGGCGCTGACGGCTGGCCGATTAGCCCTCATCGTCTAGTGGCCCAGGACGCCGCCCTTTCAAGGCGGTAGCACGGGTTCGAATCCCGTTGGGGGCACCACACCGCGCTCGCACGACCTGCCCGCGCCTCCGCCGGATCCCGGCATGATTCCCCGCTGCTGCCGCACCCTCCGCCGTACCGCCTTGTGCCGTACGGCTTGTCGCGCGAGCCCTGATGCCGCATGCCGCGAACGGGTCGGCGCCCGAGTGAATGATCGACCGCATACGCGACCTCATGACGTGTTGACACCTGTCATATGCGGCGTGCTTTAGTCGTTCTGCATCGCATCTGCGGAACGCGGGGTGAGTCGATGGCCGTCCTGGTGGTGCAGCACATGCCGGAGGAGCGCCCGTACGCGATCGGCGACGCGCTCACCACGGCAGCGATGACGGCTTCCCCGCCCGTGCGGCGGAAGTCGCATTGCTGCGCGCCGGGTTGGACGCCGGGGTGCCGACGCTCGGGGTGCGCCTCGGGGCGCAACTGCTTGCCGTCGCGGCGGGCGGCACGGCGCGGCCGGGGTCGGGCACGCAGATCGGCTGGGGCGAGGTGCGGACCCTGGACGCGGCATGCAGGGACCCGCTGTTCGCGCGGGGCACCGGAAAGGCTGCGGGTGCTGCACTGGCACGGCGACACCATGGAACTGCCGCCTGCCGCGGTGCCGTTGGCCTCCTGCGACCGCTACCCGGTGCAGGCCTTCCGGGTGGGCGGTGCCGCGTGGGGGCTCCAATTCCATCTGGAAGCGGACGCCGGGGCCGTGGACGCCTTCGCGGCGGCCTTCCCGCGGGACGCCGCGACCGCCCCCGGGCTCCACGAGTCCGCGCCGCGGGAACTTGCCGCGCTGGCCCCGCACCGCGACCGGGTGTTCGGGCGGTTCGCCGCGCTGGTGGCCGCGCGGACCGCGCACACCGCGACCCGTACGTTCTTCGCTCCCAGGGCCGAGGCGTGGGACCGGCGCTTCGCCGCCGACGGCCCCCGCTACACGGCGGCCGTCGCCCGGATGCGGCTGCGCCCCGGCCAGTACGCGGTCGACCTGGGCTGCGGCACCGGCCGCGCGCTGCCCGCGCTGCGTGCGGCCGTCGGGGAGGCGGGTGCGGTCCTGGGCGTGGACGTCACCGAGGCGATGCTCACCGCCGCCGCGCGTGCGGGGCACACCGGGACGGGCCGGCTGCTGCTGGCCGACTGCCACCGGCTGCCGCTGCCCGCCGGCACGGTCGACGGCATCTTCACCGCGGGGCTCCTCGACCACCTCCCCGACCCGCCCACGGCCCTGCGCGAGTGGGCACGCGTCACCGCGCCCGGTGGCATTCTGCTGCTCTTCCACCCCTCGGGCCGCGCCGAACGCGCCGCTCGCCACGGCCACCTGCTCAACCCGGACGACCCGCTGGCCGAGCCGAATCTGCGGCCCGCACTGCACGAGTCGGGCTGGCGGCTGGCCGACTACGACGACACCGCCGAGTACTTCATCGCCCGCGCGATCCGCACGGTGCCGCCGCCCCAGGACACGCTGACGGCGCCGTGATGCCGACGACATGGTCGGCTGGCGACCTGGAAGCGACAGGGACGAGCGTCGCGGCGTGACCTGTCTGAGGCGGTCGGCGCGACATCCGCATCACACCCCATGGTGCATTTCCGGGCTGACGTCACTCGTCAGCACGAGTGACGTCAGCCCGATATTCGACCCCCCACCTTCCTGCTCGGTCGCGGCTTCCCCGCGGCGCGGCGGCGTACGGGGTCAGGGCTTGCGGGCGACGCCCACCCACACCGGGACGACGGCGCCGTCGGATGCCGCTGCCGCCTCCTCCTCGGCCCGGTCCGGGCGCCACTCGGGTGCCAGGACGAGGCCGGGGTCGGTGAGGACGAGACCGTCGAAGAAGGCGGCGGCCTCCGCCTTGGTGCGCGGCCGCAGCACGGTGCCCTGGCGGCGGTAGATCTCCACGACCTCGGCCGCATGGTCCGGGTCGAAGTCGCCGGTGACGTGGGCGACCACCAGGTGGCTGCCGGGGGCGAGCGGCTCCATGAGGCGGCGCACGATGCCGTGCGCGTCGTCCTCGTCGGGCACGAAGTGCAGCAGCGCGACGGCCGACAGGGCGACCGGCCGGCTGAAGTCCAGGGTCTGCCCGGCCTGTTCCATGATCCGCGCCGGATCGCGGACGTCCGCCTCGACGTAGTCGGTGGCGCCCTCCGGGGTGCTGTCGAGCAGCGCCTCCGCGTGCCGCAGCACGATCGGGTCGTTGTCGACGTAGACGACCCGGGAGTCCGGCGCGGCCTGCTGGGCGATCTGGTGGAGGTTGGGCTCGGTGGGTATCCCGGTGCCGATGTCGATGAACTGGCGGATGCCGGCCTCCTGCGCGAGCTGCCGGGTGGCCCGCTGCATGAAGCGCCGGTTGGCGCGCACGGTGTCGGTGACGGTCGAGTCGACGAGCAGCACCTGCTTGGCGAGCGCCTCGTCGACGGGGTAGTTGGTCTTCCCGCCCAGGAAGTAGTCGTACACGCGCGCCGAGTGCGGGACTGTGGTGTCGACCCGGTGGGTGCCGGGTTCGCTGGGGGTCATCGAGAGCTCCGTCGGATACGTCGTGGGTGCGGTGCGAGGAGGGTGGCGGCGGGGAGGTCAGATGAGCAGCACATCGGCGTTGCCCGCCTTGGCGCCCTGGATGAACGCCGCCATCTCCGCGTGGGTGTAGATGAGCGCGGGACCCTGCGGGTCGGTGGACTGGCGCAGGGCGACCCGTCCGTCGTTGAGCTTCTTGGCCTCGACACAGCTTCCGCCGTTCCCGGCGCTCCAGGGCTTGATCCAGCCTTCGGTGCCGAGGTCGAGTGCGGGCATTCCATTGCGTACGGCAGACATGTCAGCGATCACAACTCCTCGCGGAGACCTTGCAGGATCTCCTTTGTGCGTCGTGCGGTTGCCGCCTGGGCGGCGATCTCGTCAAGCACCGCGTGGTGCGAGGCGACCTCGTTGCGCTCATCGATGTAGAGGGCGCCGGTGAGGTATTCGACGTAGACCATGTCGGGCAGTTCGCCCTCGTCGAAGCGGAAGAGCGCCACCGGGCCGTGCGCGCCCGAGTGGTGTCCGGCGCTGAACTCGGCGATCTGGAGAGTCACGTTGCGTCTTCGGGACACTTCCAGCAGGTGGTCGATCTGCTCGCGCATCACCTCGGCGGAGCCGACGTGGCGCCGCAGCACGGTCTCGTCGAGGACCGCCCAGAAGCGGGGTGCGCCCGGCCTGGTGAGCAGCGCTTGGCGCTCCATCCGCAGTGCCACGTGGCGTTCGACCTCATCGGGGCTGGTCCGGCCGAGCGGGCCGGTCTCCATCACGGTGCGGGCGTAGGCGGTGGTCTGCAACAGGCCGGGTACGAAGGCGGGTTCGAAGACGCGAATGAGCGAGGCGGCCGCTTCGAGCGCCACGTAGGCGCTGAACCAGTCCGGGAGGATGTCGTGGAAGCGCTGCCACCAGCCGGGGCGGTTGGCCTCCTCGACCAGCTCGACGAAGGCTGCGACCTCGGGCGGTGCGATGCCGTAGGCGGCGAGCAGCCGCTCGACGTAGACCACCTTGAGGGCGACCTTGGCCGTCTCCATGCGGTGGACGGTCGCCTGCGCCACCCGGATCACCCGGGCCGCGTCCTCACGGGACAGCCCGGCCTTCTCCCGTAGGTCGAGCAGGCGTTTGCCGAGGACGAGTTGGCCGACGGTCGGGCCTGGCCGCGGTTCGCTCATGCCTGACTCCCCACGCTCATGGACGCAGTGTGCCACGCCCTCGAGGGCGGGGTACACAGTGCTCCGGTGACTGTGTGATTTGCACAGTGTTGCTTGCCAACTCCCGTGCGCTCACGCATAGTTGACGTCGTGACGCTCCGCAGCCCCGGTTTGTGGGACGTACGCCTCCCGTCGAGAGGAACCACCACCGTGGCATTACCGCGCAACGACACCGCGACGTCCGGCGCTGGTTCGTCGGCCGGTACCGCCGCTGTGGAGGCGTCGACGGTGCCCGCGCAGCGCGGCGCAGCGGGGTACGGCTTCGAACTGCCCTCGCGGGGCGAGGTGGTGGGCGAAGCTCGGCGCCGGGTGTGCGGATACCTGCGGGACAGCGGCTGCGACGACGACACCTGCGCGACGGCGGCCCTGCTGATCAGCGAGCTGGCCACCAACGTGGTGCGCCACACCGCCAGCCCGGCCTTCCGCTGCCGGGTCGCGTACGACGGCGACCGCGTCAGCCTCGAGGTCGAGGACAGCGGTGGCACATCCGCGCTGCCGCGGCGCCGCGAGGCAGGACCGGGCGACGTCGACGGCCGCGGCCTGATGCTGGTCGAAGCGCTGTGCGAGGAATGGTGTACGACACCCGGCCGGTACGGCGGCCGGATCGTCCGCGCGGTCCTCCGCGCCAGCCGGGACTGACCGGCGAGGAAGGTCCGCGCACGTCGGGTAGGGGCCGTCGCCCCCCGGGTGGCCGCACCGCCGGCCGCCTCGCGGGCCGCGTGCGGCACGCGGCGGCTCACGGTTTGCGGGCGACACCCGCGTACATCGCCACCTCGGAGTCCTGCACCGCCCCCTCCGTGCCCGGCTCGGGGCGCCAGCGGTGGATCAGCGTGACGCCCGGGTCGACCAGCTCCAGGCCTTCGAAGAACGGCTCGACGTCGGACAGGTGGCTGTCGCGCACCGGCAGGCCGCACTTGGTGTACTCGGCGGTCACCGTGCCCGCGGGCGCCGGCGCGGTGTCCGAGGTGACGGTGGTGATCGTCAGCATGCTGCCCGCCGCCAGCCGGGCCAGGTAGCCGCGCACCAGCTCGTAGGCGGCCTTCTCGTCCAGCACGAACTGGAGCACCGCGATGATCGACAGGCCCACCGGCCGGTCCAGGTCCAGCGTGCCGGTCACCTCCGGCGAGCCCAGGATCGCGTCCGGGTCCGCCATGTCCGCCAGCAGGTAGGCGATCCGTCCCTCGGGGGTGCCGGTCAGCCGGGCGGCGGCGTGGGCGAAGACGATCGGGTCCTTGTCGACGTAGACGACCCGGGCGGCCGGAGTGACGGCCTGCACGATCTCGTGCAGGTTCGGCGAGGTCGGTATGCCGGTGCCGATGTCCAGGAACTGGTCGAGACCCTGCTCGGCGGCGTAGCGGGCCGCCCTGTGCATGAACTTGCGGTTCTCGTGCATCGACGTCCGCAGCTGAGGCCAGCCGCTCAGCATCTGCTCGGCGGCCTCGCGGTCGACCTGGTAGTTGTCCTTGCCGCCGAGCACGTAGTCGTAGACCCGCGCCGAGTGGGCGGTGCTCGTGTCGATCGCGGGCGGTTCACCGTCCCTGGACTCGTACGGCCGGGTCAGTTCGTCGGACATCCACACGTCCCTTCGTCGGGCGGTCCACTCGCCGTCCCCGCGGGGGTCCCCCCGGGTGGCTCCGGTGCGGCGGCCCTAATTTCTGGCGCCCCGTCACATTGGCTTCACCGTAGCGGGATCCGGGTGCCGTAACGGGCGTATCGGCACAGCCGTGCACGCCGGAGCACGCGGGACCGGCCGCCGGGAGGACCCGATGGCCGGGCCGGGCATTCCGCATTCCGTGACGCGCGCACCAACAAGCGGCGCATACCTGGGGATTCGGCTGGCGGGTAACCCCTCCGCTGCCTAGAGTGATGCTGATCCTTCATCTCTCCGTCCTGGCCCGGGCACGGGAAGGAACCCCCGTCGTGACCCACCGAAGCCCAGCGTCGAACTCGTTCCCGTTACCGGCCCCGCCCCCCGAGGTGCGGGGCCGTGTCATCGCCCACCTCGCGGGAGAGCAGGCCGCGCCGCTGGCCCTCGTGGTGGCCCCGGCCGGATACGGCAAGTCGATCCTCCTCGCGCAGCACGCCGCGGCCTTCCCCGGCCAGGTCCTCAACTGGCGCCCGCACCGAGGGGCACACGCCCCTTCCTCGCTCCTCAACCGGGTCTCCCGCCAACTCCACGGCACCGGGCCGGGTCTCGGTCCCGAGGTCGGGCCCTGGGAAGGCCGCGCCAGCGTCGAATCGGTACTCGTCGCGATCGAGCGGCGCCCCAACCCGGTGCTGCTCGTCGTGGACGACTCCCACCTCATCCACGGCAGCGCCGTGGAAGCCGCCGTCGAGGAGATGGCGCTGCTCGCCCCGGCCAACCTGCGCATCGTGCTCGCCGGGCGCCGCCACCCGGCGATCAACCTCGCCCGGCACGAACTGTCAGGCACCGTCGTGGTCACTCCGCGTGAACTCGCCCTCGACGCAGCCGAGATCCGTGACGTGCTGCTGGCGCTCGCCCACGACGGCGCCGACATCGGGCGGCTCGACGCGCTCACCCGGCTCACCGAAGGCTGGCCCGTCGCCCTCCGGCTGTGCGCCCAACTCCCCCGCCGTGCCGCGCGCAGCGCCGCCGCACTCGCCGACACCACCCTCGCCTCCGCGGCGGTACGCGGCTACCTCGACCGGGAAGTGCTCGGCGTGCTCCCGCCCGGCCTGGCCCGTGACTTCGAACGCGTCTGCCGGACGTCGCCCGGCCGCTGGCTCCACGACGACGGCACCGGGACCCTCGACGAACTCGACTCGGCCTACGGGCTGGTGCGCCGACGGGCCGACGGGCGCTACGACTGCGTGCCGCTGCTGCGCGAACACGTGCGGCGGCGCTCCTCTCCGGTCGCGGTCGTGCCGCCCGCACACCGGCTGCTGCCGCCGGACGACGGGCCGCCGCCCGTACTGCACCTGCGCTGCTTCCGGCGCTTCCAGGCCACCTTCGGCGACCGGGAAATCGACTGGCGCAGCACCAGGCCGCGAGTAAGAGCGCTGGCCAGGCTGCTGGCCGTCCACGCCGGCCAACCCGTGCACAGGGAACGGCTGATGGCCGCGCTGTGGCCCGACAGCCCCGAGCGGACCGCCGCCCGCGGGCTCCAGGTCGCGCTCTCGGCACTGCGGACCTTCCTCGAACCCGGCGCCGACCGGGGCCGCACCCGGCTGCTGCTCCGCTCGGGGGAGGCCTACATGATCGCGCTCCCGCCCGGCGGCAGTTGCGACGTGCTGCGCTTCGAGGCCGCCGTCACCACCGGCCTGCGCGCCTGCGCTCTTGGCGCCGGGGGCGCGGAACAGGCCGCCGAATCGCTCGGGCTCGCACTGCGGCTCTACACCGGGGAGCTGCTGCCCGAGGACGGGCCTGCCGAGTGGGTCGTGCCGCTGCGCGAGCACTACCGCTCCCAGGCGGTGCGGGCCGCGCACGCGCTGGCCGAAGTCGAACTCGGGCGCGGGCGTCCCGCCGCCGCGGTGGCCGCCGCCGGGGCCGGCCTGTCCGTCGACCCCTTCCAGGACGCGGTCTGGCGCCTCCTCGTCACCGCCCACCGCGAAGCCGGCGACCCCGCCGCCGCCCACCAGGCCTCCCTGCGGCACGCACGGGTCCTGGCAGAGCTTGAGCTTCCGCCGCGAGGGTTGACGGGGGTCTGAACAACCCCTGCGGGGTGCTTCTCGGGACTCCCGGCCGAGCCCGGCTCCCTGGCGCGCCCCCCACCCTGGGTCGATGCCCTGCCGCCCCATCACGGGCTGAGCACGCAGTTCCCCGCGCCCCTGGGGTCCTGCCCCCTCCCGTCGCGATACGACCTCAGCCCCGTCACGGCTGAGCGCGCAGTTCCCCGCGCCCCTGCGGTCCTGCCCCCTCCCGTCGCGATACGACCTCAGCCCCGTCACGGCTGAGCGCGCAGTTCCCCGCGCCCCTGCGGTCCTGCCCCATGCGGCAGCGATACGGCTACCGCGCCATCGCGGGCTGAGCGCGCAGTTCCCCGCGCCCCTGCGGGGCACGGTTCCTCTGCCGCAGAGGGCAAGCTTCAGGGGCGCGAGGAACTGCGCGACAAGCCACCAACCGGCCCACGCCGGAAAGCCCACCGCAAGGGGCAACACCACACCCCAAAAAGCTCAGGGCACCGATTGTTCAGCGCTTGAAGAATTCAAGTTCCGCCACTGCCACGTGGCGGGAGCCCGATGTGGCGTAGGCGGTCTGGAGGGTGACGCGGATCCGGGTCACGTCGCTCACCGCCAGGTGGAAGGTCTGGGGGCCCGGGGAGTCCGCGAGGTGGAGGGTGTGGGCGGTGGACGTGCCGTGGGAGTCGGTCGTGGTGACGACCACGTCGTGCGGCCGCGCCTGCTTGAGGAACTGTTCGTCCACCGGGGACGCACCCGGGTGGATCACGACGTCGAGCAGCCGGAAGGGCTGCTCGAAGGTCGCCTCGAGATACTGCCCGGCGGCCGCGCCGCCGGCGGCCGGCGCCCAGTAGCGGTCGGTGGTGCCGTCGACCGCCAGGCCGGCCGCGTGCCCGGGGGCGGAGCTGGACGCCTTGACGCCCACCGGATGGATCTGCGAGCCCTTCGCGACCCGGTCGCGCACCTTGTCCGTGGCGCCGCCGATCTGCCCGCGCAGCCCGAACGCGGCGAGCCCGAGGGCCACGATCACGACAGGCACCAGCAGCCGGGGCCGCCGCATCCGGCGCCAGCGGCTGGGTGCGGGCCGCTCCCCGGCGGCGGGGGCCTGGCGGGGGGAGCGGGTGGTGAGGCGGCGCCACCAGGACGGCCGGGGGGCGGCGGGCGCGTCGGCCAGTGAGGCGCCGCAGCGGCGGCAGAAGCGCCGGGTGGGGACGTTGCCGACACCGCACTGGCCGCAGACCAGGTCGCCGGGCGCGGGGGGCGGCTCGTCGGGCGGCCGGACCACGGTGGGCCGGGGCGGCGGTACGGGCCCTGCGGCCAGCGGCTGTACGGGGGCCGCGACCGGCTCCTCAGGTGCGGGCTGCTCGGTGGCGGCCGCGACCGGGGCCGAGGCAGGGGTCGGAGGCGTTGTCGGAGCCGGCGGGGCCGTCGGAGCCGAAGCCGGTGCCGCGGCGGAAGGGGCCGCGGGCGCGGTCTCCTCCGACCAGTCCAGATACGCACCGCAGGACCCGCAGAACTGCTCGCCGCGCTCGCAGCGCTGCCCGCACGCTGTGCACTCGACCACTGGGACGCCCCTTCCCCCACCCGTACGTACCGGGGGAACATCGTCGCGATCGGCCGGGCGGTGCGGCCAGTCACGCCGGGGCAGCCGCCGGGCCACCGGGGGTGCCCTTTCGGGCGAACGGTCAGGCCGGCCCCAGCACCTCCACGGTGAACGGCACGTGCGCGGGCCGGTTGCGGGCGACCAGCGACCTGAGCGCCCGGGTGTCGAAGGCGGCCGGGTCCGCGGTGCGCACCCTTACGGTCAGGTGGGGTGTGCCGTCGGCCGGGAACGGGGTCAGCGCGGTGGTGGACGCCACCGCGCCCAGCCCGTCATCCACCTCCGCGGTGGCGCCGAAGGCGAGCCGGATCTCCTCGGCCAGCCCTGCGCAGGTGCCGCGCACCGTGTGGGTTGCGACGGCGCCGGCCACGGCGTCCCGTCCGGCACCGGCTTCCGCGTCTGCGCCGACCCATGCGGCGAGCAGGGCGACGAAGTCGGCGGGGGCGAGGGCGGGATCGAGGTAGGCGGGCAGGTTGTCCAGGGTGCACAGCAGCGGCGCGAGGACGTCGTCGAGGGCGGCGGTGACACCCTGCATCACCCGGTCCCCCGCGTAGACGGCGGGCAGTTGCCGCCCGAGCGGGTGCCGGGTGGCGAGGCCGGGCACCAATCGCCGTCCGAGGGCGCCGGTTTCGCTCATGAGGGGTTCACCCGCACCTGGTGGTCGTAGGAGAAGGCCAGGGCGCCGGGGGGCAGGTCGATGCGGTCGACGGGCTCGCCGCGGCGGCCGGTGCCGGGGTCGGCGGGGAAGAGCCGCACGCTCTCGACGAGTTCCACTCCGGGGACCAGTTGGAGGACCGCGAAGACCTCGCCGGACTGCACGGCCCGGCCGAAGGGCCAGCCGCTGCCGCCTGAGCCGGTGAGCGGGTTGAGGTGCCGGTAGAGGGCGGTGGCCGCAGCCTGCTGGACGAGTGCGGGCGAGGTCGAGGCGGTGGCGCGGAGGGTGCTGACGACGGTGACGCCCTGGTAGAAGGGCGGTTCGACCACCAGCCGGGTCCCGATGACCCGCTGCCGGTCCAGCCGGTCGCGTACCCGCGTGACCAGTTCCTCGGGGCACGCCAGCTGTTCGAAGGCGAGCCGGCCTGTCCCGTCGTCCTCGGCCCACGGCACCAGCAGCACCCGGACGAGGCCCGCTTCCGGCCCTGACTCGGCTGCGACACAGCGGACCCGGGAGATCTCGGGCGCGGCCTGCCGGGCGAGGTATTCGTAGTCCTCCGCGGTGACGGCCCGTTGCCTGGTGCGCAGGGCGAGCGCCCCGCGCTGCCTGGCGTTGGCGACGTCCTCGCCGTCCACACCGCCGGTGGCCGCGCGGCGGTTGGCGGGCGGGCCGACGTAGGGGATGGAGCTGCGCAGCACCTTGAGCGCGCCGGGTGCGACATTGCCGCGCCTGCCGCCGCCGGTGAGATACGGCAGCACCCGGACGGTGGCGCCGTGCGGCGGCACCGCGCCGTACTGCCGCAGGCTGCCGTCACCCTGCCGGACGGCGGGCCCGAAGGCGACCTCCCCCGTGCTGCGGTCGATCCTGATGTGCCGGTCGCCGGGGCCCGAGCCGCCGAAGTGCTCGACCTCGGTCCACTGCTGGGTGCCCTGGGCGGTCGATGTCTCGACGGTGAAGGGCTCGCGGCCGGTCACGACGGGTGCCCGGCTGACGGTGAAGCTCTGCCCGGGTACTCCTTCCGACCGGCCGACCACCTCGGCGGCGGCCTTCTCCGCGTGCGCCGCGGGTGCGGTGCCGCCGATGGTGAAGGCGGTCGCCGACAGCAGTTGCGGGGTGCCGGAGTACGGCGGCCGTACTCCGTCGGGTGCCAGTACGCGGGCCCGCAGCCAGCCGGCCCTGCGGCCGCCCTCGGCCGCGGCGATGTGCGCGTCCGGGAGGTGGACGAGGACGTCGCCCGGGCGGTTGAAGCCGCCGGTGCCGTCGGTCTCGACCTCGCAGGCGCTCCAGCCTTCCGCGGTCCGCGCCTCCCACACCAGCGGCGGGTGGTCGGGGTCCACCCCGTGGCCCTTGACGGGGAAGTCGAGGCGCAGCGCGACCAGGCAGGAGGGCACCGCGACCGAGAGGCCGAACAGCAGGGAGTCGCCGGGCTGCGGCACCTCGGAGAAGCACGCCACACCCCGCCCGTCGGCGAGTTCCGCGGTACGGTCCACGGCCGGGCCGTCCTTGCCTGCCGCGCCGCCCGCCCCGGTTCGTACCGCGAGCGCGGCCAACTCGCAGGGAATGATCAGCAGTTCGCGGGTGGTGGTGAAGACCACCGCTTCCTCGGTCGCGGTCCGCCCGGTGGCCACCTCGGTGCCCTCGCGCACCGGGACCACGGTGGTCTGCGGCGCCGACAGCCGGAAGGTGATGTCGGTGCGGGCCGCGACCGGTGGGAAGAGCCGCAGCCCGATCAGGTCGAGCAGCGCGACGTGGTGCTTGTCGGGCACCCGGTTGAGCCGGTAGATCATCTGGTCGACCATGTGCGCGAAGGTCTCGATGAGGGTGACGCCCGGGTCGGAGACGTTGTGGTCGGTCCACTGCGGATTGCGCTGCTGCACCATCCGCTTGGCCTCGTCCACCAGGTCCTGGAAGCGGCGGTCGTCGAGGTTGGGCTGCGGCAGCGCCATCAGCGGTCACCGCCGCCGTGCGTCCCCTGCCCGGCGCCGGCGCCGGACCCCGCGTCCTGGTCCTGGTCGTCGTGCGACGGGATCACGTAGAAGGGGAACACCAGATTCCGCGGGTCGTTGGTGCCGCGCACCGAGTAGCGGACGTCGATGTAGAGCTTGCCGAGATCCGCGGTGTCGAAGGTCACCGCGACCTCGGCCAGTTCGATCCTGGGCTCCCAGCGCTCCAGCGACATCCGCACCTCGTAGGCCAGTTGGCCCGCGGTCGCGGCGTCGGCGGGCGCGAAGACGTAGTCGTGGATGGCGCAGCCGAACATGGGGCGCATGGGGCGCTCGCCCGGCGCGGTGGCGAGGATCAGCCGGATGCTCTCCTCGATCTCGCGCCGCCCGGTGACCAGCGCCACCGCGCCGGTCGGATCGATGCGGCCGGGGAAGGCCCAGCCCGCGCCGATGAATTCCGCTCCCACCGCCCGCTCACCCGCCGATCAGCACGGTCGGGGCGCCCATCAGGATGGGGGCGCCGCAGCCGGTCAGGTCGCCGACCCTTGCGGCGGGCATGCCGCCGATGAGCACGGTCGGGCAGCCGGGCGGCAGCACCGCGCTCGGCGGGTGCACGGCAGGGGGCGGGAAGGAGCAGATGTGCGTGGTGCCGACGACGGCCGCGGGCATCCCGGCGATCAGCACGGTCGGCACACCGGGCGGCCCGAGCACCCCGGGGTGCCCGGTCGGGTCGGCGACTCTCGCTGCTGGGGGCATCGTTCCTACCGCTCCTCTTGGTTGTTCTCCCGCCGCGGCGGCCGGTCCGCCGTGACGGCATCCGCGGCCACCGCCGCCGTACGGCTAGTTGATCTTCACCAGGGCCGCGCTGATCGAGCAGGTGGCGCCGCCCTTGATCTCGGTGCTCGCGCTGCCCTCGACCCCCACGGTGGTGCCCTTGACCGCGACCTGGCCCTGCGTCTGCAACTGCAACGCCCCGGCGCCGCCGTCGACTTGGACTCCGCTGCGGGCCGTGACCGTGACCGAGTCGCCGGTCAGCTCCAGCTTCCCTGTGCCCGCGTCGACGCTGACGCCCTGCTCGGCCTTCACGGTCACCTTCTGCTTCGCCTCGACCTCCACGGAGCCGTCGCTGTGCAGCACGACCTTGGTGGCCTGCCGGTCCAGGTGCAGGGTGACCTTCCCGTCCCCCGTGGACAGCCGCACGCCCTGCGGGCCGCCGCCCGCCGCGTCGAGCAGTTCGAAGCGGTCGCCGGAACGGTTCACCAGGGAGCGCCGGTTGACCGCGCCGCTGGTGGAGTCGGTGAGGGGGGTGTCGTGGGTGGAGGGCAGGTCCTGGCCGTTGTAGAGGCCGCCGATGACGTACGGCTGGTCGACCCGGCCCTGTTCGAAGCCCACCAGCACCTCGTCGCCGACCTCGGGACCGAAGATCCCGCCGCCGTTCTTGCCGCCGAGCCCCGCGGTGCGCGCCCAGTCGCTGACGTAGTCGTCGGACAGCCACGGGAAGGCCAGGCGGACCCGCCCCCGGTCCTCCGGGTCGCGGGTGTCGGTGACGGTCGCGTTGACCAGGCCGCCGATCCGGTCGGCCGCACCGGGACCGCCCGCGCCCGCACCGCGCCCGCCGCCGGACGCGAGCCCGTACAGCGAGCGGTTGGAGCGCCCGCCGACCGTGACCCACGTCTGGTATCCCACGTCGGGGTCGAAGACATGGCGGCTCGCGCTGATCGTGTACTTGCCCTCGAAGGGCGGGCCGACGTTCGCCAGCGTCACCGCGGTGCCCGCACGCAGCTTCGGGATGCCCATCGCGACCGCGTCCAGCTCGGCCAGCGAGCCCGCCAGGTCGCCGGCCAGCGACTCCGCCGCCCGGTCGGCGGCGGCCTGGGTGCCGTAAGGGGTGTCGGTGGCGAGGAAGACCGCCTCGCCGAAGGGCTTCGCGGCATCGCCCGGGGTGACGCCGAGGGCCAGCCGGTCGGTGCTGCCCGCGGGCGCCCGCGCGACGACCGCCGCCTTCGCGGTGACGTCCCAGCCGCGCACCTCGACCTGCTCCACCTGGTCGGCCGCGGTGACCGCGACCTGGCAGCGCAGCAGATTCCGCCCGAACTCCAGGACGTACGGGCTCGCTTCCGGCCTGGTCGACGGGCTCGGCGCCTTCGCGGCCTGTGCCGGATCGCGGAAGAGGAAGGCGCCGTCGACCACCGACACCTCGGCTCCCGCGAGATCGGCCAGCCGGTGCAGGAACTCCCAGTCGCTGATGCCCGGTTGGGCCAGGTGTTCGTAGACGGTGGTCGTCGCGTCGACCGTACCGACCTCAAGCCCGGCCCTGCGGGCCACCTGCACGGCCACGTCGGACGCGGTCATCTGCCGGTAGCCGGCGACCCGGCGGCCGCGCAGGAAGCGGTGCGAGTGGTCGAGGCCGCGCACCACCGTGAAGGTGCCGGTCGCGTCCAGGTCCACTTCGAGGGCGGTGACCTCGCCCGACACCAGCAGCTGCCGCTGCGGGTCGTCACCTGCGGTCGCGTAGATCTTCACGGGTGAGCCGATGGCCAGGCCGGTCTTCGCCAGCACCTGGTGGTTCGGGTCGCGGAAGCGCAGCACGAACAGGTCGGGCAGCTGCACGCTGTCGTCCACGTAACCGGAGACCAGCAGTGCGGCGACGTCCGGCGGCAGCGGCCGCCCGGCCGCCTCCACGGTCAGCACGTTCGCGAACGTCTCTCCGGCCATCGTCTCTCCTCCTCGGCGGCAGCGGCTGTGGTGGCGGTGGGTAGCGGGTGGTGCGGGTCCGGTGGGCGCGGGCGCCGGGTCAGGCGGTGATCTCGTCGGCTCCCGGCAGCAGCAGGGAGCCGCCGGGGGTGAGCCGCATCGGGTCGTCGATGCCGTTCGCCTCCGCGATGTCCCGCCAGGCGGCCGGGTCGCCGTACTCGCGGAAGGCCAGCATCGGCAGCGTGTCGCCGTCCACCACCCGGTGCACGCGGCGGGCGGTGAGCGCGCCCGACGTCGTGTTCTGGCCTGGCAGTTGGGAGGCCAGCTCCTCGATCGTGACCTGGCAGACCGCCCTGATCGGCAGCCCGCCCGCGGTGAACAGCGTGTACTTCGCCTGCACCTGGCTGATGTAGCCGACGAAGCCGGTGAGGCTGCCCCAGTGGAAGATCACGAAGGGCGGGGTGCCCTTCTTCTTGTCCTGCGTCTGGTCGGTCGGCACGCAGCAGGAGAACAGCTGCTCGACGGTCTTCACGACCTTGTCGCTCTGCGCGTCGGTCGCGTCGAAGAACATCTCCAGCGTGAGCTTGGAGGGTTCGGGCCCGGTGTACTCGGCGGGTCCGGCCCGGCTCGCCCCGCGGGCCGTCTTGCGCTCCCACTTCGCCGACTTGGCGAGGGTCAGCTCCTTGGGGTTGAACTGGAAGTCGACCCGGCCCATTTGCGGTCCGGGTGTGGTGCTGCCGCCGTCGGCGGGCGGCTGGCGCAGTTCGAGATACGCGCGTTCCAGCTTGGGCCGCGACCCTGCGGCCTGGCCGTTCGCCGAACTGCCGCCCGCGGAGGCGGCGGAGAACGCGACGGGTGAGGACGGTGGCGACATCGGGCGGCTCTCCTTGTCGGACGGTGGGGCGGTCGGCAATCGGGCGTTCGGGGGGCGGCGGGCCTGCGGTCGGCAGTCGGGCGGGTCAGAGGGGGCGGCGGGCCTGCGGTCGGCAGTCGGGCGGGTCAGTCGGCGGCGAGGAAGCCGTGGTGGGCGATCTCCAGGGTCTCGGTGGCGACCTTCGGGGTGTCCACGCTGAGTGACGGCCCCTGCCAGCGCACCGGCACCACGTCCATCAGGCTCCAGCGGGCGACGACCGTCCCGTCCACCGTCATGGCGCTGATGTGCCCGGTCTTGCGGGTCACCCCGGACACCATGCTCGCGATCCACCGGGTCACCTTCTCGGTGTCCTTGGTGACCGGCCGGCTCAGCTTGATGTTCGAGAACTTGAGACGGGAGGGCAGTTGCCACACGTAGCCGTTGTTCCCGCCCTCCTCGCGCTGCTCCATCACGACCTCGCAGCCCAGCCCCTCGCAGCTGTTGAAGGCGCCCAGGCTGAAGTCGTCGATCTCGACGATGAAGCAGACGCTGACCGCCGGGTCGGCGGCGGCTGCGGGGGAGGCCATGAGCTGCTCCTGTTCCGAGTTGAGGGCGGGGGCCCGGGTCAGTGGCGCGAGTCGAGGCGCATACCCGCGCGTTCGCGGTCGAGCCGGAGCTCGGCTCTCAGCAGCCGGGTGAGCGGGGCCAGCAGACGGCGGACCAGCTCATCGGTGTTCTCGGCGGCGGCCTGCGGCGCCGCGGGGGCGGCGGCAGGTGCCGGTCCCGGTGCCGGTGTCGTGGGCGGCGGCTCGGGCGGTGGGGCGGGCGCGGGCGCGGCTTCCGGCGCGTCGGGCTCCCGCTGGACGGACACCCGCGGCGCCGGGGGCGCGAAGACGAAGGACCCGTCCGGCTCGCGGGAGGCGATCCCGGCCGCGAGTGCCAGGTCACCCGCCGTCTGCGGTGCGGCCGTCCCGCCCGCGGCAGGGGGCTCGGCCCGCTGCACGACCGGTACGGCGTCCGGCCCGGTCGGCGGACTCCCCGCCTGCCGCTGTACGGAGGCGGCAGGGGCCGTGGCCCGCTGATCCGGCCGCGTCCACACGACGGGTACGACGGCCGGTGCGGCCGTCCCGTGCTCCTCCGGCTCGCGCGGGGTCGCCGCGGCCCGCAGTTCGAGCCCGCGCTCACCGACCAGGCCCACGCGCTGGACGGCCGGCCGGACGGGTCCGCGGAAGCGGGCGGCAGGGTCTGCGGAAGCGGGAGCGGAAGCGGAGGACTCGGGCGACGACGCCGGATCCCCGGCCGTGAGGTCGGCGGACCGCTGCACGAGCGGCACCGCCTCGCCCAGCAGCGGCGCCGACCGGCCGCCGGGCGGGGGCGGCCCTGCGGGAGGTGCCACGCCGTGACCGTCGCGGTTGCCGGGCCCGGCCTCCTGCCGCTGCACGGATGCCCGGACCTGAGGCGGCAAGGGCGCCGGTACGCTCTCCGCCGCGAGCCGCACGGGTGGTGCGGAGCCTGCGGCCCGGCGCTGGGCGGACGGTGCCGCGGGCAGCGGTGACATCGGCAGGTCCCCCATCGGGCCGCCGGAACCGCCGGGCAGTGGCGCCGGATCCCCGCTTGCGGGGTCGGCCGACCGCTGCACCAGCGGCGTCGCGTCACCCAGCAGCGGCGCCACCGCGGCGGCCGGCGGCGGCTCGGCCACCGGGCCGCCGGGAGCACGCTGCGCCGGCGCCCCGCCGTCCGTCTGCTGCCGCTGGACGGACTGCACCGCGGCACGCGGCCCGTCGGCGGGCTGTGGGACGTCGGCCGGGGGCCGCCCGCCGGGCCTGGGAGGGCCGTCTGACGGGGTGGCCGGAGGATCGAAAGCCGACGTGGCGGCGTCCGCCGCCGACCGCTGCACCAGCGGCGTCGCGTCACCCAGCAGCGGCGCCACCGCGGCGGAGGGCGGCGGCTCGGGCGAGGCGTCGGCGATGTGCGGGCCGCCCTCACTCGACGGGGACGGCGCGGGTACGCCACCAGGCGCGCTGTCGGCCGACTGCCGCTGGACCACCGGGGCTCCCGAGGCGTTCCGCGGCGGCGAAGGGACCGCGGGCAGCGGCTCGCCGACGTAGCCGGGGCGCGGGGAAGCGCCGTCGGCACGTACCCGCTGGACGGGCGGCGGCAGCGGCGCGCCGAGGCCCGGCGGCGGGGACGTTTCCGTACCGGCCGACAGCGGTGCGCCAAGACCCAGCGGCCTGGCCTGCGCACTGCCCGCGCCGGTCCAGGGCGCCGTCCTCGGCCCTGCCGACGCCGCGGACAGCCCGGCCGCCGGGCCAGGCTGCGGCTGCCCGCCCAGCAGCGGCGCCGACGCCGACCGCTGCACGGAAGGGGGCACCGCCTCGGGCAGTGTGTGCGGCCCCGCCGACTCGCCCACCGGCGGTGCGGCCGCGGCAGCCGGTTGCGCGGGCCGGCCGACCGGAGGTGCCGCCACCGACCGCTGCACGGGAGGCAGCACGGGCTCGGGCACCTCGGGCGCCGTATGCGGCCGCGCCGACTCGCTCAGCGTTACGGCTGACGACTCGGCGCCCACCAGCGGCGCCGCCGACCGCTGCACGGCCGCGGGCGCCGGGCCCGGCGCGAAGGGCTCCGCCTCGGAAGACCCCGGCGCGGAGTGCTCCACCTGCGGCAGCGCCGCCACCGGCTCGGGCCGCGCGGACCGGACGCTGCCCGGCAGCGCCGCCAGCGGCCGTACCGGCAGGTCCACGGTCGCCAGCCGGGCGACGGTCAGCCGTGGTTCCGGCGCGCTGGGCCTCACCGGCAGCGGGACAGCGGAAGCCGCGGGCGTGGCCGTCGAGGGCGCGGGCTCCGGCACCGCGGGGGCCGCTTCGGGCGCGGGCGCGGCGATGTCGGCGATGCCCGAGACCAGCCCCGACGGGGCGGTCGGCGTGACCGCGTGGGCCAACTCACCGCTCAGCGAGGGGTTCTGCCAGGTGCCGAGCCCCGACGCGAAGGCGTCGGGCGCGGTCAGCAGCCGGGGCGCGGCGAAGGTCGTGCGCTGGACGGCGAGTTCACGCCATTCGCCCCGCGGGGGCGCCGGTGCGGGAACCGCCTGCGGCGCGGCGGGGATCGCGGGACGGTCCGCGGGCGCGTCCGCGCCACGGCCGCCCCTCCCCCGCAGTCGGAACACGCCTCATCGCCCCCCGGCCTGCTGGTTGAGCCGGGCGATCTCGGCGACGTAGCGGCGGCGGTCGGCGTGTTCGAGGTCGAGGATCGCGTCGAGCGGCCAGTGGAAGTGGTAGGCGACGTACGCGACGTCCTCGTGGAGCCGGTCGGCCGCGTACGTCACGATTCCCCCAGGCGCTCACCCGCCAGGTCGACGGCGAAGGCGGTGTCGCAGGCGGGGCAGGTCACCTCGGCCCGGGTGTGGCCCTCGGCGTTGATGCGGCGGTAGAAGTCCTGGAGGAAGGCGAGGTCGGAGGCGAACATGTCCTCGATGACTCCCGCGTGGACCTCCGGGAGGGTGCCGAGGCGTACGACGACCCGGCCGAGCAGGACCACCGACAGGTATGCGGGGTTCTCCCGCACCCGGTCGTCCCGCAGCGGGACGAGCTCGTCGCGGGCGGTGGACAGCCGCATCACACCGTCGCGGTGCACGTGCCCGGAGCCGTCGACGTAACCGCGCGGCAGCCGGAAGCCGAACTCCGTCCGCATGACATCGGGTTCACCGGAGCCGGAGCCGGAGCCGGACCCTGAGCCGGGAGCGGAGGCGACGGCAGCGGCGGCGGCCACGCCTGCCACCCCCACCGGCTCGGCGGCATCCGGCTGCGTCATGATCTGGCGGCGCATCAGTGCCTCACGCAACGTCCATCGACTCGTAGGTCAGGACGACCTTCTCGGTGAGCACGCTCGTGTCGCCGGCCTTGAGCGAGCCGATCTCCAGGCTCTTGGGCCAGGCGTTCACCAGCGTGTAGCGCTTGATCGCATTGCCCTCGTAGTCGAAGACGATGATCGCGCCGCCCTTGCGGGAGTCGCCCATCTTGCCGAAGCGGGAGTCCTTGATCCACTTCTCGAAGCTCTGGTCCGAGGTGAGCCCGCGGGTCAGCGTGACCTCGCCCGCCTTGGGGCGGCCGGGCAGCTTCTTGATGACGTACTTGCCGTCGTTGGTGTTCTGCTTCAGCTCGATGACGTCCTGCTCCATCTTCAGGCCGGTCACCTCGGTGATCTGCTTGATCACGACGCCGTCGAACTCCAGGCCGAAGGAGTGCCCTACCGAGGTGTCGAGGTCGGGGAGTGCCATGAACGACTACCTGCCTTCCGTGAGGAGCGCGCACGCGTCCGCGTCCGCGCGGGGGAACGCGTCACGCGTCACTCGTTGACGAGACTGGTCCCGCCGGAGAACTGGGCCAGCCGGAAGATCACGAACTCGGCCGGCTTGACCGGCGCGATGCCGACCTCGCAGACCACCTCGCCCGCGTCGATGCCCTCGGCCGGGTTGGTCTCGCGGTCGCACTTGACGTAGAAGGCCTCGTCGGGAGTGAGGCCGAAGAGCGCGCCCTTGCGCCACTCGTTGACCAGGAAGGCCGAGATGGTGCGGCGGATCCTCGCCCACAGCGCGTCGTCGTTCGGCTCGAAGACCACCCACTGGGTGCCGAGCAGGATCGACTCCTCCAGGTAGTTGAACAGCCGCCGCACGTTGAGGTAGCGCCAGGCGTCGTCGCTCGACAGGGTGCGCGCGCCCCACACCCGGATGCCGCGGCCGGGGAAGGCCCGGATGCAGTTCACGCCGATCGGGTTGAGCAGGTCGTTCTCGCCCTTGGTCAGCTGTACGGCCAACTCGACCGCTCCGCGCACGACTTCGTTCGCGGGCGCCTTGTGCACCCCGCGGGTGTCGTCGTTGCGTGCCCACACCCCTGCCATCGCACCGCTCGGCGGAACGAAGCGGGCGCGGCCGGTGGAGGGGTCGGCCACCTTGATCCACGGGTAGTACAGCGCCGCGTACTTGGAGTCGTAGCCGGCGCCGGTCTGCCGCCAGTCCTTGACCTCCTGCGGGCCGAGCGCGGGCGGCGGATCGATGATCGCCACCCGGTTCCCCATGAGTTCGCAGTGCGCGATCATCGCCAGCTGCACCGCCTTGACGCCCTCGGCGTCCAGCGCGCCCTGCTCGAAGGCGCTCATGAGGTCGGGCACCGCAAGCATCGTGACCTCGTCCACCGCCTCGAGGCCCGCGAAGCCGGTGCGGTCGGAGGAGTCGCCCACGTACTCCGCCGGGCTGAGCGAGGCGGGCAGCACGGCCGCACCGCCGGACGACGCCGGCGGCAGGGCGACCGACTGGTTCTCCGGGCGGGCCACCGCGGCGGTGCCGCCGGGCTCCTCGACCACGATCAGCCGGGACTTGTCGCGTACGACGGAGACGACGTAGGTGCGCTGGCTGCGCTTGGCCGAGACCTCGAAGGTCTCCTCGGTCTCCTCGCCGCGCTTCACCAGCAGGGTGAAGGCGTCCTCGCCCGCGCCCTCGCCGCCCGCGTCCGCGACCTCGACGGTCAGGCCCTCACCGCTGCCCTCGGCCGCGGCCACCTGGAAGCCGCCGAGCGCGGCCCGCGGCCCGGCGGGCAGCGGCGCGGCCGACTTGCCGCGGGACTTGGCGGACCTGGCGGGCGCGGACCCCGCGTCGGCCTCGTCGCCGGACGGCTCGCCGATCCGTACGACGTAGCAGGTGCCGCCGCCGTTGAGGAAGTAGGCGTAGACGGAGTGGGCCAGGTAGGCGCCGTCCACGAAGTCGCCGAAGGAGCGGGTGAACTGGCTCCAGTTCGTCACCAGCGTCGCCTGGTTGAACGGGCCCTTCGCGGCCAGGCCGACGAAGGCCGCCACCGCGGTCCCGACGCCCTCGATCGGCCGCGAGCCGGCCTCGACCTCTTCGACATAGACGCCCGGCGACTTGTACGACGGCATCCTCGGTCCTCCCCTGGGACAGCACTGGCCCGGCCAAGCGTGCCGCCCGTCTCGCGCGAGGGTCATGGCCTCCCGGTCGGCCCGGGGGGAACCCGCCGGTGCCCCTTCGGGCAGTGGCGCGGCGCCGGTCAGACCGCGTCGGGGTCGAGTTCCGCCGTGCCCGCGGCCGTCGCGGCGGGCGCCGGCGGGCGGCTGGCGATGATCGCGTCGATGTCGGCGCTCTGCCGGGCGGCCGCGGCGCGCACCTCGTCGGCGGTGGGGCGCGCGGCCCTGGTGCCGCGCTCGGTCTTGTAGCTCTCGTACTCGGCGTCGACGGCGGCGATGGCCCGGTTGACCGCGCCCTTGGACAGCGAGGTGAAGGCCCGGTGCATGTTGTCTTGGTCGGGCCGCCCCGGCAGGGTGCCCTTCTTGATCCTGCTGCGCAGCTTGGCCAGCAGGGACAGGTCCGCTCCCCTGCCCTTGGTCTTGGTCCCCGCGGCGCCCTTGTAGATGAGGATGGTGTGCATCGACTCGTACTCGGCCTCGGTGACCTTCGGCTGGCCGCGCGAGACGAGCAGGCTGCTCACCAGGTTGCCCGGCACGATGTGCTCCGACTCCATCTCCCACAGCGGGGCGTAGGACTCCTTGCCCTTGGGGACCCGGAAGCGCGAGTCCTGCTCGCGGTGCGGCCTGACCTGGCCGAGGTTGGGCGGGTCGCCGAGTTCGTCGCCGTTCAGCCGGGAGACCAGTGCCGGGTCGGCGCGGATGATGACGATCATCCGGTCGATGACCGCCAGCCGTGCGGCCTTGTCCGCCGCCCTGGGCAGCGCCCGGTACTGCGCGTGCAGGGAGCGGAGCTGGTCGATGGCGCTGACGGGCTGCGGGTGCTCGGAGGCCACCACGAGTTCGCCGCCCGGCCCGTCGTAGATCTCGTGGCCCTTGCCTTCGAGGTCGAAGTGCTCGTGCACCGGCTCCCGCGCGCCGCCCTTGCCCGGGCCCGCGCCCTCGGCGGGCTTGCCGTCCCCGACGGCCTTGTCCCCGAGGGCCTTGTCCTTGCCGGCCCTGTCCTTGCCGGCCCTGTCCTTGTCCTTGTCCTTGCCTTTGAGCTTGCCGAGGATCTTCCGGCCCGCGGCGACGATCTTCGCGACGACCCAGTCGACCACCTTCATCACCGGCGCCTTGACCTTCTCCAGCACCGACCTGATCTTCTCGCCGATGCCGCCGAGGCCCAGCAGCCCCGCGAGGAAGTCAAGGACCACGGGCACCGCCCTGGCCAGCGAATTCTCGATCATCGCGGGGACGCCGCCCCCGCCGCCGCTCGCGATCGACTCCACCGAGTCCAGGACGGAGTCCACGAAGCCCTTGATCTGGGCGGCCCCGTGGACGAAGAACATCACGACGTCGTAGATCGCCTTGCACGCGCGGACGAAGGCGGACGCCGGGTTGAGCAGGCTGACGATCCAGGTGACACCCGCGGTGACGATCTTCTCGGTGATGAAGTCCTCGATCGCGCCGATCACCGTTTCCTTGATGTCGGCCAGCTTCTCCAGGATCCACCGCCACAGGCCCCCGACGCCCTCGGTCAGCAGGATCCTGACCATCTCGAAGGTCGACTCCAGTGCCTGCATGGCCGGTTCGCCGACCGCGGTGACCACCCGGGTGCGGATCCGGTTCCAGGTCAGGCCGAGCACCGACAGCACCAGCTTGACGACGCCCTTCGCGTCGAACTCGTCGGGGATCTCCACGCCGCCCGCCGACAGCTGCCCGAACAGCCATTCCTTCAGGCCGGACTTGAGGTGTTCGCCGATACGCGACGCGAAGCCGGTCACCCCCGACTTCACGGCGCCGACCAGCCTGCCGAGGAATCCGATCGGGTCGGTGACGATCCGGTCGATCGCGCCCGCGGCCCGTGCCAGCACCCCCAGCAGCATGTCCTTGAGCTGGAGCACCGTCCGCGCGGTGTCGGCGATGGCGTCCTCGGCCTTGCTCAACAGGCCCTTGTTCTCCGCCTGGAGGGCCTTGATCTCCTCGTCCAGCTCGCCGCGTGCCGCGGTGTAGCGCTGGGCCAGGTCCTCGACCATGCCCTGCGACTTCTCGGTGACCGAGGAGTCGAGCCGGTCGAAGTCGGCGGAGATCCCGGTGGCCGCCTGCTGGGCGAACTGCCGCAGCTGCGGGTCCTGTCTGCCGACGATGGCGGCGACCGCGTCCCGGCCCCTGGCGATCCGGGCGGTCGCCTCGCCGAGCCGCCGCCCTATGGTGTCGGCGATCTCGCCGACGACCTTCTGCATCTCGGCCTCGTAGAGCCTCCTGGACTCCACGAAGATCCGGTCCGCCTCCGGCGGCAGGTCCCTCACCAGGTCGGCGAGCCAGCGGGCGGCGCCGTCGAGGCCGGAGTAGCGGGCGTCCTTGTAGCGCTCCATCCGCGCCTGGTGGTCGGCGGTGAAGGCCGCCTTCGCGCGCGCCTGCCCGGTGTCGAAGGCCGTCCCGACCTCGCCGTCGAGGTCGCCGAGTATCTTCTCGGTCTCGGTCCTGGTGCTGTCGAAGGCCGCCTTGATCTCGGCTGCCACGGCTGCCCTGGCCTGCTCGTCGCGACTCTTGGCGGCGCCCTGCCCGGCCGCGACCTGCTGCCCGGCGGCCGCCTTGGCCCCGGCCAGCTGCTGGACGCCGGCGCTGCCGAGGGCGGCCGCCCCGGCCTGCTCGGCGGCGACCTTGGCGCCCTCCACGGCGCGGTAGGCGCCGGGCGCGGTCGCCGCGTGCGCGTCGGCGGCCTGCTTGGCGGCAAGCGCCTCCGCGAACTGCGGTTCGCCCGCGGTCGCCAGCTGCCCGGGGGTCAGCCCGGCCTCGGCGAGCTGGGCGTCGGTGCGCCGCGGTCCGGTGCCGAGGTCGGTCTGCTCCTGCGGCGCCGGGGCCACCGCTGCCGCCTTCGGGTCCGGCGGCGCGGGGGTCACGGTGGCGGGCCGCTCCGGCAGTGGCGTCACCGGCTTGTCGACCGCCCGCGACGGGTCGGGCGGTGCCGCCGTCTTCTCCGCCACGTCCTTGGCGGACGCCTGCTTGCCCTCGGCGACCTGCCCCGCCACCGCGCCCTTGACGGCGTCGGCCTTGCCGGAGGTCGCGAACGAGTCGGCCTCGTCGAGGTTCTTCGGCGCCTGGGCGGTGATCGCGGTGCGGACCACGGCGACGAAGGCCGCCTTGTCGAAGGGCGCCGGGCGCGCGGTGCCCATCTCGGCCACCCGTGCGGCCTTGGCCTGCGCCTCGCGGTCGTCCTGCGGCGCCAGCGCCGCGTCCTGCGCGGCCTTCGCGGCGGCGGGTCCGCTCTCATGCCGGGTCAGCGCGGCCTTCTTCGCCCGCACGTCGGCGGTGACGGCCCTGAAGCGCGGGTCCTGCGCGGGAGTGAGGCCCGGTGGCGGTACGGGGCGCTGCCCGGCGTCCAGCCGCTGGGCGACCATACGGGCCACGGCGGCGTTGCCGGCTTGCCGCTGGAGGTGTTGCAGCGCGCCGAGGCCCGCGGCGGCGGGCGGTCCCTGACGCGGTCGTACGGCCGCGGCCGGCTGCTGCTCGGCGGGCCGGCGCACCGGCGACGCGCGGCCCCCCGACGTCATTGCGCCGGCGCCTCCTCCTCGACGGGCTCCTCCTCGCGCTGCACCACGCGCGCGGCGGTGGCCGCCGCCTCCTGCTCGAACCGGTCGGACGGGTCGCTGACCTTGACCCCGCCCCCGGCGTCCGTGCCGTCCACGGGCCCCGAGCGCTGCTGGACCACGTGTGTCAGTTCGTGCGCCAGCGTCGTACGCCCCTGGTGTGAGCCCGGGTCGTAGGCGTCCCGCTGGAAGACCACGTGCGAACCGACCGTGTAGGCATGGGCGTTGACCGCCTGCGCGGAGGTGTGGGCGGCCGCGTCGTCGTGGACGCGGACGTCGCCGAAGTCGTGGCCGAGCCGGGCCTCCATGTCGCCGCGGACCTCGGGTTCCAGCGGCCGGCCGCCGGACCCGCCGACCACGCCGTGGACCGGCGACTCCTCCTGCGCGAGGGCCGTCACCGCGCTGTTGCCCAGCGCGCGCTGGAGCCGCAGCAGCCCGCCGCCGCCCAGCACGTCGGTACGGCCGCCCGCCGCCGCCTTCATCAGCAGCGCGTCGGGGACCCCGGGCTCCGCGTGCCGCGGTGCCGCCGGTTCGCCCTCGACCTCTTGCCCATGTTCGTGCCCGCGCACTTGCCGCCTCCAGGCCTCCGACGCCGCCGCCACGTCCGGCCCGTCCACGGTCCCACCCGCCGCCTCACCGGGCCACCCCAAGCGGGGCAGCCCTCCGCGCCCTTTCGGGCACCGCCGCCGCACCGGGCCTGGGGGGCAGGGCGCCGGCAAGGTCAGGACCCGTGGTCAGGCGGTGTGCGCCGCATAGGCCATGTACGGGCCGAACTCGTCGGGCAGGCACAGGCGTCCCAGCTTGCGGTATTCGCGGGCGACGGCCGCGACGAGCTGCGGCATGCCGACCGGCAGCCCGCCCTCGGCGGCCAGGTAGGCCGCGGTCACCGCCGCGGAGCGGATGTCGCCGCCGGCGAGTTCGAAGGCCCGCCCGCAGAAGACCAGGTCGAGGTCGTCGCCCCGCGGTACCGCGGGACCGAGGCAGCGGTCCCACAGGGAGATGCGCTGCTCGGCCTCCGGCAGCGGGAAGTCGACCACGAGGTCGAGCCGCCGGGTGAACGCCTCGTCCAGGTTCGCCCGCAGGTTCGTCGCCAGGACGGCGAGCCCGTCGAAGCTCTCCATCCGCTGGAGCAGGTAGGCGCTCTCGACGTTCGCGTAGCGGTCGTGCGCGTCCTTGACCTCGGAGCGCTTGCCGAAGACCGCGTCCGCCTCGTCGAAGAGCAGCACCGCGTTGACGCCGGCCGCCTCGGTGAAGATCCGCTCCAGGTTCTTCTCGGTCTCGCCGACGTACTTGTCGACCACCGTCGCGAGGTCGACCGTGTAGAGGTCCAGGCCGAGCGCGCCCGCGATGACCTCGGCGGACATCGTCTTGCCCGTGCCCGAGTCGCCGGCGAACAGGGCCATGACGCCGCGCCCCCTGCCGCCGCCCGGGCGCATGTTCCAGTCGCCGAGCACCCGGTCGCGATGCCGGGCGCGGGCGGCGAGTTCATGGAGGCGGGCGAGCACGGCCGGAGGAAGGACCAGGTCGGACCAGCCGACGGCCGGCTCGATGCGGCGGGCGAGGCGTTCGAGGCCCGAGGTGTTCTGGGCGCGGGCCCCGTGCAGCAGGTGGGCGTCGGTGACGGGGCCGCCGGAGAGCAGCGCCTGCTGGTGGGCGGTGCGGGCGGCGCGTTCGACCTGCTCCGGCGAGAGCAGGAAGAAGGCCGCGGCGTCCTGCCGTACGCCGTCGAGCCCGGTGGCGCCTTCTGGGGCGGTGGCCGCGAGCGCGCTGCGCCACAGCGCGGACCGCGCGTCCGCGCCGATCCTGCGGGCCTCGGCGAGCAGCGGGACCCGGTCGGCCCAGGCGGGGTCCCAGGAGGCGCGCCCGGCGATGACGACGGGGACGGGCAACGCGGCCAGCGCGCGCAGGAGTTCGGGGCGCTCGGCGAGCGCCTCGACGGGCGCGGCCACCAGGCCCGCGCGGGCGAAGGCCGCCTCCCGGCCGGCCGCGGCGATGGCCTCCACCGGGTCGGCGCGGCTCGCAAGCCGGGTGAGGTCGAGGCCGCAGGCGGTACGTCCCGCGGCCGCGAGCGCCTGGGCGCCGAGCGAGCGGGCCGCGCCGCCCGCCGCCTCGCGCAGGTAGACGGGGCCGACTCCGCGGCGCAGTACGGCTCCGAGCCGCGCCGCGGGCCCGTCCGCCTGCGGCGAGGCCGCGCCGGGGTGCAGCGGCGCGAGCAGGTCGAGCAGCCCGGGGTCGGGGGTGTCGTCGCCGAGCAGATGGGCGCTGACCCGGTCGGGCACTCGCAACGCCCGGCTGAGCAGCGGGCGTTCGGGGTCCTCGACGACCAGCAGACCGCGGGCCTGCAGTGGCGCGGTCGGCGAGAGCCTGGCCCGGGCGCCGCCGGACGCGGGCGGGACCCCGCACAGGCCGAGGGCGAGGCCGACGGTGGGGCGGCGCCGGGTGACGTCGTCGTTGAGGTAGCCGTACAGCTGCTCGTAACGGCGGTCGAGGTCGGGTGCCAGGCAGATCAGCAGGAGTTCGGTGTCGAGCGGCAGCAGCCCGAAGTCCCGCTCCAGCGAGGGCAGTCGCAGCGACGGGTCGGCGTGCGCGTCGAGTGCGGCCCGCCGTTCGCGGTCGGACGGGTCGGGTTCCGGCACGGCCGCCGGGTCGTCGAGCAGCCGGCGGACGGCGTCGTCCGAGAGGTAGATGCCGCGGAAGGGGTCGTCGGGCTCGGGGTCGCCCGCCCGGCGCGCGTCCACGGCCCGCCGCACCCGCTCCTCGACCAGGGCCAGCCGCGCCATGAGGTAGCCGAGTCCGGGGTCCGCGCCGGCCGCGGTCCCGGGGGCGGCACCGCCGGAGCCGCGGTCCGCGCCGGCCGGTGGCGGGGGCGTCACCGCTTCCGGCGGCGCGGGACGGGCGCGCGGCCCACCGGCCCCGGCGGCGGGGGCTCGGGGAGGTCGCCGAGGTTGAGGACCATGCCGCCGTCGTCCACCGGGGGCCCGGCCGCGTAGACCGGTGCGACGGTGACGGGCGCGCTGACGACCAGGTCGAGCGACGGCTTCAACTCGCCGCCGAGCGCGGACCACACGTCGGCGAAGGCCCGGTCCTCCGGGGGCGGCAGCGCGACGGTCACCGGCACCGGCAGGCCGCTGAGGCCGAGTTCCGGGCCGAGTCCTGCGGCGGGAAGGGCGTCGTGCCGCAGGAAGCAGTGCAGCAGCGAGGACAGCAGCCGGTGTTCGTCCTCGGGGCGCTGGGTCCAGGCGCTGATCAGGTAGGACAGCTTGAAGTAGCGTGGCGGCAGGGTGCGGGAGACGACGGTGCCCTGCTCGTCGTAGACGTTCTGCCTGCCGCGCGAGCGGCGCTTGAGGTCCTCCCTGATGTCGTAGAGGTAGAGGTTCACCGTCGGCGCGTTGCGGCGGGCCGCCCAGTCCCGGGTGGGCGCGTCGAAGACCACCTCGATGTCGGGAGCGCCGAGTTCCGCGCGGACGAGCTCCCGCAGGGCGTCGTCCACCTCGTGGATCATCGGCGCCACTTGAAGTGGGACGGTTGGAGCACGCCCGGCACGACGAGGTAGTCGGCGCGCACCTCGCCGAAGCGCGGCACCGCCGCACGGTCGGTGACCAGCAACTGCCGTGGTCCCAGGGTGTCCTGGACCAGCACCAGCACGGGCGCGCTGAAGGTGCCGTCCGCGGCGACCTTCACGGGTGCGGACGCCACCGTCACGCCCTGGCTCCAGCGCAGTTCGAGCACCGCGCCCGGCGGGAAGTCGTGGCCCAGCGCCTCGGTGACCGCGCCGGGCGGACCGACGACCGGGTTGAGGACGACCACGGGCGCCAGCACCTCGAGGGTGGCGTTCGCGGTGTCGTTGCCGAGGTCGGTGTCGCTGCCCGTGGTGCTGAGGTTGGCGGTCACGATGCCGGTCAGCGCGCCGGGCGTGGCCAGCGCGACGGTGACGGTGGCCGAGGCGCCCGGGTCGAGGTCGGCGACCGGGCAGCCCGCGGCGGTCGCGCACGGCGAGGCCGCGTCGGGCGTCACGCCGGGCGGCGCGGTGAGGACCAGTGTCAGCCCGGTGGCCCTGCCCCGGCCGAGGTTGCGCACGGTGATCCGGGCGGTGCTGCCGGTGCCGCCGGTGTAGGCGGTCGGCGGGGTCAGGGTGAGCCCGACCGCGGGGTCGGCTTGCCTGCGGGGCGCGGGCGGCGTGGTGGTCGGGGGCGTGGTGGTCGGCGGGGTCGTCGGCGGTGTGGTGACCACCGGTCGCTCCCGCACGGTCAGCGGCGCCGTCGCGGTGTTGTCGGTCGCGTCCACGTCGGGCGACACGGAGGCGATGGTGCCGACGGCATTGCCGCTCAGCGGCGTCGCCGAGGTGACGACCCGGGTCACGGTGGTGGTCGCGCCCGGTGCCAGGTCGCCGAGCGCGCAGGTGGGTTCCGGGCAGACCGGGTCGGCGCTCGCCACGGTCACGCCGGGAGGCAGCGACATGGTCAGCGTGACGCCCGTGGCGGGCCCGTTGCCCTGGTTGGTGACGGTGTAGACGACGGTCGCGGGGTCGCCGGTCAGCACGCTCGGCGGGGTCACGGTGACGGTCACCGCCGGGTCGGGCTTCAGCGGGTCGGCGGCGACGACGTCCACGGAGGCGGAGTTGTCCTGCGGGTTGCGGTCGATCAGGTCGCTGCCGGCGTGCCCGGTGACCGTGTAGGTGCCGGCGGCCGTCACGCGTACCGTCACCCGTATGTCCACGGTCTGGCCGACCGCCACTTCGCCCAGGTCGCAGTGCGGGCCGACGGCCGTGCAGGTGCCCTGGGTCGGCACCGGGTCGCCGACCGCGACCAGGCCGGGCGGCAGGGTGAGGTCGGCCGCGGTACCGGTCGCGTCGGCGATGCCGCCGTTGGTGACGTGCAGGGTGATGTCGGCGGTCTCGCCGGTGACGACGGGCGCGGACGGCCCGGCGATCGTCACCGTCAGGTCGGCGGTGGGCTGCCAGGTCGGCTTGGTCTGGGCGAAGAAGTGTGTGCTCGGCAGTACCTCGCCGGTGCCGGTGGCCGGGTCGAGCACGGCGATCGTCTCGCCGTTGCGGTCGCCCAGCCAGGACTCCGCGTCGACGGCCAGCCGGTCGCCGGTCGGCGACCAGGCGGCGTCGTCGGCGTTGAACAGCGGGGCGCCGGGCGCGGGGACGGACGGCACGAGCGGGCAGCCTGCGCTCACCGGCACCAGGCCGCGGCATCCGGCGCCGTCGGTGCGGGCGAACAGCACGATGCTGTCGGGGTATCCGGACGCGGCGACCGAGGGCGCGGCGGCCGCGGCGCGCGACAGGTCGACGGGTCCTGACGGCGAAGGGGACGACGACGCCGGCGGGGTGGCGGTGCCGCGCCGGGTGAAGGCGACCCCGCTGCCGTCGGGCCGGTAGGCGGGGCGTACGTCCTGCACGCCGCACTCGTAGCCGCACGCGGCGGCCGTCACGTCGAAGAGGGCGGAGCCGTCGATCGCGTCGACCGTCCAGATGTGCCGGAATTCCTTGTCCGGCACCAGCATCGGCGCCACGGAGGGCGCGGCGACCGGCTTGCGGGCCGGCGAACGGCCGGGCCCGGTGGCCGTGGTGCCGGGGGCGGCGGCCGATGTGCCCGGGACGGCGGCCGATGTGCTCGGCGACGCGGACGCCGGCTTGCCCGCCGCGGCGCTCGCACCGGGCACGTCGCTCGCGCTCGGCGCGGCCGGGGCGCCGCTCGCACTCGCGCTCGGGTCGGTGCTCGGCGTCGGGGCGGCGCTCGCGCTCGGGGCGGCAGGGGCGAGCTTGATGATCTCGGTCTCGCAGTAGCGGTAGCGGGAGAAGGCGATCCGCCCGCCGTCGGGCGACCACGCCGGATCGCGGTCGTCGGTGATGCAGTAGTCGCTGCCCTCGGGCGTGGCGGGCCACGGCACCGTGTAGAGCAGGCGGGCCGCCGCGGCTCCCCCGGACACGTCGAACACGGAGATCGACGCGTCGGTACTGGTCGCGTCGTCCGACCGGTTGCCCCAGTGCGCGACGGCCAGCTTCCTGCCGTCGGGGGACCAGGCGGCCCTGCCGTAGTTCTGCCCGGCACCGAACCCGGTGTTCACCGGGACGGCTTCGGCCAGCCGGTCGGCGGGGCCGAGCATCAGGGTGGAAAGGCGGGTGTTCTCGCCTTCGAGGCTGCGGTGCGTCGTGAAGACCAGTTGCCGCCCGTCGGGCGAGTAGGCGGGCTCGTCCACATCGATTTCGTCGCCCATGGCGGGCCGCAGCAGCAGCCGGTCGACGGGAGTGTGCGCGCGGACGCCCTCGATCGCGGGCCGGGTGTCCTGCCGTCCGATCAGCAGGCTCGGCGGACTGTCGGCGGGCGTGTACCAGGTCACGTCCTGGAAGGCCCAGCCCTCGTCCACGGCCGCAGGCAGCAGCGGGGTCGGTTCGCAGACGCCGTCGCAGGACTCCGCCGGGTCGACGACGTAGAGGTGGCCGGAAAGGAACGCCAGCTGCGAGCCGTCCGGCGACCACGCGAGGTCGCGTTCCGCACCCGGCCACTCGCCCGCCGCCAGCACGGTCTGCGTGCCGCCACCGCCAGCGGGCGCGACGGCCAGTTCCTGGATGTCGTCGTCCGCGTCTTCGACCACGTACGCGATGCGTTCGCCGTCCGGCTCCCAGGCGGGCATGGACACCGCGCCGACTCCCGGCGGCGAGACGCGCTGCGGGTCGCCGCCGGCGACCGGGATCGTGTACGCCACGCCGCCGTCGGTGTACGCCAGTTGGCGCCCGTCCGGTGACCAGTCAGGCGAACCGCCGTTCGCGGCGACCTGCGTGAGATCGGTGCCGTCGGTACGCACCACCCACAGCGACACGGACTCCGGCGCGACACGGTTGCCCGCGCAGCGGCGGTCGCCGTTCGGATCGGCCAGGGACCCGAAGGCGATCCACTGCCGGTCCGGTGACAGCTGCGGCGAGATGATGCTCCACCCCGGCCGCACCAGCACGGCGGTGACCAGGCCGCCGCCCGTACGCCGGTAGATGCCCTGGCCGTCGCCGCTGCGGTCGCTCACCCACAGGAGGTCGTCGCCGCGGGCCGACGGCTCGCAGTCGTCCGCGGCCAAGCCCTGCGGGAGTTGCGGGCTCAGGCCGCCCTCGGAGCCGACCACCTGCAAGCTGTGGTGCACGCCGGAGGACACGTAGGCCAGCCGGCCCGGGTCGGGGCCGGCCGGTACGGGGTCGGCGGAGGCCGTTCTCGACCCGCCGGTCACCGCGATGGTCACCGCGGCGATCAGCCCGGCGACCGGCAGCAGTGCCGCCAGCCGCGGCCTCCCAGGGCCTGTCGCTCGTCCCACCACCCGCGCCATCCCCCTCACCCGACCGTCAGCCAACCCTCGCGCTCCCGCCGCCCCTCCATCACCCCAGCACGGGGCAACGCTTCGGGTACGCCGCGGTGCCCCTTGGGGCATCGGCCCTCCCGCCGCCCGGCCGGCCGCGGCCCGCCCCGCGTGAGCCCCGGCGGCGGGGCCGCCGCGCGCACGTCCGCCCCCGGTGTGCGGCTCCTGGGGCGGACGTGCTCGCCATCGGCCGCCCGGGGGCGGCCGGGTACGGCCCGCGCCGGGCGAGGGCGCGGGCCCGCGGTGGGACACGCGGTCAGATGAAGCCCATCCGCATCGCGTAGGCCACCGCGTGGGACCGGTTGCGCAGCTGGAGCCTCGTCGTCACGTCGTGCAGGATGTTCTTCACCGTCCGCTCGGAGAAGGCCAGCGTCCTGGCGATCTCCGCGGTGTCCTTGCCGTCGGCGACCAGGCGCAGCACATCGATCTCGCGGGCGGACAGCCCGGTGAAGGCGAGGCCGCGCGGATCGAGCACCTGCCGCTGCAGGCGGCCCACCTGGTCCAGGAGCCGCCCCAGGAGGTCCGCGGGCACGCTCCCCTCGCCGCGGGCCACCGCGGTGATGGTGTCGGCGAGCCGCTGCGCCGAGGCGTCCGCGCGCCGGACCACGCCGACGACACCGCACTCGACGGCGGCGACGAGCCCGCTGTCGTCCAACTCCGTGGCCACCAGCACCGTCCGCCCCTCACCGCCGCGCTGCAACCGCCTGAGCACCTGCAGTTCGCTCTCCGCGACACGGTCGGCGGCGAACACGGCGACGACGCCGTCCAGCCGTTCCTCTTCCTCCCCTTCGGCCAGCAGCCGCAGTTCATGGCGGGTTCTGAGCTGGCCCGCCAGCCCCGCCTGAGTGATCGGGTCCTGGGCGGTCAGCCGTACGGGTATCCGGACGGTTCCGCTTCCCCCCTGGAATTGCATGTGCTTCCCCCTTGCCCCCACGGCCGGTCAAGCCGGGCATCCAGGGAGCCCCTTCGCACCCCGGATCGCGTACCAGTGAACACCGGGGCAGTCAGCAGGCACTTCACATGGACTCAACGGGCAGCGCAGCCTGCCCTCGGGGCTGTCCCTACGGTGCCGGTCACCGGTCGGCGGTGTCTCTACCGTCCTGCCATGACCACATCCGCTCATCTGGACGCGGCCCCTGTCCCGGTGCTCCCGGGAGAGCAGGCCAGGATCGTCCTGGAGGTGCGCAACAGCAGCACCATCGTCGAGGCGTACACCTTCGAGGTCCTGGGTGCGCCCGCCGCGTGGACCGTGGTCGAGCCGGCGGAGCTCTCGCTCTACCCGAACACCACGGGCCAGGTCACGCTCGTCGCGAGCCCGCCGCGCGACACGACCGTACCCCCTGGCGATCTGCCGCTGGCCGTGAGGGTGTTGCCGCAGGAGCGGCCCGAGTCGGCGACGGTGCCCGAGGGCACGCTCGAGGTGCTGCCCTACGCCGAGGCGACCGCGGAGCTGACACCGCAGATGGCGCAGTCGCGCGGGCGGGCGCGGTTCCAGGTCGCGGTGGACAACCGGGGCAACCACCCGCTGACGGTGGGGCTCAGGGGCGCCGACCGCTCGCAGGCACTGAGGTTCGGCTTCCCCGCGTCCCCGACGGTGGTGGACCCGGGCCGGGCGGCCTTCATCCAGGTGCCGGTACGGCCCAAGCGGCGGCTGTGGCGGGGCGTCGCGGTGCCGCACGCCTTCCAGTTGACGGTGACGCCGGCCTCGCAGCAGGCGGTGGTCGAACCGATCGTCCTGGACGGCACCTTCGTGCAGCAGCCGGTGCTCAGCAGCGCGTTGCTGCGGGCCGCGGTCGCCGTGGTCGCGCTGGCCGGCATCCTGCTCGGGATCTGGTACGGGCTGCTGCGGCCCGCGGTCAGGAGCGCGGCCAAGGAGGCCGTGAAGGACCCGGTGGCGACGGCAGCGACCCAGGCGGCGAGCGCCAACCAGAAGGCGGACGACGCCAAGAACGCCGCGAAGGGCGCGGAGCAGGCCGCCAAGTCGGTGGGCGCGACCCCGTCGCCGCTCGCACCCGGGCAGGGTCCCGAAGCCCCGGCGAACGCCGAGCTGTTCTCCACCCGGCTCACCGCGGCGGGCTCCGCGGGCGCCTCGGGTACGGGCTCGTATCCGGTGCCGCCCGGCAAGACCCTGCGGCTGACCGACCTGGTGCTGGAGAACCCGCAGGGCGACTCGGGCACGGTGACCATCGCGGTCGGCGGCAAGACGCTGCTGGCGCCCGCGCTGGAGAACTTCCGCGAGCAGGACTTCCACTGGGCGTCGGCGATCCTGGTCACCGAGGGCCAGAAGGTGACGATCACGGTGGCCTGCCGCCAGCCCGGCACCCCGCCGGGCTCCGGCCCCGCGCCGAGCCAGTGCTCGTCGGCGGCCCTGATCAGCGGCACCCTGGAGTAGCCGCCGCGGCCTGGCTGCCCGGACGGCCGGTCGCGGCTCGCCTCCCGCCGATGACCGGCGCGGCGGGACCGCCGGAGGACCGCGCCGGTCATCGGCGGGACGGTCGGACGGACGGACTAGTCCAGCAGCTTCGACATGAGGCCGATGAACTGCCGCCGCTGGGCCGCCGTCAGAGGCGCCAGCACGGCCTCCTGGGCCTGGTCGACCATGGAGTCGAGGTCGACCAGGACATCGCGGCCCTGAGGTGTGATCGTCACGATCTTCCGGCGCTTGTGGCCGGGGTCGACCCTGCGCTCGACGAGGCCGCGCGATTCCAGTTCTGCGAGCGCCGCGGTGACGTCGCTCCTGTCGATCCCGGTGTCACGGCCGAGGTCGGCCTGGCTCGCGGGCCCCCACTGATCGAGTCCCGCGAGCAGGCGGTAGTGATATCCGCGCAGGCCATCGCCCCTGGCGTCGAACCCTGCGGCGAGCAGCGCCGAGGAGCGCGCGAAGGCGCGGCCGATGAGCCAGGTCGGGCGGTCCTTGAGCCGGTCCGGGGTACGGCCGGGCTGGACGAGTGGCACAGGCATGCCTCCAGATTACCAATTGTGGGGGCGGCCAACATTTTGTATGTTGGATGTGCCAACATTGGTCGAACCAACACGCCCGTCGCTGTCCGCAGCCCGTGGACGGTTTCGGACCACAGCGAGGAGATCCGACGATGGACACCGCACCCACCCCCGCGGAAGAACCCGCCCGCGTCCTCGTGGTCGGCCGCAGCCCCAGCGTCCTGTTCGCCGCGGTCGACATCCTGCGGGCCAAGGGCTACACCGCCGACGCGACGAACCAGTTCGACCGGGTCCTCGACGACTACGACGCCGCAGCACTCGACCTCCTGGTCTTCGGCGGAATGGTCCCGGCCGACATCAAGGAGCACCTGCGGGGCGAGATGTCCGCGCGCAACCCGCGGATCAGCTTCGTCCAGGGGCTCGCCGGCATTCCCGGTGTCATCGCCGCACAGGTCGAGGCCTTCGCCTCGGGCCGCGAACCCGGCCCTGGCGGTGCCGAGATCGCCTACGACGCCGCCCGACGGTGCGTGCGGGTGACGCTCGATGAGCGCGCGCACGTCACCGTCGAGGCCCTGTGGGGCACCTCCTTCACGCCTCCCGAGCCCAAGAGCACCTCGCAGCGGATCTGCGACGGCACCCTGGAACCCGGGCACCATGTCATCCAGCTGCCCGGCCAGGTGCCCTCCGAGGCCTCCTTCGCCACCGTCACCGTCGACCGGGTGGTCCGCGTGTTCACCGTCGGCGCGATGCCCGCAGCGGTCACGCGGCTGGCACCCGCAACGGCCGACGACATCCGGCTCCCCGCCGTCGACGCGGTCACCACGAACGGCGATGACCGCTGACCCGGGCGGGAGCGCCCCCGCCCGCCGCCCCGGCCCGCGGACACGGACGCTGCCGGGCCAGCGCCTGCTGAACCTGCTGGTCCGCGGCCTGCTGCGAACACCGGGCCTGTGCCGGATCATCGGCGCCCGGCTGGTCACCCTGTACGTGGTGGGGCGCGTGTCGGGCCGCCGCCACACGATCCCGGTCGCCTACGTGGCCCGTGACGGCGACCTCCTGATCGGCACCTCCGCCGGCTGGGCCCGCAACCTGCGCACCGGCGAACCCGTCACCATCCGCCTCAAGGGCAGGCGACGCCTGGCCGAGGTCCTGATCCTCACCGAGGAGTCCGACGTCGTCCCCGCCTACGCCGCCATGGCACGGGCCAACCCGACCTTCGCCGCCTTCAACACCATCCGGCTCGGCGACGACGGCGAACCGGACCCCGGCGACCTCCACCTGGCCTGGCGGCACGGCGCCCGGGCCCTCCGCCTGACCCCGCGACCCCGGCAGGATCCGCGGACCAGGCCCTGACGGCCCCGGGGGTGCCGGGGGCGGTTCCGCGGGGTGCGTGGGGACGGTTCCGCGGGGTGCCGGGGCACCCGACATGCACCGGCGCAGGCGGTAGGGTCGGGGGCGGCTGGGGAGCTGATGTGGACAGGTGATCCCGTGCTGGTGAATCCGGTGCCGACCTCGCCCTACTGGTTCGACCGCCCCGCCCTGCGCTGGGTCGACGGTATGCCCGTCGGCAACGGGCGGCTGGGCGCCATGATCTGGGGCCCCCCGGACGAGCAGCGCTTCTCGCTCAACGAGGACACCTTCTGGTCGGGGCCGCCGACCGCCGCGCCCCCCGCCGTACCCGAGGGCCTGCTCGCCGAGGTGCGGGCCGACCTGCGGGCGGGTCGGCATGTCGCAGCCGGGGAAAGGCTGAAGGCCGCGCAGGGGCGAAGCGCCGAGGCCTTCCAGCCGGTGGGCGACCTCGTCCTGCGGGTGGCGGGCGGCTGGGAGAACGGCGGGCTGCGGCGGGAGGTGAACCTGCGGGAAGGCGTGGCCCGCCAGTTCGCCGGGCACGTCCTGCAGGAGGTGTTCGCGGACACCGCGACCGGCCTGCTGATGGTCCGCCTGACCACCGACCGGCGCGGCGGCCTGGACGCGGACCTGAGCTGGGAGACACCCCAACTACGCCACCGGGTGGAGGCGCTGGGCAGCGACGGGCTTGCCCTGCTGCTCGTCGCGCCCTCGCACGTCGGCGACGACGCCCGGCACCGCCCGGTCGTCGAGCACGGCGACCCGGCGATGGCCGCCGCCGCCCTGGCCAGGGTCAGGTGCAGCGGCGGCGAGGTCTCGGCGGAGGACGGCCGGCTGCGGTTGCGGGGCGTCGGCGCCTGCACCGTGCTGGTCGACGTGCGCACCGGCTTCGCGGGCTGGGACCGCGTACCGGGCGGCGACCCCGAGGAATGCCTCACCCGCGCCGCCGATTCCGTCGCCGCCGCCTGGCAGCGCCCCTGGTTCGAGCTGCGCGGCGCGCACATCGCGGAGCACAAAGCCCTGATGGACCGGGTGCGGTTCCGGCTGCACGAGACGCCGGGGCCCGGTCCCGAGCCGTGGCACCCGACCGCGCCGCCGCTCGACGTGAGGCTGCGCGACTCGGCCGCGGCCGAAGGGCCGCGTGACGAGCAACTTGCACCGCTGCTCTTCGACTTCGGCCGGTATCTGCTGCTGGCCTGCTCGCGGCCCGGCACCCAGGCCGCCCACCTCCAGGGCCTGTGGAACGACTCGGTGACCCCGCCGTGGCACTGCGACTACACCGTCAACATCAACACGCAGATGAACTACTGGCCCGCGGAGAGCACCGCACTGCCCGAATGCCACCTGCCGTTGACCGACCTCGTCGCGGAACTCGCCGACGCGGGCACCGGCGTCGCAAGGGCCCTCTACGGCACCGAAGGCTGGACCTGCCACCACAACACCGACCTGTGGCGCGCGACCTGGCCGGTCGGCGAGGGCAACGACGACCCGATGTGGTCGAGTTGGCCGCTCGGCGGTGCCTGGCTCTCGCTGCACCTGGCCGAGCACTGGCGCTACGGCCGCGACGTCCGCTTCCTGCGCGAGCGCGCCTGGCCGGTCGCCGCCGGAGCCGCCCGCTTTCTGCTCGGGCTGCTCACCGAGGACGCCGACGGCCACCTCGTGACCGCCCCGGCCACGTCCCCTGAGAACCGCTTCGAGACCGCCGACGGCCCCGCCTCGGTGGACCTGTCCACGGCCATGGATCTGGCGCTGACCCGTGAACTCCTCGGGTTCCTGGCCGAGTCCGCCGCCGACGCGGGCCCCGCCGCCGACCCGGCACTGCTCGCGGACATCGCCGCCGCCCTCCCGCGGCTGCGGCCGCCGGCCGTGGGCAGCCGCGGCGAACTCCTCGAATGGCACACCGAGCGCCGGGAGACCGAGCCGCACCACCGCCATCTCTCGCACCTGGTCGGCCTCCACCCGGGAAGCGGCGCAGGCCTGGCCGCCGCAGGACTGCGTGCGGCGGCAAGGCGCAGCCTGGAACTGCGCGGCGACGAGGGGACGGGCTGGTCGACGGCCTGGAAGACCGGCCTGTGGGCGCGGCTCGGCGACGGCTCCGCGGCCCACCGGCTGCTCGGGGTGATGCTGCGCCCGGTCGCCTCCGCCACGGAGGGCGGCGGCGTCTACCCCTCGCTGCTCTGCGCCCACCCGCCCTTCCAGATCGACGGCAACTTCGGGGCCACCGCGGCCATCGCGGAACTCCTCGTCCAGTCCCACACGGACGTCCTCGACCTGCTGCCCGCGCTGCCTCCTGCCTGGCCTTCCGGCGTGGTCACCGGGCTGCGCGCCCGCGGCGCCCTCCGCGTGGACCGCCTCGCCTGGTCCGCGGGCGCCCTGGGCTCGGCGACCCTGCGCGCGGAGCGGGACACCGCGCTCACCGTCCGCTGGCCCGGCGGCGGCCGTACGGTCGGCCTGCGGGCGGGGGTCCCGTACGACCTCGAACCCTGACGCCTGACCGCGACGGAAAGGGAGCAACCCCCGGGGCGAGGCCCCGGGGGTTGCGGTGAGCAGCACTCCCGTGAACGGCGGAGGGCAGCCCGGGGGACAGCCCCGAGGCAAAAGCCTCAGCCACAGCCCCGAGGCACAGCCCTCAGGCGTCGAAGCCGAACACCCTGACCCGCTGCTCCCCCCGCAGGACGAGCCGCACGTCCTGCACGCCGGCCGGGCAGGTGGCGAGGTCGGACGCCACGGTGGTCCAGGTGTACCGCCCGCCCGTCGACGGGACGGGCACCGCCGCCAGCCGGGTTTCGCCCGCCCAGACCTCCAGGTGGGCGGGGCCATTTCCGGTGCGGGAGACCTCGGCCGTGAAGGTCCTGGCCCCGTCCAGGTCCGCGGCCCGGTAGACGAGGGTGCCGTCGTCGCCTGAGGGGGTGACGGCGTCGCCGTCGGTGGGCGTGGCGTCCACGAGGGTGATGCCGGTGTGGTCGTCGAAGTCGACCGCACGCACCCGGTGTCCGACGACCGTGCGCGGGGCGGGCGGCGGGCCTGTCACCGTCAGGGCGGCGGACAGCGGCAGGTCGGCGGCTGAACGGCCCACCAGCACCTCGTAGCCGCCCGCTTCGACGGCGAACTCCCCCGCCGCCACCGACCAGTGGGCGAACGCGTCCGCGTCGAGCGGGAATTCGACCCGCGCCGACTCGCCCGCCGCCAGCCGCACCTTGCGGTAGCCGGCCAGCTTGAGCAGCGGCGCCTCGTATCCGGTCGCGCCCACCGCCCTTGCGTACAGCTGGACCGTCTCGACGCCCTGCCGGGTACCGGAGTTGGTGACGGTGACGGCCGCCGTGAGGGTGCCGTCCTGCGGGATGCGGGAGCGGTCGAGGGCCAGGTCGGTGAGGGGGAAGCTGCTGTACGACAGGCCGTGCCCGAAGGCGTAGAGCGGCGCGGCACGGTGGTATTGGTACGTCCAGCCGGCCTTGATGATGTCGTAGTCGAGGCGCCCTGGCAGCTCGTCGTCCGCCCGGTACCAGGTCTGCGGGAGGCGGCCCGCCGGGTCGGCGTCGCCGAGCAGCACCGCGGCCAGCGCGCGGCCGGTCTCCTGGCCGCCGTGCGAGGTCCAGAGCACGGCGGGCACGTTCGCGTCGGCCCAGTCGACCGCGTAGGGATAGCTGCTCATGACGACGAGGACCGTCTCCTGGCGCGCGCCGACGACCTCCCGCAGCAGGCGCTCGTGCGCGGGCGGGAGGGTGATGCCGGCCCGGTCCTGCGTCTCGCGCCCGTTGATGTGCGGGTCGTTGCCGACGACGAGGACCACCGCGTCGGCCTGCCCGGCCGCCGCGACGGCCTCCGCGACACCGTCGCGGACCACCTCTCGCGTGAAGTGCTCGGCGTCGGAGACGACGTCGGCGGTGACGGCGACGGCGCCGCTCGCCGGGTCCACCGCGACGTAGCGCCCGGTGTACACCGACCGCAGCGCCTCCTTGCCGTCGCCGAGCGGTTCGAGCCTGAAGGTCTCGTGCACGTCCCAGCCCGCGGGCTGCACGCGGTCGGCGGCGAGCGACTGGTCCTCGTCGACGAGCCCCGCGTAGCGGCCGGTGCGCACGTTGCGCAGGGTGAGGATGCCGAGGTCCCAGTCGAACAGGTCGAACTGCGCGGCGCCGTCAGCGGTGTCGGTGTCGGCCACGATGAGGCAGTCGGCCGCCCCGGCCGCGGTGAGGAGCCCGCCGGTGGAGGCGGCCCGCAGCGCGATGCGGTCGACGCCCTCCACCACGACGGTCTCGCCGCCCCGCGCGCCGACCTCCGCGCGCAGCCCGTCGGCCACGGTGACCCGGTAGGGCATCGTGCCGCTGTACCAGTCCTCGAAGAGGGTGTCGGCGAGCGGCCCGACGACCGCGACCCGGCGGCCGCCGACGGCCAGCGGCAGCAGCCCGGCGCGGTCCCGCGGCGCGGCGTCGGCAGCGTTTCCGGCGGCGCTCCCGGCGGCGGCAGCGTTTCCGGCGGCGGCGCCGCCTCCGCTCGGCTCGTTCCTGAGCAGCACGATCGACTCGGTGGCGGCCCGCAGCGCCAGGGCGCGGTGTTCGGGCGAGTCGACGACGTCCCAGGAGGTGCCCGCGTACGGCCCCTGGCCTGGGTCGAACTCGCCCAGGCGGAAGCGGATCGACAGCTGGCGGCGTACGGCCCTGTCGATGTCTGCTGCGGTGAGCAGCCCGCGCTCGACCGCCTCGCTGATCCGGCCGAAGGTCGTGTCGGTGTCCTCGCCGTGGTCGGTGAAGGAGTCGATGCCGGCCTTGAGGGCGGCGGCGTGCGAGGCGGCGTGGTCGTCGAAGTAGTGCTCGGGGTCGACCAGGTTGGAGGGCGCCTCGGCGTCGCTGACCACGAACAGCTCGTGTCCGGTGGGCCGGGCCCACTGCCGCAGCTCGGTCTCCAGCAGTGGACTGACGTGGCAGGGTCGGCCGTTGACGAGGTTGTAGGCGGCCATCACGCCGGTGGCCGATCCGGTGGCGACGGCCTGCCTGAAGGCGGCGAGGTCGTATTCGTGCAGCACCCGCGGGCGCACCCCCGACGAGCTGGTGACGCGGTCGTCCTCGTTGTTGTAGGCGAGGAAGTGCTTGAGGATCGGCGCGGTGCGCAGCTGTTCCGGGTCGTCGCCCGACATGCCGCGGCAGAAGGCGTCCCCGAGGCGGGCGGACAGCAGCGCGTCCTCCGAGTAGCCCTCCTCGTTGCGGCCCCAGCGCGGGTCGCGCAGCAGGTTCACCACCGGCGCCCACGCCTGGAGGCTGTGGCGTCCGGTGCCGATCGCGGGCTCCCTGTGGTGGTGGAAGGCCCGCAGCTCGGTCGAGGTCGCCGTGCCGACCGCCCGCAGCAGCTCGTCGTCCCAGGTCGCGCCCAGGCCGACGGCCTGCGGGAAGGTCGTCGCGGGGCCGAGCCAGCCGACGCCGTGCAGCGCCTCGGTGCCGGTGCGGAAGGGCTGCACGCCGAGCCGCGGGACCGCGGGACCGTACTGGTGCAGCATCGCGATCCGCTCGCCGGGCGTGAGCCGGGACAGCAGGTCGTCGACGCGCTCGCCGAGCGGCACGGCGGGATCGCGGAACGGCAGCCGGTCCACGGGTGGGTCGGCGGGCAGCTCGGCGGGCACGGAGACGGTACTCACAGCGGGGAACCCCTTGCAGAGTGCGGCGTTGGGCACGGGAGGAACGCGCCACGTACGTGGCAGGACGTGGCGCGGACGGGACCGGTCCGACGGAGGGCTTGCGCACCGGCCGGTGAAACGCTTCGACGCTGACATGTGGATTGCGGCCGTGTCAACCATGTCACCGGGTCTGATCAACTGCCGGTCCACGCCCCGCCACCTGCGCCAACTCCCCATGCTGACCAGGCAATACGCCGGTATGCGGACGTCCGCGCGGTCCACGAAATCTTTTTGCGCAACCACTTGTCGAACTGGTAGGCCGTCGTTAGTCTCGCCGCAACGTCGAAGCGCTTCGATTGATGCGGACGGCATCCGCCGCTGCGACGCCCAGGACTTCTCCCACCTGCACGACGCTCGTCACGGAACCTCTCAGGCGAAGGGCCGCCCCATCATGAGCATCGAGTTGAACCGCAGATCCTTTGTGAACGGCGCGGTCGCCGTCGCCGGCGCTGCCGCCATGTCGCCCCTGCTCGCGGCGTGCGGCGGGGGCGACAGCAACAGCAGCACCCGGCGCAAGGGCGGCACGAACAGCAAGAAGGGTGCGGCCGCCGCGCTGCCCGCCTACGTGCCGAGCAGCGCCGTGCAGGCGGACATCCCGTCGAGCAGCGGTTCCGGCAGCGCGATCACCGACCCCGGCTTCCTGAAGTACCCGGCGAGCCCGGTCAAGTCGGTACCCGAAGTCCCCGGCGCGGGCGGCCACTACACCGCGCTGACCCCGCTGTGGGGCACCATCCCGCCGGCGAACAACGCCTTCTACCAGGCCATGAACAAGGCGCTCGGCGCCACCCTGACGATGAAGCCCGCCAACGGCGTCACCTACAACAACACCATCCCGACCCTGACCGCGGCCCGCAAGCTCCCCGACTGGGTGCAGCTGCCGGGCTGGTGGAATTCGAACTTCAAGGTCGGTGAGCTGTGCGGCACCCAGCTCGCCGACCTCACCCCGTACCTGGCGGGCGACAAGGTCAAGAAGTACCCCAACCTGGCAGCGCTGCCCACCGGCGCCTGGACGGCCGGCATGTTCCAGGACAAGCTCTTCGGCATACCGAGCTTCGCCAGCGGCTTCGGGCTGCCGGGCCAGTACTTCTACCGCGGTGACATCTTCGCCGCCAAGGGCATCAACGCCGACGATGTGAAGTCCTGCGACGACCTGCTCGCCCTCGGCAAGGAGCTGACCGACGCCAAGGGCGGCGTGTGGGCCTTCGACGACCTGTGGCCGTACATCTTCCAGATGTTCGACTTCGCGCAGAAGTTCACCGTCACCAGCGGCAAGCTGGTGCACAAGTACGAGCAGCCGGAGTTCATCGAGGCGCTCAACTGGTGCTACAAGGTGGCCAAGTCGGGCTACGTCCACCCCGACGCGCTGGCCGGCAACAACAACGACGCCAAGACCCGCTTCTACGCGGGCAAGGTGCTGATCACCGCCGACGGCACGGGCGCGTGGAACGAGGCCGACGCGCAGGCCGGCATCGCGGCGAACAAGGCCTACCGGCGGGCGTCCTTCAAGCCCTTCTCGGCCGACGGCACCAAGGCCCCCCGGCTCTTCCTGAACCCCTCCGCGGGCGAGTTCAGCTACCTCAACGCGAACCTCAAGCCGGCCCAGATCGAGGAGTGCCTGCGGATCGCCAACTACCTGGCGGCCCCCTACGGCTCCGCGGAGTACACGCTGGTCAACTTCGGCGTCGAGGGCACCGACTACACCGTGGGCGCCAACGGCCCGACGCCCACCAAGTCGGGCCTCGCCAACGTCAAGGCGCAGACCTACCCCTTCCTCGCCACCCCGGTGAACGTCATCTCCAACCCCGACTTCCCGCAGGTCACCAAGGACATCTGCGCCTGGAACGCGGTCGCGGCGACCCACGCGTACAAGCCGGTGTTCTGGAACATGAACATCACCGTTCCGCAGCGCTACGCCACCGCCGACGCCGGGCAGGCCGTCGAGGACACCATCAAGGACGTCTACCACGGCATCAAGCCGGTCTCCGCCTACCAGGACGCGCTCAGCACCTGGAAGGGCAGCGGCGGCGGCGACGCCCTCGTCGCCTGGTACCAGACCACCGTCATGGACAAGCTCGGCACCGGCCAGTAGGTCAGGCCGGAAGGCGACACCGAGGAGGAATGATGGCGTCGACCGTCGCCGAACAGGGCGAGGACGAGCAGGACACGAGCGGGCCGCGGCAGAGCGGCGGCGACCGCGGGGACGGCGGTGGGCGTGCGGGCGCCGCGCGGAAGCGGGTCGGCCGGGTCGACTGGCGGATCAGGCTGCGGCGGGACAAGTCGCTGATCTTGATGACGCTGCCCGCTGTCGGGCTCCTGCTGGTCTTCAACTACCTGCCGATGGTCGGCACCATCACCGCCTTCCAGTACTACGACCCACTGGACGGGATCAGCAACAGCGAGTGGGCGGGGCTGGCCAACTTCCGCCAGCTGTTCGGCGACCCGCTGTTCTGGCACTCGCTGGAGAACACCCTCTACATCAGTGCGGTGCAGCTGGTGCTGTTCTTCCCGATCCCGATCCTGCTGGCCCTGCTGCTGAACTCGGTGCTCAACTCCCGCATCAGGTCGGTGATCCAGGCGATCACCTTCCTGCCGCACTTCTACTCCTGGGTGCTGGTCGTCACGCTCTTCCAGCAGATGATCGGCGGCGCGGGCCTGCTGAACCAGTTCCTGCGCCAGCACAACGCGGGCACCTGGGACTTCATGACCAACCCGCACACCTTCTCGCTGCTGGTGACCTCGCAGGTGGTCTGGAAGGACGCCGGCTGGGGCATCATCGTCTTCCTCGCCGCGCTCTCCGCCATCGACCAGAACCTCTACGAGGCGGCGGCGTCCGACGGGGCGGGGCGCTGGCGGCGGCTGTGGCACATCACCCTGCCGGGGATGCGCAGCGTGATCGTGCTGATGCTGGTGCTGCGGCTGGGCAACGCCCTGTCGGTCGGATTCGAGCAGCTGCTGATCCAGCGCTTCGCCGTCGGCCACGACGCCTCCGACGTGCTGGACACCTTCTCCTTCTACTACGGCATCGGCACCCAGAACTACAGCTACGGAGCTGCCGCGGGCATCTTCAAGAGCGTGATATCGCTGCTGCTGATCTGGGGTGCCAACAAGCTGGCCCACCGCTTCGGCGAGGACGGACTGTACCGGAAATGACCACCCTGACCGCACCGGAAGCCCGCCGGGGCAGCCGTCCGCGCCACCCGAACCGTCCGGCCTGGGAAGAGCCGCCGACCGCGGTCGGCCAGACCGCCAAGGGCCTCACGCTGGGCACCGTGGTCCTGCTGATCATCGTCCCGGTCTACTGCGTGGTCCTGACCAGCATCTCCACCCCGGGCGCGATCAACCGCGCGGGCGGCCTGGTCATCGTCCCCGACGGCATCACCCTCGACCCCTACGTCACGATGCTCAGCGGCGGCCCGGTCCGCCGCGCGCTGGTCGTCACCTTCGCGATCACGGCGGTCGGCACCGCCCTGTCGATGGTCGTGTCGATCCTGTGCGCCTACGGCCTGTCCCGCTCCCGCTCGCTGGGGCACCGCTTCCTGCTGCTGGTGCTGGTCTTCACGATGTTCGTCAGCGGCGGCCTGATCCCGACCTTCCTCGTGGTCAGCGAGCTGGGCGGCCTCGGCACCTACTGGTCGATGATCCTGCCCAGCGCGGTGAGCGTCTTCAACATCCTGGTGCTGCGCAGCTTCTACTCCGGCACCGCAGCCGAACTCATCGACGCCGCCCGCATGGACGGCGCCAGCGAGTGGCGCATCCTGTGGTCGGTGGTCCTGCCCACCTCCCGCGCGGTGACCGCGGTCATCACGCTCTTCTACGCGGTGGGCTACTGGAACACCTTCTTCAACGTGATGCTCTACCTGCCGATGGACACCGAGAAATGGCCGCTCCAGTACGTGCTCTACGAGTACGTCAACCTGGGTATGAACATGCCGGGCCAGGTGAACTCCGGATTCGGCGTGTCGGGCCACTCGCAGACCGCTCCACTGTCACTCCAGATGGCCGTCGTGGTGATCACGCTCCTCCCGATCATGCTCGTGTTCCCCTTCATGCAGAAGCACTTCGCGAAGGGCATGCTTACCGGGGCCATCAAGGGCTGACCGCGGTCCGCGCAGCCGCGGACCGCACTCGAGACAGGGCCGGTCCCGCACGCCCATCCCCCGCTGTGTGACGGGACCGGCCCCCCGACCACCGCCCACTCCACACCGCTCACCGGGCGTCGAAGCAACCGGCGGCACGACACGAAGGGTTCACCAGCATGGTGACACTGGCTGAGGTGGCCAAGCACGCGGGCGTCTCCGCGAGTACCGTGAGCTACGTCCTCAGCGGCAAGCGCTCGATCTCCCCGCCGACCCGCGAGCGCGTGGAGAAGGCGATCAGCGAACTGGGGTACCACCCCAACGCCGGCGCCCGCGCGCTGGCCGGGAAGCGTTCGCACATCATCGCGCTGGTCGTCCCGCTCAGGACCGACGTCTACGTACCGATCATGATGGAGATCGCCATCTCCGTCACCGTGGCCGCCCGCAGCCACGGTTACGACGTCCTGCTGATCACCAACGACGAGGGCCCCGAGGGCCTGCGCCGGGTCGCCGCGAGCGGCCTGGCCGACGGGGTGATCCTGATGGACGTCGAACTCGACGACGCGCGCATCCCCGTCCTGCGCGAGACCGGCACCCACGCGGCGCTGATCGGGCTGCCGGCCGACACCCGCGGACTGGCCTGCGTCGACCACGACTTCGCCGGCGCGGGCGCCATGTGCGCCCAGCACCTCGCCGACCTCGGCCACCAGGACATCGCCTTCATCGGCTACGCGCCCGGCGTCTACCAGCGCCACGCCGGATACGCCGAGCGCACCCTGAGCGGATTCCGGGAGCGCGCGGCCCAGTGCGGCCTGCGCGTCCTGCACCGGCCCTGCGAGGGCAGCTACGAGAGCACCGCGGGCGCGCTGTCGCGCATCCTCGCCGACCGACCGGCCACCACCGGCTTCGTCGTGCAGAACGAGGGCGCCATCGGCCCGCTGCTCAGCCTGCTGCGCACCAGCGGCCGCATCGTGCCCGAGGACGCCTCGGTCGTCGCGCTGTGCCCCGACCCGCTGGCCGAGCAGTACTCGCCGCGGCTCACCGCCGTGACCGGTCCCGCCCACGAACTCGGTCGCCAGGCGGTCGCGTTGGTGATGAACCGGCTCGAGGACCGGCCCACCGCCGAGGTCAGCCTGCTCACACCGGTGCTCACACCGCGCGAGAGCAGCGGCCCGGCCCCGGTCCGCTGACCGCCGCCCCCGTCACCCCCTTCCCGCACACCCGCGCCCACTTCCACCCCCACCCCGACCCCGACCCCGACCGCCACGTCACCGAGCAGCCCCGGGAGCGCCCGCATGCCCACCTTCTTCCGCGATCCCGGCCACGCGCCGGAGTGGCGTGCCGGGGGCGAGAACCCGCGCGTCGAGGCGCTGGGACGGGAATCGATCCGGGTGCGGGCCATCGCGAGCCGCGGCCCGCAGGCGGGCGCACGGCCCCGCGGGGTCCACCTGCCGGCAGGCGCGAGCCGGACCGGCGCGTGGGCGGGGTGGGCGTACGGGGGCGGCGGCAGCGTCACGGTGGACGCCCCGCTCCACCGCATGCCGCTCTTCCCGCGGAGCGGCGCGTCCCTGCCGGCCACCGGGGTGTCCTCGTGACCGGGCCGCTGACCGAACGGCTCGGCGGGCGCCTCGCCTTCGGCGGCGACTACAACCCCGAGCAGTGGGACGAGGCCGTCTGGAAGGAGGACGACCTGCTGATGCGCTGGGCGCACGTGAACCTCGCGACGGTCGGCGTCTTCTCCTGGGCGCTGCTCGAACCCGAGGAGGGCCGCTACGACTTCGGCTGGCTCGACGCCCACCTGGACCGGCTGCACGCCAACGGGGTCGCCGTCGACCTCGCGACGCCCACCGCGTCCCCGCCGCCCTGGTTCACCCTCGCGCACCCCGACGCGATGCCGGTCACCGCCGAGGGGGTACGGCTCTCGCACGGCAGCCGCGACACCTACTGCCTGGCCGCGCCCGCCTACCGGCAGGCGTCCCTGCGCATCGCCACCGCCCTCGCGGAACGCTACGGCGGGCACCCGGCCGTGGCCATGTGGCACGTCCACAACGAGTACGCCACCGTCTGCTGGTGCGACCACTCCGCCGCGGCCTTCAGGACCTGGCTGCGGGCCCGGCACGGCACCCTGGACGCCGTCAACGAGGCCTGGGGCACGGCCTTCTGGAGCCAGCGCTACGGCTCCTGGGACCAGATCCTGCCGCCGCGCGCCACCCAATGGCACCGCAACCCGGGACTCGCCCTGGACTTCCGGCGGTTCTGGTCGGACGAGGCACTGGCCGCCTACCGCGAGCAGCGCGACGCGATCCGCGCGCACGCGGGACCCGGCCGGCCCGTCACCACCAACCTCATGCTGCCCGGCTACCAGGTGCTCGACCTGTGGTCCTTCGGCCGCGAGGTCGACGTCGTCGGCATCGACCACTACCCGGCCGCGCCCGGCATCGACGCGGCCGCCGACACCGCCTTCGGCGCCGACCGGGCCCGCTCCTTCGGCGGCGGGAAGCCGTGGCTGCTGATCGAGCAGGGCGCCAACACCGTGTACGCGGGGGACCGCACGCTGCCCAAGGAACCCGGCGACATCCTGCGCCACTCGCTGGCGCACATCGCGCACGGCTCGGACGGCGCGCTCTTCTTCCAGTGGCGCCAGTCCAAGGCCGGCGCCGAACTGTGGCACTCCGCGATGGTCCCGCACGCCGGGCCCGACTCCCGGGTCTTCCGCGAAGTCGCCGACACCGGGGCGGTGCTGGCGCGCCTCGGCGAGGTCGCGGGCTCCGTCGTACGGGCCCAGGCCGCCGTCCTGCACGACTCGGACTGCTGGTGGGCACTGGACGGGCAGGGCCTGCCGTCCGCCTCGCTCGACTACCACGGCGAGTTGCGCCGCGCCCACCGCGCCCTGTGGGACGCGGGCGTCACCACGGACTTCGCCCACCCCGCCGACCCGGACCTTTCCCGCTACCGGCTGCTCGTCGCCCCCGCGCTGTACCTGCTCTCCGACGCCGCCGCCGAGGCGCTGCGGGCCTGGGTCGAGGCCGGCGGCACCCTGCTGGTCCAGCACTTCGCCGCCGTGGTCGACGACCGCCACCACGCCCGCCTCGGCGGCTACCCGGCGGAGCCGCTGCGCGAGGCCCTCGGCGTACGGGTCGAGGAATTCCGCCCGCTGCCCGACGGCACCGCCCTGCGGCTGTCGGACGGCTCGACCGGCTCGGAGTGGAGCGAGTCCCTGCGGGTGACCGCACCTGCCGAGGCGGTCGCCACGTACACCGACGGCATGCTCGCCGGCCGGCCCGCGGTGACGCGGCACTCCTACGGCGCGGGCAGCGCCTGGTACACCTCCACCCGCCTCGAAGGACCGGCGTACGGCGCCCTGGTCGCCCGGCTGCTGGCCGAGGCCGGGGTGCGCCCTGAAGTCCCGGTCCCCCCGGGCGTCGAGGCCGTCCGCCGCCACCGCCCCTCGGGCTCCGGGAGCTGGCTCTTCCTGCTCAACCACACCGCCGCGCCCGCCACGGTCAGGGCCGAGGGCCACGACCTGCTCACCGCCCGCCCGCTGCCCGCCGCGGGCCTGACCCTCCCGCCGGGCGGCGCGGCGATCCTCCGCCAGGGGTGAGCCGCCTCGCGGGACCGGGCGCCGGGCCGCCGGTGTCCGGGCCCTCGCAGGGCGGCATCGCGCGCGGGTAGCCTCCGGGCATGCCCACCGCGCCCGCTGTACCGCCCGCGCCCGGTCACGCCGAACTCGGCGAGCTCGCGGCCGGGATCGACGGCGAACTGGTGGCGCTGCGCCGCACCCTCCACCGCCATCCCGAACTCGCGGGCCAGGAAAGGCGCACCGCGGCCCTCGTCGCCGGCCGGCTGCGCGCCGCGGGCCTGACCGTCACGACCGGTGTCGGCGGCCACGGCGTGGTGGCGGTGCTGGACCGGGCCGGTGAAGGGCCCACCGTCGCCTACCGGGCCGACATGGACGCGGTGCCCGCGGACGAGGAGCCCGCGGAAGGCTTCTCCTCCCGCGTCCCGGGGGCGGCCCACCTGTGCGGCCACGACCTGCACGTGGCGATCGGGGTGGGCATCGCCCGCGTCCTGGCCCGGGTGCGCGAACGGCTCGGCGGCCGGGTCGTCTTCGTCTTCCAGCCGGCCGAGGAGACGCTGGCCGGGGCGCGGGCGATGATCGAGGACGGGGTGCTCGACCGGACACGGCCGCGGGAGATCCACGCCCTGCACTGCGGCCCCCTTCCGGTCGGGGCGTTCGCGGTCATGCCGGGCTTCGGGCACCCCGGGCTCGACCGCTTCACGATCGACGTGCCGGGGCCCGGCGCGGAGGCCGGGGGCAGGCGGCTGCGCGCCATGGTCGACGGCCTGTCGACCACCACCCCTCCGCGCACGCCGGAGGACCGCGCACGGCTCGTCGAGGACCTGACGACGCCGGACGGCCCGCTGGCGCGCTTCGTCCTCGCCGGGTCCTCGCTCGCTCCGGCCCCCGGCGGTGTGCGGGTGAGCGCCTGGCTGCGCGCCTGGCCCGACAGCCGGTACTCGGGCATCAGGGACGCCGTGCGGCGCGCGGTCGAGTCGGCCCCGGGAGCCCGCGTCACCTTCGCAGGGGAGCCCTTCCCCTCCATGGTGTGCTCGCCGGAACTCAGCGAGGCGGCGGCCGCCCATCTGCGGGAGGCCTACGGCCCGGACGCGGTGACCGTGCTGCACGCCTCCTTCCCCTTCGCCGGGGAGGACTTCGGCCTCTTCCTGCGGCGGGTGCCTGGGGCGATGTACTTCCTCGGCGTCGCCGACCCGGCTTCCGGGGTCAACGGCGCACCGCACGCCCCTGACTTCGTGGCGGACGAACGCGCCATAAGGGTCGGTGTCCAGGCGATGGCGGGCTTCCTGTCGTCCCGCCTCGCCGCGCAGCCCTGAGGCGCCCCGGCGGTCGGCTGTGACACAAGGCGGACAGCACGCGGACGCTTCCGCATCCCGATCGCCCTAAGATCCCGGACATGACAAACGGGGAACACGCATTCACCCAGCTCGCCTACCGCCCGCACCACTACACCCACAGCCACGGCAGCGGTGGCGGCATGGGCCTCACCGGCCTGATCGTGATGCTGGCCGTCATCGCGCTGATCGCGCTCGCGGTCTACGCGGTGAAGCGGTCCGGCGGGCAATGACCACGCTCCACGGCGGACGCCGTCCCGCGGGGCGACCGCGGCGGACCGCGCCCCGTGCGCCCAACCCTGGGGCTGGTCCTGAGCGTTGATCACCCGGCGCGGCGGACATAGGTTCCGGGCATGACGAATGTACGGATCGGCGTGATGTACGACCGCGACTGGGCCCCCGAGGGACTGCCCGGCTTCGCGCGGGAGGTCGAGGCGCTCGGCGCGGACGATCTGTGGGTCGTCGAGGACCTCGGGTGGAACGGCGGGATCTCCGCGGCCGCCGTGGCGCTCGGGGCGACCGAGCGGCTGCGGGTGGGCATCGGGATCGCGCCCGCACCGCTGCGCAGCCCGGCCCTGCTGGCGATGGAAATCGCCACGCTGGCACGGGTGTTCCCCGGGCGGCTGGTGGCCGGCATCGGGCACGGGGTGCCGGAGTGGATGGCCGCAGCCGGTGTCGCGGCCGGCTCGCCGCTCGCGCTGCTCGAGGAGACCGTCACCTCGGTGCGCGCGCTGCTGCGCGGCGAGGAGGTCCGGCTCGAGGGCCGCGAAGTGCGCCTGGACGGCATCCGGTTGGTGCACCCGGCCACGGAACCGCCGCCGGTGGTCACGGGCGTGGTGCGGCCCCGCTCACTCGAGCTGTCCGGCCGGGTCGCGGACGGCACGCTGCTCGCAGAGGGCCACGGACCGCGGGACCTGGAGAACGCGCTGGCCCTGATCGGCAAGGGCGGCGCCACCGCGGAGCACACGCTCACGGTCTACGCGTACGCCTGCGTGGGCGACGACGCCGAGGAGGTGGCACGTACGCTGCGGCCCGCCGTCGAGGGCCAGTCCGGCTGGCTCGGCCGCCCGCCGGAGGACGTCTTCACCGTCTCGGGCACCCCCGCGGCGGCCGCAGGACGCGTCCGCGAACTGGCCGCGGCCGGGGCCGACACGGTCGTGCTGCGCTTCTCCGGCGCCGAGCCGGCCCGGCAGTTCGGGGCCGTGCTGGACGCGCTCGCCTGAGGACGGGCAAGGCGGCCGGTCACCTCGGTGCCGGCCGCTCCGTCACCTCTCGGGGGGACACACCCCGCAGCCGAACCGGCAGGAGAGACCCGTGACGTCCTTGCTCCACCTCGATTCCAGCGCCAACCAGTCGGGTGAATCGGTCAGCAGGCAGCTGACCGCGCTGTTCGCCAGGACCTGGCAGACCGTGCACGGCACGGCCGGATACCGCCGCCGGGACCTGGCCGCCGACCCCGTACCGCCGCTGGACACGGCCTACTGCACGCTCGGCCGGCGGGTGGAGCGCAAGGGCCTGGTCCCGCCCGGGGCCGTACCCGCCCTGGCCGAGAACCCGGCCGAGGAGCGGGCCTGGGCGCTGACCAGGCCGCTGGTCGCCGAGCTCCTGGCGGCCGACACCCTGCTGATCGGCGCCCCGATGTACAACTACTCGGTGTCCGGGCTGCTCAAGGCCTGGATCGACCGGGTGACCTTCCCCGGCGCCCTCACCGACCTCGGCACCGGGCAGAGCCTGCTGCGCGGCAAGCGGGTGGTGGTGGTCAGCTCCAGGGGCGGCGCCTACGGCCCGGGGACCCCGCGCGAGGGCTGGGACTTCCAGACCCCCTACCTGCGGGCGTACTTCGCCGACCACGGGGTGCCAAAGGAGAACCTCAGCGTCGTCCGCGCCGAGCTGACCGTGGCCGACATCGTCCCGCAGCTTGAGCGCTTCCGCCCGCAGGCGGCGGACTCGCTGGCCGCGGCGCGCGCCGAGGTCGAGGCGCTGGCAGCCGTGGGCGCCGGGACGCACGACCGGGCGCGGTCGGCCGCGCGCTGACGGCCCGCTTTTCGGCGCGGTGGCGGCCGGCCCCGATCGGCGCCGGCCGCCGCCGCGGCCCCGGGGCGGCACCCGCGGCCCGTGCCCGCCGCCGCACAGGCGGGAAGAGGGTCGCCAGGGAGGGGTCCCGAGGTCTGATACGCTGATCCAGCGACAACGGCCTGTCAGGCAGTGCTCATCCGGTCACGGAGGGCAAACCAATCGGGAGTGTCGCAAAAAACCGGTGCGGGAGCATGGCTCGGCATGTGTCAGACTTGTGCCGCACGGAGCAGTGGGAAGTACAAGCAGTACAGCAAGGTCCTGTGGAGCAGTTTGGAGTGCTCGCCACCCTGTCAAGGTGGAGGCCGCGGGTTCAAATCCCGTCAGGACCGCTGCGGCTGGGTAGCTCAGTTGGTACGAGCGACCGCCTGAAAAGCGGTAGGTCGCCGGTTCGACCCCGGCCCCAGCCACCGCACGGCGTAGGCCCCGTCCTCGGACGGGGCCTACGCCGTTTTTTCACGAGGCTTTCTGCAGCCTCAATCAGCGGCCACCCGGGTGCCGGTGCCGCCAGCCGACGAAGACCGCGGTCGACAGGGCCGCCCATCCGGCCAGCACCGCGAAGGGGAAGGCGTGCTGGTGGCTGCCGAAGTAGACGGCGGTGTGCTGGGCGTTCACCGAAGCACCCGGCGGCAGCCAGCGGCCGATCCGCCCGAGCAGCGACGGCAGCAGCGGCCACGACACGGCGCCGCCGGACGACGGATTGCCGAGCAGCACCATCAGGCCCCAGGTGGGGAGCATCGCCCAGCGGCCGACCAGCGTGTTGAACATCGTGAAGACCATGCCGGACGTGAACAGCGTGAAGGCCAGGATCAGCCACGACTCCGCGAAAGGCAGGTCGAGCGCGCCGAGGCCCCAGTCGACCACCGCCGCGATGGAGAAGCCGCCGAGCAGCGCGTAGCCGCCGGTGAAGGCGATGCGCTCCCCCGGGTTGAGCGCCCGCGCGTGCACGCTGAGCTGGATGGCCCCCACGAAGCCGAGGATGACGGCGGCCAGCGAGATGTAGAAGATCGCCAGGCCGCGCGGGTCGCCCTTCTGGAGCGGGTTGATGTCGCGGACCGTGACGGGTGTGCCGATCGCCCGGCCGACCATGGGCGCGGTCTCCGCCAGCAGCTGCGCCACGCTCGCGCCCGACGCCGACGACACGTAGAGGCGGGGGGCGCCCGGCAGCCCGGCGGCGGGCTCCTGGAGGATCGCGAACACCTTCTGCGCCTCGACTGCGCCCCTGGCGTCGGCGAAGCTGGGGTAGGAGTGCAGCCGGAGCGACGCGCCGAGCGCCTGCTCCATCCCGGCGACGAACTCCGCGCGCTTCACCTGGGAGGGCGGCACCCCGGTGACGGCCGTCGGGATGTGCCGGGGGGTGGGGTTGGCGAAGGCGTAGGTGTACGAGCCGGCGAAAAGGCCGGCCGCGGCGGCGATCAGGACGACCAGCACGCACGCGGAGAAGAACGGTGACGCCCGGAACGCCGCCCACGCGGAGGCCACGCGCTGTCCCATGCCCGCACGCTACGGCCTGCGGCCCGCTGCCGCCCCCGCTGACCCCCCACCCGTGTCCGCCGTGCGGCGACCACCGCCACCGCCCCGGCAGCGCGGGCCAGGAAATGGGGTCGCCCGGGGCGGGCCGCAGGTGCGAGCATGGGTCGCGTATGTCTACTTACGCGACCACCGCTGAACTGGCCGAACGCCTCCCCGCCCTCACCCTGCGAGACGAGCAGCGGCTCGGGCGGCGGCTCGAGGGTGCCCGGCGCATCAGGAAGCCGGAGGCCCGCGCCGCGGTGCTCGCGGAGATCGACACCGAGATCGGCAGGGGCGAGCAGCGCATAGCGGCCCGCAGGGCTGCCGTGCCGCGGATCACCTACCCCGCGGCGCTGCCGGTCAGCCAGAAGAAGGACGACATCCTGGCGGCGGTGCGCGACCACCAGGTCGTGATCGTCGCGGGCGAGACCGGCTCGGGCAAGACGACGCAGATCCCGAAGATCTGCCTGGAGCTGGGCCGCGGGGTGCGCGGCCTGATCGGGCACACCCAGCCGCGCCGCATCGCGGCCCGTACGGTCGCGGAGCGCGTCGCGGAGGAGCTGGGCACACCGCTGGGCGAGGCGGTCGGCTGGAAGGTGCGCTTCACCGACCAGGTCGGGGACTCGACCCTGGTCAAGCTGATGACCGACGGCATCATGCTCGCGGAGATCCAGACCGACCGCGAGCTGCGCGCCTACGACACGATCATCATCGACGAGGCGCACGAGCGCAGCCTCAACATCGACTTCATCCTGGGCTACCTGGCCCAGCTGCTGCCCCGCCGCCCCGACCTCAAGGTGATCATCACCTCGGCGACGATCGACCCGCAGCGCTTCTCCCGGCACTTCGGCGACGCGCCGATCGTGGAGGTCAGCGGGCGTACGTATCCCGTGGAGGTGCGCTACCGGCCGCTGCTGGAAGAGGGCGGCGAGGACGGCGACCGGGACCAGATCACCGCGATCTGCGACGCCGTCGACGAGCTCCAGTCCGAGGGCCCCGGCGACATCCTGGTCTTCCTGTCCGGCGAGCGGGAGATCCGCGACACGGCGGACGCGCTGGTGAAGAAGAACCTCAGGCACACCGAGGTGCTGCCGCTCTACGCCAGGCTGTCGTCGGCCGAGCAGCACCGGGTCTTCCAGCAGCACGCGGGCCGCCGGATCGTGCTGGCGACGAACGTCGCGGAGACCTCCCTCACCGTCCCCGGCATCCGCTACGTCATCGACCCCGGCACCGCCCGCATCTCCCGCTACAGCCACCGCACGAAGGTGCAGCGGCTGCCGATCGAGCCGGTCAGCCAGGCCAGCGCGAACCAGCGCAAGGGGCGCTGCGGGCGTACCTCGGACGGCATCTGCATCAGGCTCTACGACGAGGACGACTTCCTGTCCCGGCCGGAGTTCACCGACGCCGAGATCCTGCGGACGAACCTGGCGTCGGTGATCCTGCAGATGACCGCGGCCGGCCTCGGCGACATCGCGCGCTTCCCCTTCATCGACCCGCCGGACAGCCGCAACATCAAGGACGGTGTCCAGCTCCTCGAAGAGCTGGGCGCGCTCGACCCCCAGCAGAAGGACCAGCGCAAGCGGCTGACGCAGACCGGCCGCAAGCTCGCACAGCTCCCGGTGGACCCGCGGCTGGCCCGTATGGTGCTGGAGGCCGAGCGCAACGGCTGCGTCCGCGAGGTGATGGTGATCGCGGCGGCGCTGTCCATCCAGGACCCGCGTGAACGCCCCTCGGACAAGCAGCAGCAGGCCGACCAGCAGCACGCCCGCTTCCGTGACGAGAGCAGCGACTTCCTCGCCCTGCTGCACCTGTGGACGTACGTCAGGGGCCGGCAGAAGGACCTGTCGTCCTCGGCCTTCCGCCGGATGTGCCGGTCGGAGTTCCTCAACTACCTGCGGATCCGCGAGTGGCAGGACATCTACAGCCAGCTGCGCTCGGTCGCCAAGTCGCTGGGCATCACCGTGACCGAGGCGGCGTCCGCCGACGACGCGGCCGATCCGGTCAGGGTCCACCAGTCGCTGCTGGCCGGGCTGCTGTCGCACCTGGGGCTCAAGGACACCGACAAGAACGAGTACCTGGGCGCCCGCAGCGCCAAGTTCGCGGTCTTCCCCGGTTCCGCCCTGTTCAAGAAGCCGCCGCGCTGGATCATGTCGGCGGAGCTGGTGGAGACCTCCCGGCTGTGGGCGCGGGTCAACGCGAAGATCGAGCCTGAGTGGGTCGAGCCGCTGGCCCAGCACCTGGTCAAGCGCTCCTACAGCGAACCGCACTGGGAGAAGGACCAGGCGGCGGTGATGGCGTACGAGAAGGTGACCCTCTACGGCGTCCCGCTGGTCGCCCAGCGCAAGGTCAACTACGGCCGGATCGACGCCGAGGTCTCCCGGGAGCTGTTCATCCGCAACGCCCTGGTCGAGGGCGACTGGCGCACCCACCACCAGTTCTTCCACGACAACCGCAAGCTGCTCGGCGAGGTCGAGGAGCTGGAGCACCGCGCCAGGCGGCGGGACATCCTGGTCGACGACGAGACGCTGTACGACTTCTACGACCGCAAGCTGCCGGAGGACGTGGTGTCCGGCGCCCACTTCGACTCCTGGTGGAAGCAGAAGCGGCGCGAGGAGCCGGAGTTGCTCAACTTCGAGCACTCCATGCTGATCAACGAGAACGCGGAGGCGGTCACCAAGGCCGACTACCCCGACTCCTGGCGGCAGGGCGCGCTGAAATTCCGCGTGACCTACCAGTTCGAGCCGGGCGCGGACGCGGACGGCGTGACCGTGCACATCCCGCTCCAGGTACTCAACCAGGCGGTGCCCGACGGCTTCGACTGGCAGATCCCCGGCCTGCGCGAGCAGGTCGTCACCGAGCTGATCCGCTCGCTGCCGAAGCCGATCAGGCGGCACTACGTGCCCGCGCCGAACCACGCGAAGGCGTTCCTCGACCGGGCCGTGGCCGGTCCCGACCCCCTGCCGCTGGTCCTGGCACGGGAGTTGCAGCGGATGGTCGGCGTGCCGGTCACCGCGGAGGACTTCGACCTCACGAAGGTGCCCGACCACCTCAAGGTCACCTTCCGGGTGATCGACGAACGGCGCAGGACGGTCGCCGAGGACAAGGACCTCGACGCGCTGAAACTGCGGCTCAAGCCGAAGACCAGGGAGGCCATCACCAAGGCCTTCGAGCGCGCTTCCGACCCGGTGCTCGCCTCGGTCGAGCAGCGCACCGGGCTCAAGGACTGGACGATCGGCGCGCTGCCCCGCACCTTCGAGGCCAGGCGGTCCGGGCAGCCGGTGAAGGCGTACCCGGCGCTGGTCGACGAGGGCGCGTCGGTGGCGGTGCGGCTCTTCGACACCGAGCCGGAGCAGGCCGCGGCGATGTGGCGCGGTACCCGCCGGCTGATCCTGCTCAACGTGCCGGTCAATCCGGCGAAGTTCGTCGCCGACCAGCTGTCCAACCAGCAGAAGCTGGCCCTGTCGAGGAATCCGCACGGCAGCGTGCAGGCGCTGTTCGAGGACTGCGCCACCGCGGCGGCGGACCGGCTGATCGCCGAGCACGGCGGCCCCGCGTGGGACGAGGAGGGCTACCGCAAGCTCTACGACGCGGTGCGCGCGGACCTGGTCGAGCTGACCGGCCGCAGCGTCCAGCGGGTCCAGCAGGTGCTGGCCGCCTGGCACTCCTGCGAGCGGCGTCTGAAGGACACCAGGAGCCTCGTCCTGGTCGCGAACCTCCAGGACGTCAAGGAGCAGCTGGCGGGCCTCGTGCACCCCGGTTTCGTGACCGAGGCGGGCCTTCGGCGGCTCCCCGACCTGATGCGCTACCTGGTCGCCGCCGACCGCCGCCTCCAGCAGATGCCCACGGGTGCGCAGCGGGACGGCACCCGGATGGAGAAGGTCCGCGAGATCCAGGCGGAGTACGCCCAACTGCTGGCCGCCCAGCCGGCGGGCCGGCCGGTCCCCGCCGCGGTGCGCGACATCCGCTGGATGATCGAGGAGCTGCGGGTCAGCTACTTCGCCCACGCCCTGGGCACGGCCTTCCCGGTCTCCGACAAACGCGTCTTCAAGGCCCTCGACGAGGCCTGGGGCTGACCGGCCGCCCCGCCGCCCGCCCTCCTCGCGATCGAGTTCGACCGCACCCCCTGACCTGCTGTACAGTCTGTCTCGCAGCAAGGTCCTGTGGAGCAGTTTGGAGTGCTCGCCACCCTGTCAAGGTGGAGGCCGCGGGTTCAAATCCCGTCAGGACCGCACAACATGCAACCGGCCCGTCCCCCCTCGCGGAGGCGGGCCGCTGTCATGCCCGCCCGGAGCCGCCGCGCCCGCGGCGCCAGCCGCAAAACAGGCCGCAGCAAATCCCGTCAGGACCGCACAACATGCAACCGGCCCGTCCCCCCTCACGGAGGCGGGCCGCTGTCACGCCCGCCCCCGAGCCGCCGCGCCCGCGGCGCCAGCCGCAAAACAGGCCGCAGCAAATCCCGTCAGGACCGCACAACATGCAACCGGCCCGTCCCCCCTCACGGAGGCGGGCCGCTGTCACGCCCGCCCCCGAGCACCTGCTCCGGCCCGCCCTCCTCATGGAGGCGGGCCGTTGTCACACCCGCCCGGAGCCGCCGCGCCGGTGCACGGAAGACGGCGTAAATCCCGCCAGGACCGCAGGACTTCACACGGCCCGTCACCGCTCCGCGGAACCGGGCATTCCCGTGTGTCACGGGCTCCTCCGGAGTGCTCGTGCGCCCCTTCCTGCCGCGGGAGTTCACTACCGCACCGCCCGCAAGATCCACAAGTACCGTGCATGTGACGGGAGTCACGTAAAGTAGATTCGGGATCGCGGAACCCGACACCCTCCGCAAGGCTGTCGATTTAATATGTGCAATGGCACCCCGTCCGGGACGTACACCCAAGGCACGAAAAAGGACCGCATCGGACCCGGCGGAGTCCGATGCGATCCTGTTCACGCTGTGATGCTGCTGAGGTGTTGCGTCCGGATCCGGCGGGATCCGGGTGGTACAGGCCGTTCGTGGTGGTGCGGGGTACTGCGGGTGGATCAGGTGGAGCCGGTGGAACGAAGCCTCAGGCCGTCCCTGATGGGGGCAGGCGTGCCGTGCGGCCAGGCGCCGTTAAGGGGGACGGCGCCCAAAAAAGCTGTCAGGCCTCGCTGCGCTGCTGCGGAATGCCCGCGAGCAGTGCACGGACCTCCGCTTCGCGGTAGCGGCGGTGGCCGCCCAGCGTGCGGATGGACGTGAGCTTGCCTGCCTTGGCCCAGCGCGTGACCGTCTTCGGGTCGACGCGGAACATGGTCGCGACCTCGGCAGGGGTTAGCAACGGCTCGGCATCAGGGGTGCGAGCGGTCATGAGCGGCCTCCTTGAGAGAACCGAACCAACGCGGTTCTTTCCTCTAAATTCTGCACCTTGACCCACGTTGCCCGAAATGGCAGACGCGGGCCGAGTCGGTAATAGGACGAACGGCTTGTCCTCGGCACTACAACTACACCATCCGTCCAGCCGCGTCGGCCAAACCGATGGATTTGCCCTCTCAGGTGTTCAAGCTCGACGGAAGCCGATGGACCGTGTCATAACGGACAGTCACGCGAGCGTGACGATCAGTCACAGTACGATCATCTGCAACATCCCCACCTTCGAGACGTGCCCGAGGCGGACCCGTTGTCCCATTTTGGCATGACACATGGTGATGCAGGCAAGACTCCGGGTACGTGCTCTCCGTCACCCTTGGGCCAAAGATCCGAAAACGCCCCCGCGGTCAGGCGCGGCGCCGGCCCGGCCTCAGCTGGAGAACTGGCGTTCGCGTACCGCGCGCCAGCGGTCGGACAGGCGTTCGTAGGCCACCCCCGCCGCGCCCGAGTCGCCGCCCCGCAGCGCGGCGAGGCCCTCGGCGACGTCGGCGGCCGAGCGGTCGTCCGCCAGCCGCTCGGGACCCATCACATGGACCAGCCCGCCGTAGTCGAGCTCCACCAGCGAGCGCGGGTGGAATTCCTCCAGCCAGCGGCCCACGTCGATCAGCCCGTCGATCAGCGGGCTGCCCTCGTCCAGCGCGTCCTTGAGCACCCGCAGCCCCCGCGCCACCCGCCGCCTGGCCTGCACCATGGGTGTGCGGTAGCGCAGCAGCGGCTCCTTGGACTCGCCCGCGCCCGCCGGCTCGTACTCCCGCTCGTCGTCGGCGACCAGGACGAACCAGCGCACCGGGACATGCCAGGTGGCGGTACGGATCCAGGGCCGCGCGTCGGGGTTGCGCTCGCGCCAGGAGTCGTGGTCGGCCGCGGCCTGCAGGCGTACGACAGGCGGCAGCATCGCATCGAGCACCGACTCGGGGACCAGCTCGCCGGCCCGCTCCAGGGCCAGCCAGCCGCGCAGCCGGGTGCGCCAGGGACAGACGTGGGTGACACCGCCGACCACGGCGACGAAGGCGTCGGCGCTCTCGTGCACCGGGACGGCGATCGGCGGGACCGGGACCAGGCCGGCCAGCGACTGCCGCAGCTCGTCCTGTGCGGTCCGCGCGGGACCCGCGGAGGCGTAGCGGTACCAATGGCTGCGTTCGGGCTCGGGAAAGGCCGCCAGCGGCTCGTAGACCCGCAAATACGCCGCGTAGGGGACCACTACCGGTGAACCGCCCACACCCGCTCCCTCGCGCCACCTGCCGTCGGCACGATCGTCCCACGCGGCCGGTCCCCCCGGACGTGATCCCGACCACTGGCCACGCCCGGGAACGAGCCGCCACCCAGGCGGGCCCGCAGGGCCTACGCTGTGGCCATCAACCCCTCCGCCACCCGTACGGGGGGCGCGACAACCCGCAGGACATGGGACCACTGGACTATGGGAGTCACCACCGTGACCGACGTACGACAGACCGAAAGTGTCGTCGCCAAACTGTTCCGATCGGAGCAGGGCGGACACGAGCAGGTCGTTCTCTGCCAGGACCGCACATCAGGCCTCAAGGCCGTGATCGCGCTCCACTCCACCGCCCTGGGCTCGGCCCTCGGCGGCACCCGATTCTTCCCGTACGCCTCGGACGACGCGGCCGTCGAGGACGCGCTGAACCTCGCCCGCGGCATGTCGTACAAGAACGCGCTGGCCGGGCTCGACCACGGCGGCGGCAAGGCCGTCATCATCGGCGACCCCGACACCGACAAGACCGAGCGGCTGCTCCTCGCCTACGGGCGCTTCGTCGCCTCGCTCGGCGGCCGCTACGTCACCGCGTGCGATGTCGGCACCTACGTCGCCGACATGGACGTCGTCGCCCGCGAGAACCGCTGGACCACCGGCCGCTCCCCGGAGAACGGCGGCGCCGGCGACTCCTCCGTGCTCACCGCCTTCGGTGTCTTCCAGGGCATGCGGGCCGCCGCCCAGGCCCAGTGGGGCGAGGCCTCGCTGCGGGGCCGCAGGGTCGGCGTCGCCGGCGTCGGCAAGGTCGGCAAGCACCTGGTGCGGCACCTGGTCGAGGACGGTGCCGAGGTCGTCGTCACGGACGTGCGGGCCGAGGCGGTCGAGGCGGTCATCGCGCGCCACCCGGAGGTCGGCGCGGTCAGCGACGCCGAGGTGCTGGTCCGCAGCCCGCTCGACGTCTACGCCCCCTGCGCGCTGGGCCACGCCCTGAACGACCCGACCGTCGCCGCGCTGACCGCGACCGTGGTGTGCGGCGCCGCGAACAACCAGCTGGCGCACCCCGGGGTCGAGAAGGACCTCGCCGACCGCGGCATCCTCTACGCGCCCGACTACGTCGTGAACGCGGGCGGTGTGATCCAGGTCGCGGACGAACTGCACGGTTTCGATTTCGACCGGGCCAAGGCCAAGGCGACCAAGATCTTCGACACGACTCTGGCCATTTTCGATCGCGCGAAGGCCGACGGTGTCCCGCCGGCGGTCGCCGCCGACCGGCTGGCCGAGCACCGGATGGCGGAGCGCACCCCCGCCGCGGAATGGCTGCGTCCTTGAGTGACGCACGTGACCGAACGCACGGCCCGATAGCAAGTTCGCGCTAGAAGAAGGTAAAATCGGGTCTGACCAGGCAGGACAGGGTCGTGAACGGCCTCTGATCCGACGCGCGTCGTGCGGGCGACGTACCGTGCGGCGTCGGAAGCAGGTACCGTTGAGGCCCTACGGACCGGTCTCTCTCCGGAGAGACCGCTCCTCATCATGAACGCGTGTCAAGACTCGGGGCCGTTGAGCCCCGCCGTTAAGGGGGTCGAGCCATGGGGCGCGGCCGGGCCAAGGCCAAGCAGACGAAGGTCGCCCGCCAGCTGAAGTACAACAGCGGCGGTACGGATCTCTCACGTCTGGCCGACGAGCTGGGCGCATCGCCGTCGAGGCCGGTTAATCCGGAGCCTGTCGAGGACGATGACGACGAGTTGGACGACGACGACCCGTACGCTCAGTACGCGGATCTGTACAACGACGACGACGATGACGAGGACGAGCAGTCGTCCGACTCCCCGTCCTCGTCGCAGCGCCGTCGCGCTTGACGCAGCGAGGACACCACACACGCTGACCCGGCCGGGGGCGATCAGCCCCGGACCGGGTTTCGTCGTGCCCCGATGCTGATCGCGCACTGCCGTCGCGGGCAGCCGGAGGGCAGGAATCCGGCCACCGCACCGGCCGGCGGTGCCACCGGTCCGGCCGGCGGCACCGTCCCCGCGACCTGATCAGCCCGCGTGGTCACCGACGAGCTCCACGGCGGCCGCGCCGCTTTCGCGTGCCGTGATCGAGCCGGCGACCCAGGCGCCCACGCCCCGGTCGGCCAGCGTGGCCAGGGCCACCTCCACGGACTCCTGCGGCACCACCGCGACCATGCCCACGCCCATGTTCAGCGTCTTCTCCAGCTCCAGCCGCTCCACCCGGCCGGCGCCGCCGACCAGGTCGAAGATCGGGGCCGGCGCCCAGGTCGACCGGTCGACCGTGGCGCGCAGGCCGTCGGGGACGACCCGGGCCAGGTTGTTGGCCAGGCCGCCGCCGGTGATGTGCGAGAAGGCGTGCACCTCGGTGGTACGGGTCAGGGCGAGGCAGTCGAGCGAGTAGATCCTGGTCGGCTCCAGCAGCTCCTCGCCGAGGGTCCTGCCCAGCTCCGGGACCTCCCGGTCCAGTGCCCAGCCGGCCCGCTCGAAGAACACGTGGCGCACCAGGCTGTAGCCGTTCGAGTGAAGTCCTGACGACTCGATCGCGATCACCGCGTCACCCGTACGGATGCGGTCGGCGCCCAGCAGCTGGTCGGCCTCGACCACGCCGGTGCCCGCACCTGCGACGTCGAACTCCTCGGCGCCCAGCAGCCCTGGGTGCTCGGCCGTCTCGCCGCCGACCAGCGCGCAGCCGGCCAGGACGCAGCCCTCGGCGATGCCCTTGACGATGGCCGCGACCCGTTCGGGGTGGACCTTGCCGACGCAGATGTAGTCGGTCATGAAAAGCGGCTCGGCCCCGCACACCACCAGGTCGTCCACGACCATGCCGACCAGGTCGTGGCCGATGGTGTCGTAGACCCCCATCCGGCGGGCGATGTCCACCTTGGTGCCGACGCCGTCCGTCGCGGAGGCCAGCAGCGGGCGCTCGTAGCGCTTGAGCGCCGAGGCGTCGAAGAGGCCCGCGAAGCCGCCGAGCCCGCCGACCACCTCGGGGCGGGTGGCCTTGCGCACCCACTCCTTCATCAGGGTGACGGCGCGGTCGCCCGCCTCGATGTCGACGCCCGCCGCCGCGTAGCTGGCACCGGTCGTTCCGTTTGTCTCAGACATTGCTGGCACTTTCGTGTCGGGTGAGAGGCCGGAAGGGGCGATCAGTCGTCGCGGTCACGGCCTGCGCAGGGCGTCGGCGGCGTCCGCGCCCCCGGCCAGCTCGACTTCCAGCAGCTGCTTGCCCAGCAGTTCCGGGTCGGGCAGGTCCATCGGGTACTCGCCGTCGAAGCAGGCGCGGCACAGGTTGGGCTTGGCGATGGTGGTCGCCTCGACCATGGCGTCGAGCGAGATGTAGGCGAGCGAGTCGGCGCCGAGCGAGGTGCCGATCTCCTCGACCGACATGCCGTTGGCGATCAGCTCGGCGCGGGTGGCGAAGTCGATGCCGAAGAAGCACGGCCACTTCACCGGCGGCGACGAGATCCGCACGTGCACCTCGGCGGCGCCCGCCTCGCGCAGCATCCGCACCAGGGCGCGCTGGGTGTTGCCGCGGACGATCGAGTCGTCGACGACCACCAGGCGCTTGCCGCGGATGACTTCCTTGAGCGGGTTGAGCTTGAGCCGGATGCCCAGCTGCCTGATGGTCTGCGACGGCTGGATGAAGGTCCTGCCGACGTAGCTGTTCTTGACCAGGCCGGAGCCGTAGGGGATCCCGCTGGCCTCGGCGTATCCGACGGCGGCCGGGGTGCCGGACTCCGGCGTCGGTATCACCAGGTCGGCGTCGACCGGCGCCTCCTTGGCGAGCCGGCGGCCCATCTCCACCCGGGAGAGGTAGACGTTGCGGCCCGCGATGTCGGTGTCGGGCCTGGCCAGGTAGACGTATTCGAACACGCAGCCCTTGGGCCGGGCCTCGGCGAAGCGGGAGGTACGCAGGCCCTGCTCGTCGATCGCGACCAGCTCGCCGGGCTCGATCTCCCGGACGAAGCTGGCACCGCAGATGTCGAGCGCGGCGCTCTCCGAGGCGACGACCCAGCCCCGTTCGAGCCGGCCCAGCACCAGCGGGCGGATGCCCTGCGGGTCGCGGGCCGCGTAGAGGGTGTGCTCGTCCATGTAGACGAGGCTGAAGGCGCCCTTGATCTTCGGCAGCACCTGGTGGGCGGCCTGCTCGACCGACAGCGGGGTGCCGTCGTCGGCGGTCTGCCCGGCGAGCAGGGCGGTGATCAGGTCGGTGTCGTTGGTCGCCGCGACCCGGGTGGTCCTGCCGGGGGTCTGCGGCATGTCGGCGACCATCCCGGCGAGCTCCGCCGTGTTGACCAGGTTGCCGTTGTGCCCGAGGGCGATGGAGCCGTGGGCGGTCGCACGGAAGGTGGGCTGCGCGTTCTCCCACACCGAGGCGCCGGTGGTCGAGTAGCGGGCGTGGCCGACGGCGATATGGCCGGTCAGCGAGCCGAGCGAGGTCTCGTCGAAGACCTGGGAGACCAGGCCCATGTCCTTGAAGACCAGAATCTGGGAGCCGTTGCTCACTGCGATGCCCGCGGACTCCTGTCCGCGGTGCTGCAGGGCGTACAGCCCGAAATAGGTGAGTTTGGCGACCTCTTCGCCCGGGGCCCAGACACCGAAGACGCCACACGCGTCCTGGGGGCCCTTCTCACCGGGGAGCAGGTCGTGGCTGAGTCGTCCGTCACCACGAGGCACGTCTACGAGTCTAGGGCAGGTTCGCCCGTCATCCGAACGAGGGACCCTCGCGATCAGCGCTTCTATGCGCGTAGCGCCTTGGGGGACACGGGGGTGTGACGTGCCCCCCAAGGCGCGGGTGCGCCGTCCGGTACGGGGGTTGCTCCGGGCCGGCGGGTCTGGATTTTACGGAGGCCAGCCTAGGGCCATCCCGGGGCCGGGGCCGGAAACCGACGGCCGGGTGGCCGGAAACGCACCCGGGTGCGACAGGGGCCTGGACGGCGGCCCGCGGCCGGGAGCCGGCGGGGCCGGGCGACCGGCGGCCGGGTCGCGGACATGGGAACGCCCGCCGGTACGGGGGTTCCGGCGGGCGCGTCTCCAGGACGGGGCCGACCGTCGGATTCGGCCTCCCGGCGGCCCCGCAGGTCTTCATCCTAGGAGAGCGGAAAGGGCGGGGCATATACCGGCTGGGATTACCGGCGCAATTACGCCACCCCCAAAAATGGGTATATCCGGGCATCACGGGCGGGAAATACCTGCCAGATGTGTCTCTCCATGACTTGCATGTCAGTCCCTGACTGGCAGGAAACACCCCTGCGAACGGCCGGCCCGACCGGGTCTCGCAGCCGCCGCACACCGCCCGCCGACACCCGGGCCCGCCGAAGGAGGCGGAGGACGCGAAGATGGTGATCTCCACCGCGGTGGGGGCGGCCCAGCAGCTCGCCGCCGAGGCGCCGACCGCGCTCCGGCCGGACCACCCCGACTACCTCAAGGCCACCGCGCCGCCCGATCCGAAGAGCCTGCGCAACCACGTGACCTCCGACCTCGACCAGCTCTTCCTGCTGCTGGCGGCGATCTGCCTGGTCATCGGGGCGGTGGGCATCGCCAACACCACGCTGGTCGCCGTCCTGGAGCGGACCGGCGAGATCGGCCTGCGCCGGGCGCTGGGCGCGCGGGGCCGCCATGTCACCCGTCAGTTCCTGGCCGAATCAGGGGTGCTGGGCGCCATGGGTGGTCTGATCGGGACCGCGCTCGGCGCGGCCACGGTGATCCTGGTCGCCGTCGCCCGGCAGTGGACCCCGGTGATGCACACCAGCACGGTCACCGCGGCCCCCTGGTCGGCCTGCTGACCGGGCTGGCGGCCGGGCTCTACCCGGCCTGGCGCGCGTCCAGGATCGAGCCGGCCGAAGCGCTGCGGCGCTGAGGTCCGGCGCGCGCCCGCGGATCCTGGCGGTGCGTCAGGATCCGCGGGACGCGGTGGCGGCGTTCAGACCGAGAGCAGGTCCTTGGCCGCCTTGACGTCGTCGCCGGGTATCGCCCCGGCGCTCTCCAGATGGCCGACCACCGCGGCGACCGCGAGTTCCAGCCTGCTGGCGACGCCCAAGTGCGCCATGAGCACGGCGACATGGGCTTTCACCGTGCGTTGGGTGATGAACAGTTCTTCGGCGATCTCGTCGTTGGAGTGACCGGATGCCAACCAGTGCAGGACTTCGCGCTGCCTTCCGGTCAACGACGGAATATGAAAAGCCGCCTCGCGAAATTTACCGAGGCTGGCCTGAAACAACTCCAGATCCCTGGACAAATCCCCCCCCGGGGTTTGCTGAGCTCACGGCTGGAACAAGCCAGCCCAACTCTTCTGCGTCCAACGATAACACCGGCCCGTTCGCCCCCGGGGGCACACATGTCCCCCCGGGGGCTCCCCGATCACCCGGTACGGCGTATTCCGTATTCGGTATTCCCTGTTCGGGGTTGTGATCCGGATACCGCCGAGGCGGTTGTCGTCAACGGTTGTTCGCGGACGCCTCGTGCCCGATGGCGACCTTCTCGGGATCGGCGGAAAGGCGCCCCGCGGCGGAGGCTTCCGCGGGCTTGGACCTCGCCAGCCACAGCCCGGTGGGCACGGCGGCGGCCAGGGTGATGGCGCCGGCCATGAGGAAGGCGCTGTCGAGCCCGGCCTCGAAGGAGGCGCCGCCGGATTGCCGGGTGCGGACGACGGCTCCGAGCACCGCCACACCGAGCACCGCGCCGATCTGCCGGGTGGTGCTGCTGATTCCTGACGCGAGGCCGCCCTCCTGCGGGCTGACCGCCTGGATGGCGGCTCCCGTCAGCGGGGACAGGGTCAGGGCGAAGCCGATGCCGACGACCGCCAGCCGCCACCACACGTTCCCGTAGCCGGTGTCGGCGTGGACCGTGCCGAGCGCCAGCAGTCCCAGCCCGGCCAGCGCCAGGCCGGTGGTGGCCACCACGCGGAAGCCGTACCGGGCGGCGAGCCGGCCCGCGTACGGGCTGACGACCACCATGGCGAGTGAGGTCGGCAGGGTCTGGAGTCCCGCGCGCAGAATCGAGCTGCCCTGGACGTACACGAAGAACTGGGAGAAGAAGAACGTCGAGCCCATGAGCGCGAACCCCACCACGACCATGGCGGTGTTGGACACGGTGAACAGCCGCTGCCGGAAGAGCCGCAGCGGCAGCATCGGGGCGGAGCGCCGCGCCTCGACGGCGACGAAGCCGGCGAGCAGGACCGCCGCGGCGGCGAAGCTGCCCAGGATCACCGGCGACGTCCAGCCGCGCGCGCCGCCCTCGATCAGCCCGTAGGTCAGCACCCCCACCCCCGGAACGGACAGCGCCGTCCCCGGGAGGTCGATCGCCGGGGCGTTCGGGTTGCGGGCCTCTTCGAGGCTGCGCAGGCCGACCAGCAGCAGGACCAGGCCGATGGGCAGATTGACCAGGAAGATGGCGGGCCAGCCGAAGGCATCCGTCAGCACACCGCCCGCCACCGGGCCCGCGGCCAGGCCGATTCCGCTGATTCCGGCCCACAATCCGATCGCCTTGACCCGCTCCTGCGGCACCGGGTGGGCGGCGGCGAGCAGGGCGAGCGAGGCAGGGCTGAGCGCCGCGGCCCCGATGCCCTGGAGCGCCCGGGCGGCGATGAGCCAGCCGACCGAGGGCGCGAGGCTGCACAGCCCGGACGCGGCGGTGAAGACCGCCACGCCGGTCAGGTACACCCGCTTGCGGCCGAACCGGTCGGCGAAGATGCCGCCGGACAGCAGCAGCATGGCGACCAGCAGCACGTACGCGTCGACGATCCACTGCAGGCCGGTCAAGTGGGTGTGCAGCCGGTTCTGCATGTCGGGCAGCGCCGCGCCGACGATCGTGTTGTCGAGCAGGACCATGAACTGGCCGAGGCAGGTCACCGTGAGCAGCACGGCCCGGTGCGATCGACCGCCTGCGGCCACATGCGATGCGGAGATGGGGATTCCTCTCGGTCGTGGATCGCGCCCGTCCGCCTCCGGCGCGGGTGGCGGATACCCATGGGCGCACTAAAGCAGTCGGCGACTGCGTTAGGAGACTGTAGGACCGGCCGCCCGCAAACGCAAGTGTCAGCTGCGTTAAGGTGGGGGCATGAACGAGCGACAGCCGGCCAGGCGGCCCGGCGGGCGCAGCGCCCGCATCGGCGCGGATGTGCACCAGGCCGTCACCGACCTGATCAGCGAGCGCGGCTACGGCAACTTCACCGTCGGCGAGGTCGCGGCCCGCGCGGGCGTGGCCGACAGCAGCATCTACCGACGCTGGGGCAGCCTGGAATCCCTGCTCGGCGACGTGGCGCTCACCCGGCTCAACGCGCGCTCGCCGATGCCCGACACCGGGAGCCTGGACGGCGACCTGCGCACCTACGCGGCCGCCGTGGCCCGTGAGATCACCGGCCCCGACGGTCTGGCCCTGGTGCGCCTGGCCGTCGCCCTGTCGGGCAACGGCCAGGCATCGCAGGCACGTGACGACCTCCGCGACGAACGCACCCGGCAGTTGCAGTCCATGCTCGACCGCTCCCGTGAACGCGGCGAGCCCGCACCCGACGCACTCGACGTGCTGGACCACATCCTGGCCCCGATGTACATCCGCGTCCTGTTCGGCTTGGGCCCGCTCACCCCGGACTACATCGACGGGCTGGTCGACCGCCTGCTGTGACCCCGCTCCCGCTCCCCCGGCGTGCGCGGGACCGGGCGGGCCGAGATCAGTTCCGTCAGCGCATGACCGGCAGATACGGGGCCAGGTCCGCGCGTTCCCCGCTCGCCGCGACCTTGGCGTCGTCCAGCGCCTCGGCCCAACCGGTACGCCCGGCGGCGAGCCTGATCCAGGTCAGCGGGTCGGTCTCCACGACGTTGGGCGGGGTGCCGCGGGTGTGCCGCGGGCCCTGCACGCACTGCACCGCCGCGTAGGGCGGCACCCGTACCTCCACCGAGTTGCCGGGCGCCTTCGCGGCGAGCCCGTCGGCCAGCACCCGCACCACCGCCGCCAGCGCCTGCCGGTCAAGCGGCACCTCGCGGCCCGTCGCCCTGGCCAGGTCGTCGGCGTGCACGACGAGTTCGACCAGCCGTGTCACCGTGAAGTCCGCCGCGCGCATGCCGCCGAAGGGTTCCGCGAGCAGCCGCCCGGGCCGCAGCGCCTCGGCCCGCAGCCCGTCGAGCCTGTCCACCGCGGCCTCGAACGCCGCCACCGGGTCCCCCATCGCTTTCTCGGCCGCCCGCGTCGTTTCGTCCAGCCGGGCGGCGATCGGTCCCGTGGCCTGCGTCCAGCCGTCGAGCCCGGTCAGCTGTCCCCCGGGCGCGGGTTCCGGCTCGGCCAGCAGTACCCCGAGCACGTCCACCTGCCGCACGATGTGCGCGACCAGGGTCCGCACGTCCCAGCCGGGCAGCCCCGACGGCTCCGCGTAGGCCCCGGCCGGCAACTCCCGCACGGCGTCGCGCACATGGCCGGCCTGCGCGATCAACGCGCCCCAGGTGCGGTCGGGGTCGTAGGTGCGGACGCGGCGGCGGGCGGCAGGCGGCATGCGCCGAGCCTAAGGCGTACCCGTGGGTCCCCGGCGGACCGGCGGGCGGCAGCAGACGTGGTGAGAAGCGGTGCATCGCACGGCGGTGGGGGCACCCCGGGGCGGAGTCCGGGGGAGTGCCGTGGCGGTCGTCGCACACCCGCCGGGGACCGCGGCAGCCCCTGCGGGCCGGTGCGCCGGACAGCCGTCAGGGCCTGTCCGGCGGAGGCGGGCCCAGGCCCCCCGGCCGCGCTCGGGCCTCAGCCCTGGCGGGGGCGCTCGAAGGTGAGGAGCAGGCCCTCGACGGCGCCGGGGCCTATCCGGCCCTTCACATCGGCGGCGGTGATGGACTTGAGCGCCCAGCCGTCGGACGCGTGCTTGTTGAGGGTCTTCTCCAGCTTGTCGCCGTCGAGCGCGTCGCCGATCAGCGATTCACGGAAGGAGACGACCTTGTACTCGTACATGCTCTGGTCCTCGCTCGGGTGGTGGGTTCTGCTTCTGGTCGTACGCCCGGACAGCCAACCACGAACGGGCGTACGGCGTCAGGCAGCCCCGGCGGCGAGTGCGGGGCCCGGGCGGCCGAGCGGGATGTCGCGCATGCCGCGCAGCGGGGAGAAGAAGAGCCACAGGCCGGCGCAGCAGCCGCCGGCCACGGCGATCCACAGGGTCGTACGCACGCCGAGCGCGGTCGCCAGCGCTCCCCCGGCCAGGCCTCCGAGCGGCAGGGTGCCCCAGTTGATCCAGCGGGCGGCCGCGCTGACCCTGCCGAGCAGTTCCGGCGGACAGGTCGCCTGCCGGTAACTGGTCAGCGAGATGCCGGTGACGGTCGAGGCGAAGGTCCAGGAGATCCAGCCGGCGCCGAACAGCAGCACCGCCCAGCCGTGCCCGGCCAGCGGGATCAGCAGCCCCGGCAGCGACAGCACGGTCATCGCGACCCAGCTGATCCGCGCGGAACCCACACGCCGGGCAAGCGACTTCGCCGCGACCCCGCCGGCGACACCGCCGACCGCCCCCAGCGCGAGGAGCAGCCCGACGAGGCCGGGGCGCAGGTGGAGCGTGCGGATGAGGAAGACCGGGCCCAGCGTCTCCACCATGATCACGAAGAAGTTGGCGGTGCCGTTGAAGGCCACCCCGTTGCGCAGGATCGGGTCCCGCACCACATGCGCGAGGCCCGCGCCGATCTGCGCCCGCAGGGTGGGCCCCGCCTGCGCCTTGGGGCGTAGCGGCTCCCGGGTGCGGATCGCGGCGAGCGAGGCGGCCGACACCGCGAAGGACAGCGCGTCCGCGGTCATCGCCGTGGCGGCCCCGACCAGCGTGACCAGGCCCGCGCCCGCCCCCGGCCCGGCGATCTGGGCGGCCGACTGCGAGGCGGCGAGCTTGCCGTTGCCGTCCATCAGCTGCTCGCGGGCGAGCAGGGCCGGCAGATAGCTCTGGTAGGCGACCGAGAAGAACACCGACAGCACCCCGGAGACGAGCGCGACCGCGTAGAGCTGCCCGAGGGTCAGCGCCCCCGCAGCCTGCGCCACCGGCACCGAGCCGACCACCGCCAGCAGCCCGAGGCTGCACCCGATCATCAGCGGCCGCTTGGCCACCCGGTCCACGACGGCCCCCGCGGGCAGCGCCACCAGCAGATACGCGCTCGTGCTCGCGGCCGACAGCAGGCCGACCTGGAAGGCGCTCGCGTGCAGCACGACGACGGCGACCAGCGGGAGGGCGAGCACGGAGATCTGCGACCCGACCTCGCTGACGGTCTGGCCGCCCCACAGCAGCAGGAAGTCCCGCTGCCTGCGCAGCGGGCGGTACTGCTGATCATCGACGGCCACCGTCCCGATACTCGCACCGGGCCCCGGCTCTGTCCACGGGATCGGGCCCCCGCCGGTGGCTCTGGACTTCCTCAACTCCCCCGCGTTGCACGGGTACCGGACGCCCGGCCCGGCTACCGTCGGCCACGGGACGCCGGGTGCGAACACCCGGCGGAAGGGGGAGGCACCATGAGGTCCACGCGACACCGACGGGGCACGGGACGCATCGGGGCGGTGCTGTGCGCCGTGGCCCCGCTGATCGCACTGGCGGCCTGCTCCGGTTCGCCGCACGCACCGGCGGCGCCCACGGGCAAGCCCGCGGTCCACCGCTCCGCCGGGCCCACCGTGCGGCCGATCGGCGACGCGGACCTGCTCGCCTCGGCGCTCGTCGACGAGTGGACCCCCGCGGGCTACAGCACCTCCCCCGTGCTGTCCGGCGCGGAATGGGCGTCGGAACCCGCGACCGGCATCGACGACGACACCCTGCCCGGCCGGCACGTGCTGCAGGTCGCGTGCTCCGGCAAGGGCGGGATCACCGTCCGGATGACGGATGACTCACCCGGCAGGAGGGTCGTCTGCGGCGGCAAGGCCGCGGGCTTCCCCTTCAGCGGGCAGGTGCACGCGGTCCTCACCGGCGAGGCCGCGAACACCGGCCGCTATGCCTGGCGCGTCCTGCGCGCCCTCTGAGGGCAGGGACTCACCCTCCAGGGGCCAACCGCCCTCGATGTGCAGCCGGATGAGCGCGGCGTGGGAGAGCGGGGTCGAAAGGTCGGTGACGTCGCCGTTGGTCGTGTAGTCGAGCAGCACCACGTCGCCCATCCCGCGCAGCCGTTCGACCAGGTCGGCGGTGCGGTGCTCCAGCACCCACCGGTAGGCCGGAAGGTAGATCGCGCGCCGGGCCGCCTCGTAGGACAGCAGGCGGTCGCCGTAGGGACCCGCGCGGTGGCCAAGGGCGGGCCCGTACCGCCGCACCGTCCGCTTGAGCCCCTTCATCGAGGTGATCCCGAGCCTCGCGAGGTCGACGCCGGTGTGCTCGAAGACCTTCAGCCCCTGCCAGATGCCCTCCACCGACTGGCTGGTCAGGTCCTCGCAGAAGGGCACCGGGATGCCGCCGTGCGGATGGAACGGGCTCAGCCGCACCCACGGCTCGGGACCCTTGGAGGTCACGTCGACGATCTCCGCGCCGGGAAAGGCGGCGGCCAGCGACGCGGCGGACCGGCGGCGGCTGGAAACGCGGATCGGCATCGGACTGCTCCCCCACTCGATGACGTGTGAGTCCAGCGTCCCTGACACCACTGACAACGGGCCCCGTCCCCGCCCCGCGGCGATGTGACCGGCGTCATACCCGCGGCTGTCACGCAGGGCCGGCCTCGCCCGTCCTGCTCCCGTCACCAGCACCACGAGCGGAACGAACGGGAACGAGGAGTCATCATGCGAGTAGTCGTCGCCGGCGCGACCGGTGTCGTCGGGCGGCAGGCGGTGCCGCTGCTGGCCGCCGCAGGACACGAGGTGGTCGCGCTGTCCCGCAGGCCGGGCCCCCAGCGGGCGGCGGGCGTACGGACCGTCACCGTCGACGCGCTGGACCGTGAGGCGCTGGCCGCGGCGGTACGCGAGGCGGCGCCGGACGCCGTCGTGCACCTGCTCACGGCCATCCCCGCGACGGTCGACCCGCGGAAGGTGGCGCGGGACTTCGCGCTGACCAACCGCCTGCGTACGGAGGCCGCCAGGACGCTGGCCGAGGCGGCGAAGGACGCCGGCGGCGCCCGCTTCCTTGCGCAGGGCCTGGCCTATGCCTACGACCCGGCCCCCGGCGCCGCCGACGAGGACGCGCCCTTCTGGCGGCGCCCGCCCAAGCCGTGGGCGGCGTCACTCGAGGCGCTGGAGACCCTGGAGCGGATCACCGCGCAGGCCGACGGCCTGGTGCTGCGCTTCGGGCACCTCTACGGGCCCGGCACCGCCTTCGGGCGCGACGGTTCCGGCATCGGGCAGATCAGGGCCCGCAGGATGCCCGTCGTCGGGGACGGCAGCGGCGCCTTCTCCTTCACCCACACCAGGGACGCGGCGACGGCGGTGGTCGCCGCCCTCGCGCACCCGGAGGTGACCGGCGCCCTCAACATCGTGGACGACGAGCCCGCGCTGCTGCGCGACTGGCTGCCGGGCGTCGCCGCGCTGCTCGGCGCGCCGGCCCCGCGGAAGGTGCCCACCGTGATGGCCCGCCTCGCCGCGGGCGCGTGGGGCGTCGCCTACATGACCAGGCTGCGCGCCGCCGACAACAGCCGGGCCAAGCGCGCGCTGGACTGGGCGCCGCGCCACCCGAGCTGGCGCGAGGGCTTCGCGGCGGAGCTGGGCGGCCGCCCCGCCTAGCGCGCGGCGGCCGCACCGGCCTCACTGCCTGCCCAGCGCCATCCACTTGTCCGGCTCCGCGATGGGCTCGAAGCCGACCTTCGCGTAGACCGCGTGGGCGTCCGCCGTGGCCAGCAGGACGCGGCGCAGCCCGTACGGGGCCAGGTGGTCGCGGATCGCCGCGGCCAGCCCGGTCCCTATGCCCCGGCCACGGGCCTCGGGGGCGACGTACACATCGCAGAGCCAGCCGAAGGTGACCCGGTCGGTGACGACCCTGGCGTAGGCGAGCTGGGCGCCGGAAGCGGTGTCGTAGACGCCGAAGTTGAGGGAGCCCGCGATGGCGCGGTCCTGGGTCTCCCGCGGCCGCCCCAGCGCCCAGTACGCGTCCTGCGACAGCCACTTGTGGATCAGCGCGGCGTCGAGCCGCGCGGGGTCGGTGGACATCTCGCAGCCGTCCGGCATTCCTTCGCTCATTCCCGCAGCCAACCAGCCCGCCGCCCCCTCCGGCCAGCGAATATCCGTCCCCGGCGGGCGCGTCCGTCCGGCCCGGCGGCGCCCGTGCGCGCGACCGGCGCGAGGGGACCGCGAGCCCGCGGCGGCCCGTGCGGCGCCCGCGCTCCGCCCGGTCGTCACGGCGCCCGGACGCCGGAGGTACCCGCCGCCGTCCATGACCCCCGGGTCAGCCGGCCGGCCCCGCGGCGGGCGACCCGTAGCGGGCCACGTAGTGCCAGACGCGCTTGAGGGACTGCGGGTCGTGGCGGCCGGTGCGGGCGGCGGCGCCGAGGACGCGGGGGTCGAGCCGGCCGTCGACGGCCAGCTCGGCGCCGAGCTCCACGAACTCCCGGCCGCGGTAGCCGGGGTGGCGGCGCAGTTCCTCGACGGTGAGCGAGAAGCCCGGGTGCCATTCCACCGGGCACGGCAGCCGGCGGGCCGCGGCCTCCACCGGGGTGCCGCGGTGGCTGGGGTCGAGGACCAGCGCCTCCACGTCGCGGGCGAGCAGGACCGGGCCGTGCACCTGCGCCTCGATGTAGTCGTCGAGGCTGTCCTCGGTGCCGCCGAGCGCCAGGGCGATCAGCGGCATGGCCGCCGCGACCCCGAAGTCCGCGGGTTCGCAGAAGCTGTCGGGATAGCAGAAGGTGACCCGCGGCAGGGTCCTGGCCGTCAGCCGGAAGTGCGCGGAGCCGAAGCGCGGAGCCCCGCCGGTCGGCTGCCCGCGGAAGTTCAGCGCGCCGTAGACCGGGCGGTCGGGCGCGGGCGCGTCGTCGTAGGCGGCGCCGAAGATCCGGCTCTCCCAGCGCCACCGGTCGCCGCCGGGATCCGCCGTCAGGCCCCCGTTGCCGATGCCGGTGACGAACTGCGAGCGGTAGACGCCCTCCTCGGCCAGCCGGGCCAGGACCGGCGTGCCGCAGCGCGCCGGCAGGTCCGGGTGGAAGTTCAGCGTCACCCGCAGCCCCGGGTCCAGCGGGCCGCCGTGCGACAGTGAGGCGACATGGCGTATCGCCCGCTCGTGTGCGGGTGTCAGGAGCCCGGCCTCGACGTCCATCGCCGCAGTCTGCCCGCGCAACGGGCACCGTGGCCAACGGATTCGGGCCGGCAGGCAGCGGAGGCGCACTCATGACGGCAGGACCGGGCGGCGAGCGGCTCGCCGGGGGGATGGCCAACGCCGGCGCGGTCTTCCGGCGGGGCGGTGTGGTGGACCGGCCCGCGCCGGCGAACGCGGCCGGCGTGCACGCGTATCTGGCCGACCTGCGCGAGCGCGGCTTCGACGGGGCGCCCCTCGGGGTCGCGCTCGGAACAGACGGCCGGGAGCAACTGACGTACGTCGAGGGCGAGGTGGCGCTGCCGCCCTTCCCCGGCTGGGTGATGACGGACGACGCGCTGCGCTCGGTGGGACAGCTGCTGCGCCGGCTGCACGACGCGGCCGCGGGCCTGCGGTTCGACCCTGGGGCGGGCTGGGACCGGGTGCTGGCCGACCCGGCGGGCGGGCCCGTGCTGTGCCACAACGACGTGTGCCCGGAGAACGTCGTCTTCCGCGACGGCAGGGCCGTCGCGCTGATCGACTTCGACCTCGCCGCCCCCGGCCGCCCGCTGTGGGACGTGGCGATGGCGGCCCGCTACTGGGTGCCGATGCTCGACCCGGAATCGGCCGCGGGAAAGTATCCGGCCGTCCTCGACCAGCCGGCGCGGCTGCGGCTGCTGGCCGACGCCTACGGCCTGACGCCTGCCGAACGCGCGGACCTGCCCGCGCTGATCGAGCAGGCCACCGCGGCCGGCCGGGCGTTCGTGGAGCGCCGCGTCGCGGACGGCGACCCCGGCTACGTCGAGGCGACCGCCCGCCAGGGCGGCTGGGCGCGCTGGGACCGGATGCAGTCCTGGCTGGCCGCCCACCGGGACACGTACGCGGCGGCACTGCTCGGCTGAGCGGTGCCGCCGCGTACCTCCCGCGTACCTCCCGCCGACCGGCGCGGATCCGCGGGTCAGCCCTCAGGCCAGCAGCCCAGGGATGGTGCCCTCGTGCACCGCGCCCAGCTCGGCGAGCGGGATCGCGAACTCGCCCTGCACCTCGACCGCGTCACCGTCGATCACACCGATCCGGCTGACCGGCAGGCCGCGCGCACCGCACATGTCGGTGAAGCGCAGCTCCTCGGAGCGCGGCACCGCGACGATCGCGCGGCCGGCGGACTCGGAGAACAGGAAGGTGAAGGCGTCGAGGCCGTCGGGGACGACCAGCCGGGCGCCCTGGCCGCCGCGCAGGCAGGACTCGGTCACCGCCTGGATCAGGCCGCCGTCGGACAGGTCGTGCGCCGCGTCGATCATGCCGTCACGCGAGCCGGAGATCAGGATCTCGGCCAGCAGCCGCTCCCGCTCCAGGTCCACCGCGGGCGGCAGGCCGCCGAGGTGGTCGTGGACGACCTGCGACCAGGCCGAGCCGCCGAACTCCTCGCGGGTGTCGCCGAGCAGCAGGATCAGCTGGCCCTGCTCCTTGAACGCCATCGGGGTGCGCCGGTTGACGTCGTCGATCACACCGAGGACGGCGACCACCGGGGTCGGGTGGATCGCGGCGTCCCCCGTCTGGTTGTAGAGCGACACATTGCCGCCGGTCACCGGTGTGCCCAGCGCCAGGCAGCCGTCGGCCAGACCGCGGGTGGCCTCGGCGAACTGCCACATCACCGCCGGGTCCTCGGGCGAACCGAAGTTCAGGCAGTCCGAGACGGCCAGCGGCTTGGCACCGGTGGCCGCGACGTTGCGGTAGGCCTCCGCCAGCGCGAGCTGCGCGCCGGTGTACGGGTCGAGCTTGGCGTAGCGGCCGTTGCCGTCGGTGGCGACGGCCACACCGAGGTCGGTGTCGGCGTCGATGCGCACCACACCGGAGTCCTCGGGCTGCGCCAGCACGGTGTTGCCCTGCACGAAGCGGTCGTACTGGTCGGTGACCCACGCCTTGGACGCCTGGTTGGGCGAGCCGACCAGGGCGAGCACCTGCTCGCGCAGCTGCTCGGCGGAGGACGGCCGCGGCAGCCGGCCCGCGTCGTCGGCCTGGAGCGCGTCCTGCCACTCGGGCCGGGCGTAGGGGCGGTTGTAGGTGGGGCCCTCGTGCGCGACCGACCGCGGCGGCACGTCCACGATCTGCTCGCCGTGCCAGAAGATCTCCAGGCGCGAGCCCTCGGTGACCTCACCGATGACGGTGGCGATCACGTCCCACTTCTCGCAGATCTCCAGGAAGCGCTCGACCTTGTCGGGCTCGACGATCGCGCACATCCGCTCCTGCGACTCGCTCATGAGGATCTCCTCGGGCGAGAGCGTCGCGTCGCGCAGCGGCACCGTGTCCAGCTCGACCCGCATGCCGCCGGAGCCGGCCGAGGCCAGCTCGGAGGTCGCGCAGGACAGTCCGGCGCCGCCCAGGTCCTGGATGCCCGCGACCAGGTGCTCGCGGAAGATCTCCAGGGTGCACTCGATGAGCAGCTTCTCCTGGAAGGGGTCGCCGACCTGGACCGCGGGCCGCCGCGAGGGGCCCGTCGCGTCGAAGGTCTCGCTGGCCAGCACCGAGACGCCGCCGATGCCGTCGCCGCCGGTCCTCGCACCGTAGAGGATCACCTTGTTGCCGGTGCCCGAGGCCTGCGCGAGATGGATGTCCTCGTGCTTCATGACGCCCACGCACAGGGCGTTGACCAGCGGGTTGCCCTGGTAGCAGGGGTCGAAGACGACCTCGCCGCCGATGTTGGGCAGGCCCAGGCAGTTGCCGTAGCCGCCGACGCCCGCGACGACGCCGGGCAGCACCCGCTTGGTGTCGGGGTGGTCCGCGGCGCCGAAGCGCAGCGGGTCCATGACCGCGATCGGCCGGGCGCCCATCGCCAGGATGTCGCGCACGATGCCGCCGACCCCGGTGGCCGCGCCCTGGTAGGGCTCGATGTACGAGGGGTGGTTGTGCGACTCGATCTTGAAGGTGACCGCGTAGCCCTGCCCGACGTCCACCACACCGGCGTTCTCACCGATGCCGACCAGCAGCGCGTCGGTCTGCGGGGCCTTGTCGCCGAACTGCTTGAGGTGCACCTTGCTCGACTTGTACGAGCAGTGCTCCGACCACATGACCGAGTACATCGCCAGCTCGGCGCCGGTCGGGCGGCGGCCCAGGATCTCCCGGATCCGCGCGTACTCGTCCTCCTTGAGGCCGAGTTCCTTCCAGGGCTGGCCGGCCTCGGGGGTCTGCTCGGCCTGCTTGACCGTGTCGAGAGTCATGCGTTGACCAACTTCTTCAGGACCGACGTGAAGAACGCGAGGCCGTCGGTGCGGCCGGTGCCGATCAGCGGCTCCACGGCGTGCTCGGGGTGCGGCATGAGGCCGACGACGTTGCCCGCCGCGTTGCTGATGCCGGCGATGTCGCGGAGCGACCCGTTGGGATTCACGTCCAGGTAGCGGAAGACGACCCGGCCCTCGGCCTCGAGCGCGTCGAGGGTGCGCTCGTCGGCGGTGTAGCGGCCGTCGATGTTCTTCAGCGGGATGGAGATGTCCTGCCCGGCCGCGTAGTCGGCGGTCCAGGCGGTCGCGTCGGTCTCGACGCGGAGGCGCTGGTCGCGGCAGACGAAGTGCAGCCCGGTGTTCCTGAGCATCGCGCCCGGCAGCAGATGCGCTTCGCACAGCACCTGGAAACCGTTGCAGATGCCGAGCACGGGCATTCCCGCGTTCGCTTGTTCGACAATCGTGCCCATCACCGGCGAGAAGCGGGAGATCGCACCGGCACGCAGATAGTCGCCGTAGGAGAAGCCGCCCGGCAGAACCACCGCGTCGACCTGCTTGAGGTCCTTGTCGCGGTGCCACAGCGGTACGGCTTCGGCGCCCGCGATGCCGATCGCGCGCTGCGTGTCGCGGTCGTCAAGCGTGCCGGGAAATGTGACGACGCCAATGCGGGCAGTCACGACTCGACCTTTACGGCGAAGTCCTCGATCACGGTGTTGGCGAGAAAGGTTTCCGCCATCTCCCGAATGCGGGCGAGGGCGGCGTCGTCGACGGGCCCCTCGACCTCGAGTTCAAAGCGCTTTCCCTGGCGGACATCGGAGATCCCGGCGAAGCCGAGGCGTGGCAGCGCGCGCTGTACCGCCTGGCCCTGGGGGTCGAGGATCTCCGGCTTGAGCATGACGTCGACTACGACGCGTGCCACTGGCACTCCCGGTGGTGTGGTGCGTGAGGTCCTCCCAGCGTACCCGGTGGGAAATTCTACGCGAGTAGATATGGGTTCCCCGTCCGATCAGCGTCAGATCATGCATCACGTTTATGTATCGGCTGTCAAAATGCCTGGGGAAACCCGGCGGAAAATCATAGGGTCCCGATGGCGTACAGGCTTGGGATGACACACGGCCGGGAATTATCAGTAACATCTGCCGTCCCATTCCGTGACACCGCACAGCAACGCCCTGAATGCACATTTGTCGACACCTGCGCGTCGGCGTGCCCGCGACACCACAGCCGGGCCGGACCCCGTACCGCGCCGGGCCGTACCAGGCCCCGGCGGTACGGCCCGGTCACCGGCCCCGGCGACTCCGGCCGGTCATCGCGGCGACATGCCGGCGGCGTACGAAAGGACCGATTCCCATGGCGCAACGCGTACTGGTCACCCTCGCCGATGATCTCGACGGCGGCGAGGCCGCGGAAACGATCGCATTCGGCGTCGACGGGCAGTGGTACGAGATCGACCTCTCGTCCGAGAACGCGGACAAACTGCGTCACGAGCTGGCGCCCTACGTCGAAGCCGGTCGCCGCCGCACGCTTTCCGGCCGCGCCTACAAGCGCACCCCCATCGCGCCCACCCCGGCGACCGTGCGGGCGTGGGCGCAGTCGAACGGATTCGAGGTGCCCGCCCGCGGCCGCATTCCCAAGAAGGTCTACGAGGCCTTCAACAAGGCGGGCTGAACGCACCGCAGTTGAGGTGCGCGGCCGGCTCCGCCAGGACCGGCCGCACACCCGCCACCGCGGCGACACGGCCGGTCCTTGCCGACTGGACAGCCACCCCCACCTGTCCGCTAGTGTGTGGAGCACGCCGAGGGCAGGACCGAAAGGCCAGGTCAACGGACATGCGGGTGTAGCTCAGTAGTAGAGCGCCCCCCTTCCAGGGGGGAGGCGCAGTGTGCAATTCCTGTCGCCCGCTCCGATCGCCAACGCGAAAGCGTCACGGTCATTGGCCACTGGTCATTGACATGTGGCGCGTCGGGTAGAGTGGTCAGCACGACCTGCGGACGTGGCTCAGTTGGTAGAGCATCACCTTGCCAAGGTGAGGGTCGCGAGTTCGAATCTCGTCGTCCGCTCGGAAGAAGAAGGCCCCGGTCATCGCGACCGGGGCCTTCCTCGTGCCTGCGTCGTACTCGCGTGGTGCCGCGATCCGCGGGCCCGCGGATACCTGTTTCCGGCCCACCAGCCCGATCGGGTACAGTATCTGCACGACCTGCGGACGTGGCTCAGTTGGTAGAGCATCACCTTGCCAAGGTGAGGGTCGCGAGTTCGAATCTCGTCGTCCGCTCGGAAGAGGAAGGCCCCGGTCATCGTGACCGGGGCCTTCGTCGTGGGCGGTGCGGCGGGGCGGGCCGCGCGTCGGCCCGGCTGTGCCGCCGGCGGGGCTACGACCAGGGGGTGCCGGTCAGCCGCTCGAACGCCTCGATGTAGCGCGCCCTGGACTGCTCGACGATCTCGGCCGGGAGCTGCGGCGGCGGCGCGTCGCCCGTACGGTCCCAGCCGGACGCGCCGGAGGTCAGCCAGTCCCGGATGAACTGCTTGTCGAACGACGGCTGCGCGTGTCCCGGCTCCCACAGGTCGGCCGGCCAGTAGCGGGACGAGTCGGGGGTCAGCACCTCGTCCGCGATGACCAGCTCGCCCTGCGCGTCGTGCCCGAACTCGAACTTCGTGTCCGCCAGGATCAGCCCGCGCTCCCTGGCCACGTCGCGCGCCCTGCCGTAGACCGCGAGCGTCAACTGCCGCAGCCGGGTCGCGGTCTCGGCGCCGATCCGGCGCGCCACCTCCTCGTACGACACGTTCTCGTCGTGGTCGCCGACGTCGGCCTTCGTCGCCGGGGTGAAGATCGGCGCGGGCAGCTCGGAGCCGTCCACCAGGCCCTCGGGCAGCGCCAGGCCGCACACCGTGCGGGACTCGTCGTATTCGAGCAGCCCCGAGCCGGTCAGATAGCCGCGCGCCACGCACTCCACCGGCACCATCGTCAGCGACCGGCACACCATCGTCCGGCCCTCCCAGTCCGCGGGCGCGCCCTCGGGCACGTCGGTGGACAGGACGTGGTTCGGCACCAGGTCGGCCAGCTGCTCGAACCACCACATCGAGAGCCGGGTCAGCACCCGGCCCTTGTCGGGGATGTCGGTGGGCAGCACCCAGTCGTACGCCGAGGTGCGGTCGCTGGCCACCATCACCAGGTCGCCCGCCTCGTTGCGGTACAGCTCGCGCACCTTCCCGGTGTGCAGATGGACCAGTCCGGGCACCTGCACCGGCTCCGGTTTGTCGACGAATCCGGGCATCGGTCGTCCTCCCCAATCAGTGGTTCAGCCCCTGATTCTCGCGTACCGGGAGGGACGGGGCGCGCCGGGACCGCGGGGTTTCCCGGCCGGGTCCAGGAGATTCCCCGCCGACCCCCCGCCGACCCCCCGCCGGCTCCCCGCAGCTTCCCCGGCGGGCCCGGCGCGGGTTCCGCGCCGGTGGCCCGCCCGCGGGTGCGGGGGCCGTCCCGGCAGGGCGTGCGGGTGGTCTGCGGGCCGTCTGCCGCGCCTGTGGGCGCCGCTTCAGTCGTGCTTGCAGATACGGTCCAGCAGATTGGCCGTCGCGCGCTGGATACGCGCGTCCACGTGGCCCGGCCGGTCCAGCGCGGGCGACCAGGCGAAGGTGCCCGACGCGAAGACGTACGCGCCGCTGGGCGAGCGGTAGAGCGATGTCTCCTGGTGGCAGCGGCGGCCGTCCGCCGACTCGTACGGGGAGTGCGCCAGCAGGATGCGCTCGGTGGACTCGGGCAGTGCGGTACGCGGGAAGTAACGGTCCGCCTCACCGGCGACAAGGCCGTCCACCGTGTCGCCCTCGGCCGCCCCCGTGGCCTCCCACAGCCAGTGCCCGGCATTGCGCACCACCAGCGGCGACGGCTGCGGGACCCGGCCCGCGTACTGCACGCCGAGCAGCAGCTGCTCCGGCTCGCCCAGGTCGCGCCACAGCCCGCTGCGGCCCCTGCTGTCGCCGCGCGGCTTGCGGCAGCTCAGCAGCCGGTCGGCGTCGCCGGCCGGCGAGGGCGCCAGATCCACCTGCCAGTACATGGTGTTGGCCGACAGGAAGACCAGCGATGTGCCGAGGTCGCGGGCCGACTCCACGGCCCTGCGCATCGGCACCGACCAGTACTCGTCGTGGCCGGGGAAGACCATGCCGCGGTAGAGCGCGGGATCGACCCGGCCCGCGTGCAGGTCGCGGGCATCGGCGTACGCCAGGTCGTAGCCGTAGCGCTCGGCGAACCGCACGAAGTCGTAGGCGTGCCCGATGTGCAGCGGCAGGCCCGCGCCGGCGTAGGGCCGGTCGAAGGACACCGTCCCCGCCGCCTCCTCCTCGCCGAGCAGCCGGCCCGCCTCGTCCCACGCGTGATAGAGGCTGGCGCCCGTCCTGCCGTCCTCGGGATACAGGTTGTACGCCTGCCAGGTCACGTCGGGCAGCAGCAGGAGCAGGTCCGCGGCGGCCGCGGGGTCCCGCACGGTGAAGGGCACATGGCTGCGGTAGCCGTCGACGGTGGTGAGGACGGCGACATAGGCGCCGGTCTTCCAGTACGGCGGGATCTGGAGCCGCCAGGACTGCCACCAGTGGTGGCAGGAAATCGTCTTTCCCGCCGCCAGCGGGGCCGGCTGCACGATGCCCGACAGCCGGGGGCTGGCGCTGACCTGGGCGGCCCCGTCACCGCCGTAATGCCCGATGCGGTAGACGTCGACGGTGAACTCCTGCGGGGGGTCCACGGTGATCCGGAAGTCGATCGCCTGACCGGGCGACACCGCGCCCGCGGAAGCGAACCCCTTGATCTGCCGCCGCACGTCGTCGGCCGTCCGCGGCCCCGGCAGATGCGGCCGGCGCGGCGCCTGTCCGCTGCTCGCGGCCAGGTCGACGTACCACGGCACGACCTGCCCCTCGTCGCCCAGATACTCCGGCTCACCCCGCAGCCATGGCAGCGGACCCTGCCCGAACGGATCCGACACCCCGTGCGCCAGCGCGCCGGACTCCCACCGCCTGATCGGATCCGTGCCCATCGCTCTTCCCCTCCGTCCCCACCGCGCCGCCCGCCGAAGACGCCGGGGCAATGGTGCGGTACGAGGCAAGCACATCACAGAATGCGGCACCGCTGTCACCGTTCGTGGTGAAAATATGCACCGATTCGATGTCACCGAGGCGCACTTTTCAGTCACGCCCGGCCGTGGGACGCCCACAGGCTCACGGAGACCCGTCGCCGGGCGGACAGGGCCGCCTCGGGGCGGCGGGCACGCGCGGTTCGCCGCCCGCGCGGGGGCGGGCTACGCCAGCCGGACGGACTTCTCCGCGTGGACCCCGAGCGCCGAGAGCCACGCCCGCAAGGGTGCCGCGTCGCCGTTCTCCACCAGGCGCAGCACCGGCCAGCCGAGGTCGCTGCGACGGGCGCCGTCCACGACGAGGGCCGGGCCGTCGAGCCAATCCAGCCCGGCGCCCGCGCCCGCCGTGTCCACGGCCGCGCAGCACACCATCGCGGTGACGTGGTCGGCGAGCAGCTCGCGCCCCGTCCTGGGCGGCAGCAGCTGGTAGACCGGCGTCGGTATCTCCTCGGCGGACGCCGCCACCGGGGCGGCGGCCCTGGCCGCCTCGTCCTGCTCGACCAGCGCCCCGATCCGCGCGGCCAGCTCCTCGCTGCCGCCCGCCGCGAGCCGGTCGATCACCCGCGCCAGCGTGGCCCGGCCCGGTTCGTCCCGCAGCGCAGGGACCGCTCCGCGGTCCGCGGTACCGCGGACCGCCCGGCCGCCGAGCAGCAGACCGCGCCCGTGCGAACCGAACGCCGGGGCCGGGGCCGGGGCCGGCGCCGCCTCCGCAGGGCCGCCGGCCTCGTCGGGCCCGCCGCCCCCGACCCGGGCGCGGGGAGCCGGCCGCACCTCGTCCAGCACGCGTATCAGCCGGGAGGCCTCCACCCGCCAGATCCGGTCCACGACCTCCTCCGGATAGCGCGCCCAGCTCACCGGCGCCCAGTCCGGCCCGGTCCTGCGCGGGCCGCCGTGGAAGAGCCGGGCCGCCAGCAGCGACACCGCCTCGTCCACCAGGCCCGGCTCTTCGAGCAGGTCGCAGGCGGGCCGCTCGCCGAGCCTGGTCTCGAAACCGTCCGCGAGCCGGTCGCGGCGCGACAGCTCGGTCAGCGCGGCGACCACACCCGCGTCCAGCCGGGACGGCCAGCGGCCCATCCGCCACGCAGGCAGCGCCACCCGGGTCAGCAGCCGGTCCCACCCCGCGTACGCCAGACCGACCTGCTCCTGGGCGACGATCCGTAGCCCGTAGTCGACCGCTTGCGCCCGCTCGGACGCGGACGCGGCCACACCCCGCTCCATCTCCGCGACATGCCCGCTGCACCCGCGCAGCAGCAGCCGGGCGGCCCAGCCAAGGAAGCCGTACGCAGGCCGCAGCAGCACCGGGCGCTGCTGCCTTCCCCGCGTCGCGACGCCGGCCGCCGCGTCCAGGCCCCGCACGAAGCGGCGGGCCGCGTATATCTCGGGGTCGGCCGCGGCGCCCGTGCCCGCGACCACCGGGGCCAGCAGCGCCCGCAGCTCGGCGACCCGCATCCACCACAGAAAGGGCGAGCCGATCACCAGCACCGGTGCGGGGCGGCGGTCCGCCTCACCCGCCGCCGGTCTGCGGTCCTCGAGCCAGCTGTCGCAGTCCGGCGTCAGCTCTATCGCGGACGGCAGCGGCACCTGCAACTTCTCCGCCAGGTCCTGCACCATCCGGTGCAGGTCGGGGGCCGCCGCGGCCGACACCGGCACCGCGGGGCTCACCGCGGGCTTGGCCCGCACGATCACCGCGGCCACCGCCGCCGACACCGCGAGCACGACGAGCGCGACGCCCGTCACGCCCCAGCGCACGCCATCCCACGCCCCGCCGCCGATCCGCCCGGTCACCGCGGCCACCTGCAGCACGACCGCGGCCGCCGCCGGCAGCAGCACCGCGCCGAGCGCGGCACCGCGAATCCGCAGCACCGCCAGCGCGCGGGTCCGCGCCACTGCCTCGCCTGCTTCTCCAGCCATCGGGCGCCTCACCCCCTGCGCTGTGGCGACCGCCCCGGTGACGGCCTCCCCCCACTGTCGCACCGCCCACCGACATCGCAATGGCCGTACGGCTGATTGCCGCAATGTCCCGCAGTGCGCCTTCGCGGCACCCTAGTTCGCCCCCGCGGACCAGTCACCCGTACGGCCCACCCATCACTCCTTGGAGTGGCTTCCCCCCAAACTCCCCCCCACCCCACCACCCAAGCGCCACCCCCGCACCGAACGCCGAGCCCCCTCCCCGACCCGCCCCCCTCAGCCCCACCCGGCCGTCACGACAGGCGCAGCCTGAGGGCCGTAAGCCGCAGGCTCAGAGGGCAAGCGTTCTCAGGCAGCGCTGGGGACGCCCCCAGGCGAAGCCCTGGAGCCACGAACGCCGCATGCTCAGGAAGGCCCAGAGGGCAAGCGTTCTCAGGCAGCACAGGGGGCGCCCCCCAGGCGAAGCCCTGGAGGCCGGACGCCGCAGGCGCGCGCATGCACGCTCGGAGGGCAAGCGTTTTTCAGGGGCGCGAGGAACGGCGCGACCAGCCACAACCCACCCGCAGCCCGCAAACGCACACGAGGGGGCACCCCCTCAAAACCCCCGGCAGGGGCGCGAGGAACCGCGAAGGAACGGGGTCCGGGGGCCGCGAGCCACCCCCGGAGGGCTCAGGCCCCGGCCGCCACAGCGGCAGCGATGTCTGTGCGGTGGTGCGCACCGTCGAGGGCCACGCAGTCGACCGCCTTGTAGGCGCGCTCGCGGGCGACCGCGAGGTCCGCCCCTGTGGCGGTCACCGAGAGGACGCGACCGCCGGCGCTGACGACCCGCCCGTCGTCCTCACGCCGCGTCCCGGCGTGCAGGACGTAGGCGTGGCCGCCCTTTTCCGCGATGGTGTCGAGCCCCGTGATGGGGTCGCCGGTCCGCGGCGTGTCGGGGTAGTTGTACGACGCGATGACGACCGTCACCGCGGCGCCTTCGCTCCAGCGCAGCGCGGGGTAGGCGGCGAGCTGCCCGGTGGCGGCGGCCCTGAGCAGCCCGGCGAGCGGCGTCCTGAGCCGGGCCAGGACGACCTGCGTCTCGGGGTCCCCGAAGCGGGCGTTGAACTCGATGACCCGCACGCCGCGCGAGGTGATCGCGAGCCCGGCGTAGAGGAGGCCGGCGAAGGGCGTGCCGCGGCGCCGCAGTTCGTCGACGGTGGGCTGGAGCACGGTCCGCTCGACCTCGTCGACGAGTTTCGGGTCCGCCCACGGCAGCGGCGAATAGGCCCCCATGCCGCCGGTGTTGGGCCCTTCGTCGCCGTCGAGTGCCCGTTTGAAGTCCTGGGCGGGCTGGAGCGGTACGACGGTCTCGCCGTCGGTGACGGCGAAGAGGGACACCTCGGGGCCGTCGAGGTATTCCTCGATGACCACCCTGCCGGGTGCGGCCACGCAGGCGAGGGCGTGCGCCTTGGCGGCGTCCAGGTCGCCGGTGACGACGACGCCCTTGCCGGCGGCGAGCCCGTCGTCCTTGACGACGTAGGGGGCGCCGAAGGCGTCGAGCGCCCGGTCGATCTCCTCGGCGCTGGTGCAGACGTAGCTGCGGGCGGTCGGCACTCCCGCGGCGGCCATGACGTCCTTGGCGAAGGCCTTGGACCCTTCGAGTGCCGCGGCCTCCCGGCTGGGTCCGAAGCAGTCGATGCCGCGCGCCCGTACGGCGTCGGCGACGCCCGCGACCAGCGGGGCCTCGGGGCCGACGATGACGAAGTCCGCCCCGATCGAGGCGGCGAGCCCGGCGACGGCGGCGCCGTCGAGCGCGTCGACGGCGTGCAGCTCGGCCACTTCCGCGATTCCGGCGTTGCCGGGGGCGCAGTGCAGCGACGTCACGTCGGGGTCGAGGGACAGGGAACGGCACAGGGCGTGCTCGCGGGCGCCGCCGCCGATGACAAGGACCTTCACGCGCACCAGGGTAGTGCCCGTGCGGGCACCGGCCGCCCTCACTCTTTCGGGTGACCGTATTCGGCGGCCTATACCTGATCACGCGGCCCGTACGGGCGGATATGCCGCCTTACCCACCCCACGCTCAGCCGTTCGGCGCTAAGAAGAGACCTTCATCACGGCCGGGAAGCGCCGGAAGCCATCGAGGGAGCGTGCAGTGAGCCAGCCGGACATGTTTCCCGAGGAAGCCCCTCGGGAGGAGCCTGAGCGGCGGGCCCTGCACCACCAGCACGAGGACCTGCGGGCGCTACCCTTCCCGCTGGGCGACTGGGGCGAGCCGGCGGAGCGCCTTGAGGAGCTCTACCGCTGGGCGGAGTCCGGCGCCCTGCGGACGACGGACTGGTATCTGCGGAAGCGGGTGTGGAAGCGCCGCGGCGCCCGCGTGCTGCGCTGCGGCGCGGTGCTTTCGGCCGCCGCGGGCGCGGCGATGCCGCTGGTCGAGCTGACCGGCTCGGGCGGCGCCACGGTGACCTGGGGCTATCTGGCGCTGCTGCTGGCCACCGCGTGCGTGGCGGTGGACCGGGTGCTGGGCCTGACCGCGGGCTGGATGCGGGACGTGGGCACCGCGCAGGGGGTGGAGCGGCGCCTTGAGCAGCTGCGCTTCGACTGGGCGTCGGAGAGCGTGCGGGAGGTGCTCGGCCCGACCGAGGGCACCGCGGCGGAGGCGGCGGAGCGCTGTCTGGCGATCCTGCGGCGCTTCTGCGACGACGTCGCCGACCTGGTGCGGACGGAGACCGCGGACTGGATGCTGGACTTCGGTTCGCGCACGTCGGGCACCCCGCTGCGCACCCAGTCCCCCGCGTGGTCGCCCTCCCGGCAGGATGCCCCCGGCCTCCCGCGGCTCCCCCGCCCGGGCACCCGCCCGAACATGCCGCGCCAGCGCCCGCCGGAGAACCCCCGGCAGGGCTGAGCGGGCAGGGGCCGGTGTGGGGAGCGGCCTCAGCTGAAGACGATCATCGAGCCCTGGCCCAGCGAGCGGGTCGCGGCCGCGTGCAGGCCCAGCCAGACGTGGTGTTCGCGGGCGAAGGGGCCGTCGAGGCCGGTCGGCGGCTGGAGGGCGGGCTCTTCGAGGGTGGTGTGGCGGTCCGGCGGGGCCGGCGGGAGGGGCGGGTTGGCCGGGTCGATGCCGATGGCGGGGGCGACGAACTCCAGCTCGCGCAGCAGCCCGTGGCTGGAGCCCAGCGGTCCGCCGCCTTCGAGCAGTTCGTCGCTGACGACGGGGTGCGGGAAGTCCAGCGGCACGTAGGCACCGGCGTGGTCGTAGTGCCAGACCAGGTGCGAGCGCTGCGCGGTGGCCTCGAACATCTCGAGCAGCTGCTCGTAGTCGCCGCCGAGCGCGTCGACCGGGGAGACTTCCAGGCCCTGGAGGCTGAGCAGGTAGGCGCGGCGCAGGAAGTGCAGGGCGTCGTAGTCGAAGCAGGCGACGGGTCCGACGTCGCCTGACAGGCCGGGCATGTAGGCGTAGACCGGTACGGGCGGCTGTCCGGCGTCGCTCAGCGCTTTGTCGTAGCGGGCGAGTTCCTCGGAGAACGGGTTTTCCGGGCTGTGGCAGAGCACGTCCACCAGCGGCACCAGCCACAGGTCGCAGGCCACGAACACTCCATCCGGTCGGGGGCGTACAGCGTAAATCGGCCGTGCCGGTCACGTCAGGAGCGTGCGGGGGCCAGCTTCTCGATCAGGGCGCGGGTGTGGAGGTCGTATTCGGTCGTCAGCAGGTGCGCGGCCGCGGTGTCGCGGGCGGCGACGGCGTCCACGAGGGCGACGTGGCCGGCCCAGCAGACGCCCGCGGGGTCGCTGAGCGCGCGCAGGTGGGGCACCGCGTAGACCCAGGTCTGGGTGCGGATCCGGTCGAGGAACTCGCAGATGTGCGGGTTGCCGCCGATGGCCGTCAGCTCCCGCCAGAAGCGCAGGTCGCAGCCGACGAGGACGTCGAGGCTGCCGGCCCGCGCGGCGTGGGCGGCCGCTTCGGCGCGGCGGCGTACGGAGGCGACGGCCGCCGGCGGCAGGTCGCCCATGCCGCGCTCGGCCATGTCCCTGAAGGCCGCCTCCACGATGAAGAGCCGTGCCGCGCTGAGCGAGCGGAAGTCGGCCGCGGTCAGCCTGCGCACCTGGAAGCCGCGGTGCTGCTCGACTTCGAGCAGGCCCTGTGCGGCCAGGTCGACCAGTGCTTCGCGGACCGGGGTCGCCGAGACGCCGTAGAGCTCGGCGATCTCCTTGACGGTGAAGTGGCGCCCGGCCTGGAGCCTGCCGGTCAGCACCTCGTCGCGCAGGGCGTCGGCGATCTGCTGGCGCAGGCTGCTGCGCCGCACCGGCGTGGCAGGACCGCCGACCTCCGGCATCCCGTCTCCTTGTCGCGTCGCGGCTGGGGGTGGCTTCCCGCCGCGCACCCGCCGCACACGATACGGCGGGGCGGGGCGCGGTGCGCCCGGGAAGGGCGTGCCGCCCGGCACGCGCGCCCCAGGAAGCCGGTCTCCCGGGTTGCGGAACGGCACGCGGCAGTACCGGAAGGAGACGCTCACCCCTACCGGTGTCTGACCACCTGGTAACCCATGGCGTTCATATGCCTATTCTTCGTTCTGGGGTCCGGGAGGCGGAACAGGGCGGGGGAGACGGTATGGAGCAGCTCAGAGCGGAGGATCCGCAGCGGATCGGTGCGTACCGGCTGCTCGGCAGGCTCGGCACCGGCGGCATGGGGCGGGTCTTCCTCGCCCGTTCCGAGCGGGGCCGCACGGTCGCGGTGAAACTGGTCCGCGCCGAGCTGGCCGCCCAGGAGGAATTCCGCACCCGCTTCCGCCGCGAGGTGGTGGCGGCCCGGCGGGTCGGCGGGGCGTGGACCGCGCCGGTGCTCGACGCCGACACCGAGGCCGAGATCCCCTGGGTGGCCACCGGTTACGTCGCCGGCCCGTCATTGCAGCAGGTCGTCAAGGAGTACGGGCCGCTGCCCGAGCGCTCGGTGACGGTGCTCGCCGCCGGGCTCGCCCACGCGCTGGCCGACATCCACACCGCGGGCCTGGTGCACCGGGACCTCAAACCGTCGAACGTGATGATCACCATCGACGGCCCCCGGGTGATCGACTTCGGTATCGCGCGCGCCCTGGAGACCGTCGCCGACGGCTCCGCGACGCTCACCTACACGGGGGCCATGGTCGGCTCCCCCGCCTTCATGTCGCCCGAGCAGGTGCGCGGCGACCGGGTCACCCCCGCATGCGACGTCTTCTGCCTCGGCTCGGTCCTGGCCTACGCCGCCACCGGGCTGCAGCCCTTCGGTGCGGCCAGCAGCGGCGTGCACGCCCAGATGTTCCGCATCGTGCAGGAGCCGCCGGACCTGGAGGAGGTGCCCGACGGCCTGCGCGCCCTGGTGACGGCCTGCCTGGTCAAGGAGCCGGAGCTGCGCCCGTCGCTCGACAGGGTGCTGGAGCTGATCGAGGACGCCTCGGACGAGGCGCCGCAGGACACCCCCGCCGGGCGCGTCGAGCCGTGGCTGCCCGGTGCGATCGTCGCCCAGCTGGGGCGGCGCGCGGTGGAGCTGCTGGAGCTGGAGGCGGAGGCCGAGGTCGAGGCGGAGAACTCCGTGGCCGCCGCCGCGCAGCCGCCTGCCGTGGCCGCGAAGGCGGCGTCCGGCGGCGCGACGCCGGCCGGGCAGGTGCTCCAGGCGGCCGCGGGTGCGGGCGGCGGGACCATGGTGACGGAGCAGCCCGCGGCCATGGAGCAGCCGGCACCGGACCAGGGCACGGCCGCCCAGGACCAGGGCACGGCGCAGGACCAGGGCACCGGCGGAGCGCAGGGCGCGGCCGCTCCCCCGCCGGGCAGCGGGCCGGGCGCACCGGCGGCGGTGCAGAAACCGACGGGCCCCCGGCGCGGCAGGCGCGGCGTGCTCGTCGCCGTCCTGGCACTGCTCGCCGTGGTCGCGGGCGGCAGCACCGCCTACGTCCTGGTCAAGGCGAACGACAACAGCAGCGCGGCGCGCGACGCGCCGCAGGCCACCCAGGGCACCGCCACCGCCACGAGCGGGCCCACGACGGCCCCGCAGACCAGCCCGCCGGCTCCCACCGCCACCGAGACGAGCGCCACCCCCACTGCCACCACGCCGAGCGCGACGCCCTCGCAGACCGCCACGCCCACCGAGTCGGCGAGCACGCCCCCGCCCGCGCCGATGATGGCGGTCGCGCCGCCGAACGGCTTCGTCGGCGTCTGGGAGTCCTCGACCCGCATCCCGCCGGGCATCTACGACAACCGCACCCTGACGATCCACGAGGACGGCAGGGTCGAGTTGAGCGGCTCGCGCGCCGACGGCACCGACACCGTCTACACCTGCGAGTGGTCGATGTCGGTCGTCGAGAAGGGGCCGCCTGCCAAGCTGAGCCCGTCGGTGATCGTCAGCAGCAAGCCCGCCTCCTCCTGCACCTCGGGCACGGGCAGCACGCTGACGCTGATCGACGACACCCACATCGAACGCACCGGCGTCGCGGGCGAGAAGACGCCGCTGACGTACGAGAAGGTCGGCTGACCCCGCTCCTCCCGGCACCGGCCGCTGACGCCCGAGAGCCCCGCACACCCAGGGTGTGCGGGGCTCTCGGGTCGCTGCGAACGCTCAGAGGAAGGAGTTGATCTCGATGGTCTCGGTGCGGCCGGGGCCGACCCCGATCGCGGAGATCGGCGCGCCCGACATCTCCTCCAGCGCCTTGACGTAGGCTTGCGCGTTCTTCGGCAGGTCGGCGAAGGTCTGCGCCTTGGTGATGTCCTCCGACCAGCCCGGCAGGTACTCGTAGATCGGCTTGGCGTGGTGGAAGTCGCTCTGGCTGTAGGGGAGTTCCTCCACCCGGCGGCCGTCGACCTCGTAGGCGACGCACACCGGGATCCGCTCCCAGCCGGTGAGGATGTCCAGCTTGGTGAGGAAGAAGTCGGTCAGGCCGTTGACGCGGGTCGCGTAGCGGGCGATGACCGCGTCGAACCAGCCGCAGCGGCGGTTGCGCCCGGTGGTGACGCCGAACTCGTGGCCGACCGTGCGCAGTCGCTCGCCGTCCTCGTCGAACAGCTCGGTGGGGAACGGTCCGGAACCCACACGCGTTGTGTACGCCTTGAGGATGCCGATCACCCGGGTGACCTTCGTGGGGCCGATACCGCTGCCGGTGCAGGCCCCGCCGGCGGTCGGGTTGGACGAGGTGACGAAGGGATAGGTGCCGTGGTCGACGTCGAGGAGCGTGCCCTGCCCGCCCTCCATCAGCACGACCTTGCCGTCCTCCAGCGCCTGGTTGAGCACCAGCGCGGTGTCGGTCACGTAGTCCCTGAGCCGGTCGGCGTAGCCGAGGTACTCCTCGACGACCTGGTCGGTGCTGATCGCCCGCCGGTTGAAGATCTTGACCAGGACCTGGTTCTTGTCCTGGAGCGCCGCGTCGACCTTCTGGTGGAGGATCGATTCGTCGAAGAGGTCCTGGACCCTGATGCCGACCCGGTTGATCTTGTCCGCGTAGGCCGGGCCGATACCGCGCCCCGTGGTGCCGATCTTCCTGTTGCCCAGGAAGCGCTCCGTCACCTTGTCGATGGTCTGGTGATACGGCGTGATCAGATGGGCGTTACCGCTGATCAGCAGTTTGGACGTGTCCACGCCGCGCTCGTCGAGTCCGCTCAGCTCGGAGAGCAGGACCGCCGGGTCGACGACGACACCGTTGCCGATCACCGGAGTGCATCCAGGTGACAGGATGCCGGAGGGGAGGAGATGCAGTGCGTATTTCTGGTCGCCGACGACCACCGTGTGGCCGGCGTTGTTGCCGCCCTGGTAACGCACCACGTAGTCGACGGAGCCGCCGAGCAGGTCCGTGGCCTTCCCCTTGCCCTCGTCACCCCACTGAGCACCGAGCAGCACAAGTGCGGGCACAGGCGTACACCCCTTCCGGGCGGGGCATGTCCAACGTGCAGAGAGCCGTCGAACCTGCCCCGGAATAGACGAAGCCCCTGACGCAAAGGCGCAAGGGGCTCTTGCACCGAGATTTTACCTGAGGAAGGACCAAGGTGTCGGCTCACCCTCCTGGGCATCCTCCGCCGGACTCCATCCGGGGGTGGCCCCTGCTGCTGGTCATCGATCCGGCAGCACGCGCGACCGACGGCGAGTCCGTGCGAATCGCGAGGGATGTCCTGTGCGCGGGCGCGCCCTCGGTGAAGATCGTCTTCCCCGAGTCCGCGGAGGAGGCCGAGAAGGCGCTGGCCCACCGCGGCCGCCGGCACCCCGTCGTGCTCGGCGACGACGCCGCCCTGCTGCGTACCGTGCGCTCGCTGCACCGCGACAGGACCCTGCACGACGCGCCGGTCTCGCTGGTGCCGATCGGGCCGCGCTCGACGCTGGCCCGCGCGCTCGGCGTGCCGGGCGACGTGCCGGCCGCGGCCCGCGCGGTGCTGGACGGCGCGCAGCGCGAACTCGACCTGCTGGTGGACGAGAGCGGCGGCATCGTGCTCGGCGCGCTGAGCATCCCCTGCGGCAGCCCGGTCTCGCAGACCGCCGCGCACTGGTGGACACCGGTGGAGAAGACCGCCCGCTCGCTGGTCCGCACCCTGACCGCGCCGATACCGGTCAACGGCCACCAGCCGCCCCGGCTGCAACGGCTGCGGGTGGAGGCGGACGGTGTGCTGCTCGCCGACCTCGACCAGCCGGTGCAGGAGATCTCGGTCCGCCCGGCCCCGGCCGGCTTCGCCGAGGTCTACGTACGCCGCACCGAGGGCGCCTCGCACGTACGGGCCAGGGCCCGCACCATCACCGTCTCGGGGCGCGACTTCCGCTACCGCGCCGACTCGGCGATCACCGGCCCGGTACGGAGCAGGACGTGGACCGTGGAGCCCGGGGCATGGCGGCTGACGGTGCCGCGCCGCTGACCGGCGGCCCGGCTCACCAGCTGACCAGCAGCTCCTCCACCCCGCGGATCACGTAGTTCGGCCGCCGGCGCGGCTCCGACACCAGCCGCATCCCGGGGGCGTCGCGCAGGAAGGTGCCGAAGGAGGCCTCGAGTTCCAGGCGGGCCAGCGGGGCGCCGAGGCAGTAGTGGATGCCCGCGCCGAAGCTGACGTGCCGGTTGTCGACCGCGGGGCGGGTGACGTCGAAGCGGTCGGGGTCGGCGAAGCGGGCCGGGTCGCGGTTGGCCGACCCGAAGAGCAGGGCGACCTCCGAGCCGCGCGGGATGACCGTGCCGCCGACCTCGATGTCGTCGAGCACCCAGCGTTCGAACAGCTGCAACGGGGTGTCGTAGCGCAGCATCTCCTCCACGCCGTCCCGCAGCACGGCCGAGCCGTCCTGGAGGAGCCGCAGCTGGTCGGGATGCCGGAAGAGCGCCAGCCAGCCCAGGGTGGTGCTGTTGACGGTCGCCTCGTGGCCCGCGTTGAGCAGCAGCACGCAGGTGGAGACCATCTCCTGCTCGCTCAGCACGTCCCCGTCGTCGTGGACCGCGATCAGCGCGCTGATCAGGTCCTCGCCCGGGTCGGTGCGGCGGGCCGCGATCAGCCGCCGCAGGTAACCGGAGAACTCCTCGCTCGCCGTCACCGCGGCACGGGCGGCGTCCTCGCCCGGGTTCAGCTCGTACATCCCGGTCATGGCAGCCGACCACGGCCGCAACAGGTCGCGGTCGCCCGGCGGTATGCCCAGCATCTCGGCGATGACCGCGACCGGCAGCGGCTCGGCGACCCGGGCGTGCAGGTCGCCGCCGCCGTCGGCGTGCAGGGAGCCGATCAGCTCGCCGGCCAGCCGCCTGACGGTGGGCGCCAGTTCCTCCACGGTGCGCGGGGTGAAGGCCTTGGCGACCAGCCGGCGGATCCGGGTGTGCGTCGGCGCCTCCAGGTCGAGCAGGCCGTTGTCGTTCAGCACGGTGAACGGTTCGAGCTCGGGCGGCGGTCCGGTGCGGCCGAAGTCCTCGTGCGTGAAGCGGTGCAGGTAGGTGCGGCCCAGACGGCGGTCCCGCAGCAGCGCGTTGACGTCGTCGTAGTGCGGGATCAGCCACTGCCGGGTCGGCTCGTAGTAGAGCGCGCGGCCGGCCGCACGCAGCTCCTCGTACGCCGGGTACGGGTCGGCCGCGAAAGCGCGGGAGTGGGGGGCGAAGACAGCGGAGGTGGAGGTCATGGCAGCTCGATGAGTCCGTGTTCGCGCAGGTAGTCGAGTTGGGCGCGGACGGACAGCTCCGCGGCGGGCCACAGTGCCCGGTCGACGTCGGCGTAGACGTGGGCGACCACCTCGGCCGGGGTGCGCAGCCCGGACTCGACGGCGGTCTCGACCTGGGCGAGCCGGTGGGCACGGTGGGCGAGATAGAACTCCACGACGCCCCGGGCGTCGCCGAGCACCGGGCCGTGGCCCGGCAGGACGGTGTCCACACCGCCGTCCACGGTGAGCGCCCGGAGCCGCCGCAGCGAGTCCAGGTAGTCGCCGAGCCGGCCGTCGGGATGGGCCACCACCGTGGTGCCGCGGCCCAGCACGGTGTCCCCTGTGAGCACCGCGGAATCCGCGGGCAGCAGGAAGGACAGCGAGTCCGCGGTGTGCCCCGGGGTGGCGACGACCCGCAGTTCGAGGCCCCCGGTGGTCACGGTGTCGCCCGCGGCCAGCCCCTCGTCGCCGAGGCGCAGCGCCGGGTCGAGCGCGCGCACCGGGCTGCGGGTCAGCTCGGCGAAGCGGGCGGCGCCCTCGGCGTGGTCCGGGTGGCCGTGGGTGAGCAGCGTGAGGGCGACCCGCTTGCCCGCCTGTTCCGCGACGGCAACGACGTTCGCCAGATGGGCCTCGTCCAGCGGTCCCGGGTCGATGACCACGGCCAGCGGGGAGTCCGGCTCCGCGACGATCCAGGTGTTGGTGCCGTCCAGCGTCATCGGCGAGGCGTTCGGGGCGAGCACGCACAGCGCGCGGGCCGTCGCCCACCCGCCGACCTCCGCCCGCGGCTGCCCGGGCACCGTACCACCGGTCACCGGGCCTCCCCCGGCTCGGCGGGGTCTTTCCTTGCGACGCCGACGGCGGCGCGGACGCCAACGGGGGCGTCGGGGCCGACGGCGGCCTGGGCGTCGACGGCGGCCTCGGGCCCGGCGGCGGGCTCGGCAGCGGCCTCCACATCGGCGGCGCCCTCGGGCCCGGCGGCGGCCTCGGCAGCGACGGCGGCCTCCGGGTCGACGCGGGTGAATTCGTCGTGGCCCGGCCAGGTCAGCACCACCTTGCCGGCGGCGTCCACAGTGGCCGTGGCGACGACAGGCGCGAGGTCACGCCCGGACGCGCCGGCCAGCGCCGCCGCGGCTGACCCGTAAGGGAGGAGGTCGCGGAGCATGGTGATGGTCGGCGGCAGCATCATCAGGTCGCCGCGGTCGTAGCCGGCGACGGCCTCCGCGGGCCGCAGCCAGGCCGTACGGTCCGCCTCGCCCGACACGTCCCGGGTGCGCTGGCCCGCGGGCAGCGCGGCGAGGAAGAACCAGGTGTCGTAGCGGCGCTCCTCGAACTCCGGGGTGATCCAGCGGGCGGCGGCCCGCAGCAGATCCGTACGCAGCACCAGGCCCCTGCGGTCCAGGAAGTCGGCGAAGGCCAGGTCGTGGCCGACGAGCGCGGCACGGTCGGCCTCCCAGTCCTCGCCCGTGGTGTCGGCCACGACGGTGCCGCCGTCAGGACCGGCGAGCAGCACCCCCGACTCCTCGAACGTCTCGCGCACCGCCGCGCACACCACCGCCTGGGCGGCGGCCGGGGCGACGCCCAGCAGCCCGGCCCAGTGGTCGAGCGGCGGCCCCGCCCAGCGCACCGGCCGCTCGTCGCGCGGGTCGACACCGCCGCCGGGAAAGGCGTACGCGCCGGCCGCGAAGGCCATCGACGCGCGGCGCCGCAGCATGTGCACGGCCGGGCCACCGGCTTCCCCGGTGTCCCGCAGCAGCAGCACGGTGGCCGCACGGCGCGGCACCACGGGGGTCAGCTCACCCCTGGCCAGCGCCCGGATGCGCTCCGGCCAGGCGGCCGGCACCCCGGCGCCGCTCATCATGCTCATGCGCCGGAGCCTACGTGGCTCCGCCGCCATGTTCGAGACCTCCCCGCCCCCGGACCCCGACGGCCCCTGGCGCCCCCGCGCCCAGCCCGCCCGGCACGCGGCCCACCGACCCGCGCCAGCGCCCGGAACCGGCCCGACCTGCGGCCCACCGCGGCGCTCCCGCGGTGAGCAGGACCCGTATCGACAGCCACCGGCGGGCCCCCGCCACCCGTCCGGCGGCAGCCATGCCCGGCAGGGCGGCAGGGCGGCAGGGCGGCAGGCAGCAGCCGTACGGCCGCCAGGCAGGCGGGGAGGTAGGGACAAACCGAAAAACCCCCGGAGGGACTGTTCAGGGAAGCAGCTCGACCTGGATCTCGACCTCCACCGGGGCGTCGAGCGGCAGTACCGCCACGCCCACCGCGCTGCGCGCGTGCACACCCTTGTCGCCCAGCACCTCGCCGAGCAGCTCGCTCGCTCCGTTGACGACACCGGGCTGTCCGGTGAAGGCAGGGTCGGAGGCGACGAAGCCGACGACCTTGACGACCCGGGCGATCCGGTCGAGGTCACCGGCAACGGACTTGACCGCGGCCAGCGCGTTGAGTGCGCACACCCGGGCGAGCTCCTTCGCCTGTTCGGCCGTGACGTCGGCACCGACCTTGCCGGTGGCCGGCAGCTTGCCGTCCACCATGGGCAGCTGCCCCGAGGTGAAGACGTGATCGCCCGACCGTACGGCCGGCTGGTAGGCCGCCAGCGGCGGCACCACCTCGGGCAGGGTCAGGCCCAGCTCGGCGAGCCGGGCCTCGACAGTCCCGCTCACGCCTTCTCCCGCTTCAGGTACGCCACCAGCTGCTCGGAGTTCGGCCCGGGCACGACCTGGACCAGCTCCCAGCCGTCCTCGCCCCAGGTGTCCAGGATCTGCTTCGTCGCGTGCACGAGCAGCGGCACGGTCGCGTATTCCCACTTCTTTGCCATGCCGCGACTTTATCGCCTCGCCGGGACCCAAGGCGTGGGCCGCCCCGCCAGTGGTTAGGCTCGCAAGGTGAGCGCTCAACAGTCATCTGCCATCAGGCTCCACATCGTGACCGGCAAGGGCGGTACGGGCAAGACCACGGTCGCCGCCTCGCTGGCGCTCGCCCTCGCGGCGGAGGGCCGGCGCGTCCTGCTGGTGGAGGTCGAGGAGCGCCAGGGGATCGCCCAGCTCTTCGAGACCGAGGCCCTGCCCTACGAGGAACGCAGGATCGCTTCGGCGTCCGGCGGCGGCGAGGTCCACGCGCTCGCCATCGACGCCGAGCTGGCGATGCTGGACTACCTGGACATGTTCTACAAGCTCGGCCGGGCCGGCCGCGCTCTGAAGAAGCTGGGCGCGATCGACTTCGCCACGACCGTCGCGCCCGGCATCCGGGACGTCCTGCTCACCGGAAAGATGTGCGAGGCGGTCCGCCGCAAGGACAAGGCGGGCTGGCCGGTCTACGACGCGGTCGTGCTCGACGCCCCGCCCACCGGCCGCATCACCCGCTTCCTCAACGTCAACGACGAGGTCGCCGGGCTGGCCAGGATGGGCCCGATACACAACCAGGCGCAGGCCGTGATGCGGGTGCTGAAGTCCCCGCAGACCGCGATCCACCTGGTGACCCTGCTGGAGGAGATGCCGGTCCAGGAGACCATGGACGGCGTCGCGGAGCTGCGTGCCGCCGGGCTGCCGGTGGGCGCGGTGATCGTCAACATGGTCCGGCCGGTCCTGCTGGGCGACGGCGACCTCGCCAAGGCCGCCGCCGACCGCAGCGCGGTGGCCGTCGGCAAGCGGCGCACCGCGGTGGCCAAGGCGCTGTCGCAGGCCGGCCTCGGCGGTGCCCGCCGCGGCGGGGTCGCGGAGCGGCTGGTCGACCCGCTGCTCGCGCAGGCCCACGAGCACGCGCAGCGGGTGGTCCTGGAGCGGGAGCAGCGGGCCGAGATCGCCGCGCTCGGCCTCCCGGTGCGGGAGCTGGACCTGCTCAGCGACGGCGTGGACCTGGGCGGCCTCTACCGGCTGGCCGACAGCCTGCGCAAGCAGGCGGTGCCGGGCGTCACGACCGCGGGCGCACCGGACGCGGACGACCTGGCGGAGGAGCCGGCGCCCGACCTGGCGGAGGAAGCGGCGCACGGCTCGGTGGACGAGGAAGCGGACGAGGAAGCGGACGAAGCGGCGGACGAAGCATGAAGCGAGTGGTGACATGAGCCTGGAGAGCCCCGTACTGGAGATCGACCCGCTGCTCGACGACCCGAAGACCCGGATCATCGTCTGCTGCGGCTCCGGCGGCGTCGGCAAGACCACGACCGCCGCCGCCCTCGGCGTACGCGCCGCCGAGCGCGGCCGCACGGCGGTCGTGCTGACCATCGACCCGGCCCGCAGGCTCGCCCAGTCCATGGGTCTGAGCGAGTTGGACAACACGCCGCGCGAGGTGGCTGGAATCGATCGGTCGGCCGGCGGCTCGCTGCACGCGATGATGCTGGACATGAAACGGACGTTCGACGAGGTCGTCGTCCAGCACTCCGACTCGGAGCGGGCCAGGGCGATCCTGGAGAACCCCTTCTACCAGTCGCTGTCGGCCGGTTTCGCCGGCACGCAGGAGTACATGGCGATGGAGAAGCTGGGCCAGCTGCGCGCCCAGGACGCCTGGGACCTGATCATCGTGGACACCCCGCCGAGCCGCAGCGCGCTGGACTTCCTGGACGCACCCAAGCGCCTCGGGTCCTTCCTCGACGGCCGCTTCATCAAGCTGCTGATGGCCCCGGCGAAGGTCGGCGGCCGGGCCGGGGTGAAGTTCCTGAACATCGGGATGTCGATGATGACCGGCACCCTCAGCAAGGTGATGGGCGCGGGGCTCCTGCGGGACGTGCAGACCTTCGTGGCGGCCATGGACACGATGTTCGGCGGCTTCCGCACCCGGGCCGACGCCACCTACCGGCTGCTCCAGGCGCCGGGCACCGCCTTCCTCGTGGTCGCCGCACCGGAGCGGGACGCGCTGCGGGAGGCGGCGTACTTCGTGGAGCGGCTGGCCGACGAGGACATGCCGCTGGCCGGCCTCGTACTCAACCGGGTGCACGGCAGCGGGGCGGCCCAGCTGACCGCGGAGCGCGCGCTGGCGGCGGCGGAGGCGCTGGAGGACCACGCGGCCGAGAGCGCGGAGGCCGCGGAACAGGCGGCGCAGGCTGCGGAACAGGACCCGCAGGCCACGGGCACCGAGGACGCGCAGGCGGGGGGCACCGAGGACGCGGCCGGGAAGCGCGCGGGCGGCGGCCCGAAACAGCCCGCGGCAGAAAATCTTGCCGACGGCGGCATTGTGGATCACGGTGCCGGGCATGCTGACTCCCGGCAGGACCGACCGGACGGTATCGACGAAGGCGACGGTATCGGCGGTACGGAGCGGCTCGCCGCCGGACTGCTGCGCCTCCATGCGGAACGCATGCAGGTGGTCGCGCGTGAACGACGCACCCGCGACCGCTTCGTGTCGGTACACCCGGAGGTGCCCATGGTGGATGTCACCGCCCTGCCGGGCGACGTGCACGACCTGGAGGGTTTGCGGGCGATCGGACAGGAACTCGCGGAAGGTCAGCCCGCCGCGGCGTAGTCGTCCTCGTCACCGAGTGGCAGCAGACCGGTGCTGCGCTCGTATTCGGTGCGGGCGGTCTCCAGCAGCCTGCGCCAGGACGTCACCATCGGGCGGCGCCGAAGCAGTGCCCGGCGCTCCCGCTCGGTCATTCCCCCCCCACACCCCGAACTCCACCCGGTTGTCGAGCGCGTCGGCCAGGCACTCGGTGCGGACCGGGCAACCGGTGCACACCGCCTTCGCCCGGTTCTGCGCCGCACCCTGGACGAAGAGTTCATCCGGATCCGTCGTCCTGCACGCGGCCTGCGTGCTCCAGTCGGTTACCCAGCTGCTCATGCTGGCGCCGTCCTCTCCCGAATCGAGGCTCCCCCACGGCGGCAACCGGCATATTCACCGGTGCCAGTTGGGACGTTACGGAAGGTAGGCGCGACGCAACAGCCCTTTCAGGCCCAATCTTGCATGGCCCGAATGGACTATGCGTGCCCACCGGATCACCCAACGGAGTGACTGCCGGTCGTATCGGAACTATGGGGCGATACGGTCACGTATCACCCGCCTGGAGGGCCAAGACCTCCGGCATATACCGAAATTCGGGCACTTCTCATCACTCACAAGAGTGACGACGGGGGACAGTGATGCGCCGACGTTCGCATCCTGTCTGTTACACACTAGGCGAACACCTGGGCGTACGTCCGGGGAATCGCCACGTAGGCTGCCTCCATGGCTCACAAGCGTTCGGGCGGGGGGCTCACGACGGCCCAGCAGGCCGCCAAGTTCCTCGGCGTCAGCGTCCTGGCCGGCGCGGTCCTGGCAGGAATAGCCCTGCCGGCCGCCGGTGCACTCGGCCTGTCCGCGAAGGGTACGGCGGCAGGCTTCGACGACCTGCCGGGAGAACTCAAAACTCCACCCCTCAGCCAGGCGTCCAAGATCCTCGACGCCAACGGCGGGCTGATCGCCACCGTCTACTCGCGCGACCGCACCGTCGTCCCGATCACCGCGATGAGCCCGAACATCCTCAAGGCCCTCGTCGACATCGAGGACTCGCGCTACTACGAGCACGGCGCCCTCGACCTCAAGGGCATCCTGCGGGCGCTGAGCAACAACGCCTCGGACGGCGGCACCCAGGGCGCCTCGACGCTGACCCAGCAGTACGTCAAGAACGTCTTCGTCGAGGAGGCGGGCGACGACGCCACCAAGGTCGCCCAGGCCACCCAGCAGACCGTCGGCCGCAAGATCAAGGAGATGAAGTACGCGATCCAGGTCGAGAAGGAGCTCGGCAAGAAGAAGATCCTGGAGAACTACCTCAACATCACCTTCTTCGGCGAGCAGGCCTACGGCATCGAAGCCGCCTCGCAGCGCTACTTCAGCACCACCGCCAAGAAGCTCACCCTGACCCAGGCCGCGCTGCTGGCCGGCATGGTGCAGTCGCCGAGCCGCTACGACCCGGTCAGCAACGAGCAGACCGCCCTCGCCCGCCGCAACACGGTGCTGGCGCGCATGGCCCAGCTCAAGGACATCACCCCGGCGCAGGCGGCGGCCGCGCAGAAGGCCCCGCTCGGCCTCAAGGTCAGCTCGCCGAAGAACGGCTGCATCACCGCCGTCAACGGCGCCGGCTTCTTCTGCGACTACGTCCGCGAGACCTTCCTGCAGAACGCGGTCTTCGGCAAGACCAAGACCGCCCGGCAGAGGGCGTGGGACATAGGCGGTCTCACGATCAAGACCACGCTCGACCCGAAGGCCCAGGCCTCGCTCCTCAAGGGCCTCAGCGAGCACGTCTACTCGACCGACAAGTTCGTCGCCGCCGACACCATGGTGCAGCCGGGCACCGGCAAGATCGTCGCGATGGGCCAGAGCAAGCCGTATGGCTTCGGCAAGAACCAGACCCAGCTCAACCTGTCCGTCGACCGGAACATGGGCAACAGCGGCGGCTTCCAGAACGGCTCGACCTTCAAGCCGATCACCGCGGCCGCGGCCCTCGAGCAGGGCTTCAAGCCGGACCAGGCCTACCCGTCGCCGTACAAGATGCCGACCTACCCCGATGTCACCAACTGCAGCGGCCAGACACTGCACTACAAGGACGTCGGCACGCAGAACGAGATGCCCAGCGAAGTCGGCCCCTACGCCATGCCGGACGCGCTCAAGCACTCCATCAACACGTACTTCGTCGCGCTGGAGGCGGACGTCGGCCTGTGCCCGATCGTCAACATGGCCTCCAAACTCGGCTTCGGCCGGGCCGACGGCAAGCCGCTGATACAGAGCGCCTCGCTCACCCTGGGCGTCAACGAGGTGTCGCCGCTCACCGTCGCGGCGGCCTACGCGGCCTTCGCCAACCGGGGCGTCTACTGCACGCCGATCGTCCTCGAGGCGGTCACGGGACCGAACGGCAAGAAGCTGCCGGTGCCGAAGAGCATCTGCAGCCGGGCCATGTCGACGAACACCGCCGATACCCTGAACAGCATGCTCAAGGGCGTCGTCGACGACGGCACCGGCACCGCGGCCGACCTGCCCGGCCGCGACACCGCAGGCAAGACCGGTACGACCGACGACCGCAAGGACGCCTGGTTCGCCGGCTACACCCCGCAGCTGGCCTCCGCCGTCTGGCTGGGCGACCCGTTCGGCCAGGGGGTCAAGGGCCACCGGCTGTCGATGTTCTACGGCGCGGACGACAACGGCGGCCACGACGGCACCGGTGGGATAAAGGTCAAGATCGGCCCGAAGACCTTCGACAAGGTCGAGGGTGCCACCGGCCCCGCGCCCATCTGGAAGGACGCGATGTCCGGCGCCCTGAAGGGCACGGACAAGGAACACTTCATCACCGTGCCGCTCCCCGACTCGCCCCCCAAGGACAACCAGCCGCCGGCCGACGGTACCCAGCCCCCGGACGACGGCAAGGGCCACGGCCCCGGAGGTGCCACGACCATGGGCGCCACCAATGGCGGGCCCAACCCCTTCCCGACCTTCACGATCCCGCCCGGTATGACCACGGGCGGCGGCACGGCGGGAGCCGCGGGCGGCGGCAACGGCCGGGCCGGCGGCACCACGGGCGGCGGGCCGTGAGCCGGGCGCGGGCCGTGAGCCGGCTGCGGGCTTGGCTGCGGGGTTGACCGTGGGCTTGGCCGTCTGTCGGCGGTGAGCATGTAAGGGGCGCCCTCCTCCCTGGAGGGCGCCCCTTACGCGTGGGGTGGCGGGCGGCGGGGGTGCGGGTCGCCGGGGTGGGCGGAGGTGCGGGTACGGGCCGGCGTGCCGCGCCCGCGGGGGAACGGGTCGCCCGGGTGGGCGGGGGCGCGGGTGCGCCTGGCGGGAGGGTGCAGAGGTGCGGGTACGGGCCCGCGTGCCGCACCCCCGGGGGAACGGTTCGCCCGGCGGCGGCGGCGCGGAGCCGCGGAGGGCGGTGAGCACGTCCGGCGGGCGGACGTGCCGGGCCCTGCGACGAGCGCGTAGGCGTACCGCGGCGCCTCCGACGTACGGCGTACCGCACAGCCCCTCACACGTACGGGCTACCGCCCTGCGCCGCCCCGCTCGGGGCGGGTCGGGGCGGGGCGGCTCTGCTCGGGGCGACTCGAGTCAGGTCGGATCTGGTCTGCTCGGGTCGAGTCGGGTCGTCAGCCGGCGAGCTGACGCTTGACCTCGGCAGCGACACGGCCGCCCTCCGCGCGCTTGGCGACCTTGGGGTTCACCAGCTTCATGACGGCGCCCATGCCCTTCGGCCCCGTGGCGCCGGACTCCGCGACGGCCTCGCGGACGATCGCGGCGATCTCCTCGTCGGAGAGCTGCTGCGGCAGATACCCGGCCAGCACCTCGCCCTCGGCCCGCTCCCGCTCCGCCGACTCGGCCCGGCCGCCCTGCTCGAACGCCTCGGCCGCCTCGCGCCGCTTCTTCGCCTCCCGGGTGATCACCGTCAGGACCTCGTCGTCGGAGAGCTGCCGGGCCGTGGTGCCGGCGACCTCCTCCTTGGTGATGGCGGTCAGCGTGAGCCGGAGCGTGGCGGAACGCAGTTCGTCACGGCCCTTGATCGCCGTGGTCAGGTCGTCCTTGAGTCGCTGCTTGAGCGTCGTGGTCATGCCCCGATTTTCGCACCACGGCGGCGCGGTCGCCCCGCATTAACCCCGCGGCCCGCACCGGGGCGCCCGCCCGTCCCGTCACCGGCCCCGACTCTGACACGATGGAGGCATGCGCGCGCGATACGGACTACCTCTCGGTGTGACGGCGGCAGGCGCGGCCTGCGTGGCATACGCGGCCGGTTACGAGGCGAGGTCCTACCGGCTGCGCCGGGTGGGCATCCCGGTGCTGCCCCCCGGACTGCGGCCGATCCGTATCCTCCAGCTCTCCGACATCCACATGGTCTCGGGCCAGCACAAGAAGCGCCGCTGGCTCCAGTCACTGGCGGGCCTGCGCCCCGACCTGGTGGTGAACACCGGCGACAACCTGTCCGACCCCACCGCGGTCCCTGAAGTCCTCGACGCGCTGGGCCCGTTGCTGCGCTTCCCCGGCACGTACGTCTTCGGCTCCAACGACTACTACGGGCCCAAATTCCGCAACCCGGGCCGCTACCTCGTCGAGAAGGCCCGCGGCCAGCACGGCCTGAACGGCAAGAACGGCAGCGCCCACGGCGTGATCCGCAACCCCTGGGGCGACCTGCGCGACGCCTTCGACGCAGCCGGCTGGGTCGGCCTGAGCAACACCCGCGGCCGCCTCAAGCTCGACCACGGCCCCGTCCTCGGCCTGACCGGCCTCGACGACCCGCACATCAAGCGTGACCGCTACAGCGCGGTCACCGGCGGCCCCGACCCGGACACCGACTTCAACCTGGCCCTGGTCCACGCCCCCTACCTGCGCGTTCTCGACGCCTTCACCGCCGACCGCTACCCGCTGATCCTGGCCGGCCACACCCACGGCGGCCAGCTCTGCATCCCGTTCTACGGCGCCCTGGTCACGAACTGCGACCTCGACACCGACCGCGTGAAGGGCCTCTCGACCCACACCGCCACCGGTTCCACCTCCTACCTCCACGTCTCCGCAGGCTGCGGCACCAACCGCTACACCCCCCTCCGCTTCGCCTGCCCCCCCGAGGCAACCCTCCTGACCCTGACCCCCGCCTAAACCGGATTTCGCCTCCGGCCCCCGGTCCGCTAAAGTAAACCCCGTTGCACCGGGGTGTGGCGCAGCTTGGTAGCGCGCTTCGTTCGGGACGAAGAGGCCGTGGGTTCAAATCCCGCCACCCCGACTCCAAAGCAGCAGGTCAGGGCCTTGATCCTCTAGGGGATCAAGGCCCTGATTCGTTCCCGGAGGCGTCTTGGGAGCCATTTGGGAGCCAACCTCGACATCCGGCTCCCGGGCGGGCGCGGCCCGACTCGACGGAACGCCTGAGACGGCCTGGCCCACGGCGCTCACGGATTCGTTGCTGGCCCGGGGGAAGCCCGCACGGGAAAGAGTCAGAAGCAGCCGCCGCACGGGGCGCGAGGGCTTCTGCCGCTAGCGCTCAAGATCTGACCGAGGTCAGCCCGGTTCCGCCGGGACCGCCCGGTCCTCCAGAGGAGGCCGAGCGCCAGCAGAGCATTGGCCGCGGGACTGACACCCAAGATCCAGTCTCGAAGTCGGCCAGACCGTTCCGGCCGCCGTCGGCTTTGGCGGTCTCAGTTGCTCGTCCTGACCCCGATCAGACCTCTTTGGCTGGTGGAGACCGCCGCTACTGGCTTGCTCGGTCGACAAGAGGCTCGGTGCTGACGCTCATGCCGGTCTCGATCGGAAGGCTTCCGCATCCTGCGGCTGCCTACCCCGCCCAGAGCGAATCGTCGGGGCCGGGCTTCCCCGTCATCCGATCCAACGCGGCGCCATCGCGCGCAAGCTGCCGTCGAGCAGCATTGATGAAGGCACCTTGGGCTTCGAGCACAGGCTGTTGGAGGTCCATCCAGGTCTCGTCCACCCGAAGCCCCGCCGGATGGCTGTGTGCATCCGCCATATCTGCTCATCTAGCGCGAGAGCGGCGTCCACAATGCCGGGGTCGGCCACGAGATTGATCATGTTCAGTGCTTGATTCCACGGCCGCCAGTCCAGCGCCGTCGGGACAACCACGCCCTGCGGCACGCTGGCCGGCCTCGCACGCTCCATCTCAACCAGGCCCATGAACACCTGTGACGACTCCTCCAGGAGTCGCACACAAGCCCGCGCCACCTGATCTCTGGTCCAGTGCTGGTCCTGCGACCGCTCGCCGACCGCAGCACCCGCCACCACCCCCACCAAAGTCGTGACGACAGCCCCGGCGGATGCTGCCACCGAGCCCCATAAGGCAGACAACTTCGGCTCCTACGCTCTGTGCCGGACGAGGAGTCGCCGCTCGTGGCGCGCGACATCGACGAGTGTCGTGTCGGCGACGAGAATCCAGTGCCGCCAGTAGGCGGCTCCGCCATGGTTCTCGCCGAGGCATGAGCAGGTGCAGTCATCGCCGGCTGCGTCCTGGCAGCGGGTGTCGCAGCGCTCCGTGGTGGCGAACTGCAAGATCACCTCTACCTCGCCGAAGCGTTCCGCCATGGCGTCGACGATGGTCCGCAGGTGTGGCCGGGCGATCTCCCACCGTCTAGGGATGGCGTCCCGGTTCCACTCGGGGCGTACCCTCGCACCCAGCTCTTCCAAGATCCAGTGCCGGTTGGAGCCGTTCTCGTAGGGCATCCACACCCACAGACGCTGCTCGCCAATGTTCCGGCGCACCCACGGTCGACCACCCATCTGAACACCCCCATGACCAGAGTCATGCAGGTGATGCCGATAACGCCAGAGCGCAAAGGAGTCATGGTCTTGGCCGTGTCCGACGGGTCGTGCAATTGCGGGCGTCAACACAGCGTGCGGCGATGACGTGCGGGTGTCCTAAGAAGATCTCAGCCAGGAGCCGGCAAGCCGTACTCGACCAGGCCTGCTACTCACTGGCTTCCTAGAGAAGCTGCAGGTCGTCCAGCAGGTCCAGTGGATGCTTCTGCCTTGGTGGCCACGAGTGTGGCCTGGTATCGCCCTGAGTACATCCACCTGAACGTTGGATGGCTGGAACTCCAGCAGGCGACCGACGTCTTCGCCATCAACCCGCCTCGCCTGATGTGTCCGGAACTGCCAGCGCGGTGGTGTCCTCAGTTGAGTCCTCGCATCGCTCCGCATCATCGAGTCCGACACCGAGCATGCGGGTTACGAGAACCGCGTTCAGGTAGGGCGAGGCCGACTCGATCAGCCGCTTGATCTCCGTCCTCTCTGGAGACTCCTTCACCTCGATGAACAGAAAACCGTCCCGCCCTCGGGCAACGAAGTCCGGCTGCCTATCCAGAGTCAGCCTGGTCTTTCCGGTGCGTGTTTGGCCTACGACCGTCTGGGCCAGGTCAGCCACCGCAGCGGAAAAGTCGGCGCGGTCATCGTGGACTGTGCTGCGCGCTGCCGTCACGTCCGGATCGGGCTGCGTTACTGCGGATTCGGGAGAGGCACCCCTGTTCGTAGCCTGCTTCACGAGCTTGGTCGCCCGGGTGACGTCCTCCGTCGCCGCGGTGAGTTCTTTCGTCGCGTCCTCCACTCGCTGAAGCGCGGCCGCGAGCATCGCGACCGCCTTCTCTCTCGGCGCAGGGGGCATGCCTTCCTCTATCGCGTCCATCAGCCGCTGAGCCGTGGACACGACGAACCCGCCCATCCCCAGGGCTGGGTCGACCGGCCCACCGGGCACGCTCTCGTCCAACGACGATTCCGGCCTATGAGCGGCGAGCATCTCGTACATCTCATCGAACGCGGCGTCGGTAGCGAGTTCGACGCGCATCGGAACGATCTGGAAGGAGTAGTTCTGCCCGGTATCGCCATTAGCCGCTCGGCGGCCTTCAACAAACCGCCGGGGCGATTTGGGCTCCCCTTGGGTGTGGGCGTGGCCTGATGCGCTCGCTGCCCTATTCCAACGGTCGATCCACTCGCCATGCAGCACGATCCGCTGCCCGGTGTCCAGGTCGCGGGCCTGAGCGACGGCGTTCACGATCTTGCGAACGGTCTGGAACGTCGGTAGGCGCTGTCCGCTGAGAGCGTGCATGAGGGTGGAGCGCCCCACATCTCCATGGCGGACGAGCGCGCTGATCGGCCCTTCGCCCACCGCGTCAGCGACCATTTCCCGCAGGGCGGAGGCAAACCCAGCGACGGCAGGGTCTGCTTCGTCGGGGATGGGCTTCATCGGTCGTCCAGCCATCACGAACCCTCCTCCACCAGCACCGCTACTTGTCTCGCATTGTCCATGGTAATTTCCATGATGCGAGACTTTGTCATCTGCCTCACTTTGACCCGCCTTCGGGAGTCCACGTGCTCACGCTCGCCGCCTCTACTGCCTCCACTGCCTCGTCCTCCGAGGCCGCGTACGTCATGTCCGCGGCGTTCGCCGCGCTCCTGGTGGGAGTGGTCGGCTTCTTCGGCTCGCAGAAGCCGAAGCCAGTGGGGTTGGGATTCGGCTTCTATCCCGCACTGTTCCTCGGCGCGGGCGGCGCGTCGGTCACCTTCTTCGGCGCGATTGAGGTGTTCAGCGCGTTGCACGTGATCTGAACTCTGGCGGAAGCGCCGCACGTTGTCGTAGTCCAGCTCCACGACGGTCCTTGTGGCTTCCGTCCAGTACTGCGCCGCCAGCTGCCACACCTGCCTGCCGGGGCTCACGGCGAGGCCTCCTCATCCAGGACGACCAGCCCGGCGGTCTCTTCAGTACTCGCCATCGGGCTCACGGTGGCCTGGTCGTCGCCAGCTTTGCCCTCGCGGTGCAGGTGTCGACCGAGGGTCTCGGCCAGGGTTTCCAGGGCAGTCTGGATGGCAAGGTGCTGCACGCCGGTCAGCTCCGGGACCGCCCGGTCCGAGTGCAGCAGAGTCCACCCGGCTGGGGCGTCATCCGTGAAACTCGCATGCTCGATGCGGACGGTGGAGCGGTCGCCGTCGGGCCAGTACAGATCGATGGACACACCCCCAGGCAAGGCTTGTCCGTCGTCGAATAGTCCCATTCGACTGCCTAGGGTCTGAGCGGCCAGCCGGTCGCGGGTCGTACTCTCGGCGGCCACGGCGTGCGCGTGGTGCAGGGCTGTGCGCAACCGGGCAGCGAGCTCCTGGGCCAACTCCTCACGCCCGACAGGCCAGTCAGGACTGACGTCCGCATCCGCGGCAAGCAGATCGGCCATCCGCTCCAACGCGACCGAGACCGCCCCCGCCGCCTCGGCGAGTGGGCCGGGGTTTTCGGTGAGCAGCGCCGGCAGGACGACGGTGTTGCTCAGCGCGGCGAGCTCGTGCAAAGCCTGCGCAGTCAACGGAGCGAACCGCCGGAGACGGGAGGCGGCGGCAGTCCTGTCAGTGGGCTCGATGCCGCGGGCGCGAAGGTCAGTGTAGGCGGTGTCACGGGAGACGCCAGCGGCCGTGGCGAGGTCGGTGATGGTGCGTATACCCGACCACCAGGCAGCAGCCATCAGATCAGCACGGTCCTCTGACAGCCGCTCACGGCGGGCGGCCCACCCGCGCAAGGCGGCTAGGGCTGCCCCGGCGCTGTGCTTTGCGTCCTCGTGCGGCGTCACGGAATCTCCTTCGTCGCGGCGCTGTTCCACCCGAACGCCGTCCGGGCCCTCTGCCGGGTCACTCGTCAGAGGCCTAACGTAGCGTCGAATCATTCGACATGTCGAGTCATTCGACACTAGGGGTGGTCTTAGTACCGGGCCCGCGACTCCGCGCGGCGGGTTGCTGCCGAAAGCGGGCTGTATCGGGGCGGATGATGGCGCCCGCCAGCGGCGTCGGCCTGGCGAGTGAAGCCAGAGGACCAACGGTCGGTGATGTGGCCGGAGGTCGCAGGAGGAGATGCCGATGTCGGCGGCCGCTGCAGCGGATAGCCATCGGTGAGCAGGGACCGGGCCACCGCGACCCGCTTGAACCGAACCCCTGCGAGGTAGCGGCTCCCCAGCCGCTATCCCACGCCGTGGTAATCAGCGCCCTCGTGTCAGGCGACGCCCGCCGCGCACCAAGACATACGTGAACAGTTCCGGTGGCTCGTCGTCCGAATTCCGGCTGACTGCAAGGTCCTCGAACAGGGAGCGACCGGTTGCTGCGCCCGCGGCCAACACCGTATTCATGGGGAGCTCATCGGCGATTACGTGGACCAGCGCCCCGTTCTCGGCCGGCACGACGGTTGTGGGAAGACCGAAGAATCCGGCTCCGATCACCCTCCCGAGCACTTCACCACACGTCCCAGAGCCGGGCGCCCAGCGCGGTGTCTGCTGTCGGCGGACCCAGCCAATGGCGGTTCATACTCTGGTGGATCCTGCCAGCCAGAGGCGAGATCAGCCAAGCCGCCCCAAGCCCTGAACTAGGCACTGGCTGTCGAAGGAGGCTGGTGCCACCAGGGCGCTACCCATGGGTGGCACCAGTTCTCTTTGGCGACTCACGCCTGACGGGACGCCTCCCGAACGTGCAGGAGCCGGTTGAGCGTGTCGACCGGTGAGGTCGGATGCAGGCTCAGCCGGGCCTCGAGGGCAGCCTCCCACTGTGCGGTGAGACCGGCCGTAAGCCGCTGGCGCATGCTCGGAGTGACGTGGGCGTACCGTGCCGAGACCGAGCCGTCGAAGTGGCCCATGCGGTCGTCCATGAGGACCTTCTCCGTGCCCAGGTCCTCCATCACCGTCCTGTGGGTGTGCCGCAGACCGTGCGGGGTGAGCCCCTTGGCGATCGGGGCCCAGCAGGTATCGGCTCGGCCCTGGGAGTTGCGTCCCCGTACCGGGATTCCTGGCCAGGGCTCGCCGACGAGTGGCACAGGTCGGGACCCGCCCCTCGCCGGGTACGACCCCGAGACGGCCGGGGCGAACAGCCACGTAGCGAAGCTGCTGCGGCGCCAGTGCGGGGTGTGCCCGACGATGGTGCCGCCACGCACGAAGCCGAGGTCGGCGATGGCCTTCTGCACGCGGGTACGGGTGGCCTCCGTGACCCGCTCCGGGTGGTTGAGGACGTTGGACACGGTGCCGGCGGACGTACTGGCCCGCCGGGCGACGTCGACGAGCTTCGCGCCGTGGTGGCCGCCGGTGCGTGCCGCGCGCTGCCCTCGGAAGACGTACGTCTTGCCGTGGCAGGAGCACGGGGTCGGCTTGGTCCGGGCGATGTGGTCGGCCAGCAGTGCCCTCAGCCAGGGCGGCAGGTCGATGGTGCGGTAGCTGTCGTCCTTGGGCGGGCAGCGCACCATTTCGCCGTCGTCGAGCTGGTACAGCTGCCACTCGACGCGGATGGCGCCGGGGCGCACGAAGCCGGTCTCCAGGCCGACGACTTCGCCCCAGCGCATGCCGGTGAAGGCCATGAGGACCACGGCGACGAACTCGTCGTCACGCCCGGACAGCAGAGCGGCCCGCTCGGCGATGAGCAAGGCGCCGAGCGGATCGGTGATGACCTTCTCCGGCCCGCGGTTGCGGGAGCGGCCGGCGCGCTTGCCCCGCCCGCGCCGTGTCGTGGCCGGGTTCGCTTCGATGAGGCCCTCATCGACGGCGTCGGCCAGGATGAGGTGGAGCACCGCTCGCCAGGTCTTCACGCTGGTGGCGGCGTACAGCGCCTTCTCCTTCTTCTCCCACAGCGCGACGTCGGTACGGAGGATGCCGCCGAGTGCCTTGTCCTCGAAGTCCGGGAGCAGGTGCTCCTCGATGTGGCGCCGGTAGTTCTGCATGGTCGAAGCGGCCAGGTCCTGAACGGCGTACCAGCGGCTGGCGTACTCGCCGAACGTCTCCTGGCCGAGCCCCGGATCGCGCCACTTGCCGCGCCGGAACGCGAACTCCGCCTCGTCCGCAGCCCGTTTTGCTTCCCGCTTGGTCGGGAACTTGACCACCGCACCCGCCGCGTCGACGACGGTGCCGTGCTTGCCTGGCGCGGTCTTGAACCGGCCGCGCCAGTAGCTTCCCCGCTTCTCCGCGAAACCCATGGGTCCTCCTCTCCAGTGTCGCTCTACGCGGCCGTATCGAACTGGTCGCGGCGGAGCCGACGGGGAGAACGTGCGTGAAGGCGTTCTACCTGGGCGGGATGGGCGGCCCTGGACGCGGATGGCCGGGGAACCGGCCTCTGAGCGGCCGCGTCGGGCTCCGGCATCCGCGTCGGGCGCTCCTCATTGAGGCGGATGATCTCGGCGAGGTGGTCGGCGGTGAAGCGGTACGCGCGGCCGACCCGCGTGAAGGGGATGAGGCGTCGGCGTGCACGGTCCTGGACCCACCAGGCGGAACAGCCGAGGACGTCGGCTATCTCCTCGGGGCGGTAGAGCCGGGGCACCGAGGTCTCGTGCTGGGGGCGTTCAGGCATGGGCGGTCGCCTCCTCCGCGCGGGCGCGGGCAGGGGAGGTCGCGGGCATGGCGGGGTGACGCACGGGGTGTCCTCTTCTGGCGGCGTGGGGAGCGGCAACTCCGTGGGCTCGCCGGTGTGGTGCTCAGGGATGGGCGGTGCGGTGCGGGGGCTTCGAGGCGGGGCTATTCGGTGTCCTTCTGATTGGGGCTGGGGCGATTGTGCAGCTGGTACGGCTGGGGCAGGCCGATGAGTTCTTCGGCGACGGCGAGGGACGCGGCGGCTTCGGCTTCTTCGCGGACGTCGGGGTGTTCGTCGAGGTAGGCGTCGAGGGCGTCGCGGGCCTGGGCGGCGGCGAGGTTGGCCATGTGGGAGGCGCGATAGGCGCGTCTGATGTCCTCGACCAGCTCTGTCGCGCGGGCGTGGGCGGCGAGCCTCGGGGGGCCGACGAGGTTGGCCAAGGAGATACCGAAGACCTCGGCGAAGCCGAGGGCGTCATCGACGGTGACCCGGCGCTGGCCGTTCTCGATCCGCCAGACCGCCGAGGGGTTCATCTCGTAGCCGGCGGCGTTGAGGCGGTCGGACAGGGCGTTGGTGCTCCAACCGCGCGAGTCCCGTTCGAGCTTGATGCGCACCGCGATGTTCTCCTCGCCGGCGAGCTGGTTGATGCTCGGGCCTGGCAGGTCCTCCTCGTTGTCGCCCACTCGGCGCTCCTTCCGTTCGTAGTACCTCACTGCAATCCGCAGGGAGACTACTAGGATACACGCCGTTCTGCCGATTGCAAGTAGTTGCTGCGATCCGCAGAGATGTGGTATTGTCTTACCATCCCCCGCACCCTGCCCACCGACCCCCCAGACACGACAAAACCCCCGGCGCTGACACGCCGGGGGCTGAAGCAGAACCCTCGAAGACCGCCCATCCCTGAACGACCACGACCGGCATTCGGCCCCGGGATTGCCGTCCCGAAGCCCGCCAGGAGAGGAACTTCCGTGAACCAGCGTACGGCCCCGCTGGCCGTATCCGCACCCCCGTCTCCGCAACCCGACCCGAAGGCGGGGTGCTGAGGCATGGCCCGGATACGCACCATCAAGCCTGAGGCATTCGCCTCGGAGTCCCTGGCCGCGGTGTCCCTGTCGGCCGAGCGGACCTTCTTCGGCCTGCTCACCCAGGCCGACGACCACGGCCGCTTCCGCGACCAACCCGCCGTCATCGCCGGGCTGCTGTGGTCGCTGCGCCCCGACCACGGCCCCCTCGGCGTCGAGGACGACCTCACCCAGCTCGCGGCCGCCGACCTCGTCTGCCGCTACGAAGGTGACGACGGCAAGCAGTACCTCCACGTCACCACCTGGCGCCGCCACCAGAAGATCAACCGCCCCAGCGGCGTCCGCGCACCCGCCTGCCCCCACCACGAGGCCGCCGGGAGCAGTGAGACGTCACGGCAGGGTCGGCGAGCCCGCAGTGAGGAGTCAGTGAGCCCTCACGGAGTCCTCGCCGAGGACTCGCGGCAGACGAACGAGCCCTCAGCGAATCGCGAACCCGCAGGTCGGACGGGATTCGGCGAGCCTTCACCGAGGGCTCACGGAGGACTCACTGAGGCCGCAGTGACTCCTCAGGGTCCGGATCTAGGACCTAGGATCCTGGATCTAGGATCAATCCCTTCGGGGGGCGCGAGCGCCCCCGCGCCCAGCCCCACCGTCTCAGCGAAGCAGCTCATCGGCGAGTACGTCGCGGCATGCGCGCACCGCCCGCCGGAGAAAGTCCTCGGGCACCTCGGCCGGGAAATCCACCAGCTCCTGGGCGAAGACATCGCCGCCGACCACATCCGCGCCGGACTGGACCGGCTTCGGATCAAGGGGCTGAGCCCCAGCGTGCTGCCGAGCCTCGTCAACGAAGCGATGAACGCCACCCCGCCGCAGGCCAACCCCCGCACGCCGTACCGCGCGTGGACCAACCCGGCCGATGTCGAGAGCGCCTACGGCGGTGACCTGTGACCACCGCCACCCGCGAACCCCGCACCGCCGCCAGGGCGGTGAACCGTATCGGCGCAATCCTCGCCGCCCGGGGCATCGACCCCCGAGCCGAGATCATTCCGGAGCCTGACACGGTCACAGCGCTACAGCTCGCTGATGCCCGCATCCCGCCCCGCTACCTGGGCGCGCTGGCCGACCACCCGCGTATCACCGCCTGGACCGACGAGATCGCCCGCACCGGCCGACGCGGGCCAGGCGGCGTACCCGGCATCGCGACGGGGCCGTCGCTGCTGATCGCCGGCCCCACCGGCACCGGCAAGACCCATCAGGCCTACGGCGCGATCCGCGCCCTGCTGGCCGCCGGTGTCCGCCTGCGGTGGGAAGCGACGACCGCAGCCGACCTCTACGCCGCCCAGCGCCCCCAGCACGGCAGCGACCCTGAGCAGCAGCTCTGGCGCCTGGGCCGCAGCCCGCTCCTGCTGCTGGACGACCTCGGCGCGGCCAAGCACTCTCCGTGGACCGAAGAGCTGACCTACCGCCTGGTCAACCACCGCTACAACCAGCTCCTCCCGACGCTGGTCACCACCAACCTGCCCGTCGCCGAGCTCCGTGACGCCGTCGGCGACCGCGTCGCCTCCCGCCTCGCCGAGATGACCGACCGCGTCATCCTCACCGGCCACGACCGCAGAAGGCACACCGCCGGATAACCGGCCCCGGGCCGCCCCGCGGACCCGCTGTCACGCCACTCCCCCGCCTCGCTCCTCCGCCGACGCCTGCCCGCGCGCGGAAGCAGAACCCACACCGGAGTTCCCGCATGCCCCCGAACACCCGCACCGCGGCCCACCAGGCAACCGCCTGGGACCGCGCCGCCGTCGCGCTCCTCGGCGCCGCCGGCTGCACCCTCTCCTACGACGCCCTCCAGCAGATCGCCATCGCCATCCACATACGCCCCGCCCTGACCTACCTCTTCCCCCTGGTCATCGACGGCTTCATCGCCTACGGGGTGCGCGCCCTCCTCGTCCTGCGCAACGCGCCCTTCCGCGCCCGCCTCTACACCTGGACCCTCTTCGCCACCGCCACGTTGGCCAGCGTCTGGGCCAACGCCCTCCACGCCATCCGCCTCAACCAGCAAACCCACACCACCGGCCTGCACCTGGACGACGCCACCGTCGGCATCCTGTCCACCATCGCCCCGCTCGCCCTCGCCGGAGCCGTCCACCTCCACATCCTCATCACCCGCGCCGACACCACCCCGCCGACGACCGGCACCGTCACGCAGCCCGAAACCGCCGAGCACCAGCACGAGACTCCAGTCGCCCCCGAGCAGGAGATCCAGCACACCCACCCCGAACCCACCCCGGCACGCCACGAAACAGCCCACCCGGTCCGCCGCATCGGCAGGCCACCCAGCGCGGAACTCGACGAACTCCTCGACCTCACCCGCCCCGCCTTCCACCTGCACGAAACCCCCACCCGCGCCGTGGTCCGCGAGACCATCCGCGCCGCCGGCCACACCATCAGCGAAGACCGCCTCACCCAGCTCATCGCCACGCTTCGCCGCGAACGCGACAGCCACTGACCGGAAGTTTCCCCAGCTCAAACGGCGGACCAGCCCCACCTGGTCCGCCCAACCAGTCAACCGGTCAACACCCGAAGCGGCGGTCCCCCGCCCGAAAGCCCCCGGACCACCCCCCACGGGCCTCTCAACACGGCCTGGCGGAAGCTCACCTGTTCAGTTACTGAACAGCGGGGCCGTTCAGTAACTGAACAGAGGCCGTGTTCTGAAACTGAACAGACGCCCCTCGCCTCGTTCCATCACTGAACAAGAACCCCGTTCCGCCACGGAACCCCTGCCTGATCCGCGACAGAACACAGCACCGCAACCCCTCAGCACGAGACCGGGACGCAGCAGCGTCCGCTCCGACCCACCCACACACCCTCCCTCGCCGAAACGAGCGCCCAGATGTCCATCCGCCACGAAACCCCCGCCATCCCCACCCCACGCACCCGCCCCGTCCCCGACGAGACCGGCACCGCCACCGCCCACCCCCTCAGCGGCACGGAGACCACCAAAAGCCCAGCCTCCGGCGGAGCAAGTTGTGCGCTGGGACACTCCCCCGTCGGGGGAGCGCCCAGCACGCGGTCCTGCGCCCCGGGGGTGGCGCAGGACACCGGCCGCCAGGCGGCGACCGGTACCGGTTGCGGGCCCGAGGGCGGCCCCGCACCAAAGACAGCCCCGACCCGTACGCGACCACAGCGACGCAGCCGTACGCGTCAGAACAAGCAGCGCGACGCCGTCAGCGTCCGCCTCAGCACCACCGAACGCGCCCAAGTGAAAGCCGCCGCCGACCACACCGGCGCGAGCCTCGCCAAGTTCATGGCCCAGGCATCCCTCGCAGCCGCCCACGACATCAACCGCGTCGCAGCAAACCTGCTCGACCTGCGCGGCACCATCCGCGAACTCATCGCCGCCCGAACCGACCTGGCCCGGATCGGCAACAACATCAACCAAATCGCCCGCGCCATCAACTCCGGCGGCGACCCCATCGGCGCCGAAGCCGCCCTCGCCGACGTCCGCCGTGTCGCCGCCCGCCTCGAAGCCGCAGCCCAGACGTTGGCCGACCGCGCATGATCCCTTCCATCCACAAGCCCGGCTCCAACACCGCCGGCGCGATCGGCTACCTCTACCGCACCGGCCGCGGCCACGAGGCCCACACCGACCCGCACCTCGTCGCCTCCTTCGACGGCCTGGCCCCGGACCCCGCCCGCGATCCCGGCGCCACCTTCAAACAGCTGGCCAGCTACCTCGACCTGCCCGTCGAAGCCGTCGACCCCGCCGAGCGCCCCAACCAGCCTGTCTGGCACTGCTCGGTGCGCGCTGCCCCCGAAGACCCCGTGCTCACCGATACGCAGTGGGCCGACATCGCCCGCCGCATGGTCCACGCCACCAGCATCGCGCCCGAAGGCGACGACGGCGCCTGCCGCTGGATCGCCGTCCGCCACGCCGACGACCACATCCACATCCTGGCCACCAAGGTCCGCCAGGACGGCACCAAACCCCGCGACTCCTACTCCTACAAACGCGCCCAAACAGAAGCCCGCCAGATCGAGGTCGACTACGGACTGCGCCGCGTCACGCCCGGTGACGGCACCGCCGCCAAACGCCCCACCCGCGCCGAAACCGAAAAGGCCCACCGCGCCGGCCGCCAGCGCACCCCGCGCGAACAGCTCCGCGCCACCATCCGCACCATCGTCGCCGTAGCCGCCACCCCCGAGGAGTTCTTCCACTACCTGGCCAGCAGCGGCATGAAGGTGGAAGTCCTCCGCTTCCCGTCCGGCGACATCCGCGGCTACAAAGTCGCGCTCGACGGCGACACCAACGCCGCAGGCCAACCCATCTGGTTTTCCGGCTCCACCCTCGCCCCCGACCTGTCCTACCCCCAGATCCGCGCCCGCCTCACCGCCACCGAACCGGTCACGGCAGCCGGTGCCCGCCGACCCAACCCCTGGTACCAGGCCACCGCCGCCACCGAACGCATCCCCTACCACCTCGCCGGCACCGAGGACGCAGCCTCCCAGGCCCACATCGCCGCTTTTGCCGAAGCTCTCGACGCGCTGCCCCTCCGGGCCCCCACGAACCTGCGACCCCAGCTCCGCCAAGCAGCCATCGACTTCGAACGCGCCAGCCGCTCCCGCATCCAAGCCGACCACCACCACGCACGCGCCCTACGCGGAGCCATCCACGCCATCGCTCGCCGACCGATAGGCGGTGACAGCGCGGGCATCGCCATGTTCCTCGACGCCGCCATCCTCGCCGCCATGGCAATTCAGCGCTGGCACGCCGCCCGCCACCACAACCAGCAAGTCGAAGCCACCCGCCGCACCCTCGCCGACCTCCAAGCCGCCTACGACCAGGCCGCACCCGCGCCCCTGGCCGACCTCGCCCAACGCCAGCCGTCCCAATCAGCCATCGAACGCCACGCCCAACGCATACGCCGGACCATCCCCACCCACGCCGACCAGATCCTCAACGACCCCACCTGGCCAGCCCTCGCCACCACCCTCACCGACGCCGAAACCACCGGCCACGACCCCACCCAACTCCTCCACCAAGCAGCAGACCAACGCGCCCTCGACGACGCTCGCTCCCCCGCACAAGTCCTCACCTGGCGCCTGCAACGCCTCAGCCAGCGGACCCCGCTAAGCCCTCTGGCCCGAGCCGCCCAAGCCCGCAGCACCGTCCTCCCAACTGTTCGAAATGGGGCAGACACCGCGACGTCCCAACCTGCTGCTCGTCCGTCCGACCCCGACAACCGCCGCCACCGATGACCACGTCAAAGCTCACATCAGTGATAGCCCTCCGCTGATTGCCGCTTGCGCTCCAGAACTACCAACGGGCAGTTCAAGGCTGCTGCGATCCTCGCCAGATTCGCGGGGGTCGCGCTGCGCCACCCGGACTCGATCTCCCCCATCAACTGTTCGGAGATATCGACTTGGCTGGCCAGCGCCCGTTTCGTAAGACCGGCCTTCTCCCTCGCCCACGTCACGGCCTCCGGCTCCTGGTGCAGCCTCCGCGGCCGGACCCGTCTCCTCGCGGTGCGCTCAGCGCTGTTGTCGGTCACCGGGACGCTCGCTGCTGGACGTCCGGGGAATCAATGGGGGCAGGGTCGTCGTCGGCGACGACCGCCCATACCCGCTTCCCCACGCCATCGCGCTCGCTCACACCCCACCGCGAGGCGGTGAGCGCGTCCACGAGAAGAAGGCCTCGTCCGCATTCCTCATCCGCGGTCGCCTTCCGGAGTTCGGGCCAGTTCTCGTTGGCGTCGTGCACTTCGATGCGCACGCCGCCGAGCGCTCGCTCGTAGCGCGTCTCGATCTCGCGCCCACGAGGAGGGAGGGCGTGCCTGACCGCGTTGCTGAAGAGTTCCGATAGAACCAGCTCAGCAGTATCCGCGAGTCCGCTCAGCCCCCAAGCCCCCAGCTGCCGCCGCAATTCCTGGCGAGCCACGCTCACACATCGAGCGCTGCGCGGCCACTGCCTCACCAGAATCGGTTCGTCGTCGCGGCTTCCCGAATGCGTCATCAGGTCTCTCCCCACTTGGTGTCCATCGACGTGTCTCAGGAAGACCAAAGCGGTGAAGCCGTACCGCGGACCACGCTTCATGCACACAGTGCTTCCGCTCATGCACGCTCTGCATAAATGGCGCGCGGCGAGCCGCCCCCGGCGCCGGGGGGGTCAGTCCCGGATATCCAGTCCCGGCGCGAGCAGTTCCAGCGCCTCTTCCCACCGAAATCGGTCCGCGCCTCCCCCGGACTTCGGCGGATGGGGTTCGTAGCTGCTGATCAGGACACCCATCGTGCGCAGTCGCGACAGGCTCTCGCCGTACGCGGGGTGGGCGGCCATCGCGCTGTTCACGTACGGCAGCACGGCCGTGGGAATGCCCATCCCGTACGCCTCGCACAGGATTCCGAGCGCGAGCGTGTCAGAGATGCCGGCCGCCCATTTGTTGACTGTGTTGAAGGTCGCCGGCGCCACCGCGATCGCGTCGGCCGGCGGCAACGGGCGCACGTCTCCCGGCTTTCGCCACGCCGACCGGACCGGATACCCCGTCCGCGCCTCGACCGCCGCCTGGTCGATGAAGCCGAGCCCGAGCGGCGTAGCGACGACGCCCACGCCCCAGCCCCGGTCCTGCGCTGCCGAGATCAGCGTCCCCACGTCCGGGGCCACACCGGCCGCGCACACGACGACGTACAGGAACGGCCTCTTCGGCGAATCGCTCACGCGGGCACTCCCAACCGACGGGCGAAGTGATGCAGTTCCGGCAGCGTACGACGGCGGTCGCGCGCAGCCATGTCGGCTACCAGCTCCCGCACGGCGGGACGCCGTACGTCCTGGGCAGCGCAGCTCTCGGCGATACGCAGCGCCTGAAGGCCGTCGGCGAGACGACCCTGCTGGCTGTACGCACGGGCAGCGTCCGTCCACAGTGCAGCCCGGCGCTCCGGGACCGGGATGTGCCGGCGCATGAGCGGCCGTGCGGCCTGAAGCGCCAGTCCCGCGTCGCCGAGGAGAACGGATGCATTCATTGCGTGCAGTTCCACGTTGATCGAGCTGAAGTTGGACCACTTGTCTGGCTCGCTGCCCGGCATCATCCCGGCGACCTCCCGTGCCTCGGTGAGGAAGTCCTTCACCGCGCTACGGTCGCCACCGAGACCGGCCGCCGTCACTCCTCGCAGGAGCAGCATCCCCAGGACAGCAAGATGCCGGGGAGACCGCCGGTCGTACGAACCCGCCATCTGGTCCACGGTGTGCCGGACCAAGGTGACCGCCTGGGCGGCGTGATGCTCCCTCGCCAGCAGGTGGGCGTGCAAGCGCACACTGGAGGCCAGCACGACCGGGTCGCCGGACCGCTCAGCCTCTGCCATGGCCCGCCCCACTGCGAGCCACGCGTGTCCGTGGTCGCCATGCTTGAGGAGCAGGCTCGCGGAGGTCTGGTAGGCGGCGGCCAGCATGCCGGTCACCTCCGAGGAACTGGTGGCAGCGCAGCGCAGGTCCCCGATAAGGGCGGGCAGTTGCTGTTCGAGCCGGGCGTAATCGCAGGCGGAGAAAAGGGCCCGCAACCTGGCCATCCTGCCTGCCAGTTCAGGAAGACTCTCTTCTTTGGTGCTCGCTGCCGGCACAACGCCGGGAAGAAGCGACTGGACGAGTTCCCCGTACGGGATTGCCGACGGCGCAGGTGCCGCCAGCGTGACAACGCCCGCGGCAAGGAATGTGCGACGGTGCATGTCCTCTATGGTCTCTCGATCAGCGTTGCCGGCGATGGGGGCCGTCGCCAGTCCCAGCATCTCCACAGGGATGCCGAGTTCTGCGGCCACGGCGCGCAGCACGCGTAAGTCCTCGGTCCCCCACCCCTGTTCGAGGCGGCTGACCTTTGACTGGTGGTACCCCAACGCGATCGCGACATCTGTCTGAGAACGTCTCGCGAGCACACGCGCATGCCGCAGGATCTCGCCGATCTTCTTCGCCTCGTCCTGCTCTGCGGCCACGCGCACGGCTCCCTCCGCCGTCGCCGATCCTCCCCTCTGAACAGGGCCCCGGACCACCCCGCCTACCTCCCATGCGGGGTCTGCATAACCCATGCAGCACTAGCAGGTCAGGTGGATTGGCCGGCACCCTCAACGGTTTCGTGGTGAGCCATACCCATCCAGGAGGTCCCGTATGGAACCGCAGTACCTCAATCCACGAGGCACCGCTCCGACCACGGCCGCCGAAGTCGTTGCTGTTCGCCCCGGACCACCACTTACCGGCACGGTGACCGTCGACGGTTCGAAGAACGCGTCCCTGCCGCTGCTGGCCGCGGCAGCCGCACTCCGCTCGCCCGTGCACCTGAGCAATCTCCCCGACAGCACCGACGTCCACGTCATGATCGCGCTCCTACGAGAAGCCGGCCTCGATGTGGTCGGATTCCCCGGCCCAGCGGCCACCGCGCTGATCTCGCCGGACAGCGCCCGACGGACGGCTCCCGAACTCTTCACCGCCGCGGGCCGTATCCGGGCCTCGTACTACCTGGTCCCCGCGCTGCTCGCCCTCTACGGGCGGGCTCGTCTGCCCTGGCCCGGCGGGTGCCGCATCGGCGACCGCGGCATGGAGCAGCACTTCCGGGTGTACGAGGCTTACGGCGACCGGTGCACGACTCACCAGCAGGGTTACGACGTAGAAATGGCGCGTATCCATCGCGGCACCGTGTCCGTGGCCCTGCCGTTCCGCTCCCGTGGAGCGACGGTTGTAGCAGTCCTGCGTGCGGTCGTCTCCGGGAGCGAACTGCAGCTGGCCAGGCCGAACCTCTCGCCCGAAGTGCTCGGCGTGCTCGATGCGTTGGAGACAATCGGCTGGGACCTCGGAGTACGCCGGGACCTCCTCGTACTCGTCCCGCCAAGCCACTTGGTGGAAGGCACCAACTCCTGGTCTGTGCCGGGCGACAAGATCGAGGCCGGAACCCTGGCCTGCACGGTCGCCGCCACTGGCGGTGTCGCCCGCATCGAGGGCGTCCGGAGCCGTGACGTCGCCCCCGTGGTGGCACAACTGCGGCAAGCCGGCATCACGATCACTGAGGAGCCCGACGCGTTCGTCGTGGACGCACGGGAGATCAGCCCCGTCGAGCGCCCGTTGCACGCTTCGGCTTCCCTGTCCCCTGACGGCCTCGACGCCGACTTCGAACCCTCCCTGCTGGCGCTGGCGCTCGGCGTACCCGGGCACCACGCCTTCGCGGACACGATCAACCCCGGCCGCCACACGAACCTGATCCCCCAACTCCGCAGCATGGGCGCGGACATCGAGGAGCTCTCGCCTACGCAGTGCCGCTTCTTTGGTCCGCAACGGCTGACAGGCGCGGGCGTGGAGACCACCGATATCCGCACCGGAGCCGCCCTCCTCATCGCGGGATTGACCGCCGACGGCATCACCACCCTCGGCGGCCTCGAACAGCTCCGCCGCGGTCACGCCGACCTGCCGGGCAAACTCCGGTCGCTCGGCGCGGACATCTGCGAGGTCACTCCATGACGCGGCTGCTCAAACGCATAATCGCCACTACCGACTTCCACTCCGCCTTGGGCGAGGCTGGGCCGATGCTTTCGTGTCTGTGCGCCGCCCGCTCGGACACCCTCATCATGGACAGCGGCGACTTCTTCGAAGGCACCGGCTACTACCGCCTCGGCGGTGGCGCACTAGAGCTGGCGACCCTGCTCGCGCTGTACGACGTGGTCGCGCCCGGCAACCACGGCTGGCGGCACTACTTCGAACCCGACCTGCACCGCATCACCGTCTGTGCCAACGCATACGAGGCGGGCGGTCGGCGGCTCTTCCGCCCGGTGGACTTTCGCCGTATCGGCGGCCGAACGACGGCGGTGACCGGCGTACTCGGCTTCCAGGCGTTCAACGCCATCCCCTACGCCCAATGCGTCGGCCAGCGCGTGGTCGACCCGGCCCAGGCGCTCCGCGAACTGCAGCTCGCGCACGAGGAGGTGGACTCCTGGATAGTGCTGAGCCACTCCGGCTTCGAGGAGGACTTGCGTCTCGCCCGGACGTGCCCGTTCATCGACGTCATCTTCGCCGGCCACTGCCACGGCAGTCAGTACGGACCCGTCCACGTAGGCAACACGACCGTCCTCAAGGGATACGAACTCGGCGCCGGATACGCCTGCGCCGAGCCGTCCGACCGTGGCTGGGCCGCGCAGGTCTCCCGCTTCCCCGACACCGGACCGTCCCATCTCTCGGACGAACTGGAGCCGCTACGAGCCCGGATCCGCGCTGCCGGACGACAGCTCTCCGTGGCGCTGGGTCCGGTGAGCGCGCCGTACCGGCACTCCGCCCTGGATCGTCGAGCGCTGCTGACCGACGTGGTGAACCGACTCCGCGTGGAGGCCCAGGCCCCGACGGACGCGGTGCTGCTCAACGAAACCGCCCTGCGGACCGCCACGCTCAGCGGCACCCTGACGCGCGGTGACCTCCTCGCCGTCGAGCCGTTCGACAACCACCTCGTACGCGCGACCGTCCCCGAGCACTTCCAGGACAACCCGGATTCCCTGGCAGCCCACATCACGGCGTACGCAGGCCCGATCGTGACGGCCCCGGTCCCGCTCCCACCACGCCCGCGAACCATTCTGACCACTGGCTATCTCGCCGACGTCTTGGCAGCGCCTGCGGAGACGGCTGGCATTCCGCTGGCTCAGGCCGTGCGGCACGCCCTCACCGATGGGACCTCCCTTGATCCTCACCGGCCCTGAAATCACCCTTGCCGCCAGCGACGGACGCTTACGCATCTCGCCGTTCGACCAGAGCCAGGTCAATCCCAACAGCTACAACGTCCGTCTCGGGTCGACCCTGCTCGTCTACGCCGAGGACGTCCTCGACGCACACCGCCCCAACCCCACCCGCCACGTCGAGATCGGCAGCGAGGGACACGTACTGGAGCCCGGCCAGCTCTACCTCGGCCACACCGTCGAACGCGTGGGCTCGGACATCTTCGTCCCGTTGCTCTTCGGCCGCTCCTCGGTCGGACGCCTCGGCCTGTTCGTGGAGATCACCGCCCCAATCGGAGATATCGGCTTCCATGGTCAGTGGACGCTGATGCTGTCCCCGATCAGGCCGCTACGGGTCTACGCCGGCATGAAGATCGGGCAGGTCATGTTCTTCGTCGCCGTCGGCCCGATCACGCCGTACGCGGGTAAATATCAGTCCGCCGACGGTCCGCAGGCGTCTGCCTACTGGCGCGACCTCGTCCCGGCGTCGAGGGCCGCCTCGTGATCCTCACGGGAGCCGCCATCGCCGCGGCCCACACGGCGGGTGAGATCACCATCGAGCCCTTCGACCCGACGCGCCTCTCCCCGAACGCCTACGACTGGCGGCTCGGCGAACTCCTGCTCGCCTGCGATGGCGCTCTCGACGCCGCACGGCCTACAGGCGTTACCGAAATCCCCCTGGGAGCCACCGGATTCGTCCTGCGGCCAGGGGTGCTCTACCTAGGCGACACCTACGAGAAGACCCGCTCGGAACGGTACGCACAGCTACTCAACGGCAACCGCAGCATCGGTACCCTCGGCATCTGGGTCCACGTCTCGGCACCCCTCGGACACCAGGGCCACGCCATCCGGTGGACGTTGGAGATCCGCGTGGCCAGGCCCGTGCGCGTCTATCCCCGGATGACCTTCGGCAAGCTCGCCTTCCTCCACACCCTCGGCGCGGCGGCGAGCTATCAGCAGCATGGCCTGAAGTACGCGGCCAGCCGAGGCGTCGAGACCTCCCGCCTTTACGAGGAACTCCGAGGGGGACGTTCATGACCCCCGCCGTGGCCACCCTCCTGGACCTGCCCTTCCCCAGCCCCGGTGGAAGCGTCGAACTCTTCCTTGACCTCTACACAGGGGGTCAACCACTCATTCCAGCTGCCGCTTTCATGCTGGCGTCCGGCGGGAAGCCGCCTTTGCTGCCGCAGGGGCTCCACCTCCTCAACGTCTCAGGCAAGTGTCTGGAAGGAAGGGCGTTCAACGCGTACGTCGAGAGGCTGCGGGCCGCCGTCACGAGCGCCATCCAGCCGGAGGAGGTGAGCACGCTCCACCTTCACCACCTCGCCTTCGGAGCCTCCCCCGCCCTCCTCCGAGCGCTCCCCGTAGCCCGCCGGATCGCCCTGGTCCACGGCACCGATCTTCTCTACGCCTCGATGTACCCGGACCAGCGCGACGTCCTCCAGCACTGCGCCAGAGCAGTGGACACCATCGTGGTCCCCACCAAGGCAATGGCGGACCGGCTCCTCGCGCTCGCCCCCGGAACCACTCGCCGAAAGATCGAGCTGATCCCCTGGGGCATTCCGGACCAGCTCCTGTCCTCGGCGGCGAGCCCGCGCCCGCGCCGCACCGACCACCTACGGCTGCTGTACGCCGGCCGCCTCGCCTCGGAGAAGGGCGTCGAGGCTCTCGTCGACTCCCTCACCGCCACGCCCGCGACAGAACTGAGCATCGCGGCCCCGCCCGCCCAGTTCCACGCCCTGGCACCGCTGCTGCACCGCCTGGGAGTGCACGTTCACTACCTCGGGTGGCTCCGCCGTCCACAGCTGTGGAAAGCCTTCGCCGACCACGACGTACTGGTCATGCCCTCGACCACGTTCGAAGCCATGGGCCTGGTCGCCCTCGAAGCCCAGGCCTGCGGACTGCCCGTCCTCTACCAACCCGTCCCCGGCCTCAACGAGACCCTCGCCTCCACCGGCATGGCAACCGACTTCAGCACTCCCGCCACCCTCACGCGCGACCTCACCCGACTCCGTACGACTTCCGGCCTACTCGTCGCCCTACGCACCGCGGGCCGCGCCAACGCCGCCCGCTACCCACTCAGCGCCACGGCTACCGCCCTGACCGACCTCGGCAGGCAACTGAACTGACCGCCGCCGTGGCGTGCCCACCCACCTTCCGCGGTCTCACTACGCTGTCCGCAGGGCAACCTCCAGCACTCGACGGGGAGACCATGACGCTCGATACCGACCGCATCCACCAGCTCCTGGACGACGGCGTACGCGACAAGGTCTACCCGGGCGCCGTCTGGGCCGTCGGCGACGCAGACGGCACCACGGCCAGCGGAGCTGTCGGTCTGCTCGACCCATCCGAGCCAGACAAGCCGATGCGACTCGACACCGTCTTCGACATCGCCAGCCTCACCAAGGTCCTCGCCGTCTGGTCCACCATCGGCACCCTCGTCGAAGCAGGAAAACTCCAGCTCGACACCCCGCTCGGCAGCTTCTGGCCCGAGGCCAAGGGCCACCCCCTCGGTCCGGTCACAGCCCACCAGTTGCTGACCCACACTGCGGGCCTCCCCCTACGTGCCAACCTGCGCAACCTCCACGGCACCGACTCCCAGGACATCCGCGACGGCGTCCTCCACGAAGCACTCCACCGCCCACCCGGCGAAGCCGTCGAATACACCGACCGCGCCGCCCTCATCCTCGGTTACCTGGCGGAATACCTCTCGGGAGAGCCACTCGACCGCCTCGCCCGAACCCGCATCTGGCAGCCCCTTGGCATGACGGAGACCACCTTCGGCCCCCTCCCTGCAGAGTCGGTGACCCGCAGCGCCCCCACCGAGCTGAACGACGAGACCGGCCGCCACCTCAAGGGCACAGCCCACGACTTCTCCGCCCGCCTCCTCGGCGGCGTCTGCGGCATCGCCGGCGTCTTCTCCACCGCCACCGACCTCGCGGCCTTCGCCCGCCACATGCTCAAGCCCACCCAGGCCGCCTTCGGGCCTACGTGGATCGCGAACTCCCTCCGCATCCACACCGGCGACCTGACCCCCGCCCGCGGCCTCTTCTGGCACCCCGCCCCTGGTACCACTCCCGAAGCCGACGACACCTGGGTCCACTACGGCTTCACCGGCACCGCAATGTGGATCTCCCCCACCCACCAGAAGTGGGCCGTCCTCCTCACCAACAAGCTCTACTACACCCGCGACCGCGCTCCGCTTACAGACATCCGCAACGACTTCCGCTCCCGGGCATTCGGTAGGCCATAGGCACTCGATGCCCCCCCACACACAGGATCAGGGCGGCTCGCTGACGCTCGCCGCTGGGGACGCCGCCCCTGTCTCCGCTCCGCCAGTCACGCATAACAGCGAGCCACACGGACAAGGTTCGCCGACACGCGGATCGGCACCCGCCAGTCGCGCAACACCTCTGCGGAGCACGTCGCGGACGGTTCAGAAGCCCTCAGTACGACAGTGCCCGACGTCTGTGGGACCCGAACGGAACGACTTGTTCCACGCGAGGGTTCCGGTGGACTTCGTACGCCAGGTGTTCGAGGTGATCGCCGAGACGCCTCAGCACACCTACCAGTTGCTGACGAAGCGGGCACGGTGGCTTCGACGAGTGGCGGATCAACTCGACTGGCCCTCCAGTGGGCGTCTCGGTCGAGAACGCGACCGGGTCGACGACTGGCGGCAGGTACCCGCCGCAGGTCGCTTCTAGTCGTGCGAGCCGCTACTCGGGCCGCTGAGCGGATTGCGCCTCGACGGTATCGGCTGGGTCATCGCCGGCAGCGAGTCTGGACCCGGCCACCGACCTGTGCGCGAGGAATGGCTCACAGAGATCCGCGACGTCTGCAACGACTCCGACAGCTCCGGCGTGAACGTCCCGGTCAGCAGCCCCATTCGGACCCCGCTCCGGGAAGTTGTCCCCGGCTATGCGATCACGTGCCACAAGGACGAGACCCTACGCCATCAAAATCGGCCAACGGCAGCGACGTTGGGCACAGAACCAGCGCGATCTGTGGGCCGAGCTCAGGCTGTCGGACTCGTGAGCTCGCGGACGCGGTCGCCGTAGAAGCCCTGCTTGTCCGCGTCCATGACTCGCTCAAAGTACTCCCGGGCGCGTCGCCGATCACCGACCATGAAGTAGTACTTCCCGAGCTCGAAGAGGCTGAACAGGTCGAAGGCGTCAAGCGCCAGGGCCTGGTTGTAGAAGCTGAGAGCGAGGCGATCGTTCCCGTTGAGGGCGTGCGCCCACCCGAGCTTGGAGTAGACGACGACGGCATCCGGCCGCTCCGCTCGAACGGTCTCGAGCAACGGGATCGCGCGCCCATAATCGCCATCAAGTCCCGCCGCGACGGCGAGCCGGAACCGCGAGTACGGCCGGTTGACGGCGTCCACAAGGCGCTCGTAGATCGCCACCGCGTCGCCGTACCGCTGGAGGCTGGTGTACAGCTGACCGAGTCGCTCGAGCACGTCGCGTCGCTGCTGACCCTCGACCGGGTAGCCACGATCGAAGGCAACGAGAAGCTGCTCGTACGCTTCGGCCGCTTTGCGGTCGTACCCCAGTCGCATACAGATGCCGCCGAGCATCCGCAGGTACTGAGGATGGCCGTCGCTCCGATCGACAGCGGCCTCCGCCGCCTCCAGGGCACCTTGAGTGTCGCCCTCGGCGAGCCGCTGCTTGGCCAGTTCGAGGTAGTAGAGCGGACTCGACGAGGGCGGCTGGAAGCCGAGCTGGCTGGGCCCCGAGCGAGCCGGCACGGCTGCCGTCACCGCCTCAGCGCGCAACCGGTCAAGGCATGCCTGCACGGCGGCGCGCATCGACCCGCAGTTCTGAAAACGGTTCTCGGGCCGCCACGCCATCGCGCGAAGGATTACGTCCTCGAGATCGGCAGGCACATCGCGGTTGACCTCACGAGGCTTGGCGATCTGCACGCCGGTCAGCAGCTGATGCGGGCTCGAGTAGGGCAACCGTCCCGTGGCCATCTCGTAGAGGAGAACGCCGATCGAGTAGATGTCGCTGACGTTCCGGGCGCGCTTCCCCTCAAGCGCCACCTCTGGGGCCATGTACGCCTCCGTGCCCTGGCGCTTGGTCCAAACCCACACGTCCTCGAGCCGGCGGCTCGACCCGAAGTCGGTGATCTTCGCTGCCCCGGACGCCTTGTCGACGAGGATGTTCTGCGGCTTCAGGTCATTGTGCGAGATGTTCGCGGCGTGGACGGCAGCAAGACCGTCGAGGATCTGCATCGTCCACTCCAGCATCTGTTCGAAGGTGAGCGGCGCCCGCGTACTGACGCTGTCGAGGACCTTCGCCAGGTCGTAGCCATCGACGAACTCCATCTCGATCACGAAGAGCTCGCTGATGTTGTGGAAGCCGTGGACTCGAACGATATTCGGGTGACGGATTTCCCTGATGATGTCTGACTCCTTGCGAAGCACCTCCTCGCCCTTCTCCTGGTCTTTCGGAATCTTGATCGCGACCGTGGCACCATCCTTCAGTCTCCGGGCCTGCCACACCTCGCCGAAGCTCCCTTTGCCAAGCTCGGCTAGCAAGCGAAACCGATCGCCCAGCTCCTCGCTGGGTTCGCCGCGGAACACGATCAGCGCCATGGCTACGCCCTCCCCAAGGCGAGCCGCTCATTGCGCTCGTCGCGCAGGAACTCGCCGAACACGAGACGTTCGGAACCGGGAGCGGGGCGCATCACGCACTTGATGATCATCAGCGGTGTCCGTGCCGGGCCCACGTCACTGCCACGACGCCTGAACCCTTCACGGTAAGTTGCAATGATGGCGTCCATGCTGCGCGGAGCCGAGCCGCTGCGAACCCAGTAGATCAGGACACACAGCTTCAAGCTCGGGGACGTGGTCGACGCGATCGCGAGGTTCTCGACCTTGCCCCTCAGCTTCCCCTCGTCACCGCGCTCGAACCTCTCGAATTCGAACGCGAGCGAGGCTTCGCCCGAGTGCTTCTCGAACCACACGGAGTCCGCGCGCACGTCTCCGAGGCCGTTGTCGCGGGCCCACCAGATCGGGCACTCCACCACGGCGGCGTAGCCCTGCGACTGTCCCGCGGTGGCCAGGACCGTGAGGAAGTGCGAGTGCACCGTGAGCCCGATGTCCGGGATCCCCGAGAGCAGCATCGGGAAGTGCTCGACCATCAGTTGGCGGTTGGTGAGCCCGTCGAACACCAGGTCCGCCGGTGATGTCCAGCGGTCACCTATCATCCTCCCGACCTCCCCCAGCGCTCGCACACGCGCGGTGACTCACCGCCGTGGACGAGCGCCTTGGTGCCGACTTTCACGACGAGCGGCGCGATGATCGCCCGTCCGCAGATCAGCGCCTCACCGGTCGACAGCGTCGGGAGCTCCGCCAGGTCCGCTGCAGAGAAGTAGTCGGAGGTCTTCTGGATGAACCGCTGGTCGTCCGGGTTCTTGATGCGCATCGCGACGATGGTGTTGCACTGACTCGTCACGTCGGAGTCGAGCTTGCTCGGGCGCTGGCTGACGATGGCGAAGCCCACGCCGAACTTCCGGCCCTCGGCCGCGATGCGCTTGATGATGTTCTTCGAGATCGCAGCCTCGCCGGCCGGCGCGAAGTTATGCCCCTCCTCGTAGACAATGAACACCGGTCGGGTCGGGCGCTGCTTGTCGGCCGCCGCCTTCATCAGCTCACTCGAGATGAGCGCGACGATGACCTGCCGCGCCGTGTTCGAGAGCCCTTGGAGGTCGATGACGCAGAGCCGTCCGGCCTCGGCATTGTCGTCGCCGACCATCTCGTAGACGTCGAACGGCTCACCGGCCGCGCGCGAATAGAAGCTCTGCGCCTCGTTGATCATGCGCCGAAGGCGGATGGCGGCGATGTTGGCGCTCCCTCCGCGGAGCGCGTTGGCCTCGCCCTGGCTGCCGGACTCCGTCACCCACTCCTTCAGGCGGTCGAGATCATCGAGGACCGCGAAGAGCTCCTGGATGTCGCGAGGCTCGTCGATGTTCTCCTTCCAGTAGCGGAGTGCGACGTCGAGCACGCGCTGCTGCGGCTCCGTCAGTCCAGGGAGCACCCCGGAGAACTCGTCCACGTCGAAGTGGTCGAGCTGAAGAGCGAGGCGCATGTTCTTCCCCGCGTACTTCTCGTCGAAGCTCCGCAGCTGCGGCGTGTAGACCTTGATGCCGCCCCCGCGGTCCTGCAGCTGCTGGAGGGCATCTTGGATCTCGGCGAGCTTCTGCCGGTCCCGAGGATCCTCGACCTTGTCGAGCCGGTCGTTGAAGTTGAGCTTGCCGGTTCGGAAGGCCTTGCCGTACTCGCCGTGCGGGTCGAAGACCACGACCGACGCGTTGAGCTGCGAGACCAGCCGCTCGATGACGCGCCCGACGGTGTAGCTCTTCCCCGAGCCGGTCATCGCAAGCACGGCGAGGTGCTCGGTCACCAAGGTGTTCGCGTCGAGGAAGACGGGGACGATGTTCTCGCCCTTCTCATAGCCGACGAGGTTGCCCAGATGGATGCTGGTGTCCTCTGAAAACTCGTAGAAGCTCGTGAGGAACGCGTAGTCGACTCCGTAAACCTTCGTCCCCGGCGTCAGGGGCCGTCGGGGTATCCGGATCTCGCCGGTGAACGGATCCTTGTAGCCGACCAGCTCGAGCGTCGCATACACGGTCTCGCCCGAGAGCCGCGACTGCGGCAGCAGCTCGACTTCACTGATCCCTTCGCCGAGCGCTGGGCTGAACAGGATGTTCGACCGCGAGAGCCCCACGATGCGGCCCAGCACGTCGAGCAGCGATTCCGACTCGCGCTCCTGGTGCGCGACCCGCACGAACTCCCCACGCCGCGCCGAGAAGCTCGTACGCAGCGCGATCGTCAGCCTATTGGGTTCCCCGGTGTTGCCGACCAGCTTGCCAATGTAGTTCTCGTCGTCTCGGAACATGCTCACTCCTCATCCATGGTGTCGACGCCCTCGAGCCAGGCTCGATCAACGGCACGGTCCTTGAGCATGCCCAGGGTCGAACGAAGGTAGCCGGACAGGACCTCGCGCGGCATCATCACGAGCTGTTCGGCGTACCAGAGCGGCAGCGGCTTCATCCGCGGGTTGTCGTTCAGCGTCAGGAAGGCGGTGATGCTGGCCAGCCTGTCGAGGGCCTCGGAGTCCCACTGCCCCGGAGCACCGACGGTCTCGATCTTCCAGATCGGCGTTCTGAGGCCGACCTGGATGTGGAAGCCGATGAGCCCGTGGTTCGCGACCGTCCGAGGCTCGAAGCGCTTCATCTGGCGTCCCAGCGCTTCGTAGTAATAGGCGGCCGTCCGATGCCCTGCGCGCAGGGCACCACGGAGAAAGCGGAGAATACCGACCCGCCGCAGCTGCACCCACTCAACTTGCACGAGGTCCAGCGCTTCGCTGCCGATCGCCTCGGGGGAACCCGCCGATCCCTTCTCACGGAGCGCGTTCAAGACGGCGGCGTTGAGGTCGCGGCGCGACTGAAGCGAGACGAGGAACGGACCGTTCGGGTCGTTCGGGTAGATGGACGGCAGGAACCGCTGCCAGAACGCCTCCATCACCTCGATCAGCTCGCACCACTCCTCCTCGACGTCGGGCTCGGCGAGGCTGAGACTCTGCTCGGCACGCGGGACAAGGAGCGGGATGTCGACGAAGATGACATCCGGTTTCGTATCCGAATCCAGCAGGTCCGTCAGGAGCTGGTAGACGAGGACGTACTCCTTCCATGCAAGTCGCTCGGACGCGTCCAGGAAGTTCATGTCGTTGATGTCGACGCGGCTGTCCTGGAAGCCCTCCGTCACCTGGTTGCCAGACACGACGATGTCATGACGGAGCGCTGCAGCTCCATAGAGAATGCCGCCCAGGGCGGGCATGCTCCGGCTCTTGGAGGAAACGCCGACGGCGTAGACGCGATCGAACCGGCGCGACTCGACGCTGCGGATGATGCCGCCACGCACGAAGAGCGGAGCCTTCGAGTCGATGTACCGCATCTTGTTGGCGATCTTCCCGGCGGTGCCGGGAAGCCGCAGGCTCATTGCCGCGGCGAGTGCGCGAGCCAGCTCGATGCTCTTCATGTCGTCGTCTCCTCTGAGGCAAGCAGTGCCCCGAGCTCACGCAGGTACGCGTGCATCCCGCGCTCCTCGAGAAACCGGACGAGAGCCCCGCGATCGCTCGGTGCCGACGCACCGGAGGCCGCGAGCCCCTGACGCGTGAGCTCCTCGAGGGCTCGACCGACGTCATTGGCGCTCAGGTCCACGCCAAGGAGCGCCCCGGCTCGAGATCGCAGGAGCTCCGCTGTCTGTGGGCCGCCGGCCGCAAGGAGCAGCGCAACGGGGACGAGCACCCCTTCGCCGACTGTCTCGGCCTTCAGCGGGTTGGACCCCTGCCGTGCGATCTCCCTGGCCTCCGCCGTGACCGACGGAGGCCACGACAAGAGGTGCCCAAGCAGGCTCTGGCGATGCGCCTCGTCGGTCAGCGCCGTGTAGGTAAGCAGCTGGAGCGCGGAGAAGAACACCGGACCCGCGGTGTTGGTTGCCTGGTACCGGAGGAGCACGGGCTTGTTCTGGGCATCCACGGCGAGCACGCCTGCGCCGAGCACTGTGTCGAAGAAGTGGTCCGACCGGACCTTCACCTCTCCGCCGAGGACCTCCTCGAGCGCACCGTCGGTCATGCGAGCAGCCGAATCCGCGGCGCGGCGTCGGGCTCCCAGCTGGACCGGCGTCTCGAAGTAGCGGCCGAGGTCCAGATCCGTGAACGGCGGCACGACGATGACGGCGACCCGCGACCGCGCGAGCGCGGACGATAGCTTGCGCATGTCGACGAGCCGCTCGGCATCCAGCAACCCACCGACGACGACGAGCGGAGGCCCCGACGGATCAGCCAGGAGCCGATCCATGGGAACGCTCTCGACCTCTGCCGTCTGCGAGAGGACGCCGATCTCGAACAGGTCAGCCTGTGCCTCGACGATGCGCGCTTTCATCGGAGCTCCAGCTTCGAGCGGATGAGCTTCATCTCCTTGAGCTCGCGAATCGCGTCGGCGTGGTCCGGGTGGTGGTCTTCGTCGTAGGCGCCGGCCTCCAGGTCGCCGGAGATATCGACCCACAGACCGAAGTGGACGCCCTTGCCAGCGCCCTCAAAGAAGCCTGCGCCCTCCTGGGAGACCTCGCTGTTGAACGCCTCGTAGCGCGCCTTCGTGGCCCCGAAAGTCGCAGCCGGCGTCGGCTCCGCCTTGGCGGGCTTCCGGTTCGACTTCAGGACCCGGTTGAGCGCGCGCAGTTCCTTCTCACGGATCACCTGCCGGAGTTCCGTCTTGAGCTCGTCGAGCTTCTCTGTGACCTGCTGCGGGAGCCGCTGGACCGCTTGGGCGGTCGCGACGACCTCGGTCTCCAGACTCTTCAAGAGCTCGGTCTCTGCCACTTGATCGATCAGCGATTGCACCTGCTGCTTCAGGCCTCCCTCCACGAGGCCGCGGAACTTCTGGACCTCGAGCTTGAGCGGGTTGAGCGATGCCTGCACCAGTTGCGGAGCGTCGGCCGTGAAGTCGCCCAGCGACTGCCACGCGGAGGCGGCGGCCTTGTAGTCCTTGACCGCCTTCGCCCACTGCTCATGGAGCTTCTTGAACTGCGCGAAGAAGCTACCGGGCTGCTCCTTGCTGATCAGGTCCCTCAGCGCGTCCATGCGCTTCCACGAGTGTTCGTACTGCGAGTTGACCAGGTACTGGTCGATCATCAGCGTGTAGGACGCGACCGGGATCGTCGCCATCCGCGTCTGCGTGCCTGCCGCGGCGGGCCCTTTCACTGCGTTCTCGAGCTCGGACTTGATGGCCTTGAGCGGCAGCGTGACCGGGGCGATGGGGAACGGGTGGCCCTCGGCCTCATCGAGCGTGGCCGCCTCGCCTAGCAGATGGTCGATCTCCTCGATCATCTCGTCCCGAGTAGCCAGGAACGTCTTCTTCAGCCACGCCAGGAAGGTGACGCGCTCCCACAGCGAGAGCGTCGAATACCGGGTCTCGTAGAACGGGATTCGCGGCGGCGAGCAGTCGAAGTGGAGCGTCGTCTCGCCTATCTCAAGCGGGCACACACCGAGGATGCGCTCCTCGATGTCCAGGACCTGAGCGACGACCGTCTTGAGCGATCTCTCGGTCAGGCTGTCGATGTCAGCGGTCAGGTGGTCCGAGCTCACCTGCTGGATCTTCCTTTCCGCCGTCACCAGCTGCTGCTTGGCCGTGGGATAGTTGTTGTTCAGCAGAATGCTGGCCTGCGTCGGGAACAGGTCGGTGAGCGTCTTGACCAAGTCCTTGCACTCCCCTTCGAGCCAGGTCGACGCCGACTGGCGGCGGCTCTCGAGCATCGTCCGGTCGACGGCCTTGTAGAGGTCGTTCTTCTTACGGACGAGCCCGATGCCGATGAGCACTTCGAGGATCTGCTCGAGCTGCTGCGGTGCCTTCATCTCGCTGTCGGGCACCGCGAAAAAGAAGCTGTTGGCGAGCTTGCTCACCGCCGACTGCGTCTTGAGCTCTTGGAGGAGCGCGAAGAAGCACCGGGGCACCTTCGGAAGCAGGCTGCCGTCGGTCGTCAGCACGCCGAGGAGGTCGCCGTACTTCCACGCCACAGGTGGATCGATGTTTTTCTTCGCCGCCTGCCGGCAGTTTTCGAACTCCACGTTATTCAGGGGTCCGCCGGCCGTGTCGACGGCTGCATCGAGCGAGCAGTCGTTCGCCAACATGTAGCGGTAGCCCTTCGCGAAATCGGCTGTGCTGCTGCCGGTCTTGCGGCTCCAGATGGGAGCGAGGAGGTAGCCGGTCTTGCGGAGGCCGTTCGCCCACTCCCGGCTCTTCGCCTGCCACTCGTCGCGGTAGGAACCCTCGAGCCCCTTCGCGACTTTGCTCAGGCGTGCCTCGTGGGCGTTGTAGGCGGAGCCCCGGCCCGAGTACTTGAGAAGGAACTCCTCCTCCTGCGACACGAGGCGCCGCGTCAGTACGCAGCGGCGAAGGGCCGGCGACGTATCGAGCTGCTGCTCGAACGATGCCACGTCCGCGCCTGCCGGGAACAGGACGAGGATCGGGTGGACCCGCTCGAGGCCGATGTAGGCGCGCAGCTTGTCGAGGGTCTGTTGCGCGTCCAGGCAGTACACGACCGTGCACCGACCATCCGGCGTGACCCGAAGCCCGTCGAGCGACGGCGAGCCAAACGCGGAGGTGAGCGCCTTGTGCGGAACGTCCTTGAGCCCCGAGATGTGCTTGGTGGCCTCATCCTTGAGGTGGTCGTCGAGGAGCTTCGCGAGGCCAAGGCAGATCGCCGTCCCGCGCTTCGCCTTCGTCTGACTGATGCCGCGGACGTACTCGTCGAGCGAAGCCTCGTACTTGCCGTCCCTGAAGAAGCGAACACTCTCAGCCGCCGAGACCAGGAGCTTGTTGAACTCGCGCCAAAGCCGGAACGACATCCCTATGAACCGGGTCCCGTCGACCCGGTACTCCGCCTTCGAGAAGATGCGGTGGAGCGACTCGGCCGCGAACTCGATGCCCTCTCGCGGGTAGAGCGCCGCCAGCTGCTCGCCCCATTTCTCCAGGTCGGCGTAGACGACGAAGTCACCAGCGGCGCCCGGGGCTCCCCCGACCGCAACGGAGAACGCTCGCAATGCCTCGAGCAGTCCGACGACGGACACCTCGCAGGTCGGGGTGAAGTACGTATCCGTCTTCCCTTCCTGCGCCTTGAAGCCGAACTCGGGGCGGGTCAGCTCGTTCGCGAGCGCGCGCTCGTCGATGTGAACCTGAAAGAGCTCCGCGAAGGCGTGTCCGCGGCCCGCGACCTCGTGGGCGAGCAGCGCATCGGCCATCTCCTCGGTCAACGCCGCCTTCGCCGCCCCGCCGACCGGAGCCGGCAGCTGGCCGTACACGAGCCGCTCCAGCTCCTGCTCGGGGACCCCGGTTACCTTGCCGAGCAGGGGGAGGACGGCGTCGTCGTTGAAGATATGCTTGGCCCGGGCATCGGTCTTGGCAAAGTCCTTCAGGAGCTCCCACGCACTCGAGCGGTAGCCGCGCTCCATGTGCCGGGCGTACGTCTCGTGGATGGACGACATGATCACGTTCAGCCAGCCGAAGTTCCGGTTGGCCGAAAGGAACGCGCCCTCGAGCGTCCCCACCGGGTACTCGACGGCGTGCGGGTCGACCAGGCCGCCCTTGATGTGGTCGACGTAGCTCTGCACGTCGGTCAGTTGGTTCGGCTCGATCGTGACCGAGCTCGCTCGGCGCAGGTTCGGACCGATATGGATCTGGTCGCGCATGCCCACGCTGCACAGCAGCAGAAAGTTCACGTCCGGATGCTGGTTTCGCCAGTTCTCGTGCTTGATGACCTCCGAGACCATCAGGAGGTACTCGTCGTCGACCTTGGTCTGCGTGTCCTCGCGAAGGCCCCGTTTCAGGTCACCGGGCGTCTCGACCTCGTCGACGATGATCCAGAGGTGGTTCAGGCCAGCATCGCCCAAGACCTTCTTCGCATCACGAAGCCGGTCCTCGAACGATCGCGTGTCGTCCTCGACGAGCGAGAGCGCCTTCATGTTCACGCCCTTGGCCTGCATCGCCGCCTGGAGGTCCTCGTAGAGGTCCCGCGGCCCGCCAGCGGCAGGGTCGGCGCGCAACGTGTGCCGCAGGGCTTCGACCGCCAGGCGAGCCACCCACGTCGCAGCGTCGAGCGCCTCGTCGCACACGGTGCTGTAGCGGATGTAGAGCGGCAGGATGCCATCCTGCAGCGCCGGCTCGAGCACACGCGGCTTCTTGTCTGGCTGATGGAAGGGCGGGATGACGTACTCGTTCTTGTTGAGTAGCCACCGGTCGACGCGGCCCGTCGCTTCCGCGATGAGCTCGTAGCCAAGCCGTGTCTTGCCCAGACCCCAGTCGCCGAACGCGATGAAGAAGCCGGCGATGTCGTTCGCGGCGCCGTCCCAGAAAGATCGGCGGAATTGGTGGAGTGCGTTGAACACCTGGTTCTGGCCCACCATGGAGAAGGAAGGCGGATAGAGTGCGACCCCCTTGGCGGCCCACGGTTTGGTGATGATCATCGGTCTTCTCCCTGCATCTCCCTGGAGGAACCCGTGGGGGTCTGCTCCGCAGTCTCGACTTTCATGGTCTTGTAGAGGGGCGTGAAGTCGATGCGGACGCGACGTGCGCCGGGCTCCCCGAACAGCCCTCGTCCCATGCGGGGCTGTCCTGGGTGGCGGTCGAGCAATCGCAGCTGCTCGTGGTACATCGCCGTCCGGATGTAGCTGTCGAGGACGACGGCTCGATCCTCGTCCGGCACCTGAAGGAGCTCGCCGAAGCGCTCGCTGAGCTGACTCACGATGAGAAAGTCCTCGGAGTCCGCGCAATCGCGAAGCGCCCGCGCGAACGCCTCGTCGTCGGTCAGCCGCACAGGCGCTGCTCCCTCGAATCCGAGCTCGACGAGGTTCTCCACCGCCAGCGCACCAGCGAGTCCACCGGCGTCCAGGCCCCAGGTCGAGGGACCACCATCGAAGGCTCGGATGTGGAAGAACACGGCCAGGGCCTTCTTGAGCGCGGTCGGGAGGTCGTTCGTCGAGGGTGTTCCACCCTGGACGCCCTCCCACACGACCGCCGCGGTCTCGCCCAGAGCCGAAAGGTCAGCGCGCCAACACGGCCCGAGGGCGAGCTCGGCGTTGTCGCGCAGCAGCGTGTTGAAGCCGTCGCAGTTGCGCTGTGCGATCTCGAGGACATCGCCCTCGGGCGACGTGAGCGACAACGCGCCCGTGGGGATACCGCCCGGTGCCTCGACTCCCAGCTGCCAGCCCGCAAGGCAAAGCCCGATCACCAAGCGCGTGCGAGGCTCACGTCGAAGCAGCTGCTTCGCGAGGGCGCGAGCCCAGCCGACGTCAGCCTCCGCCTCGCGAAACGCCTTCCCCAGCGCGACGCCTTCCGCGGTGGCCCAGAGACCCTTGTCGACCCGCTCGAAGAGGCTGATCCCGTTGATGCGGTAGCGGGCGCCGCTGCGCTCCATCCCGTACGTGTTGATGACACCGTCGGTCCCCTTGCCGCGCGGCGCCCCGCCCCTGAACTGCATCGTGGGAGCGATGTCGAAGACCACGCGCTCGAGATCGGCCCGTGAATAGACGCGGCCTGGCTCGGCACGGGCCGCCGCCTCCGGGTACTCCTGGATGCGAGCCGCCTCGCTCCATAGAAACAGTTTGGGGAGCGCGATACGCACCAACGGCATGTTCATGCCTGTCCTCCGTGGAAAGTCGCCAGGAACTGCGACAGGCGAACGCGGTAGGGCTTTTCGCCCCGGTTCTGCAGGTGTCCCGGATGAGCCTTGATCTTGGATTGGTAGTCGTCGGTCAGACGCAGCACGTCGGACAGCGCTGGCCCAGAGCGAATCCTGGGTGCTGGCCCCCACCGGCCAGTAGCCGACCTGCTCCAGCATCGAGTGGACGTGGCGCCACAGAGGGCCCCGCCCGGCGCGGTCGAGCTCGAGATGCGCCATATCCCCATCGACGTGGATCAGCGCCGCCACATCGCCCGCCTCGGCCGAGGTGACCTCAACGATGGCACCTTCGACGAGCTCGAACATCCCCTTGTCACCTCGAAGGAAACGGGCGTCCTGCGCCATGTCTCGATGCAGCGAAAACCACGGCGTCTTACGATCGTCACTCACGGCGAACTCGTCCGAATGGAGCTCCGCCAGCACCGCCCACACCTCGTCCCGGTAGTGGAAGGCCCGCCGCGGCTGGCTGCGCATCCAGTCGACTGCCAGGTCGACCTTGCGAGGCCTCATGCGGCACCGCCCTCCGACGCCCGCAGCGCGAGCTCCTCGACGATGCGCTTCTGCAGCTCCTTGCCGGGCCGGAACACGGTGCGCAGGCGCGCCGCCATCAGTGACGACTGGTAGTCGTCGCCGAGCACCAGGAGCTCGTCCTGGCGGCGCAGGATTCGAAGCTCGAGGAGGTTCCGGAGCAGGTTGCCCATGAGCTCGTCGGAGACACGGCCGTCGACGAGGCCGAAGGGTGCGTAGCCCTGCGCGCGAACGAGGTCGCCGAGCAGCTCGGCCACGCGGCCGACCCCGCGCGAGCCCACGAGCACCGAGACGTCGTGCAGGCCGCCAGACGCGGGCACGTAGAGTTCCACGGTGGGCATCGTCGACGCTGGCGAGCGCCAGGCGCAGATGCCCAGGTGGATCACCGCGGCGTAGAACGGGTGCTTCACCACGGCATCGCGGAGATGTTCGACGAGCACTTCGTTCAGCGGCGCGTCCTCCTCGAACATGCGCTGGCCACGCGCATCGACGATCGGGGCGCCGCTCAGCACGCCGAAGCGCTGCGTGTTCCACGGCTGCGGAATAAAGGCGCTGCCAAGGCCGAACCCGTCCTCTCTACTGAGCGGCAGAGGGCGCAGCACCGCAGCGCTCTCGACAGCGACGGGCAGCGCCGCGCAGGCGGGGCCGAAGCGCCGCAGCGCGAACTCGAAGAGTCCCTTCGGACGCGCGGAGTGTCCAAGTGTGTAGCTGTCCCAGGCGGCGAACGGCCGCGAGCGCTCGAGGAGGTCGGCCATGCGAGCCTCGAGCTCCGCCGACGTGAAATCGACCAGACGCTTGTCGCCCTCAAGGGGCACAAGGAAGGCGTTGAGCTCAGCTAGCAGCGGCGCGAGCTCGTCTTTCGTCCACTCTTCGAGCTCCACGGTCATGCCCGTGCGGCCGGCATCGACCAGCCCTTCGACGAGGATGCTGAGCAGGTAGGCGCGGTACTCGGGCACCGCGAAGCACAAACGACGGCCGGCCTGCTGCGCGTCGCACTCAACGAGGTGCACGAAGGGCTGCGTCAGGTGCCAGGCCACCGGACGACCGTGCTCGTCGTGAACCGCCTCGAGGGCACCTGCGTTCTCGAACACCGAGACCCACGGCCCAGCGCCGAGGTCATCGGCCTCGTAAGCCGACACCTCGCCCCACTGGGCAAGATGCTCGAAGAGCGTGACCGCGTCGTTCGGGCGGGCGGGGAGACTCATGCCGCAGCCTCCATGACGAGTTGACAGGCCGCTCGCGCGCTGTCGGCCGCGGCCCAGCGGCGGAAGTTCGTCGCCGCCTTACGGGAGCGCAGGACGACCCACTGCTCCGGCTTCTTCGGACCCTTCCCTATGCTCCAGTCCCAGCCCGACCATCCGTCGGCGGCGTACTGCTCACCGCAGGGAGCTAGCCTCCAGTCAGGCAGCCGGAGCGCCTCGAGATCGCCGATCATCTCGGACGGCGTCTGGTATCGGGCGGCGGCGTCGGGCGCGACCGCCTTGTTGATGATGCGCGCCAGGCTTTTGGGCACGTATGGCTGCGTCCGCCCGAAGGAGATCACGCCTTTGCCGGACGCTGCCCGGACCAGCGCACGGTCGACCACCTTCTGCCTGTCGAAATCGTCGACGCAGCCGCCCGATGCCTCTGCCAACTCGCGAAGCTCCTTCCTCGCCTCGCGGTCCAGGTAGGCGTCGTCGTTGTACGGCAGAGCGCCGTGCACCATCTCGAAGAGCACCAGGCCCACCTGGTAGAGGTCCGACCGCACGTCGTAGCGGCTCGGCGTCGCCCATCCCTCGACCGGCACGTAGAGCGCGCTGTGGCGCGAGGCGGTCACACTCGCACTCGCATGAGCGAGTCGTGCGACCGAGCCGAAGTCGGTGATCTTCGGCCAGATGCGCCCGTGACGCTGCGAGATCAGCACGTTCGCGGGCTTGATGTCCCGGTGAACGAGGAGTGCCTGGTGAAGCTGCGCGAGCCCGTGGAGGAGTCCAATCGCCGCGCGGACGGCCTCCATCATCGGGAGCGGGCCACCGCTCAGGCGCGAGAGGATGCTGCTGCCGCCGACATACTCCATGGCGACGAGGACGAAGTCGTCGCCGAGGCGCTGCGCGTCGTGGACCCGCACGAGGTTGCTCTCGTTGCCCTCGGTCCTGGTCGCCTCCACGAGCAGGCGCGGCTCCGCGAAGAGGTCACCGCTCGGATCGGGATAGAGGACCTTCAGGAACACCGGCAGGTCGAGGGGTACGTGATGCGCACGAAAGGCGTACGCGTTCGCGCCCTCGGTGTTCTCCGCCTCGAGCCTGTACTTCCCGGTCGCAGCGATGAGCTGCTGGACGTCCTGAAGGGTCGTGCTCATTCGTCGAGCCCCCACCACGCGACGAGCACCGCGTCACGCCAGGTCTTCGGCTTGAAGTCCGCGCCGCCATTCAAAACGTTCTCGGGAGAAGCAGACGTGATGGACGCGAAGCGCTTCTCCTGCGCACGGAGAGATTGCGGCGCGACAAGGTCGACGGTCAGCTCGAGCTCAGCACCCACCAGCTGGACGATCCCCTCTGCCTTGACGCGCGAGGCCGACGGCCCTCGAAACTGCGAGGAGCCGGCCTGCAGTACGCAGATTCGCTCTACTCCCTGCTCCGCCAGGAAGGTCGAGAGCAGCCTTCGAAGGCTCACCAGCGCGTGCCCCTCACACGCGTCGACGGGCAGCTTCTGCGACGTGGACGGGAGCGGCAGAACGCGGGGTTGAGCTCGGCTGCCATCGAGGAGCGCCCACTTGAAATCGGTCGAGCTAGGAGCGATGCCGAGAACCTTCATGCGTCGTCCTCCGCCAGCTCCGGGATGTCGTCTGTGGTCGGCGCCTTGACTGTCCCCGAGAGGATCGCCTGCACATCGAGCGTGCCCTCGATCAACGCTTCGACGTCGGCCTTGGCCTGCTCCGTGAGGACCCTCGCCTCCTCGACAAGTCGGCATGAGGCCGCAAAGTCCTTCTCGAGCCGAGTGCAGGTCTGCGACGACAGCTTCGGGAACCGGAAGCGAGCAAAGTCGACAGGATACAGCTCTTTCTGTCGAATTCCTTTCGAATATCGGGTGGTTTGAAGCTGGCCGAGTGGCGAGTTCAGCATCCCGGTCACGAGGTGGGGGAAATTGAAATGTGGTCGCAGGGCGACTCGCGCGACGTGGCTGTTCACCGCTGCCGGGAGGTGGAACTCCTCAACCACGACCGTTTCGCCCAGCGGCGGGCCCGTGACGGTGTAGAGGAGTTCGCCAGCTTCGATCCGAGCGCGGGCGTTCCGCGAAAGCCAAGCGTCAGTAACGAGTCCACTCGCCCCGTTCCGGTCCAGCACGAACGGGTCTACGTGAGTAACCGTCAGAGCGGGGACGGAGCCGTCGGGGTCGTAGCTCGGCTGCACGCCCTTCACCGGTGCCTCCACCAACTCTGAGAGACTCCAACACGGCTGGCCGTCTAGCCATCCGTCCACGGCCAGAAAGCTCGGGCGGTAGAACTCCGGATCGAGGCGGTCCTCGAAGATGCGCGGCTCAACCGTGTGCGCGATCTGGCTTGCCGCCTTGTCCTGTAGTTCGGCCGGGCCTCGGTTGCCCCAGGCCCAGCTCTGGGCCAGGAGTTCCATGGCCCGACTTCGCAGCTTGGCCGAACGGCTTCGACAGCGCTCCGCCAACAAGACCTTCGCGCCGATGTAGTCCTGGATGCGACGGTCGGGGAGCGGGACGGGCAAGCTCTTGAGATAAGTCGTGGAAAGCGTCAGCTGTCCCGTACTTCCCGTGGTGCCCTGATCGAACAGAAGCCTACCGAACCGCCCCTGAAAGTACACGCACAGGAACCGCGGATTCAACGTACTGTCGGACACCCGAACCACGCCTACTTCTCGGCTGTGGATTGCCTCAACATCGGTGTCGAACACACACGCCTTGCCGGTCGAACCGGCCCCCTTGAGAGTTACAAGGATGTCCCCACGTTGCAGCTTGAACCGCTGCAGGCGGCTGAATTCATCGGCCGACACCCAGTTCGAACCGCTCATCTGTAGTTGATCGTTAGCAACGTTCCGCGTGATTACGCAGGGGTAGTCGTTGCTCGTGTACTTCGGGTTCGGCCCCTGAGTGATCCGCGAACAGAGATCCCCCAGCGGGACTACACGGCGAGCAGCACCCGCTACGCGGGCACGCGCCTGGAGGTACTGAGGCAGGTGAGCCTGCGCACTCAGCCAGTCTCCGATGAGCTGACCAGGCGCTACCCATGCGTGGTTAGCGCCCATTAGCGTACGCTCCAGCAACGGCGACGAGGTCGTTTCCCTGCGGATCAGGTACTTCGGTCTTGCCCTTCTTCAGGTAGCCAACGTGCTCGGCGACAGCCATGAAGACCGGCCCCTGCTTCTCAGCCAGATGCCGCTTCTTCTGCAGGTAAAGGAAGCTGGTCTTGGCGCCCGTGCCCGCGATGGAGAAGGTCTCCGTGGGCAGGCTTACGACGGCGCGCACGATCGCCTTTCCGCCGAGAAAATCACCCGTCTCCTCGTCCTTCGTCCCCATCAAGTACTCGCGGATGTAGGCGTCCCCCGAGTTGCAGAGGATGCCGTCGGGCAGGACGATCAGGAGCCGCCCGCCGGGCTTCAAGAGCTGCAGGTTGCGGTCGATGAACAGCGAGGCCGGGTCGGCCTTGGCGAGCTCCTTCCGCTTCGCCCGGTTCCCGGGAGTCCACGACCAACCGAGCTCGAGTCCGCGCGCCTCGTCGCGCATGCGCGCCAGCCCGCGAGGATCGTCGTACTTGCCGGAGCCGAACGGCGGGTTGGTCAGGATGACGTCGAACTTCCCGATGAGCCGATCGATATGCGGGTCGACAAGCGAGTCGTCGACCTTCAGCAGCTGGCTGTGGTCCTCGCCGTACAGCAGCATGTTGATGCGAGCCTTCTGGATCGATCCCGCGGCCTGGTCGGCGCCGAAGAAGCTGTGCCGCTTCATCTGCGAGAGCCAGCGCAGCTTGTCGTCGTCGGAGTGGCCGACGTGGCGGTCGTCGAGCACGCGCCGCTTTACCTCGCGCAGAGCGCCGATGGGGAAGCGCCCAGTACCGCAACAGATGTCGCCGACGAGGAAGGCGGGGAGCGCGGCTTCCTCGTCGGTTTGGGGGTTCCAGCGCTCGCGTTGTCCGTCGTCGCCCCGTCGGGCCCACAGGTCCGCGTCGAGGATGTCGTGGAAAACCATGCGGGCCATGCACTCCACGACCTGGCCAGGCGTCAGGTAGGTCGCGAGCCCTTCGTCGCTCGCGTACTTGCCGCGAAGGAACACGTCGAAGGCCCAGCCCAGCAAGTCTTCGTGGATGAGGTGCGCCCGCATCTCGCGGGCCTTCTCGCCGTTGCCGAGGAGCTCGCGGTCGGGCACGGAGAGCCGGATGGGCTTGCCCTCACGATCGCGAAGCTCGAGGGCCTCGATGGCGAGCGCGAGGACCTCCGGGTTCTCGAGACGCAGCGGCTCGTCGTACGAGAAGATCGTGTGCACCTCGCCAGTGATGTCGGTCGCCTTGTACTGCGGGAGGTTGTTGATCTCGCGGAAGGCGTCCTTGAGCTGGATGACCGCGTCCTTCTTGTGCTCCCGCACGTGGCTAGCCGAGTAGACGTCGGCGAACCGCTTGCCCTTCGCGGCGCCGCTCGTGAGCACATAGCCGGGCGCCTTCTCGAGGTGGACCTTGAGGAAGAGAAGCTTGCCGAGCTCGTCGATAGCGGCATTGGTGGGCTTGACGCCGCCGCGCGAGTAGATGGCCTCGTGCAGCTGATCGAACTTGCGCTGGATTGCCCGGAAGTCGCCACGGTGGTACTCGGCCGAGACCTCCTGCACGAGCCGGGTGCGGGACTCGGAGATCGGCCGGGCGACGGTCTTCCACTCGTCCCGGGCCGGCAGCGCCGAGACCTGCGCGTCCTTCTCGACGTCGAAGATGAAGTCGTTCTCGTCATCCCATACCCAGACGAAGCGAAACGGCTTACCGGCGGCGGCGCCGAGGCCGGCCTTGAACTTCGCGTCGTCCTGCACGGCAGGCCGCGAGGCATCGCCGGGCTCGCCGCTGGCGAAGAGGATGACGGGTTCGTCCTCGTCGAGCGCGACAAGCTCGGCGGTCGCCGACATGGATCCGTCGCCGAGCGGATCGAAGAGCGCGAAGTCGTCCTTGATCTGCTGGTAGCCGAGCTGCGAGAGCTTTTCCCGCGCCCCATCGCGGAGCGCGTCTGTGGTGTTCTTCCTCTTGGCCATGGGTCCTCTCGCTACCGTCGCCGGTTGAAAATGTTGGTGCCCGCCACGACGAACTGCTCGGTGAGGAGCTCGCGCACCAGGTGCTCTGGCAAGCTGGTCTCGTTCGCTACCACCCGCACCGCGCTTGCCAGCGGAGCACCGAGGCGGCCGTCGAAGAACTTCTCGACGGCGTTTCGGACTCGGCTGTCGTCGGTGATCGCCGTTCCCCGCGCCGCCCACATGTCGTTACCTGTCCGTTCGAGCGTCGGATCGAGTCTCATCAGCAAGAGGGCCCGCTCGGCACCTCCCACCTCCGTGAGCTCGGGGACGGCCTCCACAACGCGCTCGGGCGTCGCGGGACCGCGGCCGATCAGGAAGTCGCGGATCTTCGAGGTGATTGGGCCGATCATGCTTCCTCCTCGAGCGGGAGGCGCAGCTGGGCGTCGGTCGCCTCGCCCCGCGAAGTACTTTTCGAACGCCGGATGCCTTTGACCGGCGTGAGCTGCAGGGCCGGCCAGATCGCGGCGACGCCGTTGATGGCCAGCAGGTCCTGCGGCTCCAACCACGCCGAGTGACCAACGAGCTTGCGCTCCTTCGGGTTCGCGGCCTTGTCGATGATGCGGCCGAGGATCGCGCAGAAGTCGCGGGCGCGTCGCGTGACCGTGGCCTTGCTGTAACGGAAGCTCCAACGCCGCAGGACGCTAGCGACGACGTCCGGGGTCAGCACGTCGTCGCCAGCCACGCGCCTGATCTCCTCAAAGATCGCGCGGCCACGAACCCCTTCGAGGATCACGCGAGGCTCGAAGCGAAAGCTGACGTCGCGGCGCCCGAGACTGGTCGGCCGGATCCCACCCTCCTTGAACAGCCGGGCCCAGCGCGCGGCCGCCAGGTAGTAGTGGACGTTGCGGAGGTTCTTGAATTCGATCTTGTGCTGGAGCCACGTCGGGTCGTCCTCGCCGAGCACGACCATCTCAACTATGCGGTTCAGCGGGGCCAGTTGCATGGCTTGTCGTACGACCCGATCGCGTGACGCCATGTTGTTCCTCGGCACGACGGCAAAGCGAGGCGCCGACCCGAGTGCCCGCGTGAGCACATCACTCCGCACAAGGCGACTCCAGCCCCCAGGAGAGCTCATGCTCGGCGCCACGGCGTTCACAGCGTCGCCTTCTGGAGGTAGTCGTCGGCAGCTTCGATGAGCGCGGTCCGCGCCAGCAATGCCTCGCGGCGACGCTGCATCGCTCGGGTGAGCCGGGTCTCGAAGTCCTCTCGCCAGACTTGACCCAGCACCGGGACGAGCAACTCGTCGAGGTCGCGCTTGTTGACAAATCGCTGCACGGACCCGGAGGAGAGCAGCCGCAGCTGCGTGCGGACGAGGGAATGGGCGAGCGCGACAGCGAAGACGCGGGGCGTCTCGTGGAAGCGGAGGGCAGTGAAGGTGGCGCTCCCGAGGAGCGGCTGCTCCTCGGGGCCGAGCTCCTCGTCAAGGTAAGCGACCTGGTCGCCCGAGCCGGTCGTGCACAGTAGGACATCGCCCACCTCGAGCCGCTGCCGCATGCGCGAGGACAGGTCGGACAGGGGCCGAACCTCGCCGCCCTCGACAAGGAAAGTACTCTCGTTCACGTCGTCGGCCTGAACGGCGAAGACCTCCTCGTCATCGGCGAGGCCACGAAGGCTCGTGCCCGCGGGCTTCGCAAGCTGGAGCAACGGCCGCATGGCCGACGATGCTGCCGAAGAATGGCGGAACACGCGCCCGCGGTTGAACGGGACGTCCCACCGGTCCGCCAGCTGCGATCGGAGAACCTCGATGGCGGTGCTGGGGGGCTTGACCCCGGAGACACGGTGGTCTATCTCGGTGTGGATCGCCGTCACAACCGCGTTGAACTCGGCACGGGCGCTCGCGGTCAGGTCGACGGCCTGCTGGTACTGCAGCCCGAGCGACTCCTGCAGGCTGCGCGGGGGCAGCGGGATCGGGAGGCGCGCGATGTCCGAGAGGCGCAGGCGCGGCAGCGCCGACGAGCCACCGCGGTACGCGAGGTCACGCAGGATCCGGTTCAGCGTCGGCGTGCAGAACACGGCGGCCAGGTACTCGGGCAAGACCGCCGGCCGGGGCCGGATGATGGTTAACTCCGACGACACGGCGAGCTCTGCAGGCATCCCCGACTGGACCGCGGCCGCACGAAACGGCTGGGCTGCCCGCGTGAACAGGACGTCGTTCTCTTGGACGTTGATCCACTTGGCGACGGTGCCGTCGACATGGGCCATGCCGCTCAAGTCCAGCTCGCAGGGCCGCACGTTGTTCAGGCGGAGCATCGGGATCCCCGATGCAGCCGAAGGCAGGCGAGCCCCGTCGTGGATGGACTCGACGATATCCTCGAGGCTAACGTGTCGACTGCCCTCCGAACTCATTGTCGACCGCACCAACTCGCGCCCGAGGTAAAAGGCCGGGTCGAGGCGAACGTGCCGCTTGCCGAGGTCGGCGCGGGAGAGCGTGGCTACGCGCATGTGGCTACCTCGCGTTCGAGGAAGTCGTCGAGCTTCGACCGCGCCGCGCCAATGTCGCCGCGGAGGTCGTGCGCCTCCACGTCGACCATGAGGATCGGGTAGTCGTCGGCCGACGCCGGCTTGCGGAGTATCACGACGGAGCACTTCACCCCCGTGCCGCGGAGGCAGGTTCCGGCAGGCAGGCTGACGACCGCCAGCAGACGCACGTGTTCGAGCAGCCACTCGCGGAAGTCCGCATGCCCGGCGCTCGAGAGCAGGCCCTCGGGCAAGACGGTGACGAGGAGAGCGCCATCGGCCATCGCCGCAAGCGCGTGCTCGATGAACAGCAGCTCTGCAGGCACGCGGCTGCGCACCTTGCCCCCGCGCTTCGACAACTCAAACCTGGCCAGCTGGGCTCCGCTCAGTTGGAGGCCGAACGGCGGGACGACGATCACACCGTCGTAGGACCCATCGAGGTTCGACTGCAGGAAGTCAGCGAACACACGCTCGACGCTCGGAAGCATGCGCTCCAGCAGCGGCTCGAGCAGGCGAAGCTCGGCCGGAAGAAAGATCGTCCCCTCCGCGCCGAGGAGTGCAGCGATCTCCGCCCCGGCTCCGCCTGAGACCAGGAGACGACGGGCGCCGAGCTGATGTCCGCGCACCAACGGCGCCACGCTCTCGGTCAGCCCGGAGAACTGGCCCTTGTCGGGAAGCAGTGAGGACAGCGCGACGACGAGACGGACCAACTCCTCGGGCGCGTTCGGGCGGAGTCGAAAGCCGGCCAGGAGCGCAGCCGCCGTGCGGAGCGGTTCTACTGCGACCGACTCGTCACCACCGAGACGCGAGACAGGCACACCGCCCGTGGGGCGTACGAGGTCCGGCCCGAACACCTCATCGCCATCCAGGCGAGCGACCATCTGGGCGACGCCCAGCTTCGTCGCATCACTGTGACCGGCGGCCGCGTGAATCAACTGCCCCCAGGCGCCAAGGACTCCTACCGACGGAAAGTGGCTGCGCTCGGCGACGGGCAGTGCCCTCACGGGGACGAGCCCCTCCTGCTCGCGAGCGTAGAACGATGGATAGCTGCCGCCGTCGACGATCACGAATGCGTAGCCCTCGCCCGCGAGGAGCTCGAGATAGCGGTCGGACACATCACCGCGCTTGGGGCGAAGCAGCACACCGCGCTCACCGCCAAGCATGAACTCCCCAGCGAGCGCCAGCCGTCCGATGACCGGCTGCGCGGCGTCGGTTACGTCGATCCCGAGGCTGCTGAGGTAGGTTCTCGCGTCCAAGACCATCTCTCCATCACGCGCTCACGCGCCCATTGAGTTTCGAAGGGTAGTCAGGACGAGAAGTGCAGTCAAGAGCCATCACGCGCTCACGTACCCAATGGCTCGTTCCAGTCCGCGGCTGCGCACAACGGGCGCCCAGACACTCGGACCGTCATCGGTGAGTCCCTGGAACTCGTCGCGCCGGCGAGGTGTCGCGTACGCCTCCGACGACCTCCACCACGTGGTGCGGGCTGGCCCGGCCGAGGCCGCACACGGCGTTCCGCATGCTCTCCGCGCTGGACGACTCCGCCCGCGGCCAGGGCTGGCTCGACAGCCTGATCACCACCTGAGCACCGGCGCTTGCGGCTCCGGGGCGGACCAGCTTCGCGCAGCCCGGACTCAGCCACTGATTCCGTCACTTCCCCCAACCTCATGTTCGTGAAATTCGGCGCCTTGTCGTCTTCCTCCAAGTCTAGGCAGCCTGAGGTTATTGAGGAGCAAAGTGAAACCTGAAACCCCATCAACGAGCGATGGTCTAGCTGCTCATGGGCAAGATCGGACACCACCGGAACCAAGAGATGTAGTACTGGCCCGCCACCTGGTGGGATTGGTAGACCGCAGCCTGACGCTTGGCCCCTGGTCCAGTCGACTCATGGCCTCGCCTACCAGCGGTGGTGCCTAAGCTCGGCAGACAGCGCCGACCCAGGTGTGCGAGGTGGTCCAAAGTGAGCGATGAAGATGACCTGCGGCTCTGCTGAAGCGATGGGGCGGAGACCCGGCAGGTCGTGGTCTTCTCGCACGACACCAGGCCTCCCGATGCCCTGCGCTATCGACGCATCCCGGCGACGGTCCTGGAGATCAGCCGACAGGACCACTCGCAGGTGTCCGCGCGGGCCGCCGACGACCCGGTCCAGCTCGCACTGGACGAGGCGCGGGAGGTCGTCGGGGACCTCGCCGGCGCGCCCGAGGTCCTGGCGGAAGTCCTGCCCGGGCTCTGCCGTATCGCCCTGGAGGCCGCACTCCACGAGGTCGTCATGCGGCGGGTGTTCGGCCCGGGTACGCCGTCGTGGAAGACAATGAAGATCGAGGAGTCCCTCGGCAAGGGCGGGAAGCTCGTGCAGCTTGCCTCGCTGGCACTGTTCGGCGAGCGGCGTGCCAGCAGCCTGATCCACGCTGAACTCACCCAGCGGCTCGGAGCGGAGACGTCCCACGTCATCAGCTGGTGCAACCGGGACTCCCACACGGCCGTCGACGTCAGCGATCCGCTGGCCCGGATCGACCGGACCGCGCGGGTCGCGAGGGGTTGAGGCGGCTGTGACCCCCGCAGCGCGACTTTCGACAGTCGACACCCCCCTCATCACCGGTCCAGTGCCGACGGCAGCAGGTCGTCCGATTCCGCCGATGCGTCCGCGGTTGCCGGCCGACTGCGAGCGCCCGCACGGTCCACACGCGCGCCTGCGCTTTTCTCCTGCGGCGTGTGCTGGACGACTGGCTGAACGCCTGCCTGCAAGCCCAACGCCCCGCACTTCTGCGCTGCGGCACCGCACCAAGACCGCATGGCTCGCCCAGCATGCTGGATCCGCCCTGGCGGGACGCTACGCCGCTACCTGGCACGGCCTCAGCCTGGCGTGCCACTACCACTGCTCGGTCCTTCCTCCAACGCCCGCGGAGCTGTGCGGATGGCGGGACGACGTGGCGGCAGTCCTTCGCGGATTCGAGGACCTGGCCCAGGAACCGTAGAGAGCTCACGGCCGAGGGTAAGCGGGCTACCATCGAGAAAAGCGCCGTGAGCTCGGAGTTACGGTCAACCGAGTCCGCCCCGAGAAGAACGACGGCGATCGCGGGATGCGAACGATCTCGTAGTGGAGGCACTGACCCCCCGCCCGCTCATGACTCCTCATCCGTCTTCAGGTAAACCGCGAGTCGTGATCACCACAGAAGCCCGGTGAGCCGATACCCGGCCCAATGGCGCGGGGACGGCAAGGATTCTAGGCCGATCTGTATATCAAGATCCTCTGCCCATGACGGCTGCTCAGCATCCAGCACTTCTTCAGCTTGGCGATTAACGTGGTCGGCAGTCTCAGAACGCCATTTCGCAAACCGCAGGTAGTCGACCGCGCGACGGTGCGCGTCGACCACGTGCTCTCCCGAGGCAAGTCCAGCGTGCAGCATCGTCATAAAAACGCTCGCCATAACGTCCGAAACCGGCCAGAGCGTAGAGAGGGCGGCTCTGGCGCCTCGCGCGAGAAACGCAGAATCCACCGCACGATAGTGCTGAAATGCCAGCTCTGTCCGAGGATAGGCACCCGATCCACAGCTCGCCAGGAGGGCCAGCCTGACGCCGCGGAAATCACCGGCCTCCAATAGATGCGCCACCGTCAACCGTCCGGATCCGCCATCCGCGGGTGATAGGAGAAGTCCTGAAGCGAAATGATCCGCCTCGTTGACACAATGCGAGGCGATGTGGATGACGCTAGCAGCACGAGCCGAACTCAGTACTGCTGTGGGTGTAGCAGCGTCTCCGCGGAAGAGAGTGGCGCCTCTGCGGAGATGACGAATCATCCGAGCTTCTAGATCAATTCCCGGAAGGTCGTTACCGTAGGCCGCCATGACAACGTGATCGTCGGGCAATGGATCGGGGAGCCTGGTAAGTCGTTCCAAGACGCGCGCCGTGGGCGCATACGTAACGCTGTCAAAGCAGTCGAACAAGAGCGGCGCATCTGGCGCCGTAGAAACTGGCGCTGCATGCAACGGCAATAGGTCTAGCAACCACGTAGGGCTGAGAACGAGGTGACGCACACCCTCGGACGTCATTACATCACGAAGCGGTCCCGCAATGGCAACAAGCCAGCGGCGCAACTGATCTCCGCGCTTGGCTTCGTATGCTGGCTTACCATCGACCGGGTTAATCCACTCCTCTATTGCCCGTCGCAGGCTCATCATATTCAGGTCCGGAAGTCGGATGAGTCCGGACCGAGTGGATCCACCATCGGTCCGAGCCCAAGCCACTTGCGGGCGATCCGGCTCGATCAAAATCAGATGCGCCATCGCACGGTCGTCACCTCCGAGCGCTCGTAGCACAGGCGCTAGCAGAGCGCTTGGGTTCGAAGTATCCTCAGCAGCCGCCCTTCGCTCGGGTTGGTTGTGTCCACGAAGAACCGCCCGCGTGTTTCGGACGCGTTCCTCGGCAGCGCGTGCGACGCGTTTGAGCCTCGTGTCCGATTCCCCGTGGGAGAGATACGCCTCCACGAGGTCGCGCCGTGCCCGCGCGTGAGCGATTTCCGCCTTCTGTACTGCCCTCCACGCTTCACGCACTAACGGGCTACTCCCTGGTTCACCTACGAGGTGCCCGAGCGCATCATCGAGATCTTCGCCCTTCGCGTGCTCGGCAGCAATGAAAGCGATGGCGCCCTGCTCGTCGTCGTCGACTGGCCAAAGACCCGGCAGTACTGCCGACGGGTCACCTCCGGTCAGAGCGCGCAACGCCTTTGTGGCACGTTTTGCACTGGCTTCCACAATGTCGCCTGCAACACGAATGGAGAGGCTTGTCATAATCCGCGGGGTAACGTCGCCGGCCGCCGCTCGCAGAAAATCAACTCTGACCACGCCTGCTCTGGCCAAAAGCAGCAGTTCACAAGCGCCTTCGATGTAGCGAAGATCGTAGTAATACGACACGGAGATTCTGGGGAGTCCGGATGAGTCGCGGGGAAGAAGTAGTTGGACCTCACAGACATCCTCAGCGTTCTTAGATATCCCGAGGGCGTATTCGGCGCCCTCGTGGATTCGGCGGACAGCCTCCACCCCGTGTTGATCCTCAACCGTTGCGTACCACCATGGAAGTGCCCCCAATCGCGTATGGAAGGACCAGTAGCCCTCAGAGATGATTCTCCGAGTCATCCACTCCGGGGCTGACACCATACCGGCCAGCGCAATACTGGGGATAGGGTCACCACTTCCTCGTGCGCCCACGTCTGGCACTGATCCCGGTGCGGCAGTCTCATAGGTGTGGTTGCAAAAATACCGTTCCAGGCAGGCATCTTGGAAAGGGGTGTCGTCAGGATGGCTTTCCAGTAGCGAAACCTCAAGATCGGTTAGCCTATCAATCACCTCAGCCAGAACCAATTTCCTTCGGAGAAGCTCGCTCTCAAGTGATGCCAGAGCTTGGAAACCGAATGTTTTCAGCAGGGCATCACGCTGCCTCTCGACGGTATACGCGACAAATCGCAACGCGGTGAGATCTACGAGGAAATCCTTAAGGTGTTGCGGGCTCCGCGCCCCTTCCGGTAGACGTACGGAACTCTCCGAAAATTCCTCTTCCGCAGCCTGGTTAATCTGCTTGCTATGATATTCACTCAACTGCTGAAACAACGATACGCCGACACTGGGTCCAACACCATTCCTGAGATACTCTCCGAAGACCCGGGGCGAGTGGCTGGTCAAATCCCTGAGTACGTCGGGATCGTCGCCGATGGACCAGCGGGTCCGGACCTCGACGCCAGTCTCAGCTGCCCCGATAACGCTGGTGCGCGCCGCACACCACCACGCAATGAGTCCTTGGCGAGTCGCCATAAGATCGACCGCGAGTACGTCGGTAGAGGGAGACCTGCGCAGTGTTTCCAGAACGGAATTGATCAGCGCCTCAACCCCGTCAGACGAGGGGAGTTCGGGGTGCTGCGCGTCAACTAGATTCTTACGAATCTGCTGAAGAGATTTGACTCCGATCTCCCCCATGGCGATTTGCAAGACAATGAGAGCCTTCGACACAGACCCAGATGAATTAGCCCAGGCGTGGATCTCGGCATTGCGCTGTGAAGACAGGAATCGCCGAAGTACGGCGGCGGACAGATCCTGCCACCACTGGGACCTCAGGGCATCCAGGGACGCCTCTGCGCCCCCCACCATGTGCTTCCCCTCACCACTCATGTCCTTGGCGTCCATCCTTACGCTGGTGGTCACAACTGCGAGCGGCAGGTTCCAACCGCCTGCACTCCGTGGCCCGACTACAGCGTGGAGCAGCCCGCGGACGACACCTGGCCCATCCCATAACGGAACGGCCTACACCAGACTTGACGCGCGGGCCGTGCGAGAGGCTACCGCTATGACTCGTCGCTCCTCTCACAGCAGCCCCACGTCTCAGCCGAGAGTGGCTCCCACCTTTGCAAGCGACACTCCCGCGATGACCCCATCTGCGGCACAGAGCTGGCTGTGCACAAGGCTCCCCACGCTGCGTCAACGTGCCGACCGCGAAGGGTGGCGCGAGCAGCTGGAGGTGGAGGTCAGAGCGGTTCGCCAGGGACGGTCTGCGGTGGAGTCCATCCGTCTGCTCCCGTTCGGTCCCGCCGGGGCCGAACGGGGCGGTTCGCCTCTCTCCTTCGATGAACTGTGGGAACCCGGCCCCGCCGAACTCCAGTACCAGTGCCCCCGTTCCGTCTGCATGGTTCGGGGCCGCAATCAGGACGCCACGGAGCCCTGGTGCCATCTCGATGACCAGCCGATGCGCCCGGCGTCGCCGTCTTCGGAGGGCTGATGGACGGCGTGTTGTCGGGGCTCGGTGGGAAACTCACCGAGCGCTGGGCCACGCTTCTTGCACTGCCAGGACTTGCCTTCGCCGCAACATTGATCCTTGCTTGGTGGGTGCGCCCGCTCGGTCCGCGACGAGCTGCAGATCCCAAAGCGATCATGCAGCGCCTCGACTCGCCGCTCGACGCGTGGCTCCGCGATGGCATACACGAAGCTGCCCTCATCTGCGCTATCGCCCTCCTCGGCTCGGCGTCCGCACTGGTCGCGAACGAACTGGGCGGTGTGATAGGCCGCTTTTGGCTCGGGCGCCACCGCTGGTTCACTCAACTCATGCGTGGCTCTCTTGCCCATCGTCGAGACCTTGCCCGGTCCGCGGTACTCGATCCCACGCGGTATCAGGTCCCCGAAATCTACCTCCCGGCAACGGCCACGCGCATCGGCGATTCCTTTCTTCTGGTACAAAAGAGGATCCAGGCCCAATACGATGTTGGGCTGAGTCGGCTCTGGCCTCGGCTGTGGCAGCTATGCGACGAGGCAGAGCGGTCTCTCGCTCAACAGGCGTGGGATCAGTACCGCGCTGCCACCGTTCGCGCTGCATGGTCCGTCGGCTATCTACTCCTGTCGGTGTGCTGGTGGCCCGCCGGTTTCGTCGGAATTTTTCTCGGCCTCACTGCCCATCTTTCCGCGCGCCGCTCGGCCGCCGAGTTCTCAATGGCAGTTGAAGCGCTCGTAGACGTGAAGATCGTCGCCACCGCCACCGCACTCGGCGTCCCTCTACCGCACGGGAGATTTACACGAGCCGACGGTCCCGCACTGGAAAACGTTCTGGACAAAGGGAGCATTATCCCCCTACCCTCCGGCTGAGCGCGCACCGGCATCGACTCGCCCGTCACGCCTGGAAGCACCGCCACTCCCGCGTCCGTCAGGTTCGGAACAACACGGCCGTGTCGGCCTCCGCGATTCAGAATCTGAACTGCATGGCTGCGCCTGGTGCGCGGAGGTCGGAATCCGGGTGACAGCGTGAGCGTGGATAGACGACCTTCCTGGTGTTCGAGTGAGTCCTGCCGGGAGCGCGACCTTCGTCCTCCCATTGCGCCACATTCTGGGACTTCAACGGTCCGCGCGACGGAGTGGAGGCGCCGCTGCTGTCCGTGCGGCGTGCTAGGCATGGCTTCATGCACTCTGCCGCACCCCTGCCTCACCTGGATCTCACGGAAGCGCAGTGGAGACTCCTGGCACGGCTGGCCGAAGGATCGGTTCCGGACCCAAGCGATCGGCCGGCCTTTGTCGGGGCGCTGGCCTTGGACGGGCTGGATGCGGATCTGGCCCGGGAGGACTTGCCAACGCTCCGGTGGATGAAGCTGGTCGACCTGGCCGACGGATCGCTGGCGATCACCGATCTGGGTGCTGCCATCCACTTCCGGGCGCTATACGAGTCCTCGCAGGAGAGGCTCGCCGAGATTGCCCGCCTGGCCGACCTGCGCGAGGCGGTGGCCCCGCAGTTCGCACGGGCGGTGCGAAGGCTGACTGATGGCTCCTGCTCGCTGCCAGAGGCGCTGGCGGGTATGGACGAGACCCAGTGAAATGCGGTGGGGATCACGGCACCTCGTGCCCCTCGAAGAGGACGTCGACCGCGGCATGGTGCGCCTTCCGGTCAGCCGCGGCAACAGGCCACACTTCAGCTGTGGTCAGCTCCGCCTCCGTGATCACGGGGCCAGCCAGGATCTCCCCCAACAGCTCGCTCTGGGGCGCTTCGAGATCGGTGAGACGGCGCAGTACCGTGAGCAGATCGATGAGTTCCCTCGTCCATTCCTGCGGCCAGCGCTCCGCGTGAATGTCGTCCAGGGGGCTCGTCCGCTTGCTGGTCGGCGCGGCCTTCCGGTATCCGAACCACTTGCTGACGATCTTCATGCCGCCGACGCCGTACGCCCACACAGCATCGGGAACGGGAGCGAATGACCCGTCCCCGAGGTGGAGCGTCCGTGTCGCTGCGTCGTACTCCAGTCGATCAGGGATGCGGCTGCCGATCTGCGTCAGGTAGCGGACCTGCCGCTCGTCCCCCAGGGGGAACTGCACGTCACCGACGAGCCGTCCGTTGGCAGGGTCGGCGCACTGGTCGCCGTAGGTCGAGGCCCATAGGATCTCCCGGCCGAGCCCGACTGCACGTGCCCACAGCGCTCCGTCTCGGGTCAGGGGCATCCGTACGCCCGGCGTCAGCAATTCCTCGGCGAACCTCTGGGTGAAGGCGTCGTGGCCGGCCACAGCCACGACATAAGCGGCGAGGTCGGTGGCCGTGACTCGGTCCTGGTTCGTTTCGCGCGCCAGGTAGGCGAGCAGTCCCGGCGGCAAGTTCGGCGACCCGTCCGGGTGCAGGAGCGGCAGGATCCGGCCTCCGCGGCCGTTGAAGTGGTGCGTGTCCGGGATGAGGTGCGTGCCCACGATGGCAGGGCCGGAGTCGATCTCGTGGGAGGACTGCTGGTTGAGGAAAATCTGCCCTGCCTGGAGGGACGCCCACAGGTCGGGTCGCGGGTAGTCGAGCACTCGGCTGTCAGCGATCAGCCACTGGCGGTCGAAGCTGCGAAGCGAGATGCGTATGAGGTTCGGGCGGACATCGGTCTCCTGCACCAACGAATAGGGATGGGCGGGCTGCCCCGGTAACGGCTCCCTCCTGGTGTTCAGATCGCTGTCTCGCGTCTCCTTGAATTGCTTGGCCTTGAGGGCCGGGTCACCACCTCGAACCAATGTGGTCCACCGCCGGCGAAGTACGTCGTCAGATGGGTCGCTCACCCATGAGCGGTTGGACTTCGCACCGGGGCTGCCCCAAGGGAACATGTCGTCCAGCGCGGGGAAGTCCTCCCAACCGGACTGGGTGACGGGTGTGAACGGCCGTGGGCTCCGGGAGTGCGCGTCGCGCCAGCCGTCGTCATCGATCTGCACCGCGTGCAACTGGACGAACTTGTCCGCCCGGCGGCCGGCGAGGGCCCGGTAGTGCACTCTCGCCCGGTGCCCCTTGGGGCGTTCGACTCCCGCCTTGCGGAGGAATATGGAGATCGCCAGTGGCTGCGCAACGCCGGGGAAAGGGCGGGTGGCCACGTCGGAGCGGTGTCCCTCCGGAGACAGGTTGATGATCCAGCCCTCGTCACAGGTGCGGCGCAGGTACTCCCGCATGCCGCGGCCGCCAGGACCCGTGGCCCAGCCCGAGGGCATGATGAAGCAGACCACGCCGTGGCGTTCGCCGTCGTCCGCATCGAAGACCTTCCAGGTGGCCCAGCGCCAGAAGTACACGTACATGTTCTTGAGCACGTGCTCGTAACGCCCGTTGCCCGGATAGCGGAAAGCCTCGAGCAACGGCTCCTCGGCGCGGTCGGTGCGCTTCTCCACCCAGCCGCCGCGGTCTTCGGCCTTGTCGTCGTAGGGCGGGTTGGCGATCACGACGGTAACGGGGACGTTGGCCTTGACGTTGTTCGCTCGCCGTCTGGACTCGGACAGGGCGTCGTACGTGGAGGCCAGGTATTCGTCCTCGACGAACGGGTTGTCGAGGGTGTCGGTGACGAAGAGGTTGAGTCCTCCGTCAGGCAGCGGGGCTTCGTAGCGCTTGAGCAACTCGGAGGCCCTCAACTGCGCGACGGCGAACGGCCCCATCTGCATCTCGAACCCGTACAGCCGCGGGGCGAGGCGCGAGATGGCATCGGCGGACATCGCACGTCCGGCGCCCTCGGCGGCCTGCTCGGCGACCCGTTCGATGATCGTATGGAGAAAGGTCCCGGTACCCATGGCGGGATCGACGATCCGAACGCCGTCACTGCGGAACCCTTCGGGTTGACCGAGCCGCGTGCGCAGTACGTCCTCGGTGAGACGCACCATCTCTTGAACGACCTCGTGCGGCGTGTAGTACGAGCCGCTCCGCTGGCGCAGCGCGGGGTCGTAGATCGTGAGGAAGTGCTCGTAGAGGTGAAGGTAGGCGTCACGGTTGCCTGCGCGGATGGCCGGCCAGTCCACCTGGGCGATGGTTCGACGCAGCAGCTCCAACGTGACGGTGAACCGCTCGTTGACGTTGTCGGTGAGGAGTTGGAGAGCCTTCCCCATGAGGGCGTGGTCGGCATCCAAGCGGCGACCGATGTCGTGGAGGCCGATTCCGTCCTGCAGCACGTCCTCGGAACGAGCGAGCAGCAGGGCGAAGGTGACTGCCTGGGCGTAGCCGTCGGCGAAGGTCGCGTCGTCCGCGGACGGGAACAGCATCCTCCGCCAGTCATTCTTGAGCCCCGTGAACGGCCGGGCGCGGACATCGTCGTCCCTCTTGGACGATCGGGCCTCGACTGACAACTGCTCGAGGACGGCGGCGCGCAGCAACCGGCAGAGCGGAGCTACGTGCTGCACGAGCCGGGCAACGCGCTTGATGGCTGAGGGCTTCCACACTAGGAACTGCTTCAGCAGCGCATCCAGTGCCCCCGGGTCCGCCGGAGCCAGCGTCTCGCCCGCCGAGTTGAGCGATCCGGTGAAGTAGACCGTCTCGCCGAGCTGCCGCCCGTCGCGGAACAACCGCCACTCCGTGCCATTGGAGTACAGCAGGTTGGGCAGGTTCCGCAGTTTCTCCCACTGCGCACGGTTGCTCTTGCCGAAGGTGTCAGGGTCCACCGACAACCCCGGCTTCTTGAGCTCGATGTAGCCCGCCAGCTCCCCGCTCGCACGGATGGCGTAGTCGGGTCGGACTCCCAAGTCAGGGACGCGGAACTCGTCGTGCCAGGAGACCTCGTGCTGCTCATGGTGCTCGCCGACGGTCTGGAGCAGCACCTCAAGAGGTGCGCGTATGGAGGCTTCCGGGCTACCGCCGCCCGACAGTTTGACCTTGCAGGCGCGTCCGAACTCCGACACCGCAGCGAGTAGCCAGCTATCCAACCCCCCTGACATCTTCCCCCCAAAGGATCGAGTCAGGGCGCCGATGGTATCTACGTACGGTCATCAGGGGAAGACAGATGGTCAACATGCGGTCGGACCACCGGAGCACTGTGGGGGCGCACTCGCCCCGATCGCCATAGCCGCGCCGCGCCAGCGCCATAATCGGCTCGTGACCCTTACACGCCGAGTCCTTGAGGAGCGCGGATTCCGAGGATTCGTACACTTCTCCCTTCTGGCGACCCAGCTGCTCCCCCTCGACGGCGGGATCTACATAGTGATCAGGGCTTCCGACGCCGCACCGACCTTCCTGACTACCAGCACGGCGGGGTGGCGCAAGGGCAACAATCCCGCGGTGAGTACATCGCAGCTTGCGGCCAAGTGGGTCGAAGGCGCGGAGGTCCTCTACATCGGCAAGGCGGACGCGGGCACTCCGGCCAACCACGGCATTCGCGGTCGGCTCAGGCAGTACGCCCGCCACGGCCTCGGCGGAACCAGTCACCACGGCGGACGGTACATCTGGCAGCTGCAAGACTCTGACGCCTTGCTGGTCGCGTGGAAGCCGACACCTGATCCCCGTGGTGAGGAGAACGCCTTGTTGGCCGAGTTCGAGACGCTGCACCATGCTCTGCCCTTCGCCAACCTCAGGCACTGACAACTCGATGGCCCAGTAAGGGAAACCGCACTCGCCACGGGGCGGCCTCCCGTACGCTGCGGCAGTGAACGCCGACGGCGTCGGGCTGTTCCACGCCTCTGGGGGGACATCGCATGCAGGATTCTTCGGACTCGATGGAGGCCGCCGAGCCCGAGGAGAACGGCCGGCGCGATTCCGCCGACGCACCTGCTGCGGACAGCCCTGCGTCCCGCTCCGGTGGCGACTCGACCGCGGCATCGACGGCCCTGGTGGAGGTACGGCCGGGGGTTGCTGTCGCTTTCGGGGAGATCCCCGCAGAGCTCGCTGCGGAACTCAAACTCGATCCACTGGACTTTGGCCTCGTGTCGGTCGACGACCGCGCACGACTCGCGGCCGCAGCTCTCGCCTCGATCGGCAATGCGGCGACTGTAGGCGGCAACCTCGCAAAAGCGTTCGCCGGTGTTGAAGGGATCTACAGACTCAGCGAGACGACGAGGGCGTTTCTGAGCGCCGGCGGAGCGCTCGCAGCCAAGGACGGCGCGAATCTCGGCGCAGTGATCGCCAATGGCCGGATAGTCCATCAAGCCCGCTTGATCCCTGTAACAGGAGTGAGCGCGGCCGAGTTCGCAGCGGCCGCCGGGCCCGCGCTGGCCATGGTCGCGCTTCAGGCGATGCTGGGCGAGGTCACCGGCCTCGTCAGGACCAACGTCGCGCTGACAAGCGAAGTCCTCACGACCATGCGCCACGGGCAGTGGGCCGAGCTGACAGCTCTCGTCGACACGGTCGATCGCGCAGTCAGTCGCGCTCGCGAGCTCGAATCGGTCACGACGACCGAGTGGGAAAAAGTCGCAGCCAAAGAAGACGCTCTGCGTAAGCAGCGCGAGACGTACCGACTGAACGTGGGCGAACACGTTCGGCAGCTCGGTCGGCTCGACACGCACGGCCGACGTGAATACCTCGAGACGAACGCCAGGGCAATCGTCTTCGACGCCCACGCCCTCCTGTCTTCACTCAAGGCATGGACCGGCTACCAGACGCTTCACGCTGCGCGGGCGAGAGCCGCTGGTCGCGAAGACGCCGACGAGGCACGGCTCGTCGAGATCATCGAGCGCGAGACCGGCGAGGAGCTCAACTCCGCCCTGGCACAAACGACGAGCCTCGTCGACTCGCTGACGAGGGAGCTACACATCATCGCCGAGCTCCCCGGGCCGGCGTCAGTGCCACTGATAGGAAAGTGGAAGGACGCGAAGAAGGCTCGCCTCACCAGTGCCCAACTTCTGGAGGCGATTCAACCCCTTGCCGACGCTCTCCGTCCGCCGACCCCTCCGCTCGGAACTCCAGGCGTCGTCTGCGCGCCCAAGTCGCTCGATCTCGAGCGGTATCTCCGGATCCTGCGCTGGCGCGTCGAGGACGGTGAAACCCTTCGCGTCCTCGGTCTCGACGCCCCCGCTCGAATCGGTGCGATCCTTGATGGAGCAAAGGAAAAGGTAGCGCCGGCGATGGACAAAGCAGCGGCGAGAAACCTGGTCGCCGTTACGGACCGCCGCATCATCACGGCCAAAGCGAACGCGTTCCTCGGACAGGGTGAGATCGGTCAGGTCATCCCGATCGACCGTGTGCGATACGTCCGGGCACCGGCCGCGCGGGACGGGAACGGGCGCTCGGTGATCGACCTCATCACGGCAGAAGACAACATCCGGTGGGTCTTCGACTCCGACATCGACAGCACTCATGTGGCCGCGCTCGCCGCCGTACTCGCAGAGTCGATGAACATCCCGGACGACGAACGGACCCAGCTCCAACGGCCGCAACTCGCCTCGCTGAAAGCGGGCACAAAAGGCGAGAGCGGCGATACGGAGTCCGGGGAGCCGTCTGGATCTGATGCCACGGCCGCCGATGCGGGGTGACTCTCAAGCCAAACTGGGCCGATTACGTGCGGTGGCACCCCTTGTTCGGTTCAAGGCGTATGCGCCGGGCCAGCTCCAGTTCCGCGATATCAACCTGCCGACGGCTCGCCGGCTGAGGCGGCTGGCTTCCTGCGGTCCATCGAGCGGGCGGCTACACCACGGTGATAGCGCCGTCCGCCTCGAACCGCAGCGCCCGGTGCCGATGCATGGCCGCCACCCGCTGTTAGGAGCCGCATTTCAGTGGAGCGGTTCGAGCCCGGTCAGGAGATAGGCCACGTCGAGGCCCGCCGTGAGGTACTGCTCGAACACCTCGTTGTTCAAGGCCCAGGGCGACCGCTTCCGCCGGATCAAGTCCACGGCAACGCTCGGGTCGCTGCCCAGTTCGACCAGCGCCTGGCCGACGACCAGGCCCGAGCGGTTGTAACCGGAGTGGCAGCGTACGAGGACGGAACGCCCCGCCCGAACCGCGGCGGAGACGCGAATGGCCAGTTGCTGAACCGCACGGATCTGGTCGGGCACCAGCGGGCCGTCGGGGAGTTCGACGACCACGTGCTCGACGGTGGCCGACGGGCCGTGACCGGCGAGGGTGAAGAGACTCACCACGAGGTCGAACTCGTCCCCCACGACCGCTGGCTGCAACTCGCCGGCTCTGTCGGTCCAGTAGTGGCCGCCCATCCACAGGCCGGGACGGATCTCGCTCCACGGCTCACCGGGCCCAGGGACGTCCCGATCTTTCTGGCGCGTCTTCATCGGCGCTCCCCTCCGCGAGGGAGAACGAGCGCCCGCTGTAGGTGCGTTCCCCGCCCATACGACTGGCTGGTGTCACCTCTCCCGCTGCGGGCCGAAGGACGACAACGGGGCACGTCAAACCGGGAATTCCTGGGAGCCATATGGGAGCCGACCCGCTCCCCGAGCCCCCGCGAGGCCGCCCCAGGCCCACCCATCCCAACCTTCTGACCTGCGGCAACGCCAAATGCCCAGGCAGCGGACCGGGTTCGACGGCATTCGGGACGAAGAGGCCGTGGGTTCAAATCCCGCGACCCCGACTCCAAAGCAGCAGGTCAGGGCCACCTACTCATTGAGTAGGTGGCCCTGATGCGTGGGCTGGGCGACAAGTGAGTGCCTACGGTTTCGGATCACGCGATCCCGGGAGACAGGTGTGAGCGTCCGCCTGCTGCGTTACTACGAGGACCAGGGCCTGCTCACCTCGCACCGCACCAGCGTGCGGGCACCGCCAGTACACCGCCGACGACGTACAGGACGATTACGGAGTGCGGCTCTCGGCGGTCGATCCGGTCGACGGCCGCTGTCACCGGTCCGGTGGCTCCGCGAAGACAACGACTCGCTGGGCCTCGACATCGAAGCCGAGCACCGGATGGCCGGGGTCGCCCTCCGGGTCCATCAAGACCGGCTTGCCCAAGTGCCGACCGATGTCTCCGACGAAGCCGCAGAACACGTCCAGTCGCCCCGGGCCTTGCAAATCCCGCAGGTCGACGTCGAAGTCGATCTCACCGGCGGCGTAGAAGCGGAAGATCGCCAGCACTTCGGCCGTAGGCCAGACCCGCAGGTTCGGGCATTCGGCGTCCGCCGAGCGGGACAGCACGGTTTCCGCCCGGGGGACCGGAAGCACCGCGTCGCCCTCGGAGTACCGGCACTCCCAGCCCTTCTCCGCGACGAGATCGAGGACCGCCTGCCAGTCCTCCACAGACGCATCCGGGACACGAACGTCCGGCAATGACCCCATCAAGTCCGGGTCGAAGAAGTGCTTCACGTCGTTCCACAGCAGGTCGGCCACCCCGCCATGCTCCACCGGCGCACCGACCCACCGCACCCCCATTTCCCCTGGCCAGAGGGGTAGGGGCCCCGGCCTGGGCCAGCTCGCCACGACGGTCCGACTGATCGCCGCGGTCACCCGTGCGTACGTCTACGCACCACGGACGCGCCGGCCGGATCTGCGTATCGGCGTACCGAGAACTTCGCCGACCGGCGTCTCGACAACGTCGAGGAGTTCCTGCCCGAAGAGACACAGGGTGTGCTCCCAGGGGTGACCGAAGCTGCCCGTGGACAAGTCTTCGGAGAGAAATATGTGGTAGTCGCCATCGGGGTACGGGCTCAGCGGCCACTTTTCCCGCCCGGTGCCTCCGACCAGGTGCGGAGTGAACCGGAACGACGCGTGCTGCCAGTCGAGCGCGAACAACGTGCCGGGCAAGGGAGTGCAAACCGTCAGACCTTGCTCGACCACCTCGACCACCTCGACCACCTCGACCACCTCGACCACCTCGACCAACCTGTCGAGCCCTTCGTGGTCCCGGTCGTCATCCAACCACGCCAGGCTCCAAGTGACCGAGACATCCGGTTCCTTGATTGCCGGCCACTGCGCGGGGTTCGTACTGGGACGAAACCCGAACTCCGCGGAGAAGCGCTCCCACACACGGCGAGTACTCGCTCCCCTCCAGTTGGATCATGGGCGCGCTCGTCACGAGGAAGAGCGTATCGATCACCCCGCGGCGAACACACGGTCCGGGAAGGCACAGAGATGCCGATGCCCCGAGCCCGAAGTCACCGATGCGCACCGGGATCCGGCGGTGCGTGCCTCCCCCGCCCTGGCACAACCTCACAGCACCGGCGGCCATGGCTGGGAGCACCGTTGTGGAAGGCTGAGCGGAACCAGATCCGCGACAGAGGGGCGACCACCGGCATGGCCCTGATCCACCACACCACCCTCACCCCGAGCAAGGTCGAACTGCTCGCCGGCTGGCTGCCCACCCGCCCCTGGTACCGAGGCGGACCAGGCACCCCCGTGCTCGAGAAGTCGGGTGGCTTCCGGCTGGACGACCCGGAGGGCGAGGTCGGCATCGAGTTCATGGTGGCCACCGACACGAGCGGCCCCGAGCGGACGGCCTATCTCGTACCGCTCACCTACCGCGCCGCACCGTTGGAGGGCGCCGAACAGGCCCTCGTCGGGACGATGCAGCACGGCGTCCTGGGCCAGCGCTGGGCGTACGACGGATGCCACGACCCCGTGCTCGTCACGGAGTTGCTGGCCCTCATCGAGGGCACCGCACCAGCGATGGCGCAGAGCATCACCGACACCCGCGACCACGAAGTGACCCGCTCATACGCCGGCGCCCCGTTCGGCCTGGACGGCTTCACGCCCGACCCCACCGACGACCAGGACGGGACCCGCCTTCCCACACCCGGCGGCACGATCCTGCACATCCACCGCGTTCTCGACCCCGTCGACGGGCGTCCGCCGCTGCCCCGCCAGGGAGCCCTCGGCCATGTCGCAACCGGCTGGCAGGGACCGGACGGCACCCGCCCGCGGGCCATCCTGATGACGTTGCTCGACGCCTGATCCGGGTCACGACTCAGCGGTTCGAAGACGAGTGGCTGCCCGGCGCTCCCACAAGAAGCCCCAGCCCGGCCACGACCTCCTCACCCTCCTCCACAGGCCGTGGGCAATCGCGAGCTGACGACGGTCGGCTCCCTCACGTACATCCCCCTCTGGCGCTCCACCAGCAGGCCCACCTGACGCCCCGCCCAGCACCGCCGACTGCGCGCAGTCTCCGAGCCGGAGGGGGTGGTTCATCCAGCTGGCTTTGTTCACGAGAAGCGGTTCTGGCTCAGGGTTCCGTGCAGCAGTGACTGAGCTTTGCGAGCCGGAAGGCGGTTGCCTCACTGGTCAGGGCTGGATTGATCCGGCCTACGAGGTCAGGGTGCTGATTCACGAACCGGGGAGAGCTGGCATGCACGATAGACCGCGGGTAGAGAAAGCCCTCGATGTCCTGCGTGCCGAGTTGGAGGTCGGGCGATCGACCAAGACCGAGTTGACCACTCGGGCGGCGTGGCGAGCCTTCACGCGATTCGCGCGACAGCGCTTTGCCGCCGCGCCCACCCCTGACTCAGACGGCTTGCTCTTCCAGTACGGCACGTACGCCTTCAGCGGGCGACCCAAGTTCACTTTGGACCTCGTGCGACAGTTCGACATCAGTGACAACGAGGGTGAGCACGAGCACTTCGTACAGGTTCACTGCGAACTTCGCTACGAGTGCGAACCAACCCTGGATGCCCTGGGGAGCGTCAACTCCTGGTTCTTCCACGGGGCCGATGGCGACCTCGATGAGTGGTTCGCCGCGATGGAGGGGCATCTCGAACCCCTGTTCTCCCGTGGGCACTGCGAGATCGACGTGTACGAAGAGCCGGTATAGGTCGTCACGCCGGCAGGACTCGCTTGCGTAGGAGGTAGAAGCTGGCCCAGCCGAACGTCTGGCGTGGCTTCCTCCCCATGCCCTCCCTGATGGACGTCCTGCCCGGGGCAGAGCCCCTGATCTCGAATGTCCGTCAAAGCTGATCAAGCCAGAAGGCGTCGTAGGGGGCTCGGGTCGGGCAGGAGCCGGTGGTCGCCGGATAGGAGCCCCAGGAGGCGAAGCCACTGGGCCGCAGTCGGCCGGTCGCGAGGTGACCGGCGCGCGCATGAGCCCTCTCCTCTCGGCGGTGCGTGCACAGGCTGTGGACGACGGAGGCGCTGTCGTACCTCGTCGTGACGGCCGTGCCGGAGCAGATGCGCATGCGACTCCACCTTGGTCGGGCGGTCATCGCGGGACGGTGGCACGAAATCCCGGACGCGCCCCGAGAATCACGTCCAGTAGAACAGCGACATGGATGCCGCACTCCTCGAACAGCTGCTGGACGACGCGTTCGACACCGCCGTCGTGCATCACGGCTACACCAGCTACATGCGCGACTACGAGGTCATCGTCTACGCGACAGCAGATCCCCGCACCGGCATCGAGCCGGCCCATCTGCGATACCTCTTCAGGTACTGCGTCGAGGCCCGGTGTGAGACCACGGTACGACCCGACACCTGGCGCAGCTCACTGGACGAACGCCTCATCGACCACGCGACAGCCGTCGACCTCGACGGATACGTCTGGGGCGTGAAGTGGCACTGCCTCTACCCGGGGGCCACGATCCTTCCCGCGTCGGAGACGACCCGTCGTTGGGCGCAGGCCGTGGGATCGACTTCCACGAGGTGCGCCTTGAGACCAGCGCACACAGCCTCACACTGGTCTTCTCAGACCTACAGGTCAGCGAGGTCCCGACGGGATACGCGCCCTTCACCACGGATTGACCTGCCGGACGGTGACGGTGCACAGGAGTCCAGGGCACCGCGGGGAATCGGCGTCGGAGGCCCTTCCGGAAAAAGGGTGTACCGTCCGCTCCCACCGCCGGGTCGAGTCCGACCGCTGGGAGCGGAGGGGCGACGCCGCTCGACCGTCACCGCAACCGGGCCGGCTTCGCCGAACTCGCTTCCGGCCATGGGTACGGGCTGACCATCGTGTCGAAGTAGCCCTCGGGGGCCTCTTCGAGGAAGTCCAGCAGGTTGTCCAGGAAGGCGCGCAGGGGCGGGGTCGCGTTGTGCCGGTCCAGATCCTCCTGGGATCGCCAGACCTCGTACAGGAAGAGCCGGCCGTCGTCGTGGGCGTGCAGGTGGTACTCCAGGTTGCCTTCCTCCTGCCGGGTGGGCTCCACGAGAGAGGCGAGGAGGTCGCGCACTTCGCGGGCGCGTTCCGGCTTCGGGCGCAGGAATCCGTAGAGGGAGATGGGTGCTTGGGCTGTTGTCATGCAGCCCACGCTAGGATCTGACATCAGTGTGAGGTTCAAGATCGGCGCCCGTGAGGTGGGTCACATGAAGATCGGCGATCTGGCCCGGGAGACAGGCGTGAGCGTCCGCCTGCTGCGTTACTACGAGGACCAGGGCCTGCTCACCTCGCACCGCACCAGCGGCGGGCACCGCCACTACACCGCAGACGCGCCGACCACCGTCACGCAGATCCGCACTCTCCTGGCCGCGGGCCTCCCCACCCGCGTCATCCGGGACCTCATGCCCTGCTTCATCGGCGACGGCCCCACCCTCGACGCCTGCGTCCAGGACCACCTGCGCACCCAACTGCACGACCTCGACACCCGCATCACCGACCTGCAGCACGCCCGCGCGTCCCTCGGCGACCTACTCGACGCCTCAGCCCGGGCATCCCGGCCCACCGCACCCTCACCCGCCTGAACCGGCCGGCCTCCCAAGCAGCCCCCCGGACGCAGCCACCCGCGTCCCAGCTGTTTGCGGCCTCCCGCCGGGGAAGGCGACGGGAAGGCGAAGGGAAGACGGCAGCCAACAGGACGACACGAAGCGCGGCGCTCAGGCGCCTCGCGCCGACCGCGGCCCTGCACCAGTTCGGCGCAGAGGGCGGACACCACCACGGGGGCAGGACACATGAACGGTGGCATCCCGCCGCTACGCGACCGCCGCATTGCCGCGGGCTTCATCGTCTTCATGTACGCATTCGTCGCCGCCCTGGTGACCTCTCTGCTCACGGCGGCACTCACGCGTAGCGACATCCTGCTGGGCATTGCCCTGGGCGTCGGTGTGATCCTCGGAGCGGCCATCGGCGCCTGGCGCATCCACATCACCCCGGAAGACGAGCGCTGAGAACGACGCCCGGACCGGATGGCGGTAAAGGCCACGTCTCGGCGCCAGCGCCGGGGCTGACTCCCGTCGGATCTCCCCCTGATCCTGACACCCGCCGACCTTCCGGCTCTTCCGGCTCTTCCGGCTCCGGGCAGGCTTCAGGCCACCGACTCCGTGAGTGGCTTGGCGCCGATAACAGCCTTCGCGTCAGCGGCCAGAGCATGCACGAACGGCTCGTACTCCTCGCACGGCATGTGAAGTACCGCTCCGCCGAGCCTCAGGTAACGACGCGCGGGGAGGCAATAGCGGCGGAACAGAGCCTGCATCTCGGGGTCGTGGCGGATCACGCCCCATCCTCTCGCGACGGGCACGCAGCTGAGGGCGTGGGGCGGAATACGTCTGCGGCGGCCCCGGGACGGGTGGCGTCACCCGGGAAAGGGGGGGTGAAGCGGGATTTTCGACAACACGGAGCGTTAGTGCTCCCCAGAAGTTAAGCGAGAGCCGAATCCCGTGGACAATTGCTGCCGGTTCTCGGGCTCTGGCTCAACTCATCTGTGGACCGGGTGCGACAAGGTGTAGCGGCCGGCGTGATGTCCCCCACGGAGGACCCATAGCCGGGGAGCCCTCTGGCCGTGGGGTGTCACGATGCGTGATGCTTCTTGGTGCCTGTGTCTTACGACGGTGAGGCATCACCGGTTCCCGTTGGGGCTTCGTCTGCCCTGCGGTCGGCGCGGTGGTGGCCCAGTGCGCGGCCGAAACGTTCGGTCAGGGCCGGCATCAGACTCTGACCCTCCGCGGGGCGTTCCAAGCCGAAGACGTAGCCGGGGAAGTCCAGGTCCTTCTGCACCGCCCAGATGGCCTCGTGCTGGTCGGGCGGCAGGATCCGGGCCGGGTCGCCGACCGCGACCCAGCCGATCGGCACCGTCGTGTCGGCTGCGAGGACGGTGCGCAGGTGTACGACCCCGTTGATGCGGACCTCGGATCGGGTGCCGATGCGGGCCCCGTTGAAGACACGGGAGCCGGTGGCCAGGAACACCTCGTCCTCGACCGTGCACCCGGTCAGGTAGGAGCCCGGTCCGACCAGGACCTGGCGCCCCAGGCGCAGGGGGTCGCGGCGGGTTCCGCGCAGGACCGCGTTCTCCATCACGATGGTGTCGGCGCCGAGTTCGACCGGGCCGCCCTCGGCAGTCAGCACCGCGCCGAACAGGACGCGGCATCCGGGCCCGACCCGCACGTCTCCGCACAGGGTCGCGGTGGGGGCGACGTACGCCGACGGGTGGACCGTGGGCGATGCGCCCTCGTGTTCGATAAGCATGTCGGCGATGATGCCGTCCGGCGGCCAGGCCAGAAGAACATTTCCGAGGCGCGAGACGACACAGGGCAATATTCGTGGCCGCTGGCAGCCGGCTGTCGACGGTTACCGGATCGCCGGCCCTCCGTGGGGAATTCTCGACGGCCGCGGTCAGGCACGGTCGTTCCGTGCCCTGGGTCGGCTGCGGTGCCGACGGGATTCGAACCCGCGAGAGGGGAGCAGGTCCGCCCCCTCCGTCAGTTCGCCTCAGGAGGGACCTCGCCCACGGCGATCGCCATGGGCCGCTCTGCCACGGCACCGCAGCCTGCGGGAAGGCGCGCCCTCCCGCTCCGGTCGAAGGTAGCGACGTCGTACTGTGCGGACGAACCCTTGTCCGCGGCCCCGGAAACCGCTGTCACGTCTCCACAGAAGTCGTGCCAGAACCGGTTCTCGCCAGCAGGGCCGACAGGCGGCCCGGTTTCAACAGCAGCATCTTTCCGGTTGTGAACCTCATCGCGTGAGGTAAAAGTGCTGGTGGGCAGCCCTACTCGACGACGCTCGCGGTCACACACCCTCCATCCTCGGGTCGTCCTACAGGTGGTCGAGGGGTTCGGCGGCGTACGTGCCGTCGCCGAGCGGGGCATCGGTCAGCTCGAATCGTTGCTCAGGGCCGGAGTGCCGCCGCGCTCTCCCGCAGCTGCGCGTGCAGTCCGCGGTGGGTCTCCCGCGTCGGCAGCCACTCCTTGCGGATCTTGGCCACGCACGTGTAGTTGGTGTCGCAGACGTTCGCCAGCGGTGACTCGACGGCCTGGGTGGCGAACTGGTACGCGTCCAACTCGCTGAATCCGTAGTCGCGCACCAGCCACTGCACCAGGTCGAGCTGGGAGATCCGGAACGCGTCCTCCAGGGGACGCGCCGATCCGGTCGAGATGATGTGCGTGTCCGACTCGATACGCGGCCACGGGGTGGCGATCCCCTTGAGCAACTCGACGATCACCACGGTGTTCATCGCGCACTCGACCGCCACCCCGCAGGTCTCCCCCTCCCCCTGCCGGGCATGCCCGTCACCGAGACTGAGCAGCGCACCCTCGACGTTCACCCCGAGGTAGCAAGTGACGCCCGCCCGCATCTCGGGCGTGTCCATGTTGCCGCCGTGCGCGTCCGGCACCAGCGCCGAGCGCACCTCCAGATTCGCCGGGGCCACGCCCACCGTGCCGTGCATCGGGTCCATGGGCAGCTCGGCCTCGAAGTCACCGTCGTGCGCGCGGAACAGCGCCGTGCGCCGCACCCGGTCCAGCTGCCAGATCCACACCGTCTCCGGCAGCGGAGGCTGCAGGCTCGCCGTGGTGTGGGTCGAGGTGAGCGCCCCGAACAGCGGCACCGTGGTGGACGCCGCCCAGTCCCGCGCAGGCTCGATCGACACGAAGTGCACCGCGACCGTGTCGCCCGGCTCCGCCCCCACCACGTGGAAGGGACCGGTCTGCGGGTTGAGGAACGGGAACTCGCACACCTCGGACACAAGGTCTCTCTCGGACCGCACCCGCCCGGCGAAGCAGTCCTCCGTGTACAGGTCGAGAACCGTGCCGGGCGCGATGCGCGCCACCGGCGGTGCACCACCGAACGTCCACGCGTACTCGCCCGCTTGGGGCCGAACCGTCAGGATCCGGGGGTCGCTCATCGCTGCGCTTCTCCATTCTGGCCGTACCCGTGGATACCCGAAAGGGCGTACCGGTGATCCTGGCCGCAGTGGAGGCCATTGTGCATTCGCCAGTCCGACGTGGCGATGGACCGGCCGTACTCCTGGTCCTTTGACGACGCGGCGCGGCTGCACAGAACCTGCTCAGCCCCAGGTGGCACGATCCGCGAGGAACGGCGCCAGGGGGCCTGCGCGCAGCAGGAACCTGCCTTGCGTATCGGCTGCAAAGTTTCGGCCTGGAGCCCGGAGGCCCGGTCCCCTGGGAGCCCGACGACCTTATGCAGCTCCACGTCGCCGGGAGCCTGGAAGAGATGGAGGCCTCCTCCAGGACCGCCGCGGCGGGCACTACGGCGCGCGCATGACCGCGGACTCATGCCGGCCCTGGTCCGAGGCGAAAACGGGCAGCCGCTGCTCGCGGACATGGTGATCGGCGACCGGGCACGCCCCTGGAACCTGCGCGGCGAGCGCGCCGTCTCCGGAGCGCCCCCGTCCGCCCTGTGGGGGACCGACCCGGCCGGCTTCGGGCAGATCGGCTGCGTCTACGCCGCGCAGGGCTTCGAGTACGACTGGTCCGGCGTCATGATCGGCCCAGACTTCGTCTGGCGCGGCGACCGCTTGGCGTTGTTCACGGGTCGGGCGGGCGCTTGTTCACCACTTCGGACGGCACCTGCCCTGGCGCTGCCCGATCGGCCGCGAGGGCCTTGGTACTCCTTCAGGGACGGAAGGTGCGGCGGTAGGTGTCGGGTGGGACGCCGACGCTTCGGTGGAAGTGGCGGCGCAGGGTGGTGGCGGTGCCCATGCCGGTGGACGCGGCGATGGAGTCCACGGTGGCGTCGGTGGTCTCCAGCAGTTCCTGGGCATGGCGAATGCGCTGGGTGTGGAGCCATTGCAGTGGTGTGGTGCCGGTGAGGTGCTTGAAGTGGCGGCCGAGGTGACGTGAGCTCATGCGGGCCTGGCGGGCGAGGTCCTCCACGGTCAGCGGCTGGTCCAGCCGCTCCAGCGCCCAGGGGAAGAGCTCGCCCAGGGGGTGGTTGCCCGGGGCGGGGAGCGGGGTGGCGATGAACTGGGCCTGGCCGCCGTCGCGGTGGGGTGGGATGACCAGGCGTCGGGCGATCTTGTTGGCGTTGGCCGAGCCGTGGTCGAGACGGACCAGGTGCAGGCACAGGTCCATGGCGGCGGCTTTGCCCGCGGAGGTGAGGACATCGCCGTTGTCGACGTAGAGGACGTCCGGATCGACCGTGGCCGCCGGGTGGCGCCGGGCCAGTTCCCGCGTGTGTGCCCAGTGTGTGGTGGCGCGTCTGCCGTCGAGCAGTCCTGCCGCGCCCAGGATGAAGGCGCCCGTGCACAGTGAGGCCACCCGGGCACCGGCCGCGTGGGCCGCACGCACCGCCTCGACCAGCTCGGCGGGCGGGTCGCAGTCGGTGTCGGCCCAACTGGGGACGATCACGGTGTCCGCGTGCGCGAGGTGGTCGAGTCCGTGGTCGGGCTCCAGTCGGAAGCGGCCGACGCGCACCGGCCCCCTCCCACAGAGGGAGAAGTCATACCAGGGATCCACGATGTGGGACAGGTCGGCTCCGAAAACCTCGACGGCCACGGACAGTTCGTAGTGGAGCATGCCGTCGGTCACGGCCAGTGCAACAGTAGGCATGTCCGAAACTGTACGCGGCATGTCGTTTCCGACACTCGTGCGGGGCGCTGCCGGAGAGACAGGATGTGGATGTCAGGCGCAGCGGATCAACCGCGCAGCGGGCGTTCGAGTACACGGAGAGTCTCATGGGGTCAGCTCAGCTGGTTACGGTGTTCGGCGCCTACGGTCACACCGGGCGGTTCGTGGTCGCGGAGCTGGCCGCGCGCGGATTCGTCCCGGTACTGTCCGGGCGCAACACGCAGACCTTGGAGGAGATGGCCCACGAACACGGGCTGGAGGCCCGGGTGGCGTCGGCCGAGGACCCTGCTTCGCTGGACCTGGCACTGGCGGGCACGGCGGCGGTCATCAACTGTGCCGGCCCGTTCGCCTCGACCACCCGACCCGTCATCGAGGCCGCGCTCCGCGCGAAGATCCCGTACCTGGACGTGGCCGCCGAGCTCGAGGCCAACCTCGACACGTTCGCCCACTACCGCGAGCGGGCACGGAACGCGGGAGCGGTGATCGTCCCGGCCATGGCCTTCTTCGGCGGCCTCGGCGACCTGCTGGCCACCGCGGCGATGGGCGACTGGACCCAAGCCGACGAGGCACACATCGCCTACTCGCTGAGCAACTGGCACCCCACCGCCGGTACCCGGCTTTCGGGCGCGGTCTCACGCGAGCGACGCGGCAACCACCGCCTGCGCTACAGCGGCGGGCGCTGGGAGCGCCGCACCGACGCCGCGCCCACCCTGGAGTGGACCTTCCCGGAACCGATGGGCCCCCGGCCGGTGATCGGGGAGTTCACGATGGCGGACGCCGTCACCGTCCCCCAGCACCTCACCATCCCCGACGTGACCACCTACATGAGCGCCGAGGCGGCCCGAGACATCGCTGCCCCTCACACGCCGGCCCCGACCGCCGCCGACGCGAGCGGGCGCTCGAACCAGACCTTCCTCGTCGACGTCGTCGTCCGCTCCGGCGGAACCGAGCGCCGGGCCACGGCCGCCGGCCAGGACATCTACGCCGTCACCGCGCCCCTCGTCGCCGAGGCCCTCGAGCGGGTCCTGACCGGCCGCACCAAGACCGTCGGCGTCGTCTCCGCCGGCGAGATCTTCGACGCCCCCGACTTCCTGCAGGCGCTCGACCCGCACATCACACTCGAGTTGCACCCGCAGAAGCAGAACGCTTGACCCCGGCCATCCGCCCCTGCCCCCGGCCGCGTTCCCTCAGCGACCGTGGCGACGTGGACGTCCACGTTCGATTCCCTCACCCGCACACCAGGACAAGCTGCGGGAGGCGGCCGAGGGGAAGCTGAGCGCCATTACGGCCTGGCCGCTCTCCTCGTTCCTGAGGCGTCAGGCGTCCTTGAGGACACGGGCATCCTCCCGGATGGCAGCAGTAGGTGGAACGGGGACGGCAAACTGCTGGTTCGATCGGTCTGCGAGGGCTCAAAGGTCCCCTGCTCCCGGCGCTCCGGCACAATTACGACGCACTCAACCCGCATGCGGCCGAGAATCCTCCATGGAACCGATCGACGCCGCACACGCCGTTGTCGAGGAACACCACCCCGACGCACGAGCCGCGTTCCTCGGCGGCAGCGTCGTCACCGGCCGCCGCACGGCGACCTCCGACCTGGACATCGTGGTCCTGCTGCACGGCGCCCCGGCGCCCTACCGGCTGAACGTCCACGCGCACGGCTGGCCCGCGGAGCTGCTCGTGCACACCGAGGAGTCCTGGCGCACCTTCGTCGTACGCGAGGCACCTCACCGCAGCTCCCCCTCATGTGGATGTGCGCGAACGGCGTCCTGCTCCTCGACCGCGACGGAATAGGCGCACGCATCAGCGCCCATGCCAAATCGCCGGCCGACGCCGGGCCTCCCCCGACCCCCGCCGAGGAGATCGACGACCGCCGCTACGCCCTCTGCATAGTGGCGTCCGGCAGGCCCTCGAGGGCCAGACTTCGCCACTGGTCGCCGCCGTCGACGAGGTCCTGGACCAGGCAGGAGGCCGATTCTGGGACAACTACCGGCGTAGCGGCACCCCGTAGACAGCCGAAAGCACGCCCGCGCATCGCGACTTCCCCCGCGGCAAGGCACCGGCGCCTCAACCGGCCAGGGCTTCGCCAAGCTTCTTGTAGGCCCATGGGGAAACCCTGCGGCAGGCCTCCGGTTCGGGAGCGAACAGCTTCCGATTGCTGCGAGCCCGGTGATCCCCGTAGCGGACCGAGCAAGCCGTCACGCACCGCAGCGGCAGAACGAAGCGTGCCCCGAAATGCACTTCGCCGCTGAGTCTGGCCTGCCCTTCGCCGTAGCCGTAGACGTAGCCGTAGCCGTAGACGAGGAAGGCGGGACTCCCCAACTGCCGGAGCGCGCCACACCGTCGATCTCCCATGAAAGCTTCTTGCGAGGAGGATCCGGTCGCCACGGTATCCAGTTCTCGGCTTCGAGGTACTCCCGCCACAGACCTGGACACAGCCCAGCACGACCTGCTGTCCTTCGCCGCCTTCCGACGGGAAATCTGGCGGCAGATCTGGTCGAACAACCCGCAAGAACGGCTCAACAAAGAGATCCGCCGCCGCACCGACGTCGTCGGGATCTTTGCGGACCGCACCGCACTGACCCGCCTGGTCGGTGCGGTCCTGGCCGAACAGAACGACGAATGGACCGAAGCCCGCCGCTACATGAGCCGCGAACTCCTCACAAAAGCCCACATCCACCCGATCGAGTCAGAAACCACCGCGCCCGCCCTGCCCACCGAACTGACCGCATAGCCTCAAATGAGATCACCGAGTGGCCGTCGATACACCACTCCAGCGGACGTGACCGATCTTGGTCCGTCTCTCCCAGCAGGCCGGGCTGGGCCACGGAAGGCGCCTGATCCGTTCGCTGCCCGCTGGCCGGGGGTACTTCTCGCCCGAGCCTGGCACGCGCCCTACTGTGAGGGCACAGGGCGAGGGGGGAACTGTTGTGATCAGTGAGCCGGAGATGACGGATGAACGAGGCAGCGACCTGCCCGGCGATCTGCTGAGCAGCACAGGCGATCCCGGTTCCGGAACCACAGCGGTCCGCAAAGCCCGGCCGTGGCTGTGGACGGTCGGCGGAATCGTGCTGACCTCGGCGGTGTGGGCGACGATCATGCAGGGGACCGGCAGCACGGCTCCGGACCTGCACGGCTACCACCTGAGCGGCAACCCGTGCAGTGGCGCGGCTCTCAACCCCCTCAAGAGCGCCGTGGGTACGCGGAGCTTCGCTGCGTCCAATGCGACAGTGAGCAAGGGCCCTGCACTGGACAGGCTGTCGTGCGTCCTGACCACCGCGTCGCGGGCCGGCGACGGTTGGGCGACCACGTACACCATCAGCGTCAGCATCGACCTGCACAAGAAGACCGACCCCCGCGCCGAGTTCGAGAACTCCCGCGACGCCCAGGTCTCCAGCCTTCCCGGTGGTGGAGCGGGCGACAGCCCGATGATCGCCGTCGCCGACAGCGGTTTCACCTCCGCAGCCGACGTGCACCCCGTCACCGGTGTCGGCGACGAGGGATACCTGCTGACGCCCCGCGGCCCAGGCCAGACCCTGGAAGTCCTCCACGGCGGCGCCATCCTCACCCTCCAGATCACCGGCTACACCGAATGGAACGGCCCCGATCAGCCCGCAACGGACGCAGGCGACCCGCCGAAGGAGCCGGACCTCACCCACCTCCGCCCGGCCATGACCACGGCGATGCGCCACCTGATGACGTCCCTGGCCTTCTGACGCGGCGGTCGCCCATACGCCGCCTGCGGAGAAAGACAGAAGCCCGACGGCGTCCCGCCCGGACGGACTCGGGAACGGTTCCCGCCGCTCCTGCGTGACCTGTCTACGTGTTGTCGGCTGGCGACGAGTGGGACTCGATGAGAGCACGGACCTTGGCAGCGTGGCGCTGACGACTTGCGTGGCGCTGGCAGTGGGCGCGTGCGGTCCGGAGAAGTCGAAGGATGACGCGGACGCGAAACCCTCGCAGTCTTCGACGTCCAGGCCGACGGCTCAAGCGCCGTCGGGCACGCCGTCCGCTTCTGCTCGGCCCGAGACGCCGTCGGCCAAGCCGACAAACGGCCCCAAGTCCTCGCCCAAGACAGGCGGGCGCGATCAAGCGGTACGAGGCCTTCCTCCACGCGGTCGGCGACGAGGACATCGACACGGTCTGCGATGTGGCCGGGCCGCCGCGAAGGAGGCCAGGGCAACGGCTTCTGCCCGTGCACCTCGACGTTCCTCGTCACCTTCCAGATGATCTCGCCCGCGCAGAAGAAGGCTGACCGTTGCCGCCCGCGGGCCCGGACGGCGCACGACCCGCCACCCGGCGCCGGTCATCGGCTCGCATCGGCTGACAGCCCCAGGCGTCCGAGCCGCCGCCCCACGCCCCCCGCCCCGTAATGCGTGAGCTTTTCGGCGCTGCGACCTGCACGATGTCCGCATGTCCAGCACTTCCGAGGCGAAGCCCTCCTCCCCCTCCGCGGCTTTCGAGGCCGCGCTGACCCGTACGGCAGCCGACCGCCGCGGAGCCGACCGTGATCTCGTCGAGGCGGTGCGCGACATGGACGTCGCAGGGGAGTCCGACACGGCGCTGGAACTCCTTGCCGCGCGTCCGCGCGTGGTGCTGCGACTCGACCGGGCCGTGCGGCTGACGGCGCGGCGTCGTTACGAGCAGGCGCCGCGCGGTGACCAGGGGGAGGAGCTCCTGGCGGCCGAACTCAGCCCGCTCGGCGTTGCGTTGGCCTCCTGCCACCCGGACGGGCGGGTACGGAGACGGGCCGTTGACAAGTTGCAGGAACTTTTGGGCGGACGCCAGGCCACGCTCACCCTGGCGCCGTTCCTGGTCCTGCGCACCGCGGACTGGGCAAGGCCGGTACGGGACCACGCCCGTGGGACGCTCGCGGTGCTCCTGCACGACCAGCCGAAACACCTGGTCCCGGCCGCGACTCCACTGACGCTGCTGCTCAGCAGGCGGGAACGGGGAAGCTTCGCCCGGCAGCAGCTCGTGAGCGCGCTGGCCTCGGAACCGGGGACCGCCGCCTTCGACCAGCTCCTCGCCTCACCGGACCCGCGACTGCGTCGGTTCGCCCTGCAGACGGGGCTCACAGGCCGCAGGCTTTCGCTCACGACCCTGGCCGCGATGGCGAAGCGGGACGGTGACCGCCGTTGCCGCGAGCTGCTGACGGAAGCGGCCGTACGTGAGGCTGTATGGGCGGAACGGGACGACCTGCTGCGGCAGCTCGCGGCGAGCAGCCACCGGGAGGTGCGCCTGCTCGCTCTCGTCGGGCTCGTCAAAAGAGGGCTCGCCGCCGAGGTCACCCCCTACCTCGGCGACGCCTCGGCCCTGGCCCGTGCCGTCGCACGGGATGCCGCCCGGCGTACCGGCGCGGACGCGCTCGCCTGGTACCGCGCGGCGGTCAACACCCCGACCCCTGGGGCGATCGCCGGCCTCGCGGAATCCGGCCGGAAGGAGGACTCCGGGCTGCTGGCCCCCTTGCTCGGCCACCCGGAACCGCTCGTGCGTGCCGCGGCCATCCGCGGCCTGCGCACCATGGACGCCGTCCCGGTCGACGACGTCGTCCCGCTGCTGCGCGATCCGTCCACCAAGGTGATCCGCCAGGCGACCGCCGCACTTGGCACCCGCACCGCCCAACTGCCGCCCGGGCTCGCGGAGTCCCTGCTGGCCGACCGCGACCGCGCGGCCGTACGGCGTGCCGGGTACCGCCTCCTGCACGAAACCGACCCGCTCCGGCGGCTCCACACCGCCCTCAGCGTCACCGCCGACCAGGACCCCCGACTCTCCCGGTGGGCCGCCGACGCATCCGCCACGCTGATCCGCAGCTTCCACACCTCGCCCTGGTATGCCGGAACCGGCAAGGCCGTCCCCCCATTCGACCCGACCCCCGACGAGCGGCGCGACCTGCTCACCCTCGCCGAGGCAGCCGGACCGCGGCTGCACCACCTGCCGCGTCAACTGCTCCTGGAGCGCCTCGACCCCAAGTCACTGTCGGCAGAACTCCTCCGGGTCCGGTACGGCCCCCACCCGGACACGAAGATCCCGCTCCTGGACGTCGAAGCCACCTTCACCGCCCAGGACCCCGACCAGACCATCGCCCGCATACGCGAAGTCCTCCTCGCCGTCCTCCCGTACGCGGCCGGCCCCGCCGAAGCATGGCCCGCCGACGACCGGTGGCCGGACATCCTCCCGGCCTGGTTCGTCCAGCACCGCGCGCCCGAGACCCCCGCACACCAGGACGGCTCCGGGGCCTGGGCGACCTGGTGGCGCGGCCTGACCGGGCAGCAGCGCGAGACCGGGATCAGCACGGACGCGGCCGCCGGCTGGCGGCTGCCGGACTGGCTCGGCCCCTTCGCCCCCGGCGGGGCGGGCGACAGCCGCAGCTGGCGATGGTGGAAGGGCGGGGCCAGAGGCCGTAGCACCGGCTGGGTCCGGTTCAGCATCGACGGACGCCGCTACGGTGGGCGCCGCGCCCTGCTCCTGCTGATGGAAGCCGCAGGCGGCTACGACATCGACCTGCCCTGAACGTTCACAGTGCGGCCCGTCCGCAGCTTCCCACGGACGCCGTTCGACCCGCTCGGCGCGGACCCATGGGCCTGCGCCGACCACAACCTCCAGGGCAACCCCGTCGCCCAAGCGGTCACACGGACCAAGGCCACCGGCCCGGTCCAGTGCTGGTGCTGGTGCTGGTGCTGATCACCTTCGATGCCGGGCTGCCGCCCCGCCTCCGGTTGCCACCGATGAGTTCCGGACGCGCGCTGCGTCTACACAGGCATGGACACCAAGAACCTCGCGAACCTCTACGAGTTGCCCGCCCTCGAATGGTCATCGGTCACCGGCCGGCTCGACGCCGGATGCGACCAGGCGCCCGGCTCGGGCGGCCCCGGCAGGCACACGACATGGCTCACGAGCATCGATCCCGACGGCAGCCCGCACGTCACCCCGATCGGCTCGCTCTGGATCGACGGCTGCTTCTGGTTCGAGACCGGCCAGACCACCCGCAAGGGCCGCAACCTGGCCCGCGACCCGCGATGCACCGTCGCGATCGCCACCCTCGAGTTCGACCTCGTGGTCGAGGGCACCGCCGAGGTCGTCACCGACCGCGACACCGTCGCGCGGCTGGCCGCGGTCTGGGCCGAGGGAGGCTGGCCCTGCGAGGTCGACGAGTCCGGCACCGCGCTCACGGCGCCCTTCAGTGCGCCGTCGGCCGGGAAACCGCCGTGGTCCGTCTACCGCGTCACCGCCCGGTCGGCCTACGCCACCGCCACGGTCGAGCCGGGCGGCGCCACCCGCTGGACCTTCTGAGCCGAGCCTGGGCGGCCGGCGCCTGGGTTGTCGGCGCCTGGGTCGCCCCGAGGGGGCCGGGCGAAGGAAGTACCGAGAGCGCCTGCTCGCACCGGGCGCCGCTTGGGGGCGGCTGTCCTCGGGGCGGTCTCAGCACTCCGGCCGGACCTCGCCACGGGAGCACGCCCGTACCTGTGCCGCGGGGACGTGTGCCTGTGCTGCCAGAGCGGCCCCACGGGCGGTATGGTCGATGGTATGGCAACCAAGAAGTACACCGTGACGCTGCCGGAGGAGCTGGCCGAGGAGATCCGCTCCGAGGTCGGCCCGGGGGGCTTCAGCCGCTACGTCACCAAGGCCGTGGAGCGCCAGCGCGAGCGGGAGCGGTTGCACGAGGGCGTCGAATGGTGGGAGTCCGATCACGGCCCCGTCACGGCGGAGGAGCTGGCCGAGGCCGAGGCCGAGCGGAAGGACGTCGAGCGCGCTCACGCCGAGCACGAGGAGCGGGCGCGCAAGACCGCCAATCCCCCCGGGGCTGCCGCGTGAGCGAGGGGCATGCCTACCTGCTCGACAGCGAAGGCCTTTCCCGGTGGGTGCGCGGCGATCGGCGGATGGGTGCGCGCATGAAGGACGCCGACCGCTCCGACATTCCCGTGGTCACCACCTCGATGACCCTCGTCGAGGCCCACCATTCGAAACTTCACCGACCGGCCTGGCGGTGGGCGCTGTCGCGGCTGAGTGTGGAGCCGGTGACCGAGCAGATCGCCAACGCCGCCATCGACCTCCTCCAGGGTGCCGGACTGCATGGCCACAAGTACGCCATCGACGCAGCCTTGGCCGCCGTAGCGCTACGGCGGCCGGGACGGGTCACGATCTTCACCTCCGACGAGGACGACATGCGCAAACTATGCGGTGACCGCGTGGTGGTCGTGAAGCTCTGACACGCGCCTTCGCGCGCTCGGGGACGGCACCATCCAGCAGGCCAGGGCCCTGATCCCGCCGGGCCCCTTCCAGCAGGCCAGGGCCCTGATCCCGCCGGGCCCTTCGGATTGGGCACGTCGGGGGTTCTCTGGAAGGGGTCGTGCGCGGCCTCCGCAGTGGCTCGGCCGCATTGCCGCCGCTGCCGGTGACTCCCGTGTCGCCCCGCTCCCGGCAGGCTCTCACCGAGCCGCCCACGCCTTCACGACATCCGCTCTGACCTGGTGTTTTCTGCGAATCGGCCTACGCTGGGCAGGTCTGCTGAACACCTTCGGAGGGGGCTTCATGGGTGAGGATGCCACGAGGTACGACGCTGCTGACATCACCGTGCTGGAGGGCTGGGAGGCCATTCGGAAGCGGCCCGGGATGTACATCGGCTCGGTCGCGGAACGCGGCCTGCATCAGGCGGTGTTCCAGGTGCTGGACTGGTCGGTGAACGAGGTCCTGGCCGGCCGTGCCACTTCCGTCGACGTCACGCTCACGCCCGACGGCGGCGTACGGGTCGCCGACGACGGGGCGGGGGTCCCCATCGAGGCCGCAGGGGACACCGAAAGTCCCGGCCTCGAAGCTCTGCTGACCAGCATGCATACGAGAGCGGAAGCCAACGGCCGTAACTGCGCGATCATTTCCGGGTTCGGCATCGGCCCCTTCGTCACCAACGCCCTGTCGAGCCGCCTGACGGCCGAGGTGCGGCGCAAGGGAACCCGCTGGGTCCAGCAGTACACGCGCGGCGTCGCGGACACCCCGCCCTCCGCCGTGGGACCGGTGGACGGCAGCGGGACCACCATCACCTTCTGGCCCGACCCCGGCATCTTCGAGACCGTCGCGTGCTCGTTCACCGTGCTGGCGGAGCGTTTCAGGGAACTGGCCTTCCTGAACCGGCGGCTGGCGATTTCACTGACCGACGCGCGCACTCCGGGCGAGTTCCAATCGCTACGGTTCCGCTCCCCCGGCGGGGCACGGGACTTCGTCGCCTTCCTCGACGTGTCAGGGGGTGGGTCCGTGTATCCGGACATCATCAACTTCGAGTGGGAGGACCAGCGGATGGCGGGCACGGCGGAGGTCGCCCTGCGGTGGCGCGCCACCCGCGACGAGCGGGTCCGCGGCTTCGCCAACAGCCTGACCACCTCGTACGAGAGCACGCATATGGCGGGCTTCCGCGAGGGCGTGGCTGCCGCGATCACCGCGTACGGACGGGGGCATCGGCTGCTGACGGCCTCCGACCCTGACCTGAGCGCCGACCGGATCGGTGAAGGTCTGACCGCTGTCGTGTCGGTGAAGCTGGACTTCCCCGAGTTCGAAGGTGCCACCCGCGGCACACTGGGCAACGCCGCCGTACGCAGCTGCGTCGCGCAGGCCGTCCAGGATCACCTCGGCACCTGGCTGGAGACGCACCCGCGCGAGGCCGCGACCATCATCGACCGGATCGCCTCGGCCGGCCACAGGAGTTGAGCCGCGCCTGACCGCCCCGCCGGGCCCTGCGGACGGGACCGGCGGGACGCTCGACGCCGAACGGCAGCCGTCGGCCCTGTGGATCACCGTTGACGCCGACGACCAGCAGTTGACGAGCCGGGACCGACCAGATGTCAGCCGCAGGGGCCACAATCGCTCCATGCTGATCGTCGTGTGCGGGCTGCCCGCCACCGGAAAGACCACCCTGTCACGACGGCTCGCGCGCGGGCTGAGGGCCGTTCATCTGAGGATCGACACCATCGAGCAGGCCATCGTGCGGTCGGGGGCGGCCGGACGGCCGCTCGGGCCTGTCGGTTACACCGTCGCGCACGCGCTGGCCGTGGACCACCTGCTGCAAGGGCTCGACGTGGTCGCCGAGTGCGTCAATCCGGTCGCCGCGTCCCGGGACGGCTGGCTCGGTCTGGCCACCGACCTGGAGGTGCCGTTCGCCGAGATCGAGGTGGTGTGTTCCGACCCGGCGGAACACCGCCGCCGCGTGACCGGGCGGACCGTCGACATTCCGGATCTGCCGCTGCCCACGTGGGCCGACGTCGAGGCTCTCGCGTACGACACCTGGTCACGGGACCACATCGTGGTCGACACCGCGCACCGGACCGTGGAGGAGTGCCTGCGCGAGATCGACGAGCAACTCCCGGCCGCCGGGCCGGAGGCGTCCCGACGCTGACCGGCGGCGGAGGCGCGAGCGGTGGGACGGGGCAGGGCGAAGGTGGTCAGCGCGTCGAGTCCAGGGCCGGGCCGAGCAGTTCCAGCGCCTCCGCCCAGCGGAATCGCTCGGCGGCCCCGCCCGACGTCGGCGGATGCGACTCGCGGGAACCGACCATGACACCCATCCCGCGCAGCCGGGCCAGACTCTCCCGGTACGCGGGATGCGCGGCCATGGCCGCGTTCACGTAGGGCAGGACAGCGGTCGGGATGCCGAGCCCGTACGCCTCGCAGAGAATCCCGAGCGCCAGGGTGTCGGACACCCCGGCGGCCCACTTGTTGATCGTGTTGAACGTCGCCGGCGCCACGGCGATGGCGTCCGGGGGCGGCAGCGGACGCGGATCGCCGGGCAGCCGCCACGCGGACCTGATCGGGTGACCCGTCTGCGCCTCCACGGCCGCGGCATCGATGAAGCCGAGCCCCTGCGGCGTGGCGACCACCCCGACCCCCCAACCGCGGTCCTGCGCCATGGTGATCAGCGCGCCCACGTCGCCCGCGACGCCCGCCGCACACACCACGACGTAGAGGAACGGTTCCGGTCGCTGGTCGGACGACTCGTTCATCCACCACTCCCTGGTCGACAAGACGGGACAACGATCTCCGAGCGCGTCCTCGGATTCACAGCCCGAGCGTCGTACGGACGTCGGACAGCCGCTCATCCTTGATGCCGGCGGATGCCTCTCCCAGGGCGACGGCACGGGTCTTGAAGCCGTCGCTGCGGTGGAAGACCGCGGCCCCGTACAGGCCGTCCGTGATCGCGACGACCTCCTCGCGGCGCAGCCGGTGCGTCGTGAGCGGGTTGACGATCACCACCGTCTCGCCAAGGATTTCGACCCGTGGGCGAAGCAGCACCAGCCCCCAGGCCAGGGAGAGTGCCGCGGCGAACGCTGTCGCCACGGTGGCCTGCACCGCCTTCCCCTCGGTCCGATCGACCGACCAGGCCAGCCAGGCACCCAGCACCGCCAGTACGGCCAGTGCCCAGAAGAGCCCGGCCCCGACCATCAGCCGCGGGTGAACCCGCCACACCGCCGTATCCCCGCCCTGCTCGCGCATGCCCTCATTGTGCGGCGCAGTGGGTGACGGCTGCCGTCGATATCGGCCGAGCCGGTCGTGGACTGGGAGGAACGTTACGCCTGCCCATAAAGCGGCCAGGAGCGATCGATCTCGGGCGAAACACGTGATACGTTCTGTCACCAGTGAACTCAATAGGGTGACCCCGGCAGCGCTACCAACGCTCCGGGGTCCGGCACAAGGAGCAAGACCTCCTCATGCAGATCCATCGTATCCGCCACACGCGCGGTTTCACGGTCCTGCCCAACACGCTGCTGCAAGATCGGCGGCTGTCCTACACCGCCCGCGGTCTGCTCGCCGACCTCCTCTCCCGCCCCGACGGCTGGCGCGAGGACGGCCGCCACATGGCCGACACCAGCCCCCAGGGCCGCCTCACCGTCGCGAAGGCCCTGCGCGAACTGGCCGCCTTCGGCTACTACCGCGTCGAACGGGTACGCCGCCCCGACGGCACCTTCGTCACCCAGACCCACGTCTACGACAACCCGCAGGTCGGACCGGATGCCGTACATCCGGGCCCCGGTCGATCGGCGGACGGCTCCCGTGACGCCCACCCCGTAAAGAACCGTGGGAAAGAACCCACCCTCCCCGCCCAGCGAGTGGCCCAGGGCGGGCGGCCGGACACCCCACCCACGCCCCCGAACCCGGTGCTCGCCGAGGCGGCGGCACTGCTGCACCGGGTGACGGCGGCGGAGCCGCGCCTGCGGCTCGGTACGGCCGAGGCCATAGCCCTCGCACCCCTGGTGGCGCCCTGGCTGGAGCGCGGCCTCGAACGGCGCGATCTCTCCCACGCCCTCCTGCTCGGCCTGCCAGAACGGGTCCACAGTGCGACGGCCTTCCTGCGCGACCGCCTGACACGCAAGCTGCCCCCGGCCGGTGAAACGGCCGCCCTGCCGGCGCCGCCTCGGCGCCATGAATGCACAGGCTGTGCACGGCCGAACCCGCACGAAGGCCTTTGCCGCACCTGCGCGGGCCTGGACGCCGTCCCGCCCGAAGTCGCGGACGAGCGCGCCCGTACCGCCGCACGCGGCCGCGCCTTGGTCCGCGCCGCCCTCGACGGCCACCACCAGGGCATGCTGACGGCGGCAGGAGCCTGACCTCAACCCCGCCTGCCGGGCGGCATATTCTGAGGGCTGTGGGGGCGAGGGGGGAACAGCTGTGATCAGTCAGCCGGAAATGTCGGACGAAGCTGCCGGTGAACCGCCCGACGACATGCTGAGCGGGTCAGGCGATCCGGCTACCGGGGCCATACAGGTCCGCACACCGCGGCCGTGGCTGTGGGCGGTCGGGGGAATCGCGGTGGCCTCGGCGGTGTGGGCGGCTGTCCTGCACGGGACCGGCGGCGCCGCTCCCGACCTGCACGGCTACCGCCTGAGCGACAACCCGTGCAGCGGCGACGCGCTCAACCCGCTCAAAACCGCCGTGGGCGGACCGGGCTTCACCGCGTCCAACGCGACAGTGAGCCACGGTCCCGCGCTGGACAAACTGTTCTGCGTCCTGAACAGCGTGTCGCAGGCCGGGAACGGACAGGAGACCGCGTACACCATCGGCGTCGGCGTGGAGCTCCACAAGAAGACCGACCCTCGTGCCGAGTTCGAGAACACCCGCCACGCCCGGGTGTCCAACCTCCCCGGCAGCACGGGCGGTTCAAACGGCAGCCCGTTGATCGGCGTCGCCGACAGCGGTTTCACCTCGGCCGCCGATGTGCATCCGGTCACGGGCATCGGCGACGAGGGATACCTCCTGTCGTCCCACGCCGCCGGGCAGACCCTGGTGGTCCTCCACGGTGGCGCCGTCCTCACCCTCCAGATCACCGGTTACACCGAGTGGAACAGCACCGACGGGTCGGGCGCGGGCCCCGGCGACTCAGCGAAAGACCCCGACCTCACGCATCTGCGCCCGGCCTTGACCTCGGCGATGCGCCGCCTGATGGCGTCGCTGGCCTCCTGACCGGGCCCCGTCCGGGATCTCGACGGTCACCGATGACTTTCGGTCCGGCCGGGAGTCGGTAGTGGGAAGGCACCCGACCGCCCGGAGGCATCATCATGTCCACCAGCAGCAAAGCCCTGCCGCCCGTCGTCGACGCTTCCGCCTGGGAGGAGGAGTTGGCGGCCCTGCGGGTGAGGGAGAAGGCCGCCACCCGTGAGCTCGACGCCATCGCGGCCCAGCGCCGCCGGCTGCCGATGGTGCGGATGCCCGAGTACGTCCTGGAGGGCGAGGACGGCCCGGTCCGGCTCGCGGAGATCTTCGGCGACCACCCGCAGCTGATCGTCTACAACCACATGTGGCACGACGGCGCCGACTGGCAGTGCACGGGCTGCACCGGCTTCACCTCGCAGTTCACCCGGCTCGCGGGCCTGGAGAAGTTCGACGCCCGCTTCGTGATCGTCACCCAGGGCCCGATCGACGAGGCGCTCGCCTACCGGCGCAAGGTGGGCAACACGATGACCTGGTATTCGACGGCGCACAGCACCTTCGGCAGCGACGTAGGGGCCCCGCCGAACGGCGGCTTCGCGGTCAACGTCTTCCTGCGCGACGGCGACACGGTCTACCGCACCTGGCACACCGACGGGCGCGGCACCGAGCAGCTGAGCCACCTGTTCGGCCTGGTCGACCTCCTGCCCTACGGCCGCCAGGAGGAGTGGCAGGACTCCCCCGAGGGCTGGCCCAAGTCGCCGACCTACAGCCGCTGGGCCACCTCGCAGGAGATCGCGGCGGCCTACGGCGAGGGCCGCGGCTGACGTACCGGTCGCGCCGGAGCCGGACGAAGCCGGACGACCGCACGAAGCGGCCGGCGGCCGCCCGCCCGCCGGCCGCGGGACGCCACCCGCAGCCCACCCCGGGACGATTTGCCATCTCTTTACAATCGGCCCTCCCGCTCCCCCGTCTCTCCCTCATGGATCCACCACCCAGCCCGCCGGACAAGCGCGCGGGCGGAGCGAAGAGGGAGAGCAGAGCATGCGCCGAACCATCCTCAGCGTCGTGGCACTGGCGTGCACGGCCGTACTGGCGGGCACCGTGCCCGCGTTCGCCGACGGGACCCCCCGGCCGACCCCCACGGCCGCAACGGCCGCAACGGCCAGGCCCGCGACCCCGGCCCCCTCGAGGCCGACGGACCGTACGACGGCACCGGCACCGGCTCCCGCCCGGCGGCCCGGCACCGTCGCCGTCGTGCCGAAGGGCGCGCCCGACACCGGTGTGGTGCCGGCGGCGGGGTCGTCCGGAAGCGATGACGGGCTGATCGGCGGGGGCGCCGCCGCCGCGATTGCCCTCGGTGGCGCGGCGGTCTTCCTCGTACGTCGTCGGCGGTCGGCCCTGGCATGACCGTGTTCTCCAGGCGCGCCTTCGCCACCGCGGTGGTCGCCCTCGCCCTGTCGCTGGCGGGTTGCGGCGGCCACCAAGCCGGCCCTGACGCGCCCGCGCACACCCCGGGTACGGCGGCACCGTCGTCGCGGCCCGCGGTGAAGTCGGTTGCCGCGCTGGGGCGTTCGGTCCCGGTCAGCCTGCAGATCCCCGCCATCGGGGTCGACACCCCGCTCATGCAGCTGGGGCTGGCCGCGGACGGCACCGTGCAGGTCCCCCCGATCGAGGCGCACGACAAGGCGGGCTGGTACCGCTACTCGCCTACGCCGGGGCAGATCGGCCCTGCGGTCATCCTCGCCCACGTCACGGTCGGCACATACGGTGACGGGGTCTTCCGCGATCTCGCGCGGTTGCGTCAGGGCGACCGGATCGTGGCGCGTCTGGAGAACGGGACGGCGGCGGTCTTCACCGTCGACGAGGTACGCACGGTCGCCAAGGCGCACTTCCCGACCGACGCGGTCTACGGGCCCGTGGACCGCCCTGAGCTGCGGCTCATCACCTGCGGCGGCCCCCGCGGCGGTGACGGCTACCTCGACAACGTGATCGTCTTCGCCACGCTCGCTCCCGCGAACCCGTGAGCCGCCGTTGAACACCACCCGGGACCCGGGCCGATGGAACGTACGCCGTCGGCCCGGGCTCTCTCCCCGTGAGTCCTGCGGAACGCGCATGGCCCATGGGCTCCGCGGATCCCGCGGGGCCCACGGGATCCGCAAGGCCCACGGGCTCCGCAAGGCCCACGGGCTCCGCAGGGCCCATGGGCTCCGCAAGGCGTACGGGCCCCGCAAGGCGTACGGGCCCCGCAAGTCCCGCACGTGCAGCCATCACCCTGGAGAGCGTTGAAACGGTCCCGCGAGAAGGCGGCGTCAGAACTGTTCGCCGCCCTCTACCCGCGCCTCGCCGGCTGGTGCCGCCGCCTCGTCGACGACGAGACGGCGCACGAGATCGCCTCGGAGGCGTTCACCCGGCTGTGGGCGCGCTGGACGACCGTGGCCGAGCCCCAGGGATTCCTCTACGTCACCGCGGCCAACCTCGTCCGGGACCACTGGCGCAAGCTGGAGCGCGAACGCAGGACGGTCCACCGTGTCACGGCGGAAACCGCCGTGCGCCTGCAGGCCGAGCAGCCCGACCCGACGGTACGGATGCTCGTGCAGTCCCTGCCGGAAAGGCTGCGCGTCCCGATCCTGCTGCACTACTACGCTGACATGCCCATCCGCGAGGTATCCCTGCTGACCGGGCGCAAGGAAGGAACCGTCATGTCCGACCTCCACACCGCCCGCGAACTGCTGCGCGCGCACCTGAGGAGAAGCCTTGATCGCGCACTCTGACAACGGTCCTGGCTCCTCCGACCCCGACGACCCCCTCACCATCCTGCTGCGGCCCACCCCGGAGTACGCCGGGGCGCCCGCCGGCAGGTACCAGGCGATCCGCCGCAAGGCGGCTCGCCGCCGGCTGCTGCGTACCGCGGCCGGGGTCGGCGTGTCGTGTGCCGTCGCCGCGATCGTCACGCTGCCGCTGCTCCTGAAGTCGGCACAGGACCCGGCGTCTCCCGCGTCCCCGGCGGCCCCCGCCGCCCCGCCGACCGCCACCGGGCCCGTCGACGTACCCAGGCCGTGGGCGTCACCCGCGCCCGTACGGCCCCACCCCACCCCGACGCCCACGCGCACCCGCACCCTCCCCACCCACCGACCGTCGACGTCGCCGACCTCGCGAACGGTCGAACCGTCGGCGATCCGCGGCGGGGGCCGCGCGGTGCCCAGGGACAACTTCCGCCGTTAGGGCCCGAGTCACCTCAGGCGCGGAGCGCCGGGATCCCTCGAAGGGTGTGGACGGCGAGCGGCGGCGGGCGACGGGCAGAGCACACAGGAACCGCATAGGGATATCCCTACCGCTCGCCGCCGGGGCTTACCGGCGGCGAGCGGGCGTGTCCAGACTCCCCCTACGGCAGCGCCACTTGCCGGCTCGTCCCCCCACCTCCGAGAGGACCGATGAGTAGATGAGGAAACCACTTCTCTCCCTGATGGCAGGCGCAGACGCGGCCGGGCTCGCGGTCGCGGTGAGCCTCGGTGTGGCCGGGGCGGCCGGTGCCGCGGGTGCGGCCGGCGCCGCGGGTGCGCCGGGTGCGGCACGCGCGGCCTGCGTCCCCGGCCAGGTGGTCGGCAACGGCGGTTTCGAGAGCGGGAGTTCGCCCTGGACGGCGTCGAGCGGCGTGATCACCAGCGGCGGCGGTCAGAGCGCGCACTCGGGCAGCGGCTTCGCGTGGCTGAACGGCTACGGCTCCACGCACACGGACACGCTCAGCCAGTCGCTGGCGATACCCGCGGGATGCAGTGCGGCCTCGCTGACGGTGTGGCTGCACATCGACACCGCGGAGACGACGACCACCACCGCGTACGACAAGCTCACCGCGAAGCTCGGCGGCAGCACGCTGGCGACGTACTCCAACCTCAACGCGGCCGCCGGTTACGTGCAGCGGACGTTCGACGTGTCGGCCTTCGTCGGGCAGAGCGTGAGCCTGGCGTTCACCGGCACCGAGGACTCCGGGCAGCAGACCAGCTTCGTGATCGACGACGTGGCGCTCGACACCTCGGGTGACGGCACCCCGCCGACCACCCCGCCGACGACCCCTCCCACGACGCCGCCCACCACCCCGCGGCCCGCGAGCTCCACGAGGACGCCGGCCTCGCCCGCGTACACCGTCAGCCTCAGCAGCGACGCGACCGGCGTCACCTGGACCGGCCATGAGAGCGTGACCTTCACCAACGCCTCGGCTTCGCCGCTGAACGACGTCTACCTGCGGCTGTGGGACAACTACCACGGGTCGTGCCCGACCACGCCGATCACCGTCACCAACGTGACCGGCGGCACCGCGGGCGCGCTGTCGGTCGGCTGCACGGCCCTCGACATCACGCTGCCCGCGCCGCTGGCCCAGGGGCAGTCCGGCACCATCGGGTTCGATCTGAAAATCGTGGTGCCCAGCGGCGCCGACCGCTTCGGGCACGACGGCGCCTTCAGCTTCATCGGCAACGCGCTGCCGCTGCTGGCCGTCAGGGACGGTTCCGGCTGGCACCTGGATCCGTACACGAACAACGGCGAGTCCTTCTACTCCCTGGCCGCGGACTTCCGGGTCGTCCTCGACCACCCGTCGAGCCTTCTGGTGCCCGCCACGGGCACGTCGGTGGACACCCCCGGGAGTTCCGGCCGCACGGTCACCACGGCGACGGCGAGCAAGGTCAGGGACTTCGCCTGGGCGGCCGGAGCCTTCAGCAAGATCTCGGGGACCTCGCCCGCCGGGGTGAAGGTCAACGTCTACGCGGTCAGCGGGATCAGCTCGGCCAACGCCCAGTCGATGCTCAGCACCTCGATCTCGGCGATCGACGCGCACGCGGGGCGGTTCGGTGCCTACCCGTACGGTGAGGTGGACGCCGTGCTGGACAACAACTTCTGGTTCGGCGGGATGGAGTACCCGGGATTCGTGCTCGACCTGGTCAGCACCACCGCGCTCACCCATGAGCTGGGCCACCAGTGGTGGTACGGGATCGTCGGCGACGACGAATACAACAACCCGTGGCTGGACGAGGCGTTCACCGACTACTCGACGGATCTCGCGCAGGGCAAGACCGGGGCGAACTGCTGGAGCAGCGTGTCGTGGGCGTCGTCGAGCGAGAAGATCACCAACTCGATGGCCTACTGGGACGCGCACTCGTCGCGGTATTCGACGGTGGTCTACGGCTACGGGAAGTGCGCGCTGCACGACCTGCGCCGGCTCATCGGTGACAGTGCGATGACGTCCCTGCTGCGAAGCTACGCGCAGGCGCACTGGTACGGGGTCTCCACGACCGCCGAGTTCAAGGCGGCCGCGCAGGCGGCGACTTCGACGGACCTCACGTCCTTCTGGAGCACGCACCGCATCGACGGGTAGCCGTGGCAGGGCAGTCGGGCACCTGACGGCGGGTGCGCTCCCCACCCGGGGCGCGCACCCGCCGTTCGGCTCGAACCGTCGGGGGTCGGGGGTCGGGGTCGGAGGTCGGGGGTCGGGAGCAGGCGGTCGGCGGGCGGGGGTCGGCGGGCGGGCGCCCGGCTCCGGCGCCCCGCTCCGGCAGCCACCGCCCACCCTCCCGCCGGCGAGGCGGGATTGACCGCGGGGGTGGGGATTCCGACACTGGGAGCCACCTCAAGGTTGGCAGGTGCATGGCCAGACAGACGGGATCGGTCAGTGCTGACGCTCGGCTCACCGGCCGGGGCGCGCTGCTCACGACCGCCAGGACCGCGCTGGACGCCGGCGACAGCGTGCTGCTCACCGGCGAACCCGGGATCGGGCGGACCACGGTGGTGGCCGCGCTCGCGGCGGAGCGGCCGGGGACCGCGGTACTGCGCTGCGCGCCCACCGAGGCCGAGCGGCACCTGCCCTTCCTCGGCCTGATCGATCTGCTGTCCGAGGTGCGCGACGAGGCCTTCGAGGTGCTGTCCCCGCGCGAACAGGCGCTGCTGCGTGCCGCGTTGCACCGGTCCACGGCGGCACCCGAGGCGGTGCACGGGCAGGCGTACGAGGGCGCGTACGACGATGTCCTCACGCTGCGGATGGCCGTGCTCAAGGCGCTCACCGCGCTGTGCGAGCGGTCCGCCGTACTGCTCGTCCTGGACGACGCGCAGTGGCTGGACGGCCCGAGCGCGCAGGCGCTGGCGTTCGTGGCCCGGCGCTCCCGGCGGCTGCCGCTCACCGTGATCGCGGCCGTCCGCACCCCGTACGGGCAGGCCGGTGCCGGGAGCGGGACGGCCGGGGCGCTGTGCCCCGCGCCCGTACTGGAGTTGGCCCTGCCGCCGATGACCGAGCGCGAGGTCGCCGCCCTGCTCGCAGGGCAGGACGGTCCCGCGTGGCCGCGCCGGCTGATGGCCCGGCTGCACGCGGCGTCCGGCGGCAACCCCTACGCCGCGCTGGAACTCTCCCGCGCGCTCGCGGAACAGAGCCGCGCGACCGGCCGGGACCCGTCGGGCCCGCTGCCGATCCCCCGCACCCTGCGACGCCTGCTGCTCGCCCGGCTGGCCCCGCTGACCCCGCAGGCCCGGCGTACGCTGCTCGCCGCGAGCGCCGCGGCCCGCCCCACACTCGCGCTGCTGCGGCGGGCCGGCTGCGACACCGCGCCCGCCGACGTGCGCGAGGCGATCCGGCTCGGCGTCGTCGAAGCGTCGCCGTCGGGGGCCATACGGTTCACGCAGCCGCTGATGCCGCGGGCGGTGTACGAGCACGCCACCGCGGCCGGCCGCCGCCGGGTGCACGCCGCGCTCGCCGAGGCCGCCGACGACCCGCTCGAACGCGCCCACCACCTCGCGTCGTTGTCGCCCGGCTGGAACGCGGAGACCGCCGCCGCGCTCACCACCGCGGCCACGACCGCCCGGCGCCGCGGCGCCCCCGCGATCGCCGCCAGGCTCGGCCAACTCGCCGCCGACCGCACCCCGTCGGGCGACCCCGCGGCCGACGCCGACCGGCGGCTCACCGCCGCGGAGGACGCCGTCGCCGCGGGCGACTACCCGCTGGCCCGCGGGATCGCGCACGAAGTGCTGGCCGAGTCGGGCCGCCCCGCTGACCGGGTACGGGCCTGGATCGTGGTGGTCGACTCCTGCGGGCAGGCCATGGCCGAGGTCGCCGACGTCTTCCCGCAGGCCCTCGAAGACGCCCGCGACGACCCGGAGTTGCTGGCCCGGTTGCACTACCGGCTGAGCTGGCGGGCCTGGGTCGTGGAGGGCTCGGCGGCCGCGGCACTGACCCACGCGGCGCGCTCCGCGGTCCTGGCGCGGCGGGCCGGCGACCGGCGGACCGAGCTGCTCGCGCTCACCCAGCAGGCGGCCCTGGAGTTCTACCTCGGCCGTCCCTGCGCCGAGCGGACACTGACGCGGGCGCTGGCCGCGCCGCAGGACCCGGGCGTGCTGTTCGACCACAACGGCCCGGTCTTCCTCAAGCACCGCCGCCACCTCCTGCACGACCGCCTCGACGACGCCAGGACGGAACTGAGGGCGCTGGTCTACACCGTGCGCCACCGGGGTTCCGCCGAGAGCCTGTGCCAGTGCCTGTCGGGACTCGCGCAGGTCGAGATCATGCGCGGCCGGTGCGAGGCGGCCCTCGACCTCGCCCACCAGGCGCTGCGGGTCACCGAGCAGGCCGGGCTGAGCCAGGGGCCCGCCTGGTACGCGGTCGCGCTCGCCGAAGCGGCCGGGGGCTCCGCCGACCGGGCACTGGCCGCAGCGGACCTGGCAAGGCGGCACAGCGAGGACGACGACGACCAGCTCTTCCTGCCGCGGGCGCTGCACGCGGAGGGCCATGTCCGGCTGCTGCGCGGCGAACCGGCCGCCGCCGTGCACGCCCTGCAACGGGTGCGGCTGCTGGAGACCGGGCAGGGCCAGGGCGATCCCGCCGTACGCCGCTGGCAGCCGGACCTCGTGGAGGCCCTGGTCGCGACGGGCTGCGCGGACGAGGCCGCCGGGATCCTCACGCAGACCCGCGCGCAGGCGGCGCGGCTGGGCAGGCAGGGGCTGCTCGCCGTACTCGACCGGTCGGCGGCCCTCGTCACCGAGGCGCGCGGCGACCCCGCCGCGGCTGCCGCCCGCCTCGAACGGGCCGCCGACCGGCTGGCCGCACTCCCCTACCGCATGGAGGAGGCACGGACCCACCTCGTACTCGGCCGGCTCCACGCCCGCCACGGCGCCACGGCCCCGGCCCGCGCCGCCCTCGCCGAAGCGGTCCGCCTCTTCACCCGCGCGGGCGCCCGCCCCTGGCTCGCCGTCACCACCGCCGCCCTCGACCACCTCGACGTCCCGCAGCCCGCCGCCTCCCCTGCCGGCCTGGACTCCCTCACCGCCACGGAGCACCGCGTCGCGCTGCTCGTCGCCCAGGGCGCCAGCAACCGCGAGATCGCCGCCCGCCTGACCATCAGCGTCAAGACCGTCGAGGCCGCCCTCACCCGCGCCTACCGCAAGCTCTCCGTCCGCTCCCGCGTCTCGCTGGCCCGCGCGGTCATGACACGGGGCGGGCCGCCGTGAAGGCGCCGCGGCCCGGGAGGGGCGGGGCCCGATGCGGGGGCCAGCCCCCCTGGCGGGACACCGGTTCGCCGCACTGCGCAGCCACCCGCGCGGATGGAAACGTGAAGGGCACGCCGAGGGGATCACCGACGACCCCTGCAACAGGCCCCGGACAGGTGCGCGCCGCGCCTGCCGGGCCCCGCGCCGCCGGCGACCGACACCCCGCGAGGACGCCTCATGATGCTCCGGCTGGCAATCAGGACCCTGCGGGCACGCAGGGGCGGCTTCCTCGGGGCCTTCCTCGCGCTCTTCTGCGCCGCCGCCCTGATCACCGCCTGCGGCGGGCTGCTGGAGACGGGCCTGCGCGGCCGGGTCGTCACCGAGCGGTACGCCGCCGCGCCGGTGATCGTCTCCGCGGACCAGAACGTCCACCAGACCACCGTGAAGCACAAGAAGGGCAAGACCAAGGTCAAGCACAAGGCCAAAGCGCTCGCCGAGCGCGTCTGGCTGCCCGCGGACCTCGCCGGGAAGATCGCCCGGGTCGACGGAGTGCGCGCCGCCGTGCCAGAACTCACCTTCCCCGCCGAGGCCGTGGCGCCGGGGGCGGACGGCCCGCCCTCCTACGGGCACTCCTGGGACTCCGCACCGCTGACCCCCTTCACCCTCGTCGCGGGGCACGCCCCGAGCGCCTCCGGCGACCTCGTCGTCGACCGCGGGCTCGCCGGGCGGGCCCGTCTCGGGGTCGGCGACCGCGTCACCGTGCAGGCCACGTCGGCCCCGCGGACCTACCGCGTCACCGGGATCGCGGCCGCCCGCGGCGGCGACCTCGCCCACCAGACCAGCCTCTTCTTCAGCCGGGACGAGGCGGAAAGGCTCGCCGCACACCCCGGGCAGGCCATGGCCATCGCCATCCTGGCGAAACCCGGCGCGACGATTGACCTGCGCGAACTGCGCCAGGTGCTCCCCGGCAGCGGCACCGTGATCAGTACCGGGGACGGCCGCGGGCCCGTGGAGTTCCTGGACGCGGCGGGCGCCCGCGTCCAGCTCGTCAGCATGGGCGGTGCCATCGGCGGCACCTCGCTGCTCGTCGCGGTGCTGGTCGTCGTCGGCACCTTCGCCCTCTCCATCCAGCAGCGCCACCGCGAACTCGCCCTGCTGCGCGCCATCGCCGCCACCTCCGGCCAGATCCGCCGCCTGATCGGGCGCGAGGCACTGCTCGTCGGCGGCGCCGCCGGCGTCCTCGGCTCGCTGGCCGGTCTGCCGCTGGCCCACTGGCTGCTCGGCAGGTTCGTGGCCATCGGCGCCCTGCCCGACACGCTGCGGCCCACCGTCGGCTTCCTCCCGATGGCCGCGGGCACCGGCGCCACCCTCCTCGGGGCCTGGGCGGCGGCCCGCATCTCGGCACGCCGCATCGCCCGCATCCACCCGGCCCAGGCGCTGGCCGAGGCGGCGACGGAGCGGAGGACCGGCCGGGGCCGGACCGTGGCGGGACTGATCCTGCTGGCCGGCGGGGGCGCCCTGGTCGCCGTGCTCGGCACCCTGGACACCGAGCCCGCGGCGACGCCGGTGACGTATCTGTGCGTCGTCGTCCTCGCCGGGGCGGTCTCGCTGCTCGGCCCTTTCGTGGTCGCGGCCGGCACCGCCCTGCTCGCCGGTCCGCTGCGGCTGGGCCGCTTCCCCGGCCTCATGGCGGGCCGCAACGTCCGGCACAACGCGGTCAGGATGGCCGCCGCCGTCACCCCGCTCGCCCTGCTCGTCGCCATGTCCTCGACCGTGCTCTTCGTCCGGCCGACGCTGGACGCGGCTGCTCAGCGGGAGGCCGCGGCGGGTACGCGCGCCGGCTGGGTGCTGGCTTCCGACGGTCTCGGCGTGCCGGGCGCTGCGGCAGACGCCGTACGGCGCGTCCCCGGCGTCACCGCCGTCACCGAGGTCGTACGCAGCACGGTCCGGGTCGGCCTCGACAAGTACCCGGTGCAGGGCGTCACTTCGGAAGGGCTCTCCAGCACCTGGGACCCTGACGTGGTCGCGGGATCACTGGAGCACTTCGGCACCGACAGCGTCGCCGTCAGCCGACTCGTCGCCGGCAAAAGGGGGTTGAAGCCCGGTTCGCGGCTTGCGCTGACCCTCGGGGACGGCACCCCGGTGACGCTGACCGTGGCCGCCGTCTACGGCAGGGGGCTGGGCTTCGGCGATCTCACCCTGTCGCACCGGCTGCTCGCCCGGCACGTCGACAACCCGCTGTCCTCCACCGTCCTGGTCGCCGCGGGCGGCACGGCCGGGCGCGACCGGCTCTCCGCCGCGGTGCGGCAGTTCCCCGGCGTCCGGGTCCTCGACCGGGGCGGCGCGGAGAAGTCGGCCGCCGGCCGGCAGCAGACCGACGCGGAGGTCGGCTACCTCGCCATGGCCCTGGTCCTGGCCTTCACCGCGATCGCCGTGGTGAACACCCTCGCGATGTCGACCGCCGAGCGGGTCGGGGAGTTCGCCCTGCTCCGGCTGGCCGGTGCCACCCGCCGCCAGGTGCTGCGGATGCTGCGCTTCGAGGCCCTTGCCGTCCTGCTCATCGGGGCCGCGCTGGGCTCGGGTATCGCGCTGGCCGTGGTCACCGCCTTCAGCGTCGGCATGACCGGCCGCGCGGCCCCCGCGGTGGAACCCCTCGCCTACGCCTGCGTGGTCGCCCTGGCGGCGCTGCTCGTGCTGGCAGCGACGGCTCTGCCCGGCCGGGTGGCATTGCGGACGCCTCCGGTGCGGACGGCGGCGACCGCCGCATAGGCCGCGGGGCGGGCGGAGTTCCGGGCCCGCGCCTGGCCCTGCGGTCGCACGGCCGCCGCACGGCGTGACGGTCCTCGCGCGGCCAGGGGTGCCTCGGGCGGCCGTGCCCGCCGCCCCCGAGCGGCTACCGGCGGAATTGGATCACGGCGTGGGTGCCGCTGGTCCGCCACGCGGTGTCGCCGCCGTCGAGCGCCGCGAGCATGGCCGGCGGGAGGCCGACGGCGACATCGGACTTGAGGGTCCGCAGCGCCAGCAGCGGGCCGGGGAAGTACCCGGTGAGCTCCGCGAAGGGGGTCGTCGGCGGCCAGGGCCTGTCGCCGACCAGGCGGCGGTAGTTCAGGTCGCCCTTGACGAGGGTGACCGCGGCCCTCGCGAGGTCGGCGCTCAGGTCGCCGGGCATGTCGGCGTAGGGCAGCGGGGCGCAGGAGAAGGGGTGGCTGCGTACGGTCAGGCGGCCGGTGGTGACCGCCTCCCACAGCCGGGCGCCGATCTCCCCCGCCCGGCCCGGGGCGCGGGTGATGCGGCGCAGGCAGTCGACGACGTCGGAGGTCGTGGCGTCGGACACGTAGTACGGGTACGGCTTGACGTGCAGTACGGCCTCGCGGGCGCGGCCCGTGTGCAGCAGGTGGTCGAGGAGGACCAGGTCCGGGATGAGCTCGCGGCCCGCGTTGTCGGCCACCAGGTACACCGCCCCGGGGGCGGACCCGGCCAGGTGCCGCCAGAAGGCGGCGCTGTCGTCGGCGATCACCGGCGCCTCCGTACCGGAGGACGCGGCGGGGCCGCCGGAGGTGATCCGGAAGCCGAGGTCGGCCCGGTTGCCCCACAGGGAGCCGCTGAGCAGGGCGTGGTCCTGCGCCTCGGGCGGCAGTCCTGCCACCTCGTCGAGCGCCGCCAGCTCCTCCTCGACCTCCGTGCCGCCCAGCTCGGCACGCTTGAAGGGCGCGAAGGGGTCGATCCCCTGCCAGGGGCCGGGTTCGAAGTAGCCGACCGCGTCGAGCAGCCGCCGGTAGAAGTAGCTCTCCGCCCACAGGAACGGCACCTCGAACCAGGAGCGGCCCATGCGGCCCCTGCCCCACTCGGCCCACCGGGCGGCGTCGTGCGCCCCGGCCGGCAGCGGTCCGACCACGCCGTGCGCGGTCTCGTCGCCGAGCGCGTCCAGGGCGCGCTGCTGCCGCGGCGGATAGGGGAAGGCCTCGCGGACCTGCCGGATCAGGGCCGGGTGCCGCTCGGCGAGGACGCTACGGGGGAACGAGCCGGGCTCGTCGCTCGTGATCACGGGCACCCCGGCTGCTTCGGCCATCTCCACGGAATCCCTCGTCTCGCCCTGCCTGATCCCACCCGTTCCCTGATCGTAGGACCGCTCCGCACGGCCGGCAGGAAAGGCTCGTGCCGCGCGGGCCCTGACCTCCTACATTGGCCGGCATGGACATGGAGACGGGGACAGGGACGGGGACGCGGCCGGGGATCGACTACGTACGCGGTGACGCGACCGCGCCGCAGGGCAAGGGCCGCAAGGTGATCGCGCACGTCTGCAACGACCTGGGCGGCTGGGGCAAGGGCTTCGTGGTCGCGATCTCCAAGCGCTGGCCCGAGCCCGAGGCCGCCTACCGGCGCTGGCACCGGGAGCGGGCGGCGAACGACTTCGGTCTCGGTGCCGTGCAGTTCGTGCAGGTGGACCGGCTGCTGTGGGTGGCGAACATGATCGGCCAGCACGGCATCCGTACCGGCAGCAAGGGCGTACCGGTGCGGTACGAGGCGATCGACACCGCCCTGGGGGCGGTCGCCGCCCGGGCGGCCGAGATGAACGCGTCGGTCCACATGCCGCGGATCGGCTGCGGTCTTGCGGGCGGGAAGTGGGAGCGGATCGAGCCGTCGATCGTCGCGCGCCTCGTGGCCGCCGAGGTGCCGGTCACCGTCTACGACCACGGGTGACGGCCGCCCGCCGGGCCGACCGGGACCGCAGGGCGCGGATCCCGCCGCCCGCCCGCGGGTGATATCAGGCCACAGTGGCGTACCTCACGAAAATCCGACAAATGGAACTTGCGTACGCGCCTGCCCGTCTGACCCCAGGAGACCGACAGGGAAAGGCGGGCAGGTCCGGCATGGGCGAGGCACGGGGCGGTGACGGGCGCCCGGAGGACACCGGACGCACGGAGCACGTGCAGCCACCGCAGTGGGCGGGCACGGCCGCGGGCGGCCCCGCGGCGCTGGAGAAGGCGGCCGCCCCGCGGCGCGAGGGCAAACTGGACCTGAACGTGCCGCAGGTGGCCGGCAGCGCGGTCGCCGCGATCGTGGCCGCGAAGCTCGCCTCGAACCTCGGGGTCTACGGCACCATCGTGGGCGCCGGGGTGGTCAGCGTCCTGGGCACCTGCGGCGGCACGATCCTCCAGCACCTCTTCCGGCGCACCGGCCATCAGGTGCAGGTGGTCGCCGTACAGGCACGCCCCGCGGTCCGCCGGGTCCGTGACCGCACCCGGGTGCTGCCGGAGACGGGTCAGGCCGCCACCGGCCTCGGCCGCCTGACCGGCACCACACCGCTGGACGGCCCCCTGACGAACCGAGGCACCACACCGTACGGCGGCCCCCTGACCGGCACGACCCCGTACGGCGGTCCCCTGACGGGTGCGGGCACGCCGCCGCTCACCGGCACCACCCCACTGACCGGCGCGGACCCCGCCGCCGGCAGCCCCGCCCTCCCCGCCCCCGCCGGCGACACCGGCCCAGGCGACCCGGACGGCCCGGACGGCCCAGGCGGCCCGGACGGCCCAGGCGGCCCGGACGGCTACGGCGAGGCCACCTCCTACCGGGCCGGGAAGCCGGCCGGCAGGCGGGCCTGGAAGCGGCCGGTCGTGGCCGTCGCCCTGGCCTTCGGCCTGACCATGGCCGGGATCACCGGGTACGAGGCCATCGCAGGCGAGAACATCAGCGGGCACGGGCACGGCACGACCATCGGCAACGCCGTGACCGGGCACGACTCGCCGCACTCGGGCGGCACCAAGCACACGCCGGCGCCGACCGACTCCCGGACCCCGTCCGGCGGCGCCACCGGCACCCCGCACCGCAGCGACGGCGACGGGCGGCCCGGCCGGGACACCACACCCTCCGCCCCGACCCCCTCGGGGACGCCGTCCCCCGACACGGGCGGCGGCAGCGGCGGCCACACCACGCCGCCCCCGGCGACCACCCCGCCGACGACCACCCCGCCGTCGGCGACCACCACCCCGGGCGACGGGAGCGGCGCGGGCAGCGACGGCGGCGACAGCCTGACGCCGTGACCGGTGGGCGTTCCTGCGGCCGCCCCGGCTACGCGGGGACCCGGCCGCAGAGCCAGTTGCCCGGCTCCGCCGGGTCGTCGCTGATCCAGAACTGGCGCCACAGCAGGGCGAACTCGTCGCGGCTGAGGTGGCCGTCACCGTTCAGGTCGAGCCGTTCGAAGACGCCGGTGACGTCCGTCGGCTGCCCGTTCCAGGTCTCGACGAGCCTGAGGTGCTCCTCGGGGGAGATGACCCCGTCGCCGTTGGAGTCCACGGCGTCGAAGACGGTGTCGGCCGTCGCGGTCACATCGGCGACCATCGCGGGCAACCGGTCGACGAGCGCGAGCACTTCGCCCAGGTCGACCGCGCCGTCCCCGTCGGTGTCCCCGACGTCGAGCAGCGCCGACCACCAGCCCATCAGCAGCGTCTCCACCCGCGCGCGCAGCTCCGTGCCGGGACCCACCCCCGGCAGCAGGCTCCATCGGGCGACCAGCGCCCTGAAATCCTCCTCGCGCAGGCAGCCGTCGCCGTCCGCGTCGAACGCGGCGAACATCCCCCTGAGCTTGCGCTCCTGAAACGCACTGGCCACGAGCGTCCTCCCTCGACCCCGAACCGAACCAGGAGCCGCCCGCGACCGCCCGCCCAGGGCGGTCGCGGACAGCGTGCAACTGTAGGCCGGGGCACGCCAGTACATCCACGGGCACATCCGCACGAAACATCACCCACACGGTGATGCCGGGCGGGCGGCCGCGCTCAGCCGCTGCTCAGAGGGTCTTCTCCAGCCGGTCGGCCATCAGCCTCACGAAGCGGGCGGGGTCGGCGAGTTCGCCGCCCTCGGCCAGCAGGGCCAGGCTGTGGACGAGTTCGGCCGTCTCACCGAGAACGGGCGCGTCCGGGGTCTCGGTGTGGGTGCGGTGGAGGCCGACGACCAGCGGGTGCCCGGGGTTGAGTTCGAGGATCCGCTTGGTGTGCGGGAGCTCCTGGCCCATCGCCCGGTAGATGTTCTCCAGTGCCGGTGTCACATCGTGGGTGTCGGAGACGACGCAGGCGGGCGAGACGGTGAGGCGGGAGGAGAGCCGTACCTCCTTGACGTCGTCGCCGAGGTGCTCCGACATCCAGGCCAGCAGGCCCGCGTACCGCTCCTGCTGCTTCTCCCGCTCGGAGTCGGCCTCCTTCTTCTCCTCCTCGGTGCCGAGGTCGATCTCGCCCTTGGCGACGGAGCGGAACTGCCTGCCGTCGAACTCGGGGGCGGTGTCGACCCACACCTCGTCGACCGGGTCGGTCAGCAGCAGCACCTCGATGCCGCGGGCCTGGAAGGCCTCCATGTGCGGGGAGTTCTCGATGGCCTGCCGGGACTCGCCGGTGAGGTAGAAGATGTGCTCCTGGCCGTCCTTCATCCGCTCCACGTACCCGGCGAGCGTGGTGGGCCCGTCCTTGTCGTGGGTGGTGGCGAAGGAGGACACGCCGAGGATGGTGTCGCGGTTCTCGCGGTCGTTGAGCAGGCCCTCCTTCAGCACGCGGCCGAACTCCCGCCAGAAGGTGGCGTACCGCTCGGGGTGCGCGGCCATCATGTCCTTGACCGTCGACAGCACCTTCTTGGCCAGCCGCCGGTGCATCAGCTGGATCTGCCGGTCCTGCTGGAGGATCTCGCGGGACACGTTGAGCGACAGGTCCTGCGCGTCCACCACCCCCTTGACGAAACGCAGGTAGGACGGCATGAGCGCTTCGCAGTCGTCCATGATGAAGACGCGCTTCACGTAGAGCTGGACGCCGCGCTTGTAGCCCTGGAGGAAGAGGTCCTGCGGGGCGTGCGCCGGGATGAACAGCAGCGCCTGGTACTCGAAGGTGCCCTCGGCCTGGAGGCGGATGGTCTCCAGCGGGTCGATCCAGTCGTGGCTGATGTGCTTGTACAGCTCGTGGTATTCGTCGTCGCCGACCTCATCGCGCGAGCGGGCCCACAGGGCCTTCATCGAGTTGAGGGTGTCGGTCCCGCCCTGCCCGGTCCCGCCCTCCTCGGCGCCGTCCTCCTCGGCGCCGTCCTCCCCGTCGCCAGCCGCGTCGCCGGCGGCGGGCTGCGCGGCCATCCGGACGGGCCAGGTGATGAAGTCCGAGTAGCGCTTGACGATCTCCCGCAGCTTCCACGGCGAGGTGTAGTCGTGCAGCTGGTCCTCGGCGTCCTCGGGCTTGAGGCGCAGCACGATCGCGGTGCCCTGCGGCGCGTCCTCGACGGTCTCCACGGTGTACGTGCCCTCGCCGGTCGACGCCCAGCGGGTGCCGTGCTCCTCGCCGGCCTTGCGGGTCGTCAGCGTCACCTCGTCGGCGACCATGAAGCTGGAGTAGAAGCCAACGCCGAACCGGCCGATGAGCCCCTCCGCCCCGGCGCCGCCGTCCCCGGCCTCCTTGAGCTCCTTGAGGAAGGAGGCCGTCCCCGAGTTGGCGATCGTCCCGATGAGGGCGACCACCTCGTCGTGCGACATGCCGATCCCGTTGTCCCGGACGGTCAGCGTACGGGCCTGCGGGTCGGGCTCCAGGGCGATGTGCAGGTCGGAGACGTCCGCGCCGAGCGAGTCGTCGCGCAGGGCTTCCAGCCGCAGCTTGTCCAGGGCGTCGGAGGCGTTGGAGACGAGTTCGCGCAGGAACACGTCCTTGTTGGAGTAGATCGAGTGGATCATCATCTGCAGAAGCTGGCGGGCTTCCACCTGGAACTCGAACGTCTCGGTGGGCATGGGTCCGTTGGTCCTTCGCAGGTCGCCAGGTGACGGTTACTTCCGTCAGCACTGTAGATGAGCCGGTGGCGCGGTATGGCCGGGTCCCTCACTGCCGGGCGGCGGCGTCCGCGGCCTCCGCGGGCCGTCCGTCCTGGGCGGGGACCCCGCCTTCGCGGTCGTTCTGCAGGACCCACAGGTCGTGGAAGAGGCCGGGGGTGTCGCGGAGGCGGGCGAAGGTGCCGTACTGGACGACGCGGCCCCCGTCGAGGACGGCGATGTTGTCGGCGACGGCGACATTGCTCAGCCGGTGGGTGACCAGGACGACGGCCCGGTCGGCGGCGACCCGGCGCAGGCCGGTGAAGATGCGGTGCTCGGCCCGCGGGTCGAGGGCGGCGGTGGGTTCGTCCAGGACGAGCAGGCCGGCGTCGCGGTGGAAGGCGCGGGCCAGGGCGATGCGCTGCCACTGCCCGCCGGACAGCTCCTGGCCGCCCCACCACTCGCGGGCCAGCAGGGTGTCGAGGCCCGAGCGCAGCGCGGTGACCACCTCGTCGGCGCCCGAGGCGAGGGCCGCCGCCCGCACCGGGACGTCGGCGCCCGGCAGCGGCTGGCCGAGGGTGATGTTGTCGCGGGCGGTCAGCGGCCACTTCGCGTAGTCCTGCGGCACCACCGCGACGCGCGACCAGGCGGCGTGCGCGTCGAGGGTGCGGATGTCGGCGCCGTCCCAGCTGACGGTGCCTTCCGTGGGGAGGTAGAGGGCGGAGAGCAGCTTGCTCAGCGTGGTCTTGCCCGAGCCGTTCTCGCCGACCAGGGCGAGCACCTCGCCGCGGCGGACCTCGAGGGTGATGTCCCGCAGGGCGGGTCGGGCGGCGTGCGGGTAGGTGTAGGACAGCCGGTCGGCGCGGACGACGGCGGGCCCCGTGGGGACGGCGTCGCCGCGGGTGATGCGGTGGCCGCCCGCCTCGTCGAGGAAGTCCGACCAGTCGTCGAGGTACATCCCGGTGCGGAAGATGATCGCGCCGTAGCCGATGATGCCGTGCAGCCCGCCGGCGACCGAGCGCAGCGCGAAGGTGGCGGTGCCCGCGGACGCCACGGATATCCGGCCGGTGCCGATGAGGAAGAGCAGCGCCGCCCACACCGTCCCCGCCGCCAGTCCCCCGGCGAGGCTGCCCAGCAGGGACATCTTGGCCGCCTCCCAGGCCGCGCGGTCGGTGGCGGCGTCGACGCGGGCGCCTGCGGCCCGGTAGCGGCCGAGCAGGAAGTCGGCCATGGTGCCCGAGCGGATCTGGTCGGCGTGCTGCTTGTCGACGAGGTTCCAGCGCAGGATGCCCAGCAGGCGGCGGTCCTTCATCGTGTCGAGCGACGCCAGATACGTCAGGCGCGCCCCCTTCACCCCCGCCACCGCCTGCGGGAGCGCGGCCAGCACGAGCAGCGGCAGCAGCACCGGGTGGACGCTGGTCAGCACCGCCGCGGCGGCGATCAGCGAGGCGGCGGACGCCAGGATGTTCTGTGACTGGTTGAGCATGTCCTGCGAGACCTCGACACCGCGGTCGGCGGCGTCCCAGCGGTCGTTGAAGCCGGGGTGGTCGTACGCGGCCAGTTCCGCGTGGGTCGCGGCGTCCAGCAGCCGCAGCTCCGCCTCACGGGAGATCCGCGGGGACAGACGGGTCGACAGGCCGCCGATCGCGATGCCGAGCACCGCCCGCACACCGGCCGCGGAGGCCAGCAGCAGCAGCGAGGGCGCCGCCTGGTGGAGGCGTTCCGTGATGTGGCCCGAGGCGATGACCGCGGTGATCGTGCCGGTCATCGCCAGCAGCCCGAGCGCTTCCAGCACGCCGGACACCACCTGGCAGGCCAGCAGCGCGATCACCGCGTCGCGGTCGACCTGCCAGGCCATGCCCAGGGCGCGGCGCACCAGTTGGGGCAGGCGGCGGGCCATGGCCCGCAGCGTGATCGCGTGACCGGCCTCCAGCCGCCGGTCGCCGGGGAACTCCAGCCGCATCTCCTCCGACCGGGGGGCCGGCTCCGGGGCCTGCTCCGGGTCCGGGGCCGGGTCCGTGGCCGGCGCTGCGGCCGGATCCGGGGCCGGCCCGGGGGGCGGGTCCTGGGCGGGGCCGTTCTTCGCGCCGCCCTTCCGCCGGGGCCGTAAGTGCGCCTTCTCGGTCACGAAGTGTCCACCTTCCGCCGCCCTGCCCGACCGCGCCCGGCCCACCAGTCTGCTCCACCTGTCCGCGCGCCACGGCCCGCGCGCGAAACGCCCTCCCGGCGCGCGGACGCAGGCGTCAGCCGAGGGCGTACGCCGGGGTGGTGCGGCCAGGGGCGGGTCCGCGGCGGACCCGCGGCCCCCGGGTCAGGGGGCGTCGGAGCCGCGAAGGGGGCCGTCGCCGGGGAGGGGGCAGGTGGGGTCGTCGTACATGAGCACCAGGCCCGCGGTCCAGTACGTGTCGGGGGCGCCGTCTGCGGCTGCCGAGCGGAGGGCGGCCAGGGCCGTGGGGAGTTCGGCGGCGGTGCCGGCGGAGCGGACCATGCGCTGGACGCCGCGCAGGTAGGCGCCTGCCTCCGCGGGGCCGAGGGACTCGCGGCACCAGAGCGCCACGGGGAAGCCCGCGGCGGCCAGGTCCCGGAGCCGCTGCGGTGCCGCGGCCGGGCTGTGGCACAGGATGGGGACCGCTTCGTCCGACAGGGCGAGCAGCTCCCCCATCGTGGGCATCTCGCCGCCGTCCACCTCGCTGTCCAGCACCACCGGGGTGATGGCGCGCAGTTGCTGGGCGCTCCAGCGGCGGTGGCGGCGCGCGTCGACGGCGGCCGCGTCCTCGTCAGGGACTTCCGCATCGCGGGGCCGGACGACGACCGGTCGCTCGGCGCCGAGCGACCGGTCCCCCGGGCCCAGCCGCCACGTGTCCGCGGCCAGGTCCGCCAGGGAACCGGGCACGGCCACCTGGAGGGTCGCGGCGTGGCCGGGTTCGTCGCACCGGCGGAAGGCCTCCGCGAGGGGCCCCGCCAGCCGGGTCGCCAGGTCGGCGAGAGCGGTTCCTCCCCCCGGGCCCTCGGCGACCTGCCCCATCTCCCCGTCGACCGGCACGATGCGGACGGACCAGTCGACGCGGCCGCTGTCCCAGTCCAGCGGCCGGAGCTCGAGCAGGACCTCGGGCCTGGTCCTGGCACCCGGGGTGCGCGCCGCGGTCACCGTGCGGCGGCCCCGGTGCCTGTTGCGGCGCTCCACCGCGAGGCTGTTGCGGAAGGCGCGGGTCAGACCCGACTGGGCAGCCGTGTCCTGGGCCCACTGCCACACCAGCCTCTCCGTGGCCTCGTCGGCGGGGTGCGCGAGGTCGGCGGTGGCGGCCTGCACCGCATAGCGCAGGACGGCCTCCAGCTCCGTGGTGTCGCGCCGCAGGTCGTAGAGGAGGCCGAGGCCGTCGCGCCAGGTGCGGGGCGGATGCGGCAGGCCCTGCGCGGGGCCGCCGCGTACCGAGGTGACGATCTCCTGCAGCACCCGGCCGCCGGCCGGCGGCGGGAGCTGGGCCAGCAGGCCGAGCAGGCTGGTGCGCTGGCCCGGGGTGAGCGCGCGTCCCGCGGTCGCGCCGATCTCGGCGTGCGCGTCGGTCCAGGTGGGCTCGTGGTCGCGCAGGAAGGCGTGCCGGTCGGCGTGGTAGAGGTCGTGCGCGGCCATCACCCGGTGGTACAGGTCGGCTTGGGGGTCGTCGGCGTGCGGCAGCCGGCGAAGCTGCTGGATCCCCACGGCCCGGCCGCGGTAGTGCGGGAACTCGCGGGACCTGAACACCCCGATGACCTCGCCGCGGGCCTGGTCCACCACCGGGCCGCCGGACAGGCCGTTCGGCAGCTCGTCCTGGTGGTCGAGCTCGAACTCCGCGGCACTGCCGACCTGGACCTCGCCGCGCACGGTGAGGCGGCTGCTGTACCTGCGGGCCTCGCCGTCCATCGGGGCCCAGCCGGAGACGGTGACCCGGCTGCTGGTGTAGATCCTGGCCGTCCGCTCGCTCACCCAGGCGCAGGGGTGCTCGACATGGTCGAGCAGCCGGACCAGGGCGAGGTCGGGGGCGGACCAGACGCCCTCAGGGGACTGGGAGTCGGGCTCGGCCCACTCGACGACACCGTCGAGCAGCCTGTCGCCGTAGCCGATCGACACCCTGCGCGGCGACCCCGCCGACCTCCGCTGGCCGGCCAGCGCCACATGGGCGCAGGTCAGCACCCAGCGGGGCGCGACGAAGAAACCGCTGCCATGGAAGGGATGGCCCTCCTCGGGGCCGTGCACGCGCACAGTGGCCTCGCCGATGAGGGGGGTCAGGACCTCGGCGGGGTCGTACACCGGTTGCCTGGGCCCGGTGAACGGCACGGCCGGACGGTGGCTGGTCGCCGCCGGGGCGACAGGGCCAGGTTCCGGTACGGGGGTGGATTCCGCGGGTGCCCCGGGTACCGCGGATTCCGCGGGTTCCGCGGCCTCCCGCTGCCGGGCCGCGAGGAGTTCGGCCGCTGCCGCGTACTCGCCGCCGAGCCCGGCCAGGACGGTCGCCGCCACCCGGGCGAAGGGCTGGCTTCCCTCGGGGAGCCGCCAGGGCCCGGTGGACGCGGCGACCGGCAGCAGGGCACGGAAGTTGCAGGTGCCGCCGAGCCGCGCGGCGACCTTGCCCGACAGCCGGCCGACGACGTCGAGCACGCGCAGCGACTCGCGCCGGGTGAGGGTGTCGAGCAGCGCCTCCCGGACGCCGGGGCGGAAGTCGTAGAGGGTCAGCTCGGGGTCGCCGCCGGGCGCCGGCCCGTCGCCGCTCGGGACGACCAGGCCGGACAGGAACACCTCGGCGAGCAGGGCGGTGCTGGTGGCGGGCATCATGACCCGCTGCACGAGCCGCATCACCGGGAGCACCAGCGGCACCGCAGCGAGGTAGCCGGCGAGTTCGAAGGCGCCGGGGGACGCCTCGCCGCGGAAGCGCTCGACCACGGTGGCGCCGTCCTGGGGGCCCTGTGACGGGGAATCCGGCGGGGGTGCCGGCGGCGGGGCGGGCGCCGCTCGCGCCGCACCGCGGCGGGCGCGCGGGACCGCGACCTCGAGGGCCGCCATCGGGATCCACCCGGTGGTGCTTCCCGCGACCAGCCGGGCCCAGGGGGCCACCCAGTCCGCGTCCAGCTGGAGTACGGGGATCCAGCCGCCCGGCCCCTTTCGCTCCGCCGCCCTGCGCCCCTGCGCCCTGGGCCTGATCAGCGGCCCGCGCGGGCCCCGGGTGGCCGCGCGGGCGAGCGCCGGCTCCGGGACGATGGCCGCGCGGTGCCACAGCGCCTGGGGCAGCACCTGGAGGATGGCGACCGGGCCGGTGCGCGACAGCTTCCCCAGGGCCGCGGTCAGCGCGCCCCCGCGCCACAGCGGCCCCACCCCGTCGGTGAGGACCAGCAGCAGGCTCCGGCCCGTGGGGTCGAGGAGGTGGTCGGGTGACAGGGTGCGCGGGGTGCCGGTGGCCGGCGCGCGGTGGAAGACCGACAGGCGCGGTTCGGTGTCGCCGGTGTCGAGGGACCAGGTGCGCACCACCCGGAAGGCGCCGTGGTCTTCCAGCAGGGTCCGCAGCTCGGTGGCGAGCCGGCGCCACATCACCATCGAGGGGCCGGTGTCGATCACCAGGTCGGCGGCGAACAGCCGCTCGGTACGCGGCCGCCAGGCCGGGATCAGCAGGGACGTCTCACCGGACGCGCGGGCGGTGGCCTCCTCGTCGAGCAGCGGTTTGCCGCGGCCGCGTACATACCGCTTGAGGGGGCGCAGGGCTCGGGACAGTGCCAGCGGTTCGTCCAGCGCGCTGTCGCCCGCCACCCGCACGACGGTGGCCGGGCGGTCCGCCGCGCGGCGCCGTGGCCGGGACGGCGGCGCCGGCGTCCTGTCCGGTATTGCGGGGCGGACCGTCGACACGGGGTGCAGCGGCACCTCGGCGCCGCCGGGCCCCCCGGCGTCCCGGTCCGCGGCCGGCTCCGCAGGACCCGCGGCGGCCGGCCCCGCGCTCGCCGCCTTTCCGGCGCCCGGCGGTTCCGCCTGCCCGGCCAGGCGGGCGACCCACAGGGTGTCCGCCAGCTCCTCCGCCGTCGGCTCCTCCCCCGCGGTGAGCAACCGGCGCATGGTGCGGGCGAGTTCCTCGTCCACCGGTCAGTCCCCGTTGAGCGGGCGCAGCAGGTGGTCCTTGATGAGGGAGCGCTCCTCCTGGTCGTTCCACACGTGCTGGGCGAGCCGCACCGCGTTGAGGATCTGGTCGCCCGCGAGGTCGGCGTCCTGGTCCTGCTTGTGCAGGAAGTCGGCGATCAGCTCGTCCCTGACCGCCTGCGAGGGGCCTTCGGCCGCAGGGAGGTGCGCGGCCAGCAGGCGGCCGAGCTTCCCCTTGTCCGGCTGCCGGATCTCCAGCCGGATGCAGCGGCGCAGGAAGGCGGGCGGGAATTCCCGCTCCCCGTTGCTGGTCATCACCACCACCGGGAACTCGTGGCAGCGCACCCGGCCGTGGCGCAGCTCCACCCAGCTGTCGTCGTCATCGGTCATCACCGTGACCGGGGACCGCTTCAGCCGGGCGAGCTCCCGGATGGTGAACTCCCCCTCCTCGAAGATGTGCAGCAGGTCGTTCGGGAAGTCGACGTCGCTCTTGTCGATCTCGTCGATCAGCAGCACGCGCGGGGAGCGCCACGGCAGGAAGGCGGTGCCGAGCGGGCCAAGCCGAAGGTACTGCCCGATGTCGGGGGGCTCGCCCTGGGCGGAGGGCTGCGCGGGGTCCTGGGCCGGGTCCTGCCGCGCGCCCCGGGCGGGGCCCTGGGCAGGGTGCTGCCGCGCGTCCTGGGCGGGGTCCTGCCCGGGGGCCTGTGCCGTATCGGGTCCCGCCGGGTGGACCGGCAGCTCCCAGGGGAGTTGCAGGAAGCGCCGGCTCAGCCCGACATCCTGGAGGCGGCCGATCGCGTCGTACTGGTACTGCCCGTCCTGGAGGCCGGTACGGCTGGTGACGGACCAGCGGAGCACAGGGCCGAGCCGCAACTCCCGGGCGATGCTGTACGCGAGCGTCGTCTTGCCCACCCCCGGCGGGCCCGTCACCAGCAGCGGGCGGCGCAGCAGCAGCGCCATGTTCACCAGGTGGATCTCCTCGCGGTCCGCCTGGTAGAAGGACGCCTGCGCGTTGCGGCCCAGGCGCCGGTGCTCGGTGGCCGACGGCTCAGGGGCAGGCGTCTCCAGTACGTCGTCGCGGGTGCCGTCGCCGGTGAACGACCGCCAGGGCGGCGCGCCGGGAAGCCGGAGTATCCCGTCGTGCGGCTCGGGGGCGCATCTGTAGATCCACCAGTCGGGCGCCGGCCTGGGCGCGGCGCCGGGCACCGGGAGGGAGCCCCGCTTGCCCGCGCCGGGACCACCCGCCATCTCGTCCGCGGTCATCTCCGCTCGCTTCCGTTCGTCGAATGCGTCATGGCTGGTCCGCGTACGCACCGGGGACGGAAAGGGCGGTCTCCCGGTAGACGCAGTCGGGGTCGTCCCAGAGCAGCGTCAGGTGGTTGTGCATGTCCGAGAGGTCGTCGCGGGCGGCACCGCGCCGCCACAACCGCAGGTGCGCGGGCAGGTCGGTGTAGTGCTTGTCCTCCGACTCGCGCAACCGCAGGGCGAGTTCCGCCGGATTGCCGTCGTCGCGGCGCCACACCATGAAGGGCACGCCCTCGCACACGGCCTCCTGGACCGACAGCGCGTGGCGCGGGTCGTGGTGGTCGTAGGCGAAGGCCAGCGCCACGCCCGCCGCGTCCGGGTGGGCGTCGAGCCACGCCCGGATCTCGCCCTCCCTGCCGCTCAGATACAGGACCTCGCAACTCTGGTCGAGCACCGTCGCGGAGTCCGTCGCGAGCCAGCCGATCGGCCGCGCGTGACCCGGGGTCGCGGTGCGCTGGAGCGCCTTCCAGCGCAGCTCCCAGTCCCGGTGCCACGAGCGCTGCCGCAGGCGGTCGAGCGAGCGGATGACCACCGGGTACTTGTGCCCCAGCAGGTAGCCCTGGGTGTCGGTCAGCCAGCGGTCGACGGGGTGGCCGAGCAGCGACCACGGCAGCAGGAATTCCACCTGCACCCGGTCGGCCTCGTCCAGTTGTGCCGCCAGGTCCTCCCACTCGATCAGGCAGGTACGCCCCAGCTCCTTCAACTCCCTTATCCCGTACGGCCTTTTGCCCGCCCGCTTGCGGGGCCGCTGGAGGCCGGAATCGGTCCAGTCGAAGAGGGTGCCGTCCATCTCGTACTCCTGCTTGCCCGGCGCGGTCTCGTTCAGCCGGATCTGCAGCACCCGGCGGGCCGCGGGCCCGTGCGGCAGTCCGCGGCGGGCGGCGAGCGCGGCGGCCACGTGCGGGGGGAGCAGCAACTCCTCCGCGGCCAGGGCGATGTGGCCGCGCAGGACCGCTGCGGCGTCCTCCGGCAGCACCCTGGCCAGCTCGGCCAGGAACCGCAGGACCAGCGGCCCTTGCTCGTGGCCGACTTCCCCTCCGGTCGCGCCCCCGGCAGGTACCGCCTCCCGCGCGTCGTTGAGCCTGCGCACCATGTCGGTCACGGTCTCGTTCCCCCGCAGGGCCGACGGCTCCCCGGGCAGCGCCGCCCTGGCCAGCGCGTCACTGGCCGCCGCCAGCGGTACCGCCTTCTTCATCGCGTCCAGCGTGGCGACGACCGCCCGCAGCCGCGGGCCCAGCAGGCGCCCCGCCGGGGCGAGCTCCTCGACCAGCTCGTCCAGCTCCGCCATCGCCGCCTGGTCGCCGCGCAGGAAGCGCAGGGTGTCGGCGAGGGCGCGCAGCACCCCCTCGGGGTCGCGGTGCCGCTCGATCGTCTGCACCAGCGCCACGATCTGGCTGCGGACGTCGTGGTGGAAAGCGACGGCGAACGGGCGCCCGTACCCGGGGCCGAGCCGCTTGCCCACCGCGAACACGACCTGCTGGAAGAACTGCGGGTCCTGGAAGTCGAAGAAGCCGCCGAGGACCGTGCAGAGCTGATCGGCCTCCGCCGCGTCCCAGTTGCGCGGGGCGGTGTCGAACCCGTGCGAGCCGGCAGCAGCGCCCGGCGTCATCCGGCGTCCTTGATCAGCGCCACCAGCCGGGCGGTCGCCGCCTCCTCGGGGCGCAGGAAGGCGACGGCGTCACGGAAGGCGGCGAGCGCCGCCGGGGCGTCGCCGCGGGCACGGCAGCGCTCGACGATCTCGAGCAGGTGGTCCCGCGGGTGCGCCCGGTAGGCCGCCACGAAGCCCGGCTGGGAGGGCAGTTGGCTGCGCATCCGGCCGACGACCAGCGCCCGGAAGCCGGGGTCGTCCATGTCGCTCACGTCCAGGGCAGCGGTGACGACGGCGAGGGTGTCGGGGAAGTCGTAGCCGCTGCCGGTGCCGTGGGTGCTGTGAGTGCTGTCGGTGCTGCCGGGCACGTCGTCGCCGGAGCCGGTGCCGCCGGTGCCGCCGGGCACGTCGTAGCCGGAGCCGGTGCTGCCGGTGTCCTCGGTGGTCGCGGGACGGGGTTCCGCGGGGCGCGGGGTCCGGGGGCGGGAAGCCGGGAGGCCGGCGGCCCGGCGGACGCTGGGGGCCGCGGCAGGCGGCTCGGCGGGCGGCTCGGCCCAGGTGCGCAGGATCAGGCGCCGCAGCGTCGTATAGGTGCGGTGCCGGTCGTCCTTCGGCTTGGCGATGCCGAAGTGGTCGCCCGGCAGGACGGCCGCGTCGGGGAAGACGCCGAGCGCGGAGGCGGGGGGCACGATGTCGTCGGTCTCGCCCGCGTAGACCGTGAAGGGTATGCGGCAGCTGTGCGCCGTCACGCCCTCGGCGTTGACGATGTCCCGCAGTACCAAGCGCAGGGTCCTGGTCACCAGCTCGTTCAGCGGCCGCAGTTCGCGTTCCTGCGGGTTGCGGTTCAGCAGGCCGCGGCGTAAGCCACTGGCGAGCTCGGAGCCGCTGTTCGGGCACGCCAGCAGCACGACCCTGCGGATACGGGCCAGGTCGGCGCCGCGTCCTTCCGCGGTCATACGCGCCAGGTGGCGCTGGACCACCAGGCCGCCCTGGCTGTGCGACACGACCATCAGCCGGTCGAAGGCCTCCGCCTCGGTGTCGAGGAACTCCTTCAGGCTGTCCGCGACCGTGTCGAAGGTCGGGATGCCGCGGCGCGGATCGAAGGCCCACAGGCTCGTGGCGTAGCCGAAGGGCAGCGGTTCCACGAACCCCAGTCCTTCGTCCGCGGCGATCAGCCTGATCAGCGGCTTCCACATGTCCGGCGACGAGGTGAATCCGTGCACCAGCACAAGGCCCAGCCGCGGCGCCCCACTTGCAGCCCCCACCCCGGCCCCTCCAAAGCATCGGCTCCCGTGACAACCAAATTACCGGCGGGGCCTGCGCAGGGTGACGAGGTCCGCCAGTTCGCCGTCGGACATCTCGCCGAACACCCCTTCACCGGAAGCGAGTACGGCGTCCGCCAACTCCCTTTTGCTCCGCAGCATTTCGGCGACCCGGTCCTCCACGGTGCCTTCCGCGATCAGCCGGTGGACCTGCACCGGCCGGGTCTGGCCGATGCGGTGGGCCCGGTCGGTGGCCTGGTCCTCGACGGCGGGATTCCACCAGCGGTCGTAGTGGATGACGTGTTCCGCCCGGGTGAGATTCAGGCCGGTGCCCGCCGCTTTGAGGGACAGCAGGAACACCCGTTCGTCACCGGCCTGGAAGGCGTCGACCATCTGCTCGCGGCGCCCCACCGCCGTGCCGCCGTGCAGGAAGAGGGTGCCCACCCCGCGGTCGGCCAGGTGGTGTTCGATCAGCCGGCCCATGGCCACGTACTGGGTGAAGACCAGGGCCGAGCCGCCCTCGGCCAGCACGGTGTCCAGGATCTCGTCCAGCAGCCGCAACTTGCCGGAACGGCCCGGCAGCCGGGCGCCCGCGGGCTCCTTCAGGAAGTGGGCCGGGTGGTTGCAGACCTGCTTCAGGCCCGTGAGCAGCTTCATGACCAGGCCGCGCCTGGCGATGCCGCCGCTGCCCTCGATCTCGGCCAGCGACTCCCGGACCAGGGCCTCGTACAGGGAGACCTGCTCCCTGGTCAGGGAGACCGGCCGGTCGGTCTCGGTCTTGGGCGGCAACTCGGGCGCGACACCGGGGTCGGACTTGCGGCGGCGCAGCAGGAAGGGCCCCACCAGCGCCGCGAGCCGGGCGGCCGCCTCCTCGTCGCGGTCGCCCTCGACGGCTCTGGCGTGGCGGTCGCGGAAGGCGGGGAGGGTGCCGAGCAGGCCGGGGGTGGTCCAGTCGAGCAGCGCCCACAGTTCGGTGAGGTTGTTCTCGACGGGGGTGCCGGTCAGCGCGACCCGGCCGCGGGAGGGGATGGCACGGAGCGCTCGCGCGGTGTGCGCGTGCGGATTCTTGACGTGCTGGGCCTCGTCGGCGACGAGGAGCCCCCAGTCGTACGCGGCGAGCCGGTCGGCGTCGCGGCGCATCGTCCCGTAGGTGGTCAGCACGAAGCCGGATGCCGCGACGGCGGGGGCGGGCAGGTCACGGGCGGAGGGGTCCGGGAACGGCAGCTCGCGGCCCGGCCCGTGGTAGCGGTGGACGGGCGCGGTGGGGGCGAAACGGCGGATCTCGCGCTCCCAGTTGCCGAGCAGCGACGCCGGGCACACCACCAGGGTCGGGCCCGCCGTGGCCGCCTGCTCCTGGCGGCGCAGGTGGAGCGCGATGAGCGTGACGGTCTTGCCGAGGCCCATGTCGTCGGCAAGGCAGGCCCCGAGGCCGAGGGCGGTCATGCGGTGCAGCCAGTCAAGGCCGCGCAGCTGGTAGTCGCGCAGGGTGGCGGCCAGGGCCTGAGGCGGACCCTGTGATCCAGCCGCGGCGCCGGTGGCGGTCCGCTCCCCGCGCCCGGCCGCCGCGGGCTCGGCGACACGGGCCCGCAGCTCCTCGAGTACACCGTCACCACCGACCGCCACCCGCTCGCCGTCCACCTCGACGCTGCCGGTCAGCGCCGCGCCCAGCGCCTGGATCGCCGTCAGCGACGGCGTGCCGGAGCGGGCGGCCCTGCGCAGCCGGCGGACCAGCGCCTGGTCCACGACCACCCACCGGTCGCGCAGCCGCACGACCGGCCGGTGCGCCGCGACCAGCCGCTCCAGCTCCTCCTCGGTGAGCTCCAGGTCGCCGAGCGCGACCCGCCAGCGGAAGTCCAGCACCCCGCCGGAGGACACGAAGGTCTCCGCGGCGGACCGCGGCCCCTCACGGGCGGGTTCGAGGACGCCGGTGGAGGTCAGCCCGCGCACCAGGTCCCTGGGCCAGTGCACGGCGACGCCCGCCGCGGCGAGCCGGGTCGCCGCCTCGCCGAGCAGCGCCGCGGCCTCCCCGTCGGACAGTTCGAGCCCGGCAGGAACCGCCGCCTCCAGCAGCCTGCGGGCCGGCGGCCATACGCGGGCGGCCCTACGCAGCGTCCGCTCCACCTCAGCGCGGGCCCGCCGGCCGGACAGTCCGGGACCGCCGACCGCACCTGACCACACCTCCGCCGCGTCGGCGAGCACCGCGGGGTCGGCCGGGCTCCGCAGCTGCACCACGGCCCGGGCGGCGCCCTCGTCGCCCAGCTCCAGCCGCAGCGACACCTCGGGGCCTTCCGCCGCGTCCGCGGTCCGCGCCGCGGGCACCGGCCGGGGCGCCGGTACCGCCCGTACCGCCGGGGCGGCGACGGGTGTACGGGCCGGCGGTGTCCGGGTGAGCGAGTCCGCGACGGCGTCCAGGAAGGCCAGCACCAGCGCTTCGGCCTCCGGCGGCGCGAACGGCCCGCCGGGCCCGGCGCCCGGCGGCAGGTCCGTACCCGGCGGCGCGGGCAGGTCGTGGCCTGGGGCGTCCGGCACCCCGCTGCCGGGCGGCAGGTCCGCGGCAAGGGTGGCCAGGCGGGTGTGGTCGGCGGCGTCGAGGGGGCCGATTCGGCATCCGGCGGAGCCGTCAGGTGCGGCCTGTACCCGGCCGCGGGCGAGCAGCGCGAGGGCCATGACGGCGGCCGCGCCCCAGAGGGCGGCACTGGTCGAGGCGCGGCCGGTGCCGTCGGCGCCCAGGGCCCGGCACCGGGTCAGCAGGGGCAGTGCCTGGTCGACCGGCAGCAGCAGGACAGCGGCGTCCTCGGGGTCAGAGCCGGGCGCCCTGAAGGCCATCCGTCCCTCCCGGGGGGACTCCGCCGGAAGGAAATCCACCTCACCCGCGGCGAGTTCGGGCAGCCGGGCGAGCAGCAGCCGCCGGTCGGCGACCGCCGGCCCGGCCGGTTGTTCCGCTCTTGCCACCGCACCCACTCCCGGCACCTCCCTCGGGGACACCGTCCGACGGTATCCCCGCGTCGCCGGCCGGCCGGAATCGTGGGCGTGTACGCGAGATTCGGGCGTTTCGTCTAGGGGGAGAGATGCACGCTGCGTAGCTGGGGCCGTTCCCACGCGATCGGCGGTAGGGCGGTCCTACGGTGCGGGGCATGAAACACAGTCGTACTGCTGTCGCAGTCGCCACCGGCCTGACCGCGCTCCTGTTCACCGCGTGCGGACCTGCGGGAACGCAGAGCGTGGGGGACGCCGCGCCCGCGGTGACGAGCACGCCCGCCGCCGTGTCGCCCTCCGCCTCACCGTCCCCCTCGTCCATATCGCCGTCGCCGACGACGACCGCCCCGCCCACGACCGCCCCGCCGTCCACCAGCCCGGCGAGTGTCCCGGTCACGACCCACGCCACGCACACCGCGCACACCCCGCGCGCCACGCACACCGCGTCCCCCGCCCCGCGGCACACCACCGCGCGTCCGGTGCACCAGACCACCGCCCCGGCTGTGAGCCACGTGTGCAGCATCCGCTCCAACGCGGGGAACTGCTATCACGCGGGGCAGTTCTGCAGGAATGCCGACCTCGGGGCGAGCACCACCGACGCCGACGGCCGCGCCATCACCTGCGCGATGAAGTCGGGAAGGCCGCACTGGCAATACTGACCGGCCGCCGCGTGCCGCGGCCGGCCTGCGAGGATGGGCCGGTCCGGCAGCGGCAGGGCAGGGGACGGGGGCGTACGTGAAGCAGGCGGCGACGGGGGCGCTGGTGGGGCTGGCGGTCGGGGACGCCATGGGATTTCCCACCGAGTTCAACGACATGGCGCAGATCGAGGCGAAGTGCGGTCCCTGGCGGACGATGCCGCTGCCGCTCTCCTCGGGGCGTGCGTATGTCACCGACGACACGCAGATGACGCTGGCGCTGGGCGAGGGCCTGGTCGAGGCGATGGCGGGCGGGCGGGCCCTGACGGCAGGCAGCATGGAGCCGCCGGTCCGCGCGCGCTTCGTCGAGTGGTACACCTCGCCGGACAACAACCGGGCCCCTGGCATGACGTGCCTGCGGGCGTGCGAGGCGCTGAGCCTGGGCGGGCGGTGGCAGGAGGCGAGCGACATCGGCTCCAAGGGGTGCGGGGCGAACATGCGGGTCGCACCGCTGGGCCTCGTCCCCGGCCTCGACCGGCGGCAGCTTTCCGGCGCGGCCCAGTTGCAGTCCGCGCTGACCCACGGCCACCCCACGGCCCTGGCCGCGAGCGACCTGACCGCGTACGCCGTACGGCTGCTGGCCGACGGCGTCGGCACCGCCGCACTGCTGCCCGCGCTGCGCGACCACGCCCGCGAGAGCCGTGACGCCTACCGTGCCGACTGGCTGGGGGACCTGGCCGACCGGGCCCACGATCAGGACCGTGCGGCCTTCACGGCCCGCGGCTGGGACGAGTGCCTGGCCGTGATCGACCGGCTGGCCGCCGCACTGCGGACCGCCGACCCGGAGGCCGATCCGTGCCTGGCCACCGGCGCCGGGTGGATCGCGGAGGAGGCCTTCGCCACCGGTCTCTTCTGCTTCCTGCTGCTGCACGACGACCCGCCCGCGGTGGTCCGCCGCGCCGCGTACTCCTCGGGTGACTCCGACTCGGTGGCCGCCCTGGCCGGGGCCTTCGCCGGCGCTCACCACGGGGCCGCCGCCTGGCCGGGCGAGTGGGTTCGGGACATCGAGTACCGCGACCGGCTGCTCGCGCTGGGCGCCGCCTGGGACGCCTGAGACCCGCGCGGGTCAGGGCCGTGGGACGCCCGGGGCGCCCCGCTTCTTCAGCCTGCTTCGGCGGCGCTCAGCCGGGGGTCGGTGATGCCGCCCGGGCATTCGCGGCTGCGCTCCCAGTGGGTGAGGTCGGCTCCGGCGCGGTAGGCACTGTCGAGGAAGGCCAGGGTGGTCGCCCACGGGTCCCCTGCGGCGCGGGCGTCGCCGTACCGCAGCAGGGCGATGTGGCTGCCGCGCGCGGCCGACCACTCGGCCGCGGCCGGGTGGAGCGGGCGGTCGGCAAGGCCGGGCGGTTCCGGCGCGGTGTAGGAGTAGAAGGCCGGCTCGGGCACGGTGTCGTCGCCGAACCAGAAACCGGCGCTGATCACCTCCCGCGAGTAGGCCTCGCGGGTCACCGGGTCGGCTTCGGCCGGCGGGGTGACCCGGCGCTCGGAGAAGCGGGTGACGGCGATGTCGAAGGTGTGCCAGAAGTGGTGGACCGGGCTGGTCTTGCCGGAGTAGCCGGCCGCGTACTCCTCCAGGAGCAGGTTCACCTGGCTGAGGATGCGCCAGTAGCGGGTGACCGCGGCCGGGTCGTAGCTGCGGTGCTCGTGGTCCTCCGCGAAGGCCCGGCGCGCGTCGGGCAGGTCGTAGGGGTACGGGTGCCGCGGCTCCGCGTCGATGTCCAGCGCGACCAGGGCGGTGAGGGTGTCCCGGTAGAAGTCGGCGACGGAGCGCTCGGTCAGCGGGAAGGACGTCTCCCGGCCGGACAGCGTGCGCACCACGAGGCGGTGGGCGAGGAAGTCGAAGTCGATGCAGAAGGCGTCGCCGCCGCGGGCCGGGCCCATCGGGCGGGTGGTGATGCCCTGCCCGGTCACGTGGAAGGGCACGTTCCACCAGTGGTTGCGGCGCGGGCTGCCGGCCAGCCGGATCTTGCCGACGATCTGGAGGAAGCGGTGCAGGGTCTCCTTCGTGTCCCGCCAGGACTCCAGCGGCAGGGGCGGGAAGAGGTCCACATCGCTCTCCAGGGGTCGACGGGCACGTGCGCGCGGGCCGATGGGACGACCCCGGCCCATCCTGGGCGACCCCCGCGGGACCCGCCACCGCTGGCAGCCGGACGGGGCACGCCCCCGGACGGCCGGCCCCCCGCCCCGGACCCGTGGCGCCGGACCCGTGACCCCCGGACCCATGGACCCATGGCGCCGGGCGGCGAAACGGCGGGCGCCCCTGCCGCCGGACCCCCTGCCGCCGGGGCGGCGTAAATACGCCGACACCGCGGGGTCACCGCGGGCTATCCTCGGGGCACGACATCCCGCACCTCCCGGTGCGCAGGCCGCGGTTACTTCCTTCCATGAATCGCCTTCGGGCGAGCGGGGGTCAACCTCGCGAAACCGCTGCCGACTTGATCTCGGGAGGCACAGCCGCCGGCCCGCCCCGTCACGGGCGGCCGACGCCGGCTGGGCTCTCCCTCCCTGCCTTCGTGGCTCCATGTGAGGGGTCTGTTTCCGTATGTCCCGTTTCAACACCCGCCGCGCGCGCGTGGCGGCCACCTCGCCCGTGCGGACCACCGGAGAGCGGGTGCGGACCGCGGCGGGTGCGCCCGGCTACCTGCGGGACGCCAGGTCCGAGCTGTTCCTGCTGGCGGTCTCCGACTTCGTGGGCACGGACACCTACTACGAGAAGGCCGGCGACCGCGACGAGCGGTTCGCCGAGCTGGTCGGGGAACTGGCCGTCGACGACCCGGAGTGGACGGCAGGGCTGCTGGGCTGGCTGCGGGCCGAGGGCAACATGCGCACCGCGGCGCTCGTGGGCGCCGCAGAATTCGTCAAGGCCCGGCTGGAGGCGGCGGACGGCGGGCAGGGCGGCACGGGCGGGGTGAGCAACCGCGAGGTCGTCGCGTCGGTGCTGCGGCGGGCCGACGAGCCGGGCGAGCTGCTGGCGTACTGGATGTCGCGCTACGGGCGGCAGGTGCCCAAGCCGCTCAAGCGAGGCATAGGGGACGCGATCGGCACCCTCTACACCGAGCGCGCGCTGCTCAAGTACGACTCGGACGGTGCCGCCTTCCGCTTCGGGGACGTGCTGGAGCTGGTGCACCCGGCGCCGGACTCGCCCCGGCAGGGGGAGCTGTTCCGGCACGCCATCGACCGGCGGCACGGGCGGGGCGGCGAGATCCCCGAGCAGCTGGAGGTCATCCGGGCACGGGCGGCGCTGATGGCGGAACCGGTCGCGCAGCGGCGCGGGTTGGTGGCTTCGGGCGCCGAGGGCCGGGAGCGGCTGGCGGCGGCCGGGATGTCCTGGGAGTCGCTTGCGGGCTGGCTGCAGGGGCCGATGGACGCGGCGGCCTGGGAGGCGGTCATCCCGTCGATGGGCGTCTTCGCGCTGGTGCGCAACCTGCGGAATTTCGACAGGGCCGGTGTCTCTGACGAGGTCGCGGCGCAGGTCGCGCGGCGGATCAGCGACCCGCAGGAGGTGGCCCGTTCGCGGATGCTGCCCTTCCGCTTCTGGGCCGCGTACAAGCACACCGACTCGCTGCGCTGGGCGCACGCGCTGGACAAGGCGCTGAACCTGTCGCTGGCCAACGTCCCCGTGCTGAAGGGCCGTTCGCTGATCCTGGTGGACCGGTCGCCGTCGATGTTCCCCGGCTACGGCTTCTCCACGCCGAACAGCTCCGACATCCCGCTGGCCGAGCAGGCGGCGGTGTTCGGCGCGGCGCTCGCGGTACGGGCGCAGCAGCCGACGCTGGTGGAGTTCGGCATCCGCAACAAGGTCGTCCGGGTGCCCCGCGGCGGCAGCGTGCTGCGGCTGGTCGAGGCGTTCGGCCGGCACGACGGCACCGACATCCCGTCGGCGGTCAAGGCGCACTTCGACGGGCACGACCGGGTGGTGGTGGTCACCGACGAGCAGACGAGGGCGGGTTGGCTCCCCTCCAACGCCGGCTCGTACGGCGGCATGCCGCCGACCGAGATCGACGCGCTCGTACCCGCGGACGTCCCCGTCTACATGTGGAACATGGCCGGTTACGTCGCCGGTGCGACCCCGTCGGGCGGCGGCCGCAGGCACACCTTCGGCGGGCTCACCGACCACGCCTTCCGGATGATCCCGCTGCTGGAGTCGGGCCGCAGCGCCGACTGGCCCTGGCGGTAGGCCGGTTCGACGGCCCTCGCGGTACCGGTGGCGTCGCCCGCGGGGCGGGCTGCCACACTGCGGCCATGGGGTGGCGGCGGTGGGTCGAGGGCGGTTACATCGGGGTGGTCGCGGTGCTCGCGGTGCTGGGCGCGGTGCGCGAGGACCCGCGCTGCTATCTGGCCGCGATCGTGCTCGCCCTGCCGTGCGGCATCGCCGCGGTGCTGGCGATCTACGGCGGTTACGCGCTGCTGTCCGGCGTCGGGGGCCTGTTCGCTTCCCGTACGGTCGCCGACGGCAGCGACGCCGGGTGGCTGACCGCGGCCAGCGGGACGCTGAACGTCCTGGTGCTGACCGCGGCCGCGGCCGCCAACGTGCTGCTGCTCAGGCGGCTGCGGCCATAGGCCCGGCGGTACGCCCGCCGCGTCGACGCGGCGGGCGTACCGGGCAGGGCGGCAGGTCAGCTGCCGTAGACCTGGAACTCCCAGAGCGAGTAGCCGTATTGCGTGGTGCGGGCGGTGCCGTTCATCCGGACGTAGCGGCCGCTTCCGGTGACCGGGATGGTCTGGATGCCGCCGGTGCCGGTCGTCGTGCTGTAGACGGTGGTCCAGGTGGTGCCGTTGGGCGAGGTCTGGATCTGGTAGGACTTGCCCGCCGCGGCCTCCCAGTTGAGGACGACCTGGCTGATGGTGTGGCTCGCGCCGAGGTCGACCTGGAGCCACTGCGGGTCGGAGAAGGTGCTCGACCAGCGGGTGCCGGTGTTGCCGTCCACCGCCATCGGGGCGGTGAAGCTGCCGTTCTCCGAGGACGACGCGGTGGCCGTCTTCCCCTGCGAGAGCAGGGTCGTCGGGCCGCCGCCCGGGTCGCCGCCGCCGGACGACGGGCTGCCGAACAGGGCGAGTTCGTAGAGCGAGTCGCCGTACTGCGAGGATCTGGCGGTGGCGTAGACCCTGACGTAGCGGGCGGTCGCCGACAGGTTGGTGTCCTGGATGTCGGCCGGGCTGTTGTTGTTGGTGTAGACCGTGGTCCAGTTGCTGCCGTCGGTGGACGTCTGCAACTGGTAGGCGGACGCCGCCGCCGCCTCCCAGGTCAGGGTGGCGTGGTTGAGGTTGTAGTTCTGGCCGAGGTCGACCTGGAGCCACTGCGGGTCGGAGAAGCCGCTCGACCAGCGGGTGGTGATGTCGCCGTCGGTGGCGTTGGAGGCCGGGAAGGTCGCGCTCTCGTTGGACGAGGACGTGGTCGGCTTGCCCTTGGCGATGTTGGCGCCGTGGTCGGGCGACTTGTTGTAGACGGCCACGTAGTCGATGTTCATCTGGCCGCCGGAGACGGTGGCGGCGTTGGGGCCGCCGCCGAAGGCCGCGGGGAATCCGCCGCCGATCGCCAGGTCGAAGATGATGTAGAAGCTGTGGTCCACCGCGTTGGCCCAGGCCGCCGCGTCCACCTGGTTGGAGTTCAGCGTGAAGTAGTTCGCGCCGTCCAGGTACCAGCGGATCTGCTCGGGCGAGGTCGAGCGGTCGACCTCGACGGCGTAGGTGTGGTAGCCGGTCTGGCAGCCGGAGCAGGCGCGCTCGCCGCTGCCGACGCCGCTGGTCTCGTTGCAGGGGCCGCCGGAGCCGACACCGCAGTGCAGGGTGCCGAAGACGGAGCTGCGGCCGTTGATGTCCTCCAGGATGTCGACCTCGCCCGACCCGGGCCACGGCACGCCGACCCGCAGCGGCGAGCCGAGCATCCAGAAGGCCGGCCAGTAGCCGGCGCCGTTGGCGGTGGTCACATTGGGCTGCTGGATGGACGCCTGCATCCTTACGACGCCGCCCGGCTGGGCGCCGAAGCCGTCGGCCTGGGTCTCGACCCGGCCCGACGTCCAGTTGGCGGCCGGGTCGGTGCCGGTGTGCAGGGCCTTGAGCACCAGGTGGCCGCTGCCGTCCTGGTAGACGTTGGCCGTGCTGTTGGTCATCGTCTCGATCTCGCCGGTGCCGAAGGTCCAGCCGGCGCCCGCGTCGTAGCGCCAGGTGTCGGTGTTCAGACCGGTGTTGGCGGCACCGTTGAAGTCGTCGCTCCAGGTGGTGGTGAAGCCGGACGGCGCGGCGGGCACCGCGGCGGGCTGGACGGCGGCCGGCTGTGCCGCCGCCGGACGGGCGGCGGCGGTGCCGGCGGACGCGGACGCCGTCGCCTGGCCCGAGCCCGCCAGTGTGACCGCCGCCACAGCCGTGGCGGCCAGCAGCCCGATCCCGAACCGCCTGACCGGCCCGCGGCCCGGCGGCCGCAGACGCTTGCCTGTTATCGACATGCGGACGTACTCCTTCTCCTGTGGGGGGCGGTGACGCAACTGGCCTTGCCGCGTTACCGGGTTGTGGAGGTGAGAGCGCTCTCAGGAGAGTCTTCCCCTGGCGTCCGCGCTGTCAAGGGAACCGGCAACGTTTACGGAACCAGCGCGCCCCGCGCACCGCGGAAGGGCAGGAAACCGCCCCTCCGGGGGCCCGGGTCGGGCGCGCGCACCGCCCGCCGGACGCCACGAAACGGCACCCCGGTTGAACCCCGCCGGGGTACGTGACGTATCAGTCATGCAACAGCCGCAACCGCAGACCCGGGATGCGGTCTCCTAGGTTGCGACCTTTGCGGAAATGGGGAGACACAGAGTGATGACGGAGCAGACGGCGGCCGACACCGCCACCAGGGTGGAGGGGGCCGGCCCGGGCAGCCCGGCGGCAGGGACGCGCGGCGGGCTGCGAGCCCTTCGCGGCGCTCGCGGCAGGAAGGGGCTCATGGCGCTCGCGCTGGGCGCCGTCCTGCTCGGCGCGGCGGCCTGCGGCGGCAATGCCGACGCGCATTCCGGCGGCCAGCAGGACGGCAAGAGCGGCAGCTCGGCGAACAGCACGACGGCGGCCGGCTCGCAGGCCGCCGTGACCGTCCTGCCCAAGAACGGTGCCACCGGCGTGGACACCTCGGGCGCGCTGAAGGTCTCCGCGGCGAAGGGCAAGCTGACCAAGGTCGCGGTCACCGCGGCGGACGGCACCGCGGTCGACGGCGCGATATCCGCCGACGGCGCCAGCTGGGCCCCGAAGGGCGCGCTGCGCACCCACACCAAGTACTCGGTGGCGGCCACCGCGACGGACGACGCGGGCAAGGCCACGAGCACGCAGTCGACCTTCACCACCCTGAAGCCGGCGGCCTCCGCCACGAACTACGGGATCTTCAACGTCGACCAGGGCGCGACGTACGGCGTGGGCATGGAGGTGCGGATCGACTTCAACAAGGCGATCACCAACCAGGCCGACGTACGCCACGCGATCACCGTCACCTCCACGCCGAGCGTGCCCGTCGAAGGCCACTGGTTCAGCAACCAGCGCATCGACTTCCGCCCCGAGCAGTACTGGGCGCCCGGCACCAAGGTCACGCTGCACCTCAAGCTCGACGGCGTGAAGACGTCCAAGACCACGTACGGCGCGCAGTACAAGGACGTGTCCTTCACCATCGGCCGCTCGCAGACGTCCGTCGCCGACAACAAGACGAAGATGCTGACGATCTACCGCGACGGCAAGGTCTTCAAGACCTACCCCGCCAGCCTCGGTGACGCCCAGCACACCACCTACAACGGCAAGATGGTGATCGAGAGCAAGGAGCCGGTGGTGGACATGGACTCCCAGTCCGTGGGGCTGGGCAACGCCTACCACATCAAGGACGTCCCGCACGGCATGCGCCTGTCGGACTCCGGCACCTACACGCACGGCAACTACTGGCGCCCCGTGTCCACCTTCGGGCACGAGAACACCAGCCACGGCTGCGTCGGCCTGCACGACGTCAAGGGCGGCGGCGACCCCAACACCCCGGCCGCCTGGTTCTACAACCACTCGCTGATCGGTGACATCGTCCAGGTCGTCAACTCCCCCGACAAGGTCATCGCCCCGAGCAACGGCATCAACGGGTGGAACATGGCGTGGTCGCAGTGGGTCGAGAGCTGATCCCCTCGCTCTGACCTCCCCCTCCGCGCCGCAGGCCCCGACCGCACACACCGCGGCCGGGGCCTGCGGCGCGACCGCGCCAGGCCGCGGACCCGCTTTGCACACCCCTGGTGATCATCATCCGGGGTGATAGTCATGTGAGCTATCCTGGTTTTCGTGAAGACGCAGCCGCTCCTCGGGCACCCCGCGTGCCTCCTCACCCGGCTCGATGTCCATGTGCAGGGCCAGGTCACCGCCCTGCTGGCGCCGCTGGGCATCAACCCGCGGCAGTACGGCCTGCTCAGCCTGCTCGGCGAGCGGGACGGGCTCAGCCAGCACCAGCTGTGCGGGCCGCTGAACATCCACCGCAACGTCATGGTCGACCTGGTCGACGAGCTGGAGCAGCGCGGCCTGGTGGAACGCCGCCGCCACCCCGCCGACCGCCGCGCCCATGCCCTCCACCTGCTGCCCGCCGGACGGCAGTTGCACGCGGAGGCCGAGGTGCTGGTGGACCGCTTCGAGGCCAAACTGCTCGGCGGCCTCGACGTGGACGAGGCGGCGACCTTCGTCGCGCTGCTCCAGCGGGTGTACGCCGACGCAGGGCTGGACGGCGACCATGACACCGGCCTCGCCGCCGGCGCCTCGGGGCGCCGCTGACGCGGCCGCGCCGCGCCCGCCCCGGCCCTCCCCTCGGCCGCGGTCAGGCACCCGCACGCCGCACCGCGCTCTGGCCCCGCCCGGCGCGGCGGGCCGTCAGCAGGGCCGCCGGGACCACGGAGGACGCCACCGCGACCGCGGCGCAGACCGCGACCGTCGCGCCGACCTCCCGCCAGGGCAGCACGAGGGGGGAGCGCACGCCCTGGAGGATGAGAGCCGTGTGCATGCCGGCCAGGTCGAGCAGCACGACCGGGATCCCGAGCACCGCGCCGACCGCCACCACCACGAGGGACTCGGCGGCCACCAGCCTGAGCAGCTGCGGGCGGGTGGCACCGGACAGCCGCAGCAAGGTGAGGTCGCGAGCGCGGGCCGTGGTGGACATGACCAGGGCGACGCCCAGGGCGAGAGCGGCATAGAGCAGGGCGATCCCGAGGGTGAGGGCAAGGCCCATCCGGGTGGCCGCGGTGGTCCTGGGCGACGCGGCGCGTATCCAGTCGGCGGCCGTACGCACCCGGGCGCCGAGGACCGCCCGGTACAGCGCCGCCGTGACCGCCGCCGGGTCCGCGGCCGGGGCGAGCCGGATACGCACCAGGCCGGGGGCGGCCCCGGGCGGGGTGTTGTGCGCGGTGACATAGACGCCGTTGCCGCCGGTCCCGGTCGCCAGCACCGCCGCGATCCGCAGCGTCCGGCGGGTTCCGTCGGCGAGCCACACGGTGACCTCGCGGCCGACGGTGTGCTGCTGCCACTCGGCGTTGACGACGATGGAGTCGTCGTCCAGGTCCGCCAACCGGCCCGCGACGACCGGGAGTCGGGCCGTGCCCGGCAGGGTGGCCGGATCGACCGCCCAGGCCTCGGAACGGATCAGGGCGACCCCGTCCTCCAAGGTGAAGACCGTGCCCGCGGTCACCGCTGAGGCCGTGCGCACACCCGGCACCGACCCGACCCCGGCGAGCGCGGCCGCATCCAGGCCGCCCGGCGCCGTCAGGTACAGGTCCGCGGTCGTCGCATGGCGGACCTCGGCCGACTTGGCCGTGTTCACGTTCGCGATGCCGCCCAGCAGCGAACCGGCCAGGGCGACCACCACCAGCACCGGGCCCGCGACCGCCGCCGTACGCCGTGCCGACGCGGCGGCCAGCTCCCTGACCAGGCCGCCGCGCACGGCCACCAGCCTCACCAGCGGGCGCACCAGCGCCGGGGACAGCAGGGCCGCCGCGGTGATCGCGAGCATCGGGCGGCTGATGTACGTCTTGCGGTGCAGCAGGTCCGACGGGTCCGCGCACAGCGCGTAGCCCGTCAGCGCGAGGGCCGCCAGCAGCAGGGCGGAACCGGTCACGGCCCGGCCCGCGGTGAGCGCGCGGCCGTCGGCCTCCGCCTCCCGGGCCGCCTCCGCCGGCGCCGTCCGGCCGGCCCGCCACGACGCGGCGACGCTGCCGCACAGCGCGGCCGCCACGCCGGTGGCGAAGGCGACGGGATACGGCCACAGGTGGGTATGCCCGCCGGACTCGAACCAGGCCGGCGCCAGACCGCCGCCGACCGCCCAGCGGGCCGCCTCCCCTACGCCGTAGGTCCCCCCGAGTACGCAACCGGCCGCGGACGCCGGCAGCGCCGGCAGCAGCGACCCGGCCAGCACACCGCGGCGCACCTGGCCAGGTGTCGCACCCACCAGCCGCAGCAGCCCGAACTCCCTGCGCCTCGCCGCCACCGCGAGAGCCGTCGTGGACGCCACCACGAACACCACGACGAAGCCCGTCACGCCCGCCGCGGTGCCCAGCACCACATCGAGGGCCGTGAGGTCGCCACCCGGCGGATCCGCGGCGCGAAGCCCCTCGCCGGTCAAAACGGTGGCGCCCGCGCCGGAACGGGCCACCACTGCGCGGACCCTCACCGGATCCGCGGCCACCGCCAACTGCCTCACCGGCGGGGCGATCCGCGCGGCCCGCGCGTCGGTCAGGAAGAGTGCGTCCTCGAAAACCGGACCCGGCGGTGCGACGGTGCCCACGATGCGGAGGGTGCCGACACCCGTCCGCACGACGGTGCCGGGCGCCGCCCAGCCGCCGGTGACGACGGCCTCGTCAGCGGCGGCCGGGGCGCGGCCCCGGGTCAGCCGGTAGCCCGCCAGCGGCGCCGTGCCCCACGGGTGCGCGAGGAGATCGGCGGGGGCATGGTCGGCCCGCACCGGGAACGTGCGGTCCTCGACGGTACGGCCGCCCAGCGCCTTCAACTCCGCCACCAGGGCGGTCGGCAGCGGCAGCGGCTCCGGCAGCCGGGCCGATCCCGCCGCCACGTGCAGCGTGTCCTGGCCGCGCACCAGGGTCGTCGCGGCGGCGAACCTCAGCGGGGCCCTGGACGGCGGGCCGTCCAGGGCGCGGGCCAGCGCGAGCGTCATCGAGGTGACCAGGGCCACTCCGGCCGTCACCGCCAGCACGATGGCGAGCGAACAGATCTTTTGCGCCTGTGCGGCGCGGGTGGTCGGCATTTTCGGCTCCGTGTCCGGGTGTCCTGTCCTTCATCACGCAGCCCCCTGCCGGGGTGCCCTCGCGTGTACGTCCTCGCCTGCGGCCGCATCGCGGCTGCCCGCGCCCCTGGGTAAGTGCCCCTTGCGGGACGCGCTCGACTGCCGCGCCATCGTGATTGCCCGCGCAGTTCCGCCCCCAGCGCTTCGCCTGGGGGTACCCCCAGCGCCCCTGGGTAAGTGCCCCTCGCGGCAAGTCCTCGCCTGCGGCCGCATCGCGGCTGCCCGCGCCCTGGGGGGCGCCCCTGGGTAAGTGCCCCTCGCGGGACGCGCTCGACTGCCGTGCCATCGTGGTTGCCCGCGCAGTTCCTCGCGCCCCTGGGTAAGTGCCCCTCGCCGGACGCGCTCGACTGCCGCGCCATCGTGGCTGCCCACGCAGTTCCGCCCCCAGCGCTTCGCCCGGGGGTACCCCCAGCGCCCCTGGGTAAGTGCCCCTCGCGGCAAGTCCTTGTCTGCTGCCGCATCGTGGCTGGTCGCGCAGTTCCGCCCCCAGCGCTTCGCCCGGGGGTACCCCCAGCGCCCGTGGGGAGGAGCGTTCGTCCCTGGTGGGCTTCTTCTGCCGTGGAGGGCACGCGTTTTTCAGGGGCGCGAGGAACTGCGCGACTAGCCACCGCGACGCGGAAAGGTGCGACCCCACCGCCAGGGGCACCCACCTAGGGGCGCGGGGAACTGCGCGACAAGCCGCCGCGACGCGGAAAGGTGCGACGCCACCGCAAGGGGCACCCCCCAGGGGCGCGAGGAACCGCCGGGGGAAGGTGCGACCCCAGCGCCGGGGGCGGGAAGAGGTCATGTGGGCACCCCGGCAGGGGAGCGGTGCTGGTCGGTGGTCACTCGGCCGTCTGCCAAGACGATGGTGCGGGCGGCGTGGGCGGCCGCTACCGGGTCGTGGGTGACCATGACGACGGTCTGGCCGCGGTCGGCCAGGTCCCGTAGGAGGGAGAGGACTTCGGCGGCGGTGCGGGCGTCGAGCGCCCCGGTCGGCTCGTCGGCGAAGAGCACGTCGGGCCGGGTGACGATGGCCCGCGCCAGCGCAACCCGCTGCTGCTGCCCGCCGGACAGCTCCGCCGGCCGGTGCCGGGCCCGCCCGGCCATGCCGACTTCGTCGAGGGCGGCGCGGATCCGGCCGGGGGCGGGGCGGCGCCCGGCGAGGCGGAGCGGGAGGGCCACGTTCTGCTCCGCGGTGAGCGCGGGCAGCAGGTTGTAGGCCTGGAAGACGAAGCCGACGCGGTCCCGGCGCAGCCGGGTGAGCCGGGATTCGCGCAGGCCCGTGATGTCGGTGCCGCCGATCGTGACGGAGCCGGAGGTGGGGCGTTCGAGCCCGGCCGCGCAGTGCAGGAGCGTCGATTTGCCGGACCCCGAGGGCCCGGTCACGGCGGTGAAGGTGCCTCGCCCGAAGCCGAGGGTCACCGAGTCGAGGGCTGTCACCGTTCCGCCGGCGGCCCGGTGGCTCCGGCTCACGTCGCGCAGTTCGACCATGTCTTCTTCCATGCCGACCAGCCAACCGCCGCGGCCGCGCGCGGACATCAGGGCAGGGGCGAGTCCTGGGGGTATGCCTGGCCCCACCCCCGGCGGTGGTGCGGACCGGATCGCGGTGGCCGCGGGCCACCTCCTACCGTGGGCGGCATGCGCGGCGATCGGAACATCTGGCAGGCCCTGGCCAGGCGCGGCTTCCTGGCGTCCTGGTGGCCGTGGCGGGCGGTCGCCTATCTGGCCTGCGGGGTGCCGGCGGGGGCGCTGACGCTCGCGGCCTTTGCCGTACTGCTGCTGCTGGGCGGCGTGCTGGCGCTGGTCGTGGTGGGGTTGCCGCTGCTGGCGCTCGCCGCGCTCGGCGGGATCCCGGTGGGTGCGGTCGAGCGGCGCAGGCTGCGCCTGGTGGACGGGGCGCCCGTACCGTCGCCGCATCGGCGCCCGGCGGAGCCGGGGCTCGGCAGCTGGGCGCGTGCCCGGTTCCGTGAGCGGGCGACGTGGCGGGAGCTGGGGTACGCGGTGCTGCTCGCGCTGGTGCTGTGGCCGCTGGACGCGCTCGTGCTGGCCGCGGCCGTCGTGGTGCCGGTGTCGCTGCTGGCGGTCCCGGTCGCGCTGGCGGTGGACGGCGAGACGAAAGTACTCAAGGCGTGGACGGTCGACGGCTGGCCGGGCGCCGTCGCCGCCGCGCTCGGCGGTCTCGTGGCGCTGGCCGCGGGCGGCTACCTGGCGGCGGTCGCGGCGGGTGCCAGGGCCGCCGCGACCCGCGCGCTGCTCGTGCCCGCGGACGCGGAGGAGCGGGTGACCGAGCTGACCCGTTCCCGGGTGCGGCTGGTGGACGCCTTCGAGGCGGAGAGGCGGCGGATCGAGCGTGATCTGCACGACGGCGCGCAGCAGCGTCTCGTCGCCTTGACGGTGACGCTGGGCCTGGCCCGGCTGGACGCGCCCCCGGGGCCGCTGGCCGAGCAGCTGGCGAAGGCCCACGGGGAGGCGGGCGCGGCCCTGGCGGAGCTGCGCCGGCTGATCCACGGCATCCATCCGCAGGTGCTGACGGACTACGGCCTCGCCGCGGCCGTGGCGGACGCCGCGGACCGCTCCCCTGTCCCGGTGGACGTCGACCTGGACCTGCCGGGCCGGCTGCCGCGGCCGGTGGAGGCGGCGGCGTACTTCGCGGTGTGCGAGGCGCTGTCGAACGTGGCGGAGCACAGCGGCGCCTCCCGCGCCACGGTCACCGGCGGCCACCGGAGGGGCCGCCTGGTGCTGGTCGTGCAGGATGACGGCCGCGGCGGCGCGGTCGCCGGGCCGGAGGCGGATGCGAATGCGGATGCGGATGCGGGCGGGCCCGAGGGGCATTCCCCGCGCGGGAGCGGGCTCGTCGGGCTGGCGGACCGGGTGGCGGTGGTGTCCGGCACACTGGCCCTGACCAGCCCGCCCGGAGGGCCGACCCGACTGCGTGTGGAGATACCGTGCCGACCGATCCCGACGCCGCCGGCGCCCGTGGCACGTCGCTGACCGTGGTGCTCGCCGAGGACAGCGTGCTGCTCAGGGACGGGCTGACCGGGCTGCTGGCGCGGTTCGGGCACCGGGTGGCCGCGGCGGTCGGCGACGCGGACGCGCTCGTCGAGGCCGTCGAGCGGCACCGCCCCGACATCGTGCTGACCGACGTCCGTATGCCGCCCGGCTTCCAGGACGAGGGCCTGCGGGCGGCGGTGGGGCTGCGGGCGGCGCGACCCGGGCTGCCGGTGCTGGTCCTGAGCCAGTACGTGCAGCGGGCGTACGCGGCCGACCTGCTGGATTCCGGTGACGGCGGCGGCGTCGGGTATCTGCTCAAGGACCGGATCGGGCAGGTGGAGGAGTTCGTGGCCGCGGTCGAGGACGTCGCGGCGGGCGGCACGGTCGTCGACCCCGAGGTCGTACGGCAGCTGCTGCGGCGCCGCCGCGACCCGCTGGAGCGGCTGACCCCGAGGGAGCGCGAGGTACTGGGGCTGGTCGCGCAGGGGCGCTCCAATGGGGCGATAGCCCGTGACCTGGTGGTGTCGGACGCCGCTGTCGGCAAGCACATCGGGAGCATCCTGACCAAGCTGGATCTGCCGGTCGCCGACGACACGCACCGCCGCGTGCTGGCCGTACTGGCGTTCCTCCGGGGGTGAACAGCTACGGAACAGCCCCGCGCGGACGTGAAATGCTGCCGTGGGCCCGGTAGGGTTCCTGGTGCGGCCGGGCCAAGCCCGGCGCATTCCCCAAGAGGTGTACGTGCCCCCTGAACCTCCGCCGCGGACCGCCGACCGGCTGGACGACGACGACTACCCCGCATACACGATGGGCCGCGCCGCCGAGATGATCGGCGCGACCCCGGGTTTCCTGCGGGCCATCGGCGAGGCCCGGCTGATCACCCCGCTGCGGTCCGAGGGCGGCCACCGCCGCTACTCGCGCTACCAGCTGCGCATTGCCGCCCGCGCCCGCGAGCTGGTCGACTCCGGCACACCGATCGAGGCCGCGTGCCGGATCGTGATCCTGGAGGACCAGCTGGAGGAGGCCAGGCGGCTCAACGAGGAGATGCGCGGCCGGCTGCCGGCCGGCGAGCGCCGGGCTGAGGGCGGCAGCTGAGCAATTCTGCCCCCGCCACGGCAGAAATTATCGGAATCCGCACTGAGGGTTTATGGCACGGCGGGCTCAGCGAAATGACATCCCGCGCCCGTCCGGTTGCGTCGTGCTACGGTGGAAGCAGTTGCAGTCGTGGTTCCCATAGCTTTGACTCCGGTGCGTTTCTCCGGATGGGGTAATCATTTCGGCAGCACCGGGTTTGCACAGTGTGGACTCGGCGGTATTGCCCCAAGGAGAATTTAGAAAAATGGCTACTGGCACCGTGAAGTGGTTCAACGCGGAAAAGGGCTTCGGCTTCATCGAGCAGGACGGCGGCGGCGCCGACGTCTTCGCCCACTACTCCAACATCGCTGCCTCCGGCTTTCGTGAGCTGCAGGAAGGCCAGAAGGTGACCTTCGACGTCACCCAGGGCCAGAAGGGCCCGCAGGCCGAGAACATCGTTCCCGCCTGACGCACCCCGCATCAGCACATCCGGGTCCGCACCTTCGGGTGCGGACCCGGGTTCGTGTTCCGGCCCGTTCCTGCAATTCCCCGCGCCTCGGCCCGAACACGGACCGCCGCACCGGGAATTCCTCGATACGCGCCGCATCGAGGAAAGGCTTGCATGAATCGTCAGGCTCGCGACAACGAACGCTATTCCAGAACTTCCCGCGGAGCGCGCGGCTCGGCCGGCGCACGCGGTTCCGGCTTCGGCGGCACCCGCGGTGCCGCAGGCCGCGGCGGCGGGCAGCGCCCCGCCTCCCGTCCCGCCCCCGCCCGGCAGGGCGAGTTCGCCATGCCGGTCACCGTCACGCCCGCGCTACCCGCGGTCGCGTCATTCGCCGAGCTGCGGATACCCCAGCCGGTGCTGAAGGCCCTCACCGAGCTGGGCGTGGTCGAGCCCTTCCCGATCCAGGCCGCCACCCTGCCCAACACGCTCGCCGGGCGCGACGTGCTCGGCCGGGGCCGCACCGGGTCCGGCAAGACGCTGGCCTTCGGGCTCGCGCTGCTGGTCCGCACCGCGGAGGTCGGCCGCCGTGCCGAGCCGCGCCGCCCGCTCGGCCTGGTCCTCGTCCCGACCAGGGAGCTGGCCCAGCAGGTCACCGACGCGCTGACCCCGTACGCGCGGACGCTGCAACTGCGGCTCACCACCGTGGTCGGCGGCATGTCCATCGGCCGGCAGACGACGGCATTGCGGCGCGGCGTCGACATCGTGGTCGCCACCCCCGGCAGGCTCGCCGACCTGATCGAACGCGGTGACTGCCGGCTCGACGAGGTCGGCATCACCGTCCTCGACGAGGCCGACCAGATGGCCGACATGGGCTTCATGCCGCAGGTCACCAAGCTGCTCGACCAGGTGCGCCCCCAGGGGCAGCGGATGCTGTTCTCCGCCACCCTCGACCGCAATGTCGACCTGCTGGTCAGGCGTTATCTGAACGACCCGGTCGTGCACTCGGTCGACCCCGCGGCCGGCGCCGTCACCACGATGGCGCACCACGTGCTGCACGTGCACGACGCGGACAAGTACGCCACGACCACCGAGATCGCCGCCCGCGACGGGCGGGTGCTGCTCTTCCTCGACACCAAGCACGCGGTGGACCGGCTCACCACGCACCTGCTCAACAGCGGGGTGCGGGCCGCTGCGCTGCACGGCGGCAAGTCCCAGCCGCAGCGCACCCGGACGCTGGCGCGCTTCAAGACCGGCGATGTCACCGCTCTGGTCGCCACGAACGTCGCGGCCCGCGGCATCCACATCGACGACCTCGACCTGGTCGTCAACATCGATCCGCCCAGCGACCACAAGGACTACCTGCACCGCGGCGGCAGGACCGCCCGCGCGGGCGAGTCCGGCAGCGTGGTCACCCTGGTGCTGCCGCACCAGCGGCGGGAGATGGCGCGGCTGATGGCCGCGGCCGGCATCACCCCCGAGGTCACCCAGGTCCGCTCGGGCGAGGCCGCGCTGACCCGCATCACCGGTGCGCAGGCGCCGTCGGGCATCCCCGTCCCGGCGGCGGCGCCGCCCGCTCCGGCGGCCGCCCGCTCGTCCTCGCCCCGCTCCTCCTCCCGGTCCTCCCGGTCGCGCTCCGGCCGGCCGGCCCGCCGTAGGTCCTGAACGTCCCCCTCTCGAACTCTGCGGAGGCAACATGCGCTGCGTCATCGCCCGCTTCTCTTTCGACCTCATCAAGGAGGAGGTCGAGAAATCCATGAGCGGGGTCAAGCCGGAGGCCGTGACCGAGGCGTCCGTGACCATCGGCCGCAAGCAGTACCCTGTCAAGCAGGTCGGGGCGATCATCACCGGTCAGGACCGGCGCGACTTCACCAACACCGAGGTCGTACGGGCGCTGACCAGGCTGGGCTTCACCTGCCACCCGGCCCCCAGCACGACGCCGACTCTCTGAACCGAACACCCCGGACGCTCCCAGGCCCCGGCTCCTCCGTGTGAGGGGCCGGGGCTACTGCGGTGGTGCCAGGTCGGCGGGGGCGGCCTGCACCCAGGAGTCGAGGAGGATGTCGTGGAGCTCGGCGAGGTCGTCGAGCTCCACGAGACGCGCGCGGACCCACGACGAGTGGGCCTCGTGCGGCGGCACCCAGAACTTGGCCGGCTCGGAGGCGATCAGCTCCGCGCGGTCCTGGCGCGGGCAGCGGACGGCGAAGGACGTGCCGTCGTCGGGGACCGTGACGAACATGCGGCCCGCCACGTGGAAGGTCGGGTGGTTCCACATCTCCTTCTCCACGGTCTGCGGGAAGGACAGGGCGATACGGCGGACGTCCTCGGCGTCTGGCATGGCCACGAGTGTAAAGTCCCGTCCTCGACGGGCGCCCGCGATCCCCGGTCACAGCACCTTCAGTGCCGGGGGATCAGCTCGCGCAGGTCGGTGAAGACGCGGTCGTGGGCCGCGGCCGCGGCCGGGTCGGTGAGGTCCATGCCCTGGATGAAGCCGTGCGGCAGCCCGGACTCGCAGCGGTGCCGTACGGGGACGCCGGCGGCGGCGAGCCGTCCCGCGTAGGCGTCGCCCTCGTCCCTGAGCGCGTCGTGCTCCGCGGTGACGACCAGGGCGGGCGGCAGGCCCGCGAGGTCGGGGGCGTGCAGCGGGCTCGCGGCGGCGCGGGCGGCGGGCTCTGGCACGTACGCGGCGACGAAGAAGGCCAGCACATCGGCGTCGAGCCCGTATCCGGTGCCCTTCTCGGTGACCGAGGGGCTGCCGAGGGTCAGGTCGGTGTTGGGGCAGATCAGGGCTTGCAGGCCGGGCAGCGGGTCGCCGGCGTCGCGCAGCGCGAGGCAGGCGGCGGCCGCGAGGAAGCCGCCCGCGCTGTCCCCCGCGACGGCGGCGGGCCGCACCTGGCGCAGTACGGCGACGGCGTCGTCCAGGGCCGCGGGGTGCGGGTGCTCGGGGGCGAGGCGGTAGTCGACGGCCAGCACGTCGACGTCGCAGGCGCGGGCGATACGGCGGCAGGTGCGGTCGTGGGTGTCGAGGTCGCAGAAGACGAAGCCGCCGCCGTGCAGGAAGACCAGCAGGGGCAGCCCTTCGCCGCCGGGCCGGTAGCGGCGCAGGCGCAGCCCGCCGGGTCCCGCGAGGTCGTCGACGGCGGCGAGTTCGGGTCCCTTGGGGCGGCTGAGGCGGCGCTCGCGTGCGCCGTCGCGCAACCGGGCGAGCAGGTCGGGCGGGTGCATGGGTGCGGTCCTCGGATTCAGGCGGCGGGTCGCAGGCCGGCCAGGGTGACCTGGACCAGGCGCCCTACGGCGGCTCTGGAGGGCAGGCCGCGGGCGGCGGTGGCGGCGCCGAGGCAGTAGCGGGCGAGTTCAGCGGGCGGGATGTCGTCGCGGAGCCGTCCGGCGGCGGCGCCCTCGGCGATCAGCCCGGCGACGAAGTCCGTGAGGTGCCGCTCGGCGTGGGCGGCGCCGTCGCCGCGGTGCAGGACGGCGGCGAGTTCGTGCACCGGGTGCTCGTGCTGGATCAGCGCGTACGCGTCGAGGACCGCGGCGAGCCGCCCCGCCCCGTCGCCGGCGGTGGCGGTGAGCCGCGCGAGGTGCGCGCCGACCTGGCGTTCGTGCCAGGCGAGCAGGATCGACTCGATGTCCGGGAAGTACTTGTAGAGCGTGGCCCTGCCGATCCCGGTGCGCTCGGCGATCTGCGACATGGTCACGCCGGTCAGCCCGCGTTCCGCGACCAGTGCGGCCGTGGTGTCCAGCGTCGCGTCCCTGACCGCGCCGCGGTGCGCCTCGATCGTCTCGTTCCACAGTTTCGGCACGTGCGCAGTGTAGGGGCCGGGCCGCGGGCCCACCATGACACGGTGGATCGGGTACGCCGATCTGTCTCGATCACACGGACCCGCGCCCTCCGCATCCGCCGCGCCGGGTGACCGCAACGGCCGGTCGCCCGGCGCGGCCGCCAGGACTGCGGCAGTATCCGTAGGACACCGCACACCGAGGAGTGGACGCGCGATGACTGGTGAGTTGCAAGGCAGGACCGCCGTGGTGACCGGGGCGAGCAAGGGGATCGGGCTCGCCGTGGTGGAGGCGCTCGCCGCCGCGGGGGCCCGGGTGGTCGCGGGGTCCCGGCGGACCTCGGACGCGCTCGACGCGCTGGTGGCGAGCGGCGCCGTGGAGTGGGTGGGGGTGGATCTGGCCGAGCCGGCGGCCGCGGGCCGTCTCGTGGACGCGGCGGGCGGGAGGATCGACGTCCTGGTCAACAACGTGGGCGCGGCGCCGGTGCGCACCGGCGGCTTCCTTTCTGTCACCGACGAGGACTGGGCGCGCACGGTCGACCTGAACCTGCTTGCCGCGGTGCGGGTCACGCGGGCGGCGCTGCCGGTGATGCTGGAGGCAGGGCGCGGCTCCGTGGTGACGATCGCGTCGGTGAACTCCACGCTGCCCGACCCCGCGGTGATCGACTACAGCGCGGGCAAGGCGGCGCTGCTCGCCTTCTCCAAGGCGCTGTCCAAGGAGGTCGCGGCGAAGGGCGTGCGGGTGAACACGGTGAGCCCGGGGCCGGTGGAGACCGACCTGTGGCTGGGTGACAAGGGGGTGGCCGCGACGGTGTCGGCCGCCTCGGGGGGCAGCGCGAAGGACGTGATCGCGGAGACCTCGGGCTCGATTCCGAGCGGCCGCTTCAGCCGCCCGGCGGAGGTCGCCGACCTGGTGCTCTTCCTGGCCGGTGACCGGGCGGGGAACATCACGGGCAGCGACTTCAGGATCGACGGCGGCCTGATCCCGACCTCCTGACGCGCGCCCGTGCACGGTGCCGCCGGGTGCTCGTGCACCCGGCGGCACCGGCGTTCATCGGGCCCGCGTCAGGAGTTCCACACCTGGACCTCGGAGAGCTGGCCCGCGGGCCAGCCGTCGTTGGAGGTGATCGTCACCCGGACGTAGCGCTGGGTGGACGCGGGGAAGGTGATCGTGACGGTGTTGTTCGCGCCCGGGGTGAAGGCGTAGGACGCGGACGACTTGAGGGTGGTCAGGGTGCTGCCGTCGGTGCTGCCCGCGATCGACAGCGTCTCGTTGCGCGAGCCCCAGCCGGCCGGCAGCTGGAGGACGACCTTGCTCACGCTCTGGGCCGAGCCGAGGTCGACCTGCGCCCACTGCGGGAAGGCGTTGTTGGCGCTCTCCCAGTAGCTGGACTGGTTGCCGTCGGTCAGGTTCGACGACGGGTAGACATCGGTGTGGCTGGACTCGCTGGTGGGCCGGCCGGCCGCCAGGTTGGTGCTGACCGTGCCGGTGCCGGTGCCGGTCAGCGCCACGGTGGTCGGGCTGTTGCCGGCGTTGCTGTTGATCGTCAGGGTGCCGGTGCGGGTGCCGGACGCGGTCGGGGCGAACTTCACCGCGACGGTGCAGCCGGCGCCCGCCGCGAGCGAGCTGCCGCAGGTGTTGGTCTGCGTGAAGTCGCCCGACGCGGTGACCGAGCTGATCGACGCTGCGGCGGTACCGGTGTTGGTCACCGTCACGTTCTGGGCGGCGCTGGTGGTGCCGGGCGCCTGGGTGGCGAAGGTGACGGAGGACGGGGAGACCGACAGCGTCGCGGAGGTCGGGGTGGTGCCGCCGCCGGGGAAGACCTGGAGGGCGGACAGCTGGGCCGCGCTCCAGCCCGAGTTGGCGCTGACGTTGATCCGCACGTAGCGGGCGGTGGCCGCGGTGAAGGTGATGTTCACCGTGTTGTTGCCGTTGTTCGGGTCGAAGGTCCGTGCCGCGGAGGGCGACAGGGTGCTGAAGGAGGTGCCGTTGGTGGAGCCCTCGACGGACAGCGTCTGCGTGCGGGCCGCCCACGCCGTGGACGGCGGGAGCTTCAACGTGACCTTGCCGACGCTGTAGTTCTGGCCGAGGTCGACCTGGACCCACTGCGGGAAGGCGCCGTTGGCGCTCTCCCAGTACGTCGAGGCGTCCGCGTCGGTGACGTTGCCGGGCACGAAGGTGCCGTTGGTGGAGCTCGCGGTGGCCGGGCGGCCGGCTGCGATGTCGGTGCTGCTGTCGATGCCTGCGCCGCTCAGCGCGACCGCGGTCGGGCTGTTGTTGGCGTTGCTGGTCAGCGTCAGCGTCCCGTTGCGGGTGCCGCCCGCGGTCGGCTTGAAGGTCACGGTCACCGCGCAGGACGCGCCGACCGCGAGCGAGGAGCAGTTGTTGGTCTGGGTGAAGTCACCGGTGGCCGCGACGTTCGAGACGGTCGCCGCGGTGGTGCCGGAGTTGGTGACGGTCACCGTCTGCGGGGCGGCGGTCGAGCCGACGACCGTGCCGCCGAACGACAGGCCGCCCGGGTTGGCGTTGAGCACCGGGCCGGGCGCGGTGCCGGTGCCGGTCAGGGTGACCGTGCTGGTGTTGCCGCCCGCGGTGACGGTGAGGGTGCCGGAGCGCTCCCCCGCGACGGTCGGCCGGAAGATGACGCTGACGGTGCAGGAGCCGTTCGCCGGCACCGAGGAGCCGCAGGTGTTGGTCTGCGTGAAGTCGCCCGAGGCGGACAGCGCGGAGACCGCGGCGGCGGAACCGGTCGGGTTGGAGACCGTCACGGTCTGCGCGGAGCTGCTGGAACCGGTCGCGACGGAGCCGAAGTTGAGCGCGCCGGGGGTGGCCGTGACGCCGCTGGCCGGGTAGGGCGGGAAGACCGGGGCGGGGAAGCCGCCGCAGAAGGGCGTGCCGGTGATGCCGGAGTTGCCGCCGCCGTCGGTGACGGCGAAGTTGCCGCCCTCGCAGCTGTAGACGGGCGTCGAGGCGCCGACCCCGGTGGCCGTGACGTTGGTGAACTTCGCCGCGCCGCCGGTCTGCTCCTGGAGTGCGAAGGTGCCGGTGCCGGCGATCGTCACGTTGTTGAGGTTGACCCCGCTGACGGTGCCCTCGACCCACTGCACGGCTTCGTAGGGGCTCTGCTCGATCAGCGCGTTGCTGACGTTGATCGGGCCGGTGATGGCGCCCTGGCTGCCGTCGAACCACAGCGCGCCGACGCCGAACTGCCAGTTCGGGTCGAGGCTGCCGGCCCGGATCAGCGTGTTGCCGGTGATGTTGGTGGTGCCGACCGGCGTGGAGGTGAAGCGCTGGCCGACGTGGATGCCGCCGCCCTGGGCGAGGCCGGTGTCCATCACCAGGTTTCCGCTGACGGTGTTGTCGTGGCCGCCGTAGATCGCAATGGCGTTGGCCAGGATCTGCGTCTCGACGGTGTTGTTCGAGATGGTGTCGTTGGCGTCGGCGCCCAGTGCGGCGTCCGCCCAGGTCGCGATGCCGTCGTCACCGGTGTTGCGGATCTCGCTGTTGGTGACCGTCGAGTTGGTCACCCCGCCGTGGAAGTTGACGCCGTCGGCCGTGGTGTCCCGGATGCGCAGCCCGCTCAGGGTGAGCTTGTCCATCGGCCCGTCCATCCAGGCGCCGACCTTCATGTGGTCGATCCACAGGCCGGAGACCGAGGAGTTGGACATCGCGCCGCCGATGCCGTTGACCTGGTCGCAGTCGTTGCGCTCGCCGACCTGGCCGAAGATCGCGAAGTTCGACAGGTGGACGTTGCTGCTGACCCCGCGGTTGCCGCCGACCCCGCAGCTGTCCGGCTCGCCGAGGCCGTAGAAGCCGGGCGCCGCGCCGGTCACCGTCGAATACCACATGCCCGCACCGGTGACGGTGACGTTGTTGACCGTGATGTGCCGGGGGATCTTGTACGTGCCCGGCGGTATCCACACGGTGCCGCCGGAACCCGCCGCGCTGATCGCCGCGTTGAAGGCTGCCGTGGAGTCGGCCGCGCCGCTGGCGTCGGCGCCCTTGCTGGTGACCGACACCGAGCCGGCCGGCTGCGGAAGTGCCGCGCCGACCTGCTCGAAGTCGGCGAAGTCGATGGTGGTGGCGGCACTGCCGCCGCTCGTCTGGAGGGTGAAGGTGGTGCCGGCCGGATACGTCTGCGGCAGCAGCCGGTGCGCCTCGTCGTAGAAGTGGTGCGGGTTGCTGCCCGGCTGGTTGGTGAACGGGTAGCTGCCGTAGTACCAGCTGTAGGCGTTGGTCAGGGTGAAGTCGGGCTGCGCGGTGCCGTTGATGGCGAAGGACAGCGGGGCGGTGTAGACCGAGCCGCCTGAGCCGTCGGGGATGCTGTAGCGGAAGTCGATCGAGTTGGTCGCCACCGGGGTGGTGAAGGTGACGAACTTGCCGCTGCCCGACAGCGTCACCGCCTTGCGGTAGGACGCCTCGTCCGCGAGCTGGCCCGCGAGCCAACTGGGGCCGATCTGGCTGCCGTTGGTGGCGGAGTTCTCGGCCTGCACCTCGACGTAGGGCAGGCTCGCGCCGCTGCCGCCGGTGGCGGCGGCGTAGGCGGGGGCCGCGCTCAGGGCGAGCACTCCGCCGGTGGTCAGCAGGGCGGTGCTGCCGACGACGGCGACCGCTCGTCTCAGGCCGCTGCGGCGGCCCGAACCACCGGGTGGCTGTGGGCTTCTGCGACCTCGGGAGAAGGGGGGAGTGTGGAACATCACGTGCTCCTTTCGACACAGAATGCCGGATCTGCACCGGTGGGGGTGGAGCGGTCAACGCAAGGGGCACCGTAATGTCGCGGACACGGGTCCGCAATATCCACGCTCATCATTGCGAGAAAGTAACTTTCTTGCGCAAGATTCTGCGTTCATCGGCGGGGAGACGATTTCCGCCGGAAAGGGTCAACGCCGGGTCTTCTGCTGTCCTTTCATGACATTCCGCATCGCGTCGACCAGCTCGGACTCGAAACGTCCGACGTCCGAGGCGACCTGCCGGGGGCCGCCGTGCAGCGCGCCGAGCGTGTCCTCTGAGACGTGGTCGCCGCTGTAACCGGTGAGCGTGAGGGTGAAGACGGCGCCGCCGTGCAGCACCTTCAGCTCCTCGCTCTGCCGGCTCAGCGTCTGGGCGAACGCCTCGTCGCCGAGCCCCGCGACCCGGCGCACCGACTTCACCGGGGTCAGGTCCGCGCTGTCGACCCTGGCCTGGTCCTCGAACTCCGCCCTCGGGTCCGTCCGCTTGTGCAGGTCGATGGTCACGAAGATCTGGAAATAGCCCATGCCGCCCTCGCCGTCGGGTGCGTTCACCGACAGGGTGCAGCGGATCTGGTCGAGCGCGGGCCCGAGCCGGGCCGCCGCGGGCGACACCGCGGCGACGTCGACCGCCCGCAGCGCCCGGGTCAGCGGCTCCAGCGTGGTGCCCGCGCACGGGCTGTCGCCGAGCAGGTAACCGTGCAGGTCGGGCGGCCCGTCGTGGTGCGCGGCCCAGGCCCGTACCCCGCCCGCCCACACCGCGGAGGCCAGCACCACCCCGCCGACCCCCCACACCCACGGGCGCCGCATCCCGCCCCACCGCGGCTTGCGGTCGGCGTCGCTGATCACCTCGGCCCCGCCCGCGTCGGGACCTCCCGTCAATTCCGGCTCCGATATCACGGCCGCTCCTCGCGATGGCGTCGGCGCCGCTCGGACGCGGAAGCGGAACCTGCGGCGTAGGCACGACCGTACGCCGTACCGACCGCGCACACGCCCTGCCTGCGCGTCACATGCCGTCGCCGTGGTGGGCGACGAGGACGGTCAGCAAGCGGACGAGTTCCGCCCGCTCGGCCGCGTCGAGCGGGGCCAGCAACTCGCCCTGGATGGTGTCGATCAGGCCGTCGAGGGTGTCCACCCGGCGGCGGCCCCGGGCGGTGATGGTGATGACGTTGCGCCGCCGGTCGTCGCGGTCGGGGGTGCGCTCGACGTGGCCGCCGTCGGCGAGTTCGTTGAGCACCGCGACCATGTCGCTGCGGTAGATGCCGGCGCGCCGGCTCAACTCCGCCTGGCTGGCCGGGCCGTACTCCTGGAGTGAGGTGAGCACCGCGTAGTGCCACTTGCGCGCGCCGACCGCCGACAGGCCCTCGCCGACCAGCCGGTCGCCCTGCGAGGCCGCGATGGCGAGCAGCCGGCTCGGCAGGGTGCGCAGCCGCTCGGGGGTGGGGCGGGACGAGTCGTTCATGGCCGGATCCTATTCCGTTGCGTTAGTGGCCCTAACGATGTACGTTCGTTAGTGCGATAAACGTTAACGACACTAACATCATGGTCTGCGAGGACTCCCATGCCCACGATCGACGTACTCGACTCGGCACTCCACTACGAGGACACCGGCACCGGCACGCCCTTCGTGCTGCTGCACGGCAATCCCGGCACCTCGAGGACCTGGCGCAACGTCGCCCCGGGACTCGGCGCGGTACGCGTCCTCGCCCCCGACCTGATCGGCATGGGCCGATCGGGAAAGCCCGACATCGCCTACTCACTCGCCGACCACGCCCGCTACCTGGACGCCTGGTTCGACGCGCTCGGCCTGGACCGGGTCGTCCTGGTCGGCCACGACTGGGGCGGCGTGCTGGCCTTCGACTGGGCCGCGCGGCACCCGGAGCGGGTCGCGGGGATCGCCTTCTTCGAGACCTTCGTCAGGCCGCTGGCCGGCGACGACCTCACCCCGCAGGCCCGCGAGCGCAGCCGGCTGCTGCGCACCCCCGGCCGCGGCGAGGAGATGATCGGCGGTGACAACCCACTGGTCCGCACCGCCTACACCGGCGGCGTCCGCACCCCGCTGCCCGAGGCAGAACTCGCCGAGTACCTCGCCCCCTACCCCACCGTGGAGAGCCGCCGCCCGCTGCTGGCCTGGGCCCGCCAGATCCCCATCGACGGCGAACCCGCCGAGGTCGTCGCCCGCGTCGCCGGCTACGGGACCTGGCTGGCGCAGTCCCCCCGCGTGCCCAAACTCCTGCTCACCTTCACCGGCTCCCCCACCCTGGGCATCACCGCCCCGATGGCCGCCTGGTGCGCGGCCAACATCTCCGCCCTCACCACGGTGCCCTGCGGCGAGGCCGGACACCACGCCGCGGAGGACCGCCCGGCCGAGATCGCGGCGGCCGTCTCCGCATGGGCCGACGCCCACGCGCTGCGCTGAGCCCGCCCGCCGGGACGGGTCCGCGAAGTCCCGCCCCTGCGGGCGGACGGGGCCACTTCGCGGACCCGCCCTGGCTAGGGCCTGTCGTCGGCGCGGTGCGCGCGCAGGATCAGGTCGGTGGTCTCGGCCGCGATGCGCGTGTAGTCGGCCTCCGGCAGCGACTGGGTGCCGTGCAGGGTGCGAACGCGGCCCTCGGTGGCCAGCAGCAGGGCGAACTGCCTGGCCGCGAGGGCCGGGTCGGGAACGGTGAGCTCGCCCGCGCGGTCGCGGTCCGCGAGGTAGGCGGCCAGGTCGTCGAGGGTCCCGCGGGGAGCGGACTCGCGCCAGAGGCGCTGGAGTTCGGGGTGCCGGGACAGCTCGGCGATGGTCATCCGGTGCAGGGCCGCGGCGTCCGGGGCGAGGACCGCGCGCAGGATGCGCACACCGGCGGCGGTCAGGTCGGCGCGGGGGTCGCCGGTGGCGGGCAGCGGGCTCCGCCAGGCGTCGGGGGTGTCCCCCAGCAGGCCGCCCGCCGCCTGGGCCGCGGCCAGGAAGAGCTTCTCCTTGTCGCCGAAGTGCGCATAGACCGTCTGCTTGCCGACGCCCGCCGTGGCCGCGACGGTGTCCACGCTCGCGCCCGCGAAGCCCTCCCGCAGGAAGACGGCCAGCGCGGCGCGCAGGATCGCCTCCCGCTTGGCCTCGGAGCGGCGGGGGCGGGGGGCGGCGGCCGCGTCGGCCGGGGTGGCGGGCATGGCGGCATCGTACCGCCTTGCCAAGACTGAACTGTTCCGTCTAATTTTGCTGGGCCGATACTAGACGGTTCAGTCTTGTCGGAGTGTTCTGCCGTGCTGCCGTGCTGCCATGCCGTGCTGTGCCACCAGGAGGGCCCATGCCGACTGTCGCCGTACCCGCCGATCCCGCGCCCGATCCCGCAGATCCCGCTCCCGGGTCCCGGCCCGCCTCCGGTCCCCGGTCCACGCCACCGTCCCAGCCGCCCCCGGCACCCGGACCCTCCTCCGCGCCCCCGGCACCAGGGCCGACACGCGGCCGGACCGTCGCCGTGACCGTCGTCATGCTGGCCGTGGCGATGGACCTGGTCGACACCTCGGCCGTCAACGTCGCCCTGCCCTCACTCCAGGCCGGCTTCTCGCTGGGCGGCTCCGGGGTGCAGTGGCTGGTCGCCGGCTACACGCTGCCCTTCGCGGTGCTGCTGATCGCCGGCGGCCGCCTCGGCGACATCATCGGCTACCGGCGGGCCTTCCTGCTCGGCACCGCCGGCTTCCTCGCCGCCTCGGTGACCTGCGCGCTCGCCCCCGACGCACGGGTGCTGATCGGCGCGCGGGCGGTGCAGGGCGCCGCCGCCGCGCTGATGGTGCCGCAGGCCACGTCGCTGCTCCAGCTGATGTACGCCCCCGGCGAGCGCGCCCGGGTGATGGGCCTTTTCGGCGCGCTCGCCGGCCTCGCGGCCGCCTTCGGACCGATCGTCGGGGGCGCCCTGCTCCGGGCCGACCTGCCCGGCGCGGACTGGATGCCGATCTTCCTGATCAATGTCCCGCTCTGCCTCGCCGCCCTCGCCGCGGGTGCGGCTCTGCTGCCTCCCGGCGGCTCGCCCCAGCGGGTAGGGCTCGACCTGCGCGGCACCGTCCTGGCCGTCGTGGGCCTCGGCCTGCTCGTACTGCCGCTGGTGCAGGGCCCCGCCCTGCACTGGCCGCCGTGGTGCGCGCTGTCCCTGGCCGCGTCGGTGCCCGTACTGGCCCTCTTCGTCCGCGACCAGCACGCCCGCGGCAGCAGGCCGGGCGCGACCCTGGTCGACACCGGCCTCTTCCGGCACCGGTCCTTCCGCTCGGGGCTGCTGGTGAGCCTGCTGGTGGAGGCGGTGATGGCCGGCCTGATGATGTCCACCACGCTGACCCTGCAAGCCGGCCTCGGCCTGAGCGCGCTGACCGCCGCGCTGACGACGCTGCCGATGATCGCGGGCATGGTGCTGGGTGTCGCCGCCCTGGCGGAACCCCTGGTCCCCCGGCTGGGCCGCCATGTCGTCACGCTCGGCTGCGCGACGCTGGCCGCAGGCACGGCGGGTACGGCCTGGGTGCTGCACCACTACGGCGACCGTACGCACATCTGGCAGCTGCTCCCCGCCCTGCTGGTCGCCGGCAGCGGCCTCGGCATGCTGATGGGCCCGCTGTTCGCCATCACCCTCCAGCACGTCGCCCCCGCCCACGCGGGCTCGGCCTCCGGCGTCCTGGAGTCCGTGGAACAGCTCGGCGCCACCCTCGGCGTGACGTCGGTCGGCACCCTCTACCTCCACCGCGCGGCGACCCACGGCCACCTGCCCGCCTTCACCTGGGCCGCTGCCGCCGTCCTCGCCCTGCTCGCACTGGCCGCGGCCTCGGTCCCCGCCCTCCCCAGGCACTTCCGCGGCGAGGAGGAGCTGGGCCTGGAGTGAGTGGCCCGCGGCCGTCGGGCGCCGTGGGCGGCCCGCGCTGGCGACCGCATACGATTCGGCCCCATGGGGCGGACGTTGGCAGGAATCCTGGAGGCAGCGGCAGGCGGGGTCTTCCCGCCGGCCGACGGCGGGGCCACGGTGGTGCCCCAGCCGGGGGAGCGGGACGCGGGGGTGATCGCCTTCACCGCGCACGCGGTGGTCTTCACCGACGAGGACCCGGCGTGGGTGCTGGCGGAGCTGGCCGCGGCGGACTGCGACCCGCTGGCGGCCGCGATGAACCCGCGCTTCCTGGCGAGGCTGCTCGACCGGTCGCGGCGGTGCACGGACACCATCGACCTGCTGACGGTGGCGGCGCCGCTCGGCGGGAAGCCGCCGCTGGCCCTGCGGGAGATCGAGGACCCCGGCCATCCGCGGGTGGTACGCGCGCTGGCCCGGCGCGACGGGGTACGGGTGTGGGCGGCCGACGGCGGGGTGCTGGTGCTCGGGCGCGGGGTCGCCGGGCGCTGGGAGGCAGCCGTCGAGGTCGAGGAGGGTGCGCGCCACCGGGGCGTGGGGCGGGCGCTGGCGACCGCCGCCCGGCATCTGGTGCCGGGCCCGGTCTGGGCGCAGCAGGCCGCGGGCAATGCCCGCAGCGTCCGCGCCTTCCAGGCCGCCGGCTACCGGCCCGTCGGCGCGGAGTCGCTGCACCGGCGGGCCTGAGCCGCCGCGTCACCCCGCGTCGAAGCCCGCCGAGAGGTCGAGCAGGAAGGGCCGGCCCGGCGCGCCCGGGGTCCAGCCGCGGGCCAGCGCGTCCCGGATCGCGGCGGCGACGTCCGAGGGCAGGACGGGCGCGGCCTGGCGCTGGAACCAGTTGGCGGTGTGCGGCTGGTCCGTCGTGACCACCAGGGTGGTGCCCGGCGCCTCGGCCTGCTCGACCGCGTAGGTCATGGGCCATGCCGCGAGCCCCTGGTCGTAGGTCGGGCGCCCGCGCAGCCGCCAGCGGTAGACGGCGCCGCCGACGGTGATCAGGCGTGAGCCCTTCTTCACCAGTGCCATGCCCTTGCCCTCCCCCGTCCGACCCCGTCCACCCCCGGGCCGCCGGCCCATGAGCCGGCTTCACCGTAGCCAGCGGCCACCGGGGGCACACCCGGTTTTCCGCGGGCGGGCGGACGCGAATCCCCCATGTGACTCAGGTCACATCGGACGGTCGAAATATCCGGGGACTCCCTCCCCGTTACATGCACGTGAATGAAAAACCGGGGACGCGATCCCCGGTTACCGTGCCGGCCGTCGAGAGGAGTGAGCACTGTGACCACTGTCGCTGACGTGAACGTGGACGTCGACGTGACGGCGGACGCCGCCGCCGTGGCACCTGCCGCGGTCCGGGTGCACAGGACCCGTGCGGACGCCCTGCGCAACCGGGAGCGGATCGTCGCGGCGGCCCGCGACGTCTTCGTGGAGTACGGGCCCGACGCCCCGCTCGACGAGATCGCCCGCCGCGCCGGCATCGGCAATGCCACCCTCTACCGACACTTCGCCGACCGGCAGGCGCTGGCGCACGCCGTCCTGCTGTCCGTCGTGACCCGCACCGCGGACCGCGCGGCAGTGGAGAACGCGGCGGCCGCCGCAGGCGACGACCCGTGTGCCGCGCTCGGCCGCTTCGCGCACAGCGCCGTCGACGACAACATCGGCGCCCTGTGCGGGCTGCTCGTCAACGGCGACGACAGCAGGTCCGCGGAGCTGGGCGCGCAGATCGCCCGCCTCGAAGCCGAACTCGAAGACCTGATGGAAAGGGCGCGCAAGGACGGCAGGCTGCGGCCCGACGTGACCCTCAACGACCTGATGGTCGCCATCTCGCGCCTCACCCGCCCGCTGCCTGGGATCGACTGCTCCGGCAGTGAGCTGCACCGCCACCTGCAGCTCTTCCTCGACGGCCTGAAGACCCCTTATCCGAACCACGAAGCGGGCGACGCGACGACGCGCACCCCATAAGGCACGGGCTCCGGCCCGGCCCCTGAACTCCTTCATTGACGAGCACGCGTACCGAAGTGGATACCTCCATGTCTCAAACGATGTCCGCCACCGCTCGAACAGCGCTCCCCGATCCGCGGCGCTGGAAAGCCCTGGTCTTCATCTCCATCGCCCAGCTGATGGTCGTACTCGACGCGACCATCGTGAACATCGCGCTGCCGAGCGCACAGCACGACCTCGGCATTTCCGACGCCAACCGGCAGTGGGTCATCACCGCCTACGCCCTGGCCTTCGGCGGGCTGCTGCTCTTCGGCGGCCGCATCGCCGACAAGTGGGGCAGGAAGCGCGCCTTCGTCACCGGCCTGACCGGCTTCGCCCTCGCCTCCGCCATCGGCGGATTCGCGGGCAACGAGGCGATGCTGCTCAGCTCCCGTGCCGCGCAGGGCGCCTTCGGCGCGCTGCTGGCCCCTGCGGCCCTCTCGCTGCTGGCCACGACCTTCACCGACGTCAAGGAGCGTGCGAAGGCCTTCGGCATCTTCGGCGCCATCGCCGGCGGCGGCGGCGCGGTCGGGCTGCTGCTCGGCGGTGTGCTGACCGAATACCTCAACTGGCGCTGGACCTTCTTCGCCAACATCCCCTTCGCGGTGGTCGCCGCCCTGGGCGCGTACTTCGTGATCCGTGAGCCGGAAGGCGGCCGCAACCGCTCCCCGCTGGACATCCCCGGTGTGGTGCTGTCCACGCTCGGCCTGGTCTCGCTGGTCTACGGCTTCACCCGCGCCGAGACGGCCGGCTGGTCGTCCGTGTCCACCATCGGTCTGTTCGTCGCGGCCGTGGTGCTGCTCGTGAGCTTCGCGGTCGTCGAGTCCAAGGTCCGCACCCCGCTGCTGCCGCTGCGGGTGGTCACCGACCGCAACCGCGGTGGCGCGTACCTCTCGCTCGGCCTGGCCATCATCGGCATGTTCGGCGTGTTCCTGTTCATGACCTACTACCTCCAGGTCGTCCAGGGCTACTCCGCGATCAAGACCGGCTTCGCCTTCCTGCCCATGGTGCTCGGCTTCGTCACCGGCTCCACGCAGATCGGCGCCCGGCTGGTCAACCGGCTGCCCGCCCGTGCGCTGATGGCGCCCGGATTCGCGGTTGCCGCGGTCGCGATGCTGCTGCTGACCCGGATCGGTGTCGGCTCCTCCTACCCGGGCGTGATCCTGCCGGGCCTGGTGCTGCTGGGCCTGGGCATGGGCACGGCCTTCATGCCGGCGATGTCGCTGGCCACCACCGGGGTGCAGCCGCGTGACGCGGGTGTCGCCTCCGCGATGGTCAACACCTCCCAGCAGGTGGGCGGTGCGATCGGCACGGCGCTGCTGAACACCATCGCCGCGTCCGCGACCACCACCTACCTGGCCGCCCACGCGGTCGGCGCCGGCGGTGCGAAGGCGCTCCAGGCACAGAGCCTGGTGCACGGCTACACCCACGCGATCTGGTGGGCCGTCGGCATCGAGGCGGTCGCCGCGCTGATCGCCCTGACCCTGATCAACGCCGGCCGGCCCGGCATCACCAAGGTCGCCTCCAGCGAGGACGACTCCCGGTCCGGGTCCGAGTCCGCCCAGGAATCGGTGCCGGTGGTCCTGCACTGACCGTCACCGCATCCGCGGGCAGAACGAGGCCCCACCCCACCCGGGGTGGGGCCTCGTCGCGCACCCGGCGGGCCCGTTGTCAGCGGGCGTTGGTAGAAAAGCCTGCTATCGAGCCGTCCGCGTCAGGAGATCAACGACATGCCCGCCGTAGAGCACTTGGACGAACTGCACGGCCTGCCCGTCTTCGCGTTCCCCGCCGCCGGGGACGAGGTCGGTGAGCTGCCGGAACCGGGGGCGGTGGCCTGGCGGCTGAGCGTCGACCCGTACGAGGACGGCGGAGCCGCGGAGCCGTACGGGAAGCTGTGGCAGCGCTTCCTGGCCACCGTGGATCCCGCGGGGGTGCGGGCGCTGGTCGTCGGCGAGTGGGGCGAGGTCTCCGAGGAGGACTCGGGCGAGGCCGTACGGCTGCTGGCCGAGGCCAACGGGCTGCTGACCGGGCTGCTCGCGGTCTTCGTCGGCGACATCGTGGACGACGAGGCGGCGATCTCCTGGATCGCGCAGAGCGACCTCACCCCGCTGCTCACCGCCTATCCGGGCCTGCGCGAGCTGGGCGCGAGGGGCGGCACCGACCTGGCCCTCGGCCCGGTGCGGCACGAATTCCTGCGGACGCTGGCCGTCGAGGCGGGCGGGCTGCCCGCGGACGTGGTGCGCGCGATCGGCGCAAGCGACCTTCCGGCGCTCGAATACCTGGAGCTGTGGCTCGGCGTGGACGAGTTCGGCGGCGACGCGACCGTCGCCGACCTCGACCCCCTCCTCACCGGCGAGCGCCTCCCCGCCCTGCGGCACCTGGGCCTGCGCAACAGCGCGATCCAGGACGGCATAGCCGCGGCGCTGGCCACCGCACCGGTCGTCGCCCGGCTCGCCTCGCTCGACCTGTCCCTCGGCACCCTCGGCGACGAGGGCGCCGAGGCGCTGCTGGCCGGGCAGCCGCTGACCCACCTGTCCTGGCTCGACCTGCACCACCACTTCATCGGCGAGGACGCCTCCCGGCGGATACGGGAGGCGCTGGAGCCGTCCGGCGTCGAGGTCGACCTCGACGAGCGCATGCGGGAGTGCGTGGAGGGCGACGAGCTCCACCGCTACACCGCGGTGGACGAGTGACCGGCGCCGGGCGGCCTCAGGTGGCGATGTCGGGGTAGGGCAGCGTCACATGGGCAAGCCGCTCGGCGTACTCCCGCTGGAAGGCCAGCGGTTCCGCGTGGTCGCGCTCGAACATCGCGATGAAGAGGGTCAGGGTCAGGAAGGGGTGGGCGCCCAGCTCGAAGAGCTTCGGGTAGTCGTGGGCGGCGAGCGCGGCGCGTTCGGTGTCGTCGAAGGCGAGCCAGGTGGTGGCCTCGGCGGTGACGCAGTTCAGCAGCCGGGGCCCGTGCTCGGCCTCCCACTCCGCGACGGTGGCGACCGGGTCCTCCCGGTAGCGCTCGACCAGGGCCGGGTCGCGGTCGACGGTGTAGAGGAACTTGTTCAGCAGGTACTTGCTCACGCCGGCTCTCCGTTCGGGTACCAGGTGAAGTAGGCCTCCATGGTGTGGAAGAGGTCGAGGGTGTCGACGTAGTCCGCCTTCCTGCCCTCGCCCGCGACGCCCATCATCAGCATGAAGTCCATGAAGCCGTGGGTGGCGTTGCCCGGCGCGTGCAGGCTGTCGAGGCTGACCTCGGCCAGGCACTCCTCGATGTCGCCGCCCGCGATCCAGCCGACCGCCTTCCGGTCGAAGTCCGGGTCGGGTCCGTGCGGCCCGAACTGCCGTGGCCCGCCGAGCTCCAGGGACAGGTGTCCGGTGCCGATCACCGCGACCCGCTGGTCCGACGGCCAGGACTCGATGATCTCCCGCAGGGCGGCGCCCAGTTGGACGAAGCGCTTGGGCTGCGGCAGCGGCGGCGCGAAGATGTTGGTGTAGACGGGCACGATCGGCAGGTCCGCCTCGGGCCGCAGGGTGATGATCGGGCAGGTGATCGAGTGGTCGATCCGCAGCTCGTTGGAGAAGGCCAGGTCGAAACCGGCGTCGAGGCCCGCGCGCAGCACATGGGCCGACAGCTCCTCGTGGCCCTTGAGCAGCATCTTCGGCAGCCCGAACTCCCGCTCCTCGTTGTGGAAGTTGGCGTCGTAGAAGGGCGCCTTGCCGACCAGGAACTGCGGCATGTTGTCCAGCCACAGCTGGTGGAAGTGGTCGGAGCCGACCATCACCAGCACGTCGGGGCGGGCCTTGGTGAGCGTCGCCCTGAACGCCTCGATCTTGCGCACCCACTCGTCCGCGAACGGCGGCCGCTCGGCCCCTGTGGCGGTGCTGGCACGGTAGTAGAACGGATGGTGGGTGGATGCGATCACCGCGACCAGCTCGGCCATCTCAACCCTCCTCGGTGTCGGACGCCTCGGACGTCAGCGGTGGCGGGATGTACGGGTCGGGCGGCACCGGGCGGTTGTTGAGGTCGACCGACAGGTGGATGTCCCGGGCGACCGGGTGCCGCAGCTCCTCGGCGAGCTGGCCGATGAGGCCGGCGGTGCGGGCCAGCAGCGCGAAGCCGCGCAGCAGTTCCAGCGGCAGCCCGAGGTCGGCGAGGGCGGCGCCGCACACTCCCGCGCCGTTGAGCGGCAGCGTCTTGCCCAGCACCTGCGGGTGGACCCGGCCGATCGCGGCGAACAGGGCCAGGTGCGGGCCGGCGACGCCCTCCTCCTCGGCGATCCGGAACAGCCGCGGGGTGCGCGGGTCGCCCTCCTTATGGACGTGGTGGCCGAGGCCGGGGACGAAGAGGCCGGCCTCCCGCCGCGCCGCGACCGTCCGCAGGGCGAGCCCGTCCCAGCCGGCCTCGTCGGTGGGCAGCGGCCCTTCCACCGCGGCCAGCACCCCGTGCAGGAACTGCCCGCTGTCCTCGGTGACGCCCAGGAAGCGGGAGCCGCCGCCGAGCAGCCCTGCGGCCAGCGCGCCCTGCACGGAGTCCGGCGCCGACAGGTACGTCAGCCGGGTGACGATGGCGGTCGGGGTGTAGCCGTGGTCGGCAAGCGCCGCGAGCACCGCCTCGAAGACCCGGGTCTGGCCGCGGCTCGGACGGCGCTGGGTGGCCAGCCAGAAGGCCAGCTCGCCGAAGCCGACCTCGCCCATCACGTCCTCGGCGAGGTCGTGGCCGAGCAGGGTGATGCTGTGCAGCGAGGCGGCGCCGAGCGCGGTGTCGTAGCCGGGCGGCGCCGGGGGAATCGGCTGCTCGGGGGGAACGGGCTGGTCAGTCACTGTCGTTCGCCTTCCGGTCGGTCAGCCATGCGCGCACCTCGGCCCCGTGCTCGTCCAGTTCGGGCGGCGGCAGCCGGTAGCCGACCGGGGTGGCCGAGAAGCGGATCGGGTTGCGGGTGGTGGGCACCGCCCGGTCGCCCTCGCCGACCTCGACGACCGGGTCGAGGCCGAAGCGCTCGGCCATGGCGAAGCCGCCGTCGATCGTGTTGATCGGCCCGCAGGGCACGCCGACCGCGGTGAGCGCCTCGAACCACTCCACCGCACCCCGGGTGGCGAGCCGTTCGACCAGCAGCGGCCGCAACTCCTCGCGGTGGGCGGTGCGGTCGGCGTTGTGCGCGAAGCGCGGGTCGGCGGGCACGTCCGGCAGCCCGAGCACCTCGCAGAGCCTGCGGAACTGCCCGTCGTTGGCCGCCGCCACGATCAGGTCGCTGTCGGCGGTCGGCAGCGGCTCGTAGGGGAAGACGCTGGGGTGCGCGTTGCCCATGCGGAAGGGGACGACGCCGCCTGCCGCGTACGCCGAGCTGTGGTTGACCAGGCCGGTGAGCGCCGACGACAGCAGGTTGACCTCGACGTGCTGGCCCCGGCCGGTCGCGTCGCGGTGGCGCAGCGCGGCGAGGATGCCGATCACCGCGTGGTTGCCCGCCATCACGTCGAAGACCGAGATCCCGGCGCGGAAGGGCGGCCCTTCGGGGTCCCCGGTCAGGCTCATCAGCCCGGAGATGGCCTGCACCATCAGGTCGTAGCCGGGCACGTGCCGCCCGGGGCCGGTGCCGAAGCCGCTGATGGAGGCGTAGACGGCGCCGGGGTTCGCGGCGGCGACCGCCTCGTAGTCGAGGCCGTACTTCGCCAGGCCGCCCGGCTTGAAGTTCTCGATGACCACGTCGGCGCGGCGGGCCAGTTCGCGGGCCGCGGCGGCGTCGGCGGGGTCGTGCAGGTCGAGGGCGACCGAGCGCTTCCCGCGGTTGACGCCGAGGTAGTAGGTGGACACCTCGCCCCTGACCGGGGGCCGCCAGCCGCGGGTCTCGTCGCCCTGCGGCCCTTCGACCTTGATGACGTCGGCGCCCATGTCGGCGAGCAGCATCGTGGCGTAGGGACCGGCCAGGACCCGGGAGAAGTCCGCGACCAGGATGCCGGCGAGCGGGCCTGCCGCCGCGCCGGGCACGGGCGCCGGCTGCTCGGCCGCGGAACCGGGCCCTGGGTCGTCCACCATGCGCCTTGCCTCCCAGCTGTCCGTACAGCGGACCAATGTCCGCTAACTGAGTCTGCGCTGCTTGGGCGCCGCTGGTCAAGGCGTTCGCGCACCGGCGCGGGCGCCCGGCCGACCCGAGCCGGCCGGGCCGCCGCCCCGCGTCACGACACCGCCCGCGCGTCGATGTGCGGCACGTCCTGGACCCGTGCGAAATCGGCGCTGATGTCACCGGCCGCTTGCAGCAGCAGCGGCAGGTGGTGCCCGATCAGGTGGTCGACCGTCGTCTCGGCGGCATGGCAGTTGACGTTGACCCCGGCGATCACGCGGCCCGAGCCGTCCCGCAGCGGTGCGGCGACCGACCGGATGCCCAGTGTCAGCTGCTCGTCGGTCAGCGCCCAGCCGCGCGCCCGCACATCGCGCAGCTCGGCGTCGCGCTCGGCCGCGTCGGGCTGCCAGCGGGCGGTGAGGCCCGACCTGGTCGGCTCGGCCAGCGCCGCGTCGAGCTCGTCCGGCGGCAGCGCGGCGAGCTGCACCTTGCCGAGCGAGGTGGCCAGCGCGGGGAAGCGGGTTCCGACCTGCACCGCGAGCGAGACGATCTTCGGCACGGAGACCCTGGCCACGTAGACGATGTCGGAGCCGTCGAGCTGGGCGATCGAGCAGGACTCGCCGGTGCGCTCCACCAGCCGTTCCAGATGGGGCCTCGCCACGTCCCACAGGCCCATCGACCGCACGTAGGCGACGCCGAGTTCGAGCACCCTCGGGGTCAGCGAGTAGCCGCGCTCCGCGGCCCGCACGTATCCCAGCTCCTCCAGCGTGAGCAGGATGCGGCGGGCGGTCGGGCGGGCCAGCCCGGTCGCGGCGGCCACCTCGGCCAGCGACATGGCGGGGCGGCCGGGGCGGAAGGCGGCGATCACCTCCAGGCCGCGCGCCAGCGCCTCGATGAAGTCGGGACCGGTTCCGGTACGCGGCATGACACGGCCTCCTCGGGGCTGCCCCGGCCTTCCGCGGGCGTCAGCGGACCGGGCTCATCCGAAGCGTAGCCGCCCGCTGTCCGCAAGGCGGACGACCACGACGCGGGGCCGCCGCAGGACCGGCTCCGCCGTCCATTGACACCGGGTTGCGGCTGAGCGAAGGTGACCGGACCGACGCCTTGTCCGTAGAGCGGACAAGTGTACGCGTACCCGAAGGAGCGTGAGGCGATGAGCCAGCCCACCACCGGCGGCGGAACCGGCGGCACCGCGGGCCGTCCGGTCGTGCTGCGGGGCGGCACCGTCCTGACCGTCGACGCCACCCGGCAGGTCCGCACCGGGCACGACGTCCTGGTCGTCGGCGACCGCATCGCCGCCATCGGCCCGGGCCTCGCCGTGCCCGACGGCACCCTGGAGATCGACGCGGCCGGCGGCATCGTGATGCCCGGCATGATCGACACCCACCGCCACCTGTGGCAGACCGCGATGCGCGGCTACGGGGCCGACTGGACGCTCACCCAGTACTTCGTCTGGTACTACCTGGAGTGGGGCAAGGTCTTCCGCCCGCAGGACATCCACGCGGGCAACCTGCTCGGCGCCCTCGAAGCGCTCGACGCCGGTGTGACCACCACCGTCGACTGGTCGCACGGCCTGCGCACCACCGAGCACGCCGACGCCGCCGCCGACGCGCTCACCTCGGTGCCGGGCCGCTTCGTGCTCGCCTACGGCAACATCCAGGCCGCGCCCGCCGAGTGGACAGGCACCGCCGAATTCCGCGACTTCCTCCGGCGCCGCGCCACCGGCGACGGCATGCTCGACTTCCAGCTCGCCTTCGACGTCACCGGCGATCCGGCCTTCCCCGAGAAGCCCGCCTTCGAGGTCGCCCGCGAACTCGGCCTGCCCGTCACCACCCACGCCGGCGTCTGGGGCGCCACCGGCGACGACGGCATCCGGCTGATGCACGAGAACGGCTTCATGACGCCGGAGACCGTCTACGTGCACGGCGCCTCGCTGTCCGCCGACTCCTACCACCGCATCGCCGCCACCGGCGGCTCGGTGTCGGTGTCCACCGAGAGCGAGCAGAGCGCGGGCCAGGGCTACCCGCCCAGCTGGGCGCTGCGCTCCTACGGCATACCGGTCTCGCTGTCGATGGACACCTCGGTGTGGTGGAGCGGCGACCTGTTCTCCGCGATGCGCGCCACGCTGGGCGCCGACCGCTCCCGCGAGCACCTGGAGGCGCACGCCCTCGGCGAGACCGTCACGCACGCGGCGCTGCGCGCCGACCAGGTCGTCGAGTGGGCCACCAGGGGCGGCGCCCGTGCGCTCGGCCGCGAGTCCGACCTCGGCAGCGTGGAGGTCGGCAAGAAGGCCGACCTGGTGCTGATCAAGAACGACCACTCGCCGGTGTCCTTCCCCGTGCTCAACCCGCACGGCCATGTCGCCTTCCAGGCCCAGCGCGCCGACGTCCACACCGTCCTGGTCGACGGCCGCGTCGTGAAGCGCGACGGCCGTCTGCTCGACACCGACCTCACGGCCGTCCGCCGTACGGTCGAGGCCACCGTCGACCACCTGCGCGCGGAACTCGGCGAGGACGCCTGGCAGCGCGGCATGAACCCGGATGTCCCAGCGACGAAGATCCTCGACAACCCGTACACCTACACCGACTACCGCAGCGGCGGCACCCACGGCGGGTGAACCCGCGGCGCGCGGCCCGGCCGGGGTCCGGGCCGCGGCCGCCTCAGTCGGTGGCGGTCGGCTCCCGGTCGGTCGGTGCGGGGGCCGCGCCGGCCTGCCGCTTGCGTTCGAGGACGACGAGCGGGCAGTTCAGGGCGGCCGCGATCTTGGCCAGGTTCGCCGGGGTCGCGCTGCGCCAGCCGGACTCGATCTCGCCCATCAGCTGCTCGGAGATGCCGACCAGGTCGGCGAGCGCCCGCTTGGTCAGGCCCGCCTTCTCCCGTGCCCAGGTGACCGCCTCCGGCTCCTGGTGGAGCCGGCTGGGCCGGGTGCGGGTGCGGGATGCCATGGGGAGAAAGTAGCGCGTAGTACCGCGTAAAGCAAGGTAGTACGCACCTGCTACGCATCCCCGGATGGCCACGGGCACCCATCCGGGCAGGTCGCCGGGGGTGGGATGGGCGAAGCCGGGCCGCGGAGTGGACGCTGGATGCGTAGTTGTGCGAAGCTCGGCACATGACTGAGGGCCCGGACGCGCCACCCGAGGGACTACTGATCAAGCGGGCCCAACTGGCCGCACGGCTCTCCCAGCGGGAGGCCGCCAGGCGGGCCGGGCTGAGCGAGGCCAGATGGCGCCAGCTGGTCTCCGGCTTCCAGCTGGTCAGCCGCACCAGGGTGCCGGTCCGCAGCCCCGACGAGACGCTGGCGCGGATGGCCCGCGCCGTCGGCGTCAGCGCCGAGCAGCTGGAGGCGGCAGGTCGCGGCGACGCGGCGGACGCCCTGCGGGACGCCGAGGCGGGCCGGGCGGCGGGCGAGGCCGGCGGCACTGACGCCGCGGGGATCGACCAGGCGGGCCGGAGCCGGGTGGACGAGCGGTGGCCCCTGGTGGCGGCCGTGCTGCGGCAGGCACGCGTCGGGCTGAGCCCCGCCGAGTACGACGTGCTCGCGGGCCGCGTCACCGCGTACGTCGCCGCTCCGGCGGACGCCCCGGGCATCACCGGGCAGCCGGATGCGCCCGGCTCCTCCCGGCCGGCCGGCCCCGACGAGGACACCGACCGGGACTGAGCGGGTCCCGGCAGGTCACCCGCCCGCCGAACACCCGCTGCACGTGCATCCGCAATTGCCGCCGAGGCCGTGAAATGTCACCCCCTGGGGCGATTTCGCAGGTCGGCCCGGGACGCCTTTGTCCGAAGCGGCCTGGAAGCGAGCCCGGCAGACTGGCATGATGAAGCACCGTTGGCCTCGACCTGGGGGCGTGCCAACGGAGTTCGGTCGTCCGGGTGACCCCGGACGGGTGACTTCATGGCACCTCGTCGCTGTGACCTCCGTCACAACTCCCCTGCGCGGCCTGCGGTGATGGCCCTGCGTACGGCCCCTGCCCAACGCCGATCCGCCGAGAGCGTGTGGCGCATCGCGTGACGGAAAGGGCACTATGGGGACGAACCCCTCGTGACGTGACGTAGATCACAACCGTGGGTCCTGTGGACGGAAGGGCCGGCGGAAGACCGCGATCGAACGCAAGGAAGCGCCCCGCCCGTCCCCTTGGTTGCAGCCTGAGACAGGGCGAAGCGCTTCCGGTCGCAAGATGTGGCCCCTACCGGGCGACCCCGGTGGGGGCCACACCGTCACAGGTGGCGGTCGATGAACCCGGCGATGTCGATGAGGTCCTTGAAGAACCTCGCCACCGCCATGAGAAACCGGCCGCTCGCACCGATACGCCGTTCGGCCGGTGCCCACCACTCACGCTTCTTGCGACCCCCATCGCCCAGTTGGTGATCGGGCATGGAGGGAACTCCCTTCTCTTCGCGGGGCGGATACCACGCTCTCCGTGGGCCCCCGGGGGGTCCACGTCGTGCTGGTGCGATATCCGGTGCGGAGTCGGGCAGTTGCGAGCCATCGTAGCGGTGCCGGAGAGCGAGTCGTGCGTAACAACGCGTAGCGCGTGCGCCCCTGCCGACACACAACGGCACGACGTGCCACGGCTGTTCAGGGTGCGGCGGATCCGACCCCCGCCGCCTGCAAGGACCATCGCCACGGCACCGGACCGGGATGGCACGGGGTGCTGCCGACCAGGCAGGTTTCTCCTGGCATATACCGAAGACACTCCTTCGGGTGATCCTCGCCCCCGTCCCGGGAACGCGGTCTTCGCGAAAACCGCTGCGGCCCCACCGCCCGGCGGCAGCACAATGACCGGCGTGTCCATCGAAACGCACGACCCGCACGCCCCGAACACCGCGGTCGACAGCCTCCTCGCCGAACTCGACCCGCTCTCCTACCCCGCACGGATGCGCGCCCTCGCCTCATGGGTGCGGGACCGCCGCGGGGCGGGCGAACTGCGGCCGATGCTCGATGAGTTGGACACGCGGGGCGCGTACGGACGCAGGCTCGCCGTCGTCGCGGCCGCCGTCGCAGGGGACACCGGCTTCCTCGAAGACCGGCTCGCCGACCCCGACGCGGCAGTGCGCGGCCACGCGCTCAAGGCGTCGCTCCGGCTGCCGATCGGCGACACCGCACTGGAGCGGGCGATGGACGACGCGCCCGCGGTCGTACGACGGCAGATCACCGGCGCCGTCGTCGCCGGGCGGCGCACCGCACTGGCGGAACGGCTGCTGCCCGCGGTCAGGGAGCGGTGGGGAGACGTCGAGGCCGCACGGCTGCTGCCGGGCTGCGGGCCCGACACCGTGCGGCTGCTGCTCCCCGGCCTCCACCGCTCCGTCGACCGGCGGCGGGCACTCGCACGCCGGCACCCGGACGCCCTGCTCGACGAGATCGCCCGGCAGCTCGCCGACCTGCCCGCGCAGATCCGCACCGGCTGGTGGGAGGTCAACGCCGACGTCTTCACCGACCTCGCCGACGCCCGCCCGCAGCGGGTGCTCGACCTGCTCGAAGCCCACTGCCCCGCCACCCTGCCCCCCGCGGTCAAGCGCATCCTGGGCCGGCTGCTGAAAGCCGAGCCCGCACGGACCATCCGGCTGCTCACCGCGCCCGAACGGGCAGCGGACAACCCCGTACCGCTGGTCTCGCGCACCGCGCTGAGCCGGCTCGCCCGGCTCGGGACACCGGAGTTCACCGACCTGGGCCGCGCCTGGGGCCACCTGCCCGGATCCCTCACCCGGCTGCTCCGCGCACTCCCCCCGGCCCGCAGGGAGGCCTTCCACGACACCGCCACCGCGGGGAGCGACCTCAGCCGCACCGACCTCGGCGACGCGATACTCGAAGCCCTGCCGCGCCACCGCGCCAGAGCCGAGGCGCGGCGGATGGCGGCGCAGGCCGCGGACAGGGGCGCGCCCTGGGGCGTGGTGCTGGCCGCCGTCGCCCACCTGCCGCCCGACGAGGCACGCGAGCGGCTGATCGCCGCGACCCGCCGCCCCGCTGCGGACGACCGGGCGGTGGCCTACCCCCTGCTGGTCAGGAACGCCGCCAGGTCCGGTGACGCCGCGGCCGTCGCGCGGCTGCTCGACGACCTGCTGCGGCTGCGCAACGAGCAGGACCCGGTCAGGGCGCCCGCACTGGCCGCCCTCGCCTGCGTGCCGCCCCGGCTCTTCCGGGGCGACGACGCGGGACCGCTCGGCCGCATCGCGACCGACGCGAGCGAGGCACGCGACTGCTCGGGGCAGACTCGGCAGGCGCTCTCCACCCTGGCGCTCGCGGTCCTGCGGGAGCACGCGACCGGCGGTGAACCCCCGCTGATCGAATGGTCGTTGGCCACGATCACCCGGCTGTACGGGAACACCGCCGGCGCCTGGCTCGGCCGGCTCGACACCACCTTGCGGCGGGGACAGGAATTCCAGGTCTTCGAGGCGCTGCGGCCATGGCTCGAAGCCGGTGCGGACAAGGTCGACCACTCGCTCACCTTCGCGCTGGCCAGGGCTTTCGGACGGCGCGCCCGGCACATGCCCGAACTGCAGGAACTCCTCTGGCAGGCCGTGCAGTTCGGCGACAACGCCACCGTGAGCCGAGCCGTCGGCCTGTGGCTCGACGACCCCGCCACCCGGGACGAGCGGGCCGAACGGGTCATCGCACTGGAGCCGTCCGCCGTCGTGCTGGCACCGGTCCTGGCCGTCGTGACCCGCCGCCGCACCGACCTGCTGGACACCGTGCTGTCGGCCACGCCGCCCTACGGACGCTTCCTGGTCCAGGGCGCGCGCTGGCTGCCGCCGGTCGACGCGGCCGGCAGCTGGCTGCCCCGCCAGCAGGCCGACGCCGCACGGCTGCTGGCAAGAGCGGCGGGCGACGCGTCCGAAGGCAAGCACACCAGGGCATGGCACATCAGGGCGGCGGCCGCCATACCCGAACTCGGCGCCGGCATCGTCCGCCGCTGGACCGACTCCCCCGACACGGTGCTCGCCGAGGCGGCCCTCGGCGCGCTCGTCTGGACCGACCGGCCGGCCGACGCGCTCCCGCTGCTCCTCGCCCACGCCGGCGACGACCGGGCCAGGGTCGCCCTCTACGCGGCCACCCGCGCCGCGTCCCGCACCCCGCCGTCCCGGCTGAGCGCCGCCCTGCGCGGCGCGCTGCTGCCGCCCGCGGACGCCGCACCCGGGGCGGGCGCCGCGCCCGCGGCCAAGGTCACCAGCCGCAAGGAACTGGTACGGCTGGCCGGCGCGCTGCTGCCCGCCCGGGAAGCGGTCGCCGTCATCGCCGAGGCGTACGGCCTTCCCGGGCAGCACCCCGACGTCCAGGCCGCCTGCGTGGCCATGGCCGTCGAGCTGTCGCGCTCGCCGGCCGCGTGGCAACTCCTGGAACGGGCCGCCGAAGGTCCGCCCGTCACCAGGACCGCGGTCCTGCGCACCCGGCCGTACGCCGTCGCCGAGGAAGAACGCGGCCGGTACGCCGAGTTGGTGCTGCGGATCGCCGACGGCGACGACACGGAGACCGCCGACGCCGCGCTCGCCCTGCTCGCCGGCTGGTCGCCATGGCACCCCGGTGCCGCGCGGCTGCTCCGCGCCAAAACCGTCGACCTCGACAACCGCACGTCCTGGCCGGCAGCCGCACAGGGGCTGGTGGCACTCACCGCCACCCCGGGCGGCGCCGACACCCTGCTCGACGCGCTGCGCCTGCTCGTCGCCGCGGACGGGTCGAGTGCGGCACGGGAGCTGGACGCGGCGGCCGAACGGGACCGCCCCGCGCGGCGCCGGCTCGGGCACCTCGTCACCCGGCTGTCGGCCGCCGCGGCGCGGCCCGGTGCCACCGGGGCCAAGGGCGCGGCGCTGCTGGCCGCCGAATACCTCTGCGGGGCAGGGGACTTCGTGGTCCAGGGCGTCCGGCTGTCCGTCGACGCGCTCGATCTCGACGCGGACGCGGAGGTGCTGCTCCCCGCGCTCGACCGCCTCGCCGCCCTGCACGACGGCCGGCCCGCACTCGCCGTGCGTACCGCCGAAGTGGTGCGGCAGCGGCTCACGGCCGCCGGGCGGCCGGGCCATCCGCCCGTCCTGCTCGCCGCGTCCGAGCGGTTGGCTGCCGCCGGCGATCACGCGGGAGGGCTCCTCGCCGTCGCCCTCACCCACGCGGTGGGGGTGCGGGCCGGGTGGCCCGCCGACACCCGCCGGCGGCTGCGGGGCTTGCGCGGGCACCCGCAGCCGGACGTACGGGAGGCCGCCGTTGCCGTGGCCACGGCGCCCGAATGGGTCTTTTTTGGGGGCGCCTCGGGGGGTGGCCCCTGGCCTTGGAGGGCGACTGATCCGCCGCGCGGGCTTGGGCGACTCGGGGGGTGCCCCCTGGCCCTGGAGGGCGACTGATCCGCTGTCGGGGCCGGGCGACTCAGGGGGTGGCCCCCGGCCCTCGCGGGCGACCGATCCGCCGCGCGGGCTGGGCGCCTCAGGGGGTGCCCCCTGGCCTTGGAGGGCGACTGATCCGCCGTCGGGGCCGGGCGCGTAGTTCCCCGCGCCCCTCAGGGGGTGCCCCCTCGCCTTCGGGGGTGGCTGAACCGCCGCGCGGGCCGCGCCCCTCAGGGGGTGCCCCCGGGCCTTGGAGAGCGACTGATCCGCCGCCGGGGCCGGGCGCGCAGTTCCTCGCGCCCCTCAGGGGGTGCCCCCGGGCCTTCGGGGGTGGCTGAACCGCCGTGCGGGCCGCGCCCCTCAGGGGGTGCCCCCGGGTCTTCGCGGGTGGCTGAACCGCCGTGCGGGCCGCGCCCCTCAGGGGGTGCCCCCTGGCCTTCGCGGGTGGCTGAACCGCCGTGCGGGCCGCGCCCGCTCGGGGGTGGCCCCTGGCGGGCGCGGCCCGCAGGGGGCCCGGGGTCAGGGGGTGGGGCGGGTGGCGGTGAAGATCGTGGTGGCGGACAGGAGGAAGGCGTCGGGGCGGGTCATGATGCCCTCGGGGGTCGCGGGGTCGAGCAGGGTGTCGAGGGTGGCGAGGTCTTCCGCGGTGAGGGATTCGCTCATTCCGTCGCGCAGCCGGGTCAGGTGGGCGTGCAGGTAGCTGCGGGCGGGGGTGGAGAGCGGGGCGGGGAGGTCGAGGATCGGGGTGAAGGCGGTGACGCCGGTCAGGCCGGCGCGGCCGAGCATCGCGGGCCAGTCGTCGACGGCGGCGACACTGCCGGGCAGCTCCGCCCGCATGGCGGCGAACCAGTCCTCCTGGATGGCGTCCAGCCTGGCCTGGAGGCCCGGCTTCCCGATGCCGATGTCGCGCGGCAGGAAGCGCATCGGCAGGCCGCCTTCGGCCACGGCGAGCATCCCGCCGGGCCGCAGCAGTCCCGCGAGCGCGTCCAGGGCGCCCTGCTGGTCGCCGAGGTGGTGTATGGCCATGCTGCTCCACACCAGGTCGGTGGTGCCGAGCCCGTCGAGGGGCGCGGGCAGTTCAGCGAGCCGTACGCCGACCCTGCCGCCGAGGCCGTGGGCTTCCGCGCGGGCCAGCGTGCGGTCGAGCAGCGCCTGGGTACCGTCGACGGCGACCGCCTCCGCGTCGCCGAACTCCTCGGCCAGCACGCAGGTCATCACGCCCGGCCCGCTGCCGACGTCGAGGACGCGGCGGACCTCGTGCCGCGGGCCGATCAGCTCCCGCAGCCGGGCGGCCGTCGCACGCAGGAGGGGGAGCCGCAGCTCGCCGGCGTTCTCCAGGGTGTCGGCCATGGCCTCCCAGTCGAGGTCGGTGTCGTGGCCGTGATGACCGGCGTGGCCATGGCGGTCGTGGCGGTGATCGTGCCCGTGGGGTGCGGTGTCTGCGCTCATGCCGGGCAGCGTGCACCGGCGCCGACGGTGCGGCAACTCCTGTTGCCGTTTCCGGGACGGCGAGGTGGAATGCCGGTATGGACACCCCTCCGCCGCACCAAGCGGTGCTCGACGAGGTCGGCCCGCGGCTGCGACGGCTGCGGACCAAGCGCAACCTCACCCTGGGCGCGCTCTCCGAGAGCACCGGCATCTCCAAGAGCACCCTGTCCCGGCTGGAGTCCGGGCAGCGCCGCCCCAGTCTCGAACTGCTGCTCCCGCTCGCCGCCGCCTACCGGGTGCCGCTGGACGACCTGGTCGGAGCGCCCGAGGTGGGCGACCCAAGGGTGCGGCTGACACCGCGCTCGCTGCCGAACGGCGGCACCGTGGTGCCGCTGTCCCGCGGGCCCGGCCCGCTCCAGGCGTACAAGATGATCGTCCCGGACCGGGGCAGCGAGCCGGAGCTGCGGACGCACGAGGGCTACGAGTGGCTGTACGTGCTGCACGGCCGGCTGCGGCTGGTCCTGGCCGACCACGACCTGATGCTCGACCCGGGCGAGGCAGCCGAGTTCGACACCCGGCTGCCGCACTGGTTCAGCGGCACCGGCGGCCGGCCCGCCGAAGTCCTCAGCCTCTTCGGCAGGCAGGGCGAGCGCATGCACGTGCGTGCCAGGCCCAGCGAGTGAGCGGCCGGCCCCCGGGTCAGCGATACCGGTAGCAGACGGTGTACGACAGGCTGGCGTAGTTGTTCGGCTTCCAGGTGGCCCACGCGTCCGTGCCGCAGAACTTGCTGTTGTTGTAGGTGGGGGTGCGGCCGGTGATCACGACGTTGGCGGCGTTGCACGAGACGGAGTGCAGGGAGGGCCGGGTGGACGAGCCGGTGAAGCGCATGCACTCGTGCAGGGTGGCGTGGCCCGCGTCGTCGGGGTAGATCATCGACAGGCAGAGCACGACGCCGAGGTCGTCCCTGCCGGACACCCCGAAGTGCTCCGCCCAGTCCTCGTTCCGCAGCCCCTTGCAGCGATTACCGTCGGTCGTCCCCGTGTAGCGCGCCAGGACGGTGAACGCGCCGGTCTGGCAGTCCAGTTCGTCCCAGTCGGAGGCCGCGCTGTCGCCGTAGACGCAGGTGCCGGCCTTCGCGTGGTAGGCGGTCCCGTGCTCGTACTGGTAGCTGAGGCACAGCACGAGGTCGTGCTCCGTGTAGGACACGTTCCAGTCGTCCCCCGCGACGTGGTCGCAGCCGCTCGTGACGGTGGTGCCGTGCAGGACCTGGACGACCTTGAAGTTGCCCGGCCCGCACGCGGCGGGCGACAGGTCGGCGGTCTTGTCCGTCCCCGCGTTGTCGAAGCAGTCACCGGTCTCGGCGCTGCCGATGGGATCGGGGGTGGCCGACGCGGTCGGGATCGACGGGTCCGACTGGTCGCCGTCGTCGTCCGGGTCGGTGCTGTCGGTCGGCAGGTCGCCGGGCAGCGTCGGCAGCCCTTCGGGCAGGGTCGTCGCGCCGGCGGCCGGGGGCGCCCCGAAGGTGTCGGTGTCGCCGCCTGCCGAGAAGGCGAGGGCGGCGACCGCGGCCAGCACCACGGCGGCGGCGATGACGGAAGCGGGAACCGCCCGCCACCACGGCTGCCGCGGAGCCGCCGCCATCGGCGGCATGCCCCCCGGCGGGGGTGGCGGCATGCCCCCCGGCGGGGGTGGCGGCATGGGCGGCGGCCCGCCGGGTCCCGGGGCGCTGTACATCGCCGCGGGTCCCGGGGCGCCGTACATCGCGGCGGGCATGGTCGCGCCCTGGGCCGCGGCACCGCCCAGGCGGGCGGCCAGGTCGCGGAGGGTGGGCCGGGCGGCGGGCTGCGCGGCCAGGCAGCCGGCTATCAGCGGTCCCAGTACGGGGTCGGCGATCGGCGGCGGTACCGCCTGCCACCTGGCGGGAGCGGGCGGCCGGCCGGTGGCCGCGAAGTGCAGGATCGTGCCGATGCCGTGGACGGCGTCGGCCTCCGTCGCGCCGCCGGCCGCCGCGCTCTGCGCCATGTGCGTGATGCCGACGTGGGAGACCCGCGGCCCCTCCGCCGCCATCATGACGTTGGACGGCTCGATGCCGACGAGGCGGGCACCGGCCTCGTGCGCGCTCGTCGTGGCGGCGGTCAGCGCCACCGCCAACTCACGTATCAGGTGCGGCGGCAGAGGCCCGCTGTCGGCGACGACCGCGTCGAGGGACGGCGCGTCGGGGCTGCCCGCGGCCAGCCAGGGCGACGCGCTCTCGGTGTCCGCGTCGACGGGTACGAGATACGGCCCGGTGACACGGCGGGCGTTGTTCACGTCGAGGCGGAAACGGTCGCGGAACTCCGGGTCCTGCGCGAGCCGTCCATGCAGCACCGTGACGGTGACCAGCGGCCCGCCGCCGGGCCCGCGGCCCCCGTACGCCTGCCCCAGTCCGGTGTCGCCGAGCCTGCACACCAGCTGGTAAGACCCGATCTGTGCCGGATCCCCCGGCCTCAGCGGTTCCATCGCGCGCTCCCCCGTTCTCGCACCCGTGCCTCACGCGGTGCGCGGCCGTCCGACTGGCAGTCAGCCGACCGAAGTGGACACTTTGGCACTGCGCCTCCGCCCGCGCCACCGCCGTGCGGCCCCGGGCGTCAGGCCGCCACGGGCACGGCGGGGCGGGTCACCCGCCGGATCGCGGCCGTACCCCGGACGGCGCTCCCGCGTGGCCGACCGCGCGAGTGCGTCGTGTAGTGGGCGTGTGCGGCCCCGACAAGGCGGGCCGCCGATCGCCCGCCAGGGGCGCACCGATCGGAGGAGCCACCGTGAGGCACCATGTCAGAGCCGCCGCCACCGCCGCAATCGTGCTGGCCGCCACGGCCACCGCCTGCTCCGGCGGCAGCAGCAGCCCCAACTCGTCGGGCGCCGGTACGGCCTCCCCCTCCAACGTGGTGGAAGAGGCCGCGAAGGCCGCTCCCGCGACGGTCACCACCAAGTCGGTGTCGCTGGGCAAGATCCTCGTCAACGACAAGAACCTCACCCTGTACGTCTTCATGAAGGACAAGACCTCCACGTCCACCTGCACGGGCGCCTGCGCCGCCGCGTGGCCGCCCCTGGTGGTGAAGACCAAGCCGACCGGGTCCGGCGGTGTCCAGAGCAACCTGCTGTCCAGCAGCAAGCGTTCCGGCGGCGCCATGCAGGTCACGTACAAGGGCCACCCGCTCTACCGCTTCGCCGGCGACAGCAAGCCCGGCAACACCAACGGCCAGGGCCTGAACAACTTCGGCGCCAAGTGGTACGTGATCGGCACCGACGGCAAGCCGATCACCGCCGGCGCCTCGTCGAACCCCGGCGCCGGCTACTGAGCCCTGCCGTCATGCCCGCAGGTCGATGGCGAGCTGGTCGTGCAGGGCCCGCTCGCCGTCCGCGGTGACCCGCAGGGCGCGGCCGGAGCCGATCCGCTCCACCCAGCCGAGGTCGAAGGCCCGCAGGCACAGGGCCGCGCCGACCGCGCCGGCCAGGTGATGCCGCCGCTCCGTCCAGTCGAGGCAGCGGCGGATCACCGGCCGCGGCCCCTTCAGCGCGCCGATGTCGATGCCGAGTCCCGCCAGCCAGGCCCGCCCCGCCTCGGTCACGACGAGCCCCGCCTCGTCGGCGACCAGCCGCCGGTCGAGCGCCGCGTCGGCGACGGCCACACCGAGGTGGCCCGCCAGGTGGTCGTAGCAGGTACGCGCCCGCGCCTCGGCGCTCCTGCGCACCGACTCCCGCAGATTCCGCGGGGCGGGCGCGTCGTCCGCCCCGCCGGCGCCGTACGCCGACAGGTCCTCGACCAGGGAGGCCGCGCCGTCCGCCAGCCTTACGTACCGGTGCCTGCCCTGCCGTTCCTCGGTGAGCAGGCCGCCTGCGACCAGCCTCGACAGGTGCTCGCTCGCGGTGGATGGCGCCACCCGCGCGTGCCGCGCCAGCTCGCCCGCGGTCCACGCCCGGCCGTCGAGCAGCGCGAGGCAGAAGGCGGCACGGGTGCGGTCGGCGAGCAGCCCGGCGATCGTGGCGAGTGACATACGTCCATGATGCGCGCGGCACACTTCGGCGGGCGCCGACGCTTCCCGGTCCTAGCGTGACCGCCATGACCAGCTCAGTGCATGAATTCCGCGGCTACGACGAGGTGGCCGCCGCGCTCGCCGACCCCTGCCTCGTACCGGAGCCCGCCGGGCCGGGGCCGGCCGGCGGCATGGCGTGGCTGCGGGCGACGGTGGCGCGCTTCAGCGCGGGCGACGCCCACGCCAGGCGCAGCGCCCTGGTGGCGGCCGACCTCGCCCGCCTCGACCCGGAGGCGCTGCGGCGGGCCGCCGCAGCGGGCGGCGGGGACGACCCGCGGCTGGTGGTGGCGCGGGCCGTCGCCGACGGCTTGGGCTTCGCGGACCCTGCGGCGGTGGCGCCGGCGGTCGTCGCGGTCACCGCGGCATACTTCGGCGCTGCGGCCGACGCGGCCACCGACGCGGCGGTCGCCCACCTGCTGGCCGCCGCCGAGGAAGCGGGGGCCGGGGCCGCGCCCGCGGCAGGGGCGCCGGAGGAGCAGGCCGAGGCCGCCGCGAACCGGGTCGGCATCCTGATCCAGGCCTGCGACGCGACCGCCCGGCTGGTCGAGCACGCCGCGAGGGCCGCAGCGGAGCACCCGGGGGCGGCGACCGCCCCGGTCACCGCGCTGCTGGCCGAGACGCTGCGGCACGACCCTCCGGTACGCGCCATGCGGCGGGTCGCCGCCGCCGCGACCCGGGTGGCCGGGGCGGACATCGCCGCCGGCGACCTGGTGGTCCTGGACATCGCCGCCGCCAACCGCGACTCCCGCGCCTTCCCCGTGACCGCCGGGGGAGCGGGCCCGGACGACTTCGACCCGCACCGCACGGGCCCCGCCCCGCTGACCTTCGGCGCCGAGCCCCGCCGCTGTCCCGGCACCGACCACGCGCTGGCCTTGGCCGCGGGCCTGCTCAGCGCCCACCCGACCGGCACCGCACCCGCCACCCGGGGCACCACCGACACCCGGGACCCCGCGCCCGCCGCTACCACCGACACCCGGGACCCCGCGCCCGCCGCTACCACCGACACCCGGGACCCCGCGCCCGCCGCCCCCACCGACACCCGGGACACCACCGAAGCCCGGGATACCGCGCCCGCGGACGCCGCCGAAGCCGACGATGCCCCGGTCACCGACGACCGGGACCCCGCGGAGGCCGTCGCGGCGATGGTCGCCCACGTCCTGCAGCTCGCCGAGACCTGGACGGCGTGGGACGGCCGCCCGCTGCCGAGCGAGGACCGCGTCTACACCCCGCACAAGGCGATCCGCAGGGTCGCCGACCACCTGATCGACCACCTCGCGGAGCTGGAAGCCCGCCTGGTGGGCGAGCAGGCGCAGCCCGACCACTGGCACGCGTCGATGACCACCACCCCGGCGGATCTGGCCCCCTTCACCCCCGACGACCTCGACGAGGCCCGCAGCCGTCTCACCCGGCTCGCCCGGATGTGGTCCAACCGGCTGGACACCCTGACCCCGGACCAGCTCGACCGCTCGCCCGGCACCGGCTGGACCTTCCGCCAGCTCGCCTTCCACCTGACCGGGTCGGTCTACTACGCCGACGCGGTCGGCGACCTCACGCCGCCGGACGGGCCGCGCTGACGGTCAGGCCGGGCACGCACAACGCCGCGGGGCCCCGCGGTCCATGGCGGACTGCGGGGCCCCGCGGCCGGTCGGGCCGGCTCAGGCCGGTCGTGACCGGGCCGGATCAGAGCAGGTCGAAGCGGTCCAGGTCCATGACCTTGGTCCACGCGGCGACGAAGTCGTGCACGAACTTCTCCTTCGCGTCGTCGCTCGCGTAGACCTCGGCGACGGCGCGCAGCTCGGAGTTGGAGCCGAAGACCAGGTCGGCCCTGGTACCGGTCCACTTGACCGCACCGGTGGCGGCGTCGCGGGCCTCGAAGGAGGACCCGTCGTCGCCGGCCGGACGCCAGGTGGTGCCCAGGTCCAGCAGGTTGACGAAGAAGTCGTTCGTCAGCACGCCGGGGGTGGCGGTGAGCACGCCGTGCGAGGACTGCTGGTGGTTGGCGCCCAGCACCCGCAGGCCGCCGACCAGGACGGTCATCTCGGGGGCGCTCAGGGTCAGCAGGTTCGCCCGGTCGAGCAGCAGGTACTCGGCCGGCAGCCGGTTGCCCTTGCCCACGTAGTTGCGGAAGCCGTCCGAGGTCGGCTCCATCGCGGCGAAGGACTCGACGTCGGTCTGCTCCTGCGACGCGTCGGTGCGGCCCGGCGTGAAGGGCACCTCGACGGTGAGGCCCGCGTCCTGTGCGGCCTTCTCGACGCCCGCGGCGCCGGCCAGCACGATCAGGTCGGCGAGCGAGATCCGCTTGCCGCCGATCTGCGCGGCGTCGAAGGCCTCCTTGACGCCTTCGAGGGTGCGCAGCACCGAGGACAGCTCGTCGGGCCCGTTGACCTCCCAGCCGCGCTGCGGCTCGAGCCGGATGCGCGCGCCGTTGGCGCCGCCGCGCCGGTCGCTGCCTCGGTAGGTGGCGGCCGAGGCCCACGCGGTGGACACCAGCTGGGACACCGTGAGGCCGGAGGCGAGGATCTGCGACTTGAGGACGGCGACGTCTGCGGCGTCGACCAGCTCGTGCGCCACCGCGGGCACCGGGTCCTGCCACACCAGCGTCTCGGTGGGGACCTCGGGGCCGAGGTAGCGGACGGTCGGGCCCATGTCGCGGTGGGTCAGCTTGAACCACGCGCGGGCGAAGGCGTCGGCGAATTCCGCCGGGTTCTCCAGGAAGCGGCGCGAGATCTGCTCGTAGGCCGGGTCGACGCGCAGCGCCAGGTCGGTGGTGAGCATCGTCGGCGCGTGCGTCTTGGCCGGGTCGTAGGCGTCCGGCACGGTGCCGGCGCCGCCCCCGTCCTTCGGCTTCCACTGGTGCGCGCCCGCGGGGCTCTTGGAGAGCTCCCACTCGTAGCCGAAGAGGATCTCGAAGAAGCTGTTGTCCCAGGTGACGGGGGTGTTGGTCCAGGCACCCTCGAGACCGCTGGTGATCGTGTCGGCGCCCTTGCCCGTGCCGTACGCGTTCCGCCAGCCCAGGCCCTGCTCCTCCAGCGCGGCGGCCTCGGGGTCGTCGCCGACGTTGTCCGCGGGGCCGGCGCCGTGGGTCTTGCCGAAGGTGTGGCCGCCCGCGATCAGGGCGACGGTCTCCTCGTCGTTCATCGCCATCCGGCGGAAGGTCTCACGGATGTCGCGGGCCGAGGCGATCGGGTCGGGGTTGCCGTTGGGGCCCTCGGGGTTGACGTAGATCAGGCCCATCTGGACCGCGCCGAGCGGGCTCTCCAGCTCGCGGTCGCCGGTGTAGCGCTCGTCGCCGAGCCAGGTGGTCTCGGGGCCCCAGTACACGTCCTCCTCGGGCTCCCAGACGTCCTCGCGTCCGCCGCCGTAGCCGAAGGTGTCGAAGCCCATCGACTCCAGGGCCACGTTGCCGGCCAGGATCAGCAGGTCGGCCCATGACAGCGACTGCCCGTACTTCTTCTTGACCGGCCACAGCAGGCGGCGGGCCTTGTCGAGGTTGGCGTTGTCGGGCCAGCTGTTGAGCGGGGCGAAGCGCTGCTGGCCGGCACCGGCGCCGCCGCGGCCGTCGCTGATCCGGTAGGTGCCGGCGCTGTGCCAGGCCATCCGGATGATGAAGGGGCCGTAGTGGCCGTAGTCGGCGGGCCACCAGTCCTGCGAGGTGGTCAGCACCTCGGCGATGTCCTGCTTCACGACCGCGAGGTCGAGGCCCTTGAAGGCCTGGGCGTAGTCGAAGTCGCCGCCGAGCGGGTTGGACACCGCGGGGTTCTTCGCGAGGATCTTGAGGTTGAGCCGTTCCGGCCACCACGCGCGGTTTCCGCCGCCCTGAGTCGGGTGCGGGGCGCGCCCGTGCGCGACAGGGCAGCCTCCCGCGCTCTGCGCGCTCTCCGTCTTCGGGTCGGTGACGATGGCGTCGTTGTTCTCGGTCATGGGAATCCTTCCGGACCAGGCGGATCACGTGCTCAGGACTGCGGTGGTGGAACGGTCGGGCTCAGGACGGCGGCGAACCTCGCCAGCGGGCCGGTTGCCGTACCGGAATCCTCCTGGCCCTTGGCTACCGCCGGAACCGATCCTACGATGGACAGAGTCCAAGTCAAGAAGCGGGCCAACCGTGCACCTCGTCGATATACGGATTCCGCTGATAAAGTCCGGGCATCCCGCGAATCCGAACAGGTGATGGGTGAAGCGATATGAGTGACCTGCTGGAGCGGCTGCGAGGGCGTGGCTGGCGGATGACCTCCCAGCGGCGTGTCGTCGCGCAGGTCCTCGACGGCGACCACGTCCACCTCACGGCCGACGAGGTGCACGCCAGGGCCGCGCTGCTGCTGCCGGAGATCTCCCGGGCGACGGTCTACAACACCCTGGGCGAGCTGGTCTCGCTCGGCGAGGTCATAGAGGTGGCCACCGACGGCCGCGCCAGGCGCTACGACCCCAACGCCCACCGCCCGCACCACCACCTGGTCTGCTCCACCTGCGGCACGGTCCGCGACGTCCACCCGGCCCGCGACCCGCTGGCCGACCTGCCCGCGCAGGAGCGTTTCGGCTTCACGGTCGCCGCGGCCGAGATCACCTACCGGGGCCTGTGCCCGTCCTGCGCGCACGACGGCCCGGCCGGCGGATAGGACCGCTCGGGCCGGGCGTGGCGCGGCGCGGCGCACCCGGGGCCCGGCGTAGCGGGCCAGGGGCGGCGTCCGCGGTCAGTGCCAGTCGCTGATCACCACGTCACGCGGGTCGGGGGAGCCCTCACCGGTCTCCATGAGCTGCTTGAGGCTCATCAGGAAGGTGCCCCACTTGGTGGTGCAGTGGTGCATGAACTCGACCTGTTCGCGCCAGCCCTCGTGCCTGAACAGCACGATCGTGTAGTCGCCCTCCTGCCGGAGGTCCCACTGCACGCTCGTGCCGATCCACTCCTCGGGGCCTGCCACCACGTCCCAGCGGACCCGCCGCCCCGGGTCGAGCCCGACCACCTTCATGTCGAACCCGCCGGGGGCGAACCGGAATTCGATCACACCGCCGAGGCCGGTCTCCCCCGACGTCTTCTCCGCCCACCAGCCGGACAGCCCTTCCAGGGTGGTGAGCGCCTCGTACACCCGCTCGGGCGAGGCCTGCTCGACGCCGATGCGGTGAAGGATGTCTGCCATCTCCGAAGTCCTCTCTGTGCTGCGCAAATCCGTGCCGTACATGAAGCCGTGCCGGGCAAGAAGCCGCGCCGTGCAAGAAGCGGTGCCGGGCAAGAAGCGGTGCGAAAAGGTGCCGTACGCGAGCCGGACCGCTACTTCCCGGCCCCTTCCGCGTCCTCGCGCCGCTGGATCGTCTCCGCGATGCGCTTGATGCGCCGCAGGCGGGAGTCCCAGGCGGCACCGACGCCGGCCAGCTGGGCCACGGCACGGGCCAGCCGGTCCTGGTCGACCCGGTAGTGCTTCTCGCGGCCCGCGGCGTCCGCGTGCACCAGGCCGACGCGGTCCAGGACGGCCAGGTGCTTGGCGACCGCCTGGCGGGTCACCGGCAGATGCTCGCTCAGGCCGGTGGCCGTCCCGGTGCCCTCGCTCAGCAGCAGGTCGAGCATCCGGCGCCGGGTCGGGTCGCCCACCGCGGACCAGAGGTCGTCGTCCACCGTGACGGGCGTCATCACGCCGACGCGTCCGCTCCGACCTTGGCGGCGTACGCCTGGAGCCGCGGCAGGAAGTGCTCCCAGCCGGCGGCGTGCTCGGCGTACTCGGCGGCGAGCTTCGCCTCTTCCCAGCCGCGCTCGCGGAAACCGCTCTCGGTCATCCGCAGGCGGGTCCCGCCGCCGGCCGCTTCGAGCTCGAAGACGACCAGGATGGAGTTGCCGGGAGCCGCGGTCTCGCCCTCGGCGTGGGTCCAGCGGAAGGAGAAGAGCCGCGGCGGAACCGCGTCGACGACCGTGAACTGCACCCACATGCCGCCGCCCTGCGAGACGTCCCCGAAGCCGATCCGCCCCGCCGCGCCCGGCACCGACGGGAGCTCCGCCTCGTCCACCCACCACTCGCGCAGGTGCTCGGGGCTGCTCACCACGTCGAAGACCACCTCGGGCGAGGCGTCGATGTGGATCTCCCGCTCGAACGTTCCGTATTCCATGACCGCCACCTTCTGCAACGTTTGGTTGCGCTTCACGCTAGCCGACCCCGGAATGAGACGCAACCTTTGGTTGCATATAGAGGGCGGCGGCCCGCCGACCCCGTACGGGTGAACACGCGCCGATCCCGATGCGGCCGCCGCCGGCCACCGGCAGCCTGACGGTGCGGGGGTGGACGGGCGGGACGGAGGGGGGCCGGGGTGACAGCCGGGGCGAGCCGGCGCGGGGACGTACCGCGCCATGTCGCGTGCGTGATGGACGGCAACGGCCGGTGGGCGCAACTGCGTTCCCTGCCGCGGACGTCGGGCCACCGGGCGGCCGAGACCACGGTCATCGACGTCATCGAGGCGGCACGGACGGCGGGGGTGGAGTGGCTGAGCCTGTACGCGTTCTCCACCGAGAACTGGGGGCGCCCCGACGGCGAGATCGACTTCCTCATGCGGCTGGTGCGCCGGGTCGTGCGCAAGCACGCCCCGCTGCTGCACGCGCGCGGCATCCGCTGCCGGTTCCTCGGCGTGGCCGACCCGCGGATCCCCGCACCGCTCGCCCGCGACTTCGCCGACCTCGCGACGCTCACCGGCGCGAACCGCGGCATGACCCTGACAGTGGCGTTCGACCACGGCGGCCGCAGGGACATCGTCGAGGCGGCGCGGTCGCTGATCCGCAGCGGGATCGGCGCGGACGCCGTGGACGAGCGGCACTTCGCCGCCCATCTGCCCTTTCCCGACACCCCCGACGTGGACCTGGTCATCAGGACGTCGGGCGAGCAGCGCATCTCCAACTTCATGCTCTGGCAGGTGGCCTACGCCGAGTGGGTCTTCCCGCAGGTGCTCTGGCCCGACTTCCGCGCACCGCACTTCCTTGAGTGCCTGCGCGCCTACCGGCAGCGCGACCGCCGCTTCGGCGGCGTGATCCCACCGCACGCGAACGAAGAGGTCCACCCGTGACGGAAACAGCCAGCCCGCAATTCCACCGGTTCTTCAACGACCCGCGCTGGGCACTGGCCATGGTCAGGGCCACCGTGCTGGAGGCCGCGCACCCGCAGGTCGGAGCGGCCCTGATCGACAACTCCGCCTTCGTGGCGCACCCGTGGCGCCGGCTGCGCAACACCCTGGTCAGCCTCCAGCGGATGTTCGGCGCGGACGAGGAGGTCAGGCAGCGGGAGGCGGCGCGGCTCAACCGGCTGCACGGGCGGCTGAACGGCACCGACGCGCAGGACCGGCCGTACGACGCGATGGACCCCGAGGTGCGCGCCTGGGTGATCGCGACGCTCTTCGAGAGCTCGGTCACCATGTGCCGGCTCAGCGGGCAGCCCCTCGACCGGGCCACCATGGAGCAGCTGTACGCCGAATTCCAGGCGTTCCTGGCGGCCTTGGGCGACCGGGCCGGTCATCTGCCGCCCACGCTGCGCGAGTTCTGGCCGTACTACGACCGCATGGTCGAGGAGGAGCTGGAGGACACCGAGGCGCTGCGGCTGATCCTCTACCGGCTCTTCGACCACCTGCCGGCGCCGCCGCTGCTCGACGGCGTGCCCACCGTGTGGGCGGCCGGCCGCGCCCTCGCGGGCCCGGTGCTCGGCACGATCACCGTGGCGTCGCTCCCTGAATCCTTCCGCCGGCGGGCGGGCCTGCCCGACACACCCGGCGCCCAGACGCTGATGCACAGCGCCTACACCGCCGCGGGCCTCGCCCGCTTCCTGCCCGAGGGCTGGATCAGGACGGAACACCTCACCGGCCTGCTCTCGCTGACCCCCGACAGCGACGACCCCCGGCTCGCCACGCTCACCGCGCTGCGCGACCGGGCGCGGCAGGCGGGCGCCCTCTTCCGGCTGGTCACGCCCTTCCCCGCGCAGCGCGACGCCGACAGCCCGGACGAAGCGCCGCGCGGCGCCGACGAGTTCTTCACCGCTGTGCTCGACCAGACCGCGGACGGCCATCTCGACTGGCCCGACCTCGCCGCCATGGCACGCGAGCTGGCCTCCCGGCTCGATCTGGACGAGCCGGCGGAGACCAGGCTCTACGACGCCTTCGCCCAGTGGTGGCGTGAACTCCAGAGCGCGCTCGACACCGACGGCGACGGGCGCATCAGCCGGGAGGAGTACACCGCGGCCGTGCCCTCGCTGGCCGGGCCCGCGCTGATCCGCGTCGCCGAGACGCTCTTCGAGGCCGCCGACGCGGACGGCGACCAGTTCATCGACGCGGCGGAATACCGCGCACTGTTCAGGACCGGTTTCCGGCGCACCGTGGCCGACGCAGGGGGGCGGTATTCCCGCAGCGCCTTTGTGCGGGACTTCCTCGGCTTCATGTCGGGCCGAATGCGCTCGACCGCCTTCGACCCGCTGCTCGCCGACGCGTAGAGCCGTACGGGTAGGACCGGTACGCGTACGGCCGGTACGCGGAGGGCCCGGCGGCGGTCAGCCGCCGGGCTCCGGGAGCGCGCCGCCCGTCGGGGTGGTGGTCGCCGCGGCAGGCAGGACACCTCCTCGCGCAGGTCGGGCACCGCGGTGAAGAGTGCCCCGGCACGGGGTGGACATCGGGCGCCGCGGGCAGGCCCGCGGCGCCCCGGCAGATGGCGCCGTCACATTCCGCGCGGTTGCCATGTCATAGACGTGACCCGCCTTCAGCGCAGCACGACGACCAGCTCAGGAGACGCAGACCATGACCTCCCAGATCCCGGCCACACTCTTCACCGACCCGGTGTCCGCGGAACGCCTGGAGCGGACGGCGGCCGCTCTGACGGCGAACGGCTTCGCCGCCGAGATCGTCGACGACGCCGCCGCCGCGCGAGCCCGCGTCAGGGAACTGATCCCCGAGGGGGTCAGCGTCTTCACGTCGGCAAGCGAGACGACCCGGCTGTCGGGCATCGACGAGGACATCAACACCAGCGGGCGGTACGACGCCCTCAAGCCGCGTGTCCTGGGCATGAACCGTGTCACCGACGGGGACGCGATCCGCCGGATGCTCGCCAGCCCCGACGTCGTGGTCGGCAGCGTCGCCGCGGTCACCGAGACCGGGTCGCTGGTGGTCGCGTCGGCCAGCGGCAGCCAGCTGCCCCCGTACTCCGGCGGCGCCGGCCGGGCGATCTGGGTCATCGGGGCGCAGAAGGTGGTCCCCGACCTGGAGACCGCGATGCGGCGCCTCGAAGAGCACACCTTCCCGCTGGAGAACTCCCGCGCCCAGGGGGCCTACGGCAAGCCCAGCGCCATCAACCGCCTCCTCGTCATGCACGCCGAGCCCTTCCCCGGGCGGGGCACAGTCCTGCTGGTCCGCGAGGCCATCGGGTTCTGAACGCCCCCACCCGCTCGGCATCCCCTGCCCGGCACCCGGCAGCCAGCCGGGTGCCGGGCGCCGGATCATGCCGCGGAGTCGAGGAGTTCGCGGTGCTCCGCCGTCAGTTCGAGCGACACCCCCGCTGCCGCCTCGTCCAGCTGCTCGACCGTGCTGACCCCGACGATCGGCGTCGCGGCCGGCGTCCCCCCGGTCAGCCAGGCCAGCACCACCCGGTTGCGGTTCGTGCCGGTCTCGGCGGCGACCCTGTCGAGCGCCGCGAGCCGGCGGGTGGTGCCGGGGTGCTCGTACTCGGCAGGCAGCGGCTTGTCCGTGCGGGTGTAGCCGCCGCCCAGCAGCGGTGTGTACGCCCACAGCGCCATCTCCTGATGGTGCTCCAGGTAGTGCCGCGCCTCGTCGGTGACCTCGCCGAAGCGGTGCGACACGCTCGGCCGGGTCTCGGGGCGGGGCCGCAGGTAGCTGTACTGCTGCTGCACCGCGGTGAAGCCTTCGACGCCGTGCGCACGGGCGATCTGCCGCGCCCGCTCGACCTGCCAGACCGGGTGGTTGGAGCAGCCGAGCCGACCGACGGTGCCATCGGACACCAGCTCGCCGAAGGCGGCGACGGTCTCCTCGAGCGGTGTGGCCGGATCGGGCATGTGGGCCCAGTACAGCTCGACGCGGTCCGTGCCGAGCCGCCGCAGGCTGCCCTCGATCCCCTTCCTGACGGCACGGGCCGAGAGGCCTTCCGCCGTCTCGGGGAAGCGCCCGGCCTCGGTCGGCTCGCAGCCCACCTTGGTGCTGATCCGCACGCGGTCGCGGACGCCGGGTCGGCGGGCGAGCCACCGGCCGAGCAGCGCCTCGCTCTTCCCGCCGAAACCGGTGGGATCCGCCCAGAAGGCATAGCAGTCGGCGGTGTCGATCCAGACGCCTCCGGCGTCGACGAAGTGGTCGAGTATCCCGAACGAGCGGCGCTCGTCCTGAACGGTGCCGAAGAGCATGGCACCCAGAACCAGGTTGTCCATCATGCCCGCCACGCTAGGCGGGTCCGGATCGGCGTTAGGGTCCAATGCCATGGCAGTTTCCCAGACCAATTCCGCGTGGGCGACGCTGGTGGACCTCGGCGAACCCGGTCGCGGGCGGCACCGGCTCAACGACCGGCTCGCCGCCGGGCTGCGCACCGCGATCAGGGACGGCCGGCTGGTCGAGGGCGCCGCCCTGCCGCCGAGCCGGGCGCTCGCGGAGGAGCTCGGCTGCTCCCGCTGGGTCGTCACCGAGGCCTACGGGCAACTCGTCGCCGAGGGCTACCTCGCCGCCCGGGTGGGCTCCGCCACCCGCGTCTCCTGGTCGCCTGAAGCGCTGCCGCCGCGCCCGAGCACCCCGCGCGCGGCAGCGCCGCCGCCCGTCCGGTACGACCTCGCGCCCGGCCTGCCCGACCTGCGGGCCTTTCCGCGCCGCCGCTGGGCCGAAGCCGTACGGGCGGTCACCGGTTCCGCCGTCCACTACGACCTCGGCCTGCCCGACCCCGCGGGGCACGCCCGGCTGCGTACCACCGTCGCGCAGTACCTGCGGCGCTCGCGCGGCGCGGACGCGCAGCCCGCGGCCGTGACGGTGTGCGCGGGCGTGACCGACGGTCTTGTGCGCACCTGCAGGACTCTGCGCGCCGAGGGGGTCACCGACCTCGCCGTCGAGGACCCCGGCTGGGGGCGGCTGCGGGACGCGGCGGCGAGCACCGGGCTGCGGGTGCACCCCGTGCCCGTGGACGCCGACGGACTGCGCGTCGACGACCTCGCACGCACCCCGGCAAGGGCCGTCGTCGTCGCCGCGGCCCACCAGTTCCCCGCTGGCGCGGTGCTGTCCCCCGACCGCAGGGCCCGCCTGGTGCGCTGGGCCCGCGAGAAGGACGGATTCGTCATCGAGGACGACTACGACGCCGAATTCCGCTACGACCGCCACCCTGTCGCCGTCATGCAGGGGATGGCGCCCGGCCGGGTCTTCCTGCTCGGCTCGGTCAGCAAGACCCTCTCACCGGCCCTCGGCCTCGGCTGGCTGGTCGCCCCGCCCGCGCTGGCCCCTGCGCTGCGGGCGGCGAACCCCGTCGCCACCGCGCCCCCGGTACTCGACCAGCTCGCCCTGGCCACCTTCATCGAGCGCGGCTGGTACGACGCCCACCTGCGCGCCGCGCGGCGGCGCTTCCGCTCCCGCCGGGACCTGCTGCTGGACACCCTCGCCACCCGGCTGCCGCAGGCCCGGGTCGACGGCACCGCGGCGGGCCTGCACGTGCTGCTCCACCTGCCGCCGGGCACCGACGCCCGGGAGGCGGTACGTGCCGCGGCCGCGGCCGGACTGCGGCTGACCGACCTGGACGGCTACCGCATGACGCCGTCGGCCGACCGCGCGCTGGTCCTCGGCTACGGCAACATCGCCGACACCGAGATCCCCCGGGCCGTCGACCTCCTCGCCGAGGCGCTGTCCGGCCACGCCGACGCCGCCCCCTGACCGGAGCCGCCCGCGCCGGCCGACCCGGGCGGCCGCCCCCGGGGGCACGACGCCCGCCGTCCGGCCGGACCTGGCCCCCGCCCCGAACGTCCGCCGCGGCGACGCGGCGGACGGGCGCACCGGCCCTGGCGCCGTCGCGTCAGGGCACGGCGGCCCCGCCCAGGCGGTGTGCCGTCAGCGGCCGAGGGCGCGGGCGATCGCGGACCTGGCCGCGGCGAAGGATTCGGCCAAGGTTTCCTCGGCCCTCATCTCGGCGTCCGCGTCGCCCAGGTACACCCTCAGCCGCACCGGCCGGTCGGCCAGTTCTGCCAGCCTGCCGAGCACCGCTTCCGCCGCCGCCCCCATCCGGCCCAGCACCTCGCAGGCGTAAGGGCCGCAGGTGTCGTCGTCGAGATATCCGGGCAGCGTGTCGAGGATGCGGTCCCGCGCCCGCTCCGGGTCGTACCGCCACAGCAGCCCCCATACCCGGAGGTCCGCGGACCGGGGGCTGCTGGCCATGGTCCACAGGTCGGCGACCTGGCGGTCCGTCAGCCCGCCATGGTCGGCCAGCCATTCCAGCAGGTCGACCGCCGCGGCCGAGTCACGGGAGCTGCCCGCGAGCCCTTCGAGGTACGCCTCCGCCCGCTGCCGCTCGCCGGTGATGCGGACCAGGGCCGTCGCGAGATACCGGGCAGGAGCCGGCCGGTCACCGGCCGCCGGGATGTCGAGCAGCGATTCGAGCAGCGGCACCGCGGCGGCCGCCGCGGGCCCGATGTCGCCCAGGGCCAGCACCAGTCGGGTGCGGTCGTGCCCACGGCGGCGGTCACCGGTGCGGGTCAGCGCGTCGAGCCAGGCGGCGAGTTCGGGTACGGCAGGGGCGGCCGCGGCTCCGGCCAGCCTGAGGGCCGCCACCGCCTGGACCGCGGGGCAGAAGCGTCGGGCGGCCCGGTGCCCGCAGGACGTGCCGTGGGAGACGAGCTGCGCCCGGGCGGCCCCGACGAGGGGGGACCTGTCGGCGGCCGGATCCGCCGGCCTCCCCAGGCCGTCGAACCGGTGGCCGAGCAGGCGCCCGGCGGCCAGTGCCTCGCACACGGTCGGCACCCCTCGCGGGTCGCCGATCCGCAGGAGGGCCGTCGCCGCGCCGTCCCGTACGGTCTGGGGCACGTCGGCGCCGGGTCCCCGGTCCAGCAGCGACGCCAGCGCGTCGCGGCCGGCCCTGGCCGAGGCGTACGAGGCCCCGAGCGCGTCCGCGGCCTGGTCCCGTACGGTGCCCGAGCCCTCGGCGAGCAGGCGTGCGAGCACCCCGGAAAGCCGGTCAGGCGCCGCGCGCCAGTGCCGCATCACCGTCCGTGCCACGTCCACGGCGGCCCGCCGAGATACCTCGCCCCTGCGGGAGGCGAGGCTTTCGACGAGGGCGCAGGAACCGTCCAGGGTGCCGCCGTCCCGCAGCGCCAGGCCGAGCGTCTCCCCCGGCAGGTAGTCGAGAGGGCTCCCCGCGCCGGCCATCCGGCCGCCGCCGGCCTCCAGGTCACGGAGCGCCCGCGCCTCCCACTCGGCTCCTCGGCCCGCGGGCTCGGACCTCAGGGCGCCCAGGGCGGCGGCCAGCCGCACCGCGGGATCGGCGTCGGAGCGCAGCCGCTCGGCGAGCGCGACCAGGAAGCCGGCGCGGCGGTACCGTACGCGGGTCGCCAGCGCCTCCACCACCGACAGCCGGGCCACCGCGTCCAGTTCCCGGGCGCCGTCGTCGAGCAGGGCCGCCGCCCGGTGCCGGTCGGCGTACGCCAGCACCCATGCCGCGCACCGGCGCACCCGCTCGTCGGCGTCACCGAGCCTGGGGAGCGCCACCTCGACGGCGGCCGGCCACACCCCTCTGCCCCAGGCGGCTTCGAACAGCAGGCTCAGCACGGCGTACCTGACGTCGGCGCGGCTGTCCTCGGCCATCGTCAGGAATCCACGGGCGATGCGGCTCGCGGCGCCGTCCTGCGGGGTGTCGCGCCCGCGGATGCTCTCCAGCGCGTCGAAGACCGCGCTGCGCGCCGCGCCGTGGCCGGCGTCCTCCGGGTCCGCGAGAGCGGCGGACAGCCAGGTGTCGACACAGTCGGCCGGCCCGTGCACCGGCTCGGCGGGGGTCACACCCCCGGGCGCACCGCGCCCTTCACGTCGGTCATGTGACGGATCCTCGCCGCGCCCTGTCCCCGCCCGCAAGGGGTTTTCGCTGCACGCCCGGGGGCCGGGCAGGCCGTCAGGAGCGCCCCCTGCGCTCGAAGTCGTCGGCGCCGACGCCACCGGGGAGCCTGGTCCTGAAGTCCAGGACGCCCACCCACTCCGGCCGGACGGCTATCCGCGCCATCCTCGTGCCGGGGTGGTCGACCGCCGCGAGCGCCGCGTCCGCCTGCTCGCGGCTGCCGTAGCGGTATTGGGCGAGCGCGTACTCGGGGACGATCCCCTCCACGTCGGTCACCTCCGCCCGGCCCCGGATGAGCAGCACCTCGGGCGGGGTGGACGCGGCATCGATGGTGAGGGCCACGGCGGGCCGCGCCCGCAGCGCGTCGATCTTGCGCGCGCCCGCGAACGTCGACAGGACGAGCTCCGTCCCGGTCCAGTGGAAGAGCATGGGGAAGACCCGCGGTGTCCCGTCCGCCGCCACATACGCCATCCGCGCCAATTCCCGCGATCCGAGCAGGCGTTGCGCCACATCGGTCCGCAACAGCCCGACATCGCCCTGCGGCAGCGCCATCACGTCGTCCCGGTCGTCGATCGCCACGTCTTCGCTCCCGTCACCACCGGCCCCGCCCACCGGGACCGCCCTTCGTAGGACCACGGGGAGGGCGGAAAGTCATCGCCAGTCACAGGCCCAAGCCGTACCAGGTGCGGTCGTCGTCGAATTGCGTCCACATCCGGCTCCCGCGGCAGACGGTGCGGCGGGCCCACGCGCCGGGTCGGCTGCCGTCCGGGAGCAGCAGCGGGACCGAGGCCACCACGCCGAGCAGGCCGCCACGGTCACGGGTGAGGGTGACTGTGTAGTGGCCGGGGACCCTGGCGGTGCCGGTGTCGGCCGTCACGAAGCCGACACCGGTGCCGTCCTGGCCGTCGACCAGGATCGCCGTGGCACCTCGCACCGGTGTGCGCCGGGTCCTGCGGATACCCTCCGCATCGACCTCCACCAGGGGGAAGCCCGTGTAGGGGTAGGCCCACGCGCGGTCGTCCGCGACATTGAGGGCGTAGCAGTCGTCCCAGTGCAGGGGCTGGTCGTTCCTCGCGTACCAGGCCGGCTCCCCGGCGCCGGTCCACCGGACGAGGCCGGGCCTCGACATGGTCGTCCGCGGTCCCGGGCCCGGGGCGGCCGCAAGCACGGGTCTGCCGTCGCGGCGACGGGGGGGCAGGAGCGGGGCGCAGAGGCACGACTCGTCGCCGTAAGCCGTCCAGATCCCGCCGTAGGCGTCCGTGAGCAGGTGCCGGATGTCGTCGCCCGCGTGGAAGGTCCTGAGCGGGACGCCGTCACGGCCCACGACGAGCGCGTTGTGCGGCACCTCCCTTTCCAGCGCCTCGAAGGTGGCGGCGGGGGGCCCTGAGGGCATGGGGCAGCGGGCGGCCGCGAGGACGAAGCCGCTGCCCAGCGCGTCGATGTACGGCAGGTGCAGGTCGAGTCCCGGCAGGCGCACCTCGTCCAGGACGCCGTCCGTCCCCTCCGACACGACGACCAGCGCGTCGTAGGACAGCCGCCGCTCGGGCGGCAGGCGGCGGGTGCAGGTGGCCGCCGGGGGGACGAGCAGGGTGACGACCCGCCCCCGGGCGTCGACGGTCGACGCCGCGACCCGCAGCCCTGCGTAGCGGCCGGGGAGGCGGGCGTACGGGGTGAGGCGGGCCGCCGTCACGGCCGCTGCTCCCCGTACCGGTCCCAGCGGTCCGCCAGGCCCGGTGCGAGGTGGGCGAACACCTGCCGCGCCTGGTCGCGTTCGGCTTGCGGGGCGACAGCGGCGCGCCGCTCCGCCAGGGCCGCGACGCGGGCGGCCAGTCGCGGGTCCGCGGTGCGCAGCGCGTGGGCCCAGGTCGGGTCGAGCAGGGAAGGCCCCGTCTCCAGGCGGGCCAGGATGCGGGCCTGCGGGCGCAGGCCCAGGACGGCGGCGGGGTGCAGGGCAAGGGCGAAGTCGGGGCGGCGGGGGTCGGCGAGATGGTCGAGGACCACGGCGGGCCAGTGGGGTGCCAGGAGCAGCCGCTCGTAGCGCGCGGCCAGTTCCGCTTTGGCGGCGTCGGCCCAGGCCAGGTCGTCCGGCGGGTGGCGGAAGAAGGCGGTGATGCCGATCAGGTCGCGCAGCGCGGCGACGGTGGCGGGCCGCTCCCGGGGAGCCAGGTCGGCGTAGCGGTGGAGCACGGGGACGGCGTCCCGGTAGTCGGCCAGACCGGGCGCAGGACCGCCCTGACTCCGTGCGAGCGCCGCCAGGATGCCGCCGGCGCCGTCCAGCAGCGCGGTGTCGACGTGCTGCGGGCCCAGCGCGCCGCGCAGATCGCCCGCGGTCGCGGCGATGTGCGCCAGGTACTCGTCCGAGATGGTGTTGCGGAAGCCCTCGCGCAGCAGCCACGCCCTGACCGCGGGGTCCACGGGGTCCACGGTGCCGCCCAGCACCCGCACCGCCTGGATGCGCCCCCAGCCCGCGACCCGCCGGGCCAGCTCGTGCACGGCCGGTTCCGGGTCCGGCTGCGAACGGCGCAGCGCGACGGCCGCGTAGAGCGTCAACTCCTCCAACGTGCCGAGCAGGAGCAGCAGTTCGCGGTCCCTGACGTCCCCGCCGAGTCCCAGCAGGACCAGCCCGATCTTCACCGCCTCCCGGTGCGTCCCGTCCTGCGCCAGTTCCCGCCCCACCCGCCGCAGTCCGTCAGGCGGCAGCCCGCGACGCAGTACCTCGGCACCGAGCCCGTCGGCGATGTCGATCGCGGAGCACCCCGCGAGCAGGTCGTGCAGCCGTCCGGCCCCCGACTCGGGCGCGGCCGGAAGCTGTTCGAGGTGCCCGGCGACATCGGCCGCCGTGACCCGGGCGCCGCCCTCCCCCGCGTCCCGCCTGAGCAAGGCGTCCTCACCACCGCCGGCGAAGCCCAGCCGGTGGCCGCCCCCGTCTGGCAGCGGGTCCCCGTAAGCGGGCCACGGCCCTTTCCCGTGGCGGCCCCGCAGCCCGAGCGCATGGGCGAGAAGCGTGGCCTTCCCCTGGGGTCCCCCGCGGGTGCCCCGCTGTGCCGCGCTCACCGTGTGAAGGGCCCGCAGCCCTTTCCTGACGTCATGGCAGCGATGGTGCCAACCCGGCTCCCCGGTGGCAACCGCGATTGCGGCACCGGCGGCCGGGGATGCCGCGGGCGCGGGGGGCGGCGTAGCCTGCGGGCGTGGAGATCGGGCCGGACACCGGCGACTGGCTTCAGGACACCAGGACGTCCTACGACACGGTGGCCGCCGACTACGCGGACCAGGTACGCCACCTGCTGGACGAGACGCCCGAAGAGCGCGCCGTCCTCGCGCTGTTCGCCGACCTGGTGCGCCAGGGCGGCGGCGGACCGGTCGCGGACGTGGGGTGCGGCCCGGGGAGGATCACCGCCCACCTGTCGGGTCTGGGCGTGGACGCCTTCGGCATCGACCTGTCCCCCGGGATGGTCGAGGTGGCCCGGCGCGACCACCCCGGACTGCGGTTCGAGGTCGGCTCCATGACCGAACTCGGCATGGCCGACGGCTCGATGGCCGGCCTGGTGGCGTGGTATTCGCTCATCCACATCCCCGACGACGAGATCGGCCGGGTCCTCGGGCACTTCCGGCGGGTGCTGCGGCCCGGCGCCCCGCTGCTGCTCAGCTTCCATGCAGGGGACGGGACGCGGCTGAAGACGGAAGGGTACGGCGGCCACCCCATGAGGGTCCACGTCCACCGCCGCCGCCCCGAACGGCTGGCCGCCCTGCTCGACGGCACGGGCTTCACCGTCGAGACGCAGCGGACCCTCACCTCGGCCGAGAGCAGGCTCGGCGGCCTGCTTCTCGCCCGCCGCGGGACGGACGGCGACTCAGACCCCGGATCAGCCGGCGGTTGGCCGGCGGTCGGCTGCCGGTAGCTGCCGGTCGGCCGGCGGTCGGCCTCCGGTCCGCTCCTGGTGGACCGCCGGTCGGCTGCCGGCCGGCCCGCGCCGCACCACGGCTCAGGTGCACAGCGCGTCGCCCAGCGCGCTGCGGGCGTAGAGCACCATGCGGCCGTGGCGGGCGCGGTTCACCAGGCGGCCGTCGTGGAGGACTCGCAGGTGCTGGCTCACCGCGCCCGGCGTGACGCCGAGCCTGCGGGCCAGCTCGGTCGTGGACGACGGCTCGTCGAGGAGCAGCAGCAGGCGGGCCCGCGGCGCGCCCAGCAGGCGCCTCAGCGCCGGGCCGGGCGCCGGCGGGCACAGGTTCTCCACCATCGTGGCGAGGCCGCGGGCCGGGTAGGTGATGACCGGCGTCTGCCCGGGGTCGATGTACGTGCTGGCGCCGCGCGCGAAGCAGGTGGGCACCAGCACCAGCCCGCGGCCGTCCACGTCGACCTCGGCGCGGGCCAGCGTCAGCGGCTGGTCCCAGTGGATCGACAGGACCCCGCCCTGCCAGCTCAGCCTGCGGGCGAGGTCCGCGAACAGCGCGTCGGCGCCGCCCTCCGCCATCATCCGCGCCCGGTACACGAGATCGGCCTGCAGCACCGAGCGGGCCCGCGGCCACCAGGCGGGCGCCAGGCACCGCTGCCAGTACTCGTCCATCGCCCCGGCGATCACGTCGAGCAGCGCGGCGGGGTCGTCGAGCCGGTCCGCGAGCAGCGCGGGGACGACGCGGTCGTGCGGCAGGAAGGTCCGCTCCAGGTCGGGCCGTACGAGCTCGGGCGGCGTCGCCCGCAGGGCCGCCAACTCGTCCTGGAAATCGGGCCACGGCGTGGTGGGGCGGGGCGTGAGGAAGTCCGGGAGGTAGCGGTTGGAGGCGATCAGCGACAGCAGCAGGTCCCGGTTCTCCAGCGCCTCGAAGTCCGGGCGTATGCGGTGGAACCACCGCGTCTGCTCGACGTAGTGGCCCGGGTGGCCCCACATGCGCAGGCTCAACGCGGCCTCCTGGAGCGCCGAGCAGGCGAAGGAGGCCGAGGCGAGGTCGGCAAGTCCGAGCCGGAAGCGGATCATTGAGCGCCAGGCTAAATCAGTTCCCGCCACCGGCGGGACCCGTTGTGATCGTGACATGACCTCGACCACCGTCACGGCCGGCCCGCCCGCCGCGCCCCGCCGCCGCTTCCGCCCGGAGCCGGAGGTCCGCCGGCTGTCCTGGATGGTGCTGGTCAACACCTTCGGCAACGGCCTCTTCATGACGGTCAGCGCCCTGTACTTCACCCGCGTCGCGGGGCTGGGCGTCGGCCAGGTCGGGATCGGCCTGACCGCCGCCGGCGTCTGCGGTGTCGCGGCGAGCATCCCCGCGGGACGGGCCGCCGACCGCTGGGGCAGCCGGCGGATGCTGATCGTGCTGAGCCTCGCGGGGGCGGCGGGCATGGCCTCGTACGCCCTGGTGCACAGCTTCGGCGTCTTCCTGCTGGTGGTGTGCGCCGAGACGGCGGTGGACCGGGGCGCGGCGGCGGTGCGCAACGCGCTGTACGCGGACGCGCTGCCCAAGGCGACCCGGGTGCGCGGCCGGGCCTACCTGCGGGCCGTCACCAACGTCGGCATCGGAGCGGGCGCGGCCGTCGCCGCGCTCGCGCTCCAGGCCGACACCCGCGGCGCCTACCTCGCCGCGATCCTCGCCGACGCGGCCTCCTTCCTCGTGGTGGCCGCGATGCTGCCGCGCATCCCGACGGCGGCGCGCGGGGCGGACACGAGCCCGGAGGCCGGCGCGGAGGCGGACCCGGACGCCAGCGCGAGCCCGGAGGCCACCGCGGAGGCGGCCCCGGACGCCGGCGCGAGCCCGGAGGCCACCGCGGACCCGGAGGCCACCGCGGAGGCGGCCCCGGACGCCGGCGCGGGCCCGGAGGCCACCGCGGACGCCGGCGCGGTCCTGCCCGACGCCGTCCGCCGCGGTGCGCTGCGCGACCTGCCCTACCTCGCCGTCACGGCGCTCAACGCCCTGCTGACCGTGCAGTTCGCCGTCCTGAACGTCGGCATCCCGCTGTGGGTCGTGCGCGAGACCGACGCCCCGCGTGCCGTCGTCGCGGCCGCGCTGCTCCTCAACACCGTCCTGGTCGTGGCCTTCCAGGTACGCGCCACCCGCGCCACCAGGGACCTGCACTCCGCGGCCCGCGCCTGCCGCCTCTCCGGGCTGCTGCTGGCCGGCTCGTGCCTCGTCGTCGCCGTCAGCCGGGGCCTGCCCGCGGCCGCCGCGGCGGCGGTCCTGCTGGCGGCGGTCGTCCTGGAGACCGCGGGCGAGGTGTTCTCCCAGGCCGGCGGCTGGCTGCTCAGCTACGACCTGGCGGATCCCGGCGCCACCGGCGCGTACCAGGGCGTCTTCCAGGCCGGGGCGTCCGCGGGCATGATGCTCGGCCCCGCCCTGATCACCAGCGTGGCCATCGGCCACGGCCCGCTCGGCTGGGCGGTGCCCGGCGCCCTGTTCGCCCTCAGCGGCGCGGCCATGGTCCCCGCGGTGCGGTGGGCCGAGCGGCGGCGGGCCCACCGCACCGGCTGACCGGGCGAACCCCGGCTGACGCGGCGCCGGGTCAGGGGACCGCGGGGCCCCGGATGTAGCGGCCGTCGGCGTCGTAGGGCCAGGCGTTGGCCTTGCAGCCGTGCAGGCCGTCGATCTGCTGCATCATGACCGGCGCGAGCTTCCCGGGGCCCGGGCACCCTTCGTGGCCGTGGCCGATCCGGTGGCCGACCTCGTGGTTGATGATGAGCGCGCGGTAGCCGCCGATCGGTCCTGCGAACTCCGGCGAACCCAGCTGCCAGCGCTTGAGGTTGACCACCACGGTCGGGCCGACGTCGCAGTTGACCTCGCCGTGGGTGTGCAGCCCGGCCGCGCCGCAGATCTTGTCCACCGTGTCCGGCGTGGCGATCTTCACCACGAAGTCGGCGGGCCCCGAGGACACCAGCTGGAAGCCGTCGCGGCCGTCGTCGGTCCAGCCGCGCGGGTCGGCGAGTATCTCCTGGACCTCCCGCGCCGCGATGGCGGACGATATGCCCGCGCCGTCCTCGACCTGCACCTCGTAGCGCCGGATGGTGCCCCGGCCCACCGCTTTGCCCGAGGCGTGCGCGGTGCTGAAGCCGCCGGTGCCGTGCTGGGGGACCGAGGCAGGGGTGCGGGGACGCGCGGGGGTCGCGGGGGGCGGGGTGGCGGTCGCGGGCCGCGCCGTGCCGTCACTGCCGGACGTGGCCTCCGGGGTCCCGGCGCGCGCCTGGCCGCCTGACTTCACCGCGTAGAGCGTCACCCCGAGCAGTGCCACGAAGATCAGCCCGAAGAGCAGGTACGACCCGCCGCCCGCGCGCTTCCCGCCGCGCCCGCGCGCCGCCGTCCTCCGCTTTCGCGCCCTTCCCATTCCGCGTCCTCTCCGATCGCCGGCGCGGCGGTGAAGCGACGCGCTCCCGCTCCGCCTTCCCGCCGTGGTCCGGTGCGCACGGGCCGGCAAGGGGGAATCCTGGCCCGTGCGCACAGCCTCCAGACTCGCGGGGACATGTGATGACGCCTGGTCCATCCGGTCACGGATGCATAACGCCCTGGGAATGTGCCCTGCTGGGGGCGGGTGCCGGGTGCCGGGCCCATGTGACCGTTCCGCAACGGAAGCGGGCGCGACGGCACCGGAGGGCAAGCCGTCGCGTCCGCGTGGGAGACCCACCCCGGCCACCGGTAGGGGCGGGGCTTCCCCGCCCGGCAACCGCCCGGAACGACGACGCGCGGCCGCACCGGACTTTCCGGACGGCCGCGTGGCGGGGTGGTGCGGGGTCAGTGGCCCGCGCTCTGGCCGCCGTCGACGTGCAGGATCTCACCGGTCGCGAAGGGCGCGTTCTCCAGGTAGAGCACGGCGTCGACGATGTCGGAGATCTCGCCCATCCGGCCCACGGGGTGCAGCGAGCTCAGCGTCGCGTGGTGCGCCTCGGGGTGCATCGGGGTCTTGATGACACCGGGGGATACGGCGTTGGTGCGGATGCCGCGGGTGGCGTACTCGATGGCCAGGGACTTCGTCGCGGCCTGGAGGCCGCCCTTCGTCAGCGAGGCGAGCACGGAGGGCACGGCCGAGTTCGGGTGGTCGACGAAGCTGGTCGTGATGTTGACGATGTGGCCGCCGCCCTGGGCCAGCATGTGCGGGATCGCCTGCTGGGTGGGGTGGAAGAAGCCCGCCATGTTCACACCGAGGACCTGGTCGAACTCGTCCTGGGTGTAGTCGGTGAAGGGCTTGGCGACGAAGATGCCGGCGTTGTTGACCAGCGTGTCGATGCGGCCGAAGCGCTCGACACCCGCGGCGATCACGCGCTCGGCGGTGGCGGGGTCGGCTATGTCGCCCCTCACGGTCACGATGCCGGCGTCGTCCGACGGGTCGATGCCGCGAGAGGTCGCGACGACGGCATAGCCGAGCTTGCGGTAGGCGGCGACCAGGCCGGCGCCGATGCCCTGCGAAGCGCCGGTGACGACGGCGACCTTCTGGCCCTGAGTGGTGCTCATGGTGACCTTCTTCCGATGAGGGTTGGTGGTTCTCGCTGGCGTCCGATCTACTAGCCGACCGGTCGCCTATTTGAATGTAGACGACCGGTCGACAAAAGGTCAAGGAGTTCCGGGTCACACCCCGGCGCGACCCGGCCGCCAGTCCGGCCCCAAGCCCGCCGCCCGCCGCCGGTCCGCCCGCCGCCCGGCCCCCGACGCCCCCGGAGCCCCTGCGCGCAGGACCCGCCCCCGGCCGCGTCAGTGATCCGTGGCGACCCGCGACACGTGGTACTGGCGGATCAGCCACCGGCCCTCGACCAGCCGGAGCACCAGCGAGAGGTGCACCGCCGCCTCCCAGCCGTCGCGGCCGCGGAAGGTGACGTCGGCGAAGCCGCCTGCCGTCTCGGCGCCTATCGCGTAGGTGTGCAGCAGCGTCACGTCGGCCGTACGGTCCTGCGCCACCGCCGCGTAGTACGCCCTGACCGCCTCCCGCCCGGCGGCCACCTCGGGGTCGAACCCCTGGAAGAGGGCGTCGGGGGTGAAGAGGGCGGCCATCGCGTCCGTCCGGTGGCCGTCGAAGGCGGCCTTCCAGCGGGCCAGCACCTCGGCCATGGGATTGCCGGGCGTGTCCGTCGCCGCGGTCTTCAGGTCACTCATGGGTGGGACCTCGTCTCTGTACGGTTTCGGCGGCCGGAGTGGTAGCCGACCGGTCGGGTATCCACTGGCCAGAGTAGACGACCGGTCGTACACTGTCCGCATGGGACGTACCAGTGATGCCAGGGAGAAGATCCTCACCGCCGCGCAGTCGCTCATCGAGCTGCGCGGTTACTCGGCGCTGGGCGTGGCCGAGATCTGCAAGGCCGCCGGGGTGCCGAAGGGCAGCTTCTACTACTTCTTCGCCTCCAAGGAGGCCCTGGCACTGGCCGTCATCGACGAGCACTGGGCCGCGCAGGAGCGCGACTGGATCCGGGTGCTGCGCGGCGACCCCGAGCCGCTGCTGCGGCTGCGGCAGCTGTTCGAGGAGACCGAGAACATCCAGCGGTCCGGCCAGCAGAGCTGCGGCACCGTCTCCGGGTGCATGTTCGGCAATCTGACCCTGGAGCTGAGCAACCAGACGGAGGCCATCAGAGCCCGTCTCCAGGAGGTCTTCGACGCCCAGGTGACGATGGTCGAGTCGGTCGTCGCCGAGGCCCGCGGGCGCGGTGAGATCACCGCCGCGGACGACCGCGAGGCCGCCCGCTCGGTCGTCGCGCAACTGGAGGGCCAGGTGCTGTTCGCGAAGCTGTACAACAGCCCGCGCCGGCTGGACGCGCTGTGGGCGAACTGCCTGGCACTGCTGGGCGCGCGCGTTCCGCAGGACGCGGCGGAGGCTCCGGCGAGCTCGGCGAAGGACGCGGCGGAGGGTGTGCCGGCCGGCGCCTGAGCCGGTCGGTGCGTGCGGGATCCCTTGACGCGGGTGCAGGGCGGTGGCTTCATGGGAGCGCTCCCACACCCCCCACACGCCGACTGCCGGCGCCCACTTCCTGGAGTCGCAGTGAGAAAACCCCGCCCGACACGCAAGAGTCCTCTCACCCGCCTGCTGACCGCGCTGGCCGCCGCCCTCGGGATCGTCGCCCTCGGCGCCCTGTCCCCGGCCGGCGCCCAGGCCCTGTCGCCCGCCGCGGACACCGCGGCCGCGCCGAGCGCCGCCACCTCCGGCCTGCACATCGCCAACGGCCGGCTGCTCGAAGGCAACGGCAACGACTTCGTCATGCGCGGCGTCAACCACGCGTACACCTGGTACACGGGCCAGACCCGGTCGCTGGCCGACATCAAGGCGCTCGGTGCCAACTCCGTCCGCGTGGTGCTCTCCGACGGCCACCGCTGGACCAGGACCAGCCCGGAGGAGGTCACGGGCATCGTCTCCCAGTGCAAGTCGCTCCGGCTCATCTGCGTGCTCGAAGTGCACGACACCACCGGCTACGGCGAGGACTCGGCGGCCGGCACCCTCGACGAGGCGGCCGACTACTGGATCGGCCTCAAGAGCGTGCTCGCCGGCCAGGAGAGCTACGTCATCATCAACATCGGCAACGAGCCCTGGGGCAACACCGACCCGGCCGGCTGGACGGCCCCCACCACCGCCGCCGTCCAGAAGCTGCGCGCCGCCGGCTTCCAGCACACGATCATGGTGGACGCGCCCAACTGGGGCCAGGACTGGCAAGGCGTGATGCGCGCCAACGCGCAGTCCGTCTACAACGCCGACACCACGGGCAACCTGATCTTCTCGATCCACATGTACAGCGTCTTCGACACCGCGGCGGAGATCACCGACTACCTCAACGCCTTCGTCAGCGCGAAACTCCCCATCCTCATCGGCGAGTTCGGCGGCCCGGCCGACCAGTACGGCGACCCGGACGAGGACACCATGATGGCCACAGCCCAGCAGCTCAAGCTGGGCTACCTGGCCTGGTCCTGGAGCGGCAACACCGACCCGATCCTCGACCTGGCGATCGGCTTCGACCCCACCCACCTCAGCGCCTGGGGCCAGCGCATCTTCAACGGTGTCAACGGCATCGCCCAGACCGCCAAGGAGGCCACCGTCTACGGCGGCGGCACCTCGACCGACACCCAGGCGCCGACGGCCCCCGGCACCCCGGCGTCCTCCGCAGTGACGGCCACCTCCGCCACCCTCGCCTGGACCGCCGCCACCGACAACGTGGGCGTCACCGGCTACGACGTCGTCCGCGTCAGCGGCAGCACCGAGACCGCGGCCGCCGCGTCGACCACCAACTCCGCCACGGTCACCGGCCTCACCCCCAACACCGCCTACACCTTCGCGGTCTACGCACGCGACGCCGCGGGGAACCGCTCGCCGCGTTCCGCCACGGTGACCGTCACCACCGCCAAGGCACCCGCGGTGGGCTGCTCCGTCGCCTACCGCGTCACCGGCGACTGGCCCGGCGGCTTCCAGGGCGACATCACCATCCGCAACACCGGCACCACCCCCATCAGCGCCTGGAAGCTGGCCTTCGACTTCGCCGACGGCCAGACCATCGCCAACATGTGGGGAGGCACACCCACGCAGAGCGGCGCCACGGTGAGCGTCGTGCCCGCCGCGTACACCTCCACCATCCCCGCCGCCGGCTCGGTCTCCGTGGGCTTCATCGGCAACAAGGGCACCACCAACACCAACCCGGCCGCCTTCACCCTCAACGGCAGCGCCTGCGCCATCGGCTGATCCGGCCGCCGTTTCGCTGACCGGCGGGGGCCGCCCGCCCCCGCCGGTCAGGACTGCTCCACCAGGACGCCGACGTTTTCCGCGAGAACCGAGGCCAGTCGGCGCCGCTTCGTCAGCAACGTCCTCGGACCCCACTTCGAACAGGTCTGCCGCGACTGGGCGCTGCATCACGCGGACCCTGAGTTTCCGGGCGGTCTGCCGGCCCGTGTCGGACAAGGCGTCGTTCACGACCCCAAGGCCCGCACCGGCCACGAGGTCGACGTGGCGGTCATCGGAATCGCGGATGGCGCCAAGCCGCCACTCCTGGCCATCGGAGAGGCCAAGTGGAACGACACCATGGGTGCGGCCCCCATCGAACATCTCCGGCATATCCGCGACCTCATCACTTCGGCAGGCCGCTACGACACCACCGGCACGAAACTCATGTGCTTCAGCGGGGGCGGTTTCCACGACAAGGCGCACGCCGCCGCGGCAGCCGACCCGGATATCCGACTGGTCGACCCGGCGACCCTCTACGGCCAGGTCTGACGCCCACCCGTGAGGGACACGAGGCGTGCTCCCCACCCCCCCGCCGCCGTGGCGGGAGGCCGCGCGGCCGACTCGGATGCCCCCGGCGGAGCGACGGCCCCGCCCGATTAAGCTGCCTCGTTCCCGACCGGCCAGGGAGGTCACCCGATGAGCAGCGCCGCTCCGCCCTTTCCCGATCGGATCGAGCTGACGGGAGAAGGCCTCGTCCTGCGTGACTGGACGGAGGCGGACCTGGCCGCGATGCCGGACCTGTTCGACCACCCCGACGTCGCGTACTGGACGCCGCTGGTCTCCCCCTTCGACGCGGCCGCCGCCCGTGCCCGGCTGGACCGTGACCGGCAGCTGCGGGCGCAGGGCGCGGCCATCCTGCTCGCCATCACCGTCGACGGCGGCGCCCCGCTCGGCGAGGTGATGCTGCGGCGCGCCCCCGAGGGCACGGAGCTGGGCTACGCGGTCGGCCCCGCACACCGCGGCCAGGGGCTCGCCGTCCGCGCGGTACGGGTGATGGCCGCGTACGCCTTCGAGCAGCTGGGCGCCGACCAGGTCATCCTGGAGCTGGAGGCGGAGAACTCCGCCAGCGTCGCAGTGGCCACCAAGGCGGGCTTCACCCGGCTCGACGTCCCGCTGGTCACGGGCGAGGAGAAGGGCCGTCCCTACGCCCTGCAGACCTGGGGCCTCGACCGCCGCTGACCCCCGGCATCCCGCCGGCTCCGGCCCGCCCGGCTCAGCCCGGCCCGCTCAGCCCGCCCGGCGGGTCCAGACGCCTGCCTCGGCCGCGGTGGCCGCGGCGTCCGCGGCCGCTTCGGCGTCCGTGTCGCCGAGGGCGCGGCCGGTGTTGAGGAACGCGTAGTAGAGGGGGGCCGACACCGCGGCGACGACCGCGTGCGGGTCGGTGGCCCCGGGGATCTCGCCGCGGGCGACGGCGTCGCGGACGCAGCCGGCCCACTCCTCGATGCGGACCGCGTAGAAGCGGTGCAGGGCTTCGGCTGCCTGGTCGTTGCAGAGGGAGGCCGCGATCAGGGCCTTGAACAGGCGGCCCTGCCGCGGGTCGGCCAGGGTCTTGACGACGAGCCGGGCGTTGGCCCGCAGGTCCTCCCGCAGGCTGCCGGTGTCGGCGCGGGGAAGGGACTGCTCGGCCATGTCGGCCAGCAGGTCGGCCGCGAGCGCACCTGAGCTGCCCCAGCGCCGGTAGACGGTGGTCTTGCCGACGTCCGCGCGGCGGGCGATCTCGGCGAGGTCGAGCGATTCGAAACCGTCGGCCGCGAGGGCGTCGCCCGCGGCCTGCAGGACGGCCTCGCGGACGCGTGCGGTACGGCCGCCCGGGCGCTGGGCTCCGGGCGCCGCCGAGGCGGCGGACGTTGCGGACATGGGCCTCTCCCTTCCGTTCTTTCCAGTCTTCCAGCGGCGATCCACGACGGCTCGCGGCGGTGCGTGATGCCTTGGTGAAGCCAGAGATCCACCTTATCGGAACCACGGTTCCCTTAGGGCGTCAGACCATGCTACCGTCAGGCCGTAACGGAACTTCAGTCCCGTTAGCCGGATGGCTCATGCCCCTCCGCGCTCGCCCTCGCGCCTGCCGCCGCCACCGGCGGTGGAGCCGAAAGGAAGCCTTGCCATGTCCACCGCACAGGCGGCCCAGGCCGCCACCCTCCACCAGGCGCCCGAGGCCCGGCCACAGCACCTCACCCGCCGGCTGAAAGTGGTCCTGGCCGTCCTGCTGGTCGCACAGTTCATGCTCGCCGTCGACTTCTCGATCCTGAACGTCGCGCTGCCGACCATCGGCCGCGGCCTCGGCTTCTCCCTGTCCGGCCTCCAGTGGATCGCGACCGCTTTCGCCCTGACCGCCGCCGGATTCACCCTCTTCCTCGGCCGCATCGGCGACCTGGCGGGGCGCAAGAAGATGTTCATCGGCAGCATCGCCCTGCTGGGCCTGTCCTCGCTGGTCGGAGGGCTGGCCACCACCCCCGGCGTCCTGCTGGCCGCCCGCGTCGCCCAGGGCCTGGCCACCGCCGCCGCCACACCCGCCGGCCTTTCCCTGCTGACCACCGCCTTCCCCGAAGGCCCGCTGCGGCAGAAGGCGCTGGGCGTCAACGGCGCCCTGATGTCCGCCGGGTTCACCACGGGCGCCATACTCGGCGGCGCCCTGACCGACCTGCTCTCCTGGCGGTGGGCCTTCTTCATCAACGTGCCCGTCGCACTCGCCGTCGTCGTGGTCGCCCCGGCCGTGATCAAGGAGTCCAGGCCGACCGAGCGCCCCCGGCTCGACCTGCCCGGCGCCCTCACCGTCACCGGCGGCCTGCTCGCCTTCGTCTACGGCCTCACCCAGGCCGGGGACCACGGCTGGACGAGCGGCCACGCCCTCCTCGGCCTGGGCCTGGGTGTCGCGCTGCTCGCCGCGTTCTTCCTGATCGAGCGCACGGTCGCCCAGCCGCTGGTGCCGCTGCGGACGCTGGGCCGCCGCAACGTCGCCTGGGGCAATGTGCTCGGCCTGCTCGCCTTCGTCACCGAGACCTCGCTGGTCTACCTGCTCACCCTCTACCTGCAGGACACCCTGGGCTTCTCCCCGCTCGCGGCCGGCGTCACCTTCGGTGTCCTCGGCGGCGGCACGGTCGTCGGCGGCCTGCTCGCCCCCAGGGTCATCGCGAAGACCACCCTCCTGACCCCGCTGGTCGCCGGCGCCCTGATCCAGGCCGCCGCCACCGCCGCGCTGGTCTTCCTCGGCACCACCACGGGCCCCTCGCTGGCCCTGCTGCTGCCCGCCACCTTCATCGGCGGCATCGGCAACATGCTCGTCATCGTCGGCTTCATGGTCACCGCCACCAGTGGGCTGCCGGACGCGGAGCAGGGTCTCGCCACCGGCCTGGCCTCGATGTCCCAGCAGGTCGGCATCACCATGGGCACGCCGATCATGTCCGCCGTCGTCACCGCCACCACCGCCGGTGCCGTCACCCCCTCGGCGATCCACCACGGCGTCACCGTCGCCATCGCCGTCAACGCCGCACTCGTCCTCCTCGCGGCCGTCCTCGCCGCGGTCTTCCTCCGCCCCCGCGGGACCGCCCGGAGGGGACGGGCCCTCGCCTGAGCGCGCACGCGGACGCCGGCCGGGGAAGCCGCCCGCCGACAGCCCGGCCCACCGCTTGCCGGGCCGGGCTGTCGGTGGCCTCGTATACCGTCCCGCGCATGGAATTCGACCGGTTCACCATCGCGCTCCTCGTGCTCCGTCCCGACGCCCCCCAGTTGGACGAAGAGGCGGCCGCGGCCCTGCAGGACGCCCACATGGCCCACCTCGCGGATCTCCACGAGGCGGGCCATCTGCTGTCCGCGGGCCCGCTGCTCGGCGGCGCGGAGGAGGCGTTCAAGGGGCTGGCCATCTTCCGGGGCGGCCCCGACGAGGTGCTGCGGCTCGAGGAAGCGGACCCTGCCGTCCAAGCCGGCCGCTTCTCGGTCACCGTGCTGCCGTGGATGGCTCCTTCGGGGGCGATGGCCTTCGCCCCCGCCCGCTTTCCGCGCTCGATGGCGCAGGCGCGGGGCCGATGACCCACCGGCATCCGGGCGCCCCGCGAACCGCTCGCCTTCGAAACCCCCTTGACCATCGGCTCTGATGATCGGTACGAAGGACGCTTCGCGCCGCACGCGGGGGCATTGCGGCTGACGGGGAGCGGGTGCGGATCAGATGCGGGTTTTGCGGCGGGTCGCCGTGTTCGTCGTGCTGCCGCTGGTGGCGGTCACCGTCGCCGGGTACAGCTGGTATCGGCTGAGCGACACCGGCAGGGACGCGCGCTACCGCGACAAACTCGCGAGCTACTGCCGGAATCTCCTGCCCGAGGCCGAGTCCGCCGTCTTCACCGGCCACAGCGAAAGCGGCCTGGGTCACGAAGAACACCACGCGGAGCGCGAAGGACTGCGCTGGGAGAGCTGCGACGTCGCCCGCCTCCACCTCACCATCGGCGAGATCGCCGACACGGTCACCGCCACCGACTCCGGCACCTACACCGGCGCTTCGGCCGGCTTCCTCAGCCGGCTGCGCGGGGACGCCGACGAACTGCCGATCGCGCTCGGCGGCGGCTGGGAGGGCTACACCGACCTGCGCAACACCGCGGTCGTCATGGGCTGCACCAACAGGCAGGCCTCCGTGGTGGTGTCCGCCACCGCGGAACGGGGGCTCGACGACGTGGACGCGGCCCGCGAGGTCGGCCGGCTCGTCACCGCCACCGCGATACGGGCGGCCCGCCACTACGGCTGCGACGCGAAGCACGGCGGCCCGATACCGGAACTGGCGCAACCGGCCACGGAGTCGCCCACCGAGACCGCACGGCACAGCGGGAGCGCCAGGGACGCCGACGGCACCTGCACCGGCATCCCGGTCCAGACCGTCGCGGACACCGGCGAGGTCAACTGGACCAAGCAGACCGGCGGCACCGGGAACCTCCCGGTCGAGGAGTGCGCCCTCGGCAAGACCGCGGGCCTGGACGAGGCCGCGTACTGGTTCCAGGCGAACTACGGCCCGTATGCGCAGCGGCTGCGGACCGCCCCCGACGCCAGGAACGGATACCGCACGGACGCGGACGCCGGCCTCTCCCGCAACGAGGCCTGGGCCACCGCCCGTTGCCCCGGGCACACCGCGCGGACCCTCTTCTCCGTCGTCGCCACCGAATACGCGGACCCCAAGGCCCCTTTTCTGAAGGCCTCGTTGCGTGCCTTCGCCGAGAACGCCGCGGAACGGCACGGCTGTACGGACCTGCGGCTGCCGCACTGACCGCGCTCAGCCCGCCGCGGGCCACGCGGCCTGCGCCCGCTCCGGCGGGGACCCGCACCACTCGGCAGCGCGGACAGATGGTGCGCGGTCGGCGCTGGCAGGTCTCCTCTGGGCCATCGACAAGGCCCGGCCGCCGGTTGGGCCCGGGTGTGACCCGCGCCGCCCCCTGGCAGAGCCGGGGATGCAACCGCTCTGCAGAGTTGGATACCTCGGAAGCCGACCACGCGCCTCGACCCTAGGCGCAGGCACTGACAATGCGGCTGCCCGCCGCAGGGGCGGCCCCTTCCCGGCTCAGCGGCCGGTCAGGGCGCTGATGTTCCAGAGGCGGACGCGGCCGTCGGACGACGCGGTGGCAAGGAGGGGCTCTGTGGGCGAGAAGGCGACGCTGCGTACGGGGAGTCCGCCGATCGGGCTCGCGGGGAGAGGATGCGCGGGTGCGTATCCCACCGTGGCGGCCATCCGGAAACCGTCGGCGCTGCCGCACGCCAGCAGGGAGCCGTCGGGGGAGTACGCAAGCGACGTGATGGGGCCGCTGTCGCCGAAAGCCGTGTCGACAAGGCCGCCGCGCGCCCCCACGCGCCAGATCCACACCCTGCCGTCGTCGTCGCCCGTAGCGAGGACGGAATCCCCAGGTGAGAAGGCCGCGGCCCTGATGGCAGTGCCGCGGTCAGGCTTGATCGCGGAGTGCCGCCGCCCGGTCGGCACCCGCCACACGCCGATGTGCCCGTCCACACCGCAGGTGGCGAGCAGGTCGCCGCTCGGGGCGAACGCCATGGCCGAAACGCCGAATACGCCAGGCGACTTGCGGGCTGGCTCCCTGTCCCTTCGCAGGGCCCACAGTTGTGCGCTCCCGCCGACCTTCGCGGTGGCCACCCGGGTCGGATCCACCGGTGAGAACGCCACGAGGGAGGGTCCGGGCTTGGTCTCGTTCTCGATCAGGGCCAGGTACACCGCCATCTGCGTCATGGCACCGCCCACGCTCACTGTGGGCAGCCGCTGCCCGCGGCGCTCCGGGTGGGTCAGCGACTGCACGACCGCCTGCCCGGCACCGTCGGCGATGGCCAGCATGGAGCCGTCACTGGACAGTGACAGGTCGCTGAGACCGTCGGCGCTGAGGCGCCGGACAAGGCGGCAGGTCGGCATGCTCCACAGCCACACGCTGCCCTTCGCGCCGCCCGCGGCCAGCAGTCGTCCGTCGGGGGAGAATTCGACCAGGTCGGCGTGGCCGCTCGCGCCGAGCAACTCGGCCACGAGCACCACTTCGGACGCCGGGCCGCCGCTTCGTCGGCCGGTGCCTGAGGTGGCGGCCTTCGCTTCGGCCGACCGTTCGTCCTGGGGCGTTGCCGCCAGGGAGCCCCCCATCGGCTTCACCCATTCCGGCACGTCCAGCGGATCCTGCCCGCTCCTGGTGTCGAGCTCGGCGGCCCGGCCGGCCTCCTCCGGCCCCACCCGGGGCGGCCGTTCTGCGGCCGCGCGCGGGCGCCCCGGTGCGGGTGCCGGTGCCGGTGCGAGGGGCGACGTCGGCGTCGCGGTGGGAGACGGGGCCGCCCCCGGTTCCGGGGCCGGGGCCCGTTCCCGTCTCCGTTCCCCGACCGGGGCCCGCCGCTGGTCCCGTCCCCGTTCCCCGACCGTGGCCTCCCCCGGCGGCATATCAGCCCGAGGCTCCTCCGCCGCTCCCGGCGGCATATCAGCCCGAGGCTCCTCCACCGTAGGCGGCACGTCAGCCCGAGGCTCCTCCACCGTAGGCGGCACGTCAGCCCGAGGCTCCTCCACCGTCGGCGGCATATCAGCCCGAGGCTCCTCCACCGCCGGCGGCACGTCAGCCCGAGGCTCCTCCACCGCCGGCGGCACCGCGGCCCGGGGCTCCTCCGCCGCTCCCGGCGGCACGGCCTCGTGCGCGGCCAGCCACTCCGCGGCCGCCTCCGAGACACTGCGGCTGTCGTCCTCCGTCAGCCGCAGGTATTCCGCGGCGATCCGCTCCCGGACGTGCGCGTTGCCCTTCCTGTGGAGGTCGTCGAGGGCCGGCAGCGCGGCGAGGCGAATGGCGGCCAGCGGGCTGCCCAGTGAACGGACCAGGTGCGCGGGGGGAGTCCAGTTGATGTTGCGGGCGACGACCATGCGCCCCCTGACATCCGTGAGGCACTTCGGCTGCTGCCGCGGCGACTCGGCCACGACGCGGTCGTAGACGTAGTCGTACAGCTCGTCGACGGTGATGTCACCGTCGAGGTCCTCGTCCGCGCTGCCGTCGCTGAGGCCCGCCACGAGGTGGCGGGTGAAGACGGACCTGGGCAGGACGCCCACGGTCTCGCCGAGCAGGCATCCGTCCTCGAAGGCGTACTGGGTGGCGTCCGAGGCGGTCAGGACGGCCCGGCCGTGACCGCGGAAACTGTCGAGCGCGTGGACGTCCGTCCCGGCCTTGGCGAAGGTGCCGTGCGGGAAGGCCCCGCTGTAGCAGCAATCCAGGATCAGGAGCTTGCTGCGGGACCGCGAATCGGACATGGCCCCGTCGATGTCGGCGGCCGAGACCGCGGTGAACCGCAGGTTGTCGCAGCGGGTGTCGGCGGTGGCCAGATACAGCCGGCCCGCGTCGTCCTTGAGCCCGTGCCCGGTGAAGTAGAGCAGGGTGAGGTCGTCGCGGCGGCGGTCGCGGTAGAGGTCGCCGATGGCCTCGCCGACGCGGTGGTGCTTCGCGTTGACGAGCGTGGTGACCTCGAAGCCCCCGATGTCCGGGTCCCGCAGCACGCCGGTCAGGGCCTCCGCGTCGTGGGTGGGTGCGGTGAGGCGCCCCAGGCCGGGGTCCTGGTAGTCGTAGGTGGCGATCAGCAGCGCGAGTCGGCGGCCCACGGGAGGTCGCTCACCGTCCCCGCGCCGACGTGCGTACCCGGCTGCGAGCCGCGTACCCGGCCGCGGCGACCGCCCGCACACCGGGTGGCCAGAACCACGTCCAACTCCCCCGCCCCCCATGGGCATTGAGCACCGCACCCGAATCGCGGCGGTAGCTCCCCCCAGTCTGACGCGCGGCGCCGGGCGGTGCCAGCCATTCGGGAAGGCACGGACGGCCTGCGGCGGTTCGGAAGGGCAAGGACCCGCGGCCGTCCCTCACAGCGCCGCGGCACCGCCGGGCAGTCGACCGCCCCGACCCGACGCGAGGACTACCGGCCGGGTCAGCTGTCGCCGTCTGCCCCGTCGCCGGCGGACCGCAAGGTGAGCAGGGTGATCTCGCTCGGCGCGAAGACCCGGAAGGGCGGACCCCAGAAGCCGCTGCCCCGGCTGGTGTAGAGCTGGGTCCGCTCCCCGTGCCGGCTCAGCCCGTGTACCACCGGCTGGTCGATGCGGACCAGGAAGTTGAACGGCCAGATCTGGCCGCCGTGGGTGTGCCCGGAGATCTGCAGGTCGATGCCGGCAGCGGCGGCCTGCGTCACGTACTTGGGCTGGTGGGCCACGAGCAGCACCGGGCGGTCCGGGTCGGAATCAGCAAGTGCGCCCTCCAGGTTGGCGCGGTGTCCCGCCAGGCCTGAGGACTCCGCGGTCACGTCGTCCACACCCGCGAGCACGAGGGCGTCGCCGCCGCGTTCCACCACGACATGGCGGTTGTGCAGCGGCTCCCAGCCCAGTTCCGCCATGCGGTCCAGCCAGCCCTGGGCCTCCCCGAAGTACTCGTGATTCCCGGTGACGTAGACCTTCGCGAGCCGCGACCGGATCGTCCCGAGCGGCGCGGACTGCTCGCGGCGCTGGACGGGGGTGCCGTCGGCGATGTCGCCGGCGTGGACCACGACGTCCGGGTCGAGGGCGTTGACCGCCTCGGTGACCCTCGCCGACCAGCCGGCCCGGTCGATCGGCCCGTAGTGGGTGTCCGCCAGCACGACGACCCGGGTCCCGTCGAGACCTCCGCCGAGCCGCGGGATCCGTACGTCCAGCCGCTTCACCCGGGGTACGCGCATGGCCTCGTGGTGTCCCCAGGCCAGCAGCCCTGCCGAGACCGCGGCGACGGCCACGGCCACGATCCTGGCCCGGTCGGCGCCGCCGGCGCCGAGCGCGATGAGTACGAGGTGCGCCAGACCGCCAAGTGCCGACCAGGTGAACAGCACCCACACCATCCCGAGGGTGCTGTCCGCCACGCGCGCCGCCCGGTCGTCGCGCCGGCGTCCGTGGCCCGCGGCCATCAGGAAGGGGAAGGACACAAGACTCGCGGCGAAGACGGCCGTGCCGGCCAGGAAGACCGGGAGCGGCCAGTCCGTGCCCGACCCGAACAGCGTCCACCAGGGCAGCAGGAAGAGCGTCGCGAGGACGAGGAGGATCACGGTCCCGCCCAGTCGCCGCCGCAGCGACTGCCGCGGGTGCGCGTCCCCACCCGCGGGCGTCACGGGCGCCGCCCCGTCGCTCCCGGCCTCCGGCGTCACGGGCGCCGCTCCCTCCACCCCGGCCTCCGGCCGACCGGCGGCCACAAGGCTGTCCGACCCCTGCCCGGCCGGCCGAGGCCCCGGCTCCGACCGGATGGATTCGCTGTCTGCCACCGCACCGCTCCCCACATCCGCTGTCCCGCCGTCGGTACCCATCATCCGGCACGCCGCGAGCCGCCCGGCGGCCAGGGCGCGGCCCCCGCGCCGGCGCCACGCGCCCAACAGCTGCCGGGTGCCGCGTACTTGTGGAGCTCTCGGCCGGCGTGGTGCCCTTGTGGCTCATAAGGCAACTGATGCCAAGGAGGCGCACGAGTCTCATGATCAAGCGAATAGTCGCGGTGGCGGCACTCATCCCGGCCATGCTGGGCACCACGTCCGCTGTCGCTTCGGCGACCCCGGCACCGAAGGCGACCGCGGCGGTCGTCACCCTGACCTACGACGCCAGCCGGGCGGGCCAGTGGGCGGGCGCGATCACGCGGGGCGTGCAGAACTGGAACGCGGCGGTGCACAACGTGCACCTCCAGCCCGCGAGTTCACCCGGCTCGGCCGACTACGTCTACGTGGCGACCTCCGGCTGGCCGCAGACGACGCTGGGCCCGATCTTCCCCGGCGGCAGGGGCCAGGTGCAGCTGGGCCAGGAAGCGGTGACCGAGGGCTACGACATGACCCGGATCGCCGCGCACGAGACCGGGCACATCCTCGGGCTGCTCGACCACTACACCGGCCCGTGCTCGGAGATCATGTCCGGCCACGGCCCCGGCACGTCCTGCCTCAACGCCAAGCCGAACGCGACCGAGGCGGCCCGGGTCGACCGCAACTACGCGGGCCGTACATCGGCGGCCGTCCCGCAGAACCGCCGGATCGTGATCGACGTCTGGTCCGACCCGGCCCTCGCCCGCTCGCACTGACGCCTGCACTGCCCCGCCGCCGGTCAGGGGCTCGGGCCGGAACACGGGCCCCGGGCCCGGCACCGGCCCGGCGGGCAGGGCGAGTTCACCGTGGCCGCCACTCCCGTGAGTGGCGGCCACTTGCGGAGATCGGTCACCTTATCGGACTCGGAAAATACGCTTCTTGCTCCCTTTTCTCAGAGTCTTGCGCCCCCGGGGTGGCTGCCAGAAGATGGGGCGCGCCCGGTACCGGTGAGCGGCGGGACACTTCGAGGGGGCGGCGGCCGATGGCGGAACCGGTGGCGGGGACGGTCCTGGGCGGGGCGCGGATGACGGACGGGGTCCTCGTGCCCTTCGAGGGGCCGGGCGCCGGCGTCGGCGGGTTGACCTGGGGGCAGCGCAAGGTCTGGACGCTGATGGAACAGGCCGGCACCTCGATGAGCATGGGCGGGGCCGTACCCGTGACCGACGGCAGGACGGTCCAGGACCTCGCCTCGGAACTGCGGTTCTTCATGAGCCGCTACGCGTCGATGCGGGCCAGGATCAGCACCGGCGCGGACGGCGCCCTGGTCCAGGAGGTGTCGGGCTCCGGCCAGGCCGTGCTGGGGATCGTCGACACCGCGGACGGCGGCGACCCCGGCCAGGTCGCCCGGGACCTGGCCGACCGGTGGGAGGCGACGCCGTTCGACCACGCCGGGGAATGGCCGATCCGGATGGCCGCGGTGCGGAGCCTCGGCGTGGTCACGCACGTGGTCGTGACGATCTCGCACGTCGCCACCGACGGCAGCGGGATCGGCGTCATGCTCAGGGAGCTGGGCGAGCGCGACCCGGTCACAGGGCAGCCGGGGACGGCGGATCCGGCGATGGGGCCGCTGGAGTTGGCGGCATTGCAGAGTGCACCGTCCGCCCTGCGGCAGAGCGACTTCTCGCTGCGCCACTGGGAGCGCCTGCTGCGCGCGGCCGGCCCGCTGCGGTTCGGCCCGCGGGTGGACCGGGGCGAGCCGCGCTACCGGCGGGCGATCTTCACCTCCCGCGCGCTGCACCTGGCGTCGAAGGCGGTTGCGGCCCGGGTCGGCTGCACGACGTCCTCGGTGCTGCTGGCCGGATACGCGGTGGCCGTGGCCCGGCTGACGGGGGTCACCCCCGCGCTGATCCAGGTGGTGGTCAGCAACAGGTTCCGGCCCGGCCTGGCCGACGTGTCCCACCCGCTGTCCGTGAACGGCCTGTTCATGGTCGACGTCGCGGACGCCCCGTTCGACGAGGTGGTGGACCGTACGCAGCGGGCCTCGGCGCTGTGCTCGAAATACGCGTACTACGACCCGGCGCGGCTGGAGGAGCTGCGGGCCAGGCTCGCCCGGGAGCGCGGTGGGGAAGTGGTCGAGCTCTCCTGCCTGTTCAACGACCGCAGGCTCGGCGCCGGCGTCGAGCCGCCGGAGCCCGCGGCGCCGGCCGGGACCGAACTCGAAGCCGTCCGGGCCGAGAGCGCGCTGCGCTGGGGCGCGCCCTTCCCGCGGTATCTCGACAAGCTGATGATCCAGGTCGGAGCCGCAGAGGACACCGTCGAGCTGGAGATCCAGGTGGACACCCACCATGTCTCGGTGGACGAGGTGAAGGCGCTCGTGCTCGACCTGGAATCGCTCGTGGTGGATGCGGTGTCCGATCCGAAGCTGCCGACCGGTGTACGGCCGATCCCGGCCGCGGGCTGAGCGGCGCCGAGAGCATGGCCGCCGCCGACGACCGGGCGGCCCGGCGACGGGCGGGTTCGCGCGACGGGCGGGGAAGGGTTGAGGACCTGGTGGAGCGCACGGTGAGGTGCACCAGGCACACTTCACCTGTCGCAGTCCCCCTATCAAAAGAGGATCGAACATGATCACACTCAACAAGGAAGACGAGCCGGCGGATCTGGGCGGAGTGACTCACCTGTCCATCGGGGTGTCCTGGGACCCCACCGCCGGCAGCAGCGGCGGCCTGATGGGGAAGATCCGCCAGAAGACCGGCACCGACCTCGACCTGATCGCGATAGCGATGCAGGGGGCGGAGCCGGTGCGGCTGGCCGGGCTCGACTCCTCCGACCCGTTCGGCAACGGCTCGCTGGTGCACAGCGGGGACAACCAGACGGGGCGCGGGGACGGCGACGACGAGACGGTGACGGTCGTACTCGACCGGGTGCCGCCCAACATCACCTCCATCGTGTTCGTCGCCGCCGCGTACAAGAAGCGCAGCGCCTTCCAGAACGCGCGGAACATCAGCTTCAAGGTGTACGACGCGACGGGCGGCAGCGCCCAGCAGGTCGCCGACATCTGGCCGAGCCTGCTCACCACCGACAACGGCTGCGCCGTGGCCAAGGCGACCAAGGACGGCAGCGGCTGGAAGCTCCAGGTCATCAACGAGACCGGGAAGATCAAGCAGGGCGACGAGCAGGCCCTGATGCGCTTCGCCATGAGCAAGTAGCGGGGGTCGCGCGGACCCGGATCCCCGGTGCCGCGCCGCCACCGCCTCCCCTGAGGGGGTGCAGGCGGACGCACCGGGACGACGGGGGCTGACGGCCCGCGAGGGCCCCACCGCCGCGGTGGGGCCCTCCGCCGTCGTGCCCGCCGCGGGCGGTGCCGGTGCGACCGTGCAAAGACCCGGCCAACTCGGGGATTGCGCCAGGCCGGCCCATTGATCACTACCGGCCGCGCACCCTAGAGTTCGAACACTTGATCGATGCTCTCCGTCAGGAGTTCCATGCGTTCCAGGCGCATCACCCTCGCTGCCGCAACGTCACTCATCGCCGGAAGTCTCAGCTCCCTCGCCCTGTCCGCAGTCCCGGCCGCCGCGGCCGGGACCTCGGTCGCACTGCCGGTCAGCAGCTACGCGCACATGCTGGTCGACCCCGCCCACCAGCGGCTGTTCTTCAGCGGCGGACCCGGCAGCACCAGCCTGCTGTCCACCGACCTGTCGGGCGGCGACCCCAGGACCATCCCCGACCAGCCCGGCGCCGACGGGCTGGCGCTCTCGGCCGACGGCAGCACCCTCTACGTCGCCCTCTCCGGTGGGGACGCGATCTCCGCCGTCGACCCGGTGACGCTCACCGAGACCGGGCGTTTCGACACCGGGAGCGGCAGCGCGCCGGTCTCCGTGGCCACCGCCGGGACCCGTGTCTGGTACGGCTACACGGCCGGCGCCAGCCAGGGCGGCATCGGGTCCGTCGACCTGTCGGCGCCCGTACCGGCCGCCGAGCCCCAGCCCGGCATGGGCAGTTGGGATCGCGCGCCCCTCCTCACCGCGAAGGGGCAGGTGCTGGCCGCGGAGACCCCGTCGGGGAACACCGTCCACGCCGCCACCTTCCGGCTCACGTCCTCGGGCGCCACACCGCAGGCGGACTTCGGCCTCAACGCCGGTGCGGGGGAGTTCGCCCTCACCCCTGACGGGAGCACCCTGCTGACCGCGGGCACGACCGCCGCCGCCCTGCGGGCCTTCCGCACCTCGGACCTGAACTTCGCCCAGCCGAGCGTCTACTTCACCGGCCAGGGCCCCGACGCGGTCAGCGTCTCCCCCGACGGCACGGTGGCCACCGGCAACGGCGGCGCGAGCGGCAACGACGTGTTCGTCTACGCGCCCGGCGACAACCTGGCCATGAACACCTTCGACCTGGGCTCGCAACGCCTCGCCCCCGACGGCCTCATGTGGGGCGCGGACGGGGTCGGCCTGTACGCCGTCGTCGGCGACAGCACCAGCGGATACGGCCTGCTGCGTCTCGACGAGGCCGGCCTGGCGGCCACGCAGCTGTCCGCCTCGGTCGCCTACGGGTACGCGGCGCCGACCCTGCCCTACACGGTCTCGGGCAAGGTCACCGCGCAGTCCGCCTTCCCCGGCGGCGAGGTCGTGCATGTGACGGAGGACGGTGCGGACCTGCCTGACGCCCCCCTGGCGGCGGACGGTTCGTTCGGCTTCGACGACCTGCACGGCACCGCGGGCCACCACGACTACCGGATCTCGTACGACGGCGACCGCTCCCACCGGGCGTCCACCACGAGCCTCGGAGTGGACGTCGCGCCGATGACGACCAGCGTCTGGGCGCAGCCGACCTCCGTCGACGCCGGCTCCGTGGTGCTCAGCGGCACCGTGACCGTCCAGGGCAGGCGGGCGGCCTTCCCCGACGGGATGACGGTCGACGTCACCCGCGTCGACGAGGACACCCGGCAGTCGACACGGCTCGCGTCCGTACCGGTGACCCCGCAGGACGACCTGCACGCCGCCTTCACCGTCACCGACGCACCCGGCACACCGGGGAGGTACACCTACACGGTCTCCTTCGCCGGGACGTCCTGGCTGACCGCGGGCTCCGACGACGTCAGCCTCTTCGTGCCCTACACGCCGACGCTGACGCTGACGGACCCGCCGCACACCGGAGGCGTCGACAAGCAGCTCACCTTCAGCGGCCGCCTCACGGGCACACCGCCGGCCGACGACGAGCCGTACGGCGTCCCGCAGCTGACCGTCATCGACGACTCGCCGTACACCGGCGCCCAGTACACCGTGGCCGTCCAGCCCGACGGCACCTTCACCTTCCCCACCGCCCCCAACTCACGGGGCACCCACACCTACACGTTCAGCTACGGCGGCAGCTCCGAGGTGGTCGCCGCGGAGGCCACCGCGGTCGTGGACGTCGCGGGTCTGGTGACACCGCTGTCCGTGACCACCGACGCCCCCGGCTACGCCAACGGCAGCAGGGCCACTGTGACCGCCCATCTCGGCGCGGCCTTCACCGGAGGCACCGTGACCTTCTACGCGACCCCCGCCAAGGGCGCGAAGACGCAGATCGGCACCGCCACCGTCGACAGCCGGGGCAACGCCGTGCTGGTCAGCCCCCGGCTGACCAAGGACACCACCTTCACCGCCTCCTACGCCGGCGACGTCCGGTACGCCCCGGCCACCGCGACCCGCACCGTCCAGGTACACGGCTGACCGCCGCCTCCCACCGCGGTCCCACCGGCCCGGCACCGACCGGCTGAGGCGGACACCGGCGAGGGCCCCGATCACCAGTCGGCTGATCGGGGCCCTCGCCCAGCGGAGCATCCGCCCCCTGGAACGGGGGGCCGGTCCGATCAGTCCGCGGGGGCGTCGAGCCTGGCGGCGATGCGCTCAAGGGCCGCGAGGTCATCGGGGGCCAGCCGGTCGATGAAGTGGCGCCGCACCGAGGCGAGGTGGGCGGGAGCGACGTCCCCGAGCGTCTCCAGCCCCTGCTCGGTGAGGACCAGGATGCAGCCCCTCCCGTCCGCCGGGTCCGGCTCGCGCCGCAGGAGGCCGCGTGCCTCCATGCGTGTGGCGTGGCGGGACAGGCGGCTGCGCGACCACTCCATCTTGGCGGCCTGCTCGTGCAGGGGCCTGGCGTTGCCCGGGTGCTCGGAGAGGGTGCTGAGCACTTCGTAGTCCGCTTCCGACAGCCCGTGCTCGGCCAGGTCCTGCGCCGTACGCGCCTGCACGGCGGTCACCATGCGGCGGTACGCCCGCCAGGCGCGCTCTTCCTCCACGGCCAGCCACCGGGTGGCGGGGCGACCCCCGGACGATTTCGTTGACATGTAACCAACTTAGCAGTTAACGTCGTTTCCATGTCAACGAAAAGGCCGCTCATCCTCGTCCTCGTGTGCAGCACCCGCCCCGGCGCCCTCGGCCCGGCAGTCGGCCGCTGGCTCACCGAGACGATCACCCCGCGCGCCCGCGAACTCGGCGTGGACCTCACGTCCCTGTCCGTCGGCGACCTCGGACTGCCCTTCCTGGACGAGGAGGAGCACCCGTCCACCGGCATCCACGCCCACCCGCACACGCGACGCTGGAGCGCGACGGTCGAAGCGGCCGACGGCTTCGTCATCGTGACGCCGGAATACAACTACGGGATGCCCGCGACCCTGAAGAACGCCCTCGACTACCTCGGCCCCGAGTGGGCCTGGAAACCGGTCGGCTTCGTCAGCTACGGGCACACCTCGGCGGGCACCCGGGCGGTCCAGCACGCCAAGCAGGTGGTGACCACCCTCCGCCTGGTGCCGCTGGGCGCCACCGTCGCGCTCCGCATCGCCGACACCGTGCGGGACGGCCAGGTCCGGCCCGACCCCGCCCTCACCGGGGCGGCCGTCGGCGTCCTCGACGAACTCGTACGCCTCGCCCAGGCCTTGCGGCCGATGCGGGAGCGCACCGCCGCGGGCACGACGCCAGGGCCGCTGCCCGGCTCCTACGTGCGGCGGCTGGTCCCCGACGACGCACCGGAGGTCAGCGTGCTGCAACGGTGCTGCTGGGTCGACGAGGCCCTCGCCAACGACACGCTCGCCGTACCCGCCCTGCACGAACCGCTCGGGGAAGTCGTGGCCTGGCTGGCCGACTGGCACGCCACCGGCCTCTTCCTGGACGGCCGGCTGCTGGCGATGGTGCGCGCCCGGCGCATCGGTGACGACTGGCACATCGGCCGGCTCGCCGTCGCCCCCGACCAGCGCCGGCTCGGGCTGGGCCGGTGGATGCTCCGCGCCGCCGAATCCGCCGCGGAGTCCGCCGCCGAGGGGGGCGAGCGGGCGGTCCTGACCACGGGCGCCGCCAGTCACCGCAACATCGCCCTCTACGAGAGCGAGGGCTACCACCCGATGCCCGGCGGGGACGCGGGGACGATCCGTCTCGCCAAGCCGATCCTGCCCGGGCCCGGGGCGGAGGCCCGCCCCATGGCTACAACCCCCTGAGCGCTTCCGTCAGATCGTCGTAGGCCGACCAGCAGTCGACGCTCCCGTCGGGATACAGGCTGCCCATGTACCAGTCCTCCCCGCCGACCGTCCGCACGAGGCAGAGATCGCCGAACCCGAGAACGACCTCGGGCTCCAGCACCTCGTCGTCCATGCCGGCCGTCGCACCCAGGTATCTCACGGCGCGATCGGCGGAGAGAACGCAGGCCCTGCGGTCGCCGGACACCTCACGGATCATCTGAAGTGTCCAGCCTGCGGGCAGCCGCGAGTCATCCATGCCCCGATTGTGGCCCTGGCACGGGTATTCGCGCCGCCAGGACCGCCGGCGGTCAGTCCTCCAGGCGGACCGGCATCAGTATCGAGAAGGTGTGCTCGCTGTCGGGCCGGCGGATCGCCATGGGCGCCGTGGGGGCGCCGAATTCCAGGATCAACCGCTCGCGGGCTCCGGCGGTCAGCGCATGCAGCAGATACGCGCGGTTGACGGCGATGTCGCCCCGGCCGTCGCCACCGTCCTCGCAGACGGCCACCGTCCCGTCACCACCGACCTTGAGCACGCTGAGCTCGCAAGGCGCTCCCCCCTGCTCGCGCGCCTCGCCGAGACGGGTGGGCCCGGTCTCCACCGCCTTCCGGAAATCCGCGACATCGACGAGGCAACGCGTCCCCGTCGGCAGGCGGACCAGGCGGCGGTAGTCGGGGTAATCGTGATCGACGCACTGGCCGGCCACCTCGCGGTCCCCCGTTTCCAGCACCACCCGGTCGCCGTCCAGACCGATCGTGGCGGACCCGTCGCCGGTGAGCAGCGCCCGCATCGCGTCCACGAGCGGCGAGGGGACGACGGCTTGCGCGCGGGGCCCGTCGTGGCCGCTGGTGCCGGCCTGTGCGACGGCCATCCGGTAGCGGTCGGTGGCCGCGGTGTGCAACGTGTCCCCCTCGATGTCGAACAGCACACCGCCGAGCATGGGCAGCTCCGGGTCGGTGCCCGCGGCGAATCGGACCGCGTCCAACGCCGCGGCGAGTTCGGGCGCCGCAACAGCCAGACGGACAGCCGGGGTACGGGTCGATGTCATGGGATCCCCTCGGTTCTCGAGTAGCGCTCGGACCGTGGAGAACTCGCTGCGGGCGTCGGCCAACCCCCTTTCGAGGCGGCGCAGATGCGCCGTGAGCAGCCTCCGCACCAGATCGGTGTCCGCGCCGGACCAGCCGGCCAGCACCAGCCGGATGTCCGCGAGCGGCATACCGGCCCGGCGCAACCGCGCCAGCACCCGGGCCTCATCGAGCTGCCCGATGCCGTACCAGCGATAGCCGCTCACCGGATCCACCCACGCCGGGACGAGCACACCCGCCCCGTCGTAGAAGCGCAGGGCACTCGCGTTCAGGCCACTGTCGCGTGCCATCTCGCCGATGCTGAGCATCTCGTTCTCCACACCCGGGACTCTCGGCCCTCCACCATGTCGAGGGTCAAGCACCGCCTCGCAATGCCGAATCCGCCGCCCCGCCATCCCGCCGGGCGCCGAGCCAGGCGGTGTGCCGGGCAGATTCCACATTCCGCCCCCACACCGTCCGGCATCGCGGAACGATAGGCGCATGAAGCAGCTCGAAGCCCACGAAATGCCCTGGACTGAGAGCTGCTTCACCGGCAGGCCCGGGGTGGTCGACTTCGCCCTGACCACCCAGGTTCTCCGCACCCGCGCGTGGACCCCGGTCACGCTGCGGAAGCGGCAGGAGGCCCTTCCCGATGAGCTGTACACGGCCTGGAGACTCTGACCGCTCCGTGCCGACCGGAGTCACGGGTCGGGACCGGGGTCCGGGGCTGAGGGCTCGGGGCTGTGGGCACGGGGCTGAGGGCTCGTGATTCGGGGAGGGCAGGACATGTCGCACGGTACCCGGTGGGCGCTCACCGTCGCCGGTTCGATCGCCGCCTTCGGGCTCTTCTGGCCGGTGCTGGAGTGGGCAGGGCTGGGCGAGGCGGTCGTGCTGGCGTGCGCGCCGACGGCCGGGGCGACCGTACTCGCCGTGGGCGGCTGGTATGCCGGGCGCGAGCCGACCGCCGCGGCTGCTCCCGCGGCACCGGCGGCGATCGTCGTCGGGGCGCTGCCGAGACGTCCCCTCGGCTATCAGCAGCGGGGGGAGGCCTCGCGGGCCCTGCGGGACGCCGCGAGGCCCGGGCGGGTCGTCGTCGTCAGCACGGTCACCGGTGCCCGCGGGGTGGGCAAGACGCAGCTGGCCGCCGCGTTCGCGCGCGAGTGCGCCGCGGAGAAGTGGCGGGCGGTGGTGTGGGTCGTGGCCGAGCCCGCCGGACAGATCGTGACCGGGCTCGCCGAACTCGCCGGCGCAGCAGGGGTGCGGGGGCCGCTGCAGAGCGCGGAACTCGCCGCCGCAGCCGCCCGCCAGTGGCTGGAGGAGCTGCGTGAACCGTCGCTGCTGGTGCTCGACAATGCGACCGACCCGGACGAGACGGCTCGCTGGCTCCCCCGTACGGGACGGACGACGGTGGTCGTCACCAGCACCCTGCGCTCCTTCTCGCTGCTCGGTACATCGGTCGAACTCGACGTGTTCACCGAGCGGGAGGCCCTGGACTTCCTCGTGGAGCGGTCGGGGCGCACGGACGACCGGGATGCCGCCCGGGTGGTGCGGGCACTCGACCGGCTGCCGCTCGCCCTGGCCCAGGCGGCCTGGGTGATCCGCACCCAGAACCTGACCTTCGCCCAGTACGCCGAGCGCTTCGACCGCAATCCGGCCTCCGACGTGCTGCCCCACGTGCCCGGCGAGTGCTACCCGCAGAGCGCGGCCACCGTGCTGCTGCTCGCGGTCGGCGATGTCGAGGGATCAGCGCGGGCCGCGCACGCGCGTGCCGTCGTCGACCTGATGGCGCTCATGTCACCCAACGGAGTCGACCGCGACATCCTCTACGCCCTTGCCCCCGGCGAGAGGGCCGGGATGGACCGGACCGTGGGGAGCCTGGCCGACGCCTCGCTCGTGTTCTTCGCCGGAGACGGTGCAGCGGTGCTGATGCACCGGCTGGTCCAGCGGGTGCTGCGGGAGAGGCTGGCAGGGGAAGGGCGCCTGGACACGGCCGTGGCTCGGGCGGCCGACGTGCTGCGCGGCCTCGGCGACCGCACGGACCCGGTCCTTCGTGGACTGGCCGCGCACGTCGACAGCCTGTGGGCCGGGGCGCGCCCGCTGGGGGACGGCGTACTCGTCACACTGCTCGACCTGCGCCTGGAAGCGGTCCGCCGGCTGGGGGACGACGGTGACCTGGCCGGAGCCAGGGCCTTGGGCGAGGAAGTCCTCGCCGACCACCTCCGGCTGCCGTGTGGTGATGACGCCGTCGCCACCGCCCGCGCGGTCCTCAGCCATGTGTACATGCTCGCGAACCTGCCGGCGCTCTCCGTGCCGCTGGTCGAGCAGAGCCTCGCCGCCAGCCGACGCTCGGCGGGCCCGGACGCCGTCGGGACGCTGATGCTGACCAACTCGCTCGGCTACCACCTCGAAGCCGCGGGCCGGCTGGACGACGCCATCCGTACGCATGCGGTGAATCTGCGGGACTGCCTGCGCGTGTGCGGGCCCGACGCGCAGGCCACCCTCTACGTCCAGGTCAACCTGGCCAGTTGCTACCGGGCCCAAGGCCGTTCTGCCGAAGCCCTCGAACTCTTCGAGAAGAATGCGGCGGACAATCTGCGCGCCCATGGGCCCGACCACCCGTCCACGCTCAACGCCCGCGGAGAGTTGGCCCGAATGTACGGGCGGGTGGGCAGGCACCAGGACTCGCTGGCCCTTTACGACGACATACTCGACGGCTACCGGCGGCTGCACGGCCCTGACCACACCATGAATTCCTGGTGGCAGCCATTCCGCTCGCTGGCCCTTCAGGGCATCGGCCGCCACCGTGAAGCGCTCGACCTGCTCTCCGGGCTCCTGTCGGAATCCGCCGACCGCCTGGGACGCGACCACCCGGAGACCCTGCGGGTACAGATCTTCCTCGCCCGCGCCTACGCCTCCGCAGGCCGCTTCGGCGCCTCGCGGTCCCTTCTCGTCCGGACCATCGCCGACCGGAGCCGCGTCGTCGGCCCCGACCATCCCAGCACCCTCAACGCCCGCCGCAACCTGGGCTGCGTCTGCCTCGCGGCGGGGAGCCGCGTCAAGGGGAAGCGCCTGCTGGAGGCGGTCGTCCGCGACTACGTCCGGGTCCTGGGCGCCGACCACCCCTTCACCCGTACCGCCGAGGAGAACCTGCTGGCGGCGCGGGCCGACCAGGCGACCCCCTTCCGGCGCTGACCGGCCGTCGCACACGGCGGAATCGGCGAGTCCGCGCCGGCTGCCGGCACGGGAGCCGGCACGTCGCCACGCGGGCGGAGGGCGCGCGATGAATCGCGCCCCGCACGGAGGCAAAGCGGCGGCGAACATCATGTGCGTCCACTGTCGGAGCGGTGCCCTATGCTGCCCCTCAGCAGCCGCGCAAGAGCCGACCGGTTTCCACAGAACGGTACGAAGGCTACGCGGCGCTCTCAACGTCGTTCGTTGCTGGAATTCCCGTGGGGGGAACACACACTGTGCGTACGCGCAGCATTTCTACCGCGACAGCGCTCGCGGTCACATTCAGTTCTGTCGTATTGAGCGTCGCCGCGGCGGGTTCCGCCGCCGCTGCTCCTGCAGTCATCACCACGCCCGGTGGAATCGCCGTGGACGGCGCACTGCACCGGGTCTTCGTCGGAGACCACGCCTCCGGCCGGATCACGGCCACCGACTACAGCGGCGCCGTCGTCGACTCGGTCGGCGGCGTCAGCGGGGTCACCGACCTCACGCTGTCGCAGGACGGAAGCGTCCTGTACGCGGCTGCCGCGGGCAGCCACCAGATCGTGGCCCTCCAGGCGGCCACCCTCGACGTCAAGACCCGCTACCCCGTCGCCACCGACACGGGCCCGAGCCATGTGGCGTTCGCCGCGGGCAAGGTCTGGTTCACGTACGGCGACCAGTGGTCCGGCGACCTGGGGTCCGTCGACCCGTCGATCGACCCGTCGGCGACCCGGTCGGCCACTTCCGCCGCGGCCGGGTCGGCGACCGCGGAACCGTCGCAGTCGCCGGACCCGGTCCCGACGGTCACCCCGACCGCGGACCCGCCGGCACCCGACCCGACGACGACGGACAACCCGGCGCCGGACCCCACGGTCACCCCGACCGAGGCCCCGACGTCCCCCGGTGATCCCACCCCGGACCCGACGGTCACCCCGACCGCCGAGCCGACCGCGGATCCGACGCCCTCGGACAACCCGACGCCCGACCCGACGGGCACGCCGACGCCCGACCCGACACCGGCGAACCCGGTGACGCTCGGGCAGTTCCCTGGACCGGCGCCGGGGATCTGGGGTGCGGGGATACTCGACACCGACCCGTCGGCCCCGGGCCTGCTGGCCATCGGCGAGACCGGTCTGTCCACGGACTCGATGGCCGTCGTCGACGTCTCCGGCGCCACCCCGACCTCGACCGCCTGGTACTTCGGCGACTACTCGCTGAACTCCGGTGTCGTCGACCTCGACCTGGTGCCCGGCAGCAGCCGGCAGGTGCTGGTCAACGGCTCGCAGCGGGACAGCTACGCGAACGGCAAGTTCAGCGCCACGGGCGCCTACCCCGCCGCGCAGCGCGCCGACATCGCCCCCGACGGACTGGTCGCCCAGGTCTCCGGCACGACCGTGGCGGTCTACCGACCGAACGCGACCCAGCCGCTCCGCAAGTACACCCTCGGCGGGACCGGCGCCGTGGAGCTGGCGTGGGCCCCGGACTCCTCCCGGATCTTCACGGTCGTCAAGAGCGGCAGCGGCTACACCCTCCAGGTGCTCACCGACCCGACGAAGAACGTCCCGACCCTGACGGTGGCCGCCCCCGCGACCGCGGTCCGCGGCAAGGCGCTCACCGTGACGGGGAAGCTGTCGTCGACGGTGGCGGGGACCGCCGGTGCCACCCTCCAGGTCACCCGCGTCGACATGGAGAGCCCCGGCGGCAAGGTGCTGGCCGCCGTCCATCCGAAGTCGGACGGATCGTACGCGTTCACCGACACCCCGCCGGCCGGCGGCAACGTCACATACACGGTGCGGTATCCCGGTGACACCGGGCACATCGCGGTGAGCGCCTCCGACACCGTCGCGGTGTCCCGCGTGACGCCCGCGCTGACCCTGAACAACAACGGCAGCGTCTACTCCTACGGCAAGAGCGTCGTCTTCACCGCGCACCTCGGCACGACCTACACGAACCGCACGGTGGAGATCTGGGCCGACCCCTACGGCACCGACCGGCCGAACGTGCTGCTGCGCTCCGGCAAGGTCGACTCCCACGGCAACCTGTCGGTCGCGCTGGCGATGAACCGGGACGCCACCGTCACCGCCGCGTTCAAGGGCGACGCGCGCTACGCCCCCAAGGCCGTCAAGTCCACCGCCTACGCCCTGGCCCGGGTCTCGACGGCGCTGTCCAGGTACTACAAGACCGGCAAGATCGGCTCCACGGCGTACTACTACTTCCACAAGAACACCGACGTCATCTCCACGACGTCGATGACCTACTACAAGGGCCGCGAGCAGTACCTCCAGCTGGAGGTCTACTACAAGGGCAAGTGGTATGCCGGCGGCTCCGGTTACTTCCCGCTCGCCACCAACGGGAGGTCGGCCGTGAACCTGGGCCACGCCGGCGAGTCCGGCATCCGCGCCCGGGTGCGCGCGGCCTACATCAACGGCTCGTCCGGAGACGTCATCAACACCACGACCTACACGTCCTGGAAGTACTTCATCTTCGTCTGACGCGGTCCCTCACCTGATGCCGCCGCACGGCCCGGCCTGCGCTTTCCGCGCGGGCCGGGCCGCTTGCCTGCCAGGGGGTGCGGCGGGGAGGGCCGGGGTCGGGCAGGCACGGCAGCGCCGCGGCACCGCATCGGCGCTCTTCGCACACCAGTAGTCTTCCGCCATGGCCCTGCGACCCGATGAGTTCCACGCCCACGCACGAAGCGTCACGGACAGCGAGTCCAGGCTCCCGCTGTCCCGCATGACGGGGTGGGACATCAGTCCTTTCGAGCCGGAGGGCCTGCGCGTCGCGCCACTGCGCCCACCGGTCCTGCCCGAGCCCGCACGGCACGGCGAGGACCCGTCGGACTGCGACTCGTGCCGCAACCGGGACGAGGGCATCTGGTTCGACGACCGCTGGCGGCTCACCAGGATCGAGGGAGTGGGCGTACCGCTGGTGCTGATGCTGCACCCGCGCGATCACTTCGACCTGACGGACCTGCCCGACGAACTGGCCGCGGAGTCGGGCGTGCTCAGCGCGCACATCGCCCGCCACATCGAGGCGCTGCCGCACATCGCGCGGTCCCACGTCTACCGCATCGGCGACGGCGGCGCCCATCTGCACATCTGGTTCTTCGCAAGGCCCGAGGGACAAGCCCAGTTGTACGGATCGTGGATGGTCATCTGGGACGACCTGCTGCCCGAATACCCGCGGGACGCGGCCGAAGCGGACGCGGCGATCGTGGCGGACGCGCTGGTCGCCTCCTACGGCGGCAGCCGGTCGGCCACCGGCGAACAGGGCTGATGCGCCTCCCGCACCCCCTGAACACCAGGACCCGGCAGGCGGGTTGAGTCTCCCCTGGGGGGAGGCGCGAGGGTGGGGGCATGGACGGCAGGATGCTCCACACGATCGGTGACCTCGCGCGGCGCACGGGGCTCACCGTCAAGACGGTCAGGTTCTACTCCGACGCGGGCGTCGTGCCACCGGCGGGCCGCAGCCCCGCCGGGTACCGCCTTTACGCGCCCGACGCCGTCGCCCGCCTCGATCTGGTGCGCACGCTGCGCGACCTGGGCCTCGACCTGTCCACGATCCGGAAGGTCGTGAACAGGGAAGTGCCGCTGCCCGAGACGCTGGAAGCCCACGCGGAAGCCCTGGACGTGCGGATCCGCCAGCTGCGGTTGCGTCGCGCGGTGCTGACCGCGGTGGCCGGACGCGGCGGCGCACCCGAGGAGTTGGACTACCTGCACCGGCTGGTGCGCCTGTCGGAGGCCGAACGGCGGCACATGGTCGACGACTTCCTCGACGCCGTCTTCGACGACCTGCGCGGCCATCCCGTGTTCGCGGCGGCGACCCGCTCGATGACTCCCGAGCTTCCCGACAACCCCGAGCCGGAGCAGGTGGCCGCATGGGCCGATCTGGTCGAGCTGATGCAGGACCTCGACTTCCGGCGGACCATGCACGGCATGGCCCGTGACCTCATGTCCGACCGCGCCCCAGGCGACACGACGGGCCTGCCCCGTATCCTCGCGGAAGCGGTACGCGCCGAGGTCGAGCCCGCACTGCGGGCCGGAGTCGACCCGGCCTCCCCCGAGGCCGCACCGGTCGTCGACTCGCTCACCGCGCACTACGCGCACATCCTCGGCCACCCCGCGCCCGCCGAGGACACGCAGCTCGTCCGGCGCCTGCTGGAGCGAGTGGAGAGCATGGACGACCCGCGCAGGGACAGGTATGGAGCGCTGCTCTCGGTGATCAACGGCTGGCCCGAACCGGAGAGCCTGTCACCGGTGTACTCCTGGTGCGCCGGGGCACTTCGCGCCCGGATGGCCTCTTAGGGGCTGTCCCGCAGCGGGCGCCGGAGCGTCGGCGGGAATCCGAACGCGGCGACGAGGCCGGGTCGGTGGAATGAGCAGATCCTGCTGATGCCCGCACGGGTGACGGTGAGCACCACCGCTCCGTACGCCTGGTGAGTGCCCTGCCGATCACGGGTGTAGGCCACCGCGGCGGGCTGCCCGTTGGCACGCGTGGGCAGCATCAGCCAGTCGCCTGGCGATCCCATGACCCGGTGGCGGAGGTAGGGCACGCAGTTCCTGTTGCCGGCGAACCAGGTCGTGAAGGGGGTCGCCTCCAAGGTGGCATCCCGGCACAACAGCCTTTCCAGGGCTCGCGCGTCAGCGTTCTGGAAGGCGGCGATGTACTCGTCGAGAAGCCTCCTGGCCTCCGGGGCGGTGGGCTGGGCGATCTCCTGGGCGGCGGGGGCCAGTTCGCGAAGCCTGGCGCGGGCGCGTTGCAGTGTGCTTTTCACGGCCGCCGTGGTGGTGCCGAGCATGGCGGCGACGTCCGAGGCCGGGAAGGACAGCACCTCCCGCAGGAGGAGCACCGCCCGCTGCGTACCTGACAGGTACTGCAGACCGGCGACGAGCGCCAACCGCAGGTCCTCGCGGGCGAGGACGACGGAGGCCGGATCGGCAGCCGTGCCCGGATCGACGAGCGCGTCGGGAATGGGCTGGAGCCAGCTGACACCCGGTGCGGCGGCCACCGGCACCGCTTCGGGATCCGCCTCGGGAGCACCGAGTCCCGAGGGCAGCACACGTCGGCTGTGGTGTGCCAGCGCGCTCAGGCAGGCGTTGGTGGCGATCCGGTGCAGCCAGGTGCGCACCGACGACCGCCCCTCGAACGCGCCGTAGGAACGCCAGGCGCGCAGATACGTCTCCTGGACCACGTCGGTGGCATCGTCCACAGAGCCGAGCATCCGGTAGCAGTGCGCCAGCAGTTCCCGCCGGAAGGGCTCGGTGGCCCCGACGAACTCCTCGTCGTCGGGCGCCACGGCTTCCCGCTCCGATCCGCCCACGGCCAAGCGGCCCCGCGGTCTCGCGGTCACACGGTCCGCCCGAGGAAGGCGGCCAGCCGGTCGGCCGGGCTCGCGCCGGCGGGGGCCTCGACGACGGGGCGGAAGGCAGCCCTTCCCTCGGGTCCGCGATAGGCGTCGAGGATCTCGGCCCTGGCACGGACGAGGAGTTCGTCGGCGAGTCCTGGATCCAGGTCGGTGCCGTACCCGAGGGCGCGCGCGAGATCCCAGCCATGCGTGAACTGGTCCCTGGCGACCATGCCCATCAGGTCCGCACCGGTGAACTCACCGAAGGGCAGCACGACGGTCTTCTCGAGCACGCCTGCCGAGCCGAAGGCTGCCATCGCCCGCTCGATGCTCTCGTCGTAACTGCCGAGGACGTCGCCCGCCGCGAAGTCCTCTTCTGCGACCTCATGACCCCCGCCGATGGCTGTCGCGGCACCCCAACGGGCCGAGCCGACGAAGTGGTTGACCAGGGCGCGGACGTCCCACGAAGCGCAGGGCGTGGCGGCGCCCCACCGGTCCTGGCCGACCGTGGCCAGCACCGCCCGGGTGCTGGCGAAGGCCCGGCTCAACTGCCGGGTGGGCGCGTGATCCTGCTGACTGTCCACCGATTGTGCCTCTCTCGCGGTGCTCGGCGCATCAGGCCTCACCCACCCGCAGTCGCGGAAGGCCCCGGCCCACAAGAGGTAGACCCTCCGGCATCGGAAAAGGAATCGCCGCGGTGCCGAGAACCGCCGGGTCCGGCCCCCTTGAGGCAGTCGTCCCTGCGGGCAGGTCCGGGGTGGGGACCGGAGGCGGGAGTGTCAGTGCCGCTTCCTACGCTGATCCGGTGGACAACGAAGAGATCACCCTGGCCCGGCCGGACGAGCCGCGTACGAAGTTCTGGCGCATCTCGCGGGACGGGGCGCGACTGGTCCGGGCGAGCTGGGCCGGGGACGGCAAGGCGCGGGAGAGCGTGAGGGAGATCGGCGGAAGCGCCGCGGACGTACGGCAGGCGTATCAGCGCGAGGTGCGCAAGAAGATGCGCGACGGCTTCGTCTTCGTACGCGACGTGCGCGAGGCACGCGTCGGCGAACTGGTCCTGGAGTGCCTGGAGCCGAACGGCCACGACTCGCGCGCGTTCGACCTGCGGCCCGACGGCGCCCTGATCGCCGTGGGCAGCGTGCTCAAGGACGCGCATGGCGCCGAGATCCACCTCATCGATGTGGCGACGGGGGCACGGCGCCTCGTGCACACCGAGCCCTACGGGCCGGCCGGGAGCCGGCAGACCTTCCTGCACCAGGTGCTGTTCGACGCCGGCGGCTCGGGCCTGGTGTACGCCGTGAACGGGCAGACCCGGCACCTGGACCTGCGCACGGGCACGACCCGGGTGCTCGCCGACTACCAGGACCACGTCACCTCCCGCTTCAACCCCTTCTGCGTCAAGCCCCTTTGGGACGGCAGGCGCGAACGGCTGCTGGTCTTCGACGCGAACGACATGGTGCGGGTGCTGGACGCGCACGGCCGCCCGGTGTGGGAGGTGTCGACGGCGTCACCGACGACGGAGTGCCGCGCGGCCGCGATCTCCGCGTCGGGCCGGCGCGTCGCGCTGTACCGGCCGAGCCGGGGCATCGTCTACGGCCACCAGGACGCCGAGCACGACACCACGAACGAGATCGAGGTGTGGGACATCGACGACGCACAGCGGGTGGGCGTCGTCCGGGTGCCTGCCCCGCTGAGCCGTCGCGGCCTTTCCGCCATCGGGTTCGACGGGCCGGAGACGCACGTCCTCACCAGCCCGGACCCGGTGCAGGGACCGTGCGCGCTGTCCGCGGACGGCCTCGTCGCCTGGCACTTCCCTGACGAGCGCCGCACGGACCGCTGGGACACCTGCTTCTCGTGGGCGTACTCACCCGACGGCAGCCTGCTGGCCATCGGCCGCAGGGGCTCGCGCGGCCTCGACCTGCGCGACGCGACGAGCCGCGAACCGGTGCCCTTCCCGCTCGAACGCGTCGAGGACCACCGTGTCCACCGGATCGCCTACTCCGCCGACGGCACCCTGATCGCGGCGGGCGGCGACTCCGGCGTGATCACGGTCAGGAAGCTGCGCGGCGGCCTGCCCGCCGACGCGGCCTGACCCCGCAGTGCCCGGCGAGCCCTCTTCCGCCCGCAGCCACGTGTCGAGCGTGGCGAGGTCAGCGGCGGTGATGCCGTGGCGGTGGTCGACGCGGTGGAGCAGGGTACGGGCGGGGTGGTGCGCCTCGGCCCAGACGCGGTCGGAGTCGGTGATCTCGTCGTCGAGCCAGGCGAAGGGGCGGCCGGCGGCCCAGGCCAGAAGGGTGCGGGTCTTCCAGTGGAGGCCGTCCGGTTCCGGCTGGTCGGACGGCTCAGGCCAGGCGACCACCGGAAGCTGCGGCAGGCCCAGCAGCGGCGCGAGGCACTCGTTGGCCTCCGCCTCCCAGGTGGTGGCCCACACCAGGTCGCACGGAAGCGCCAGCAGCCGCGGCCCGAGCGCCGGATCGACCCTGGCCAGCAGCGGATTGGCACCGGCCTCCCGCGGCCCGTACATCGGGTAGCCCTCGGGATACTGCTCCCGCGTGGCACCGAACGGGATGAGCGGTCCGTCCACGTCCAGGAAGAGCAGGGGCCGCCGCGTGGACGCTCTCACCGGTGCACCGTAGCCGCCGGGGCTGCCGATCGGAAACCGCCGGGCGCCGGGCCGCGCCGATGCCGGCCCGCGCGGCCGAAGCGCATGTCCCGCACCGCTGCTGCCCCGCCGCTCAGGCACCCCGCGCGCGCAGGATTCCCTGGACGCCCAGGAGGAAGGTCTCGACGATCGGCTTCGGGTCGACGAGGCAGCCGGCGGCCATGGCGCCGTCGCGGAGCATGACCAGGTGCCGGCCGGCTTCGTCCGCGGGTTGGTCGCCGACCTGCGCCAGCAATTCGGTGACGGTGTCGAGGAACCACTGGCGGTGGGCCAGGACAGCCTGGTGGATGCGATGGTCGGGGTCGGGGTATTCGGCCGCCGCGTTGAGGAAGGCGCAGCCGCGGAAGCCGGGGCTCTGGATACCGCCGGCGATGAACCGGCCGATCGCCAGGACCGCGTCGGCCGCCGACTGCTCGCCCGCCCGCGCGGCCTCGGTTCCGGCGCGGATGGCCCGGTCGGCCTGGTCGAGGTAGGCGAGGACGAGTTCCTCCTTGCCGGCGAAGTGCCGGTAGAGCGTGGCACGGGTGACCTGCGCTTCGGCGATGATCCGGTCGATGCCGACGGAGTGGATGCCCTCCGCGTAGAAGATCCTGGTCGCCGTGTCGAGCAGCCGCGCGCGTGCCGCGGACGTGCTGCCCCCTGGAATGCCCTCGCTCATGCGGCCAGGCTACCCCAGCAATGAGGGAGAACGTTCGGTCTTGACGACACCCGGCTGCATCGTCTTGGATACCAACGAGACAGAACGTTCTACCTCGGAGTGCGGCCGACCGACATCGGCCCGCCCCCCTGAAAGGAATGACCGTGGACGCCCTCGCCGGTGCCGCTCCCGCCACCCTTCCCGCCGCCCTGCGCAGGCTGTACCTCCTGCGCTTCGCCTTCGCCGCGGTGTGGGCCGCCCTGCTGTTCGCGACCGCCGACACGCTGGGCCCGCTCAGCGTCACGCTGCTGGTGGCGTATCCCCTGTTCGACGTGGCCTGCGCGGTCGTCGACATCCGCTCGGCCCCGGCGGACGGCCGCCCGCTGCCCGGCCTCTACGTGAACATCGCGCTCAGCGCCCTCACCGGCATCGGCCTCGCCGTCGCCGCCGCCTCCGGTATCCCCGCCGTGCTGCGGGTCTGGGGTACCTGGGCCGTCACCGCAGGCATCGTCCAGCTCGTCGTCGGCTCCGCCAGGCGCCGCATCGGCGGCCAGTGGGCGATGATCACCAGCGGAGCCATCTCCACGCTCGCCGGCGCCTCCTTCATCGCCCAGGCGGGCAAGGACGGCGCCTCCCTGAAGAATTTGGCCGGCTACGCCTTCCTCGGCGGCGTGTTCTTCCTCGTCTCCGCCCTCCGCCTGGGACGTTCCCGCCCGGCATGACCCGTCGCCCCGCCGGACGGCCGGCCCCGATGGCCCCCGCCGCGACCAGGGCGGTGCGCCTCATGGCGGCATCGCGGCTACCGGGCGGCGAAGCCGGTGCGCCACGTGGGGTGGGCCGGGCGCCAGCCCAGCTCGCGGGCCCGGGCGTTGGCCGCGCCCCGCTCCCAGCCGGAGCCGCCCGTGGCACGTGCGGGAGCCGGGGCGCCGAGGGCCTCGGCGAGCAGGGGGACCCAGGTGTGGGCTGAGGCCGGCTCGTCGTCGCAGATGTTGACCGCACCGCTGGGCCAGTCCAGCGCGGCGAGCGCGGCCTGCGCGGCGTCGTCGACATGGACGAAGGAGCTCACGGCGTCGTCGGCGGCCAGCCCGCCGGACCTGAGCCTGGCCTCGACCGGGCCGCCGGGGACGAACCAGGTGCCAGGGCCGTAGAGGGTGCCGTAGCGCAGGACGACATGCCGGGGCATCTCGGAGACCGCATCCTCGAGCGCCTGCACGGCGGCGACGGTGGTGGCCCGGGGCTCGGGCGCGGGGGTGTCCAGCGGGTCGGTCTCGGTGGCGGGCACCTCGCCGGGTTCGTAGGCCCAGGCGATGGACTGCGCGATCATCAGCGGGACGCCGGCGGCTTGCGCGGCGTCGACGAGATTGCGGGTGCCGGTGCGGCGGATCCTGGCGTTGTCGGCGCTGCTTCCGCCGCTCAGCGCCGTGAGCTGGTGGATGACGGCCTCGGGCGCCGCCTGCCGCATCGCCTTCGCCACCGCGACGCGGTCGAAGACGTCCAGGCGCACGCCCGTCGCGCCCGCGGCGTCGAGCCGCGCGGCCCCCTCGTCGCTCTGGGACGTGGCGGTGACCGTATGGCCGCCGTCGAGCAGCAGGGGCAGCAGGCGGCGACCGATGACGCCGGTCGCACCCGCGAGGAAGACGCGCATGTCAGGCCTCCTTGGCGTAGCACGGGTGGCGACGTCGGGCGGGTTCGCCGACGTCGACGAGGGTGAGCATAGGCTCGCCGGGAGAACGGACCACGACGACGGGAAGCGGGTGTCGGCGTCGGGTGTCGGCGTCAGGGCGCGGGGGCGGGGCGCCGGTCAGCCGACGGTCAGGACCGCATTGCCGCGCACCTTGCGGGCGCGCACGTCGCCGATGACGTCGGCGGTGCGGGACCAGTCGGCCACGACGCCGATCTCGGGGTGCAGGCGGCCGCCGGCGACCAGGCGGACCAGGGCGGCGAGGTCCTGGCCGTAGGCGGCGTCCGACCTCGTGTAGTCGAAGTGCGTGATGCGCCCCTGGGCGGGACCGCGGCAGAAGTCGAAGAAGTCCAGCGTGACGGGCTCGCGGCTGGCCTGGCCGAACCACACCAGCTGCCCGCCGGGCGCCGGCTTCGCCAGGGCGGCTGTGCGTCTGAGGCCGCGCGTCCGGTCCCGCAGGCGACCGCCGCGTACGGGTGGCCCGCGGCGGGAGGCGGCCCGTACACAGCGGGCGTACAGCGGCGGCATAGCCGCGGGCGCCCGCAAGCGTCAGTAACGGCAAGAGGAGGCAACGGGCCGCCGGAAAGCGAAGGTGGGCATGCAGGCCGTGAGCATGGAGGCCGAAGACCAGGACTCCTTCCGGGCGTTCGTGACGAGCCGATCGACCGTTCTGCTGAGGACTGCCGTGCTGCTCAGCGGCGGCGACCAGCACGCGGCCGAGGACCTGTTGCAGAACGCGCTGGTCAAGGTGGCCAACCGGTGGCACAGGATCGAAGAACCCGAGGCGTACGTCCGGCAGGTCCTCTACCGGCAGCAGGTCACCCGGTGGCGCCTCAAGTGGCCGCGCAGGGAGATGTCCGTCGCAGAACCGCCCGACGGCGCAGCCGCGGGTGACGGCACCGGCGCCGCCGATCTGCGGCTGCTGATGCGCGGCGCCCTCGCCCGCCTGACGACCCGCCAGCGCACCGTGCTCGTACTGCGCTACTTCGAGGACCTTCCCGAGGCCGAGGTGGCCCGCGTACTCGGCTGCTCGGTCGGCACGGTGCGCTCCACCACCCACCGCTCACTCGCCCGGCTGCGCGCGCTGGCACCAGAACTCGCCGCCCTCGACGAGCCCGGCGGCCCGCCTGCTCCGCAGGCCTCCGCCGAGCGCGCGTCCGACGATCCCCCCGGCGCCGCCACCCGTCCCGCGTCACCCGGCAATCCCATGGAGGCACGGCAGTGAGCTTCGAAGAACTCGTCCGTGACGCTCTCCACGAGCAGGCGGAGTCCACCCGGCCCGCGCCCGCCGACCTCGCGGGGCGGGTCCTCGCCCGGCGCGCCCGGCGCAGGACGCGCGGCTTCACGGTGGCGACGGTGGCGGCCGTCGCCGCCGTCGCCTTCGCCGCCTCGGTGATCACCGTCGGCGCGGGCCGCGGGCACGACCCGCACACCGGCGACGGCGCGCCCGCGGCCAGCGGCGTCGAGGCCCACCCCTCGCAGTCCCCGCCACTCGACCGCATCGCCGCGGGGGACCAGGTCCTGGCCGCCTACTACTCCACGCGGAACGTGGCACAGCCCAACCACGACGTGGTCCTGACCCGTACCTATCAGCTGCTGAATCCCTCCACCGGCCGCTACGTGAAGGACCCGCGCTGGTCCGACGTGGCCGTCGCCCCCGGCCTGCGCACCGCGGCCGTGCTGGAACAGGCGCTGCCTGCGGACCGGGTGGGCATCCTCGACCTCGCCACCGGCAAGGTGACCCGCTGGATCCCGGTGCCGCAGGGGGCGGGCGCCGTGGAGTTCTCCCCTGACGGCGGCAGGCTGGTGGCCACCACCTACGCCAAGGACCCGAACCGCCTCTTCTGGGCGGACCGGGCCGCGGTCCAGGGCTCCTCCCAGCCGCAGTCCGAGTACTCCCGCACCGGTTTCTCCGTCATCGACGTGGCGTCCGGAGCGGCGCGCTGGCACGCGCTGGCACCCGACCGGTCCCTGCCCCCGGGCCCCGACCTCGGCTCCGGCTTCAGCCTGTCGTTCAACGCCGACGGCACGCTCCTGACCGAGCGGATGATGGCATCGCCCGAGACCGTCTTCCACCGCCTCGACGGCACGACGGCGCCCGCACCGGCGAAGGAGAAGTACGCGGACACCGCACTCGCACCGGCCGGCCTGTCCCCTGACGGGACCCTGATGGCGGGAGGCTTCGCGGGCGAAGGCGCGAAGACCGCCACCGAGGTGCTCGACCCGGCCACGGGCAGGCGCGTCGCGCTACAGGGCGGGCAGCGGCTGCTCGCCTGGGTCGACAGGCGCCACCTCATCGCCTGGGACATCCCGCCCGGCGGCAACGAGTTCGGAAACCGGCTGGTGCTGGTCACCGTCGGGAGCGACAAGGAGGTGCCCCTCTCGGGGGCGCGGCCGGGCACGGAAGGGTCCCCCGCACGCTGGGAGCCCGTCTTCGCCCACCGCTGACCCGGCCCGGGGCCCTTCCCGAGGCCGCGCGGAACCCCGCTCTGGGGCGCGCGGCCTCGGCGCCAGGGTGCACGCCCGGCGGGCTACTGGGCCCAGGCCTGCTCCAGCAGGGTGCGGAAGGGGGTGGGCTCTCGGCCGATCAGCTCGGCCAGCGTCGGGTCGACGGCGGCGAACTCGCCGTGCAGCGCTGCCGCGAAGATGCTCAGCAGCAGGTCGGCGATCGGCGCCGGGGCACCGTGCGCAAGGGCCTGCTCGCGGAAGTCGCCGTCGGGGACGACGGTGCGGGTGAAGGGCCTTCCGGTGGCCTGGGCGGCGATCTCGGCGACGGCCTCGAAGTCGAGGGCGGCTGGACCGGTGAGCGGCGGGGTGGGTCCCTCGAAGCGGCCCTCGTCGGTGAGGACCGCCGCGGTGGCCTCGGCGAGGTCGTCGTGGCCGGTCCATGCGACGGGGCCGTCCGCGGGGAGGGCGATGTCGCCGGTGTGGCGCGCGGGCTCCAGGAAATGCAGGGCGCTGGCCGCGTAGAAGCCGTTGCGCAGCGCGGTCCAGGGCAGGCCGGTGGCGCGCAGCATGTCCTCGGTCCTGGCGTGGTCGCGGCATGCCTGGAAGCGGGAGTCGTGGGCGGCGCCCATCTGGCTGGTGTAGAGGATGCGGCCGACGCGGGCCTTCACGGCGGCGTCGATGGCGTTGCGGTGGCCGGTGACGCACTCCTCGCCCGTGCGGTCGAGGGAGACGAGGAGCAGTTGCCCGGCGCCCTCGAAGGAGTGCACGAGCGAGGCGGGGTCGTCGAAGCTGCCCTGCCGTACGCGGACGCCGCGGTCGGCGAGGTCCTGAGCCGTGCGGGGGTCGCGGACGCTGACCCCGACGCGGTCGGCGGGGACGCGGTCCAGGAGGCGTTCGACGACGCGGCGTCCGAGCTTTCCTGCGGCTCCGGTCACGATGATCACGGGTTTCTCCCCAAGCGGTTTCCAGTGGAATCATCTCAACGGTAACACTGTTACTAACGGTGGAAGCAAGATTCCGATATCGTTGATTCCATGCCTCTTCGCGACACCACCGACAGCCCTCGCCGTCGCATCGTCGCGGCGGCCGTCGAGCTGCTGGAGAGCGGCGGGCCCGACGCGGTGAGCACCCGCGCGGTCGCCGCCGCGGCCGGAATGCAGCCGCCGGCGATCTACCGCCTCTTCGGCGACAAGGAGGGGCTGCTCGAAGCGGTCGCCGAGCACGGCTACGCCCAGTTCCTCGAAAGCAAGCGCGCACAGCTCGACCCCTCCCCGGCCGACCCGGTGGAGGAGCTGCGCCGCGGTTGGGACCTGGTGGTGGAGTTCGGGGTCTCGCGCCCCGAGCTGTTCACGGTGATGAACCGGGCCACCGGCCGGGGCCCCGCCGCGGCACACCGCGCGGGCCTGGAGATCCTCCACGGCCGGGTGCGCAGGCTCGCGGCCGGCGGATGGCTGCGGGTCGACGAGGAACTGGCCGCCCAGATCATCCAGGCCACCGGCCAGGGCGCGGTCATCACCTGGCAGTCCACGCCCGCGGAACACCGCAATCCCGAACTGCTGACCATCATGCGCGAGTCCATGGTCGCCGCCGTCACCCGCGCGGAGCCGACCGTCCCCGCCGCGGAGTCCGGCCCCGCCCCCGCCGCCCGCGCCCTGCGCGCCGCCCTCCCCGACGACGCCGACGTCCTGAGCGACGCCGAGCAGCGCCTGCTGCTCGAATGGCTGACCCGGCTGGCGGCGGACGACAGCCCGCCGCGGGCCTGACCCGGCACGGGGCCGTCCCCGCGCAAACCGGGCACCACAAGACGGCGTCGCGGAAATGCCATTGAGCGGCCGCGCCGGTCCGGGGATGATCCGCCCCGTGGACACCTACCTGGAGACAGAGCGCCTGGCCCTGCGCCGTTTCACGGCCGACGACGCGGACCTGCTGATCGAACTGGACAGCGACCCGGCGGTGATGCGCTACCTGACCGGAGGCGAGGCGACCGCCCCTGAGATCGTCCGCGAACGCCAACTGCCCAGCGTCATCGCCGGTTACGGGAAGTGGGGCGGCGACCTGGGGCTTTTCGCCGCGTACGAGAGGGACGGCGGAGCGTTCGTCGGCTGGTTCTGCCTGCGTCCCGAGCCGGACGGCCCGCGGGAGGAGGCCGAACTCGGCTACCGCCTGCGACAGGCGTCCTGGGGCAGGGGCTACGCCACCGAAGTCTCACGGGCCCTGCTGCACAAGGGGTTCACCGAACTCGGAGTGCACACGGTCTGGGCTGCGACGATGGCCGTGAACCGCGGTTCGCGCAATGTCATGGCGAAGCTCGGCATGACGCTCACGGGAGCCCTCCCCACTCCTGCCGACATGGAGAGGGTCGAGGGTTCCGAGCACGGGGGCGTGCGGTACGAGATCACCAAGGAGCAGTGGGAGCAGCGCTGACCGGCCTCATCGCCGGCAGGCCACGGGGACGACCGCACGCGAGGGCGTGGGCATCCGGCAGGACTCGGCCACCGGCAGCGGCCGTTGAGCCGCGCAGGCATGGCCCGTGAGCCAAGTGTGTCCGGATTGGCTGTCGTTGCGGCCACGGGTGGGGCGGTAGCGTGCTCCGCGCGGAGACTAGGTCTAGTCCACTGTCCACAACCAGAGGAGCCGTTCATGTCCGTGCATCCACGTCGTGCAGAGGGTATGAACCGCCGCCGCTTCCTCGGTGGGGCACTGCTCGCGGGCGGGGCGCTCGGCGGCGCAGCGCCGCTCGCCGCGGCGGCCGCCACCGCGGCGGCACCTGCCGCCGTGCCGAGCGCGGTGCTGCCGTCGCGGGCCGCGGTCCTCGGCACGCTGCGGCTGGTGAACGACCACTGGATCGGCGCGCACGGCGACCCGGGGAACAACCAGTGGGCGCGGGCCACGTACTTCAGCGGCAACATGGCGGCCCACCGGGCCACCGGCGAGGCGCGCTACCTCGACTACACCCGCGCCTGGGGCGAGAAGAACAACTACGGCCTCAACGGCGGGGTGTCCACCCGGTTCGCCGACAACCACACCGCCGGGCAGGCGTACTTCGACCTCTACGACGTCGACCCGGATCCGGCGTACGTGGCGGACATCAGCGAGTCCCTGCGCAGGATGGTGCACGGCACGAACACCTCCAACAGCGACTGGACGTGGGTCGACGCCCTGCACATGGCGATGCCCGCCTTCGTGCGCGTGGCGTCGTACCTGCACGACAGCGCGTATCTGGACAAGCTCTGGGCGATGTACTCCTTCACCAAGCACAGCCTGGCGGGCAGCGGACTGTACGACTACACCGACGAGTTGTGGTTCCGCGACGCCGACTACATCTGGCCGGGCGGCTCGGGCGCGCACTCGCCGAACGGTGCGAAGGTCTACTGGTCGCGCGGGAACGGGTGGGCCTTCGCCGCGCACGCCAAGGTGCTGGGGCTGCTGCCGCCCGGCGACACCCGCTGGCCGGAGTACACCTACAACCCGCAGGGGCTGAGCCGGGCGCTGCTGACCCGGCAGCGCGCCGACGGCTTCTGGAACGTCAACCTCGCCGACCCGCTCCAGCATCCCGGCCCCGAGACCAGCGGTACAGCCCTGTTCACCTTCGGCCTGGCCTACGCGATCAGGACCGGAGTGATCGGCAGGGCGACGTATCTGCCGGTGCTGGCCCGCGCGTACAACGGCATGGTCGCGACCGCCGTGCACGCCGACGGCTTCCTCGGCTACGTCCAGAACGTGGGCCTCGACCCGGAGTCGAGCCAGCCGGTCACCTACGGCTCCACGGCGGACTTCGGCGTCGGGGCTTTCCTGCTCGCCGCCGCGGAGGTCGCCAAGCTGACCACCTGACCGGCCTCGCACCGCCTTTGCCGAGCGCCCGCCGAAGGGCCCGTGTTCGGGGATGGGGGATGGGACGGCGGCCTCGTAGCGGTTGGGTAACAGTGCGCACCGGGCGGCTCGTCATCGTGGGCGAGCCGCCGTTACGTTGGGCCGGTCGGCGCACGGGGCGTGTGCCAGGGGGGCTCTAGGGGGGAGTGGCCCATGGTTCGGCCGGAGCCTGACGGTACGGCGGAGACGCCGGGGCAGCTGCGCAAACGCGCGGACGACCTGCGCGAGTGCGCCCGTACCGCGCGCAAGCTCGCCGGCAGCCTCGGACCGTATCTGGACAAGGCGGTGGCGCAGGCGACACCGGCGATCTGGACCGGCCCCTACGCCACCTCGACCAGCGGGATGCTCGGCACCCGCAAGTCGACGCTCCACCAGATGGCGTCCGATCTGACCCGGGACGCGGGCCGCTGGGAGACCGAGGCGCACGATCTGGACGACCGGGCGTCGAAGGCCGACGCCAAGCAGAAGGCCGGGGGCGGCTGATGGGCTTCCACGGCTTCGACACCGCCAAGATCCGCAGCCTGGCAGGGGACCTGGAGACGCTCAGCCAGGGCGTCACCTCCCTGCACCGGGACGTGGCGGGCGTCCTCACCCGCGCGGATGAGCTGATGGCGGGCAAGTCGGCCACCGCGAGCACCCTGCTCCAACCGCTGGTCGGCTACCCGCTCGGCGGCCGTGCGGCCATGCCCGGCACGCTCGCCGCCGAACTGCACGACACCCAGGGCTCGATGGTCCGCCGCTGCGACCAGCTCGACGGCGTCCAGCACCTCACCGACGAGGGCTACGCCATCGACCCGGCGCTCTATTTCGGCGACGAGAAGGCCCCCGAAGAGAAGAAGATCACCGACCTGCTCTCCGCACTGGCCGCCCTCGACGGCAAGGACTTCGGCAGCAACGGCAACCGGGACGATCTCCAGAAGCTCCGCGACCGGTTCGGCGATCTGACACCGGCCGAGCTGGACGCCCTGCTCTCCAAGGTGCCCGCCGCCGACCTCAAGCGCCTGAACGACCTCGCCGCGAAGGACGACGACGGCAGCGGCTGGAAGTGGTGGGACCACAACGGCCTGCCCGACGGCGAATTCCGCGACTTCGTCAGCTCCCTGGTGAAGAGGGCGGGCCCGTCCCACTGGCCGGCGTTGGAGGCGGCCTTCCCCAGCGTGCAGCCGGGCTTCGACACCACGGACGCCTGGATCGAGGGGTACAACCCGCAGTCGAGCCAGGGCGCCAAGGGCATGCACTTCGGCGTCCCGGGCGAACCGCTCTTCGCCACTCCGGGCCTGATCGACGTGGACGGCATCGCGCAGGGCAGGTTCGGCGACTGCTGGTACATCGCCTCGCTGACCGCCACCGCCCACGCCGACCCCAAGTTCATCCAGGAGGGGATCAAGCAGAATCCCAACGGCACGATCGATGTGCGGATCTGGGACAAGGACGGCAAGGTGCACTGGGTCACCGTCACCCCCGACCTGCCGATGGACCAGAACGGCAACGTGATGAGCGCCAACGGCAACGGCGAGGTGTGGCCCGCCTATTACGAGAAGGCGTTCGCCCTCATGTACGGGGGCGACAAGGGCGGTGGTCCCGACGGCCACGAGAACGACCCGCGCTACGACCGCAAGGAGCAGGGCGACTACGGCGCCATCGAATGGGACTTCACCGACAAGGCGCCCTCCTACGTCACCGGCCACGACCCGAAGTCCATCGACAACGACTTCGGCAGCGTCAAGTCGTCCTTCGAGTCGCACCACCCGGTGATCGTCGCCACCCGGTCCGACGACGACCTGAAGAACGATCACCTCAACCCGCAGTTCGACCCGCACTACGTGACCCGGCATGTCTTCTACGTGAAGGGCTTCGACGCGGACGGCAAGATGATCCTCGGCAATCCGTGGGGACCCGGAGGAGACATCCACATCACCGCGCAGCAGTATCACGACTACTTCAACAGCCCGCAGGAATTGCAGGTGGGCGGATGAGCACCGCGCACACGGCCGCCCGGGCGGTGACCGGCCTCGGCGCCCTGCTGCTGGTGGCCGCCTGCGGTGCGGGCGGCGGTCCTGCCACGGACCCCGCAGGCCCGGCCATGAGTCCTGCCGGGCCGCCCGCTGACAAGGGCCCGCAGTGCGAAGGCCGGGCGCCCGCACACGGCCTGCACGTCCTGATCAACGCCGACGCCGCACTGCCCGGCGGCGCCACCGTCCACTATGCCGCCGCCCACGCCGACGGTACGCACCGCACCGCCGACCTCACCGAGACGGGTCCAGGCGCCGGATCCGGCACGCGGCAGACCGTACGCGCGGCTCAGCGGGTCACCGTCGGCGGCCATGACTACACCGTCGCCCAGATCTGTACCTACCGCGTGGTCCTCACCGGCCCCGGGCTCACGTTCCCCGACCAGGGAGGCACCATGACGACGGGATGGCCGACGACGCAGGAGGGCCGGTGGCGGCTGATGTGGCACCTGCCCGACCACGGGCCGGGCCAGAACAGCGCGGTCGTGACCAGCATCCTCGACGGCCCGCCGCGCACCTCGATCAACGTCGTGGACGGTGGCAAGTCGGGAGCGAGCTACGTGGACGTACGGCAGGGGGACACGGTCGAGATCGCGGGCCGCCTGTGGAGGATCGCGGCGGTGAACCAGGGCACCATGAACGCGGACACCAACTCCTCGGACTTCACCGCCGGTTACGTGGACCTGGAGTTGATCGGACCCGCCTGACGCCACACGAACGCACTGCCGGCCGCCCTGGCGGTCCAAGCGGCCTGCACGTCCTGGTCCCGGGCGTCCGTGCCGCCCGGGTCGAGGTCCACCATGACCGACGCCTGCCTGCCGTCGACCGCGGCACGTGGGCCCCCGCCACGAGCAGCGGGGGCCGACGGCATCGTCAGCGCAGTCCGGCGAAGAGGTCGTTCTCCGGCACGGCCGCGCCGGTGGTGTCCCGGACGCGTACGAAGGTCTCCATGCCCATCAACTCGCCGAACCTCTCCTTGCCCATCTTGAGGAAGAAGATGTTCTCGCCCTGACTGGCGTGCGCGGCCAGCGCGTCGAACTTCTGGCCGCTGAACGCGATGGTGTCCACCCACGTGGTGATCTCATCGTCGGGGAGGCCGATCTCGGCCATCGCGGCGGCCTCGGCAGGGTCGGGTTCCGGCATGTCCGCACCGAACTCGCGCATGATCTCGCCGAACCGCTGCATCATCGAGCGGGGCATCGTGGTCCAGTACACCTTCGGTGTCAGCCCGGTCATCTCCAGCGCCGCCATCGTGATGCGGTGGGCCTGGATGTGGTCGGGGTGGCCGTAGAAGCCGTTCTCGTCGTAGGTGACGACCACGTCGGGCCGGTGGTGCCGCATGAGGTCAGCGAGCCGGGCGGCGCCTTCCTCGACCGGGGTCTGCCAGAAGGACCCGGGGGCGTCGTTGCTCGGCCAGCCCATCATCCCGGAGTCGGCGTAGTCCAGCAGCTCCAGATCGCCGATCTTCAGGACGTCGCAGCTCGCCTCGAGCTCCTGGCGGCGCATCGCGCTGACCGCCGCCGGATCATGCCCGGGATCGCCCGGTTTGACACCCCCGGGTCCGTCACCGCAACCGCCGTCGGTACACGTCACGAGGACGGTGCGGATGCCCTCCGCCGCGTACCGCGCGAGGATCCCTCCCGTTCCTGTGGCCTCGTCGTCGGGGTGGGCGTGTACCGCCATGAGCGTCAAGGGCCGGTCAGCCATGAATCAGTCCTCCTGCAGAACTACGTCGTGATCCGGGGTGCGGTGCCGCTCCCCCGATCATCGCAACCGCGCCGGCCGGATCACGCAGGCGGGCGGTCGTGCGGGCACGCCCGGAAAAAAACCCGGGCGGCGCGGTCGATCCCGGCACGCCTCGTTCGACGCGCTGGTGTAGGACGTGAAAACCGTACGAGGAAAGCGAGTGGATCCGATGAGGGAACACAGGGATCAGCGGGTGCGTGTGCAGAACTTCACGATCTCCAGTGACGGTATCGCCGCCGGCGAGGACCAGAGCCTGGAGCGGCCTTTCGGCCACGCCATCAATCCGGGAGAGCTCTTCGCCTGGGCCGGCGCCACCGCGAGCTGGCCCAATCGCACCGATCCCGGGGGCAGCCGGGGCCTGGACGACTACTTCACCCGGGACTTCGGCCACAACATCGGCGCCGAGATCATGGGCCGCAACAAGTTCGGACCCCAGCGCGGTCCGTGGACCGACAGCGAGTGGCGCGGCTGGTGGGGGGACGAGCCGCCCTTCCACACGCCGGTCTTCGTCCTGACCCACCACAAGCGTGCGTCGTTCACGCTCTCCGACACCACCTTCCATTTCGTGGACGCCGACCCCGAGACCGTTCTCGCCCAGGCGCGGGAGGCCGCGCAGGGCAAGGACGTCCGGCTCGGCGGCGGCGTGACCACCATCCGGGAGTTCCTCGACGCCGACCTCGTCGACAGCATGCACGTGGCGGTCTCGCCGATGAGGTTCGGGTCGGGGCTGCGGCTGTGGGACTCCCCCGATGAGCTTCTGGACCGCTTCCACCTGGAGGTCGTACCCAGCCCGAGCGGCATGGCCCACCACCTCTTCTGGCGCAAATAGCCAGGACAGCCGCCGCCGGGACGAGCGCCCAGACCCGCCGGCAGGAGGTCGACGGCCGGGTCGAGCGGTGGCGCGGGGTTCACGCCGGGGACCCCGGTCTACTTCTCCGGCCACGCCGCCCCGAAGGTCCAGGTGCTCTCACCCGGCTTCCTGATCGCGTCACTTCCGCCCGGTGCGGACACCTCGCAGGTGTCGGTCGGCGGTCTCGTCACCGCGCCCGGGATCTCGGCTCCGGCGTCGGGCGCGTCCGGCGTGCCCGGCACGTTCACCGTCCACGGGTCCGGGACCACGGGTGACACGGTCACCGTGACAGACGGCGGCGCCCCCCTGTGCGTCATCGTATGGTCGAAGACCGGCCTGCCCTCCGGTCTGCATACACTCGTCCTCACCAAAGTCGACGGCAGCTACATGACCTTCGACGGACTCGAGGTCGACAACGACTGAACCGCCCCGGTCCGTTCCCGCCCCGGGGGCTCCGACTCCGGGCGGCTGAAGGTGACATCCGCAACCCCGTGACGACGTAGGGCCCGACCGCATCCCGGTCGGGCCCTGCCTCTGTCGTGACGGGTGCCCCGGGAGCTCGGCGTGACCGCGGGGCCTGCTGCGGAGCACGTACCCTTTGGCAGGCAATATCTTGGCAATGATGTCCTCATAATTTGTCCTACCTGAGATCCTGGGAAGAAAATGCCTCGCAGCACGCGATCCGCGTTGGTGGGCTCCGCCCTCCTGTCCGTCCTGGCCCTCGGCGCCTCCGCCTGCGCAAGCGGCAGTGACGACAAGCCCGCGGCCGCCACCCCCGCCTCATCGGCGCCGGCCTCCTCCGCGCCTTCGACGCCTGCCGCCTCCTCCGCACCCGCCGCGGCGGCGCTCAGCGCCGATCAGCTGAAGGGCGCCCTGCTCACCGCCGCGGACCTGCCGGCCGGCTACAAGGCCGCCACACCGAAGCCGGAAGAGGACATCCTCGGGCAGACCGCCACAGCAACGCCCGCCGCCTGCCAGCCGATCCAGGACATGGGCGCCGGCAAGAAGTCCGTGCGGCCCACCGCGGCGGCGGACCAGAACTACTCGCAGAAGTCCAAGCCCTTCGTGAAGGTCTTCGGACGCATCGCCGCCTACGCCCCCGGCGACGCCGAGAAGGCCATGGCCGACCTCAAGGCAGCCGCCAAGGCATGCCCGACCTACACATCCAAGGACGACGCGGACGGTACGGTCGGGAAGACCGTGGTGAAGTCCCTTCAGCCCGTCTCGCTCGGGGATGACGCGGTCGCGTTGGAGCTCACCGTCACCACCGACGGTGAATCGATGGTCCTCCCCTTCACCCAGATCCGCGTCGGCTCCACCATCGCGCTCTTCGCCACCATGGACGTCACGAAGCTCGATCAGGCCGTCGGGTTCCCCCAGCCGCTGCTGGCCAAGCAGGTCGAGAAGCTCAAGGCAGCCGCCGCCGGCTGAGCCGACCGCGGCCGGCCCCGGACCGTTCCCCGGTCCGGGGCCGAGAGGTCACCACGGCACCACCCCGTCCTCGTCGAAGAACGCGCCGGTCGGGCCGTCGTCGGGGAGGGACGCCAGCCGGATCGCGATCGCCGCGCCCTGTTCGGGGGTGCGCACGCCGCGCAGGCCGTTGAGGTCGGTCGCGCAGTAGCCGGGGCAGGCGGCGTTGATCAGGATGTCCGTGTCCCGAAGCTCCCTGGCGTATTGGACGGTGAGGGCGTTGAGGAAGGTCTTCGACGGCGCGTACGCCGCGGAGACCGGCCCCATCTCGGCGCCCGGAGCGGCCTGCTTCGTGAGCGAGCCGACGGTGCTTGACATGTTGACGATCCGCGGCGCCGCGGAACGGCGCAGCAGCGGCAGCAGCGCGTTGGTGACGCGGATGACTCCGATCACGTTGGTCTCCACGGCCGTCCGTACGGCCGAGAGATCGACCGTGGTCGGCATCTGCGGCATCCCGCCGGTCACACCGGCGTTGTTGACCAGGACGTCGAGGCGGCCGGCCCGCTCCTCCACCAGCCGGGCGGCAGCCGCCACGCTCTCGTCGTCCGTCACATCGAGCGGCACGCCGAACGCGTCCGCGCCGCCCGCCCGCAGCTTCTGCACGGCGGCCTCCCGGCGCGCCTCGTCCCTGGCGCCGACGCCCACGCTCCAACCGAGGGCGCCCAGGCCCGCCGCGATCTCGTATCCGATTCCCTTGTTCGCGCCGGTGACCAGCGCGATCGTCTGTCCGCTCATGCGATCCATCGTGTGCCGCACCCCCGCCACACGGCCAACACCATCTCGGTAAGCGGCGATACCTCCCCGGTATCGGACCAGCTCACTGCGGTAATCCCCTCCGGTGCCGAGCCGGGGTCGGGTAGCTTGGCAGCATGGAGACGAGGGAGCTGCGGTACTTCGTCGCCGTCGCGGAGGAGTTGCACTTCGGGCGGGCGGCGCAGCGGCTCGGGATCGCCCAGCCTCCGCTGTCGCGGGCGATCCAGCAGCTCGAACGCCGGCTCGGTGCCCCGCTGCTGGAACGCGGCAACCGCGGTGTCACCCTGACCGAGGCCGGATCGGTGCTGCTGCGGGAAGGACGGGCGGCCCTCGACGCGATCGGTGCCGCCGAGCGCAGGACCCGCCGTGCCGCTCTCGCGTCGACCGGCCGGCCCGGGGTCGTCCTCGTCACGAAGGCGGGGGCGACAGGCGAGTTGCTGGCGAAGCTGCTCGACGCCTACGCGGCGGAACCCGGCGCGGTCGCCGTCGACGTGATGCTGTGCGGAATCGGCGAGCAGGAGCGGCTGCTGCGGGACGGGCGGGCCGATGTGGCCCTGCTGCACCGGCCGTTCGACTCGACGGCCGGGCTCGACACGGAGGAGCTGCACGCGGAGGGACAGGTCGTGGTCCTTCCGGCCGGGCACCCCCTCACCGGCCGGGCCCGGGTGCGGATGTCCGACGTCGCCGCGCTGCCCGGCCTGCCCATGCCCCGCTGGCCGGACCCCGACGGCACCTTCCCTGACGGCGCCGGCCCGCCGGTGCACAACCACACGCAGCTGCTCCAGCTCATCGCGCTCGGCCGGGCGTCGGCGATCCTGCCGGAGTCGGTGACCGCCCAGCTGAGGGACGGCCTCGTCACCGTCCCCGTGACCGACGCGCCGACGGTGACGACGGTGATCGCGTGGCCGCCCCACAGCCGCTCGCATGCGGTCGCCGCCCTGGTCAGGGCCGCCACCCGCCTTTGAGCTCCGCACCCGAGGAGCGGCCCCTTGGGGCGCGGGCACCGGCACGCCGGGCCGTACGCCGCGCCTCAGTGCTCGCAGAGGGAGAACTCCCGCTCATAGAGCTGCTCGTTGTGTTCGTCGACGAAGAACTTCCGCTCCCGCATCAGCTGTTCGCGGTACTCCCTGGCCTGCTCCAGCGTCATGGTCGAGGTCTCGGACCAGGGCTGCTGCGGTGGCACATCGGAGGTCGAGACGAGGGTTGCCGACGGGTCGACCAGGAAGAACGCGAGGATCTTGCGATGTCCCGGCCGGGTGGGGTCCGCGAGGCGGAAGGAACCGACGCGGTGCTGAAGGATGTTCGGGAACGCCAGGCAGCGGCCCGCCGGGGTCGATGCCGACCCCAGGAGCTGGTTCAGCGCGTCCTCGTCCTCCAGGCCGTAGACCTCACGCAGACCGTCGTCGTCGTTCTGTTCGTAGTCCGGGTCGTCGAGTGCCGCCCGGAAACCCAGCGTGCTCTCGGTGATGTTCTCGCTGTCCCAGTAGTGGATGCCGGTCGAGACGATCCGTTCGTTCATCATCCCCTCGACATGCCAGGAACCACCGGGGTACTCGGGCTTGTCCGGCGTGAGATGGATGGTGGCGAGCTTGACGATGACCTGGAGACGGCGGCCGCGCAGGTCGACCCGGACGGACTCGTCGGGGGATTCCGGCGGGGTGAAGACCGGGGCGTCCGGGATGACCGGGCGGCGGTTCTCCCACCAGTCGTCCCGGGCCTGGACATATGCCTGGCAGGCCGCCGCGTAGGCTTCGGCGTCGCTGTAGGCGGACTCGTCCGGGTACTCCGGCTCCGAGCCGTACCACCCGTAAGGATCGGCCTCGATGCGAAGCGGCCGCGGATGGGACAGGTCGGTGAGCACCCTCTCCCACAGCGGGCGCAGGCGCGCGAACACGTCCGCCAGGACCAGGCCCAGCTCGCGATGCGTCACGGGGTGGACGTTGTTGATGTACGAGCGGAAGACGGCATCGCCGTCGTCACTGACGTCGACGTCCGTGGGCAGCCACTGGAACCTCTCCGAGAACTCGTGCTTCGAGAAGCGGTCCGTCGGGTTCCGCCAAGCCCGCTCGAACTCGCCGCTCACCCCTGCGACCAGGCAGAACAGTGAGGGATGCACAAGATCCAGCACTTGGCCCCCGGATCCGGGATGCCAGTCCCTCTCCGCCTCCGGGACCTCTTCCAGAGCCCGGACCGCCTCGCGCAGCCGCGCTCCGAGCGTGTCGTCGACGAGCGTGTCCGACTGCCACACGCCGTCGACCGCCGACACCTCGATGCCGGTTCGTTCGTCCCGCAGCGCGGCGTAGTAGGCGAGTTCGGCAAGCACGTAGCGAACCTGCGCCTGCGTGAGGCCCTGGCCGACCGCTTCCCGCGTCCACCTGGCGACGATCCCGGCGTCCTTCATCTTGTCGAACCACCTCGGCTTCGCCCGTATATGGGCGCTGCACCGCATCATCTGCAACTCCCGCAGCGTTCGAGGCGCCGCGAACGACAGGGAGCGGGAAGCGTGGAAAGGCAGCGGGAAAGCAGGCAGACCGGTCAATTCTTCTCGTCCTCCGGGTCGTCGTGCGGTGACGGGAACGCTACTTCAACCCGGTGGACGGCGGCGCGGCGCGGCCCCTGCGCTGCCGGGCCCCCTGTGCGCCCACAGCCAACTCCGCGGCGGGCACGTCGGCCCACAATGATTCCCGAGGCCGGCGAGAAAGGCAGAGGCGATGGACACGCTGTACGACACCGCAACAGTGCACCCGCTCGACCGTTACGAATACTATCGCGCGGGGTCTGCCGCCGAACTGGCACCGGTCACCGTCCATGGGCGCCAGCCGGGGAAACTGCTCGCGGTGATGTCGGTCGCGGAAATCAGTGAATTCGAAATCGAGAGCCACACCTTCGCCGCGGACCGCGAGATCTCCGTGCGGCGCAGCGAGCGCCTGATCCGCGTCAGCGATCCCGAATGCTACCGGGTGGTCATCGCTCTCACCCCCGGGATACGGGTGAAGCATGCGGGGCACATCGCGGACTTACGCGCCCGGGACATCGCGCTCTACGACAGTTCGCAGCCCTGGGAGACGATGAACCCGACCGGCCTCATCCGGACGATCATGCTGACGTTCCCACGAGCCCTGGTGCCCGTCGACTACGCTGCCGTTCGTCCGCTCGTCGGCAGCGTCACCCCCAAGAACGCACCTGGGCGCAGTGTGCTCGCGCAGTTCCTGATCGGGCTGACCGAACCGGCCGCCCTCGAGGTCCCGGCCCTGGCCGAGGTGCTGTACGAATGCGTGGTCGGACTGATTCGGCAGAGACTCGGTGAGCCGGCCGGAATCACCCGGCGCACAAGCCGGTTGCTGCAACGGACTCACATCGACGGAATCATTCGTCGACGTCTCGGCGATCCGGCGCTCGGCCCGGAGGAGATCGCCAAAGCGGCGAACCTGTCCCCCCGACACCTTTACTCGTTGTTCCAGGACGTCGAGCTCACGCCGATGCGGTTCCTCAAGGATCTGCGCCTTCAGGAAGCCCGCCGCAGGCTGGAGGATCCCGCGCTGGCGAGCGCTCCCATCGGTGACATCATGTCGGCTGTCGGCTATTGCCGGTCGGACCAGTTCGCGCGCGACTTCCGGCAGATGTTCGGCGTCTCGCCCAAAGACCACCGCCAGTCGTCCTGCGGCCGACCGACATCGTGAGCGCCGCCCCGGAGGCAAGCCCGGACACGGAGCGACCGGCCCCGGGCGAAAGGCCTCATGGAGCGCCGGGAGGCCTCCTCCTCACCCTGGCCGCGGCAGCCGAGACCGTCGCCCTGATGTGCGGCAGCCCGAAGGCCAGAGCAGCCGCCGCACTGTCCGCGCTGCTCGCCCGCTACCTCCTGGAGCTCGGCCCCGGGCGATGGCCCCGCCCACGACCCGGGCGGGCCGGGCGGGCCTGGCGGACCTGGCGGGCCTCGACGAGCACCAGGTCCGCCGCTGCCCTCACGGAGAGCCGTTCGTCAGGAGCAGGTGGAAGGTGCGGTCCCGGTGAACGAACGTAGCGGTGTCGCTGTCGCTTCCGTCGAAGTACACCGGCCGCAGCGGCTCCTCCTCTCCGCTGTGGTAGAAGCTGGAACGCAGGAAGTCCGGGCTGACAGTGGCGAAGGACCACGCCGGTCCGTGCGCGCCCAGCAGTTCCCTGGCAAAGGCGCGGACCAGTGGCTCGGCCTCCTTCGCCGGGTAGTGGTGGGCGTAGGGGCTGAACGCCTCGCAGAGCATCCAGTGGAGCCGCGCCAGGAAGCCGGCTTCGCCGAGCGGGCTCGTCGTGGCACGGAAACCGGCCCGCAGGAGCGGCCGTTCGCAGGGCCGGTCATCGTCATCGTCCGCCAGGTTGTACCACCCGCGGCAACGGTCGGCGGCGCGCATGAGCTGCTCGAACAGGGCACTGCGCAGGAAGGCGTGGAGGACGTCCTGCCGGTTTCCCGCTGTGACGGGCACCTCGCAGACCGCCGTGAGGAGCAGGGTGTTGCTGTTCATGGCGTGATCGACGGCGGAGAGGAAAGCGTCCACAGCGGGCGGTTCAGGACCGGGCGGCGGTGCCGTGAAATTCGGGCCATCCATGGCCACAGTCTCGCCGACCGCTGCACGCGGACACAGCGCTTTTGCCCCGCCCCGGCCGGACCTCCCGCGATCGCGAGCCCGGTCGTCCACGGGCACCGACCGCGGGCGGGGCGGGACTGCCGTGTCAGGCGGGGAGGCGGTTCAGGGCTGCGGTGGCGATGCCTTCGACGTAGCCCGGAGCGTCTGTGGGCTGGCCGGTGAGCTCGACGACAGCAACCCTGGTGCCGCTGCGAAGGACCGCGACACCGCCGGTGACGATGCCGTCGCCGCTGTAGGACGGGTACCAGTGCCCCGTACCGCCGTTGACGGTGAGGGTGTGGGCCGCACCGTAGTGCCAGTGCCCGGCCGGCTCGTCCTGGCAGTCCTGCACCAGCGCTTCGAGCTGCTTCTCGTAGGTGCTCGCCGAATTGCCGGTGGGAGCACTCGCGGCCGACTCGGTCAGCAGGCCATCAGTGTCGAAGGTCCAGGTCACCGACGCGTACGCGGTGGCCTTGCCCTTGGTCAGGTCACGCATCGTCTCCTCGCCCGAGCACGCCGAGAGCCCCTGGCCCCCGGCCAGCGACACCGTCGCGCCGACCGGGCCGAGGCCCTGCTGGAAGAAGTCCTCGCTCTGGACGAGGGCGGCGGAGCCGAGTCCGGGCGCGGCCACCGCGGCCCCGACCGCGACCGGCATGGCGGTGACAGGGTGGGCAGCGGTGCGGTGCGCGGTGCTGTGCCCGGCCCCGTCCGCGGTGGCCGACTGGGTGCCCACGACGCCGACCGTGATCAGTGCGGCGGTGAGGCAGGCCGCGGCGACGAAATGGTTGCGGTGAACGGACTTCTGCTGGACGGCCTGGTTCTCGGTCATGTGGTCCCCCTCTGGTCGGGACGCCTGCTGCGTCCTCGTACAGCCGGGGAGATGACGCGGGAGAGGGGAAAAGTTGGAGCCCTGACCGGCTGTTTCACAGCTGTGACAGAGCGGTCCTGACGATGCTCGACATCGCGGCCGTACCCAGGCAGGCGTCGACTTCCAGCACCCCGTAGTGGTTGCCGCTGCGCAGTACGGCGATGCCGCCGCAGGGCTCCTTGCCCTCGGGCGCCGCTCCGGTGGTGTTGAGGGATCCCTGGTAGGTGCCCATCCAGCTCGCGCTGAGGCCGGGGGCGGGCTCCAGCGTCGTGGTCCTGCCGTAGACCCAGTGGCCGGGAGGTTCGTCCTGGCAGGGCACCTCCTCGAGCAGCAGGCGCTCGCTGAAGTTCTGCGCCAGGGCGGGGCTCCTGGCGTCGGCGGCGACCTCGCGTGCGACCTGGTCGGCGCGGTCCAGGGCCATGGTGGGGTCGTCCGGGTCGGTGTGGGTGCCGGTCATCAGTCCCCGGAAGTGGGCACCGGGCCCGCCCAGCGTCTGGGTGAGCGTCTTCTCACCGGTGCAGGCCGAGTTGGCGTACGCGCCGTCACCGAAGCGGTCCCTGGTGTGGATCCGCGCCGTGATGCCGACCGCGCCGAACGCCGCGGGGTCGAGCAGGTCGGCCGTCGTCACCGGCCCGGTGGCGGCCTTCGGCGGGGCGGAGCCGGAGGCCGAGGGCGCGGGCGCCGGGGCGGACGCACCAGGCGTCGCGAGGGCGGAAGCTTCCTTGGTCGCAGGCGTCGACCGCGCTGCCGGGTGCGCGGTGCCGGGGGGCGGTGGCAGGACGAAACGGCCGGCCGCCAGGCCGCACGCGGCGGCCGCCAGCAAGGCGGCGACGGCGGTTCGGGGCCGGACGGCGGCAGGGCCGCCCCCCGCCGCGGGACCGCCGTTCACCGACCGCCGGCCAGCCGCAGTCGCATGAAGCGCCGCGCCTGGTGGATACGGTCCTTGACGGTGCCCAGCGGGGCGTCCAGTTCCTCGGCCACCTGGACGTAGGTCAGGTCGCCCAGGTCGCGCAGTACGAAGGCCTCCACCAGGGTGGGGTGCTGCTGCTCCAACGCGGTGAGCGCCTCCATCAGGTCGAGCCGGGTCCCGGCTATGACGCTGGTGCTCCTCGGGTCCACTGACTCGGGCAGGTCGGCGTGGCTGTCCTCGGCACGCCGTCGCATCGAACGGTAGGTGGACCGGGCGGCGTTGGACGCGATCACCGTCACCCACCCCAGGAAGGAGCCGCGGCCCCCGTACTCGCCCAGGTGCGTGCTGATGGAGAGCAGCGCGTCCTGCGCGGCCTCCTCGGCGTCGGCGTGGTGCGGCAGGAAGCGGGAGCAGCGGCGCAGCACCACCGGCCGCAGCCTGGCCAGCAGGTAGTCCATCGACCCCGGGTCCCCCGCCTGGGCAGCCGCCACGAGCCTTTCCAGCTCGCCTTCCTCGAACACCCGGAGCCCCCGTCCTGTCCCTGTCGCATCCCGCTCGTCGAACGTGAGTTTCCCACCCCCGGCGATTCCGGCAGAATGCTGCCACATGCGCAAGCTCGGCCGTCACCTCCTCCTGGACCGGCTCGGAGCAGGCTCCTTCGCGACGGTCTGGAAGGCCTACGACCCGGAGCTCGACACCGAGGTCGCGGTGAAGGTGCTGGCCGAGAACTGGGCCGCCAACGCAGATGTGCGCGAGCGGTTCCTCGCCGAGGCGCGGCTGCTGCGACGGATCGCCAGCCCGCGGGTGGTCCGGGTGCACGACGTCGGGGTGCAGGACGACCGGCCCTACTTCGTCATGGACTACGTGCGCGGCGGCACCCTGGCGGACCGGGTCGGGCGGTGCGGCCTGCAGGAGGCGCTGCGGCTGGCCGCGGAGGCGGGCTACGCGGTCCAGGTCCTGCACGAGGCCGGCGTGGTGCACCGCGACGTCAAGCCGTCCAACCTGCTGCTCGCCACCGACTCCGCGCCCGCCGCGGTGCTGGTGGCGGATCTGGGCAGCGCGAAGCAGATGGCCGACGCGTCCGGGCTGACGGTGACCACGGGCACCCCTGCCTACATGGCGCCGGAACAGGCCTTCCAGACCGGGGGGTTCGACGGGAGGGCCGACGTGTACGCGCTGGCCGTCGTGGCCTACGAACTGCTGACGGGGCAGAAACCGTTCGGCCCTGGCGGGCGCGCCACGGCACTGATGACGGACCAGCCGGACGCGTCGACGCTGCCCGCGCTGCCTGCGAGCCGGCAACTGCCACCGGGGGTGGCCCTGTTGCTGCGGAAGGCCATGTCCGTCGAGCCGGCGGACCGGCCGCCGACCGCACAGGCCTTCGCGGACGCGCTGCTGGCGCCGGCCCCGCGGGCCCAGGCCCAGTCACAGCCCGAGGACCAGCCCTTTGAGGACCAGTCCCAGGCCCGGCTCCAGTCCCAGGAACGCCCCGGGCGGCTGACCCTGCGCGCGGTCTGCCTGGCGTCGGGTGCGGTGTTCACGGCGACGACCCTGCTGAGCTGGCTGTACCGCTGACCCCGGCAGGGAGCCGGTCCTCCGCGGGGTCGTGCCCACCTCGGCGGAGTCCGCCGGAAGCACTTCCTACGACGTCACGCTGCCCTGGCACCGTCCGGCTCACCACCAAGGGCTTTACGTCGGCTGACCGCCACGCGTGTCCCGGACGGGTTCGCCGACTCCGGCCGGCGGTTCGCGCGAGCGCGTACTCCATGGTCTCCGTGATTCCGTCAGCTGGAGACGGATGCGATGACGTCATCGAGGTTCATGGCGAGGTCGACGAGGAGGCCGGTCTCCGACCAGGAGTCCTCCCGGGTGAGCATGGAGCCGGTGGCGAAAGAGTCGCGGCTGGCGCTGAGTTCGGTGAGCCGGGACCTGCCGGGTATGACCGTCACCACGCGGTCCTCCCGCACGACGTGCTGGCGTACGAGGCGTATCCGGCGGACGGTACCGGTCAGCGGTCGTGCGGGAGGGTCACTCCTGTGCCAGGTGGCGAACAGCCCGCCCCGCAGTCCGTCGGTCTGCCCGGGGTCGGCGACCGAGGCCGTCGCCGCCATGGTCACGACGGAGTCCACCGGCAGCAGGGCCTCGGCGGGAGCCGCGAACTCGTCCTCGTAGAGGAATTCCAGGTGCCAGCTGACTTCCGTCCCCAGAGCGAACGGCTTGCCGCAGCACTCCATCTCCCAGTCGGCCACGAACACGGGCAGCAAGTCCATGCGTCCATTGTGAGCGACATACGGTCGCGCCCCGCAGCCCGTGGAGCCGCCGATACCGTCGGCCGGGCCGGCGGTTCTAGACGGCGCTGGCGTGGGCGGCAAGGACGCGCCAGGTGCCGTCAGCGTGTATCCAGGTGCGGGTGTAGCGGAGGCGCGCCGTGAACGGATGGCCTCCAGCGGTGCCCTCAAGTCCCGCCAGTACACGGGTGATCCCGGTGGAGCCCACCACGGTCACGTGCAGGTCCTGCTGGTCGAAGACCTCGACGGCCAGGGTCCTGGACCTGTGCGCTCCCAGGTCCTCCTCCTTCGTCACGGTGCTGCCGTCAGGTCCCGTGTAGACGACACGGTCGTCAAGGAGCAGGTCCAACGCCTGCACATCACCCGATCGAACAGCGGCCTGCAGCCTCTGCTCGGCATCGTGAAGAGCGGCCTCAAGATCCACCTGGTCCGTCCCCATCCGATCCTCCCTGCCCTGCCAGCCCGCGGATCTTCAGCCGATCACGACGGCACACGCCGCGCCGATGACCGACCGGCCCCACACCATAACGCTTTCCCGCTGCCCGCCTTGGAGTCCGGCGGCGAATCCTGGTGTCCTGACCTGCGACAGAACGGTCGAGCCAGAGGTTCACGGACACGGGTGAACAGGCGTGAAGAAGACCAGGACCGAGGCCATGGCTCTCACACTTCGGCCGCCAAGCCGGTGCCTGAGAACCAGGTTGTCGACAAGGCGCACGCGGGATTGCCCCTGGAGCCATAGTTGTCAGCGTTGCTCCGGGGGAGGGAAATGTCGTGGACCGGGAACTGATCGGCAGGGGTTTCGCCGCGCTGGCCGAAGGGCTGGGGCCGTTCGTCGACGAGCGGATGCGTGCCGTCCACCCGACAGGGGATTGGCTGGCCGATCTGCGGGCGCGCGACGTTCAGCGCTACGGGCGTGCACACCAGATATCGCTGAGTGACCCCGCACTGCTACTGAGGGTCCTGGTGGTGCAGTGGCACGTTTTCGACGGCAAACTGCCTGTCGTGGCCCGGGCTTATGCCGGTGAGTTGCGTGACACGCGCAACCGCTGGGCCCACAACGAACCGTTCACCGACGCGGGGATCCGGCGGGCGCTGGACACGATGGAGCTGCTCCTTCGCGAGGCGGGTGCCGCTGAGGCGGCCCACGCGGTCCGCCGACTGCTGCGAGGGCCGCAGCCAGCCCGGCAGCAGTCCCCCAGCCCTGTTGCGCCGGACGCTGCCACACCCGCCGAGGCACCCGACGCGACGGACTCGACCGATCCGACCGCCGGCGCTGGCGAGTGGGAGGAGGACTCGCCGGAGAGCGGCGAGGGCCGGCCTCGCCGGCAGCGGGAAGGGAGCGAGACCCGCGGACGCAGGCACCGTTCTCGAGCCCGCGCCGATTCGGCGCAGGAGCCGGGCACTGATGATGACGACGGTAGCGTCCTGGTGCCGGTCGCCGGAATTCTCGACGTCCTCGACAACTACGCGTTCATCCGCACTTCGGGCTACCTGCCGGGTCCGAAGGACGTCTACGTGTCGCTTGCCCAGACCCGCAAATACCGTCTGCGAAAGGGTGATGCGGTCGTCGGCGCCATCCGGATCGATCCGCACCGCAGGCAGCGCGACCGGTACAACGCGCTGGCACAGCTCGATCTCGTCAACGGCACACCTCCGTCACCCGACGGCGGACGCCCGGCATTCGACGACCTCACTCCGATAGCCCCCCAGGAACGGCTGTTCCTGGAGACGAGGCGGGAAGCGATGATGGGCCGGATGATCGACCTGGTGGCCCCCATCGGCAAAGGCCAGCGCGGCCTCGTTGCCGCCCCGCCGAAGGCCGGCAGGATCACGATCCTGCACACCGTCGCCGAGGCGGTCCACCAGAACAACCCCGAATGCCACCTGATGGTGCTCCTCGTGGACCAGCCTCCGGAGCGAATCACCGAGATGCAGCGGACGATGAGAGGCGAACTCATCACCACGACCTCCGATCGTCCTGCCGAGGACCACCTCGGCGCTGCGGAGTTGGCTGTCGAACGTGCCAAACGCCTTGCCGAGATGGGCCACGACGCCGTGGTGCTCCTCGACTCCCTCACCTCCCTCGTCCGTGCCTACAACCTGTGCGTGCCCGCGTCCGGACGTCTCCTGCCAGGCGGGCTTGACCCGCTGGCCCTCCACCCCGCGAAGCGCCTGTTCACCTCCGCCCGCAACATCGAGGACGGCGGCTCGCTCACCATCGTGGCGACCGCGATGGAGGGGACGGGCTCGCGCATGAACGAAACGATCGCCGAGGAGTTCAGGGGCCTCGCCACCATGGAACTCAGGATCGCCCGCCGCCCCGCCCACACGGACGCTCTCCCCGTGATCGACATCAAAGCGAGCGGTACCCGCAGGGAAGAGCTCCTCGACTCGCCGGAACAGACGGCTATCGCCCGGAGCCTGCGGCACTGGCTGTCCGGCTGGGACACCGACCAGGCGATGGATGTCTTCCGGGAGAGGTTGGCGCAGGCGCCGACGAACCTCGAACTGCTCCTGGAATTCAGCAAGGCCAGCTCTCGCCGGCACGGCGACTGAACAAGTAGGTCCAGTCGAACGGCGCTTTCCGGTCCTCCCTCGTGGCTACGAGGTCATCACGAAGAAGGCGGGACGGTGGTGTACGGAATTGCGGGCGTTCTACCGTGTGGGCGGAGCCGGGGGGGCGCGATGAGACATCGGTGGTGGCGAGCGCTACTGGCCGTATCGATGGGGCTGCTGGCGGCGGGCTGTTTCGCCCCGCATCCGCCGGCGTTCGGCGATGGGAAGACGGTGCCCGAGGAGGCCTCGCGTGTTCCACTGCCGGTGCGGCCGGGCCCCGACGGCACTTGGGCGCTGAACGTCCCCGCGGTCGGGCTGCTCGGCGAGGGCCGCACGGTGGTCCGCCTGCACGGCGCGGAGAGCGCGGGCTGGCGGCTGGCACTGCCGGCCGAGTTCGCGTTGACCTCGCACCAGCCCGGCGGTGCGCACTCCGTGCTCATCAGTGGTCGCCGGGTGGTGCTGGTCGGCGGCAGGGACGGCCACCCGGGGCCGAGCGCGATCGCCGGGCTCGACCCGGAGCGGGGGCTCCTGACCTGGCGTCAGACAGTGCCGACCGGCAGTCAGGTCTTCATGTCGGAGAGCAGCTCCGTGGTGATGACGGCGGTCTGCCACACCGGGTCCTGCCGCCTGGACGGCTGGGACACCGGGTCTGGTGTACTCCAGTGGACGCGTACGGTGTCCGGGGCGACAGGGGTCGTCTGCCAGACCGACGCGCTCGCCGGTGCCGGCAGCCCAAGTGCGGACCACTGCATGCCGTATCTGGTCACCCCCGACCGTGTCGGCGCTGTCGACCCGAGCGACGGCGGCCTTCACTGGCAGACGGCGCTGCGGCCGCCCGACGGCACTGTCGATCGCATCATCCAGGACAACGACCGGGTCATCATGGTCACCGCACCGGCCAAGGGCAGCTGCCGCGCCACCGTCCTCGCCGGCGGGGTGGAATCCGGCGACGGCGACCACGGCTGGCGGTACAGCTTCGTCTGGGACCAGCCTCAGGCCCCGCGCGACGCGCGCACCGGATGCCGCTGGAACCGCACTCTGCCTCTGCTCGTCGGCTTCCAGATGGTCCTGCCGGATGCGAAAGGCGCCCTCGTCGTCAGTCCCTACTTCGGCACCCTGGGGACCTCCCGGCGACTGGCCCCGGGTGAGTACCTGGTCACCTACGGCACCATGAACGAGATCATCCGCGCGCCCGGCCGCCCGGATCGGCTCCTGAACGCAGACGCCGGCCGACTGGTCCGCCCCCACGGGCTGAGCCCCGCGGCGCGGTCCGTCACCAAAAACTTCTGGCAGGACGGCAGCCGCCTGTTCCTGCTGGACTACGAGGGCAAAACCCTCTGGCAGGGCACATCGGACTGCCAGGCATTCCTGCCCGACCACAGCTACGGCGGGTCGCTCACCTACTGCGACGGCAACGACCTGGTGACCTTGCGTCCCGTGCGCAAAGGCTGACAGCCCCGTACGGCCGGCAGTCTCCGGCGCCCCTGGGGAACCCCGGAGGGCGGACCGTTTCGCGCTGTCAGACTATTTCCCAGGATCAGGGCCGTACCACTGGAGAGGCTGACCAGTGACGGCGGCGATGCAGTCGAAATCCCGGTCACGACGGAGCAGGGTCAGACCTTGGAGCTCCGCCGTCGCTGCAACCACCAGGTCCACCGCGCCGGCGCTGCGGTACTGCCCTTTGCGGGTCAGCAGTTCCTAGCAGCTCATCGTCGAGGTCGATCACCGTTCGACTCATGACAACCCCCCCTGATAGCAATGACGCACCTTATACATACATACACGGATGCATAGGGCATGAGTCCAGCCGAGTCCTTCCGGCAAGATCAGAAAATGCCCGGCTCCCCTGCTGACTCCTGACCTCGAAGCCGGGAGCCTGAGGGAGGTGCGGCAGACAGGGGGCGCACGTCATCGGCCATGGGCAGCGAGGAGGTACGACGTGTACTGGCTCGCTTCCCTGGCGGGGATCACCACTGCCGTGCTGCTGGTCCGACTGCTCCTCCTCCAGGTCCGAAAGCTCCTGGAGGAGGCGGCCGGAGTAGTTCGCACCTTGCGTACGGTCCGGCAGGACCTGGCCCTGCGCCCGAATCCACCGAAGGGCGAGCCCGCCGGCCCGAGCCGCAAGCCCACACCCACGGGTGCACAAAGCGTCGAAGGAGCATCACCGCGAACGGTGGGGGGCCCTACGACGTCGTGCCCGGTGAGGCACTGGCGGAGGATACGAGATTCGCACTCGTGAGGGGTTGCCCCCAACACGCTTTCCAACGGGTCACGAGGCCGTGCGCCACGAGTCAGAGCTGGTCGTGACCTGGAATGAATCAGGTGGTGGTCCGGGTTCCGAACGCCGTCGGACGGAGCTGAATGAGACCAGAAGTGAGAGCAGCGGCCCTCACGCCGCGTGGGGGATGAAGGCGACAGAGGAGGTGTCACCGTCGAGGGCGATGTTGAGCGACGCGTCGAGGGCGCCGGCCAGCCGGGCGAGCAGGGGAAGGGTAGGGACGGTGCCACCGAGTTCGAGCTTGGACACCTGGGGCTGCGTCATGCGGGCTCGTCGGGCCAGTTCGGTCTGCGAGATTCCGAGCTCGGTCCGGCGGTCGTACACCGCTTGCCCGAGGTCGAAGGCCATACGGATCTCCGTGCGCGTCGCCTCGACTTCGGGAGGTTCGACGTAGCCTTCCGCGGCCTTCCGCTCGCGGGCGAGCTTCCACTGGGCGTGGTTCACGCGCCTTCTCCTTTCGTGACGTGGCGAGAGAACTCGTCGTGCGCGCTGTGGCGCTCGGCTTCGCACGCCTTCCTGGCCTGCTTGGCCCGATCCACTTCCGCATCCTCCCGCATCCGTGACTTGCGGAACACGGTCAGCAGCACGATCCGACGCTCGGGAGCGAGCCAATAGGTCAGACGGACGGGGTTGCCGTCGTGGCCGAGGCTGAATCGCAGTTCCCGTAACCCGTCGCCCAAGTGCCGGGCGTAGGGCTCGGAGAGGGTGGGGGGCGCGTCGAGCAGACGCGGAAAACACGGTGATCTTGCGCGGCTACGAGCAGCAAGTGAATCAGGACATCGCCGACATCGCGGCCGGGAGGGCAACATTTCATGCGAAGGCCAATCTCTATGAAATCAACGGACGCACCTACAGGGCGAAAGAGACGGGTAGAGTATTTCCCTGCAGCGGTACAGGTCTCGCCGAACTCGACCGCAACGAATACGCAGCACTCCAGCAAATATCCAAAGCCAAAGGAAATGCTGAATCCGTGCAGGCATTTGTGAAAGATCCGCGCTTCATCAACAACCCGGACGCCATCCTGAAAGCCCGGGCAGTTTATGATGGGACGTACTGATGACTGACTACAACCTGCTCGTCACCGAGCCCCTGAGCAACGGAGTCGTTGCCGAAGCACTGGCCGAGTGCTTCGGGGTCCCCGTGAGCGATGTCGACGTGGCCGACGAGAAAACCGACCAGAACACGCGGCACTGGGACGCGATGGTGCTCTGTGGGACGGAAACCCTCCGGGGCGATGTGCGGACGTCCCTGGACATCTACGTCAGGGACAGTGTTCAGCCGCAGCCGAGTGAGCCGGAACTCGCAGCCGCGCTCGCGCGGGTGCTCGGTCACTCGGTCCTCTACCCGGCGGAGGAGTTTCTACAGGGCGTCCCCAGTGTCGCGGCGGCTGACGGTACGGTCACCCGTGCCCGGCTGCTCGACCCGGGCGAGGACCCGGACGACGAAACGGCCGGCTACAAGGTCGATGCCGTCGAGGCCCCTGTTGCCGACCTACCGAACGCCCAGGTCACCCGACTTCCCGAAATCGTGCGAGAACAGCGGAAGCCGACTCCGATCAGCGACCGGTTCGACACGTCTCTGGACGCCCTGGGAACGGGGCGTACGGACGACATCGGCTCCCCGTACTGGACGGCGGCGACGAACTTGGGGGCATGGGAAAAGCTCGTGCGGACGATGGCGGACGGTTGGGATCCCGCGGGTTGGTACCCAGCAGACCTCTACGTGCAAAACCTCACGACACGGGACGACTTGGAGGCCCTGCGGCAGCAGCTCACCGATCAGCCGGCGGAGTTGCTGGAGGCCGCGGTGGACCTGGTGGACCGGGAGTTCATCAAGCTGACCGTCCCCGATCCCGCCTGGTACCTGGACCTCAGGACCCAGGGACTGGACGTCCCCGTCCCGCACGACGCGGCCTGGTGGTGGACCCGCCGCCCCGACCCCCTCCCCTGGTAGCCCCACGGCGCCACCCGACACGGCAGAGGCCCGTAGCCGTCGTAGAGGTGGACGGACAACGGCTTGCGCCCCGGTCACCGGTGGGCTGCAGAACCACACAGGGCGAGACCACGAACGTCGATGGCCCCCGCTGCAAGCAGCGGGGGCCAACAACGTCGTGCCCGGTGAGGCACTGGCGGAGGATACGAGATCCGAACTCGTGAGGGGTTGCCCCCAACACGCTTTCCAACGGGTCGCCTTAGAGTTCGCGGATGGCTCCAGGTGTTCTGACCTGCAATGGAGCGGTGGGGCGAGAGGCTGGCGGACGCCGATGAACGGGCACGAATGAGACCGGAAGTGAGACCGGACTTCGCAGATTCCTCTGGTCAGCGGCCGAAGCGCACTGCCGTCCATGAGATGTCCCGTTCGGCGCGCGCCGGGCATCGCCTATCGGGTCGAATCCTGTTCACCTGCGTGTGATGCGACGGTTTCAGCTGTCGGTGTCCTTGGGGTGGCGGGTGGAGGCGTAGACGAGGTGCACGGTCCGGCGTGGTTGGTCGATGAGGTAACGGACGCGGCCGCCGGCGGTGACCTCGTACTCCCATTGCGGGTATTCCGTGCCACCGAGGGTGGCGGTGCCCAGTCGTCCGCGGAGTCTGTGTTGGCGGTCGGGGTCCTTTATGGAGGCCGGGTCGGCGCGCAGCGCTTCGTAGCAGCGCCGGGTGTTACCCGGAGCCTCGGAGCACAGGTCGCCCCAGCCTTTGGCTGCGTCGTTCGTGGCGAATCGGAGGCGCCATTCGTTGCCGATCGGCGGTGGCGGGACGTCGTCGCCGCGCTTGGGGCTCATGGAGCAGGTACCTCGCCGTGGTCCTCGTCCGGAAGCGGAGCCGTCAGCTGCGCCGTCAGTTCGGGATCCGCGAGGATCCGGGCGGTGGCACGCCATTCGACGATGACCCGGTGCAGATTGGTGTGCACGTCCAGTTCCGCGGCGTCATGGGTCGCGTTCACCAGGTCGACGACGAACTCGCGAACCTCCTCCGTCGACAGGTGCCGCGTCCACGGGAAGACCTCGGGCAGGGCCATCAGAATCGCGCGGGCGCCTTCGTCGCTGCTGATCAGGGCCGCGAACAGCCGAGCGGTGACGTCGGCGGTCTCCTCGCGCTGACGGTCATGGCGCTCGGTGGTGAGGTACAGATCCTCGCCGTCGCGACGCGTCACATGGACCCGCTGGGCACGCTCGACGGTGTCGGCGACACGCTTGGAGTTCTTCGACAGGTCGGAGAACGAAACGGTCAGAATGGACATGGATTGAGCTTACTTCGGAATACGTTCCGAAGTCAAGGCGGGGTGTGGGCTGCGCACCTTGCGGCCCGGCGGACGGCGTCGACGAGCACCGGGGTCCCCGGTACCGTGACCCCCATGGCAGTGGGCACGGAGGAGACCGTCCTGGTCGTGCTCCGCGGCAACAGCGCGTCGGGGAAGTCGTCCGTGGCGGCCGGACTCCGTGCAAGGTTCGGCCGAGGTCTGGCCGTGGTCGGCCAGGACAACCTGCGCCGGACCGTCCTGCGCGAGCGCGACCGACCGGGCGCAGCGAACATCGGCCTGATCAGCGCCGTCGCCCGCTACGCGCTGGATGCCGGATACCACGTCATCATCGAGGGCATCCTGTACGCCGACCACTACGGCGAGATGCTCGCCCGCCTCATGACCGATCACCGAGGCGCGACGTATGCCTACTACCTGCACGTCCCCTTCGCGGAAACCCTCACCAGGCACGCCGGCAAGCCGCAGGCGGACGAGTACGGCGAGGCCGAGATGCGCGTCTGGTACCGGGAGATGGATCTTCTGCCCGGCCGCGTCGAGACGGTCATCGGCCACGACAGCAGCCTGCCGCAATCCATCGACCGCATCCTGCTCGACTCCGGTCTGGCAGGCTCAGCCGAAAGGGACCGCTGAATCACCGTTCGCCGAACACCGATGGAGGGGACTGCGCGTGACAGTCGGGCACGCCTGACCGCACCGATCCGGTCGCATCTGGTGCCGCCAGGCGCCCGAAGCTGGAATCCTGCGGGGTGTGGAGCCTCCTCGCGCGGATCGGGTACTCATGGCGGGACCTCGCTGAGCAGTTGCTCACCCGGGATCGGCGCCGGAGAAAGGAGATCAGGCTGCGCCGGAAGTACGTCAAGGCGGGTGGCCGATACCGCTACGCGTCCACCGGGTCAGTGCTTTTGCTGCCCCCTTCGAGGCAACGTGCCTTCCAATGCCGCCTGCAACGGGACGCACGCAGGATCAGCACCCGCGAGTTGGAGGAGCTGCTGAGCATGGGGTGGCGGGAGGCCACCACGGCCTTCTGGCTCATCGCGGCCGGGCGCCGCACCGATCTGCGCGACCAATTGGCCCGATTCCTCTACGCCGATTCACGCGCCGACTCGGCAGATCTCGCTCTGGCTCTGGCATGCCTCGGTGGTGAACAAGACGCCCAACTGCTCACGGCCTACCTGCGTAAGGCGCTCACCCCCGGAACCGAGGCCGACGGACAGGTCTGGTCGCTGGCCGCGCTGCTCCATCTGGACGACCGGCTGGGCACCAAGTGGGCACCGAGTGGGCGCAGGAATTCCTCAGCACGGAAGGCCTCTGGGAACGGTGGGCCGGCCCAGGAGAGCAGGACCTGGAGAAGAGGCGGCACGAGTTCGAGCAGTTCGTGCTGCTCGTGGAAGGCGGCAAACCCGATACCCGAGAGCGGTTCGTACGGGACGGGGTCTACTCCTCCGGATGGCGGGGGTGATGGCAGCCCCCGTTCCCATAAGGGGCCGATGGTCGGCAGACGACATCTGACCGTAGGCGGGTGCCGAGGGTTTCCGGCGTGCCCCACGTCCGATCTTCAGAGGACTGCCGGCTCTGGCCGACGCCCTCATCTCCCGATGCGCGTCGCTGGTCTCATCCGGGAGGTGTCGAAGGACGGGGCGAGGACACCTCGGAGCCCGGCAGCAGGACCCGTTGAGACTGGGACGAGACGACTCGTGCCCGGTGAGGCACTGGCGGAGGATACGAGATTCGCACTCGTGAGGGGTTGCCCCCAACACGCTTTCCAACGGGTCACGATGCCGTACGTATGGAGGCAGATACGTGCTGACCGGGGACGAACTCAATGTCCGGGCGGGTGGCGGACGCCGCTGGACACAGCTGAATGAGACCAGAACTGAGACCGGACGACAGTGTCATACCTTCTTGACGACGACCGTATCCGGAACTAGCTTCTCCAGGTCGTCGACATCCGAGGTGAAGACGGTGACCCGGCCCTGCTGTCGACGCGCGACAACGGCGAGTACCGCATCGATCGCGTACTTGTGACCGTGCAACTTGGCATCGGCCAGGAGCCGGCGGGCCTGTCGGGCTTCGTCCTTTCCGATGTCGGCGACCTTGAGGCGGGAGAGCACCCAGTCCCAGCGCTGCTCGGTCATCCGACCGTCGTACGCCTCGACCAACGTCATCGGGGATGTCACCACCTCGGCTTCCCCCCGGGCCGCGAGGTCGAGCCAGGCGATCATCTTCCGGTCACCGCGTACGGCCAGGGACAAGGCTTCGCAATCGAGCACGAAGACCCGGAGCGGAGGCCCGTGCTCGCCGCCTCGCTTCTTCACGCGGCGTCTCCGACACTGCTGGTCCGACGACGCTCGTGCTCGGCGTCGAGGCTGTTCAGCTCGTCGAGGGCCGTCATATGTTCGTCCTCGGTGACCGGGCCGTGCTCTTCCTCCAGCCAGCCGACGAGTTCCACCAGCCGGTCCCGGTCGCGCTTGACCCGCAGTGCCTCGGCAACGTACGCCGACAGGCCGCGCTCAGCCGCCTCCGCCCGGATCTCGTCAAGGAGATCCTCGGGAATCGTCACCGTTACTTTCTTACTCGCCATACAAAGCACCATACTCCTGGTGCTTCGGGCCTGCCACATGGGTTCGTCCCGACACGCACGCCGCCCATCAACGGTCCGTTCGATGTCCCGCGGCACGTCGTGAAGGCGTCGTGAGGGCGTTTCGGGTCTGCGCCGAGTGCGGTGCAGATCACTCGGTGTCGTCCGCCGGCCGATGGACCTCAGTCTCGGCGGCTCGTTCCTGGTTCTCCTTCAAGGAACGACCGTGGACGTCCTTCCATTCGTCCCGACCGTTCTTGCTTCCCCCCGCCAGGACACTCGCCGCGCTGGAAGGACTGTCGAACACGTACGTCCTGGTCAGCCTGAGTTGATCTGCTCCATGCTCAACGAGGGTGCCGTCGTGTATCAGGCTCTGGCGCAGCCTCTCGTAGGCGGCCGTCATCACCTTCCTCTCCCGCCTCCCAAGTGCCCCCTCCAGGACGATGAAGCCCTGGGAGTCGTCCCTGCCCGTCGCCTCCGTGAGTACGGTGTGCAGGGTGTGGGCCGTTCCTTCCACGGGAGCGACCGCAACAGCGGTTGCCGGGCTTGCGGACGGCGCTTCCAGGATTGCGAACTGCATGACTCCGACCAAGGGGAGGAGCGTCAGCCCGTTCTCGGGGTAGCTCTCCATATCGTCCTGGTCGGGTTCGCTCAGGTAGGGCAACCGGGTGGCCGCTCCGTTGTCCAGGAGGGTCAGGCATGGTGAACGCTGATGGTTACCCGTGGTGGTGGTCTTGAGGCAGGGGTCGATGAACGTCCTGGGGATTGATGCCTGCGGCAAGCAGGGCTGGGTCGGCGTCAGGCTGGTCGACGGCGCGTACGGGGGCAGCCTGGTCGACGTGGACCTTGGCTCACTGGTTGCGCGGGCCCCGGACTGCTCGACCGTCGCGGTCGACATGCCGCTCGGACTGCTGGAGACGGGGTGGCGTGCCGCGGACACCGAAGCCCGGGCGTATCTCGGGCTTCGCCGGAGCAGCGTGTTCCTCACCGCGCCGAGGGCTGTCTGGAGCGAGACCGACTACGCGTCCGCCAGTGCTCGGTGCGTGTCCATCAACGGCAAGGGGCTCAGTCGGCAGGCGTGGGGACTCGCGCCCAAACTCGTTGCCGCGCAAAGGTGTTGGGCCGAGGATCCGGGCCGTATCCATGAGGTACATCCCGAGATCTCCTTCCAGGCCATGGCCGGCGGCACCTCCCTGACCCACGGCAAGAAGACCTGGCGGGGTCAGGCCGCACGCCGCTCCCTCCTGGCCGCCGCCGGTATTCACCTCGGCGACGAACTCGGCGAGGCCGACTCCGTCCCCACCGACGACGTACTCGATGCTGCCGCGGCGGCCTGGTCCGCGTACCGCATCGCCACTGGCGCCGCGGCATGCCTGCCGGCCACTCCGGAACGGGACACCGAGGGCCGCCCGGTGGCCATCTGGTACTGAGTCTTCGTCGGCCTGTCCGCAGCTGTACGCCGCACGACGGCCGTGCTCGTTGGCGAAGGCCTCGCTGGTCCGGCCGAACGCAATCATCAGCTGGGAGCCTGGCGGGTCCGCGAGGATGCGTGCCCGGTAGCTGCACGCCACCGGTCTCATGCTTAAGAACGTCGCACAGCAAGTCGGCAACGCGCTGTGGGGCGAACCTTCGGAGGGGGACACCGCCGCGGAAGAGGACCCGCCGCAAGGCTCCGCAGACCCGGAGTGAGACGGAAACGGTAACGGAAGACGTCGTTGGCCCCCGCTGCGAGCGGTGGAGCCCTTCGACGTCGTGCCCGGTGAGGCACTGGCGGAGGATACGAGATTCGCACTCGTGAGGGGTTGCCCCCAACACGCTTTCCAACGGGTCACGATGCCGTACACGAGGGAGCAGAGACGTTCTGACCTGCGGCCGAGCGAGCACCCAGGCGGGTGGTGGACGGACCCGGACGCGGCTGAATGCGACCAGAACTGAGACCGAGGGCGTGGGGGCGCCGGGTCGGCCTCTGCCCTGGGCGACGGGCAGGCGGAAATGTGACGGCCATTACCGTCCGCAAGCCCTGCGCCAGGCCGCACGTCGCTGAACACAAGCCAGCGATGCCGCTGTTCAGGCCATTCCCTTTGCACGTGTCGCGGTTCCTGTCCGGAATCCGCCCGACCGCCACCAAAGTGACAGGAGGCAACAGCTGTTGATCAGCTGGTGCTCTGGGGAAATCGCTGAGCCATGGGGGTGGATCACGTATGGGCAACGCCGACGACGACCAGATACTCGACATCAAGCTCGCCGACCTGCAGACGAGCGCACCGCAGTTCCTCACGCACAGCTCGGACCTGGCGACAGCCCTGGCCAAGCTCCAGGGGGGCCTTGCCGCGGCCGGTTCGCCGTGGGGCGGGGACGACCAGGGCAAGCAGTTCGAGGACCAGTACGTGCCGAACGTGACGAGCATGACGATGGCGGCCGAGGTCCTGGCGCTCGGCCTGGCCAGCATCCATGACGCGATGGTCGACATGGCGGACGGTCATGTGGGCAACGAGGAGCTGATCCGGCTGATGTTCAGCCGGAACGGGCCGAAGCCGGAACCTCCCCCGCACACCGCCGGGGGCGGCGTGCAGTGAGCGTCGCCGACGAGGCCAAGAAGATCGTCATGAAGCTGACCGGCATGTGGTGGCCGGACGCCGACGAAGGCGGCCTGCGGGACGCGGCCACCGCATGGCGGACCTTCGCCGACGACGTCGAGACGCTCACCGCCGCCGCGAACACCACCGCCCGCACACTGATCGAGAACAACACCGGCAAGGCGATATCCGCCTTCGACGACCCCTTCTGGCGCCGCTACTACTACGGCAACCGCGGCTGGCTCCAGGACATGATCGACGGCGCCCGCGACCTGGCCACAGCCCTCGACCAGTACGCCGACAGCGTCCACAGCGCGGTCAAGCAGCTGGAGCACAAGCTGGAGATCGTCGGCGGCACCATCGTCGCCGGCACCGCCCTCGCGTTCTTCACCGCAGGACTCACCGAAGCCGCCGCGGCGGCTGCCACCGCCGAGGTCGTGGACCTGTCCGCCGCCCTGGGCGTGTCCGTCTCCACCGAGGTGGCCGCGATCATCGGCACCACGTTGGCGACCGCCGCCATCGCCGGCATCGACTCGGTCACCGTCGACCTCGCCGTCACCCAACCCATCGCGATCGCCACCGGCGAAAGCAGCGGCTTCAACTTCGACGAGGCGAACGATGCCGCGCTCTACGGGGCGGTCTTCGGCGGCGGGTTAGGCGCGGCCGGCGGCACCTTCAAGGCTATTGCCCAGAACGGGGGCCTGCGGGGCCTGCTCGACAGTCTCCACCTGCCGGACTTCCAACCGGGCCTGGCCCTGCCCAGCGGCCCAGCGGCCGGTCTCGACGACCTGGGGATGGTGATGCGAACCGGGGAGGGCGGAACCGGCCCCGGCAGGGGCCCCTGGCCCACACCTGACTCAGTGCCCGGACCCGCGAAAGGAAGATCACTGCGGCCGCCCAACGCACGCCATACCGTTTCCGGTGCGGCGTCCGGTGAGGTCGAGGCCGATAACAGCGTGATCCTGCGCGGATACCAGCAGCAAGTGAATCAGGACATCGCCGACATCGCGGCCGGGCGGGCAAAATTCGATGAGAAGTCCACTCGCTATGAAATCAACGGACGCACTTACGGGGTCGAACCGACCGGTACGGTCTATCCCGACAGCGGTCCAGGCATCGTCAAACTCGACCGGAACGAGTACGCGGCCCTCAAGGAAATAGCCAAGGCCAAAGGGAACCTCGAAGCCGCACCGCAGCTTACGAGGGCTCCACGCTTCACCAATAATCCAGAGGCTGTCCAGAAAGCCCTGGCCATATACGAGGGGACGTACTGATGACCTACAATCTGCTCGTCACCGAGCCGTTGAGCAACAGAGCTATTGCCGAAGCACTCGCCGAGTGCTTCCGGCTCCCTCTCCACGACGTCGACGTGGCCGATGACGACACCGATCAGAACACGCGGAACTGGAACGCGCCGGTGCTTTGCGGGAAGGAAGGCATGCGAGGCGACGTGCGAACGTCCCTGGACATCTACGCCCAGGACAGCGTTCAGCCGCAGCCCGGTGAGCCGGAACTCGCCGCAATGCTCGCGCGGGTGCTCGGCGCATCGGTCCTCTATCCGGCGGAGAAGTTTCCGCCGAGCGCGCACTGGCTCGCGGCGGCCGACGGTACGGTCACCCGGGCCCGCCTGCTCGACCCGGACGACGAGGAGCCCGGTTACAGGGTCGATGCCGTCGAGGCACCCGTTGCCGACCTCCCGCACGCCCAGGTCACCCGACTTCCCGAGATCGTTTATGAACAGCGGAAACCGACCCCGGTGAGCGACGGCTTCGCCACGTCTCTGAACGCTCTCGGGACGGGGCGAACCGACCAATCCGGCTCCCCGTACTGGACGGCCGTGACGCGCTTGGGGGCATGGGAACAGCTTGTGCGGACCATGGCGGACGGCTGGGCCCCTGCAGGCTGGTATCCGGCGGATCTCTACGTGCAGAACCTCACGGCACGGGACGGGTTGGAGGTCGTACGGCAGCAGCTTCCGCGGCAGGAAGCAGAGTTGCTGGAGGCTGCGGTGGACCCGGTGGACCGGCAGTTCATCAAGCTGACCGTGCCCGATCCCGCCTGGTACCTGGAACTCGACAACCGACCAAAGCTGGACGTCCCCGGCACGGATGACGTCGGCTGGTGGTGGCGCCGCCGCCCCGACCCCCTCCCCTGGTAACGCCCACGGCGCCACCCGGGACTGCAGAACCGTGGCCGTCGTACAGGCGGACGGAAAGCGGCTTGCGCCCCGGGTACGCGAGTGAGTCGCACATAGGTCGAGACCACGCACGTCGATGGGCCCCACCGCGAGCGGTGGGGCCCTTCGACGTCGTGCCCGGTGAGGCACTGGCGGAGGATACGAGATTCGAACTCGTGAGGGGTTGCCCCCAACACGCTTTCCAACTGCGCACAAGGCCGTACATGAGTAGGCAGGGGCTTCCTGACCTGCAGCGGAACCGGTGCTCGAACAGTTGCTGGACGGCCCCGGACACAGCCGAATGAGAACGGGACTGAGACCAGCGCACCACGTGCTCCCGGCAGCCAGAGCATCGGCTGGTGGCTGGCCAAACCAGGCAGGCAGATTCCACGTTCGACCCACACCGCTTCCGACGTCGCGGAACGATAGACGTATGAAGCAGCTCGAAGCCCACGAAATGCCGCTGGACAAGGTGTTCTGCAGCGACTATGACTTCAGTATTCCTCAGTACCAGCGGCCCTACGCGTGGGAAGTCGAACAGGCTCAGCAGCTACTGTCCGATCTGACCGAAGCTCTGGACGGAGGCACGGACGAGCCGTACTTCCTCGGGTCGATCGTCCTGGTCAAACAACCGTCCGACTCGGTCGCCCAGGTCATCGACGGGCAACAGCGGCTCACCACGCTCACCATCCTGCTGGCTGTGCTGCGCGACCTGGCCGAGGATCCCGCGCTGCAGTCCGAACTGGACGCGGCCGTATGCGAACCCGGCAAGATCTCCAAGGGCCTGTCCGCCAAGCCCCGGTTGACCCTGCGGTTCAAAGACGCCGAGTTCTTCCACAAGCATGTGCAGACAAAGGGCGCCACACTCTCGCTGCCGGACCTCCCGACAGCGGAGCTGAAGACCGACGCGCAGAAGGCCATCCGGGACAACGCCAATGCCCTGGCGAAAGAGCTGTCCGGATGGACGGCCTCGCGCCGGCTGGATCTCGTGCAGATGATGATCGTGCGCACCTTCCTCGTCGTCGTCAGCACCCCCGATCTCAGCAGTGCCCACCGGATCTTCAGCGTGATGAACTCGCGCGGGCTCGATCTCACGCCCGCAGACATCTTCAAGTCCCAGATCATCGGCGACCTCGGCGAAGGCGTAGCCGCGGACGCTGTCGCCGCCAAGTGGGAGGACGCCGAACAGGCCCTGGGCCGCGACGACTTCGCCGAACTCTTCTTGCACCTGCGCATGATCTATGCCAAGGAGCGGGCCAAGGCAGAGTTGCTCAAGGAATTCCCCCGGCAGGTTCTTGAGCCTCACTTCCTGCCCGGCAAGGCGCAACTCTTCGTCGACGACGTCCTCGTGCCGTACGCCAACGCCTACGTTCAGATGCGCGATCACCACTACAGCGCCGACGCAGGCGCCGACCAGGTCAACGCGTGGTTCAGGCGACTGGCCCAAATCGACAACAACGACTGGCACCCGTCGGCCCTGTGGGCACTGCGGACCCGCGGGAACGATCCGGAATGGCTCAACAACTTCTTCCGAGCGCTGGAACGCCTGTCGGCCAGCATGTTCATCCGCCGGATGTACACGACCAAGCGGGTCCAGAGGTATGCCGAGCTGCTGCGCGACCTGGACAGCGGCCACGGCTTGGACTCGCCATCGCTCAAGCTCACCGAAGAGGAGCGCAACGCGACCCGAGAGCGCCTCGAAGGGCCTGTCTACCTGGACATCAGAACACGCAAGTACATCCTGCTGAGGCTGGACGAAGTACTGGTCGAGGGCTCCGGCGTCGTCTACTCGCACCCTTTGATCACCGTCGAGCACGTCCTGCCCCAGAACCCCAAGGGCGGCTCGCAGTGGATGTCGGACTTCTCCGACGAGGAACGACAGTTCTGGACCAACCGGCTGGCCAACCTCGTGCTCCTCAACCGGTACAAGAACTCGCAGGCTCAGAACTACGACTTCAGCACGAAGAAGGAGCGCTACTTCACTGGAAAGCTCGGGGTGGTCAACTTCGCCCTGACCACCCAGGTACTGCGCACCCGAACGTGGACCCCGATCACCCTGCAAAAGCGGCAGGATGCTCTGCTCGATGAGCTTTGTACCGCCTGGCAACTCTGACCACAGCGCGCCGACAGCAGTCGCAGGTCGGATCACGGCACGGGCGGGCGGGTCGCCACCAGTAGCGACGGCATGGTGAGGCGGCCAACGGGGAGACCCTTCTGATTCTGCTGCGAGACAGCGTCGAAAGGCCGCCAGCTGTCGCGTGACTCCCGCCGATTCGATGCTGTGCGTACGGTGGGCAGAGCGCCTGGGATGGCGCGGTCCTTGCGGTCGATGGGGAGATGGCGTGGATCGGCGTCCGTTGAAGCTCGTCCTGGATGTCCTGCTCATGCTGGTCGGGGCACTGCTGGGCATTGCCACCAACTACGCAACCGGGGACACGGGATCGACCCCTTGGCTGCTTCGAGAGTTGCGGACGTGGTCGGTGCCTTTGGTGGCGGCGGCCTTGTTGCTGCTTGTCGCCGGTCAGGTCTGGCTGTACGTGCTGGACCGGCCCACGTCGCCTCGCCGGTTGTGGAGGGGGGCGCAACCCCCCTACCCCGGGCTGGAGTCGTTCAACGAGGATGACGCCGCCGTCTTCTTCGGCCGGGACAGCGAGACGGCGGAACTCGTGGGCAGGCTTCATCCCGCCGTACCTGCCCGAGCTCACCGGTTCGTCACCGTGGTCGGCCCGTCCGGCAGCGGCAAGTCCTCCCTTGTGCGCGCCGGGTTGCTGCCTGCGCTCGCGCGGCGGCGTCGCCGGTGGGCGGTCGTGCCTCCGTACGCTCCGGGTGCCGACCCGCTGACCGCTTTCGCGGCGAGTCTCGCCACGGTGCTGCCCGGTGCGACCACGGCCCAGGTGCGGGCGGAGTTGGCCGGAGGTCCGGCCGGCGTACGGCGATATCTGGATCTACTGCGCCGGTCGGTGGGCGGAGATGCAGCTCCGGTCCTCGTGGTGGTTGACCAACTTGAGGAGCTGTTCGTCCTGACGGGTGACGACGAACGCGACGCCTTCCTGTCCCTCCTCTCGGACTGTCTGCACGCCGATTCGCGCCTGTGGGTGGTGGCCACCTTACGTTCGGATTTCCTGACAGCCTTTCTGGGAACCGGATTCGCCGGCTTGCTGCGGCATCCGATGGCCGTGGGTGTCCTGAGCCGCGCCGAGCTGCTCCAGACGATCGAGAGACCGGCGGAGATGGCGGGCCTGGCCTTCGCTCCGGGTCTCGTCGCACGGATGGTGGAGGATACCGGGGGTGGTGACGCCCTTCCACTTCTGGCCTACACCCTTCAGGAACTCTTTCTGCGCGTCGGTCCCGGGGGGACCGTGACGGAGGATGCGTATCGGCAACTGGGAGGTGTGGCGGGGGCCTTGTCCGACCGGGCGGACAGGATCACCGGGGAGTTGCGCGCCGCGGATCCGGACGCGCCCGTCTTCAGCGCGCTGCTCAAATTCGTGGGTGTCGAGCACGGAGAGGCCACCCGTCGCCGTGTACGTCGCGCCGACATCACCCCTGAGGAGCAGCTGGTGGCAGACGCCTTCGTCGCCGGCCGTCTGCTCGTCAGCCACGCCGATCTGCTGGACGTCGCCCACGAGGCGCTGTTCCGGCAGTGGCCTCTCCTGCGTCAAGCCGTAGCGGTTCGGGCGGAGCAGTTGCAGCACCGTACGGAACTGGAGCGCTGGGCACTGGACTGGCGCAACTCGGGCTTCCGTGACAGCTATCTACTCACCGGCGAGCGGCTGGAAGCCGCTCAGAGATGGGCTGCGGAGGCGACCGGGGTATTCGAGGGCATCCCCGTCGTGACGGCATTGCTCGAACGCTCACGCAGACAGGATCGGGCCGCGCTGGAGCGGTTGTCGGAAGCTGTTGCCCGCCGGGCGATGGAGGCGGCCGCAGGCGACCCGCAGTTGGCGCTCCTGGCGTCCCTCGCCGCTGTCGAGTGCGCACCCACGTCGACAGCCCTCCAGGCGCTGCACATCGCATTGAACGTGTCCCGCCTTGGAGCTGTGTTCCGCGGTCACGAGGGCGATATCAACGCGGTGGCCTGGTCGCCGGAGGGGACCCGACTGGCATCGGCGTCCGACGACGGCACTGTCAGGATCTGGACGCTCCACGAGAACCCGGACGGTGCCACGGTGCTCGCTCGTCGCGGGGGCGCCCCGGTCGGCACGGTGGCCTGGTCACCCGACGGGCGGCGGCTGGCAGCAGGCGCGCGCGACGGAGGCGTCACCGTATGGGATACCGCAGGCTGGACGGTACTGGCCCTTCTCTCCGACACCGCTGAGGCGGTCGCCGCAGTGGCATGGTCGCCGGACGGTCACCGGCTCGCGGCGGGAGGAGGGGACCGAACCGTACGGATCTGGGACAGCGACACCTACGCCCCGGTCACGGTACTGAGCGAACATCGGCGACGGGTGTCCGGCGTCGCGTGGTCCCCCGACGGGCATCGGCTGGCAAGTTCGTCAGTGGACGGGGCGGTTCACGTCTGGACGGTGACTCCGCCCACGGGCGGCGGCCCTGCCGCAGTGCATTCCCGGCACCACGACAGTGTCTGGGGCCTCGCGTGGTCGCGTCACGGGGACAAGCTCGCGACGGCGTCCGAGGACCACGCTGTCCTGGTTCTCGACATGGTCGACGGGAGCGGTACCGCGGGCGAGGTGATCATGAAGATGGAAACACCCGGTGCGCCGACCTGTGTGGCGTGGTCCCCGGACGACCAAAGCATCGCCACCGGGGACGACGACCGCACCGCACGCGTCTGGCACCTGGAGACGAACGAACAGACACTGCTGATCGGCCACTCGGACAGCATTCACGGGATCGCCTGGCACGGCAGCCGTGTAGCCACCGCCTCGCGCGACCGAACGGTGGCCGTATGGGACACCGTTCCGTGCGGTAGCCACAGCCGCGCCCTGCTAGGGCACACAGATTCGGTGTGGGATGTCGCCTGGTCCCCTGACGGCGGTCGCCTCGCCACCGCGTCCCAGGATGGTAGGGCTCTGATCTGGGATGGCGAATTGGGTCCGGCCGTAACTGAGTTGCCGCATGAGGGCGGCGCCCTCGGTGTGGCGTGGTCTCCGGACGGCCGACGGCTTGTCACGTCGGCACGAGGCGGGACGGCCCGAATCTGGGACGTACGCGATCGGCTGACGCTTGTCGAGTTGCGCGGCCACAGCGACGAACTTACCGCCGTGTCCTGGGCACCCGACGGAACGCGCATCGCTACGACGTCCCGCGACGGCACCGCGCGGATCTGGGACGCCGGCGATGGCACGGAACTCTTGGTGCTCGGCAGACGGGCCGGTTGGGTCGGGGGTGCCGCCTGGTCTCCAGACAGCCGCTGTCTCGCCACGTCCGCGACGAGCAGAACCCTCACGGTCTGGGACACTCTTCGGGGTGCGGAACTGACAACCCTGCGTGGTCACACCGACTACGCCTGGCGCATCGCCTGGTCGCCGGATGGCCGACGGCTGGCCACCGGGTCCCGTGACCGCACCGTCCGGACATGGGATCCGTTGACGGGCGAGGCGCTCATCACCATGACCGGGCATCAGGACCGCGTTCAGGGTGTCGCGTGGTCGCCTGACGGCCGCAGCATGGCAACGGTCTCCTGGGACCGGACGATACGACTGTGGGACCCCGTGAGCGGGCGAGAACGCACAGTGATCGGGGTCCACGACGACCAGATCAACGGCCTCTCCTGGCACCCCGACGGCAGCCGTCTTGCCACCGCCTCCCGGGACCGCAGCATCCGGATCTGGGAACCCTCCACAGATCCGGAGCCTCTGCTCAGACGGGCACGCGCCCGAGCCTTCCGTCAACTCACTGTCGAGGAGCGCCGCAGCTTGCTGCTGCCGCCCGTCGAGCCCCAAGAGAGCCAGGCACGACCGACCCTCTGACGCCAACCGGGAGAAACGGAGCCACGCCCTCTCCGTCAGCGGAAGACGACGGGCCCCGTGGAAAGGTGCGCGGGTGCTGGCGGCGTCGGCAGGGATCTTGCTCGTGATCGGCTCTGTCTTCGGAAGAGTGGCCCGACGCGATGGCTCCCGCTCGATCTTCTCCGGAGGACGCTTTGACCCCTGAGCGAGAGCCCGAGACCCTCCGGCGGAGCACTTGGCAACCGGACCTGCAGCAGCCAACTGCAACCCAAACTGCAACCCTCAACGTCGAAGGGCCCCGTTGCGGACAGCGGGGCCCTTCGACGTCGTGCCCGGTGAGGCACTGGCGGAGGATACGAGATTCGAACTCGTGAGGGGTTGCCCCCAACACGCTTTCCAAGCGTGCGCCCTAGGCCACTAGGCGAATCCTCCGCCGCAAACAGTACAAGACGCGGGGGGGTGGTAGCGAACTCGTTGGGGGGTGGGGGGATCGGGTAGGGTGGGGGCCAGCCCCTCACGTGGCGCTATCTCGCTGAACTCCCCCAGGGCCGGAAGGCAGCAAGGGTAGGTGGGCTCTGGCGGGTGCGTGGGGGGTCTTTGCGTGGGTGGGGGCCGGGTGTCGGTGGGCGCGGTTAGGCTCGGTGGCGTGTCCCTCGCTCTGTACCGCCGCTATCGTCCCGAGACCTTCGCCGAGGTCATCGGGCAGGAGCATGTCACCGACCCGTTGCAGCAGGCGCTGCGGAACAACCGGGTCAACCATGCGTACCTGTTCAGCGGGCCTCGCGGGTGCGGGAAGACGACCAGCGCGCGGATCCTGGCCCGCTGCCTGAACTGCGAGCAGGGGCCGACGCCGACGCCGTGCGGGGTGTGCCAGTCGTGCCGGGACCTGGCCAGGAACGGGCCGGGGTCGATCGACGTGATCGAGATCGACGCGGCGTCGCACGGCGGTGTGGACGACGCCCGTGACCTGCGGGAGAAGGCGTTCTTCGGGCCGGCGGGCAGCCGATACAAGATCTACATCATCGACGAAGCGCACATGGTCACGTCCGCCGGGTTCAACGCGCTGCTCAAGGTGGTCGAGGAACCGCCGGAGCATCTGAAGTTCATCTTCGCCACGACCGAGCCAGAGAAGGTCATCGGCACCATCCGTTCGCGTACGCACCACTATCCCTTCCGGCTGGTGCCGCCGGGGACGCTGCGTGACTACCTCGCGGAGGTGTGCCAGCGGGAGTCGATCGCCGTCCAGGACGGGGTGTATCCGCTGGTGGTGCGGGCCGGGGCCGGGTCGGTGCGGGACTCGATGTCGGTGATGGACCAGCTGCTTGCCGGGGCCGGGGCGGACGGGGTGACGTACGCCATGGCCACCGCGCTGCTGGGTTATACGGACGCGGCGCTGCTCGACGACGTGGTGGACGGCTTCGCCGCCGGGGACGGCGCCGCGGTCTTCGGCATGGTGGACCGGGTGGTCGAGGGCGGGCACGACCCGCGCCGTTTCGTGGCCGACCTGCTGGAAAGGCTCCGTGACCTGGTCATCCTCGCCGCCGTGCCGGACGCGCTGGACAAGGGGCTGATCGATGCGCCCAGCGATGTGGTGGAGCGCATGCAGGCGCAGGCGTCGGTTTTCGGTGCCGCCGAGCTGAGCAGGGCCGCCGACATCGTCAACACCGGGTTGACGGAGATGCGGGGGGCGACCTCCCCGCGGCTCCAGCTGGAGCTGATCTGCGCCCGGGTGCTACTCCCCGCGGCGTACGACGACGAGCGCTCGTTGCAGGCCCGGCTGGAGCGGCTGGAGCGGGGGGGCGTCCTGGGCGCCGGGACCGCGGCCGCCGCTCCTGTCGCCGGTGCACCCGGTGACGCCCCCACCGGGGCCGCCGCCGCCCGGGCCGCGGTACGTACCCAGCAGCCCGAGCCGGTGCGCGCCGTACCGGAGCCCGCTCCTGAACCGGTGCGCCCGCCGGACCCCGTACGCCCCCCCGACCCCGTACGCCCGCCTGAGCCGGCACCGCAGGCGCCCGTGCGGGCTTCCGAGCCCGTGCCCCAGGCGCCCGCCAAGCCGGGGGCCTGGCCGACCGCCGCGCCCCAGACGCCGGCTCCTGCTCCCGGCGCCCCCGCCCCGGCGCAGCCGCCCGCACAGGCCCAGGCCGCCGCGGGCTCGGGTGACCCCACCCGGGTCCGGCAGATGTGGCCGCAGATCCTGGACGCGGTCAAGAACCGGCGCCGGCTGACCTGGATGCTGCTGTTCAACAACGCCCAGGTCTCCGGCTTCGATGGTGAGACGCTCCAGGTCGGGTTCGACAACCCCGGTGCCCGCAACAGCTTCACCAACAGCGGCAGCGAGGACGTACTCAAGCAGGCGATCAACGACGCGCTCGGCGTGCAGTGGCGCATCGAGGCCATCGTCGACCCCTCAGGGGGCGGTGGCGGCGGCTCGGGCGGCGGCGGGTTCGGCGGGGGTTCCGGCGGGGGCGGGGCACCTCGCCCGCCCGCGCCGTCGCAGGCCCCCGGCTCGCCCCAGGCGTACGGCGGCGGAGCCGTCTCGGACGCGTACGGCTCCGCGCAGGCGGTGACCCAGGCCATGGCGCCGGCCCAGCAGGGCCGTCCCGGCGGTGCCGCCACCGCGACCGCCGCACCACCGGGTCCCAGGTCAGCGCCCGTGGAGGCACCGCGGCAGGGATCCCGGCAGGCACCGGTGCACTACACCGACGAGACGCCGCCCCCGATCGAGGACGACATCCCCGAGGACGACGACCCGGACCTCGTCGATTCGGCACTCAGTGGCCACGATCTGTTCATCCGCGAACTGGGCGCCACCGTGATCGAGGAAATTCAGCACGACTGACCAGCGGCAACGCGGGCAGACGCCGCTGCGTACTCCCTGCGGCTCAGCCGTCCGCCACTCCAGGTGGAGGGCGCGCCGCAGCGATCCTCCGTACGGCGTAGGGCGCACCGCCGTACGAGCACGTAGGCTCGGCATGTCAGTGAAAAACGCAGCACATACAGCAGACCTGAGGCAGGAGCGAACCGTGATTCCCGGTGGTCAGCCGAATATGCAGGCACTGCTCCAGCAGGCGCAGAAGATGCAGCAGGACCTGGCTGCGGCCCAGCAGGAGCTGTCCGAGACCGAGGTCGAGGGCTCGGCGGGCGGCGGCCTGGTGACCGCGACAGTGTCAGGCGCGGGCGAGTTGCTGGGACTGGTGATCGACCCGAAGGCCGTCGACCCGGACGACACCGAGACGCTGGCCGACCTGGTGGTCGCCGCCGTCCACAATGCGACCGACGCGGCACAGGAGATCCAGAAGGACAAGCTGGGCCCGCTCGCCCAAGGGCTCGGCGGCGGCATGCCCGGCCTGTTCTGAGTCTGCCCCCATCCCCTGGAAATACTGGAAACCCCGAGAACCTGGAAGGCGTGCCGGAGTGTACGAAGGCGTGGTTCAGGACCTGATCGACGAACTGGGCAGGCTGCCCGGCGTGGGTCCCAAGAGCGCGCAGCGCATCGCCTTCCACATCCTCCAGGCCGACCCCGCGGACGTACGCCGCCTCGCGCATGTGCTGGCCGAGGTCAAGGCGAAGGTCCGCTTCTGCAAGGTGTGCGGCAATGTCGCGCAGGACGAGCTGTGCCGGGTGTGCCGCGATCCGCGGCGCGACCCGGCGGTGATCTGCGTGGTCGAGGAGCCCAAGGACGTGGTCGCGATCGAGCGCACCCGTGAGTTCCGCGGGAAGTACCACGTGCTGGGCGGGGCGATCAGCCCGATCGACGGTGTCGGCCCCGACGATCTGCGGATCGCGGAACTGCTCCGCAGGCTGGCCGACGGCACCGTCACCGAGCTGATCCTGGCGACGGACCCGAATCTGGAGGGCGAGGCCACGGCCACGTATCTCGCCCGGACGGTGAAACCCATGGGGCTGCGCGTGACGCGCCTGGCCAGTGGCCTGCCCGTGGGTGGCGACTTGGAATACGCGGACGAGGTCACGCTGGGGCGGGCCTTCGAAGGGAGGCGGTTGCTCGATGTCTGACACCGTGATGAACAAGGGCGCGGGAGCGGTCGCGGCAGGGCCGCAGGCCGTGCCGTTCGTCCCGCAGGAGCCGGACGAGTTCGCCGTCCAGATCTCCGACCAGATCGAGAGCTTCATCCTCTCGGTCCGCGAGGTGGCCAAGGGCGACGACCCGGACAGCGCGGTGCCGTATCTGCTGCTCGAGGTCTCGCAGCTGCTGCTGGCCGGCGGGCGGCTCGGCGCGCACGAGGACTTCGTGCCCGACGAGCGGTACGAGCCGGACGCGGGCCCCGAGCCCGACGAGGACGACCTGCGGCAGCGGCTGGCGGCGCTGCTGGAGCCGATCGACGTCTACTCGGAGGTCTTCGACCCGTATGTGCCGAGGTCGACGCCGGTGGCGTGCCGGATCTCGGACGACATGGCCGACGTGGTCGCCGATCTGATGCACGGGCTGACGCACTTCTCGGCGGGGCGGGTGTCGGAGGCCCTGTGGTGGTGGCAGTTCTCCTACCTGTCCAACTGGGGCTCCACGGCGAGTGCGAGCCTGCGGGCCCTCCAGTCGCTGGTCGCGCACGTCCGGCTCGACAGCCCGCTGGACGAGCTGAACGGCCTGGACACCGGCGGCGGCGCGGACGACGACGACGAGCTGGCGGAGGAGGCCGGCAAGGTGATGGAGGCCGAGCTGGGGACGTTGGGGCTGCGCCCGGCGCAGTGATCGCCACCTGAGTGGGTGTGATCATTACCTGAACAGCACATCTCACCATGCGATACGTTCCGGGCAGAACGGACCTGCTCGTTAAACTGGGGCGACCGATTCACCCCTGAGCGAGGAGCGCACGTGGGCCTTGTCGTGCAGAAGTACGGCGGCTCCTCCGTCGCCGATGCCGAAGGCATCAAGCGCGTCGCCCGAAGGATCGTGGACACCAAGAAGGGCGGCCACCAGGTCGTCGTCGTGGTGTCCGCGATGGGCGACACGACGGACGAGCTCATCGATCTCGCGGAGCAGGTGTCGCCCATCCCGGCGGGCCGCGAGTTCGACATGCTGCTGACCGCAGGAGAGCGGATCTCCATGGCGCTGCTGGCGATGGCGATCAAAAACCTCGGCCACGAGGCGCAGTCGTTCACGGGCAGCCAGGCCGGTGTGATCACCGACTCGGTGCACAACAAGGCGCGGATCATCGATGTGACCCCGGGCCGGATCCGCACCGCCCTCGACGAGGGCAACATCGCGATCGTCGCCGGCTTCCAGGGCGTGTCGCAGGACAAGAAGGACATCACCACGCTCGGCCGGGGCGGGTCCGACACCACGGCGGTCGCGCTGGCCGCGGCACTGGACGCCGAGGTGTGCGAGATCTACACCGACGTCGACGGGGTCTTCACCGCGGATCCGCGGGTGGTGAAGAAGGCCAGGAAGATGGACTGGATCGCCTTCGAGGACATGCTGGAGCTGGCCAGCTCCGGTTCGAAGGTGCTGCTGCACCGCTGCGTGGAGTACGCCCGGCGCTACAACATCCCGATCCACGTGCGCTCGTCGTTCTCCGGGCTCCCCGGCACCTGGGTCAGCAACGAACGGCCGCAAGGCATCGCACCGCAGGTCGCACTGCGGCTCGCGCCGCAACTCGCATCGCAAGGAGACAGCCCAGTGGAGCAGGCGATCATCTCCGGCGTCTCGCACGACACGTCCGAGGCGAAGATCACCGTCGTCGGAGTCCCGGACAAGCCGGGCGAGGCCGCGACGATCTTCCGGGCCATCGCGGACGCCGAGATCAACATCGACATGATCGTGCAGAACGTGTCGGCCGCGGCCACCGCGCTGACCGACATCTCCTTCACGCTGCCGAAGTCCGAAGGACACAAGGCGATGGAGGCGCTGACCAGGGCGCAGTCGGTCATCGGTTTCGACTCGCTGCGCTACGACGACCAGATCGGCAAGATCTCGCTCGTCGGCGCGGGGATGAAGACCAACCCCGGGGTCACGGCGACCTTCTTCGAGGCGCTGTCCAACGCCGGGGTCAACATCGAGCTGATCTCGACCTCCGAGATCCGCATCTCGGTGGTCACCCGGGCGGATGACGTGAACCCGGCCGTCCAGGCGGTGCACTCGGCGTTCGGCCTGGACAGCGACAGCGACGAGGCCGTCGTCTACGGCGGCACAGGTCGCTGAACACGGAGCTCGAATTCCAGGCGAATCCGGCCGATTACGACCGAAACTGGCCGTAATTTGGTCTGGACCACTTGAATCCGACTGCCCAACCGTTGGACAATCTGCTCCCCCGTGGCTGCAACCGCCGGCCGCGGGGGAGCGTCTTTGAGTCAGCGCACTGCCTGGGTGCTGTCCTGGGGTGCTGCACACCGAACGTGAACGGGGGCCGTCGGTGTAAATGGGGCGCTGAGGAAGAGCTGGTGCGCATGGGGATATATGACGCTCCATCGGGCGGTATGCCTTGCGCGTACAACCCTGACGGGGGGACGCGTGTCCAACACACGTGGCGGAGGCACTGGGTATCGAGACGGCATTCGGGCAACGGGGGACGATCGCACCCGTGCGTCCGGCTCGCCCGGCGCGCCCACCACGGACCGGGCAGGCCTACGGGGGGCTCCCGGTGATCGCGCCCTGGCCGGTGGCGCGGGTGAATCCGGCGCAAGGCGCCACCGCAGAGCGCGAGGAAACTGACCCCGCAATGGCTGTCGGCACCACGGTCGACCACCTCACCGAGACCTACCGCGCCCACTACCGCGCCCTGCTGGGCCTGGACGCGCTGCTCCTCGACGACACCGCGTCCTGCGAGGACGTCGTCCAGGAGGCCTTCATACGGGTGCACTCCGCACGCAGCCGGGTCCGCGACCCGGAAAAGACCCTCGCCTACCTCCGCCAGACGGTGGTCAACCTCTCCCGTTCCGCGCTGCGCCGGCGCATCCTCGGCCTGAAGCTCCTCTCCAAGCCCATGCCCGACATGGCCAGCGCGGAAGAGGGCGCCTACGAGCTGCTGGAGCGCGACCAGCTCAAGACCGCGATGCGCTCGCTCCAGCGCAGGCAGCGCGAGGTGCTGGTGCTGCGCTACTTCGCCGACATGACCGAGGCCCAGGTCGCCGAGACGCTCGGCATCTCGCTGGGCTCGGTGAAGGCCTACGGCTCGCGTGGCATCGCCGCCCTGCGCGTCGCGATGGAGGCCACGGCATGACCACCCCCGACGCCCCGGACAACGCCCACGGCATGGACGACCGCCAGCACTCCCCAGAACCCGAACAGACCCCGGCGGCCCGCCCCGCAGAAGCAGCCCCGCGCGGTGAGTCGGCCGAGCCCGGCGAGACCGCCGAGCTTGCCCAACCGGCCGAGCACGCTGAGCCGGCCGAGCACGGTGAGCCCGGCGCGCCCGCCGAGTCGGCCGAGCCCGGCCCGGCTGCCTCCGCCGAGGAACCGGCCGAGCGCGCTGAGCCGGCCGAGCACGGCGAGCCCGCCGAGGCCGCCGAACCTGGCCCGGCTGCCGTCCAGGCCGAACGTCCCGAGCCGGCCGCTCCCGGCGCACGTGCCGCCACCGAGTCGGCCGGGCACGCCGAGCGTGCCGAGGCCGCGGCACCCGTCAGTCCTTTCGCCCTGGACGGTGCGAACCGTTCGACCGGTTCGGCCTTCGCGGACGACCTGGCCGGGGAGCTGCCGGAGGCGTCCGACGACGAGGCGGCGCTACGCGACCTCATGCACAGGGCCGTCCGCGACCTCAGGCCGCACCATGACGCGCTCGACCACCTGCGGCGTGCCGTACCTGCCCGCCGCCAGCACCGGCGGCAGGCGCTGGCGGGCGCCGCGGCCGCGGCACTGCTCGTCGGCGCCGCGGTACCGGCGCTGATCCACGCCGCCGGCGCCGGCAGCAGCACGACCGCCGCCCCCGCCAACGTGGCGAGCACGCACGCCGCGCAGCCCGGCGAGGACGGCCACGTCAACGCCTGGGGCTCCACCGGCGACTCCGGGCAGTCCGGCCACCAGCAGGACAGCGGCGGCTCCGACCACCAGTCCCCCACCGCGGGCAGCGTGGACGGCCCGTCCAGCCAGGCGACCAGCCCGGGTGGGCTGCCGCCGGCCGACGCCCCCGAGTGCTCCGGCGACCAGCTCGGCGAGGGCAGCAGCAATGCCGACTCGGCCGACGCAGACGGGCGCGTCTACGGCTGGTTCCGCGTCGCCAACGTCTCCACCGTCGCCTGCACGGTGCCGCCCTCCTCGGGCAAGGTGAGCGTGAGCGCCCAGGGACCCGCGGACCTGTCGCAGATCACCGTGGTCGGCCACACCGCAGGCGACCCGGCCACCGCTCTGCCCGCCTCCTCCGACGACGAACCCCTCGTGCTCGCGCCCGGCGAGGACTACGAGGTCGCCTTCGCCTGGGTGCCCGGCGACGCGGGTCCGGGCGGCTGTCCGCCGCCCAGCTCACCGCCGGCCACCCCGACGCCGACCGACACGCCGTCGGACACCGCGGTGCCCGACCCCGGCAGCGGGGACTCCGCCGACTCCCTCGCCCCCAAGGGCCCACCGCCCGGTGGCCCTTCGGACGCGCCGCAGGGCACCGCCATCTCGCTCACGCACGTCCCGGCCGCCGGAGGGCCGCTGGTCCCCGGACCGACCATCCAGGGCGCGTGTGCCGGAACCATCTACACAACGGCGCCCATGGCCCCGACCGGATCGGGCACCCCGCCGTCATAGCAGGCGGCGCGGTGCGGCGCCGCCTGCGCGGGTCCCGGTGACGGGCGGCCGGGCGCGCCCCCGTACCGTGGTGGTGTGTACCGGTTCCTGCTCACCCCGCGCTGGCTGGCGGTCGGCGTTCTCGTACTGCTGGCCGTGCCCTTCTGCGTCTTCATGGGCAGCTGGCAGCTGAGCCGCTTCGAGAGCCGGGTGGACGCGCACAAGGACGCCAAGCACACCCAGGTGCAGACCGCCGACCGCGCTCCGGTACCGCTGGCGGGGCTGCTGCCCGACACCGGGACCCAGGTGCCCTCGGACGCCTCCGGCCGCCCGGTCGTCGCGACCGGCCGCTACGACTCCGCCCACCAGTTGCTCGTCCCCGACCGCCTGCTCGACGGCCGCAACGGCTACTACGTCCTCACCCCGCTCCGGGTCGACGGCGGTGCCGCACTGCCCGTGGTCCGCGGCTGGCTGCCCGGCGATGTCCCGGCCGCCGCCGCGGGCGGTACGGTGCCGCCCGCCCCGGCCGGCGAGGTCTCCGTGACCGGTGCGCTGCAATACCCCGAGACCGCGGGCAGCAACGGGGTGCCCGCGGCTCCCGGTGCGCTGCCGAGCGGACAGCTCGGGATCATCAGCGCGGCGACCCTCGTCAACGTCCTCCCTTATCCCGTCTACAGCGGGTGGATCACCGCCACCCACTCCGCCGCACCGCTGAAGCCGGTGCCGCCGGTGGCACCGCCGGGCAGCGGCCTCGACCTCAAGGCCTTCCAGAACCTCGGCTACACCGGTGAGTGGTTCGTCTTCGCCGGCTTCGTGGTCTTCATGTACTTCCGGCTGGCCCGCCGGGAGGCCGAGGCGCGGACCGATGCCGCGCTCGGCCTCCTGCCCCCGCAGGACCCGGACCCCGGTAACGGCACCGGCGGCCGAGGCGCGGAGCCGGACCCGGCGGCCACGGCCGGGAAGACGGCGGGATCAGCCGCCCACGTGGCGTAGGGCGAAGGCCAGCTCCAGCCGGACCTGCTTGATGCGCTCCTCCACGACGAGGGAGCCGTGGCCCGCGTCGTAGCGATACACCTCGTGCGGCTTGTCGAGCGCCCGCAGCCTCTCCACGTAGTTGTCGATCTGGCGTATCGGGCAGCGCGGGTCGTTCATGCCCGCGCTGATGTAGACCGGGGCGGCGACCTGGTCCGCGTAGGTCAGTGGGGACGAGGCCGCATAGCGCTCGGGGACGTCGTCGGGGGAGCCGCCGAAGAGGGTGCGGTCGAGGGACTTGAGCGCCTCCATCTCGTCGGCATACGCGGTCGGATAGTCGGCGACCGGGACCGCCGCGATGCCCACCGCCCACGCGTCCGGCTGGGTGCCGAGGCCGAGCAGGGTCAGATAGCCGCCCCATGAGCCGCCGGTGAGCACCAGCCGCTCGGGGTCCGCCAGCCCCGAGGACACCGCCCACTCGCGGACCGCCGCGATGTCCTCCAGCTCGATCAGGCCCACCCGGTGCTTGAGGGCGTCCGTCCACTCGCGCCCGTAACCGGTCGACCCGCGGTAGTTGACCCGCACCACCGCGAAGCCGTGGTCCAGCCAGGCCGCGGGGCCGGCGGCGAAGGAGTCCGACTCGTGCCAGGTCGGGCCGCCGTGGATCTCGAAGACCGTCGGCAGCGGCTCCTTGCGCCGGGTCGCGCCGGCCGGGGGCCGCTGCACCAGGGCGTGGATCCGGCCGCCGGGGCCGTCCACCCACACGTCCTCCACCGGGACGGAATCGGGCGCCCGCAGCCCCGGGGCCTCCAGCACGATCGCGCCGGTGGTGGAGCGCACCGCCGGGGGCCGTGCCGCGGACGACCACAGATACTCGACCGTGCCGTCCGGCCTTGCGGTGGCGCCGCCCACAGAACCGCGCGGGGTGTCGAGCGCGGTCAGCGTGCCGGCCGCGAGGTCGTAGCGGAACATCTCGCTGCGGGCCCTGAAGTCGTGCACCACCAGCAGCGCGCTGCCGTCCGGATACCACTCGGCCTGCACGTCGCCCGGCAGGTCGATCGCGGGCGCCGTCTGCTCGCCGGTGGCGACGTCCCAGATCATCGGCAGCCAGCGGTCGGCCCGCTGATGGCCGACCAGCAGCCGGGTATCGCCGGGCACCGGGGCGAAGCCGCGGCTGTCGAGGCCCAGCTCCCGGGTGCCGCCCTCGGTGTCGTCGAGCTCCGCCACCACCGAGCCGTCAGCGACCCGCAGCACCCGCAGCGCGCTGTGCATCGCGTCACCGTGCTCGGTGTGCTCGATCACGACCAGGGTGCCGTCCTCCGAGAGGTCGCCGACGCCGGCCGACTCCTCGTGCCGGTAGATCTCATACGGCTCGGCGCCCTCCGGCGGCACGACGTGCACGGTCGTGCCCTCGTCGTCGGTGGAGCGGCCGACGACGGCGAGGCCGCCGACGCCGAGCGCCAGGCCCGCGGGGTAGGAGGGCTCGAGGCCGGGGGCGGCGGGTATGTCCTCGCCACCACCGAACGGCTGGCGCATCCACACGCCGAACTCGTCGCCATTCGTGTCGGAGAACCACCACACCCAGGCGCCGTCGCGGCTGAGCGTGCCGTCCGTCGTGCCGTTCGGCCGGTCGGTGACCTGGCGGCGCTCCCCTGTCGTCCGATTCCACGCGTACAGCTCGTACGTCCCGGTGACGTCCGAGACGAACAGGCTGTGGTCGGGGGCGTCCTCCGCCCACTCCGGCAGCCCGACCCGGGGGGCGCGATACCTCTTCTCCCAGTCGGGGAGCGAACCGGGGACGGTGTCGGGGACGACTCCCGGGACGGTGCCGGGCAGGATCCCTGACGAGGAGGCGGGTGCGGGCACGGCCGGCACGGCGTCGGATTCGGGCGTGGACCCGCTGGCGGATCCGGTCGTTTCGTTCATGTCCCCATGATGCTCCGCCGAGCGCACCTCAGGAGCGGCTGTCGTCACAGCCTGTGGATAACTCTGGGCAATGCGCGATGGCCTGCGACTATCCCGTCACTTGCGTAGTCCCACGCACCACCACGACCGGGCAGGTCGCATGCAGTGTGACGGTATGACTCACGGAACCGAGCAGGGTCGCGTGGAAGGTTCCGTGGCCGCGCACGCCGACCACGATCAGCTCCGCGGCGTCCTCCTCTGCCTGGTCGAGGATGGCCTGCGCCGGGTTGCCGAGGGTGACCACCTGCTCGACGGCTGCCGCCTGCCGCGGGGGCAGCGCGTCGCCCACCGCCTCGGCGAGCGCGCGGGCCGCCGGGCCTTCCCGGTCGAAGCCCTCGGGAAGTTCGGGCACGTCAGCCCAGCCGAAGGCCCCAGGCAACTCCCACGCCATGACCGCGACGAGTGCGGCCCCGGTCAGCTCCGCCTGGCGGCCGGCCCAGCGCAGAGCCTGCTGGGCGGGCGTCGAGCCGTCGACGCCGACCACGATCGTGGGGTGTGGCATCGCGCTCCGCCTCTCTCCCGCGGCCCGCTCCGGGCCTGCGGCCGGCCGTGCGGCCGCGGGCCTGCCGGGGCGGTGCCCGCTCCTTCGCACCCTAAGCAGCGGGGGGCGGGGGTGCCACCGCGAAGGGCTCGGCCCAAGGCTCCACGCGCTGCCCGGGAGGCACGCCACCTGCGAGGCGGCCGACGCACGCCATCGCGAAGGCGACCGGCCGGCACCGCTCAGGCAGCGGCCGCGGCGTCCAGGAGGGGGGCCAGTTCCGTGGTGACCGTGACCAGCGGGGCCGTGGACTGATGCGCGCGGGCCATCAGGATGGCGCCCTCCAGGGTGGAGATCATCAAGGTGGCCAGGCCTGGGGCGCGGGCGGCGGGGACGCGGAGGGTGGTCAGGGCGGCGGTCAGCGGGGTGGTCCACGCGGCGAAGGCGGCGGCGGTCGCCTCGCGGGCCGAGGGGAGGGTGGCGGTCGAGTCGACGGTGGCGGCGGCGACCGGGCAGCCGGTGCCGAAGCCGTCCGCCTCGAACTCGGCGATCCACTGCCAGGTCATCGCCTCGAAGAGGGCGCCGGGGGTGGGGTCGGGGAGTTCGGCAAGGTAGCGGGCGACGCGTTTGCCCGCATAGCGCCCGGCCCAGGTCACGGCTTCGTTGACCAGCTGCTCCTTGCCGCCGGGAAAGTAGTGCTGGAGCGACCCGCGGGGGGCCTCCGCGCGGGCCGCGACATCGCGCATGCCGGTCGCGCCGACGCCGTCGCGGCGGATCAGCTGGGCCGCGGCGAAGACCATGCGCTCCCGCGGACCGTGGGTGCGGGGTGCAGTCATGGCCGGCCTCCTCAGGGTCCGTCCAGCTTATAGACGCCGCTGGGCCCGTCCGCGGAGTGCGCCAGGCGCTCGGCGGGCAGCCGGCGGCCCAGCGCGGCGAGCAGGCCGGAACGGCCCGGCAGTACGGCTGCGCTGACATACCGGACGCCGCGCGCTCGGGCGCGGCTCAGCAGCAGGTCGACCATGGCGCGGCCCGCACCCTGCCGCTGCCAGGCATCGCCGACCAGGACGCCGATTTCCGCCGCCCGCGCACCCGGGGGCAGGGCGAGGCTGGCGAGGCCGGCCAGACGCGCCCTGCCGGCGCCGTATTCGTACGCCACCACCGCGTCGTGGACGTCGGCGCGGCCGGCAAGCACGTGCTCCAGGTAGTCCGGGGGGAGGGCGCGGACCTGGCCGAAGAAGCGCAGCCGGACGGTGTCCTGGGAGCAGGCGGCGAAGAGTTCGCGCAGCGCGGCCGCGTCGGCGGGCCCGGCGACCGCCACCTGCCACCGGCGCACGCCCCCGGCCGAAGCGGGCAGGACGGGCGGGTCGGGCGAGTCGACCGGAGCGGCCTGATCGACCCGAGCAACCGGAGCGGCCCGATCAGCCGGAGTGGCCCGATCAGCCCGAGCAGCCGGATCGACCCGAGCGGCCCGATCAGCCCGCTCAGTCCGATCAGTCCGAGCGATCGGAGCGGCCCGATCATCCGGAGTGGCCGGGATGGGCGCGACAGGCCCTATGACGGTGGTCATAATGCTCAGTATTATGACGGCCGTCATAGATCGCAAGCCGTATCCACGGCCCGCAGGAAAGGACCCGACAGCATGCTCAGAGCCGGCTTTCTCGGTCTCGGCGTCATGGGGCAGCCCATGGCCCTCAACTTGGCGCGGCAGCGGGCCGACCGGCCGCCGCTGAGGGTGTGGAACAGGTCGCCCGCCAGGAGCGGGCCGCTGCGCGACGCGGGCGCCCGGGTCGCAGGCACACCCGGTGAGGTCCTCCGCGACAGCGATGTCGTCTTCCTGATGCTGGCCGACGGCCCCGCGATCGATGCCACCCTGGCGCGCGGCACCCCCGACTTCGCCGAGCAGGTGGCGGGCCGCACGATCGTGCACATGGGCACCACCTCGCCCGGCTACTCACAGGGGCTGGAGGCCGACGTCCGGGCGGCGGGCGGCCGTTACGTGGAGGCGCCGGTGTCGGGGTCGCGCGGGCCCGCGGAGGCGGGACAGCTGGTGGCGATGCTGGCCGGGGAACAGGAAGGGGTCGACGCCGTACGGCCGCTGCTGGCACCGATGTGCCAGGACGCCTTCGACTGCGGCCCCGTGCCCGGCGCGCTGCTCACCAAGCTGTCGGTGAACCTCTTCCTGATCACCATGGTCACCGGGCTCACCGAGGCCTTCCACTTCGCGGAACGGCACGGGCTCGACCGCGACCGCTTCCTGGCCGTGCTCGACGCGGGGCCGATGGCCAGCACGGTGTCCAAGGCGAAGGCCCCCAAGCTGAGGGACCGCGACTTCGCCGTCCAGGCAGCCGCGTCGGACGTACTCGAGAACAACCGGCTGATCGCCGAGGCGGCCCGCGAGGCCGGTCTCGCGTCGCCGTTGCTCGACGCCTGCCACGCGCTGTTCGGCGAGACCGTGGCGCTCGGCCACGGCGGCGCCGACATGGTCGCGGTGCTGCACGCGATCGAGGCCCGCTCCACCAAGGCCCGCACTGCGGAGCACCGCACCGAAGCCCCCGCCGCGGAGCACCGCGCCGAGGCCCCGGCTGCCCAGCACCGCACCGAGGCCCGCCCCGCCGGGCACCGCTCCGCCGAGGCTCGACCGCAGGCCAGGGCTTAGGCTGCAACCGCCTTACGGAAGTGATCAGTTGATACGACCAACGAGCAGGCGGAGGACAAGCGCATGGGTGTGGCGATCCGACGGGCCGGACAGGACGACAGGGCGGCCGTGACCGACCTGCTGGACCGGGTCTTCCGGGACGACGCGGTCAGCGGCTGGGTGTTTCCCGACCCCACCGACCGGCAGAACAAGCACGGCGTGATGATGGGCGTCTTCCTGGACACCGCCCTCGCCGAGGGCTACGTCGACATGGCGGTGGACGGTTCCGCCGCAGCGCTGTGGTTCTCGGTGCCGGCCGGCGGCCACCCCGCCGACGACGCGGGCCCGGCCGAGCTGCGGCGCGTCGTCGACCCGGCCAACGAACGCGTCGAGGCCATCGGCAGGATCCTCGACGCGGCCCACCCCAAGGAGCGCGCACACGAGCACCTGATGCTGATAGCGGTGGACTCGACGGCCCGCAGCCAGGGGCGCGGCACCGAATTGATCACCTCGGTGCTGTCCCGCTGCGACCGCGAGGGCCTCGCCGCCTACCTGGAGGCCAGCAGCACCCGCAGCCGCGCGCTCTACGCCCGCCTCGGCTTCGTGTGGTCCGGCGACACCATCGACCTCCCCGAAGGCCCGTCGATGTATCCGATGTGGCGCGACCCGATGCCGGTCGGCAGGGCCTGAGCCACCGCACCGCACCGGCAGGACCTGGCCACGCCGCGCTGAGCCGCGCGGAACACGGGACCCTGCACGGACCGGCACGGACCGGCACGGACCGGCACGGACCGGCACGGACCGGCACGGACCGGCACGACGACAGGTCACCGACGCCGTGGCGCGGCAATGCGCCGCGCCACGGCCTCAGGCCAGCGTCTTGCAGAGGTCCTCGTAGGGTCCCGCGAGCGCAAGAAGCGTTCTGCTGCTCCTGCCCGCCGCCGTGCTGATCTCGACGGACATGAAGGGGCCGGCCACGATCCACTGGTTGTGGGGGTGGTCGCCGGTGTGGAAGCCGGCCGACCAGTCGTTGCCGCTGAGGATGAACGAGTCGGGGTCGGGATAGGTGATCACACCGGTGCCCGAGATGTCGCGCTCGACGGACTTGCCGGTGGCGAGGTTGGTGACCCGCATGACGAGCGGGCCGCTCTCGACCGCGAAGACCGGCCGTCCCGCGGCGTCGGTCCAGGTCCTGGTGGTCAGGTCGCTGACCGGGAAGTCGGCGTGCGAGGGGAAGGCGCACACCTCGCCTGCCGGGTAGCCGAACGACTCCTGCACCGGGTGGGTGACGACGGGACCCCGCAGGCCCGGCACGTCCGCCGGTACGCCCGCCAGGCCGGTGAGACCGGTGAAGTCCCCGCCGGCCGCGGCGCTCGCACCGGCCGGCACCGCCAGCACCACGGCGAGCGCGCCCGCCACCACCGCCGCGCCCGCGGCCCTTGTGAACCCGGCACCGTACGCCCGGCGCCCCGCACCCCGCTGCCGTGCACTCATCGTGCGTCCTCCCGTTGCGTGGACCCGCCCGGCCGCATGACCGGGCGTCAGCGCGCGGCGTCCCCGACCGCCCCCGGCCGCCGGGGGCGCCCCGCGCACACCACCGTGCCGTGTACAAAGGAGTACGGCGAGACGTTTCGGCCCTGGTCGAAGCAAACGGGGGGCTCCGTGCGCATCCACTTCACGCTGACCGACCTGGCACGTACCCGGATGGCGGGCCGCCCGAGCCCGCTCGCGGTCACCACCTTCAGCACCTTCCGGCTGGCGCAGCGGGCCGGCACGCCCGGCCTGGACAGGTGGCGGCGGCTGGTGCGGGCCGGGCTGGTGGGGCCGGGCGGCGGCATGGGCGGCGGGCCGCCGCGGGTGCCGTACTTCGCCCAGCTCGCACCGGTCGACCCCGCGCACCCCGTCCCGCGCTTCCTGCGCCCGCACATCGGCCTCCGGACGCTGGACGACGAGCTGGAGCGGTTGCTGAGCACCCCGCCGCGGGCCCTGCGCGCCGACCTCGAGTACGTCGGCAGGCACCGCCCGCTGCCCCGCTGGACCCGGGACCTGGCCGAGGGCGACAGGGCCGCGGCGAACCGGCTGGCCGCGGCGGTACGGGACTACCACCGGGTGGCCGTGGCGCCCTACTGGCGCGGGCTGGCCGCGCTGCTCGCCGCGGACCGGGCCGCCCGCACCCGGCAGTTGGGTGACGGCGGCGTCGAGGAGGTGCTGCACACCCTCGGCCCCCGGATGCGATGGCGGCCGCCGGTGCTCGAAGTGCAGACCAGGGCGGAGACCGACTACGACTACCACCTCGGTGGCCGCGGACTGCTGCTGGCGCCGGGCGCGTTCAGCTCGTACGTGCCCTGTGACCCGGACGACGAGCAGCCCACGCTCTACTACGAGGTGGCCCCCGGCAGCGGCGAGCACCCGCTGGCGGACCTGCCGGGCGGTCCGCACGAGGGGCTGGCCGCGCTGATCGGGCACAGCAGGGCGGCGGTACTCGAAGTGATCGCCGACGGGGTGACCACCGGCCAGCTGGCCCGCAGGGTGGGCCTGTCGCTGGCGTCGGCCAGCGAGCACGCCACGGTCCTGCGGCGGGCCGGTCTCGTCGCCACCCGGCGCGACGGCCGCTCCAGCCACCACACCCTCACCGCGCTGGGCTCCGAATTGCTGCTGCACGCGGCGGCGTCCGCACCGCCCGCACCCTGACGCGGGTTTCGCGACCCGCGCGGGGCGGGGCGGGGCGGGGCCGCCGGTCGGACCGTTCCCCGGCACCCGCGAGGGCGCCCGCCTGCCGTATCCCGGCCCCCGCCCCGGCTCCCGACCCCCGCCGTACGAGAGGCCGCGGCACATTGCCGCGCCGCGAGCCGTACGTGCCGGGGGCCGCCGTACGTGCGGGGGGCCGTACGTGCCGGGGGCCGTACGTGCCGGGGGCCCGGCAATGTACGCCGGATGCCGCGCCCATTCGGCTGACACGGCCCCCGTCGTACGTGTGTCGGAGGCCGGGGGATGAATGATCGTCAGATTGTAGGTCCGGCCGTGGCCTTGCCCGCCCGTACCGCCGCACCCGCCGTACGGGCGCACCGGGGCGCGGACGTCATCGCCCACCACCGTCCCCACCGGAGCCCGACATGCGCTTGTTCGCGCGCGGCCTTTCCGCCGCAGCCCTGGTCCTCGCACCGCTGACCGTGGCCGGCACTCCTGCCGTGGCCGCCATCCCGGTGCCCACTCCCGCCACCACGCTCGCCCCGCTGCACACGCACGCCCATGCCGTCGCGGGCCAGTACATCGTGACCGTGCAGAAGACCCTCGACCCGTCGTCGATGGCCCAGAAGACCGGCGTCAAGCCCTTCTTCACCTACAGCAGCGCGCTGCGCGGCTTCGCCGTCACGCTCGACGCGGCGCAGCTCGACTCGATCCGCAGGCTGCGCGGCGTCGAGTCGGTCGAGGAGAACTCGGCGGTGACCGCCTTCGACCTGGCGCACACCACCGACGCCGCCGTCCCGGCGGGCGGCAGCGGCGTCAGGGCCGCGGCGGCCACCTGGGGCCTGGACCGGATCGACCAGCACGACCTGCCGCTCGACGGCCAGTTCACCACCGCCGGCGACGGCGCCGGCGCGACGGCCTACATCCTGGACACCGGCATCGACTACGCCAACACCCAGTTCGGCGGTCGGGCCGTGCCCGGCTTCGACGCCATCGGCGACGGGCGCAACGGCCAGGACTGCCAGGGCCACGGCACCCATGTCGCCGGCACCGTCGGCGGCGCCACCTACGGTGTCGCCCCGAAGGCGAACCTGGTCAGCGTCCGGGTGCTGGGCTGCGACGGCAGCGGCACCGTGGCCGGGGTCGTCGCTGGCTTCGACTGGGTGGCGAAGAACGCCAAGCAGCCGGCCGTGCTGAACGCCTCCCTCGGCGGCGCCTTCTCCAACGCGGTCAACGAAGCCGCCACGGCGCTCGCCGACGCGGGTGTGCTGCCGGTGGTGGCCGCGGGCAACAGCTCGGAGGACGCGTGCGACGTCTCGCCCGCCGGCGCCCGGGGCGTGTTCACCGTCGGGGCGACCGACTCCTCCGACCGGCAGGCCTCCTTCAGCAACTTCGGCGAGTGCCTGGCCCTCTACGCGCCCGGGGTGAACATCGCCTCCGCCAAGCTCGGCGGCGGCAGCGTGACCCTCAGCGGCACCTCGATGGCCAGCCCGCACGCCGCCGGGGTCGCACTGCTCTACAAGGCGGCGAACCCGACCGCGGGCGCGCAGGCCGTGGGCGACTGGGTCGCGGGCCAGGCCACCCCTGACGTGCTGAGCGTCACCGCGGGCTCGCCCGACCGCCTGCTCTACACCGGCGGCCTGTGACCGCACCCGCCGTCGCACCACCCCGCTGGCTGCCCCACACCGCGAGCCGCCTCGTCGTGACGAGGCGGCTCGCCGCGTGAGCGCCCACGGGACCAGGGCCGGGCCGGGCACAAGGCTCCGCGCGGCCGTCACACAGGCCGTCGCAACAGGCGGTCACAGCAAGCCGTCGCAGCAAGCCGTCACAACAGGCGGTCGCAACAGGCCGTCACAGCAGGCCGTGGCGCATCGCCGAGGTGACGGCGGCGGTGCGGTCGGTGACGCCCAGCTTGGTGAAGGTGCGCAGCAGGTGGGTCTTCACGGTGGACTCGCCGATGAACAGGCGGCGGCCGATCTCGGCGTTGGTGCAGCCGTCGGCGACGAGGCGCAGGACGGCGGTCTCGCGGTCGGACAGGTGCGGGCGCTCCGGGCGGAAGCGGAGGCGGTCGACGAGGCGGGCCGCGACGGTCGGGGCCAGGACGGTCTCGCCTCGGGCGGCGGCCCGCACCGCGGTCGCGAGCTCGCCGCGGGCGAGGTCCTTCAGGAGGTAGCCCGCCGCGCCGGCCTCCACGGCGCGGAGGATGTCGCCGTCGGTCTCGTAGGTGGTGAGCACGATGACCCGGCACGGCAGCCCGGCCGCGGTCATGCGGAGGATGGACTCGACGCCGCCGCCTTCCGGCATCCGCAGGTCCATGAGCACGATGTCGGGCCGCAGGGTGGCGGCCAGCGCCTCGGCCTGCGGGCCGCTCGACGCCTCGCCGACGACGTCGAGGTCGGCCTCCGCGTCGAGCATCGCGCGGAGCCCTTCGCGCACGACGGGGTGGTCGTCCGCGAGCAGGATACGGATCACGGTGTGCTCCTCCGGGCGGCCGCGAGCGGCAGGGTGACGGTGACCGCGGTGCCGCGGCCGGGCGCGCTGTCGACGGCCGCGGTGCCGCCCATCTCGGCGGCCCTGGCGCGCAGCCCCGGCAGGCCGTAGCCGGTGCCCGGCGGCCCCGCGGGGTCGAAGCCGCGGCCGGTGTCGCGTACCGCGAGCCGCAGGGTGTCCTCGGCGTAGTGCAGGTCGAGGGTGACGGGGACGGCGGGGCCTGCGTGCCGGCGGGCGTTGGCCAGGGCCTCCTGGCAGCTGCGCAGGGCGACGACCTCGACGGCCGCGGGCAGCGCCCGCACGTCACCGGTGATCCCGACGGCCGCGGGTGCGCCCGTCTGCTCGGTGTGACGGGCGGCGAGGCGGCGCAGGGCGTCGGGCAGGGAGCCGCCGTCGAGCCCCGCGGGGGCGTTGTCCGCGACGAGGGCGCGGGCCTCCGCCAGGTTCTCCCGGGCGGTGCCCGCCATGAGGGCGAGGTGGCGGCGGGCCTGCTCCGGGTCGTCCTCGAACTCCGTCTCGACCGCCTGGACGAGCATCAGGACGCTGGTGAAGCCCTGCGCGAGGGTGTCGTGGATCTCCCGGGAGAGCCGTTCGCGCTCCGCGAGGGCGCCGCGCTCCGCGGACAGCCGGGCCACCTCGCCGCGGCTGGCGTCCAACTCGGCGACCAGGTCGGCGCGTTCCGTGCTCTGCTCGATGACGCGGATGATCCAGCTGCCGACCACCGCAGAGAAGGCGAGGGTGACGACGGCGAAGACGGAGTTGTAGTAGAGGTCGTGGTCGTCGGGACGCCAGATCAGCGCCCAGGCCGCGACCGGCAGGGTGTTGATGAGGGCGACGGCGGTGAGCGCGCCCCGCACCCGCAGCAGCATGAAGCACTGCGGTACGAGGCCGAAGGTCGCGAGCCTGGTCTCCCCCACGAGTGCCGCGGGCGGCAGGAAGAGCAGCACGAGGCCGACGAGATACCGCACGGCCGGCCGGGTGCCGCTTGCGGTGCTCTGCGTGATCAGCAGCGGGCGGCCGACCCACACGTACCAGGGCACCGGCAGGCAGAAGAGGCAGGCGGCGATGACGCGTACACCGGGCCCCGGGGTCTCCGCCGCGAGGGCGAAGAGCACGGTCCCCACCCACACGACGACGAAGTACAGGTCCCACGGCAGGAAGGAGCGCTCCCACACGTGCCCGCCGCGGGCACCCGCGGCGGGCGGTGGCGACTCGGTCAGCCGTCGTTCCGGCTCTTCCAGCGGAAGGTCAGCAAGCACAGCACCAATCCTCCGATGCACCAGGCGCCCAGCACCAGGGCGATACGTCCGTACTCCCAACTGCCCGCCGGTTCGAGGGCGGCGGCCGCCTCCGGCAGGAAGACCCCGCGCAGGCCCTGGCACATCCACTTCAGCGGGAAGAACGAGCCGATGGTCAGCATCCAGCCGGGCACCGTGTCGATGAGGATGTACACACCGGAGATGAACTGCAGGACCAGGAAGGGAAGTACGACCACGGAGGTGGCGCTCCTGCCCGACTTCGGCACGCTGCTGATCGCGATGCCGAGCAGCGCGCAGCCGGTCAGGCCGAGCACGAAGATCCAGCCGAAGGTGAGCCAGCCGGACACGTCCGAGGGCAGGTCGACGTCGTAGACGGTGGTGCCGAAGACCAGCAGCGCGGCCGTCTCCAGCAGTCCCGTGACCAGCACCAGCCAGATCTTGCCCAGGAAGTACGCGGCGGGCGGCATCGGGGTGCCGCGCAGCCGGCGCAGCACCTTCTCGTCGCGTTCGATCGCGATGGAGATGCCAAGCGACTGGAAGCTGGTGGACATGATGCCGGCCGCGATCATCGACGCCACGTAGTACTGCGACGCCGTGGAGCCGGTGTTCTCCATGTCGTCGTGGAAGATCGAGGCGAAGAGGAAGAGGAAGACGATGGGGAAGGCGAAGGTGAAGATCACCTGCTCGCGCAGCCGGAAGAACAGCCGGATCTCCATCGCCCCGCGCAGCAGGCCGAGGCGCCATGCCCCGGGCAGCCGGGCGGACCTGTCGTCCGACACGGGAGTGAGCGCCGTCGCGGCGGTGGTGCCGGCCATCAGCTGTCCTCCGATCCGATGAGTCGCAGGTAGATGTCTTCCAAGGTGGGCCGGGTGACCCGCAGTTCGGGTATCTCGCCGTCGAAGCGGCCGGCCAGCGCGCCGACGGTGCGGGTCGGGGTGTCGGTCTCCTCGCTGTGCGCGGTGCCGTCCGGGTCCGCCCAGTGGACGGTGGCCCTGGCCTGCGCGCGCCCGGCGAGCGAGCCGGGCTCGCCCTCGGCGACGACCTTGCCTGCCGCGATCACCGCGAGCCGGTCGGCCAGCGCCTCGGCCTCGTCGAGGTAGTGGGTGGTGAGGATGATGGTGGTGCCCTCGTCGGCGAGGCTGCGGATCAGCGACCAGAACTGCCGTCTGGCCGCCGGGTCGAAGCCGGTCGTCGGCTCGTCGAGCAGCAGCAGTTCTGGGCCGCCGATCACGCCGAGCGCCACATCGAGCCGCCTGCGCTGGCCGCCGGACAGCTCCTTGGTGCGGCTGTCCGCCTTCTCCGCCAGGCCCACCAGGTCGATGACCTCGGCCGGATCGCGCGGCCGCGGGTAGTAGCGGGCGAAGTGCCGCAGCGTCTCGGCGACGGTCAGCTCCGCCGCGGCCGACTCGTCCTGCCACACGATCCCGACCCGCGACTGCCACGCTCGGTCCGCGGTGCCCGGGTCCTGCCCGAGCACCGCCACCTCGCCGCTGTCCCGCCGCCGGTGGCCCTGGAGGATCTCCACGGTCGTGCTCTTGCCGGCCCCGTTGGGCCCCAGGATCCCGAAAACCTCGCCGCGCCGGATGCCGAGATCCACCCCGTCCACCGCGTCGACCTCGCCGTACCGCTTGCGAAGCCCGCGCACTTTCACCACGTCGTCCGTCATGCGTCCACGATCCCGCCGCGCGCCTGCGCCCGGAACGGCCGTACGGGCACATCACCGTCCACCGAACGGTGGACGCCCGCCGCGTCACCCGTGGTCACCGTGAGTGACAGGTGCTCGCGTGGCGGGGTCGGCGGCCCGGGTTCAGGATGGAGGCAACCGGAGGGCGGTGAGCCCATGCGCAACGAGGTCAGGGATCCGCTCGGCAGGGCCGTGCCACGGCGCGGCCCCTCCGAGCGGGCCGCACACGGAAAGGCGGCACGGCGCCGCGTGCCGCGGTCCGCACACGCCCGCTTCGAACCGGGCGGCAAGCGTTTCGACCCGGTCGAGCTGCTGGAACGGCAGTCCGCCGACCGGGTGCCGGAGCTGGTGCCGATCCGCTACGGCCGCATGCTGGAGTCGCCCTTCCGCTTCTACCGGGGCGCCGCCGGCATCATGGCCGCCGACCTCGGCACGAAGCCGCACACCGGCCTTACCGCCCAGCTGTGCGGGGACGCGCACCTGCTGAACTTCCGGCTGCTCGCGTCGCCAGAGCGCCATCTGGTCTTCGACATCAACGACTTCGACGAGACGCTGCCAGGGCCCTTCGAATGGGACCTCAAACGGCTCACGACCAGCCTGGAGATCGCCGCGCGGGCGCGTGACTTCGGCTCGGATCAGCGTGCCGCGATCGTCCGCGGGGCGGTGGAGGCGTACCGCGAGCGGATGCAGCTCTTCGCCGGCATGGGCACCCTCGACATCTGGTACGCGCAGGACGACACCGACCAGCTGACGGGTTTGCTGCCGGGCAAGGAGCAGCCCGGCGCGACCGTGCGCAAGCGGACCGGCAAGGCACTCGCCAAGGCCCGCACCAGGACCACGGCGCAGGCCTTCGACAAGCTCACCCACGTCGTCGACGGGCACCGCAGGTTCGCCGCGGACCCGCCGCTGATCACCCCGCTGCGCGACCTGCTGCCCGACGACCGGCGCGCCGAGCTCGAGCGGAGGCTGAACGAGCTGCTGCGCCGCTACAGCGAGAGCCTGCCGCCGGAGCGGCGGCTGCTGCTCAGCCGCTTCCAGGTGGTCGACATGGCGCGCAAGGTCGTCGGCGTCGGCAGCGTCGGCACCCGGTGCTGGGTGGTCCTCGCCGTCGGCCGCGACGACGGCGACCCGCTGCTGCTCCAGGCCAAGGAGGCGGGACCCTCGGTCCTCACCCCCTACGCCGGTGCCGCCGCCCAGGACAACCAGGGCCAACGCGTCGTCGCGGGGCAGCGGTTGATGCAGTCCGCGGGCGACATCCTGCTCGGCTGGGACCGCGTCATCGGCATCGACGGGCGACAGCGGGACTTCTACGTGCGGCAGTTGCGCGACTGGAAGGGCATCGCGCAGCCCGACACGATGTCCGCGACGATGCTGCGCCTCTTCGCCCGGGTCTGCGGCGCCTCCCTGGCGCGCGCGCACGCCCGCTCCGGCGACCCGATCGCGCTGGCCGCCTACGCGGGCAGCGGTGAGGTGCTGGACCGCGCCCTGGCGGAGTTCGCCGAGGCCTACGCCGACCGCAACGCCCTGGACCACCAGGCACTCGCCGCCGCGGCGGCCGATGGCCGCGTCCCCGTCTCCCCCGACACCGCCTGAACCGGAGGCCGTCATGAACGACACCGTCTACCTCGCCTACGACTATCCCGTGCTCGGCGCCTTCCTGACCGCTCTGTGGGTCTTCCTGTGGGTGCTGTGGATCTTCCTGCTCTTCCGGATCGTCGCCGACCTCCTCCGCGACGACACGCTGGGCGGCTGGGCCAAGGCCGGCTGGCTGGTTTTCGTGCTGGTACTCCCCTTCCTCGGCGTCTTCGTCTACGTCTGCGTCCGCGGCGCCGGCATGGGGCGGCGGGAGGCCCACCACTCGAAGGCCCACCAGCAGGAGATCGACGAGTACATCCGCAAGACCGCCGGTTCAGGTTCCGGCGGGTCCGCCGACGAGCTGGCCAAGCTCGCCGAGATGAAGAGTTCGGGGCACCTCACGGAGGAGGAGTTCCAGCGGGCCAAGCAGAAGATCCTGAGCTGACGCGCCCGGCAAGGGTCCGCCGGAGTCGCCTAGTAGACGTCGCGCACGTAGCGCTTGTCGGCGGCGAGCTGCTTGACGTACGCGGTCGCCGCCTCGGGGGAGAGGGCGCCGTGGGTGACGGCGATGTCGCGCAGCGCGCGGTCGACGTCCTTCGCCATCCGGGCGGCGTCGCCGCAGACGTAGAAGTGCGCGCCTTCCTGGAGCCACGACCACAGGAGCGGGCCGCGCTCGCGCATCCGGTCCTGGACGTAGACCTTGGCCCGCTGGTCGCGGGAGAAGGCGGTGTCGAGGCGGGTGAGGGTGCCGTCGGCCAGGCGCGCGGTGAGGTCGTCCTCGTAGTAGAAGTCGGTGGCGCGGTGCTGCTCGCCGAAGAAGAGCCAGTTGCGGCCGCGGTGGCCGCGGGCGCGGCGCTCGTCGAGGAAGCCGATGAAGGGGGCGACGCCGGTGCCGGGGCCGACCATGACCATGGGGGTGGCCGGGTCGGCGGGCGGCCGGAAGTGCGGGGAGCGCCGGACGTGCACGGGGACGGACGTACCGGGCTCCGCGTCGGCCAGGAAGGGCGAGCAGACGCCGCCGCGCGGGCGGCCGCCGGGGTTGTCGTAGCGCACGACCGAGACGGTCAGCGAGATCTGCTGCGGGTCGGTGAGCGGGCTCGACGATATGGAGTACAGCCGCGGCTGGAGCTTCTTGAGCACCCCGGCCCACTCGGCGGCGTCGGCCTTGACCACGTATTCGGCGACGAGGTCCACCGCCTGCCTGCTCCACGACCACTTGGCGAGCTCGTCCTTGTTGTCGGGCCGCAGCAGCTTCCTCAGGACCCGGTCGCGGGTGCGGTCGGCGACGAAGCGCAGCAGGTCGGGGGTGATCCTGCTGATGTCCAGGTGCCGTTGCAGCGCCTCGCCCAGCGGGACGTCGCCGACGCCGGGGACGGTGACCCCCGTACCCGGGTCGAGCCCGGTCACCGTGAGCCATTCCTCGACCAGGGCGGGGGAGTTGACGGGCAGCACGCCGAGGGCGTCGCCGGCCTCGTAGGGCAGCGGGACGGGGCTGTCGCGGGTGTCGAGGGTGAAGCGGCGGACTTCCTTGGCCGCGCCGGGCAGCCCGAGCACCCGGTTGCCGGTGAGCCGGGCGGTCCCGGCCGCGGTGCGCCGTACGGGCCCTGCCGGGGCGGGCGCGGGCGCGGACGGGGCGGGGGCCAGGGCGTCGGCCTGTCCTGGCGCGGCCGCCGCGAGCGCGCCGAGCACCTGGTCCAGCCAGGCCAGCGCTGTGGACTCGTAGTCGGGCTCGCAGTCCGTACGCGGCGCGAGGCGTACTCCGCCGAGTTCGCCGAGGCGTTCGTCCAGCCGGCGGCCGTGGCCGCAGAAGTCGTCGTAGGAGGAGTCGCCGAGGGCGAGTACGGCGAAGCGGCGGCCGTCGAGCCGCGGGGTGTCGGGCGCGGTGAGCGCGTCCCAGAAGCCGGTGCCGTTGTCCGGCGCGTCGCCGTCGCCGAAGGTGCTGGTGATCAGCAGCAGGTCGGCCGCGGCGGGCAGCGCGGCGGGGGAGGCGTCGGCCATGCCGAGCAGGGTGGCCCGGTGCCCTGTGCCGGTCAGGCGCCGGGCGGCGGCCGCGGCGAATTCCTCGGCATTGCCGGTCTGCGACGCCCACAGGACCACCACCTCCCGCCCGGCCCGCGGGACTTCGGTGTGCGGCTCCTGGTCGGGTCCCGCGGGCAGCCGCGAATACATGCCCGCGAGGACCCCGTTGACCCACAGCGCGTGTTCCGGTGTGAAGGGCGCGTCCCGCGGCAGGACGGGCACCCCCTTCACGCCCAGGCCGAGACCGGCCAGGAAGCCGACCAGATAGCGCCGTTCGCCCTCCGCGAGCACCGGCGGTGCAAGGTCCCGCAAACCGAAGATGTCATCGGTGGCGGCCGGCGCCGCGTCCCCCGCGGGCAGGACGTCCCGCCCGGTCGCGCCGGGAGCGGCGGCGGACGCGGCGACCCTCGTCAGGGACACCGCGCACACCTTGAACTCCGGCTGGAAGGACAGCGGATCGACCGCGTCGCTGGTCACCGCGTTGACGCTGAGGTATTCACCGAAGAGGTCGTTCCAGTGGAAGGGCGCGAAGCAGCACCCCGGCAGCACCCGCTCGGTCAGCACCGCGGGCAGCACCGCCCGGCCGCGCCGCGAGGCGACCTCCACCGAGTCGCCCTCGGCGATGCCCAGCTCCGCCGCGTCGCGCGGGTGCAGCTCCACGAAGGGCCCCGGGTCGAGCTTGTTGAGCTTGGCGACCCTGCCGGTCTTGGTCAGGGTGTGCCACTGGTGCTGGAGCCGCCCGGTGTTGAGCACGAAGGGGAAGTCGTCGTCTGGCATCTCCGCGGGCGGCACGTGCGGCCTGGCGTGGAAGACGGCCCGGCCGCTCGGCGTCGGGAAGCGCAGCCCGTCGCCCTCGACGTAGCGGATCGGATTGCGGTCCGGTCCGTCCGCGGTGGGCGCGGGCCACTGCACAGGGGTGTCGCGAAGCCGCTCGTACGTCACGCCCCGCAGGTCGTAGCCGGTGGCCGGGTTCCAGGCCCGGCGGATCTCGTCGAAGACCTCCTCGGGTCCCGCGTAGTCGAAGGCCTCCCCGTAGCCCATCGCCCTGGCCACCTCGGCGATGATCCGCCAGTCGGGCAGCGCCTCGCCCGGCGGGTCGACGGCCTGCCGGGCGAGGGTGAGGTTGCGCTCGCTGTTGATCAGGACGCCGTCGGACTCGGTCCACATCGCGCCGGGCAGCACGACATCGGCGTACGCGTTGGTCTCGGTGTCGGCGAACACGTCCTGGGTGACGACGAATTCGGCCGCCTCCAGGCCCTCGATGACGGTACGGCGGTTCGCCACCGACGCCACCGGGTTGGTGCAGATGATCCAGCAGGCCTTGATGTCGCCCTCGGCCATCCGCCGGAACATCTCCACCGTGCCGCGCCCGACACCGTCGGACCTCACGGTGCCGGGCGGCAGGCCCCACAACTCCTCGGCGAACGCGCGGTCTTCCGGCACCAGCACCGAGCGTTGGCCGGGCAGTCCCGGGCCCATGTAGCCCATCTCCCGGCCGCCCATGGCGTTCGGCTGGCCGGTGAGCGAGAACGGGCCGCTGCCGGGGCGGCAGATCGCACCGGTCGCCAGGTGCAGGTTGATCAGCGCGTTGGTGTTCCAGGTGCCGTGGGTCGACTGGTTGAGGCCCATCGTCCAGCAACTCGTCCACTCGGCCGCGCCGCCGATCAGCTCGGCCGCCTGCCGGATGTCGGCCTCGGGTATGCCGGTGACGGCGGCGACCGCGTCCGGCGGGTAGTCGGCGAGGAAGCCGGGCATCGCCTCCCAGCCCTCGGTCCAGCGGTCGATGAAGTCCTGGTCGGTGTGGCCGCCGGCGTGCAGCAGGTGCAGCAGGCCGTTCAGCAGCGCCAGGTCGGTGCCGGGGCGGATCTGCAGGAAGAGGTCCGCCTTCGCGGCCGTCGCGTTGCGCCGCGGGTCCACCACGATCAGCTTGGCGCCGGCCTTGACCCGCTCCATCATCCGCAGGAAGAGGATCGGGTGGCAGTCGGCCATGTTGGCGCCGATCACCAGGAAGACGTCGGCCCGGTCCAGGTCCTGGTACGACCCGGGCGGGCCGTCCGCGCCGAGCGACAGCTTGTAGCCGGTGCCTGCGCTTGCCATGCACAGACGGGAGTTGGACTCGATCTGGTTGGTGCCGACGAAGCCCTTGGCGAGCTTGTTCGCCAGGTACTGCGCTTCCAGGCTCATCTGGCCCGACACGTAGAGGGCCAGCGCGTCGGGCCCGTGCTCGTCCACGATCGCCCGCAGCCGGCGGCCGGTCTCGGCGATCGCCTCCGCGGTGGGCGAGGCGAGGGCTTCCGCGCCGCGCTCGCTCCTGACGAGGGCCTGCTCCAGGCGGCCGGGCGCCGACAGCATGTCCGCGGTCGTCGCGCCCTTCGTGCAGAGCCGGCCGCGGTTCGCCGGGTGCGACTTGTCGCCGACGGCCTTCAGCACGGTGCGGCGGCCGTCGGGTCCCGCACCGACGTCCAGCAGGAGGCCGCAGCCGACGCCGCAGTACGAGCAGACCGTTCGTACCGTCGTCGTCCCCACCTGCGGGCCCTCCCCTTGGCGGCCCCCGCGGCCGCGCCTGATCGACGCTACGAACCTGCGATTACGCGGCGGTCACTCCGCGGGCCGCCCGCGGTTACGCCCTCTGCACAGGCTGGCACGCGAAGGTGTGAGTTCCCTGGAGCGAGCCTTGGCTGGTGGGAGAGCCCGTGCGCGGCAGGCCGTCCCGGGCTCAGGCGAAGGACGCGGCGTTCGCGGCGGCCCACAGGGAGAAGGTGCGGGGGTGGTCCACGAGGGGCGCGGCGGGGGTCAGCGGGGTGCCGTCGTGGGCGCGCCAGTGGTCGAGGAGGGCGTCGGCGTAGGGCGCGGGGATGCCCGACGCCGCTTTCCACTCGGCGGGGTCCACCGTCTCGACCCGCACCGGGCGGCCCCGCCCTTCGCCGATGAGGTCGGCCTGCTCGCGGAAGGTGAGCGACTGCGGCCCGCTGAGGGTGTACGCGGGGGCGGGGTGCCCTTCAGGCGCCGTCAGCACCGCGGCCGCAGCCTCGGCGAGGTCGTCCTCGTGCAGCGGCAGCGTGTGCGCCTCCGGGTAGGGCAGCCGGACGGTGTCGGTGGCGGCTATGGACCGCGCCCACCGCAGGGCGTTCCCCGCGAAGTCCCCCGGCCGCAGGAAGGTGGCCGGGACGGGCCCGCGGCTCAGCGCGGCCTCGACGGCGGCATGGTGGCCGGCCAGCAGGTTGTCCGCGCCGCCCGGCTCCAGGACCGCGGACGAGGAGAGCAGCACGATGTGCCGCACCCCGGCGGCCGCCGCGGCCTCGGCGAAGGCGGTGGCAGCACCGGTGGAGCGCCCGGCATAGAGGAAGACCGAGCGCACGCCCTCCAGGGCCGGGCCGAAGGTGCCGGGATCGTCGAGCACGCACCGCACCGCGGGTATGCCGCCGGGCGGGTCCAGCGCACCGGGGTCGCTCGACCCGGCCCGCAGCGGGTGGCCTTGCGCGTGCAGCAGGCCGAGGAGGGTGCGGGCGACGCGGCCGCGGCTGCCGGTGACGAGGATGGTCATGATTTCTCCCGTTCCCGTGCCGCACAGGCTCGTGCGGCAGCGGATTCCCTAGACTGAAGGCGCTGCACAGCTACTGCGCCATGCAGATATTGTGCGGCACACTCTTTGCGTCGCGCAAATGAAATAAGGAGTCCGCATGTCCGACCGCGAGGAGCTGCTCGACCAGGTCGTCACGGAATCCAGGCGCCACTACGCGGCCTGGACCCTCTTCAACCAGAAGATGGCCGACCGGCTCGGCCTGCACCCGACCGACGTGCAGTGCCTCAACCTGCTCGACCTGGAGCCCGAGCCGCTGACCACCGGCCACATCGCGACGCTGACCGGGCTGACCCCCGGCTCCGCGACCCGGCTGGTCGACCGGCTGGTCGCCGCGGGCCTGGTGGAGCGCCGCGCGGACCCCGACGACCGCCGCAGGTCGCTGGTCGCGCTCACCCCGGGCGCGCTCCAGGGGCTGGGCGACGCCTGGGAGGGCCCCGGGGACGCCTACGACGCGATGCTCGGCTCGTTCAGCGACGCCGACCTCGCCGTGATCCGCCGCTACTTCCGCGCCGCCGCCGAACTCGGCAGCGCCCAGGCCGCCGAGATCGGCCGCGACTGACGCAGCTCAGCGCGGCAGCACGGCAAGCCGGCTCGCCCGCAGCTCGCTGACCAGCTCAGGCGAGGCGGTCGACACCGAGCCTGCCGAATACGGCGGCTCGGGCTCGTACTCGACGACCAGCTGGATCGCCTCGGCCACCGCGTCGCCCGCGATCCGCCCCGCCAGCCGCAGCGCCAGGTCGATACCGGCCGAAACCCCCGCGGCGGTCGCGTATTTGCCGTCGAAGACGACCCGGTCGGTGCTCGGGACGGCGCCGAAAGCCGGAAGGTGCTCCAGCGTGATCCAGTGCGAGGCGGCGCGCCGCCCGGTCAGCAGCCCCGCGGCGGCCAGCAGCACCGACCCCGAGCAGACCGACGTCGTCCAGGTCGTCCCCGCGTCGACCTCGCGCAGCCACCGCGTCACCGCCTCGTCGCCGAGCACCTGCGCCGTGCCGGGGCCGCCGGGCACCAGCAGCAGATCGGGCGAAGCGACCTCGGACAGCGTGCGGTCGGCGGTCAGCGCGAGGCTTGCCATGTCGGTACGCACCGGTCCCGCCTCGACCGCGGTGAAGACCACCTCGGCGCCGGGTATCCGGGACAGGATCTCGTACGGGCCGACCACGTCGAGCCCGGTGAAACCCTCGTAGAGCAGTACGGCGATCTGCATGGTCAGCTCCTGACTGAGTGGAAACGCCGGCGGTATTCCGCCGGCGGTACCGCCAACGCGCGGACGAAGGCCCGGCGCATGGCCTCGGGTGTGCCGTAACCGGCGGCCCGGGCGATCTCGGCCACCCCTGAGCCGGTGTCCTCGAGCAGCCGGCGGGCAGCTTCCAGGCGGGCCCTGTCGACGTAGTGGCCGGGAGTCACCCCGACCTCGGCGCGGAAGGCGCGGGCGAACTGCCGGGGCGACAGGGCGGCGCGTTCCGCGAGCGCGTCCACCGACAGGTCCGCCTCGGGGTGCTCGGTGATCCAGCGCTGGACCTCGCGCAGCGGATGCCGCTCGGCGAGCTGCGCGGCCAGCTGTGTGCTGAACTGCGCCTGGCCGCCGGGCCTGCGCAGGAAGACCACGAGGCCGCGGGCCACCGCGAGCGCGGCGTCCCTGCCGAGGTCCTCCTCGACCAGTGCGAGCGCCAGGTCGATGCCCGCGGTCACACCTGCGGAGGTGGCATAGGGGCCGTCCCGTACGAAGATCGGCTCGGGGTCGACGGCGATCCGCGGGAACCGGCGGGCGAGCGTGCCGCAGTACGCCCAGTGCGTGGTCGCCCGGCGGCCGGTCAGCAGGCCCGCCTCCGCCAGCAGGAAGGCGCCCGTGCACACCGACACCACCCGCCCCGCGCCCGGCGCGAGCGCCGCGATCCGCTCGACGACCTCGGGGTCGGCCGGGTACGTGCCCCGGCCGCCGGGCACCAGCAGCACGTCGGGCGGCGCGGCGGCCCTCAGGTCCTCGTCGGGCAGCAGCCGCAGCCCCGCGGAGGTGCGCACAGGCCCGCCGCCCAGCGCCGCGGTGCGTATCCGGTAGGGCGCGGGGTGCGCGCCCCGCGCCGTACCCGCGGCGCCCGCGAACACTTCGAGCGGGCCGGTCACATCGAGGCTCTGCACGCCCTCGAAGAGCACGATGAGCACGTCATGGCTGGTCACGCGGTTCAGCCTGGCAGCGGTGCCGGAGGGCGGCAATGACGGGTTTCCCACCTTTCCTGCCATCGCCCGAGGGTGCGGCGGGCAGCCGGCGGCGGGGCGGCCGGGCGGTGGCGTCGGTGGCGTCGGTGGCCGCGAACGGCGGAGGGCCGCCGGCGCGGAATCGCCGGCGGCCCTGGTGACGCGGGTCGAGCAGAGTGGTGCGGGTCAAGCGGGGTGGTGCGGGTCGAGCAGGCTCGAGCGGGGCCGAGCCGGCTGAAGGTCAGCCGGTGGTGGCGCCGGACCCGGCAGGACTGTCGCCGAGAACCTGCGCCGGCGTCGCGACACCCTGTGCGGGGGCCGAACTCCCGCCGCACTGCTGCTGCTGCGAGGCCAGGGCGTTGATCCCCTGCACGGCGATCGGGGTCACGGCGCCGAGCGAGCGGGCGTTCGTCCTGACCGGCAGGGCGACGCAGGGCTGGTCCAGGGCGCCCTGGACCAGGTTGATCCGCGGGCCCTCCGCGCCGCTGGTCACGGTGTCGCCGTACTTCTGCAAGGCGCCGTCGCCGATCGCCGCCGTGGTGCCCGTGCCGTCATCGAGCGCCATGGCCGGGGAGGCGGTGGCGCCGACTGCGACGACCGAGGCTGCGAGGGCGGCTCCGGCCAGCAGCTTCTTGATCATTGCGTTCCCCTGGTGCTGTGATCGCACGGCTCCGGAAGCAGGTCCGAGCGATCCGGTCGACCGTTCACGAAGTGTCCGGTTCCGGCGACGCGGTCCGATGGGGCCGTCCGCCGGAGTCGCCGGAGCGTCAGCCGGCGAGACCGGCGAGCCCGAGCGCTCCGGCCACGGCTCCCGCCGGCAGCCCGCCGAGCATTGCGGTGCCTGGGGTCGCCGCGGCGGGCGCGGCACCGGCGGGCGCTGCCCCGGCGAGGCCGGCCTCGGCGACACCCTGGGCCGTCGTGACCGCCTGCGCCGCGATGACGTCGGCCGGAGCGCCGCCCTGGAGCCGGTCAGCCGCGGCCTGGGCGAGGGTGTCCACGGTGGCACTGGCCTTCGGGCCGCCGGGGGTCTGCAGCGGCTGCGCGCTGTCGACGACCTGCAGCGGCTGTGCGCCGAGCACCTGCTCGACCCCGCCGCTGACGCTGGTGGGAGCCGGGCTCGTGGTCTCGTTGCCCGTGGTGTGGGCGAACGCGGGCGCCGCGACGCCGACCGCCATCATGGAGCCGGCCACGACCGCTGCAACCTTCGAATACTTCACTTGCCGCCCTTTCGGTAGCGCAGGATGTCTTTCGGCTGGGACAACGACCACGGACCGCGGCGGAAACCGGGCACGGACCCGCGGCCTGACAATCACCCGATAGTGCGGGGCCCGGCTTTCCGCGTCCTGAGGACAAGCTGCCGTGACCCCACCGGGAGACCGTCGCTGTGTCAGGACTGCGCCCGCCGGACGCGCGCCGTCCTGGTCGTACGCCGGTAGAGCACCGCGCCGCCGAGCAGCAGCGCGCCGCCCGCCGCGGTCGCCGCACCCACCGCGCCCTGCGAGGAACCGGTCTCCGCGAGCTGCACCTCAGGGGCCGGGGCCGGCGCGGCCGGCGGCTCGGCGTGCCGCGGCGCGTGCGCCACGGGGGTGGCGGACTCGACGTTGGCACAGGTGTTCCCGCTCGCCGCGTTGAGCAGCGCGGCCACGTCCACGGAGTTGCCGCACACGTTGACCGGCGCGTCGACCGGGATGTTCACGTTGTTTCCCGACAGCACTCCCGGGGAGTCGTGCGCGGTGCCCTCGGCGGTGGCCCCGTACGAGTGGTCGCCGCTCGCCGAATCGACGCCCGGCGCCTGGTCCTCGGCCGAGTGGCGCGCCTCCTTCGAGCCGCCCTGGGCGTCGGAGTCAGCGCTCGCGTAGCCTCCCGTCACGGCGAGGATGCTGCTCGCGGCAGCAACGGTGAGCAGACTCCGGCTCAGAATCTTTCGTCGCATCGACTCATTTCTCCACTCGTGCAAGGTGAAACAAAAGGTGGCGCGGATGACGGGCCGCCCCGGAGCGCGACGCACTCGGCCCGGGGCGGTACCTGATCAGAGCGTCGTGCCCGACCGGTTCGACCGAGGTCGACGTCATCCAGCGTTGACGCAGACGTTGCCGAACGACGGGTTCAGCAGCGCGATGACATTGACGGTGTTGCCGCAGGCGTTGACCGGCACGTGCACCGGCACCTGGACGAGGTTGCCGGACAGGACACCCGGGGAGTGGGCGGCGACACCGCTCGCGTCGGAGCCGGCGAACGCCGGGGTGGCGACGCCCATCGCGATGACGGTTCCGGCGGCGAATGCCGCGCCCTTCATGAGCTTCTTCACGTTCTACTCCTAGTTACGGCGGCGGCCTTCACCGGCACGGATTTCGTGGCGGCGCGACCGGCTTTCACGGGGCTTGCGCACCGCGTCGACAGATCAACGACCATTGGTGCCGGTAGGTGACTCCCGACCCTTCTTCGAGCGGCACATCCACTCGAATGGAGGGATTAATTTGCCGAGCAGCGACGAGGAACGGCTCCGGACGCCGGTTCTCGGCGGCAGCCGGAGCCGCGAGAAGGGGGGCCCGGCTGGGCCCTCGGGACTTCCCCGCCGTCAGCCGTCGGCCTTGACCGGCAGGCCGACACACGGCTTGCGGAGTGAGCCGCGGACCAGCGCGAACGGCGGGCTGCCGGAGCCGCCGGTGCGGGTGTCGCCGTGGTCCGGCCGGAAGAACACGCTGTTGACGTCCACGTTGACGTCTTCGCGGACGTTTCCCTCGGCACCCGCGGTCCCGGCCACCGTCCCGGTCCCTGTCCCGGTCGCCGTCCCGGTCCCGGTCACTGCCCTGGTCACTGCCCTGGTCACTGCCCCGGTCGCGACGGGCTTCGGGGTCATGGCGGGTCCTTTGCGAACGGGGCCGGATTCCCTCCCGGATGGCGGGTCCGACAGTCCGACACCGGTGCGCGACTTTCGTCATGACGTTTCACCCGAACGGCCAGCGGTACCCGCACGGTCTACCCGCACGGCAGACGGGGGTGAGCGCATTCGGACGATTGACGGGGCGTCAATTCTCTGCGATGTGATCGTCGTAAGAAGCCGGAACAAGATGTCCGCTCGCGCGGCATACGTGATTTTCGACGCGCCTTCTGCGACGGTGCATTTCTGTTTCCCGGGGGATTCACCTCGTCGGCCCGGTATTCACTGAGGCCGCGCAGCCGCCCGCAGGACCGGGGGCGACGTTTGGGACGGGCTCGTAGAGGGAGAACGGCGCGCGATGCCGCAACAGCATGACGGACTCGCCGGGCTGACGGTGCTGCACATGGCCCAGCCTGTCGAGGGCGGAGTGGCCCGCGTCGTGGCGGACCTGGTCCGTGCGCAGGTGAGGGCCGGTGCGCGGGTGGTCGTCGGCTGCCCGGTCCCCACCGCCAGGGGGCGCGCGGGGGCGCGGGCTTCGATCGTGCCGCCGCCCGAGACGCTGCCGGAAGCCGCGGCGCGCGCAGGCGCCGAGGTCGTGCGCTGGCGGTCCCGCCGCGCGCCAGGCCCCGGGCTGCTCCTGGAGGCCGCGGCCACCGCCCGGCTGGTGCGCGAGGTACGCCCCGACCTGCTGCACCTGCACAGCGCCAAGGCGGGCCTGGCGGCACGCCTCGCCGTACGCGGCCGGGTGCCGACCGTCTTCCAGCCGCACGCCTGGTCCTTCGACGCGGTCGGCGGCCCCACCGCCGTGGCCGCACGGGTCTGGGAACGCCGCGCCGCACGCTGGGCCGACCGGGTGCTCTGCGTCAGCGACGCCGAGTGCGGGGCCGGGCGGCGGGCCGGGGTCCGCGCCCGATGGGCGGTGGTGCGCAACGGCGTCGACCTCGCCCGCTTCACCCCGGCCGCCGACCGGGACGCCGTCAGGGCCGCGCTGCCCGCACTGTCCGACGTCGGGCCGGGTACGCCGCTGGTGGTGTGCGTCGGACGGCTCTGCCCGCAGAAGGGCCAGGACGTGCTGCTGCGCGCGTGGCCCGCGGTCGCCGCCGCACTCCCCGAGGCCCGCCTGGTGCTGGTCGGCGAGGGGCCCGACCACCGGCGGCTGCTGCTCGACGCGCCGCCCGGCGTGCTGCTCGCGGGCACCGCCCGTGACACCGTGCCGTGGTATCAAGCCGCCGACGTGGTCGTACTGCCCTCCCGGTGGGAGGGCATGGCACTGGCGCCGCTTGAGGCGATGGCCTGCGGGCGCCCGGTGGTGACCACCGACGTGAGCGGCGCCCGCGAAAGCCTGCACCCGGCGGACGCCGACGCCTGCGTCGTCCCGGTCGCGGACACCGCCGCCCTGTCCGCGGCGCTGCTCCGGCTGCTCACCGACCGGCCACTGCGCACCGCGGCCTCCCTGCGCGCCCTCGCCCAGGCCAGGGCCCGGCACGACGTGGCGAGAGCCGCCGCGGGCGTCGCCGCGGTCTACCGCGACGTCCTGGCACTCCCCCACCCCGCACGCGCCCGGCGGCTCCCCCGATGACCCCCGACCCCGCGCCCCGCACCTGCGACCCGACCCGCACCGACCCCGAACGGGTGACGGCACCGCGGACGTACGAGCCCGGCCACGCGGCCACCGGCCGCCCGCCCGCCCCCGACGCCGGCGGCCCGATCGGCCCACGGCTGCCGGGACCCGCAACCACCGCCCTCGACGAGAGCGGTACCGCCCGCACACACGGACCCGAGCCCGCGCCCACCCCGCACCCGCACGGGCCCGCCGCGACCGCCCTCGACACCGACACCCCGCCCGCCCCTCGCCCGCACGGGCCCGCCACCACCGGCCCCGACGCGCACGGCACCCCCCGTACGTCCGCCGCCGCCGGGCGGCAGCCCGCCGCCGTCCGCGGCCACCGTGCCGCCCCGAGTGCGCAGCGCCCGGCGCCCGTACGCGCTGCCGGGCGGCGGTGGCGGCGGCGTGCGGGGCAGCAGCCCCGGCACCGGGCGGTACGGGAGCGGGTCGGGGGAGTGCTGGCCGTGGCGGACTGCGTGGGGGCCGTCGCCGGGGCCGCGGTGGTGGCGCCGCAGGGGGTGGCCGCCGGCGGTGTGGTCGGCGGGTGCCTGCTGGTCGCGCAGCACAGGGCGGGGCTCTACCGGCCCGGCTTCGCGCCCGCGGCCTTCCTCGAACTGCCGGGGCTCGCCTCGCGCGCGGTCCTGGCCTGGGGGGTGCTCGCGGTGGTGGCGGGCCGCGGGGCTCCCGCCTGGACGGCGCTGCCCGCGGCGGTTGCGGTGACCGTCGCCGTCGCCTGCGTGCTGCGCGCCGCGGTCTACGGGACGCGCCGCCGGATGGCGCGCAGGCGCCCCTCCTCGACGCTGGTCGTCGGGGCCGACGCGGTGTCCGCGGCCCGGATCGCCGCGGTGCTGCACGCCCGCCCCGAGTACGGGATGCGCCCGGTCGGCCTCGCGGCGCCCGCCCCCGTGCGCCCCGCGCCGCCGGAGCCGCCGGCCCGCGGCGACCCGCAGGCCGTGGCCCGGCCGGGGCACATGCCGCCGCCGGTGCTGCCCCTGCTGCCGTCACCGGGCGACGTCACCCGGGCGGTGATCCAGAACGCCGTACGGCATGCCGTCGTCGCGGGTCCCGCGGCGCTCGACGCGCGTACGACCGCGACCGTGGGGCTGCTGGCCGCGCAGGGCTGCCGGCTGTGGCAGGTCGACGGGGAAGGGCGCCGCGAAGGCGGCGCCGCGGGCCACCTGTGGGGCCACCCGTGCCGCAGGCTCGACCCGTACCCGCCGATCGGGGGCCGTGCCGCCCGCGGCGGCAAGCGCGCCCTGGACGCCGCCGTGGCCGCCACCGCCCTGCTGTGCCTTGCCCCGGTGCTGGCGGCGTGCGCGCTTGCGATGCGGCTGGCGGACGGCCCCGGCGTGATCTTCCGGCAGGAGCGGATCGGGCTGCACGGGCGGCCGTTCACGCTGCTGAAATTCCGCACCCTGCGCCCGGCGGACGAGCACGAGTCGGCGACCCTGTGGAGCGTCGCGCACGACGAGCGGATGAGCCGCGCGGGACGCCTGCTGCGGCGTACCTCGCTCGACGAGCTGCCGCAGTTGTGGAACGTGCTGCGCGGCGACATGAGCCTGGTCGGCCCGCGCCCGGAACGCCCCTACTTCGTCAGCCAGTTCAGCCAGTCGCTGCCGGGCTACGCCGACCGGCACCGGATGCCCGCGGGCATCACGGGACTCGCCCAGGTGCACGGCCTGCGCGGCAACACCTCGATCGCCGACCGCGCGCGCTTCGACAACCACTACATCGACAGCTGGACGCTGTGGCAGGACGTGTCGATCATGCTGCGGACCGCCGCCACGCTCTTCCGCTGCGGCGGGAGCTGACCGGCACATGGCCCTCATGACGGCGGCCCTTCCGCCGCTCACCCCCCGGCTGCGGCTGCTGCGCCACCACGCCCCGCTGCTGCCGGTGCTGGCCACCGTCCTGCTGCTGGCCGCGCCCGTCACCACGGGCGACGTCAGCGCCTCGGGCAAGGTCACCCCGGCGGACGCCGCCTCCGCGGTGCTCGTCGGGACCGCCGCGGTCCTGCTGCTGCGCGCCCGCTCCCGCCCGCTCGGCCCGGCCGCGGCCGCCGTGCTCGGCGCGCCCGTGCTCGGCTTCGCCGCGGCCGCCGTGACCTCGCTCGACCCGGGCGCGGGAGTCGCCGGATTCCTGCGCTACGTGCAGGTGTTCGTGGCCGTGCCGGCCGCCGTGGTGCTGCTGCTGCGCGACCGCCGCGACTTCGGCGTCGTGGCCGCCGCGATCGTGCTGCTCGCCCTCGTGCAGGGCGCCCTCGGCACCTGGCAGTACGCCACGGGGAGCGGCGCCTCGTACATGGGCAAGGAGGTCCGCGCGGTCGGCACCTTCGGTCCCTCCGACGTGATGGGCATGTCCACGGTCGTCGCGTACGGCATGGTGATCGCCGTCGGCTACGCCCTGGTGCCTGCCCCGCACGGCGCCCCGCGGTGGCTGCGTCCCGCGGCGACGGGCTGCGCCGCGCTGCTCGTCTTCCCGCTCACGGTGTCCTTCAGCCGCGGCACCTGGATCGCCACCGGCGCCGCCTGCCTGGCGATGGTCCTGCTCGCGGGGCGCCGCCAGGCGGTGCGCGTCCTGGCCGTGCTCACCGCGAGCGCCGTGGTCGTCGTCGGCGGGTTCGGCGTCGGGGCGGGCATGATCGGCGAACGCGCCGCCAGCATCACCCGGGTGACCGACACCCCCGACCCGTCCGTCACCGACCGCTACACCCTCTGGTCCGCCGCCCTCGGCATGTGGCGCGAACACCCGGTCACCGGCGTCGGCCTGAAGCGCTTCCCCGCGGAACGCGACGGGCACGCCACGCTCGGCCTGTCATCGGCGAGCGACACGGCGGGCGCCGGGCAGGAGTTCGCCCGCGAGCCGCTGCTCTCTCCGCACAACATGTACCTGCTCGCGCTCAGCGAGCAGGGCCTGCTCGGCTGCACCCTGCTGGCAGGCGGCTGGGCGGCCTTCCTCGTGCTCGGCCTGCGCCGGCTGCGTACCGAAGCCGGGCGCCACCGGCCACGACAGGCGCCTGGCCCCGGCCTCACAGCAGTCGGGCTGCTGATCTGGCAGTGCGTCGACTTCCTCTACGCCGACATCGGCGGCCCGTCGACCGTACTGACCGCGGTGCTGCTCGGCCTGGCCGCCTGGTGGGCGCTGCACGCGCCGCGTGACCCGGTTGCCGGGCGCGGGGACGGCGGCGCGCCATGACCGGCCTCGTCCAGGGGCCGGCCCGGCCGAGGCCGCGGCCGAGCCCGCCACGGCACGCGGCGCCGCCACGCGGATTCCTCGCGCGGGCCGCCGCGCTGACCGCGGGGCTGAGCATGGCAGGGTCCGCCCTCGGGCTGGTACGCGACCAGGTCATCGCCCGGCTTTTCGGCGCGGGCGCGGGCAGCGACGCCTTCCTCGTCGCCTGGACGGTGCCGGAACTCGCCGCGACCGTCCTCATCGAGGACGCGATGGCACTGCTGCTCGTCCCCGCGTTCAGCGCGGCCCTGACCAGGGGCGGCGCGAGCGCGCTGGTCCGCGGCACGCTGCCGCGGCTGGCCGCGCTGCTCGCCGCTGCCACCGCCGCGCTGTGGGCCGCCGCGCCCCTCGTCGTCCGCCTCCTCGCACCCGGCCTCGCCGACCCGGGCCTCGCCGTCACCTGCACCCGCCTGACCGCCGCGACGGTCTTCACCTTCGGCCTGACCGGCTATCTCAGCGCCGCCCTGCGCGCCCACCACCGCTTCCTGCCGCCCGCGGCCGTCTACGTCGCCTACAACGTCGGCATCGTCAGCACGCTCCTGGTCCTGCACGGCAGGCTGGGCGTCCGGGCGGCGGCGGCCGGCGTGGCGGTCGGCGGCGCGCTGATGGTGCTGGTCCAACTCCCTTCCTTCGTCAGGGCTCTGCGCCGGGGCGAAGGGCCGCACCACGCCACGGGCGGCGAGGCGGACGAGGCGGGCGACGGCGGTCCCGCGAACGCGCTGCCGGACGCGGGACCGCACCCCGCACCAGGCGGCCTGCCGTCCACCGCAGGCGACAACCCCGGCCGCCCAAGGGCCAACGCGACCCCCGCGGCCACGCTGCCCGGCACCGACCCGCGGCACGCCCCGGGCAGCCGACCGCTGCTCACCGACCGACCAGTCGCCGCGGTCGAGTCGGTGGTGCCCGCGGCGCCTGGCGGCCGCGTCCCCGTGGTGCGGCCGCCCGGCGGCGGGGCGGCCGGGCCCCGGCGCGGGGCGCGGGTCACGGGGTCGCTCGGGCTCGCGCTCGTCGTGCCCGTCGTCCTGTTCGCCGTCGAGCGGCAGGCCCAGGTGCTGGTCGAGCGGTTCTTCGCGGCGGGGCTGCCCGCCGGGGCCATCTCGCACCTCAACTACGCCCAGAAGGTCGCGCAGTTGCCGATGGTGCTGTCGCTCATGATGTGCACGGTCACCTTCCCCGTCGTGGCGAGCGCCCTCGCCGCGGGCGACCGCGAGCGCGCAAGGCGGCGGGTCGAGCGCGACCTCACCCTCGCCTGCGTCGTCGTCCTGCTCGGCACCGCCTACGTCGTCGCCTGCGCGCCGCAGATCGTCCACACCCTCTTCCAGCGCGGGGCGTTCGACGCGGCCGACACCGCCGCGACGGCCTCGGTCATGCGGGTCTACGCGCTCGGGCTGCTCGGGCAGAGCCTGGTCGGCGCGCTCATCCGGCCGTACTTCTCGGCCGCCCGGCCCACCTGGTATCCCGCCGCCGCCATGGCCGCGGGCCTCGGCCTCACCGTCGCCGCCGACGCCGCCGCCGTCCCCGCGTGGGGCGCGTACGGCATCGCTGCGGGCAATGCCGCCGGGATCAGCCTCACCGCCGTACTCCTGCTGCGCGGGCTGCCCGCCCGCGCCGTCCCGGTCCTGGTGCCGGCCTTCCTCGCGTCCGTGTCCCGCTACGTGCCGGCCGCCGCCGCGGCGACCGGCGCCGGGTGGTGCACCACCCGGCTGCTGCCGGGGCCCGCCGTAGTGGTCGCGGCCGCCTGCTGCCTCACCGTCCCGCTCGCCTTCGCCGCCGCGGCAGCCGCGGCCGGCGCCCCCGTACGGAGCCTGCCTCATGCCTCATGAAACCGCGCCGGGGCCCGCGCCCTGGGTGCTCATGTACCACTCCGTCGCGGACTGCCGAGACGACCCGTACCTGGTCACCGTCAGCCCGCGGCGGTTCGCCGCGCAACTCGGCTGGCTGCGGGGCAAGGGGCTGACCGGCGTCGGCGTCGGCGAGCTCCTGCGGGCCCGCGCGGAGGGCCGCGGGCGCGGGCTCGTGGGTCTCACCTTCGACGACGGCTACGCCGACTTCCTCGGCACCGCGGTGCCGCTGCTGCTCGAACACGGCCACCGCGCCACCGTCTTCGTCCTGCCGGGCCGCCTCGGCGGCACCAACGCGTGGGACGCGGGCGGGCCGCGCAAGCCGCTGCTCACCGCCGCGGGCATCAGGGCGGCCGCCTGTGCGGGCATGGAGGTGGGGTCGCACGGGCTCGTCCACACCGACCTCACCTCTGTCGACGACGGCAGGCTCGCCGCGGAGGCCGCCGGCAGCAGGAGGCTGCTCACCGAGATCACCGGGCGGCCGCCCGGCGGCTTCTGCTACCCCTACGGCGCTGTGGACGCGCGGGCCGTCCGCGCGGTGCGCTCCGCGGGGTACTCCTACGCGTGCGGGGTCTCGCCAGGGCCGCTCGCCGGGCCCTTCGCGCTGCCCCGCAGCTACGTCGGCGACCGTGACACCCCGGCACGGCTGCGCGCGAAGCGCATCCTCCACGCCTTCCCCGCGGGCCGCACCCCCCTGGAACGCCTGCGGGCCCTCCATGCGTAGGGCGTCGCACCGCCTCCCTGCCGCCCGTACGGGTGCCCGTACGGCCCATACGGTTTCCCGCTCGGTTTCCCGCGCCGCCGGGCAGCGGCGCCTCGGGCATGTCCGCGGGGTCCCGTCGACCGCCCGCGGGGCCGTGCCCGCGGATCGCCGGCCGCAGGGCCGTCGTGGCCCCGCACGGACGGCCCAGGCGACGCGGCGAGCGTGCGTGCCGGCCCCCGCGGGCCGGACGGGCCGTCCGCCTCTCCGCCGCGTCGCGGCGCCCGGCGCCCGCCGACCCCCGGCACTCCCGGCGCCGACGGTGCCGACCGCACCCCGGCTGGGGGTGCGGCGGTGAAGGTCGTGCATGTCATCACGGGACTCGGAATCGGCGGGGCCGAGCAGCAACTGCGGCTGCTGCTGCGGCACCTGCCGCGGCAGGCGGCGTCGTGCCATGTCGTGACGCTGACGGACCCCGGCCCCGTCGCGGACGGGATCAGATCGGACGGCACCGCCGAGGTCACCCACCTGGGCATGGCGGGCAACCGCGACCTGGGCGCGCTTCCGCGGCTGGTGCGGCTGATCAGGTCGGGGGGATTCGACCTGGTGCACACCCACCTCTACCGCGCCTGCGTGTACGGCAGGGTCGCCGCCCGCCTGGCGGGGGTGCGGGCGGTGGTGGCGACCGAGCACTCGCTCGGCGATTCGCAGATCGAGGGCAGGCCGCTGAGCGCCGGCACGCGGGCGCTCTACCTCGCGACGGAGCGGATGGGCGCGGGCACCGCCGCGGTGTCCGCGACGGTCGCGCACCGCCTGCGGGCCTGGGGCGTCGCGGACGACCGGATCCGCCTGGTGCCCAACGGCATCGACCCGGACCGCTTCCGCTTCGACGCCGCCGTGCGTGCGGCGGCCCGCGGCAGGCTGGGCCTGCCGCCGGATGTCTACGTCGTCGCCGGCGTCGGCCGCCTCGTGCCGGCCAAGCGCTTCGACCTGCTCGTCCGCGCGGCCGCGGCGAACCCCGACGTGCACCTGCTGCTCGCGGGAGCCGGCCCGGAGCGCGGCGGCCTGCTGCGGCTCGCCGCCGACCTCGGCGCGGCCGACCGGGTCACGGTGGTGGGCGCCCCGGACGACGGGCCCGACGTGCCCGGCGTGCTGGCCGCGGCTGACCTGTTCGTGTCGCCGAGCCCCGAGGAGGCCTTCGGGCTGGCCGTCGTGGAGGCGATGGCGGCCGGGCTGCCGGTGCTCTACGCGGCCTGCCCGGCGATCGAGGACCTGCCGCCGTACGACGCTCCCGGCGCCTACCGGATCGGCGACGACCCCCAGGACCTGGCCGCGGCGATCGGACGGCAGCGCCGGGAGGGCCCGGCGCGGCTGCCGGTGCCCCCGGCCGTCGGGAACTACCACATCGCCCGTACCGCGGACCGCGTCATGGCCCTGTACACCTCGGCCCTCGCGTCCGCCCGGAAGAAATGAGCACGCGCATGAAGGCACCCCGCTGGATCCCGCTCCCGCTGGGCCTCGGCGTCGGCCTGCTCTGCGGCGCCGGCTACGCGCTCGCCGCGACGCCGCAGTACGCCGCGACCAGTTACGTGATGGTCGTACCGCAGCACGCGGACTCGCCCACGGCACTGGGCTTCGCACAGGCGTACGGCAGGGTGGTGACCGGCTCCGCGGTGCTCGCGGGGGCGCAGGCCGCCGCGGGCACGGCCGCCGACCGGCTGCGCGGGCACGTGGAAGCGCAGACGTCGCCCGACGCGCCGATGATCTCGGTGACCGGGACCGCGTCGAGCGGTGCCACCGCGGCCCGTTACGCCAATGCCGTGGCGCGGTCCCTGACCGCGACCGGCAACAGGAGCGCGCCGAGTACGGGAGTGAGCCTGCTGGTCTTCTCGCCCGCCTCCGCACCGGCATCCCCCGCCTCCCCCTCCGCGGCGCTCTCCGCGGCGGTGGGCGCGAGCGCGGGCGGGCTGCTGGGCGCGCTGGCACTGCTGGTGCGCCCTGCGCCGCGGCGCGGGGAAGCGGACGGCGCCGCGGCCGTACCCGCACCGGCGCACGCCCAGGCCGCCCGGGAGTCCGTGTGACCTCCCCGACCGCCCTCGCCCCCGCCACCGCCGCCCCCGCCACCGGGCTGGCCGTCACCGTCTGCCGCGACCCGCGGGAATTCGCCGGGCTCGCGGAGGAGTGGTCAGCGCTGCACCGGCGCTGCCCGCAGGCGACGCCCTTCCAGACCCACGCCTGGCTGCACTCCTGGTGGCTGTCCTACGCCACCGGGCGCGACCGCCTCAGGACGGTCCTGGTCCGCAGGCAGGGCGTCCTGGTCGGGGCGGCCCCGCTGCTGCGCACCCACCGGCCGCTGCCGGTGCTGCTGCCGCTCGGCGGCGACATCACGGACTACGCCGATGTCCTGGTGGCCGCGGACGACACGCCTTCCGAGGTGGTCGCCGCCCTCGCCCTCGGGATCAGGCGGGCGGCGCGCGGCGCGGTGGTCGATCTGCGCGAGGTACGCCCCGGGGCGGCGGCTCTGGCGCTTTTCGACGCCTGGCACGGCCCGAAGCGCAGGTCCTGCGACTCGGTGTGCCTGGAGCTGCCGGGTCTGCCGATGGACGGGCTGATCGCCCGGGTCGGCAGCTCGCGCGGACAGCGCATCAGGGCCCATCTGCGCCGGCTGGACGCAGCGGGCGTGGAGGAGCGCGACGTCGCCGCCCAGGAGGTGCCGGCCGCCGTGGCCACCATGCTGCGGCTGCACCGTATGCAGTGGCAGGGCCGCGGGGTGACGCCCGAGCATGTGCGGCCGCGGTTCGCCGAGCACCTGTCGCGGGCGGCGACGGCGATGGTGGCGGCCGGCGAGGCGGTGGTCACCGAGTTCAGCATCGGCGGCACCGTGGTCGCGGCGAACCTGACCGTGCTGTCGCCCGCCCTGGCCGGCGGCTACCTCTACGGCGCCCACCCGGGCCTGCGCGGCAGGAAGGTCGATGTGACGACGCTGCTGATCAGGCACAGCGTGCGCCATGTCGCGGGCGCGGGGCGGCCGGTGCTGACCCTGCTGCGGGGCGCGGAACCGCACAAATCCCACTGGCGGCCCGCGCACCTGGCCAACCAGCGGCTGCTGCTGGCGAACCGCCCGCTCGCACCCGTCCTGCACGCCCGGCACGCGCTGGCCGCCGCCCGCACCCGCCTGCTCCGTACGGCGGCGGACCGGCTGCCCGCGCTCAAGGCCTGGCGCGCCCGCCTGAACGACCTGCGCGCGCGCCGGGCCTGACGCGCCCCCACCGGCCCCTCACGCCCTCCTCTTCGCCGGCTTCGCGGCCTTTCCCGCCTTCGCCGCCTTCGCCGCCTTCGGCGTGAGGTGGACGCACACCTGACCGCTCTCGTACGTCTTCTTCATCTCGGCGCTCAGCTCCATCGGCACGCATCCCTCGGCCATGGGCGACGGCTGCGGTACGGGCGCGGCTCCCGGCGGGGTGGCGGGGGCGGCGGAGGAGGCCGGCTTGTGCGGCACGACCGTCGGCACGGACATCGGCACGGACACCGGCCTCGGCTTGGCCGACGGCGCGGGCTTGGGCGAGTGCTTCGGCGGCGCCGTGGGCGTGGGCCTCGCGGTCGGCGTGACCGAGGGGGCCGGACTCACCGCGGGCGTCGGGGACACCGCGGGTGTCGGACTCACCGCAGGCACCGGCTTGGCCGCCGCCGCGGGCACCGGCCTCGGGGCCGCCGGCGGTCGCGGCGTCACCGTCGGCCGCGGCTCGAAGGTCATCGAGGGCATCGGCTTCGGTGGCACCACGGGCTTCGGCGTCACCGTCGGCACCGGCCTGGGCGTCGTCACCGGCCTGGGCGTCGTCACCGGCTTCGGGGTGCCCACCGGCTGGGGCGTCGGCGTCGCCGATCCCGTGGGGTCGGGCCGCCGGTTGCCGCCGTAGAGCATCGCGCGGAAGACCTTCGTGGACTCCGGATTGTCGGTGCACTGCCACACGCCGTGCGGGCAGTAGTCGGTGATGGTCTGGTAGAGCGCCTTGTGGTCGCTCATCCAGCGCAGCATGAGCGCGACGTACTCCGGGTCGTCGCCGTTCCTGAACAGGCCCCATTCCGGGTAGGAGACCGCCTTGCCGTGGCGGGCGGCGAAGTCGACCTGCGCCTGGAGCCCGTAAGGCTGGCTGACCTGCTCGGCGAAGGACTCGCCCGGCGGCTGGTCGTAGGAGTCCATGCCGATGACGTCGACCGTGTCGTCGCCGGGGTAGCACTCCGTCCACGGGACGTCGTCCGTGCCGCGGCTGGGCGCGAAGTCGAAGCGGAATCTCTGGCCCGGCACCGCGCGCATCGCGGTGACGATGCGGTTCCAGTACGTCTTCCAGTCCTCCGGGTCGGGGCCGCAGCGGTGGGAGTACGTGATGCCGTTCATCTCCCAGCCGAGCACGACCACGGTGTCCGGCACGCCCAGCTCGACCAGGCGCTGCGCCAGCCGGGTGAAGTGCTCGTCGAAGGCGCCGCTCGCGCCCTGCCGGATGAGCGAGCGCACCTCGCCGTCGTCGAGGTGCTCCTCGTTGGCCTCCTGCATCGGCACGTTGAGCACGAACATCCGGCGCGGGTCCTCAAGCCGCCATCGCGCCCACGGCCGGAGCAGGTCCTGGTCGCCCTCGATGCCGTCCCAGCTGTCCCCTGGCAGGTAGGTGTGGCCGACCCGCATCGGCCTGCCGCCGAGCCAGGCCTCCAGGTCGGCGATGCGCCGGACGCCCTCGGCGCCGGAGTCGGTGAAGGCGCCCATGTAGGGGAGGTCCAGGGTGCCGGGCCGGGCCGTGGCGGTGTCGAGGGGGGATCGGTCGCCGGCGAAGGCCGAGCCGATGCCGGTGGTCGCCAGGCCCGTCACCACGAGCGCGGCCGCGGCGAATCCGACACCGGATCCCGCCATCCATTGGCGTCGGTTGCCCATGTCACTCCTCGCTCGTCTTGCGCGTGAGGCGCGGGTGCGGGGACGCGCCTCCGCTGCGCGCCGCGGGTACGCGTCCCCCTCACGGCAAGTCATAACGTATGAGAAATCAATGCGCGCTTTGGAGTGATCCATACGGGGCGTCAGGAGCCGTACGCGTGAATGAATTCGGGGGTCCCGAGGTTCTCCGACGTATCGTCAAAATCACTGCGCCATACCGGCAGGAAGCGGAGGCGGGCATCACTCGGCCGGATGAATCTGCGGGCAGCGCGCACTGATAATCCGCAGTTCCTCACCCCGACGGCTGCATGATTGCCCGGCAGCCGAACGGTCACAAAACCGACGAGAGGAATCGGCCATGAGCGAATCCGATCCCATGGGGAAGCGCCGCGGGAAGTCTCCGCGCTCCTCCGTGACCCGCAGACGGGTGATCAGGACCGGCGTGACGGCGGTCGTCGCGGTGTCGGGCACCGTCGCGGCGCTGAGGCCGGCTCTGACGGGTGGTCAGCAGCGGGCCGACGGCATCCCCGGCGACTCGGCGGCGGGCACAGGACCCGGCGGCGCACCGCAGGCGCCGCTCGCACCCGGCGCCGTGCCCGCCCTCTTCGACGAGGTCTACCGGGGCCGCCGCATCCAGGCCTTCCCAGAGCCGGGCGAGGAGGGCGTGGCGATCAAGATCGACGGGATGCCGCTGCAGGTCATGCGGCGGGTGGACGGGACCTGGATCAGCGTGGCCAACCACTACCAGCCCTACGCCACCCCGCTGGCCACCGCCAGGGGCGCGGTCGACGTCATCCGGCGGGCCGAGCTGTCCATGACCACCGAGCACCACCACTGATCGGGGCCGGCACGGTGTACACGCGCATGAACCAGCGGAATCTGACCAGCAGCCAGCGCACCCGCTTCGTCAGGGCGCTCATCGAGCTCAAACGCTCGGGCGGCTACGACAAATACGTGCGGCTGCATGCCCAGTACTTCGCCGCGGACGGCGAGAGCGGCCTGCGCATGGCGCACATGGCGCCGACCTTCTTCCCCTGGCACCGGCAGTTCCTGCTGGTCTTCGAGCGCGAACTCCGCACGATCGACCCCGATGTCACCATCCCCTACTGGGACTGGACCGCCGACAACGAGGCCACGTCAGCGCTGTGGGCGGCGGACTTCATGGGCGGAAACGGCCGGGACAGCGACGGGCAGGTGATGACCGGCCCGTTCGCGTACCAGGTGGGCCAATGGCCGATCAACTTCGGCGTCACCAGCGAGAAGTACCTCACCCGCAACCTCGGCCGGCCCGACAGCCCCGTGGTGCTGCCCACCAGGGCCGAGCTTGACGACGCGCTGGAGATCGCCACGTACGACACGTCGCCGTGGAACTCGGCCCCCGACACGGAGGGCTTCCGCAACGAGATCGAGGGCTGGACGGTCAGCGAGACCGAGGGCGGCTACCTGCACAACCGGGTGCACCAGTGGGTCGGCGGCCACATGGTCGGCGCGGCCTCGCCCAACGACCCGATCTTCTGGCTGCACCACGCCTTCATCGACCTGATCTGGGTGCGCTGGCAGCGCCTGCACCCGTCGTCGGCCTACCTGCCGGCCGCGCCGCTCGACGCCGACGACCCCGAGCACGGCCGCGTGGTGAGCGTGGACGAGCCGATGCCCCCCTTCAACGTGAAGCCGTCGGCGGTCCTCGACCACCGCCAGTTCTACACGTACGAGGAGGCCTGACGGCCGGGCCTGCCCCCCGGCCTGCCGCGGAACGCGAAACGGCCTCCCGCACCCGAGGGGTGGGGAGGCCGCGCCGGCTCGGCGACTACCAGCCCGCGTTCTCGCCCTGCGCGTGCGTGACCGACTTGTTCACGCAGTGGTTGCCGAGCGCCGGGTTCAGCAGGCCGACCACGTTGACGGTGTTGCCGCAGACGTTGACCGGGACGTGGACCGGGGCCTGAACCAGGTTGCCGGACAGCACGCCCGGGGAACCGACAGCTGCGCCCTGGGCACTGGAGTCGGCAGCGGCCATCCCGGCACCCGCGGCCAGAACAGCACCCGCGGCGGCGGTGACAGCCGCAGCCTTTGCGATACGCGACATCAAGATCTCCCTGAGACGAAAAAAGCAGCCACGAAATACCGCGGCTTTGACGCAGTGAGCAACGGAAGCGGATCACGAATAGTCACGCAGGTTGAGCTGAACCGGTGATTCCGTTTCGGGCTGCGCCGATGGGGTGGGATACGCGGCGGATCGCGGGCGCGGGCCGTTATCGTCCGGCGCATGACCCAGAGCAATACCGCGTCCGGCACGTCGCTGATGAGCCACCTCGGCACCCTCGTGGTGATTCCGTGGGCCGGCGGGAACGAGAACGACGGCCGCGACATGGCATTCCTGATGGCCTACACCCTCGGTGACGGCGTCGCGGGCCCTGAGGGCTCGGAGGCCGCCGCGCTCACCGTCGCCAAGGAGGCCGGGCTGCCCGTCGGGGGCGTGGTCCTCGATGTCGCCCAGGTGCCGAAGACCCCCGTCAAGGTGCTGGTCGAGGACGGCAGGGCGGTCCTCACGATGCCGAATCTGCACGTGGCCTGCCCCGTTCCCGAGCAGTGGGTCGCGGCCGCGCACGCGCGCGGGACGGTCTATGTCATCCTCGCCAGCCGGCCCTGGCCGCAGGCCGTACCCGGCCGGGCGGTCACCGAGGCCGCGCTCCAGTCCTTCGCGGCGGACGAGGCGGTGCTCGGCACGGCTGCCCACTGCCTGGTGCCCGTGGGCACCCTCGGCTGACGGCCGCCGGCTCGCCGTCCCCACCCGGCGGACCGCCGGAAGGGGACGGGCGGCGAAAGGACAGCCGTCAGTGGTTCACCAGGTCGTTGCCCGCGCTGACGGCGTCCGACCCGGCCTGCACGGCCTTCTTGACCGCGGCGACCTTCCTGCCGACACCGGACTGAGAAAGCACTCCCTGCGTCGCGCTGCCGGCCTCCTGGCCTGCCGTCTTGGCGGTCACGGCCGTACCGCTGAGAGTGCTGCCGAGATCGGCGGCCTGGGCAGCCGTCGTCGCGGACGTGGCGGCGGCGAGCAGGACCGTGCCTGCCGCCGCCTTGCTGAGAAATCGGCGTGCGTTCATGGTTCGTGCAACGACCGACCGCCCGCCAGGGCACGCCGGTCACCCCCACACGGTGGTGCCCAGCGTCACGCCCGCGAAGGCGGCTCCCAGCCCGGCGGCCACGCTGAGCAGGGCGTTCGCCGCCGCGTACCCCTTCGCGCCGCTCTCGGCGAGCCGCAGCGTCTCGTAGGAGAAGGTCGAGTAGGTGGTCAGCGCGCCGCACAGCCCGGTGCCGATCAGCAGCTGGAGGTGCGGGGACGCTGCGCTCTCGACGGCCGCGCCGGTGAGGACGCCGAGCACCAGGCAGCCGACGACGTTGACCGCGAAGGTGCCCCAGGGGAAGACCGAGGCGTGCCGGGACTGCACCGCACGGTCGGTCAGATACCGTATCGGCGCGCCGACGGCCGCGCCCACGATGACCAGCAGCCAGTTCACGACGCGGCACCGCCGGTCCGTGCGGTGTGCCGGACGACCTCGCAGGCGTCGAGGATCACCAGGCCCTTGCCGACCAGCTCGTCCAGCTCGGGCAGGAAGGCGCGCACGCGCTCCTCGGTGTCCACCACGATCACGGCCACCGGCAGGTCCTCGCTCAGCGACAGCAGCCGGGAGGTGTGGATCAGCGAGGAGGCGCCGAATCCCTCGATGCCGTGGAAGACGCTGGCACCGGCGAGCCCCGCGCGGTGCGCCCGGTGCACGATCTCGGTGTAGACCGGCTTGTGGTGCCACCGCTCGCTCTCGCCGAGCAGGACCGTCATCCGCAGCGCGGCGCCCGAGAGCCGGCGCCCCCCGCTGTCCGTCTCACTGGTCGTCACAGGTCTCATCGTGCCCTCCAGGCCAGGACTCGGCGGGTCGCCCACGCCGCACCCCACACCGCGGCGAGCGCCGACGCAAGCGTCGCGACCGCATAGCCGGCGGCGGTGCCTGCCTGGTGGGCGTCGGCCAGTCGGCGGACCTCGACGGCGTAGGTGGAGAAGGTGGTGAAGCCGCCCAGCACCCCGGTGCCGAAGAACGGCCGTACGAGCCGGTGGGCCGCCCAGACCTCGGTGATGACCACCATGAAGACGCCGATGACGGCGCACCCGCTGACATTCACCCAGAAGGTCGTCCACGGGAAGGCGCCGGGCGTCTGCGGCCACAGCAGGGCGGCGCCGTAACGGGCGCACGCGCCGGCCGCGCCGCCTGCCGCCACCACGGCGACGACGGGCCACTGGTCGTGCATCAGGCCCGGCCGGTCCTGCGCCTGCATGGCTGGGCGTCTCCTCTTGCCGGATGCTCGGAAAGGCCAGCGTAGTGCGGCGGTCCCCCGCACTTCACGGCGGCGGAGAGGCGGGCCCCGACCGGCCGCGCGCACCCGGACCGCCCGCCCACGAGCCGCTGTTACAAAGCACGGAGGGCCTGTTGCGCGCGCGTGACAGCGGCCGCACAGGAGAAGGACGTTGCCCGTCCATTCTTTGAAGCAGACGCCGACCGCGTCGCAGAATTCACCGCTTGTTCCCTGGGGGGATACGTCACCATGTCCGTTCGCACCGAGCGCCGCCGCACTTCCATCGCCATCGCCCTGACCGCCGGCATCACCGCGGGGCTCGGCCTCGTCCTGACCGGCTGCGGCTCTGACGGCGCCTCCGGTGCCGCCGGCGCCGACTCGTCGGCGACGAGCGGCGCGACGCCCAGCACCACGAGCGGCAGCGGCAGCGCCGCCGACGGCAAGACCGGCAACGCCGCCACCGGCAACGACGGGGCCACCAGCCGGCCCGCCGCCGACTCGGCGCACAAGACCACCCCTCCGCTCAACGGCACCTCCCGCAACGGCCTGACGATCAGCGACGGCACCCGCTACGTCGTGATGAACGGCACCCGCGTCGACTTCGGCACCGCCGTACGCGACCTGGCCTGGTCGCCCGACGGCAAGAAGGCGGCCTTCGTGGACGGCGACGGCGACCTCGTCGTCAGCAACCCGGACGGCAGCGGCCGCACGGTCGTCGCGAAGAACCCGGGCGGCCAGAACTGGTCGCACCCCACCTGGCAGGTGCGCAAGGCCGTCCCCGCCAACGGGCTGCCGGGGCTGGACAACCTGATCTTCGCCGGCCGCGCCGGCGGCGTGTCCAAGCTCTACGGCGTCCCCGCCACCGGCCACAACGCCAAGCCCACCGTGCTGCGGCTCGGCCACGAGTCCGGCGAGGGCACCAAGCCGGTGCCGCAGACCGGCAACGTGTGGCCCAGCGCCGCCGGCGTGTACGGCAGCTCCGTCTACGCCAACGCCGACGGGCAGGTCTACATCCGCGACGACTACCTGAGGCAGCAGGGCGCCCCGATCGGCAAGGGCTCCGAGCCCGCCGCCTCGCCGGTCGACGACGAGAGCTTCGTCTTCGTGCGCTCCGTCGGCGGCCACGACCACCTCTTCCGGGAGACGTCCACCGGCACCGGCCCGGTGTTCAAGGACCTCACCCCGAACGCCACCACCGACTACACCGAGCCGGCCTACTCCCCCGACGGCAAGACCATCGCCGCCCGCACCCCGAACGGCATCGTGACGCTGCCCGCCGACGGCTCCAAGGCCCCGGTGAAGGTGTCCGGCTACCTGGGCCTGCCCGCCTACCGCGCCTGACCCGCGGCGCGCTACGGGCGGTCGGCCAACTCCGCCCGCAGCGCGTCGAGGTGGGCGTCGGCGACATCGTGCGGCAGGAATTCCACGACGTCGACGAATCGGAACAGCACCTGCGAGGGCGTCACCGCGAACTCGTAGTCGGCGAAACCGACCACCGCACCCATCGAGCCCCGCACCGCACCCCGGACCACATGCGCCGTCATGTCGTCCGGGGTGCTCGCGCTGGTGCCCCGGCGGGCGTTGGGCCTGGCCAGATACGGGCACACCATCGAGGCGTAGAGCATGCACGCCCGGTGGCCCGGGCCTTCGAGGGTGGCCGCGAGATTGCGGTACGGGCGCCCCGCCGCCAGCGCCTCGCCTATCGCCGCGCTCTCCGGGCCGCCCACCACCCGCCAGACCGGTCCGCGCGGCATCAGCACATTGCACACGGAACACAGCCGCCCCCGGGCGCAGTTCGCGCTGCGCTCGTAGTCGGTCAGCGCGAACTGCGGCTGCCCGCCGTCCCACGGGGTGATCGCCGGTACGGGATAGCCGCGGCCGTCACGCGGCCTGGCCTCGACGGACTGCGGCATGGGGACGGATTCGAAGCGCATCCCCCTTGCTTATCAGGAGGGGCGGCGTCTGCGGAACAGCCGTCCCCTGCCGCCCCGCGCGGGCTCCCGCGGAACCGGCTCCGCCGCTTCGGCCGCGGCCGCCCGCTCCGCCGCCCGATCGGTCTCGGCCCGCGCGGCCCGCCAGTCGGCCACGACCTGCTCGACGTCGAAGAGCCCGCGGCCCAGCGGCGGTCCCTCGGGAGGCCTGCGCAGCGCCTCCCGCAGCTTGTCGTTGATCGCCTCGACGATCCGCAGGACCTGCGCCTCGGTGGCGGCCGCCGCGACGGCCTCCATCGCGTCCTCCGCCTCCTTGCGCAGCACAAGTGACGGCGGCAGAACGGACAGGCCCTCCCGCCGCATCTTGCCGCGCACCCACCACAGCTCGTCGTAGGGGGCGTCCAGCGACGGCAGCGGCTTGCCCGCCCCCGGCAGCCCCGCGAAATCCCCGCGGCGCTCGGCGTCGCGGATCTGCTTGTCCGCCCAGGTCTCGAAGGAGACACCGGGTGGCTTGCGTTCGGTCATGCCGCACTCCTCCGGCTCCCGCACGGCCCGCACACCACGTGTAAGGCGCTGCCTCCAGGCTACAAGCGGGGCGCGGACGGCGGCCGGGCCCTGGCCGCCAGCACCGCCACGTCGTCCTCCACCGCGGAGGGCGCCAGCCGGTGCACGAGCCGTGCCAGCAGCGCGTCCAGCGGGCCCGCCGCGTGCGGCAGCCGCACCCCGGCCAGGCGGGCGAGCGAGGTGTCGATGTCCTCGTTGCGCCGCTCGACCAGGCCGTCGGTGTACAGCAGCAGGGTCTCGCCCGGCGGCCAGCGCACGTACACCGCCTCAAACTGCCCGCCCAGGTCCGCGCCGAGCGGCGGCCCCGGCGGCACGTCCAGCAGCCGGATCCGCCCGTCCCGGCCGACCACGGCGGGCGGCAGGTGGCCGGCGTTCGCGAACCAGCAGCCGCCGCGCACCGGGTCGGCCAGCGCCAGCAGGCACGTCGCGGGGCGCTCGGTGCCCGCCGCGGCCAGCAGCCGGTCCATCCGGCGCAGGATGCGGTCCGGCGGGTCGTCCTCGCCCGCGACCACCCGCAGCATCGAGCGGTAGTGGCTCATCTCGACGGCGGCCTCGACGCCGTGGCCCATGACGTCGCCCATCGCCAGCAGGTTGATCCTGCCGGGCAGCGCCAGCGTGTCGAACCAGTCGCCGCCCACCAGGTCCGTCGCCCCGGCCGGCAGGTAGCGGGTCGCCACGTCGATCTCCGGGTGCGGGGCGCCGGGCCCGGCCAGCAGCGCGCGCTGCAGCTCCACGGCGATGCCGTGCTCGCGGCTGTAGCGGCGGGCGTTGTCCATGCTGATCGCCGCCCGGTCGGCGAGCGCCTCGGCCACCGACACGTCCTCTTCGGCGAAAGGCGGCGACGAGCCGGCCCTGATCAGCGTCACCGTGCCGATCTGCTCCCCGCGCGCCGCCAGCGGCACCACCAGCGCCGAGTGCAGGCCCGCCGCACGGTAGGCCGCCACCCGCTCGGCGTTCGGCGCGGACCGGCTCAGGTCGGCGTCGGCCGGCACGTTGTACGTCATCGAGCTGCCCGTCTCCAGGCACCGCGGGATCGCGGAGCCCGGCTGGTAGTCGACGTAGTCGCCCGACACGCCGAACTGCTGTACCGCCTCGCGCAGCCACGACTTCGCGACCATCGCCGCCCGGCGCAGCCGCACCGTCCCGTCAGGCGGCGGCCGGCCGCCCTCGGCGCCGTTCACCGCCAGCTGCTCCACGGTCGCCACGTCCGCGATCACCTCGACCAGCAGGTCGCACAGCTCCTGGCAGGTACGGTCGATCTCCAGCGTCCGGCCGATCCGCACCGCCGCCGCGTCCAGCAGCTGGAGCCGCTCCCTGGCCCGCTCCAGCTCGGCCTGCGCCTCGTACTCCGCGGTCACCTCGAAGACCACGGCGCCCACCCCGCGCACCCGGCCCTGCTCGTCCTCCAGCCGGTGGTAGCTGCCGCGCCACACCCGCACCCTGTGCGGCGAGTCCGCCCTGGTGTGGCCGCGCGACACCAGTTCACGGGTGCGGCCGTCCGCCAGCACCCGGTGCAGGATTTCGATGCCCGTGTCCACTCCGGGGACGATCTCGGCGACCGTCCGCCCGATGTGGGCGGCCGCGTCCAGCCCGTTCATCCGCGCCAGCGCCGGGTTGACGTACACGTACCGCAGGTCGGCGTCCAGCACGGCGACACCGGCCGTGGTGCCGTTCAGCAGCGCGCTCAGCGCCCACGCGCCCGCGTCCACCGGAGGGTCGTCGCGCATCCCCGTCCCTCCTGCCCGTCGCGCCCGCGTCTCACCTACGTTCCACAGTGCGCGCCGACCGCCCGATATGCGACACCACCAGGGCCGCGGGGCACACGCCCGCCGGGAAAGCCGTGGCCGATCGGCCCGGGAAAGCGGCACCATCGAGGGCTGTCCCGCACCCGCCGGGGATCACGGGACAGCCTCAGGCGCGCGGGGAACCGCGCCGCGAACCGGCCGCCAGGCGCGAAGGACGGGGTGTGCACGACATGGGAATCGAGCCGTACGACCAGGGAATGCTGGACGTCGGGGACGGCAATCTCGTCCACTGGGAGCAGTGCGGCAACCCCGAGGGGAAGCCCGCGCTCGTCGTGCACGGCGGGCCGGGCTCCGGGTGCACCCCCGGCCACCGCGCCCTCTTCGACCCCGAGGCCTACCGCGCGGTCCTCTTCGACCAGCGCAACTGCGGGCGCAGCCTCCCGCACGCGTCGGACCCGGCCACCGACCTGGCCCACAACACCACCGACCACCTCGTCGCCGACATGGAGCGGCTGCGCCGCCACCTCGGCATCGAGCGCTGGCTGCTGATGGGCGGCTCCTGGGGCTCCACCTTGATCCTGGCCTACGCGCAGCGCCACCCCGAGCGCGTCTCGCAGATCGTCATCAACGGGGTGACGACCACCCGCAGGACGGAGACCGACTGGCTCTACCACGGCGTCGGCCGCTTCTTCCCCGAGGAGTGGGAGCGCTTCAAGGCGGGCGCGGGCCCCGGCGTGGCGCCGCAGGACATCGTCGCCGCCTACGCGGCGCTGACCGGGCACCCCGATCCGGCCGTGCGCGAGCGCGCCACCGCGGACTGGTGCGCCTGGGAGGACGCGGTGCTCTCGCTCGAACCGAGCGGCAGCGCCCGCCCCTACAGCGACCGCCCCTCCACCGCCCGGCTGGCGATGGTGCGGATCACCAGCCACTACTTCTCGCACGCGGCCTGGCTGCCGGAGGGCGCCCTCATCGACGGCGCCCCCCGGCTGACCGGCATTCCCGGCGCCCTCTTCCACGGCAGGCTCGACCTGAGCTCCCCGGTCGACACCGCCTACCACCTGGTACGCGGCTGGCCGGACGCCCGGCTGACGGTGGTGGCCGACTCGGGCCACAAGGGCAGCGCGACGATGAGCAGGAAGGTACGGGCGGCCCTCGACGCCTACGCGACCCGCTGATGCCGCGACCGGGAGGGGCCGATCCCGCCTCGTGCGGCGCCGCGAGCTCCCTGCGAACCCTCCCGGCCGCGGCGCTAACGCTGCGACCCGGCCGGGGCCAGGGCCGGAACCGCCGCACCGGGGCGCCGTGCGCGCCGCCCGGCCGCGGCGACCGCGGCGGCCGCCGCGCAGACCGCGGCGGCCAGCAGCAGCGCCCCCGCCACGCCGTGGTCGGCCCGCCCGGCGCCCCGGTGCGGGGCGACCGTCACGAAGGCGCCGAGCACGGCGACGCCCAGGGTCGCGCCGAGCTGCCGCAGGGCGTTGAACAGGCCGCCCGCGGCCCCCGCAGCGCCCTCGGGGGCGAGGGTGATGACCGCGGTGGTGAGCGCGGGCAGCGCGCAGGAGACGCCGAAGCCGGCCGCGGCGAGACCGGCCGCCAGCAGGGCGTAGGGCGCCCCGGTCCACACCGCGGCGCCCATCACCGCGGCCCCCGCGGTGAGCAGGCACAGCCCGGCGAGCACCGGCCCGCGCGGGCCGGTGCGGGCGACGACGCGGCCGGTGAGCAGCGGGTTGAAGGCGGTCGGCAGCGTCATCGGCAGGAAGGCGAGGCCGGTGCCGACGGCGCTGTAGCCGAGCCGCTGCTGGAGCAGCAGCGGCAGGACGAAGAGGGCGCCGGTGAGGGTGAAGCCGACCGCCGCGCCGGCCAGCAGCATCGCCGCCATGCCCGGCGCCCGCAGCACCACCCTGGACAGGACGGGCGAGGCGCTGCGGCGCTCCCGCACCGCGAACAGCACCCCCGCGACGAGCGCGGCGCCGCAGGACCACGCGGTGTGCGTCCAGCCGTGGCCGCCCAGCGCGATCAGCGCGTCCGTGCCCAGCGCGAGGGCGGCGCATGCCAGCGCCTGCCCCGCGAGGTCGATGCGCCGGGAGGGCGCCGCCGGGCAGTGCACGGCCTTCCCCGACACCAGGGCGAGGGTGAGCAAGGCGATCGGCACGTTGACGAGGAAGACGGCCCGCCAGCCCGCCAGGCCCACCAGCAGCCCGCCCGCGATCGGCCCGGCGGCGAGCGCGGCCCCGCTGACCGCGGCCCACACCGCGACCGCGCGGGCCCGCCCCGCGGGGTCGGGGTAGAGCCGGGTGATCAAGGCCATCGAGCTGGGCACGCAGGCCGCGGCCGCGGCCCCGAGCACCGCGCGCAGCACCACCAGCACCCACAGGTGGGGGGCCGCCGCGCACAGCAGCGAGCCCGCGCCGAAGACGGCGACACCGCCGCGGAAGAGGCGGTGCGCGCCGAAGCGGTCGGCGGCCGCGCCCGCGGACAGCAGCAGCGCGCCGAACGCGACCGTGTAGCCGGTCACCGCCCACTGGAGGCCGGCGACGGAGCCGCCGAGCGCGTGCGAGAGGTCGGGCTCCGCGACCGACAGCACGGTCATGTCGAGGAGCACCATGAAGTAGCCGAGCGCGACGCCGAGCAGCGCGTACGGTTTCTGGGCGGGGGACATGCCAGGCATCACCACTCCGGTCGTCCGGTCTCACCCGGATCGCAGGTTCGGGGGAACGCCTGCCAGAGTGCGGCGGGCCCGCCCACCGGCTCCACCGGCGCGGCCGCACACGGCATTCGGCCGCGCCGAACGCACGGAACGGGAAGTGAGCGATGGAACTGCGTCAGCTGCGGACCTTCGAGGCGGTCGTCCGCGAGGGCAGCGTCACGGACGCCGCCGTGGCCCTCGGGCTGGCCCCCTCGTCGGTGTCACAGGCGGTACGCACCCTGGAACGGTCGCTGGGCGTGCAGCTCTTCTTCCGCGATCCGCGCGGCATGCGGACCACCGCCGCGGGCGAGCAGTTGCTGGCCTGGGCCGGCCGGCTGCTCGACCAGGCCGAGCAGGCCCGCCGCGAGGTGGTCGCCGCGGACGCCGCGGCCCGCGAGGTGACGACCGTGCGGCTCGGCGCCCTGGAGTCGATAGCCGCGGAGATCGTGCCCGCGATCCTGGCCAGGCTCGCCGAGCGGCGCCCCGCGCTGCGGGTCGAGGTGCGCTCAGACCCCTCCCGGGACGCGCTGCTCACCGCGGTGGGCGCGGGCGACCTCGACGCCGCGCTGGTCCTCGACACCGGGAAGGCCCTCGGCGACCTGGGTTTCCCCGTCCCCTCCGTCGGCCCGCTGGACTTCCTCGACCTCGAACCGGTCCCGCTGGTCCTGGTCGGCTCGCCCTCGCACCCGCAGGCCGGCGCCCGCGATCTGGCCCCCGCGGACTTCGACGGGCAGCGGCTGCTGGTCAACGTGGCCTCCTCGTGCTCCTTCGCGCTCGCCGCCGACCGGCTCTTCGGTCCCGCCGTCGAACGCGTCCAGGCCGGCAGCGTGGCAGTCATGCGGTCATGGGCCCGGCAGGGCGTGGGCATGGCGCTCCTGCCCTCCTTCGCGGTGGCCCCCGACCTGGCCGCAGGCACGCTCGTCGCCCTCCACATCCCGCTGCCCGCCCTCCACCTCCGCCTCGCCTGGCCCCCGGCCGCCGCGTCCCGTCCCACCACCCGGGCACTCCTCTACGCGGCGGCCGATCCACCCGCGTAGGGCCGCCGGGGTCCTGGCCGCGGCAACCGCGGGCGGACCCGCGGGGTCACCGGCCGCGGACGCCGAGGAGGGACCGGGTGACCGCGGGCCCGACAGTGCTGCCGGGCCTGCCCGCCGCCCCGGCCAGCGCGGTGAACACGCCGGTGCCCGCCACCCGCTCGACCAGGCCCTCGTCGCCCGCCGCGGGAAGCGGCGGCGCGGACGCCGACCCGGCAGGGGAGGCGCCCCGGCCCGCGGACGGCGGCCGGGAGACCGCCTCCGCCGCCGAGCGCACGTCCACCAGCTTCTCGAAGGCCGACTTGCGGTCGTCCGCCCGCGAGTACCGCAGGTAAAGGGCCGACCCCCGGACGGCCGAGTCCAGGTCGGCGGGATCCAGCGGGCCGGCCGAGGACTCCGGCGCGCGCAGCAGCGTCTCGGCCGGCGTGGTGGCCGTGCCGTCCGCGCCGGCGACGGTGACCGTCGCGGTGGCCTCGGCGTCCGCCCGGCGCACGACCCGGTTGCCGAGCAGGCCGAGCAGCTCCTCCGGCACGTCCTTCGGGGTCCCGGCGGCGAAGAAGACCCCGACCCCCTTGGTCCTGACGTGCCGCACCATCCGGGTGACGGATTCCAGGAACGCCCCGCCCGCCCCGTCGAAGAGCGGCCGCGTCCCGCCGAGGAGGACGACCAGCACCGGCCTGCCGGGGTCGCCGGCCTCGGGCAGGCCCTGGCAGAGGTCGGCAAGCAGCCACAGCAGGAAAGCCGAGAAGAGCCGCGGCCGGTCCCGTACGGCCGCCGACCCGATGACCGACACCACCCCCCGCCCGTCCTCCGCCGTACGCAGCAGGTCGGCGGTGTCGAATCCGGGCTCGCCGAAGAAGGCGGACGCCCCCCGCGCGTCGAAGACGGTGAGCGTGCGGAGCAGTTCGCCCGCCGCGTCGGGCGGCAGACCGCCGGGGCCGGCGTCCGCGCGGCCCTCGCCGGTGCCGAGGAAGGCGGTGACGGCCCGCAGGTCCTCGAGGTCGTACATCTCGGCGCCCTTGGCGTCGGCGTAGCGGTAGACCAGGTCGAGCGACCGCTCCTGCCCGTGGTCGAGGCCGAGCGCCCTGGCCATCAGCAGCGGCCCGAAGCCGGTGGCGGTGGTGCGGACCGGGATGCCGCCGCCGAGGCCGCCGAGCGCGTGGAAGTCCGCGGGGAAGCCGGTCGCCGTCCAGTGCTGCCCGGCCGCCGCGGCCCGCCGCCGCACCCGGTCGCCGCCGGCGCCCGGCGCCGAGACGCCGGACAGGGCGCCCTCGATGTCGGCGAGGAGGACCGGCACGCCCTGCGCGGAAAGCCGCTCCGCGAGGAGTCGCACCACCTCGGTCCTGCCGTCGTCGTCCCCGCCCGCGACCAGTCCGTGGCGGTTGAGCACGGAGAGCGGGATTCCCACCTGTACGCCCGGATATGCGGTGCCTTCCCACAGCAGCGAGCCGAGGCCGACGGCGGGGCCGCCGGAGGCGTGGTGCGCGGCAATCGCCGCCGCCGGGGCCGGAAGTGGGGCTCCATCACCGCTGTCCGGCCGGCCTTCCGGCATGACGTGCTCCCGTCCCGTGCGGATATGGGCCTTTTGCCACCATCGCACCACGCCGCCACTGCTGCGCCCGCACAAGCCGGACCGGTAGGCTTTCCGTGTGATCTTCAAGCGCATCGGCAGCACTCGGCCGTACCCGGACCATGGCCGGGTGAGTACGCGTGAGTGGGCGGACGTCGCCCCCCGCCCCGTGCGGCTGGACCAGTTGGTGACCACCAAGGGACAGCTCGACCTGGAGACGCTGCTCGCCGAGGACTCCACCTTCTATGGCGACCTCTTCGCACATGTCGTCAAATGGCAGGGTGATCTCTATCTGGAAGACGGCCTGCACCGGGCGGTACGCGCCGCGCTGCAGCAGCGTCAAGTGCTCCATGCCCGGGTCCTGGAGATGGACTGACAATCCGCTTACGCTGCGCTCATGAGCATGCTGACGCCCTCTGGGATGGGCGGTAAGTACCGAGTCACCGGGGACACCTATCCCCGGATGCGGAAACCCAGAAAGCGCGGCCGCATCGTCGCCGCGCTCCTCGCCTCGGTCGTCGTGCTGGGCCTGTTCGGCTGGGGCGCGCTGCAGCTCTTTCACGTCTTCAACGGTGACGACGGCGACACCAAGGCCAACGCGGCCCCGCAGAGTCATACCTGCGCCGCGGCGGCCCCGACGTCGCCCGCGCTGAAGCCGATGGCGCTGCCGCAGCCGGCGGGCGTGACGATGAACGTCTACAACGCCACCCCGAGGGGCGGCCTCGCCAAGTCCACCGCGGACGAGCTGGCCAAACGCGGCTTCAAGGTGAGCAAGTTCGGCAACGCGCCGGCACCCTACGACAAGAAGGTCACCCAGACGGCGCTGATCGTGGCGGGTCCCGCCGCGGAGGCCGCCGCCAGGGAGGCCGGCACCCAAGTGGCGGGATCGACGGTGAAAATCGATCCGACCCGCAAGGACAAGAGTGTCGATCTGATGATCGGCTCGGCCTTCCACACGCTCGCCACCCCGGCGGACGCGGCCAAGGCCCGGGTCACCGCGGCCAACCCGCCGCCGCCCAAGGCCGTCTGCACCACCCCGACACCGTCCGCCCGCTGACACCGGCTCCGACACGGCAGGGCGCCCCCGGAAGGGGACGCCCTGCTCAGGATCCTGTGCCGCGGCGGCGGCGGGGCCGGACGGCCCTCAGCTCACCGTGCCGTAGAGGCGGTCGCCCGCGTCGCCGAGGCCGGGGACGATGAAGCCGTGCTCGTTGAGCCGCTCGTCCACCGCCGCGGTGACCACGGTGACCGGTTTGCCCGCCAGCTCGCGCTCCATCAGCTCCACGCCCTCGGGGGCGGCCAGCAGGCACAGCGCGGTCACATCGTCGGCGCCGCGCTCGATCAGCAGGTCGATCGCCGCGACCAGGGTGCCGCCGGTGGCCAGCATCGGGTCCACCACGTAGACCTGCCGGCCGGACAGGTCGTCGGGCATCCGGGTGGCGTACGTCGTCGCCTGGAGCGTCTGCTCGTCGCGGACCATGCCGAGGAAGCCGACCTCGGCGGTGGGCAGCAGCCTGACCATGCCGTCCAGCATGCCGAGCCCGGCACGCAGGATCGGCACCACCAGGGGCCGCGGGTGGGACAGCCGCACCCCTGTGGTCGGTGCGACGGGGGTGCGGATGTCGACCTGCTCGGTCCTGACGTCACGGGTCGCCTCGTAGGCGAGCAGGGTGACCAGCTCGTCCGCGAGCCGCCGGAAGGTCGGAGAGTCGGTGCGCTCGTCGCGCAGGGTGGTGAGCTTGTGCGCGACCAGCGGGTGGTCGACAACGTGGAGACGCATACGGATGACTGTATCCGCAGCCCCGGCGGGCTCCGCCGGCCCCGTCTCGCCCCGGCCCTCCCACGGGCGGTGGGGTAAACCGCCCGTGAGAGGGAAACCGATCCTGTACGCCCGGTGCGTCACCCGGGTGAACCGATTCCAGGGATGGTGGGCGCCCATGGCGGACCACGACGACCGAGATCTGGAACGCCGCCGCAAGCGGGCCTCGTTCCTCAAGGAGCTGAACGAAGCCAAGGAGCTCCGCGACCGGGTGCAGCCCCGCAGGGCCCGTGCGGCACGGATGCGCCAGCAGATGCGGATGCGGACATTCCGCTGGTGAAGACCGTGCCCTTCCGGGCGCGACCGGTGAGCACAGCGTGACCCCATGGTGACCTCAGAGTGACCTCCGCACCCCCACAATGGCCGTACAAGATCGCCGAATCTCGCAGAAGTGACGAAGACCTGGCACGTCGCAGTGCCGAAGACCTCTCGCGACGCCCTGGTTTCTGCCACGATGCCGATGGGCGGGGCCGACAGAAGTCGAAAGCGGCCCCACCCGGTCCGGACGGCCTGAGACCAGTGGGAGAGTCACGGTGTACTTCGCCGCACTGCTCGCGCGCACCGAGGACGGTTGGCACGCGAGCGAACCCGATCTCGACAATGTGGAAACCCTCGCCGATCTGAGCGATCTGGCCCGCGCGGCCGGCGACGAGGAGGAAACGGTTCTGGTCTTCATCGAGCAGGAGGACGCCTGGTTCGGCGTCATCCGTGTCGACGGTGAAGAGGATCCCAGGATCTACGTGTCCGACGCGGCAGCCGCCGCCCGCAGCTCGTACGGAGAGATCCTGCTCACGGACGAGGTGCTGGGCCGCGACCCGGAGGACCTCGATGACCTGGTCGACCTCGATGGCACCGAGGACGGCGAGACCGACGACGACGAGGACGCCGTGGCGGGCCCCTCGGAAGACCATGTGCCGGCCGGCCCGCTCGGCGAGACCGATCTGCTGGCGGACCTCGGGATGAGCACCAAGGAGCTGCTGGCACTCAGCGGCGACGGCGCGCTCACCGGTGAGGCGCTCGGCGAGATCGCCGACGCGCTGGGCTGTGCCGACGTACTGGAGGCGGTCCGCTGACAGCACACCCACCGGCACCGGAGCCTCCGCCAGGGGACGCGGCGCGGCCGGCCGACCCGGTACGCGACCCGTGGGCCGCCGCCATGCGGCTGGCCCTGGCGGAGGCGGAGCACGCCCCGCTCACCGGCGACGTCCCGGTGGGCGCGGTCGTGCTGTCCGCGGACGGTACGACCGTGCTCGCCCGCGCCCGCAACGAGCGCGAGGCCACCGGCGACCCGACCGCCCACGCCGAGGTGCTGGCCATCCGCAGGGCCGCCGCGGCCACCGGCCAGTGGCGGCTGACCGGTTGCACCCTGGTGGTCACCCTCGAACCCTGCACGATGTGCGCGGGCGCCATCGTGCTGTCCCGCCTCGACCGCGTCGTCTACGCGGCCACCGACCCGAAGGCCGGTGCGGCCGGCTCCCTGTGGGACCTCGTCCGCGACCGGCGCCTCAACCACCGCCCCGAGGTCATCGCCGGCGTCCTCCCCGACCCCGCCGGCGCCCTCCTCACCGGCTTCTTCAGGACAGCCGCCCCGTAAGGATTTCGACCCACCCCCCGCGGTGGGCTAGGATCTGTCTCGGTAGCGTGTCCGAGCGGCCTAAGGAGCACGCCTCGAAAGCGTGTGAGGGGGCAACTCCTCCGTGGGTTCAAATCCCACCGCTACCGCCATGAGCAGTCCGAACGCCCGTCCCACCGCATGCGGTGGGACGGGCGTTCGTCGTTTCCCGCAGGCGCGCACGAGGGCCGCAGGGCCCGCGCCGGGGCGGCCCCTTCATTCGATCAATGCCCTGGACTGCCCACCTGGTTGCACCGGCTGATGGATACACTTCGTTGATTGCACACTTGTGACCGTTGGTGCGTTGCCGCGGCTGGGGAGGGCAAGGAGCATGGCGCAGGCGAGGAAGTTCGCCACCTACGGACTGGTGATCTTCATTCTCTACACGATCATCAACCAGCCCGCCCGGGCGGCCGATCTTGTGCAAGTAGGCTTCGTGGGGATATCGAACGCGGCCAAGAGCATCGGGCAGTTCATGCACGACCTGGTCAACTAGCACGTCAGCGAGGCGAGGGGTCCGATGATCCGGCATCTGGTGCTGTTCAAGCTCAACGAGGGCGTCTCGCGGGACGAGCCGCGGGTGGTCGAGGGGGCGCGCGGGTTCGCGGAGCTCGGCGCGCTGGTGCCCGAGGTCGAGTCCTGGGAGTGCGGCTGGAATGTCACCGACCGCCCGATCGCCTACGACTACGCGATCAACTCCTCGGTCGCGGACACCGGCGCGCTGGTGCGGTATCTGGAGCATCCGGCGCACCAGGCGGCCGTCGCGCCCTGGGCCGAATTCGCCACCTGGGTGATCGCGGACTACGAGATCTGACCCGTAGGCACGCTCTTCGGTGCGCCCCCCGCCGGTCCGGCGGGGGGCTTCTTCGTGCCCTGGACCGCCCGGTGGAGCGCTCCGGTTGTACAACACGGCAATATGCGGTGCTTGCGCACGCTGCACATGAATTGTGATGCTATGACCGCTTTCGCCGGATGAGTCGACCGATGTGGGGTGTGATGTGCCGGTGCCGGCCCGTACGGCGTCAACGACCTATCCCCGCGGCAGGACCCGTACCCCCAGCACCAACGCGGCGGACGCACGGGCACTCACGCAGGTGCTTTTCGATCAGATCCGCACACTGGAGCCCGGCACACCCGAGCACACCCGGGTCAGGGCCGCGCTGATCGAGGTCAACCTGCCCCTGGTGCGGTACGCGGCGGCGCGCTTCCGCAGCCGCAACGAGCCGATGGAGGACGTGGTCCAGGTCGGCACGATCGGGCTGATCAACGCCATCGACCGCTTCGACCCCGAACGCGGGGTGCAGTTCCCGACCTTCGCGATGCCGACCGTGGTCGGCGAGATCAAGCGCTACTTCCGCGACAACGTGCGGACCGTGCACGTGCCGCGCCGGCTGCACGAGCTGTGGGTGCAGGTCAGCGGCGCGATCGAGGACCTGACCGTGCTGCACGGCAGATCGCCCACCACCGCCGAGATCGCCGAGCGGCTGAAGCTGTCGGAGGACGAGGTGCTGGCCTGCCTGGAGGCGGGCCGGGCCTACCACGCGACCTCGCTGGAGGCCGCGCAGGAGGGCGACGGGGCTCCCGGGCTGCTGGACCGGCTCGGCTACGAGGACCCGGCGCTGTCCGGCGTCGAGCACCGCGACCTGGTCCGGCACCTTCTCGTGCAGCTTCCCGAGCGCGAGCGCCGGATCCTGCTGCTGCGCTACTTCGGCAACCTGACGCAGTCCCAGATCAGCGCCGAGCTGGGGGTTTCCCAGATGCACGTGTCCCGGCTGCTGTCACGCAGCTTCGCCCGCCTGAGGTCCGCAAACCAGCTCGAAGCGTAACCGAAACGGATTAAGCCACCTGCGCAGATATGTCGACTTGGCGCTACAGCGTGTTGCCGACATGTGACATTCTGCGGATACCGCGTTTGTCGCGAGCGCACCTCCGGTATTCCAGTGGAGGAACAACGTCGCTCGCGACACCCGTCCGCGACCTCAAGGGGGTGGCATGTCCGTACAGGTGGGCAGTCCCAAGGTGCTCCGTACCACCGATGCACCGCACGATGCTCTTCACGGCGAGGCCATCGACACCCGTACGCTGTCCCGCTCGCTCTTCCTGCGCCTTGCGGAAGTGCCGGTGGACAGCCCGGAACGCACCTACGTACGCGACACGCTGATCGAGCTGAATCTTCCGCTCGTGCGCTACGCCGCGGCCCGCTTCCGCAGCCGCAACGAGCCGATGGAGGACATCGTCCAGGTCGGCACGATCGGCCTGATCAAGGCGATCGACCGCTTCGACTGCGAGCGCGGGGTGGAATTCCCCACCTTCGCGATGCCGACCATCGTCGGCGAGGTGAAGCGCTTCTTCCGCGACACCTCCTGGTCGGTCCGGGTACCGCGGCGGCTCCAGGAGCTGCGGCTGGCCCTCACCAAGGCCAGCGACGAGCTGTCCCAGCGGCTCGACCGCTCGCCGACCGTGGCGGAACTCGCCGTGTGCCTCGGCGTGTCCGAGGAGGACGTGGTCGACGGCCTGGCGGTCGGCAACGCCTACACGGCCAGCTCGCTCGACTCCCCGCCGCCCGAGGACGACGGCGGCGAGGGCACCCTGGCCGACCGGCTCGGGTACGAGGACGCGGCGCTCGAAGGCGTCGAGTACCGCGAGTCGCTCAAGCCGCTGCTGGCCCAACTGCCGCCGCGCGAGCGCCAGATCATCATGCTGCGCTTCTTCGCGAACATGACGCAATCGCAGATCGGCGAGGAGGTCGGCATCTCCCAGATGCACGTCTCCCGGCTGCTGACCCGCACGCTGGCCCAGCTGCGTGAGGGTCTGACCGCGGAGAGTTGAGGACGGGACGGAGTGGTCGGGGCACGCCCTACTTCACGGCGAGTACGACCACTCCGACAATGACGACCACCGCGATGACCAGGCCGATGATCAGTCCGGTCCTGGGTCGGGCCTGGGCGCGCTGCACCTCGGCGGGCGGCGGCTGCTCGTCGACGAAGGCGCGGAACATCTGAGTGCTGCCGGCCGGGTCGTAGTTGTTCTCAGGGTTGTTCGACATGCCGCCTGACCCTAGCGTGTCGGCGGAATCCACCGCACCCCCCGCAGGCCCCTCATCTGCGGCTGATCCCGCACGTCTGCCCACCGGCGGCCATCCGTGGCGTGCGCCACAGCGGATCCACAGCGCTTGCCGTATACAACCATCTCGTCTTATGGTTGCTTCAGGCAATTAAGTGGAGGCCTGATGGCGACCCCGTCGACCCGGAGCGACGCGCTCCCCGACCACACCGGCAAGCCCGGAACGACAGCGGACACCGCCCCGCCCGGGGCCGCGGGCGATGCCCCGATGTCGCACCGGCAGATCATGGAAGCCCTCTCCGGGCTGCTGCTCGGGCTCTTCGTGGCGATCCTGTCGTCCACCATCGTCTCCAACGCGCTGCCACGGATCCTCGCGGACATCGGCGGCGGCCAGAGCGCGTACACCTGGGTCGTCACCGCCTCACTGCTCGCCGTCACGGCCACCACCCCGATCTGGGGCAAGCTCTCCGACCTGTTCAGCAAGAAGCTGCTGATCCAGCTGGCATTGGTGATCTACGTCGCCGGCTCCGTCGTGGCCGGCTTCTCGACCAGCCCCGGCATGCTCATCGGCTGCCGGCTGATCCAGGGCGTCGGCGCGGGCGGCCTGTCCGCGCTCACCCAGGTGATCATGGCCGCGATGATCTCGCCCCGCGAGCGCGGCCGCTACAGCGGCTACCTCGGCGCCACCTTCGCCGTCGCCACCGTCGGCGGCCCGCTGGTCGGCGGCGTCATCGTCGACTCCGCGCTCGGCTGGCGCTGGTGCTTCTACGTCGGCGTGCCCTTCGCCGTCATCGCGCTGATCGTGCTCCAGAAGACGCTGCACCTGCCGGTGGTCAGGCGGAAGGTCACGATCGACTGGGCGGGCGCCTTCTTCATCACCGCGGCCGTGTCGCTGCTGATGGTCTGGGTCTCGCTGGCCGGCCAGAGCTACGCCTGGCTGTCGTGGCAGTCCTCCGTGATGGTGCCCGCCGCGGTGCTGCTCGGCCTGGTCTTCATCCTCGTCGAGTCGCGGGCCGCGCAGCCGATCGTGCCGCTGCGGCTGTTCCGCAACAAGACCATCACCCTCACCTCGATCGCCAGCCTCTTCGTGGGCGTCGCGATGTTCGCCGGCACGGTCTTCCTGAGCCAGTACTTCCAGCTGGCGCGCGGCCGCACCCCCACCATGTCGGGCATCATGACGATCCCGCTGATCGCCGGGCTGTTCGTCGCCTCGACCGCCTCAGGCCAGATCATCACCCGCACCGGGCGCTGGAAGGCGTTCCTGGTCTCCGGCGGCCTGCTGCTCACCGCCGGGTCCGCGACCCTGGGCCTGATCCGCTACGACACCCCGTACTGGCAGGTCGCCGTCTACATGGCCCTGCTGGGCCTGGGCGTCGGCATGATGATGCAGAACCTGGTCCTCGCCGTGCAGAACCAGGTCTCCGCCGCCGACCTCGGCTCCGCCAGCTCCCTGGTGACCTTCTTCCGCTCACTCGGCGGCGCGGTCGGCGTCACCGCGCTCGGCGCGGTCCTCGGCAACCGCGTCACCCACTTCGTCTCCGACGGCCTGGCCTCGCTGCACGTCAAGGCCTCGGCCGGCGACAGCGGCGGCATCCCCGACGTCGCGACGCTGCCCGCGCCGGTCCGCGGTGTCGTCGAGAGCGCCTACGGGCACGCCATCGGCGACGTGTTCCTCTACGCGGCGCCCTTCGCGCTGCTGTCCTTCCTGCTGGTCGTCTTCGTCAAGGAGGTAGCCCTGCGCACCCGCAGCGGGTTGCAGCAGGCCGCCCCGGGCACGCAGACCACGGCCGCGCGGGAGTGACAGCCGCGCCTCGAAGCTCCCGTCCACCCGGCCTGCGCCCGTAGCGGAGAGGTCCAGGCAGGAGGTACGGGTGAGGGGTCCAGGCGGCGGCCGGAGCAGGGGACGGCCGAGGCCGCCGCCGGGACCCGCGCACACGCCCACGGGCGGCCGCCCCGCCGGATACCGGGACGCTCCCGGGACCCGCGCGGGCCGGCGACGTAGAGTGCGGGACATGGCTCCCAACATCGCCACGAACACCGCGGTATCGCGGGAAGAGCTCCTCGACTTCGTACGCCCCAGGCACCGGGCGATCCTCCTCACCACCCGCGCGGACGGCCGCCCGCAAGGCTCGCCGCTCACCTGCGGTGTGGACGACGCCGGCCGGATCGTCATCTCGACCTACCCGGAGCGGGCCAAGACGCGCAACGCGCGGCGGGACGACCGGGTCAGCGTCATCGTCCTGTCGGACGAGTGGAACGGGCCCTGGGTCCAGATCGACGGCACCGCCGAGGTGATCGACGTGCCGGAGTCCGTAGAGCCGCTGGTCGAGTACTTCCGCAACATCAGCGGCGAGCACCCGGACTGGGCGGAGTACCGCGAGGCGATGCTCCGCCAGGGCAAGTCCCTCATCCGCGTCACCCCGGAACGGTGGGGCCCGCTGGCCACCGGCGGCTTCCCCGCCAGGCTGGCGTAGCCGGGCGGGGGCGAGACCGTCCCGCCCCCTCTCCCGGCGCCGGGACCTTCCCGCCGGGTGGGGCCGGACGCCGGATCCCCGCGCCCTGGCGGGGCCCGCCCGCCAACGGCGGAGGACGGGCGCCACGGGAGGCGCGGGGAACGCGGGGAACGCGGGGGGGGTGGCCTACGACAGGTCGTAGACGGTCGTGGAGCCGACGGTCTTCGCGGTGTAGGTGGACTCGACCCACGACGTGATCTGGGAGGCGGTGCCGGAACCGCCCATGCCGCCGCCCATCGCGCCCCCCATTCCGCCGCCCGAGGCGATGAAGTAGTGGATGCGGCCCTCGGCCACGTCCTTCTTGAACTGGGCGAGCGTCGGAGACGGGTCGCTGCCGTTGAAGCCGCCGATCGCCATCACCGGCTTCCCGCCGGCCAGCTGGTAGCTGGCCTGGTTCTGCGAACCGACCGCTGCGGCCACCCACGTGTAGTGGCCGGCGTCGGCCTTGAGCAGCGACGTCATCGCCGGGCTGACCTGGGCGCCGTTCAGCAGGCCGCCCATGCCCCCGCCGGCCCCGCCGCCGCGGGCACCCGCGCCCGCGCCGCCGCCCTGGCCGCCGGCGAAACCGCCCTGGCCCCGCGCCTGGCCCTGCGTGCCCGCTCCCGGCGCGCCCTGGGTGCCGCCCGGCGCCCCCTGCGTCCCACCGGCGCCGGGGCCACCGGGGAACATCCCGGTGGGCGGCCCGCCGTTGCCGCCGCCCATGGCCCCGCGCGGGCCGCCGCCACCCCCGGGGAAACCGCCGGAGGAGACGGCCGGGCCCGCCGTCACGATCGAGCCCTGGTGCGGGGTGGCCACCGTGTCGAGGGTGTAGGCGGCGGGCCCGCCGAGGGCCGCCGCGAGACCGAGCACCGCCGCGCCGCGGGACACCGCGGCGAACCGCACGCAAGGAGCCGCCAGCAGGCCCACCGCGGCGGCGACACCGGCGGTCAGGACCGCGTACCGCAGCCAGGGGTGCCAGGAGGGGGAGCGGTCGAGCAGCACGTAGGAGACCGCCCCGGTGCCCGCGACGGTCGCGGCCAGCACCGCCGCGGCAAGGCGCGAGGTGCGGCGGCGCCACAGCAGGACCGCGCCCATGCCGGTGACCGCCGCGATGTAGGGGGCCAGCGCGATGTTGTAGTACTGGTGGAAGATCCCGGACATGAAGCTGAACGTCACGAAGGTGATGAGCAGCGAACCGCCCCACGCCAGGAAGGCGGCGCGCTCCAGGTCGGTGCGCCGGGCCCTGCGGGTGAACCACAGGCCCGCGAGCAGCAGCGCGAACGCGGCCGGCAGCAGCCAGGCGATCTGGCCGCCCATGTCGGAGCTGAAAAGCCGGCCGATGCCCGTCTCGCCCCACATGCCGCCGCCACCGCCGCCACCGCCGGGGCCGCCCCCGCCGCCGACGCTGCCGGTCTCGTTGCCGGTGATGCGGCCGAAGCCGTTGTAGCCGAAGGTCAGGCCGAGGAAGCTGTTGTCCTGCGAGCCGCCGATGTAGGGCCGCGAAGAGGCGGGCCACAGCTCGACGATCGCCACCCACCAGCCGCCGGCGAGCACCATCACACCGCCCGCGTAGAGGAGCTGGCGCAGCCTGCGGCCCACCCCCGTGGGCGCGCAGACCGCGTAGACGGCGGTCAGCGCGGGGACGATCAGCCAGGCCTGGAGCGTCTTCGTGAGGAAGGCCAGGCCCAGCAGCCCGCCCGCGGCCAGCAGCCACCTGGTGCGCGCGTCCTCGAGGGCGCGCTGCACGCTGTAGACGGTCGCGACCATGAGCAGCGCCAGCAGCGCGTCGGGATTGTTGAAGCGGAACATCAGTGCCGCCACCGGCGTCAGCGCCAGGACCGCACCTGCGATCAGCCCCGCGGCCGCCCCGAAGCGGCGGCGTACGGCCGCGTACAGCAGCGCCACGGTGCCGACGCCCATCAGCGCCTCGGGGACCAGGATCTGCCAGGAGCCGAGGCCGAAGAGCCGCACGGACAGCGCCATCGGCCACAGCGCGGCCGGGGGCTTGTCGACGGTGATGGCGTTGGCGGCGTCCGAGGACCCGAAGAAGAAGGCCTTCCAGCTCTCGCTGCCGGCCTGCACCGCCGCGGAGTAGAAGGAGTTGGCGTAGCCGGACGCCCCGAGGTCGTAGAGGTAGAGGACCAGGGCGCCCAGCAGCAGGGCGACCAGTGCGGGCCGCGCCCAGGCGGGCTCATCGGGTCGGCCGCGCCAGGCACGCCGCCCCGGCGACATGGGGGAGGCGCCTGCGGTCGGCGGGTGGGTCAGCGCGGTCATCGCGCACTCCTGTCGGATGGGGACGGCGTGGGGGCGGGCTCGGGGAAGACCCAGGCCCTGAAGAGCAGGAAGCGCAGCACCGTCGCCGCCAGGTTGGCCGCGACCAGCACCGCCAGCTCGCTGCCGTGCGAGGGCGTGGCGGTCGCGGTGTACAGGGCGGCCAGCGAACCGCTGGTCAGCGCGAGGCCGATGGCGAACACCACCAGGCCCTGCGCCTGGTGCCGCATCGCGCGGTCGCGGCCGCGCACCCCGAAGGTGAGCCGCCGGTTGGCAGCGGTGTTGCCGAGCGCGGACAGCAGCAGGGCGAGCGCGTTGGCCACCTGGGAGCCGGTGCCGAGCCGGAAGAGCGAGAAGAGCGCGAGGTAGACCAGGGTGCTCAGCACCCCGACCACGCAGAAGCCGACCAGCTGGCGGGCCAGTCCCGCGGGCACACCGGACAGTTCACGGTCCCGCGGGTCGTCGCCGAAGGGCCGTCCCAGCCGGTCGAGCGCCAACTGCCCGGTGGCCAGGGCCCGTCCGACCCGCCAGACGCCCCGCAGGTCGTCGCTCGCGGTCCGCACCAGGTCGACACTGCTGTCGGGGTCGTCGACCCAGTCGACCGGCACCTCGTGGATGCGCAGGCCCGCGCGCTCCGCGAGGACCAGCATCTCGGTGTCGAAGAACCAGCCGGTGTCCTCGACCATCGGCAGCAGCCGCTGCGCCACGTCCCCGCGGATCGCCTTGAACCCGCACTGGGCGTCGGAGAAGCGGGCGGCGAGCGAGCCGCGCAGGATGAGGTTGTAGGCCCGGGAGATGAACTCGCGCTTCGCGCCGCGCACCACCCGCGAGGAGCGGGCGAGCCGGGAGCCGATCGCCAGGTCGGAGTGCCCGGAGATCAGCGGGGCGACCAGCGGCAGCAGCGCGTTGAGGTCGGTGGAAAGGTCGACGTCCATGTAGGCGAGCACGGGCGCCTCGGACGCCGTCCACACCGTGCGCAGGGCCCGCCCGCGGCCCTTCTGCTCGAGCCGGAAGGAGACGACCTCGGGAAGTTCGTCGGCCAGCGAGCAGGCGACCGCCGGGGTCAGGTCGGTGCTGGCGTTGTCCGCGACGGTGATGCGGAAGGGGTAGGGGAATGTGCCCGACAGGTGCGCGTGCAGGCGGCGGACGCAAGTGCCCAGGTCGTCCTCCTCGTTGTACACGGGGATGACGACGTCCAGCACGGGGGTGCCGGCCGGGAGCGCCGCGGCCGTGACCGGCAGGTGCCGCCGGGCGGGCAGGTTGCCGAGTTCGGTTCGCATACGGCGACACTCGCCAACCGCCCTGTCACGACGTTGTGCTGAGGCTGGGGAGGGCCTGTGAGTGTGCGGAGGGCAGTGTGACGGTGAAGACGGTGCGCCCCGGCACGCTGGCCAGCGCGACCGTGCCGCCGTGCGCGGCCACCACGGACTGCACGATCGCCAGGCCGAGGCCCGTGCTGCCGCCCGCTTCCGCCGTACGCGCACGGGACGCGTCGCCGCGCGCGAAGCGCTCGAAGACCACGGCCTGGAGCCCGTCAGGGATGCCGGGGCCGTCGTCCTCCACCTGGAGCCTGACGCCCTCCGCGGTCTCCGCGGCCACCCGGGCGGTGACGGTGGTACCGGGCGGGGTGTGGGTACGTGCGTTGGCCAGCAGGTTGGTCAGCACCTGGTGCAGGCGCTGCGGGTCACCGTGCACGACGGCCGGGTCGTCCGGCAGGTCCAGCCGCCACACATGGTCGCCGCCGGCCGCCCTGGCGTCGCTCACGGCGTCGACGACCAGCGGGGACAGGTCGGTCGGCACCGGGGACAGCGGGCGGCCCGCGTCAAGCCGGGCCAGCAGCAGCAGGTCCTCGACCAGGGTCGTCATCCTGGCCGCCTCCGACTCGATACGGCCCAGGGCGTGCCTGGTGTCGCGGCCGACGGGCTCATGGCCGCGGCGCGTCAGCTCCGCGTAACCGCGGATCGAGGCGAGCGGGGTGCGCAGCTCGTGGCTGGCGTCGGCGACGAAGCGCCGGACCCGGGTCTCGCTCTCCTGCCGGGCGTGCAGGGCGGAACCGACATGCCCCAGCATGCGGTTGAGCGCGGCACCGACCTGCCCGACCTCGGTACGCGGGTCGGTGTCCGAGTCGGGGACCCGGTCGTGGAGCGCCACCTCGCCCCGGTCCAGGCGGAGTTCCGAGACCCGGGTGGCGGTCGCGGCGACCCGGCGCAGCGGGTGCAGGGCGATCCGCATCAGCGCGGCGCCCGCGAGCCCCGCGGCGACAAGGCCCGCAGCGGACACCGACACCTCGACCCACATCAGGGTCGACAGGGTGTCCTGGGTGCCCTTGGTGGACAGCCCGACCAGCACGGTGCTGCCGTCAGCCGAGGGCTGCGCGGCCTGCACCCGGTAGCCGCCGAGCCCCGGCACGTCGAGCGTGTGCGGGCTGCCGTCCAGCGGTACGCGGGCGAAGGCGGCCGCCTGCGCGGCGGTGAGCGGGTCCGCGACCAGGCCGCCGGTCCCTGTGGACCCGGTCGAACCCGTGGCGCTGACCGCGCTGACCGCGGCCTGGCCGACGCGGCCGGACGCGGTGACGACCGCTCCCACGGTCTCGCCGGGCTGGCCGCCGCCGATCAGGAAGTTCAGGGGTACGCCCTGCGGCCTGCCGTCGCGGGCCGCGCCCACGCCGGGGGCGCCGCCCGGCGCGCCCTCGGGGCCGTGCGGGCCTGACGCGCGCACCGCCAGGTCGTGCACCTTGGCGTCCAGCTGGCCGTAGAGGAAGTCGTGCAGCGCGAAGATGGTGACCGCGCCGATCACCGTGCAGACCACGGCGACCAGGGCCACGCAGGACGCGACGAGCCTGCGGCGCAGCGACCACGCGCCGGTGCTCCGCCCGCGGCGTAGGCGGATCCGCCGGCGCGGCAGGGTCACGCCGGGTCCCCCGGCTTGATCAGGTATCCCGCGCCCCGCCGGGTGTGGATCATCGGCGGGCGGCCGACGTCGATCTTGCGGCGGAGGTAGGAGATGTACAGCTCCACGACGTTGGCCTGGCCGCCGAAGTCGTACGACCACACGCGGTCCAGGATCTGCGCCTTGCTCAGCACCCGGCGCGGGTTGCGCATCAGGTAGCGCAGCAGCTCGAACTCGGTCGCGGTCAGGTGGATCCCGACGCCCCCGCGGCTGACCTCGTGGCTGTCCTCGTTCAGCACCAGGTCGCCGACCGTCAGCAGCGACTCGTTGCGCACCGCGGCGGCGCCGGAGCGGCGCAGCAGGCCGCGCAGCCGGGCGACGACCTCCTCCAGGCTGAACGGCTTGGTCACGTAGTCGTCACCGCCCGCCGTCAGCCCGGCTATCCGGTCCTCGACGGCGTCCTTCGCGGTCAGGAAGAGCACCGGCACGTCCGGGGTCTCCCGGCGCAGCCGCGCCAGCACCTCCAGGCCGTCCATGTCGGGCAGCATCACGTCGAGCACGACCGCGTCAGGCCGCGACTCGCGGGCGGCCCGCAGCGCGCTCGCCCCGTCCCCCTCGGTGCGCACCTGCCAGCCCTCGTAGCGCAGGGCCATCGACAGCAGGTCGGCCAGCGGGGTCTCGTCGTCCACGACGAGCACGCGCACCGGCGAGCCGTCGGGCCGCGCCAGGTCGGCGGCGGGTGCGGTGGCCGCGTGCCCTGCGGGCTTCGCGGCGGCGTGAGCGGCGTGAGCGGTGGGTGTCGTCGTCATGCGCACCAGCCTGTGCGCGGGCTATGAGAGCAGTCTTGGCCGATTCTGTGAATCGTCTGAGAATGCGCGGCGCGGGGCCTTGCGAACGGCTCGGGTCTCGCTCATGCCCCGCTCATGCCTCGGGGCGAGGCGGGGTTGCAGGGGCCCGGTGGGGCCGGCCCGGACCGGCGGCGTGTCCGGCGGCGGAGCTGCGGCGGACCCGGTCGGTGGGCGGGCGGCGTGTCCGGGCGACGTGTCCGGGCGACGGACCCGGGTGGTCTCGGGGGGTCATTCGTCGACGGCGGCCGCGCTGAGTGCCATGGCCAGGAAGGACCAGTCAGGGGCGGCCGGCGGCTCGACGCCCTGGTTGCGGTACCAGCCGTCGGAGGAACCGATTCAGGCCGCCAGGGCCTCCAGGTACCTCTCCAGCGTGACGTTCTCCCACGTCCCGCCGCGGGCGAGCAGGTCGGCCCGCAGGGCGCGCACGTACGCCGCCAGCGCGTCCTTGCCGTCGACACCGCCGGCGCTGCCCGGGTGCGTCATCGGCTGACTCCGCCCAGCCGGCGGTAGAAGGCGATCCGCTCCGGGTCGGGCGCGATGCCGTACGCGTCGTAGTACGTGTCGTCCCACCCGGGCCCGTAGTTGATGCCCAGGCTCCACGCACCGACGGCGAGGTCGGCCCAGCGGTCGGCGACCCCGAGCGCGCCCATGTCCACGTGGGCGGACCACGAACCGTTCTCGTCCAGCAGGGTGTTGGGGGCGCACGCGTCCCCGTGGCACACGACGAGCCGGTCGACCGTTGGGGCCGCGGGCAGATACCCGAGCTCAGGGGACGCCGCCCGCCGCCGCTCCACCGACCAGCTGAAGGGGCAGTCCTCGACCGGCAGCCGGTCGTGCAGCGCGCGCAGCCCCGCGCCCAGTGCCCGCACCGCGGTCTTCGGGTCCTCCTTCCAGCGCGGGCTCACCGCGCTGTCCCCCGGGAGCCCTTCGGTGATGAGCCAGTCGCCGTCGTCAGCCGGGTCGCCCCCGCCGCCGCCCATCCCGTGGTCCACGACCCGCGGCACCACCGTGTGGTCCGCGGCCCACCGCAGCCGCGCCACCTCCGCCCCGAGATCGAGACCGGATCCGGCCGGCGCCCACTTGGCGAACAGCCGGCCCTCCCCGTCCCCCAGCCGGAAGGTCACACCGCCCGAGGTGTTGACCCACACGGGCAGCACGGGCCGCCCACCCGCGCGTTCGGCGATCGGCCCCGGCACCCGTATCCCGCCCTGCGGCGGCCCTGAATAGTCCACCCCCGCATGCTCCCCGGCCCGTGCCGCACGGGGCGACCCGTTTTCCGGCGATGGGCGGGACCCGCCGGGCGCGGTCAGCGGGGACGCACCGCGTGCGGGTCAGCGAGACCCGCCGGGCGCGGTCAGCGGGGACGCACCGCGTGCGGGTCACCAGGGACCTACCGCGTGCGGGTCAGCGAGACCCCCGGGTGCGGGCCAGCGGGACCCACCGGGCGCGGTCAGCGGGGACCTACCGCGTGCGGGCCAGCGGGACCCACCGGGCGCGGTCAGCGGGGACCTACCGCGTGCGGGCCAGCGGGACCCGCCGGGCGCGGTCAGCGGGGACCTACCGCGTGCGGGTCAGCGGGACCCACCGGGCGCGGTCGGCTGGGACCTACAGCGTGCGGGTCAGCGGGACCCACCGGGCGCGGTCACCAGGGACCTACCGCGTGCTGGTCAGCGGGATCCACCGTGTGCGGGTCAGCCGGACCCGGCGGCCGCGACCGTCGCCGACCCGCCGACCCGGACGGACCCATCCTGCTCGGCGACCGCGGTGATCGTCGCGGGGACCCCCAGCGAGTCGCCCATGTCGACGGTGACACCGGCGATGCCGCGGCCGGCCAGGTGCGCCGCGAGGCAGGCCGTGCTGTTGGCGTTGGCGATGTCCTCGGGCACCCCGATGGACGGCGCGAACATCCGGGCGGCGAGCCGCCCGCCGGGCCCCGGCGGCGTGTGGACGTAGCAGCCCAGCAGTCCGAGCCGGTCGCAGGCGGCACGCAGCCGGCCCTGGTCCGGGGCGAGCGCGTCGAGCACCTCGCGGCCGGCCACCGGCAGCAGCAGGCGCGGCCGCCCGAGCGAGGCGACCCTGGCGCCGTGCAGGAAGCCGTCCCCTGCGGCCGGCCCGAAGGCCTCGCGTACGAGCGCGGCGGCGGCGTCCTCCGGTTCGCCCAATGCGACCCTTCCGGTGCGGAATTCGGGCAGCCAGGCGGCACCGTCCCTGACGGCCCTTCCGCCGAATGCGCGGCCGCCGACCCGCAGGGTGACCTCGTACTCCCGGCCGCCGCCCGCCCGTTCCGCCAGGAAGGCCAGCGCGGCCACCGTGCCGTGCCCGCAGGCCGGCAACTCCCCCTCGGCGGTGAAGAACCGCAGCGACGCCACCCGGCCCTCCCCGCGCTCCGGCTCCCCGGGCTCCCCTGGCTCCTCGGACACGAAGACCGCGTGGGACGCCCCCGCGAGCCGGGGCACCGCCGCCCGCTCGGCGTCGCCCGCCTCCACCTCGGCGAGCACGGCGGTCGGACTGCCGCCGCGCCCGTCCCGCCTGCACGCGTGGACGATCGTGACCGGGTGCCCGCGGAAGGAAGCCATGCCGCCATGCTGGCAGCCGGGCACGGAGCGGGTCGCGTCACCCCCGGCAGGCTGCCGGGCACGGGGCGAGCCGATCCGCCCCCGGCAGGCTGCCGACCCGCTGCACGCGGGCGGGCGCCAGGCACCGGCTGCGGGGTCAGCCGAGGACGTCAGGCGGCAGCCATCAACCGCCTGACGTCCTCGGCCGTCCAGTGGCCCTCCGCCCCCGGGCGCGACGCCAGGTAGCCGGCGATCCGGTCCGCGTCCCACGCACCCGCCTCGCCCAGGCCCGCGGCGATGAGCCGCACGTAGGGCGCGGACGGTGCCGTCCACTCCACGTCCGCCATGCGCCATGGCGCCGTGAAGGTGACCAGCGGGATGCCCTCGACCTCACCGGGACAGACGAGGGTGCCGTACCGCCCGGCCCGCACCTCCGCCCTGCCTTCGGCGAGCACCGCGGCCAGGTCGAGGTCACGCCCCGGCGCCTCGTACATCTCCTGCGCCGCGATGTCGGCGAACTGGCCGACGGTCACCAGGCGCGCCCGGCCCCACACGGTGCCGTCCGCGTCCGGGTCGTAGAAGGCCCGGCCGCCCTTCCACACCGGCGACATGGTCGCGAAGTACATCGCCCCCGGCAGCTCCACCGGCTCCGACCTGGCCGGCATGCGGGGATCGCGCGCACCGCCGTACGTACGGGAGCCGCCCGGCGGACATCCGCCCGCCAGGTAGCAGCGCAGCCGGTCGTCCGCCATGTTGGAGCCGTACGCCGCGTACCAGATCCGCTCCGTGGCGGGGAGCGGGCGGCCGCCGGCCCGTACACGCTGGGGACTGCTCAAGGTCGGCTCCGCGGAGGCCTCGTATCGGCTGGCGCGCCGGCCCGCGACCGGCGCGACCCGGATCGGGGCGACCCGCGCCCCGGCCCGGCTGCACCATCCGTACCAGGATCACGCCGCGAATACGCCCGCCGGCCACCGCTGCCGTGCGCGGGCGCCGCGCCGACGCCGCCACCGGGTGCGGGTCCGGGTGCGGGTCCGGGTGCGGGCGAGGGCGGACGGTGGGCGGACGCGCTCAGCGGGCGGCGGGTATCGCGCCGGAGCCGGTCGCGAGGTCGACCCGCCAGTCGTTGGACGTCATGATGTGGCCCTTCGGATACTCGAAGTCGACCAAGCCCAGTGGTTCGAACCCCGCCTTGCGGCACACCGCGTTCGACGCCGGGTGGTCCGCCCCCGGGAAGGCGTGCAGCCAGCGGTGCCCGCCGTCCGCCCGCGCCACCGCGATCACCTCCCTGGCCGCCTCCGCGGCCAGTCCCCGCCCCTGGAATTCCGGCAGCACCCCCCACCCGGTCTCCCACACCGTCCCGCCGCGCCACTCCCGCTCCCAGTAGCCGATCGAGCCGACGGTCTCCCCGCCGTCCGCCGACACGACCCGGAACATCCCCCCGACCTGCATGGCGACATAGCGCCGGTGCCGCGCGGCCAGCTGCTCCGCGCTCTCCGGCCCCCCGAGGTGCTCCGTCATCTCCGCCGCGTTGGCCCGCTCCAGCAGCCAGAAGTCCGCCTCGGCCCAGGCCACCAGCTCCACCTGCGCTGCACGTAGATCACCCATGACGCCACAGTAGGACAGGGGTACGACAACGGCCCTTCCGTGCTCAGCCGGTCAGCCAGTCAGCCGGTCAGCCGCCCGATGTCCTCCGCGATGCCGGGGAGCGGGTCCGGCCTCCCGGTGGCGGCGTAGAAGTCCCACAGCTCCAGCGCGTGGAAGAGCCGGTAGAGGGCGAGCCGCTCCTCCAGCCCGGCAGGCAGCGTCCCGTACCCCTCGAAGAACGCCGCTCGCTTGCCGCCGCTGCCGCGTATCGCGTAGTAGTCGGCCTTCGCCAGGTCCATCAGCGGGTCGGCGGCGAGAGCGTTCTCGACGTCGATGAACCCGGTGACGTCCCAGCCGCCGTCCGCCGCCCGCCCGACCAGGACGTTGCCCTCGTGGATGTCGTTGTGGCACAGCACCGGGCCCGTGCAGTGCGCGAACAGCCCGGAGCGCTCCGCCACGTGGGCGCGCATCGCCGCCAGCAGGGCCGGGTCGCCGCCGAGCCGCCCGAAGTCGTCGAGCTTGGTGGCGAACTGCCGCTCCATGTACGCCGTGTTGTCCGGCAGCGGGTCGATGATGCCGGTGGTCACGTATCCGTAGGCGTCCTGCCCTATGCGGTGCGTCCCGGCCAGCCACCCGCCGATCTGCCGGTAGATCCGCGCGACGTCCGTATCGCCGAGGCCGCCCTCCACCTCGGACAGCGGGCGCCCCTCGAGCAGCGTCATCACGGTGAAGCCGCCGCCCAGCGGCCCGCCGTCGCCGTCCTGGAGCAGCACTTCGGGGATCAGCCCGACCCCGTGCCGGGCCAGCATGCGGTAGACGTGCACTTCCTTCTGCTGCTTCCACCGCCACTGCGCCGCGTAGACCTTGACGATCAGCCCCGCGTCCGGCCCGCCGCACCGCACCGCGTAGACGTTGCTGACCGGCCCCCGGGTACGCCGCACGACCCCCAGCACCCGCACCCCCGGCCGCACCCGCCCGACCAGGCCCTCGACCCATCCGGGCTCCCCCTCATCCCCATCCACGCCGGGCACCCTAACGCGCCCCCGCCCGTGACGCCGCGCCTTTTCCGCCGGGGCGCACAACGCCAGAAGGGCCCTCGATCCAGGCACGTGTTCAGGGCATCCAGGGATCTCGGCGCCCACCGCAGTCGCTCACCCCCTGGTGGAGGGGAAAGGCAGCCGGCAGCGGGGACGTAAAGGAAGTTCGGAGTGGCGCCGGGGCTTCGGTTGTCACAGCACCGTCACGCCGCCCTCACGACTCCTCCCGGTGCGCCACGCTGGCCCGCATGCGTACTCGTATCGCCGCCGCCGCCCTCACCGCTGCCGCGCTCGCCACCGCCCTGACCTCCTGCTCCTCGTCCGGCGACGACGAGAAGGCCGCCCCGCCCGCCGGCAGCACCGCGGCCGGCCCCGCACCCGCCGCCGGCAAGCAAGACCCCGCCGCCGCCGACAAGGCAGCCCTCACCAAGTCGATCACCGACTACACCGCGCTCCTCTTCGAAGGCGACCCCGCCGGGTACGACTACCTGTCCGCCCGTTGCAAGATCGACATGACGAAGTACGCGTGGGCCGTCCTCGCGAAGAAGGGCCACCACGACTACGGCTCCCAGAAGGCGACGAACATCTCTGTGGACCAGTTGTCCGGTGACCTCGCCCGCGTCAGCTACGGCGCCGGGAACATCCCCGCGATGACCCGCAAAGGCCAGCCGTGGTCCCGCGAAGACGGCACGTGGCGCTGGGACGCCTGCCAGTCCACCAACTGACCAGCCCGCAGGCAGGGCGAGCCCGGGCGTCAGTCGCAAGGCAGCACGTAGCGCCCGGGCGAAGTGTGTTTTCACTTCGGCCCGGGCGCAGGTGCCCGGACACCGCCCGGTCGCCCGGCCGGCATCGTGGAGATGGTGAAGCTGTCGACCGCCCCGATCAGGGGTCCTCGGCCAGCCGCCGCGCAACACCCCAGTCCAGCAGACACGTTCGGGTGCCGACCCGAAGGCGGCCCGAGAGAGCTCTGGCAGAACAGGCCCCCGCATGATTGCGGGGGCCTCGTCACACCGGCACTCCTCAGTTCAGTGGGTACTCCTCGGGGAGGGGATCACGGACGAAAGCCACCCGCCGCGCCTCGCCGGCCCCGATCCGCGCGAAGTTCCGGCGAGCCTCGGTCAGGCTCGCCGCGGTACGGCACGAAAGAGGCCCGCTCCGAGATTCGGAGCGGGCCTCTCACCTGTGTGCACTCGGCAGGATTCGAACCTGCAACCTTCTGATCCGTAGTCAGATGCTCTATCCGTTGAGCTACGAGTGCTGGGCTGCTTCGCGGTGTTTTGGGCCGGTCGGCGGCTGCGAGGACAACATTACATGAGGTGCGGCGGGAGGTGAAATCGGTAAAGGAGCCGGGCGGGGGAGGGGCGGGGAACGAGGAAACCCCGCCGTCCAAGGGACGAGCGGGGCTCCGGAGGTGGTGGCGGAGGCGGAGGGATTTGAACCCTCGATGGACGGTAAAGCCCAAACCGCATTAGCAGTGCGGCGCCATAGACCGGACTAGGCGACGCCTCCTGGGTGCGACCCGGGTGAGCGGGCGCGTGTGGAGATGATGGCACAGCCCTGGGGGCCGCGACCAATCGCAGACTACGGTACAAGGCCGTCGGCGGGCGGGGCAAAGGGGTTGGCCCGGGCGGGTCGGGGACCGAGGGGCACGGAGCGGGGGCGGCGCGCCCACTGACGGGTGAAATGGGCGGGTTCCACCGCCTTCACGCGGTAGAGAGAGGCATGTCTCGCATCAGTCGCCGCAGCAGTCTCCCGGTCAGCCGTCGAGTGGGCCTCCAGATGGGCCTCAGGGTCCGCCCGGCCGTCCGACCTCCGTACGCCCCGCCCGGCTCGCGCCTGCGGGCCGGCCTCGTCGCCGCCGTCCTCGGGCTCACCGCGCTCGGTGCGCTGCCGGCGGCCGGCCCCGCCGGGGCTGTCGGGCTGCCGCGGCCGGGGGTCGTCGGCATCGGGGACCGGCTCGCCATCTCGTACGACGACGGCGCGGGCGGCACGGTGACCCGCATCCTGACCTGCGGTGACGTCGAGCAGACGGCCGAGCAGACGGGAGTGGAGGAGCAGGACGCCTGCCGGCGACTGGAGGAGCTGGGCGGCCCGCTGGCCCCCGTCCAGGCCGGGCAGATGTGCTCGATGATCTACGGCGGCCCGCAGACCGCCCACGTCACCGGCATGTGGCACGGCGTGCCCGTCGACGAGACGTACCGCAGGACCGACGGCTGCGAGGTCGCCCGCTGGAACCGCATGGTGCCGGCGCTCCCGTCGCCCACTCCCGGCACCGACGGCGGCCCGCACATCTTCGCCGCCTGAGCCGCGACCGGGCCGGGCTGGCCGAACCCGGACCCGGACCCGGACCCGGACCCGGACCGTAGGACCAGGCCCGCAGGACGCGGCCCGTAGGACTCGGCCCCGCAAGACCCGAGCCGGGCTCGGGACCCGATCCGCCCCGGGCCGACCCGGGCCGGGCTCCCGGCTCGGGAAACAGGCCCCGAGCCCGCCTCGCAGGCGCCCCACCATGCCCGTGACGCACACCACACAAACCCCGCACATATCCGAACCTCTATACGCACAGCTCCACATGGGCATCCGAAGCCGCGCTCGGGGCCTCGACCCGTACACTCGGTCTAGTGACATGTCCCGGGGGTGGCGGCAAGATGGGCCGCCCGTAAAGACAGCCGACGGCGCCGGCGGGAGTACGCCGTGCGCGGCAAGCCACCCGGGTCAAGAGAGCAGCGGTAAACCAGAGAGGACGCGTCTCGTGAGCAGCAGGCCATCCAGAGGCGCTGCTCGCCTCGCCTCCATACTCGACGCCCTCCCGGACGCCCTGCTGTTGGTCGACGTCAACGGCACCGTGGTGAACGCGAACGCGATAGCGCTCGAGACGTTCGAGTCCCCCGGGACCGCCCTGGTGGGGCGGGGGCTGCTCGACCTGCTGCCGGCGTTCGACTCCAAGCGCATCCCGGGGTCGATGCGCAGCCCGCGCGAGGCGGCCGAGGACACCAGGACGAAGCCGACCCGGATGGTGGCGCGGCGCACCGACGGCACGGACTTCCCGGTCGAGGTGACCAGCGCGAACCTGGAGAACGGCCGCACGCCGTACGCCGATTACGGCGACGGTGTGCCGCACTACACCGGCGACGAGCTGCTGATGCTGGTGGTCCGCGACCTGACCGGGACGATGGACACCGAGGCCGAACTGGCCCGCCAGCAGCGGCAGACCGAGATGATCCTGCGGGCCGCCGCCGAGGGCGTGGTCGGGGTCGACACGGCGGGCAAGGTCGTGCTGGTCAACCCTTCGGCGGCGCAGATCCTCGGGTATCGGGCCACCGACCTGGGCGGCAAGGAGCTGCACCCGCTGGTGCACCACTCGCGCCCGGACGGCAGCCCGCTGGCGTACGAGGAGACCCCGCTCGCCGACACGCTGCGCAGCGGGCGCAAGCACCGGGTGCGCGGCCAGGTGCTGTGGCGCAAGGACGGCAGGCAGGTCCCGGTCGACCTGACGACCGCGCCGGTACGCGACGGCGACCAGCTGGTCGGTGCGGTGATGACCTTCACCGACCGTTCGGCCTACGACGCGCTCGCCGCTCGTAACGGGCAGCTGAGCGCGCTGCTCGACACCTCGCTGCGCGGACCGCTGGCCGAGCTGCGAGGCGAGCTGACCGGGCTGGCGGCCGACCCCGCGGGACAGCTGTGGCCCGAGGCCAACCAGATCCTGCACCACCTGTCCGCCGGCTATGCCCGTATCACCACCCTCATCGACAACGTGCTGGCCTTCCAGCGGCTCGACCGGGGCGAGGACAAGCTGCGCCGCGAGGACGTCGGGCTCGACCAGGTGATCGCGGCGGCCGTCGAGGGCGCGACCGAGCTGATCGGGCCCGGCCGGGCGCAGTTCGCGGTGCACGCGCCGCCGATCGAGGCGTCGGTGGACGGCGAGCGGATGGCGCAGGCCCTCGCCCACCTGGTCGCGGACGTGGCGGGCATCGACTCGGCCGGCAACGCGATCGCGTACACCGGAGACTCCACGATCGTGGTGGCAGCGGCCCAGCGCGGCGACGTGATCCGTATCGACGTACGCGGCCCGCACGCCGGCGGCGACCCGGTGCATCTCCCGCTGGCCCGCGGCATCGTGGAGCGGCACGGCGGTGTGCTCCAGACCCACGAGGTGCCGGGCCAGGGCAGCGCCTACGTGCTGGAGGTGCCGGCAGGCAAGGGCAACGGCGCGGCCGGCGGCACCACGCGGCGGGTGCACGAGGACGGCTCCGCCGACGGCGCCGACCAGGGCGGTACGCACCAGGGCGGCCCCCTCAGGGGTGACGGTGACGGGCCCCGGGAGTCGGACACCACCGTGATGCCGCTGCCGACCGAGCCCGCTCGGGGCACCCGGCGCCAGGAACTCCCCGCTGCCCGCAAGCCCGCCGAGGACGCGGCCTCCTGGCCGGTGGCGGACCAGGAGCAGCACCAGGACCAGGACCGGCACAACGGCCGGCCGCACGCGGGGCAGGACCAGGACAACCCGGGTGCGCCGACCGGCCGCAGGCGTGCGCTGCGCAGGCCGGAAGGCAGGCCCGAGAGCCGGCCCGCGCCCGTTGAGGCCGCGCCGGCGCCGCCGCAGCCGACAGGCCGCCGCCGGGCCCGCGGTGACGAACCGCAGAACCAGGCCCAGGTCCAGGGCCAGAGCCAGGACCCCGACCCGGCCCAGGAACGCGCGGAACTGCCCGCCGCACCCATCCTCAACGCCCTTCCGCCGGCCGGCGGGGCCGGGCAGTCAGGTACCGACGTCGCCGTGCCCGAGGGGACCGGCCGCCGTGCGGCCCGCCGCGCCGTCGAGCCGCCCGCCGTGCCGGCGCAGCCCCGACCGCAGCCCCAGCCGCACGTGCCGGCCCCGCCCGCGCCCCAGTCGTGGCCGGACGCAGGCCGTACGGCACCGCCCACCCCGCAGGCGTGGCCCGACGCGTCGGCCCAGCCGGCCCGCCAGGCCCCGCCGGTTCCGCAGGCTCCGCTGCCTCCGCAGCTTCCGCAGGCCCCGTCCCCCCGGCCCCCGCAGGCCCAGTCGCAGAACCCGTCCGCCTCGTCCGACGGCCCCGCGGACCCTGCCGCAGGCGGCGCCCCGCGCGCCGCGCTGCCGCCTGCCACGCCGCCGCCCACCAACTGGCCGCCGGCGCAGGGCACCCGGCCGACCCCGGCGGCGCCCCCGCCGCCGCCCGCCCCGACGGCCCCGCAGCAGGACCCGTCCCACAGCACCTACGGCCGTGCCATAAGCGTCCGCACCCTCGGCCAGGGCGTTCCCTTCTCGCACCGGCCGGACGGTTCGCAGGACCCGCAGACCCAGACGCAGGCGGTCGAGGCGCACAGCCCGCAAGGGCTGCCCGCACAGGTCGCGGCGGGTGGTTCAGGGCGGCGCCGCAGGCTCAACCCGGACCGGGCGGCGGACAGCGAGCCGTCGAGCCGCAGCCTGATCCAGCAGGTGCCGAGCCAGCCGCACGGCCCCGGCGGCGAGATGCAGGCCCGCCAGCACCCGCAGGCGGACCCGGACAGCGGCCAGTTGCCCGTACGCCGCCCGGAACCGCCGGTGGCTCCCGAGGAGGAGACGGCCCTGCTGCGGCCGGTGCCGCCCGCGCCCGTGCAGGCGCCCGGCAGGTCTTACGCGATAGGGGCGCCCGCGGCAGGCGCCGACGAGGGCCCCGAGCCGCTGGACGGGCCGAACGGCGCGGTCGACGTCACCGATGTGGCCGACGACCTGATCGAGGACCCGCTCGACGAGCCGCGGCGGCTGCTGGTGTGGCCTGAGCCCGACGTGTCGACCCGGCAGGCGCTGACCGACCGCGGCTACCGCCCGGTGATCGTCCGCTCGCGCGAGGAGGTCGACGCGCAGGTCGCGGAGCCGCCCGCCGCGCTGTTCGTGGACCCGCTGACCGGGCCCATCACCCGTACCGCGCTCCAGGCGCTGCGGCAGGCGGCCGCGGCGGCGGACGTACCCGTCCTGGTGACGGCCGGGCTCGGCCAGGCGACCAGGGAGGCGGCGTACGGCGCCGACCCCGCGGTGCTGCTGAAGGCGCTGGCGCCGCGGGACAGCGAGCAGCACCCGCCCCGGGTGCTGCTGGTGGAGGGCCACGAGGCGATAGCGCAGGCCTTCGCTGCGACGCTCGAGCGCAGGGGCATGCAGGTCGCCCACGCCGGCTCGGAGGCCGAGGCGATGACGAAGGCGGCGCAGATCCACCCGAATCTGGTGGTGATGGACCTGATGCTGATCCGCCGTCGCAGGCAGGGCATCGTGGACTGGCTGCGCGGGCACTCCCGGCTCAACAACACCCCGCTGGTCGTCTACACCTCCGCCGACATCGACCCTGCCGAGCTGCCCCGGCTGGCGTCCGGCGAGACGGTGCTCTTCCTCGCCGAGCGCTCCACCAGTTCGGATGTGCAGTCCAGGATCGTCGACCTGCTGGGCAAGATCGGTACCTGAGCCGTATCGGCACCTGAGCCGTATCGGCACCTGAGCCGTATCGGCACCTGAGCCGATCGGCACCGCGCCGTCAGGCACCGCGCCGTCAGGGGACGGCTCAGTCCTTCCTGGCGCGCTGGTCGGTGCCGGCCACCTTGCGGCTGGTGAGCGCGATGCGGTTCCAGGAGTTGATGGTGAGCACCAGCCCGAGCAGCCGCCCCAGTTCCGCGTCGTCGAACTGCGCGGCGGCCGCGTCGTGGACGTCGTCGGGGACGCCACCCTGCGAGACGAGGGTGACGGCCTCGGCGAAGGCGAGCGCCGCCTGCTCCCTGGCGGAGTAGAAGTGCCGGGCCTCGCGCCAGGTCGGCAGCAGGTACAGCCGCTCCTCGCTCTCGCCGCGCCTGCGGGCGTCCTTGGTGTGCATGTGCAGGCAGTAGGCGCAGCCGTTGATCTGGGAGACGCGGGTCTGCACCAGTTCGACCAGGATCGGGTCGAGGCCGGCGCGGGAGGCGGCGTCGAAGCCGATCAGGGCCTTGAAGACCGCCGGCGCGGCGGTGGCGATGTCGAGGCGGGACGCGGTGGCCGGTACTGCCGTCCCTGCCGTCACTGCCGTGTCCGTCGTGTCCGTCGTGTCCGTCGTGTCCGTCGCGTCTGTCGTCGTTGTCATGTTGATCAGCTTAGAAGTGGTGGTGACCGGGCGTAGAGTGCAATTCCGTGACGGATTCACGGGTCAATTCAACAGACGCGGCAACCCGGGACGGTACCGGCGACCCCCCTTCGGCCGCCGCCGGGTGGGCTTACGCAGCCGGCGGCCTCGGCCGCGACCTGCACGTCGAGCTGGCCACCCACGGCGACAGCGGCCGGGGCGGCAGGCGGGCCGTACTCGCCAGGGCGCTGCGGGACGCGGTCAGCTCCGGGCGGCTCCCACCCGGCACCCGGCTGCCGCCCTACCGCTCGCTGGCCGCCGACCTCGGCATGGCCAGGAACGCGGTCGCCGACGCCTACGCGGAACTCGTCGCCGAAGGCTGGCTCACCGCACGGCAGGGCTCCGGCACCCGGGTCGCCGAACGCGCCGCGGCGCCGCCCGCGCCCGACCCGCCGCCCTCCCCCGCACCCCGGCCCGCCTTCGACCTGCGGCAAGGCCTCCCGCACACCGGGTCATTCCCCCGGACGAGCTGGCTTGCCGCGTCCCGGCGGGCCCTGACCAGCGCCCCGAACGACGCCTTCGGGCCCGGCGACCCGCGCGGCCGCATCGAGCTGCGCAGGGCGCTGGCCCGCTACCTGGCCAGGGCGCGCGGGGTGCGGACGTCCCCCGAGCGGATCGTGGTCTGCTCCGGGGTCGGCGGCGCCCTGCGGCTGCTCGCGACCGTCGCGCAGGTGCGGTCGGCGCCGGTCGCCGTGGAGGCGTACGGGCTGCCGCACCATCGGCGCATCCTGACCGCGGCCGGCCTGCCCACGGTCCCGCTCCCCGTCGACGGGCGCGGCGCCGACACGGCGGGGCTCGGGGCGTCCGGCGCGGCGAGCGTACTGCTCACGCCCGCGCACCAGTTCCCGACCGGCGTAGCCCTGCACCCGGACCGGCGGGCGGCCGCCGTCGCCTGGGCGCGGTCGGTCGGCGCCCTGGTCTTCGAGGACGACTACGACGGCGAATTCCGTTACGACCGGCAACCGGTGGGGGCGGTGCAGGGGCTCGACCCGGAGCGGGTGGTGTATCTGGGCTCGGCCAGCAAGAGCCTGTCGCCCGCCCTGCGGCTCGGCTGGATGGCGCTGCCCGCGCACCTCGTCGACGTGGTCGTCGCGGCCAAGGGCGAGCGGGAGCAGACGGTGAGCGCGCTCGACCAGTTGACGCTGGCCGACTTCATCGAGTCCGGCCGCTACGACCGGCACCTGCGCGGGATGCGGCAGCGCTACCGGCGGCGCCGCGACCAGCTGGCCGCGGTGCTGGCGGAAAAGGCGCCGCACGTCGAGGTGACGGGGATCGCGGCAGGGCTGCACGCCGTGCTGCGCCTCCCGCCGGGCACGGAAGGCGCGGTGGCTCGGGCCGCCGCCTTCCAGGGGCTCGCGCTGGAAGCCCTGACGGACTTCCGCCACCCTGCCGCGTCCGGGGACACGCCGGGCGACGGCCTCGTCGTGGGCTACGCCGCACCCCCGGACTCGGCTTTCACGGCGTCCCTGGCCGCCCTCTGCCAGGTCCTCCCGGCGCCTTAGCGGGTGTGCCCCCCAGGCCCGGGGGCGCCGTCCCGGGGGGCTCCCGGGGTCACCGGGAGCTGCGCGCCCGGCCGCGTCGTCACCCGCGCCCGGGGGAGGGGGCGTCGTGGGAACCCGGGCGCGGCAGCCGGCGCCAGTGCTGCGACCGGGAGGGTTCACCGGTCGCAGCGCTAGATCCGCGTGACGTCCAACTCCCCGTCGGCGTACGACTGCCGGATCACCTTCTTGTCGAACTTCCCCACGCTCGTCTTCGGCACCGCCGGGATCCGCGCCCACCGCTCGGGGACCTGCCAGCGGGCGATCCGCCCGGCCAGGAAGTCGCGCAGCTCGGCGAACCCCGTGTCCGTGCCCTCGGCCAGCACCACCGCGGCCAGCGGGCGCTCGCCCCACCGCTCGTCGGGCACGGCCACCACCGCGGCCTCGGCGACATCCGGATGGGCCATCAACTCGTTCTCCAGCTCGACCGACGAGATCCACTCGCCGCCCGACTTGATGACGTCCTTGGCCCGGTCGGTGAGGGTGAGATAGCCGTCGGGCGAGATGACGCCGACGTCACCCGTCCGCAGCCAGCCGTCCGCGCTGAACTTGTCCTCGGGCCGGAGCGGATCACCGCCCGCGCCGCCGTAGTACGAACCGGCGATCCACGGCCCGCGCACCTCCAGCTCGCCCGCCGACTCGCTGTCCCACGGCATCACCGATCCGTCGGGCCCGATCAGCCGGGCCTCGACGGAGGCGGGGAAGCGGCCCTGCGTGATGCGGTAGGCCCACTCCTCGTCGCCCACCGCCCCGGCCGGCGGCAGAGCGACCGTGCCCAGCGGCGAGGTCTCCGTCATGCCCCAGGCGTGGCAGAGCTGCACACCCAGCTGCTCGTCGAAGGCCTTCATCAAGGCGGGCGGGCAGGCGGAACCCCCGATGGTGACCCGCTGGAGCGAACTGACGTCGCGCGGCTTGGCGGTCAGCTCCGCCAGCAGGCCCTGCCAGATGGTCGGCACGGCGGCGGAGTGCGTGGGCCGCTCGCTCTCGATCATCTCGGCGAGCGGCGCCGGCTGCAGGAAGCGGTCCGGCATCAGCATGCTGACGCCGGTCATGAAGGCCGCGTGCGGCAGGCCCCACGCGTTGACGTGGAACATCGGGACCACCGGCAGCGTCGTGTCGTGGACGGTCAGGCCCATCGACTCGGCCGAGTTGACCTGCATCGAGTGCAGGTAGATCGAACGGTGGGAGTAGACCACGCCCTTCGGGTGTCCGGTCGTGCCGGAGGTGTAGCACATGGCGGCGGCGCTGCGTTCGTCCAGCTCGGGCCAGGCGTGGCTGACGGGGCGGCCGGCCAGCAACTCCTCGTAGTCGTGCACGGCGGGGCGGCAGCCGTCCAGCAGGGCTCGGTCACCGGGTCCGACGACGACGATGTGCTCCAGCGGTTCGAGGAGCGGCAGCAGCGGGGCGAGCAGCGGCAGCAGGGAGCCGTTGACCAGGACCACCCGGTCGGCGGCGTGGTTGACGATCCAGACCAGCTGGTCGGCGGGCAGCCGCAGGTTGAGGGTGTGCAGCACCGAGCCCATGGAGGGGATGGCCAGATAGGCCTCCAGATGCTCGGCGTTGTTCCACATCAGGGTCGCCACCCTGTCGCCTTCCGCGACGCCGAGCTCGTCGCGCAGCGCGTTCGCCAGCTGCACGGCTCGTATGCCCACCTCGCGGAAGGTACGGCGCTGCGGCTCGCCCTCCCCCGTCCAGGTCGTCACCTTCGACCGGCCGTGCACCACCGTCCCGTGCAGGAGGATGCGGGTCACGGTCAGCGGTACGTCCTGCATGGTGCTCAGCACAGCGGGCCTCCGGCGGGCTACATGAGGTCGACGGGGTCGGTATCCCGCGATTGTGGTGTCATACCGGGTGGTATGTCACTACCTCGCGCCGCGACCCGCGCGCCGGGCCCCCGCGCAGCCTCCGCCCCGGCCTTTCGGGGCCCGGCCGGTGGCCAGGAATTCAGGCCACGCACAGCTCCAGCTCGGGGTCGTCGCGCAGCTTGCCCAGCGCGCGCGACACCGCGCTCTTGACGGTGCCGATCGAGACGCCCATCGCCTCCGCGGTCTGCGCCTCGCTCATGTCCTCGTAGTAGCGAAGCACCACCATGGCGCGCTGGCGCGGGGGGAGCCGGGCTATCGCGCGCAGCAGGGCGTCGCGCTGCGCCTGCTGCTCGGTGATGTCGGGCCCGTCGGTGGCAGCGGGCTCGGGCAGCTCGTCGGTGCTGAACTCGTCGACCTTGCGCTTGCGCCACTGCGAGGTCCTGGTGTTGACCAGGGTGCGGCGGACGTAGCCGTCGACGGCCCGGTGGTCGTCGATCCGGTCCCAGGCGAGGTAGGTCTTGGTCAGCGCGGTCTGGAGCAGGTCCTCCGCATCGGCGGGGTTCGGGGTCAGGGAGCGCGCGGTGCGCAGCAGCGTCGGGCCCTTGGTGCGTACGTAGATGGTGAACTGCGTCATGCTGGCGCTGGTGCACACAGGCGTGGTCATGGCTCCACGCTAGGAGGCGCGGGGCCCTTCGCGGATCGGCCGCAGGTGCCGAAACGGGATCACTCTCAGGTCGTAGGGCGGGGGCTTTCCCCACCCCCCGAGGGGGGAGCCGCGGGCCGCTGTCCCGCAGGGGATACACCTGAGGGTGTACGGGGGAGCGGCGTACCGGAGCGGCGGCCCGCGCCTCCCGCCGGGGATCCAGCGCCTCCCGCCGGTGCCCCCGCGGCCCCCGCCGGTGCCCCCGCGGCTCCCGCCGGTGCTCCCGCGGCCCGCCCCTGGGAACCTCCCCCCGCTCCGGTGGCGTCAGTCGACGACGGCGACCGGGGCGTCGACGAGGTCGCGGTCGATGTTCAGCTTCTTGCCGCCGTACGACTCGGTGACGCTGCCGGTGTACTGGTGGATGCGGGCGTGGGACGCCCACGCGCCGTCGCTCAGCGCCGGCTCGTCGGTCAGCGTCGCGCTGACGCCCCAGCGGGCGTACCAGACGACGTCCGGCAGGTCGTCGGCGCCGGCCTTGCGGGCCGTCTCGACGTGCTTGATACCGGAGTCCGCGCTGCTGTAGAAGCCGGCCAGGTATCCCGCGGCCCGCACCTGGCGGTCCCAGCCGCGCAGGAAGGTCAGGGTCGCGGCGGCACAGTCCTTGTCGTCGATGTCGTACGCCTCCATGTCGAGGTAGAGCGCGCTGCCCTCGCCGAGGCCCAGCGCCTGGGCGCTGTCGACGGCGTCCGCGCCCTCGGTGCCGCCCTGCGTCGCCGCCGTCGACGGGTCGATGCGGTAGGGGTTCTTGTTGGAGCCGCTGACGCAGGGGCTCTGCGAACCGACGTAGATCGGCAGCAGGCTCCATCCCGCGTCCGTGGTCTGCCGCACCCAGTCGGTTGTCAGATGGGCCTGGCTCTTGCAGGCGCGGGCCCGGCCGCCGAAGTAGATGCCGACGGCCCGGTAAGCGGAGGACGCCCGCCATGCCGCCATCGTCGCCAGGTCGGGTGCCTGGCAGGTGTCGAACCCGCGGCCCTGGAAAATACGGGGTGCGATGTCGGCCCGGTTCGCGGCGCCGGCTCCGGGCCGGGCGGTGGCGCCGGGGTGGACGCCGGCTCCGGGCTGGCCGGTGGCCTCGGATCGGGCGGTGGCACTCACCGCGGGGAGGAGCAGGCCGGTCAGGGTGAGGGCGCCGACCAATACGTGATGGACATAACGGATAAAAGTACTTTTCTCGCTCATTCAGCGAGTGAATGCGGCGACCGGCTCCCTATCGCGCAGACACGCCGCCGCACCCCCGTCCGCGACGGCCTTCCGGCGCAGCGCCCCGCCCCTTGGAGCCGAGGCCGGCCGATCAGCGGGGCCCGGCTGATGGGCTACGACCCGGCCGATCAGCGGGGCCCGGCTGATGGCTACGACCCGGCCGATCAGCGGGGCCGTAGCCTCCCGCTTCCGTTGTCCACAGCCTGTGGACAACGGAAGCGGACACCCCGCCACCCCCTGGACAGCGGCGGGCGCGCGACGGCACGGGGATGCCGCCGCGCACCCTGACATGGGGCTTCAGACCTCGGGCCGCGAGCCACGAGCCTCAGCCGCCCGGCGCGCGCTGGTCACGCCGGCACCACCTCCCCCCGGAAGCCGGATCACCCGAACGGCGGGAAATGAATATTGACGACATTCTGCTCGACCGCCGTGAAGCCGGTGCCCGTTGCGCTCGCCGTGTTGTTCTCGTTCGACGCGCCGGTACCGGTGGCCGCCTGCTGGGTCGTCGTCACATTGCCGGAATTCCCGGGGCCCACATTGCCGCCGGAGTTGCTCACCACCGACGCGTTCGACTGGCCACCCGCGAAAGCGCCGTCGTCGGCCACGGCGGTGCCGGAGAACAGCACCGCCGCGACGGGCAGTGCGGCCACGGCGGCCAGAAGACGGACGGTACGGATGCTTGCCATGGAGATCCCTCCCAGGGGACAGATATTTCGGACTCGGACCTACTGCTGCCTGCGGTGGAGCGGCCGGCCGACCGCTCCACCCCTTCTCCGACGACGTCGCCGAGACCAGACTTGCCCATCACATCCGCACCGAACGCGCCCAGTTGATCCATTTCCCTCGCACGCGTGACGATCTGCCGACAAACATCCGCGACGATCGTTTTCATGGCATTCGCGGCATTCACACACGCCCTGCGCGCCCCCGCTTTCACGCCAGGCGTCCGTGGCCTCCGGCCTGACCCCTGGCCCACCCCCGGCCTCCGCCACATCCGTGGCCCGATCGAAGGAGCGGCATGCCCCCGTTTTTCGCGACAGGAAGCACCGTCGTCCGCCGGGACGTCTTCCGCGGGAAGGTGTGGAGCGCGCAGGCCCTGCGCGTCGTGGGCGACACGCAGGACGCGCTGGTCGCCGCCTGCCGGCCCGGCGCGCAGGGGCTTGCCGCCGCCCGCTGGATCGCGTCCCGCCGCAATGGCGACCCGGCCGGCGCCGCCGCCGACCGGGACCGGTCGCTGCTCGACCTGGCCTCGGGTGATTGGCGGCTGGGCGACTGGCGCTGGGAGGACACCGTCGCGCTGCTCTGGAATCCGCCGGGGACCTACTTCAGCGTCAACGCCTACTTCTCCCCCTCCGCGGACCACCGGCTCCTGCGGTGGTACGTCAACTTCCAGCGCCCGCTGCGCCGGACGGCAGCCGGCTTCGACACCTTCGACCTGCTGGTCGACCTCGTGGTCGCGCCCGACCTGTCCCGCTGGGAGTGGAAGGACGAGGACGAATACGCCCACGGGCGGCGGCTCGGCGTGGTCGACGACACGGACCACCTGGCGCTGGAGGCGGCGCGCGGACAGGTGCTGGCGATGATCGGGGAGCAGGCGGGTCCTTTCGCGGCGGACGCCGGGTGGACCGCCTGGCGCTCGGACCCGTCGTGGCCTGCCCCACTACTGCCCTGAGCCCTCCGAGGTCGGCTCCCGTACTCCCCCGAGCCCGTCGTGGCCGACCCCGATACTCCCCTTGGCCCTGAGTCCCGGGGCGGCCGTACCCGGGCCGCCGCGGGTGACCGGGCGGGTCAGCGGGCCTGCTTCAGCCAGTCCTGGTAGTGCGTCGGGACCACCCGGGCGTCCGGCCCGCCGATGAGCACGTCGCCGACGACGGCGGCGAACATCCCGGCCTGGTCGTCGGTGACGACCCTCCTGCCGTCCCCCTTCGCGGCCAGCGTGATCTTCCCCAGCTCGGTGAGCGCGAAGACGTCGGGGCCGGCGTAGTTGCGGATCCCCCGCAGCGGCGCGCCGGTGGCGACCTCGAAGACCGCGGCGGCGACGTCCGCGGCGGCCATCGGCTGGATGGGGGTCGCGGGCAGCCGCACGGTGTCCGCGTCGGAGGTCCAGGACATGACCGCCTCCATGAACTCGAAGAACTGCGTGACGCGCACGATGGAGTACGGCGTCGGCCCCTGCATGAGCAGCTCCTCCTGCAACTCCTTGGCCCGGTAGTAGTCCAGCGCGGGCACCTGGTCCACGCCGACGATCGACAGGACGACCTGGTGCCCCACCCCGGCCCGCTCGCCCGCCGCGAGCAGGTTGCCCATCGAGGTGCGGAAGAAGTCGAGGGACGCCTCGTCGAAGGTCGGCGAGTTCGCCAGGTTGATCACGACGTCGGCGCCTTCGAGCGCCTGGTCGAGGCCCTTGCCCGTGATCAGGTCGACCCCGGTGGACAGCGCCGCGGGCACGGCCTCGTGCCCGGCGTCGGTCAGCATCCGCACCACCTGGGAGCCGATCAGTCCGGTACCGCCGATGACTGTGAACTTCATGTCCGTGCCTTTCGTCGCGTGCCGTCGGGCACGCCGGGGTCGACGGAGGACGCGCCTCCGTAACTCGGATACTTCTTGTCCGAGATCATAGTCGGATAGTATTTATCCGAGTCAAGTGGAGGGAGTGCGAGTCCGTGAAGTTGTCCGGCGGTGTCGAGTGGGCGCTGCACTGCTGCGTCGTCCTGACCGCCGCGGCAGAGCCGGTTCCCGCGGCCCGCCTCGCGGAGCTGCACGACGTCTCGGGCAGCTACCTGGCCAAACAGCTCCAGGCGCTCTCCCGCGCCGACCTCGTGCGCTCGGTCCAGGGCAAGGCCGGCGGTTACGCGCTGACCAGGCCGCCCGCTGAGATCAGCGTCCTCGACGTCGTCACGGCCATCGACGGCCCCGAGCCCGCGTTCGTCTGCACCGAGATCCGCCGGCGCGGCCCGATGGCGGCAGCCGACGAGGCCTGCACCCGCCCCTGCCCCATCTCCCGGGCGATGGCCACCGCGGACGCCGCCTGGCGGGCCGCCCTGAAGGCGATATCCATCGCCGACCTCGCGGCGGGCGTCAACGACGACTACGGCCCCGGCGCCATGGCGGGCATCCAGACCTGGCTGTCCGGCCCGTCCGCCCTCGGATCGCCGGCCGGCTGAGTACGACCCGCCCGCGCGCCGGATCCCCGCGCTCGGTCCTCACGCCCGCTCCGCCCGCCCGGACCCTTGCGCCCGCGCCCGAGATCCCTTCCGTCCGCGCGTCCCATCCCTGACGTCCGCGCGTCCGGACTCCTCCGTGCCCGCGTCCGGTCAGTCGAAGGCCACCACGAGCCGGACACCGTCCGCGCCGAACCGGTCCGCCAGCGCCCTCATCACGTTGAACACGTACGGCCAATGCGTACCCGCGCCGAGCACGGCACCGGCAGCGAGCGATTCGTACCTGCACCGCACGCCCCCGCTGACCCACTCCGTACCGGTGTCCGCTTCCCCCAGCCCGACCGGTCGCGGGCCCACCGCGGCGACCACTTCGGGCGGCCACCGCGCCGGTACGAGCACCTGGTGGTGGGTGGACGGCGGGTCCAGGGCGGACCAGCTGAGCCTGCCCGCGTAGGACTCGGGCCCGGCGGCGGGATCGAGGGAGGCGACGTCGGCCCAGCTGACCCAGGTCGCGTCCGTCAGGAAGCCGTCCCGCACCGAATCCCACAGGTCCGCCCGCAGCCCGCTCGACAGGTCGGCAGGAAGGCCGCGGCCCGCGGCGAGCGGGCGGTAACCCGCGGTGTTGCGCACCCCGAAGAGGCAGCCGAAGGCGGCGTAGTCGCTCTGGTCGTACAACGGCCAGAGGTCGACCGCAGCGACCCACGGCTCGCCCTCGTAGTGGTCGGAGCCGACGCCGGGATGCCGGTATTCGATACCACCGTGGATGCCGGTACTCATACCGGCCGACGTTACCGAGCCCGACCGAAGCGCCCGAAGCCCGGTCGGGCCGGGCGCCCGGCGGTCATGCCGAACCGTCCGCGTCGGTGGCGTCGGTGGCGTCGGGGGCGGCGGAGACGTCGGCGTCGGTGGGGCCCAAGGCCGCTCTCAGGCGGTCGCACACCGCCTCGACCTCCGCCCTGCCCGGGACGACGCCGCGCTCGAACATCGCCACCTGCAGCGCGGGGCCATGGCAGCCGAACTCGGCCATGTCCGCCGAGCTGACCGGCTGCACGACGAAGTGGAGGTGCCCGGGGACACCGCCGGCGTGGGACCAGAGGCAGACGTAGACCTGTTCGGGGTCAGACACGGAGGTGACGGCTTCGCTGATCCGGGCCAGCAGCGGCCCGAGTTCGGCGGACTCCTCCGCCGTCAGGTCGGCGAGATGCAGAACGTGCCTGACAGGCTTGACCACCGCGGTGCCCAACCCCAGCGGCCCGACGCAGTGTTCTGCCACCCAGTGCGCGGCGCGCAGCAGCGTGCCGCCGGGCAGCGGGGCAGCGCCGGACATCAAGTCACAGGCCAGACAGCCGTTCACGGTCTCTCGCCCCTCGCCGACCACAGTGCCTCCCGGAACCGCCTCCACTGCCGACGTGCCGCCGGCCCCTATCCACCACGCCTGTCGATCCCTTCAACCCAGCGCGAGCGGAAACCTCCCGGTCGGCCCGCCCAGGGCGGCGCTCTCGGCATCCGTCCGTACCCGCCGTCCGGTCCCGACCAGCAGCGCGTCCCGGTCGGAGAAGGCCGCCGGAATCGGCCCGCCGCCAACCCTCTCGAGCAACGCCCGTGCGGCCGCCAGACTTTCGGCGGACGGACCGGCAGCAGAGGGCAGATGCGCGACCAAGTCCAGGTGGTGCAGCGTCCACTCCAGGACATACGCCGACAGGTAGTCCGCGACGGTCAGCACCTTGCCCTGGGTGCCGACGCGGGCGTCCGGGTCGGCGAGCTCCGCGGCCCGCCCGGCGGCGGAACCCACGTCATCGAGGTGGAAGGCGAGCAGCCCCGGGTCGCCGTAGGCGGCGGCCAGCCTGGGGATCAAGGCGTCGAGCGGATCCTCACCCGTCGGCGGCTCCACCCGATCCCAGTAAGTGGCCGAGTCCGCGGTCGGCTCGGCCTCCGCAGGAGTGACCAGCGTGATCAGCACGTCCTGCGCATCGATGACCAGATGGCACACGAGGTCTCGCACCAGCCACCCGGCGCAGCCGGACGGCCGCTCCCAGTCCTGCTCGGAGAGTTCGTCCACCGCCGTGCGCAAGGCCGCCCAGGAGCGGGAGAAGAGATCCATTCCCGGCACGGTAACGCCCCCAGGAAACGCCGGACAAGAGCCTCGGGGGCGGCCCGCCGTCCGGGGTGCCCGGCTTTCGGCAACCGCGCTCCGTGTCAGTGCCGCATGGCAGGCTCCGCTGACGTGAACCGAGAGCATTTCTGGCAACTCATCGCAGCGGCCCGCGACCAGGCGCACGACCCGGACGACGGCGAGACGGTCGCCCGCCTGGCATCGCTGCTGCTGGCCACCCGCCCGGTCGACGAGATCGTCGCGGCGCAGGGGGAGTTGTGGGACCTGATGGCCGACTCCTACACGAACCCCCTCTGGGCCGCCGCCTATCTCATCAACGGCGGATGCTCGGACGACGGCTTCGACTACTTCCGCGGCTGGCTGATAAGCCAGGGGCGCGAAGCGTTCGAACGCATTGTCGCCGACCCCGACTCCCTCGCGGAGACACCCGTCGTGCGGCAAGTGGCGCTCGACGGACTCGACCTGGAGAGCGAGGACATGCTGGGCATCGCCTGGAACGCCCACCTCGCCGCCACCGGAGAACAACTCCCCCGCGGGGCCTTCACCATCCGCTATCCGGTACTGGACGCCACCTGGAATTTCGACTTCGACGACCGGGCCGAAATGGCCCGCCGCCTGCCACGCCTGGCCGCGCTCTGCCTGGGGTAGGGCAGACCCTTTCAGGCGGCCGGGTGTCCGTACGGCTTCGCCGTCGACCGAACGCCATTACGGTCGGGCCTGGCACAGGTCGTCGTAGACACCGTCGGGATCGACTTGCGCGCGGTAGCCGAAGTGAAGCCGGAGCGTGCCGTCACCGTCTGCCAGGCCGACCGCGTCGACCAGGCCCCCAGGCAGCATCCGGGGCCGTCTCCACTGCGCCGCCACCACGGCAAGGGCCGTACCGCCCCGGCCACCGCTGTGCACCACCCATGTCGCCTGCCTGAACCACGGGAGGTAGTGGTCACGCCTGATCACGGCGAGGATGTCAGGGATCCCGGACTGCCCAGGAAGCTCCCACACTTGGCTATGCGGAGCGTCCGCGTCGTCCCCCAACGCGACACTTCCCCGCGTGACCAGCACCTTCATGGGCCCGAGCCTAGTGCGACGTACTCGGCCGCCATGTGCCGTAGCCGGCCTGATGAGCAGGCCGCGGACCGTGTCGACGGCCAGAGTGCGGCTGGCGCCGACGCTGTCGGACGTGGCGAAGGTTCGGTGCGGGCACCGACAACAGACATCTCGACAACTACATCGGCCTTCGAAACAGCCCCAGCCTTGCCCGCTGGCCGCGCTACCGCGCCGGGAAACACCAGGATCCCGACATTCAAGCTCAGCCGAGCGCGTAGAAGATCGCTTCGCCGAGGTTGACGACGAACCCCACCGCCGCGAACCAGCCGATGACCTCAAGCGCCCAGCCCGTCAGCCGAGCGGAGGCACTCGGACGCGGCGGCCGCAGGCCTGACAGGGCGCCGTCGACGACGACGCCGCCAGGCGCGGCCAGCGGGCTGCGTCCGGTGCGGCGAAAGGTGCGTCCCCACCAGAGGGAGCCCACCGCGATCAGTACCGCGAGGCCTGCGGTCTCGAAGTATTTTGCCGTGGAGTACGCCTGCGCGGCCACATAGGCATGGTCCATCTCATCCCCCAGAATTGGCTGAGCCAGATGATCTCATGTTGACCGTGCTCGGCCACCCTCGATTTGTCGGCCGGGTTGTCGGCGACGCCTGAATCGCCGGACCCTCACAGCCGGACTGGCTTAGGGAGGCGGATCCACGTAGACCCCCGAAGCCGGTCCACGCCTGGCCCACACGCGCTGGCCTACCGCCGGCCATACGCGGGCCAGGGCGGGACAGCGCAACGCAGAGCGGGTGCCCCCAAGCTCAGGGCACCCGCTCTGACCTGCTCGTACTGCTACCTCTGCGGAGGCTGTGGGATTTGAACCCACGGTGACATCGCTGCCACGACGGTTTTCAAGACCGTTCCCTTCGGCCGCTCGGGCAAGCCTCCCCGCAGTGCCGGAGGACCCGGGGTGGGGGTCCTGGGCGTGCGGGGCACAGCTTACTGGGCGGAGTCGCCGACGCGGGAGCCGAGGGTGACGGTGGTGGTGTGGGAGGTGCCGTTGCGGGTGTAGACGAGGGTGGCCTTGTCCTTGGGCTGGTGCTGCCAGATCTCGCCGATGAGGGTCTCGTCGCTGTCGATGATCGTGTGGTCGAACTCGGTGATCACGTCGCCGGGCTTGAGGCCGGCCAGTGCGCCGGGGCCGCCGGCCTGGACGGAGTCGCTGGTGGCGCCGATCTTGGCGCCGTCGCCCTGGTACTGGCCGTCGAGGCTGACGAGCATGACCGGGTAGACCGGCTGGCCGGTCTTGATCAGCTCGTCGGCGACGCGCTTGGCCTGGTTGATCGGAATGGCGAAGCCGAGGCCGACGCTGCCGCCCTGGGTGCCGGGCTGGGCGCTGCCGCCGGGCTGGATGGCGGAGTTGATGCCGATGACGGCGCCGTTGGCGTTGAGCAGCGGGCCGCCGGAGTTGCCCGGGTTGATGGAGGCGTCGGTCTGGATGGCGCTCATGTAGGACGCCGAGGAGCCCTGGCCGTCGCTGGAGGCGACCGGGCGGTGGACGGCGCTGACGATGCCCGTGGTCACCGTGCCGGACAGGCCGAAGGGTGCGCCGATGGCGATGGTGGCGTCGCCGACCGCGGCCTGGTCGGAGTTGCCGAGCGGCAGCGGGGACAGCGTCACGCCCGAGGCGTTCTTGAGCTTGATGACCGCGACGTCGTAGCCCTGGGCGCGGCCCACGACCGAGGCGTCGTAGGTCTTGCCGTTGGAGAAGGTGACGGTCAGCTTGCCGCCGTCGGCTGCCGGGGCGACGACGTGGTTGTTGGTGAGGATGTGGCCCTCGGTGTCGTAGACGAAACCGGTGCCGGTGCCGCTCTCCTGGCTGCCGCTGGCCTTGATGGTGACGACGCGGGGCAGCGCCTTGCCCGCGATGCCTGCCACGGAGGTGGGCGCGCGGTTGAGGGCCTTCTGGCTGCCGGAGTCGGAGACGGTGGTGGAGGAGGTCGTGTTGTTGTCGTCGTTGTGCTCTGCCGCCCAGTAGCCGATGCCGCCGCCGACACCGCCCGCGACGAGCGCGGCCACCAGGACGGCGGCGACCAGGCCGCCGATGCCGCGGCGCTTGCGGCCGCCGTCCGGCGGGGTCGGCACGGGCGCGCCCCACACCGGGCCCTCGGGGCCGCCGCCGCCGTAGCCGGGCTGGGTCTGCGGGTGCTGGCCACCGGTGGCATACGCGGGGGTGGACGGTACGGCGTAGGGGTCCTGGGGCGGGTTGTGCGCGGGCTCGCCGCCGTACGCGGGGGGCTGCTCGGCGCCGTAGGCGGGCCGGTGCGGGGGCTGCTCGGCACCGTAGGCGGGCGCCTGGGTGTACGGCTGCGCCTGGGCCGGCACGACGGGTGCCTGCGGGGCGGCGGGGGCCGGGGCGTCGTGCACGGGCTGCCGCGGGGCCGCGGGGGCGTCGTAGGCGGCCGGCTTGTGCGCCTCGTGGCCGCCGTGCTCGTACGGCGCGGCCGCGGGCGCCTGCGGGGCGGGCGGCACGGGGGACGGCGTCTGGTGGGTGAGCGCGGCCGGCGGCGGACCGTACGGGGACGGCGGGCCGACCGGCGGGGGCGCCTGCGCGGGAAGTACCTCGGTCCTCGGTGCGTCGTCCGGCGCGGGGGGCGTCGGCGGGGCCGCCGGAGGAGCGGGGGCCTGTGCCGCCGCGGCACCGTCGGGCGCGGCACCGTCGGGCGCGGTCGCTGCCGACTCCGCAGCCGGTACGGATCCGGCTTCGTTCTCGGTGCTCACAGCGTTTCTCCTCGGGTCAGGGCAGGGTGGTGGGCCGAGCACAGCATTTCCCACGGCGTGTCGGACCGCCGTAAGCGGTAGCTGTGCATGTCCGTGGCGCTTGCGCGGGGCCGATTCGCGTGGCCGCCGCCGGGGCGGTGGCACCATGAACCGGTGACACATGCGCGCGTGGTCCCGGAGGCGTACCCGGAGAGGCGACCTGTTCAGGTCGTCGCCCATCGGGGTGCTTCCGAGGATGTACCAGAACATACGCTCGCCGCGTACCGGAAAGCCATCGAGGACGGCGCCGGTGCCCTGGAGTGCGACATCCGGCTGACGGCGGACGGCGAGCTGGTGTGCGTGCACGACTGGCGGGTGAACCGTACGTCCAACGGCCGCGGCGCGGTCTCCTCGCTCGAGCTGGCGGATCTGGCGGCGCTCGACTTCGGCTCGTGGAAGGGCCAGCACGCCGACCCGGAGGCGCCGGAGCGCCACGACCTGGCGGAACGCAGCCGGGTGCTGACCCTGCGGCGGCTGCTGGAACTGGTCGCGGACACCGACCGCCGGGTGGAGCTGGCGATCGAGACCAAGCACCCGACGCGCTGGGCGGGGCAGGTGGAGGAGCGGCTGATCGACCTGCTGCACCGTTTCGGCCTCGACCGCCCGCCGCCGCCGGGTGAGGACTCCAGGGTGCGGGTGATGAGCTTCTCGTCCCGCTCGCTGCGCCGGGTGCGGCTGGCGGCGCCCGCGCTGCCGACCGTGTACCTGATGCAGTACGTGTCGCCGCGGCACCGTGACGGGCGGCTGCCCGCCGGGGTGCGGATCGCCGGGCCGAGCATGCGCATCGTGCGGGCGAACCCCGGGTACGTGGCGCGTTTGCATCGGGCGGGCAACCGGGTCCACGTCTGGACGGTCGACGAACCGGCCGACGTGGAGCTGTGCGTGCGGCTCGGGGTGGACGCGATCATCACCAACCGGCCCAGGCAGGTGCTGGCCCAGCTGAACGGCCCGATCGAACCCCTCCGCTGACTTCGCCCGGCGGCCGGGCGCCGTCCCGCCGCGCCCGCGGCACGCGCATATGACGCGGGGGCGTCCGCGGGGCATATGGAGTGCGTCAAGAGATCGCCGTTGGCCAGTTTCCGACCGTGTCCCAAGGGGCATCCATCCCGTGGCGTGGGGTGAAGGAGGTCTTGGGGGTGTCGTTGATGGTCGCGCAGGAGGTGCCGACGTCCTCCACCATGGCCCTTCCCCATGGACCCACCGGAGTCGCGGACGCCCGAAGGCGGATGCGCAGGGACCTGCACGCGCGGGACGTCCCCGAGACGGTGATCGACGACGCGGTGCTGATCCTTTCCGAACTGCTCAGCAATTCCTGCCGGCACGCCCGGCCGCTCGGCGAGGTGCAGGAGCCGGCCGAGTCCGCCGGTGCGCTGTACGAGGCGGGGTCCGGCGCGGCGGGTGCGAGCGCGCTGAGCGCACCGCCCGCACGGCAGCACTGCGGCATACGCGCGAGCTGGGCCATCGGGGTGGACGGGCTGCTGAAAGTCGAGGTCACCGACGGTGGCGGCCCCACCAGGCCGCGCCCTTCCAGCCCTTCGCTGACCGCGCACGGCGGCCGCGGGCTGGGCATCGTCGGCAGCCTGGCGCTGCACTGGGGTGTGCGGGACGACGCACCCGGCGAGGTCACGGTCTGGGCGCTGCTGCCGGTCCGCGGCCGGCATGCCCGGCGCGACGACCTCGGCTCCGGGGGTACGGGCATCGGACTGCCGCGCGGCATCCCGCTCGACCTCCCGCTGGACCTCGCCGAGTCGCTCGACGACCTGAGCTGAGCCGCCGGGCGCCCCCGGGCGCGCCTCGGTGTGCGCCGGCACCCGCCCCGCCACCGACGAGTGAGCCGCGGTGCGCCCGTACGGAGATACGTACGCCCGCACGCCGTACGCCCCCGCCGGTACACCCATACGCCCCCGCCCGTCGTGGTCCGGCGGCGGGCCCGCCGGGCGCTAGGCTCGCGGCCGGAATACCGCCGGAACGGGAGAGACCGAGCCATGGCCAAGAAGCGCGCGACCGCCACGAGGAGCAAGGGGGCCGCACAGGCCCCCAGGACCGCGGAAGGGGCGGCCGTGCCGGTGGTCGGTGCGCGCGAGCCCTGCCCCTGCGGTTCCGGCCGCCGCTACAAGGCATGCCACGGCCGTGAGGCGGCGCACGCGGTGACCGAGCTGGTCCGGCGCCCCTTCGAGGGCCTGCCAGGCGAGTGCGACTGGGTGGCGCTGCGCGAGCTGGTGCCCGCGGCGACCGTGCCGCTCACCCTCAAGGAGCCGCTGCCGGACGGGGTGCCCTCGGTCATCCTCGGGACGGTGCTGCCGATGGCCTGGCCCGGGCTGCGCCGGGACACCGGTGCCGTCCTGCTCGGCCTGCAGAGCGACACGGCCTCCGGCGACATCAGCCGCGACCTCGCCGACACCCTGACCCGCGCGCTGACCGCGGCGCCCGGCAACCCGGTGGAGGGCCGCAGGCCGGCGCCCGACGGGCCGCGGCTGCAGGACCTGCTCGACCTGGACGCGCCCTTCGTGCCCGAGGTGCACAGCGGCTTCGAGTACTGGCTGGAGGACGCGCAGACCGCGACCGGGGAGGTGGCGGCGTCGCTCGAGCGCGCCAACCAGGCCGCGATCCCGACCGTCCGGCTGACCGGTGTCGACGCGGCCTACTGGTGCGAGACGCCGGAGAAGAACCATCTGCGCTGGGTCATGCCGCACCCCGAGGAGGCGCTGCTGGACGCGATGGCGAGGCTGCACGCGGCCGGTACCTCGTCGCTCGGCGAGGGGACCAGGCTGGTCGGATCCTTCCGCGCGCACGGGCTGACGGTGCCGGTGTGGGACCTGCCGGTGGGCATGGGAGCGGACGAGGTCGAGAAGCCGGCGGCCGCGTTCGGCGAGCGGCTGGCGGAGACGCTGGGCCGCGACGAGCCGCTGACCGCGGAGGAGCGGCGGGCCAGGAGCGGCTTCACCAACCGGCAGATCACCCTCAGCTGAGAGCCGACGGGCGGGTGGCCGGGCGGGCCACCCGCAGAGCCGGCTCGAGATCCGACTGAGCGGTTGGTCAGTGATTCCGATCACAACTCCCCCCAAATCGAGGGGATTCGGCGGAACCGTCCCCTCCGGGGAATTTGCGTTCGGACGAAGTCTTGTTACCGTTTATTCAGCCCGGTCGCTGATGCATCCCCCGTCGTCAGCGACCGGGTTTTCCCTGTCCAGGGCCTGGTCGGAGGCGGTGTCAGGCACCGCTCGCGGAGGCTCAGTCGCCGTCCGCGCAGGCTCAGTCGCCGTCCGCCGGGCCCGTGGCGGGGCGGTGCGAGGCGCTGTGGCCCGCGTTGCCGTGCTGGGCGCCGTCGTGCGGGCCGCCGCCCGTCGCCGCGGCCAGCGGAAGGACCACGGCGAGCGCCGCCACGCTGGCGGCGGCGATCAGGCGCAGGCGGTCACCGGACTCCCGCGCGGGCTGGTGCGATGCCATGGTGCCGCTCCCCTCGTCCTCGACGGTCCTCGACGGTGCGCGCCGACGCGGCCCGACATACCCGACGCGCCCACGCACTCCCTGCCCACGTACCCGCTGCTCTCACGTACCCGCTGCCCGCGTACCCCCGGCCCACGCGCTCACGTCCACGTGCTCGACGGCGGAAGGGCCGTGGACCGAACATAGCGGTTTGGATCATGGCATCCGGCCCACCCGCCGCCTCTCCGCGGCCGGTCACGGCGACGGCGACCCCGAACGAGTGAGTCTGCGGCGCGCGCCCGTCCGCGCCGGCAGTGCGTCGACCGTACGCCGCCCCGCGTGTGTCACGCGTAAGGCCGGATGGGGGCGAACAGCGGACAGGACGGCACGAAGGGGTACGGCGCGGCAGGTGCCGCGCCGTACCCCTTCGCCGTCGCTTTCACGGCGTCAGAAAGTCAGCCGGTCGCCGTCCGGTGCCGTGCGCCCTGCGCGGACCAGTGCGTCCACCAGGGTGCCGATCGGCGGCAGCCAGGGCCCGGGGCCGTCGGCCGGCGCGCCCGGCAGCGGCGGGCGGACCCACCGCAGTTGCCCGGCGCTGCCGCTCGTCGGCGGCAGCGGCACATAGCCGCCGTCCCCGTGGTAGCGCAGGGATGTGGGGACCCAGTCGTGGCTGTCGAGGATCTCACCGAGGTCGGCGAGCGAGTAGGGCGCGACCAGCAGGAGATACCGGGTCGGTGTGGCGACCACCGGGCCCAGCCGGACCCCGAGGTTCTCCATCACCTCCAGCGCGCGTGCGCCCGCGACCGCGGGCAGGCTCGCCGCCGACACCCGGTCGCCGGTGGCGAGCACCACCGGCGCGTCGGGCCTGCGGGTCCACCAGGAGCGCACCATCCGCGGGTCGCGGGTCGCCGCAAGCAGCCCGGGGTCGAGCGGATGCGCGCCGGGCACGGGGCAGGTGGAGCGCCCGCAGGCGCAGGGCTGCGCTCCCACCGCCCGCCAACCGGCGCGCCGGTCGAAGCCGACGCCGGGCACGACCCTCCACTGCCACTGCTCGGCGTAGGTGAGCGCCGCGTTGAGCAACGCGGTCCGCTCCTTTCGCTGTACTGAGAGCTTGCGTCGCCTTCCGAGGATCTCGCGCATCAGCGCTCGTTCCTTTCCGTTAACGCCCAGGGATCTGCCCATTACAGAACGTAACTTGCCGAGCACACCGCATACGAGGCAGCGCATCACGCCGCCAGCCGAGCGTGGAACGTGGCGGAGGGTAGCGCGCATATGGCGCCTGTCTGTTCGCGGTGCCCTGACCGTGACCCACTGTTCGTGGTGCACGCCGGGCCAAGCACCCCTCGCCACCCGGGGTTGGGTCGGCCGTCAACTGATTACGTACATATGACGCTTGAGCCAGACTTCGGGTTCCTACCCATCGCCCGCAATATGACGCGCTGTTGGCTGGGGTCAGTCGACAGCGGGCATAGGGCGGGGGTGGCTGTTTTCGGCCAAGGTATTCCGGCAGGGGTGTCCTCCGCAAGGAGTCCGACACCAGTCCTTGTACCAGGACAATCCTGGACATGCCCACGATGGGGCGTGTAGAAGTGGGTTCCTTGATAGCGGCGCAGCACACATGGGGGTTTGCGATGCTAATCATGCAGGTGCTCCGCACACTGCGAACGAAAAGCGCTTTTTGCCCCACCTGCCGGCCACCAACCGGAAGTTCCCGGCCGTGAACCCGGCCCGTGTCAGAAAAGTGGCCGGAAGCGAGCCACTCGGGCCCGCTGCGGCGCATACTCCCGGTGCGCCTGTCGCCACCGCTTCCTCCGCCGCCGCCGTCGCGGCCCCGCCGGCACCACCGGCGGCCTCGGTTCCGGCGCTGCCTGAACGCGCTTCGCCGGAGCACTCGCCGGCCGTTCAGGACCGCCTGGCGTCCTGGGTCTGCGACCTCTCCCTGCTGCACGAACTGACCGAACGGCTCGTCCGTACGGCGTCACTGGACGACACGCTGCGTGAGGTCGTGCAGGCCGGGGCCACCCTGGTCGGCGCGGCGCGCGGGCTGATCGCCCTGGCGCCCGTCGACGGCCTCGGTCCCGACACCACCGTCGGACTCGGGCTCGGCCGCGCCGATCTGGGCGCCCTGGAGACCGTGGACTTCGGCCGCGGCCCGGTGGGCGCCGACGAGGTCGTACACCCCGACCTGAGGCACGGCGAGCTGCTGGACGCCCGGGAGAGCGAGATCGCCGCGCAGCTCGGCCTCGGGGCCGGCTACGGGCTGGCGCTCACCGCGGACGGCACCGGATTCTCACCCCGCCTCGGCGGCTCCTCCACAACCGGTGCGGGCCCGTCCGCACCCGCGGACGATTCCTTCACCGACCTCCGCGACTCCTCCACGGCAACCGGCGACCTCTCCACCCGATTCGCCGGCGCCGCTTCCGCCGCGGTCCCCAGGAGCCGGCTGGGCAGTGTCGTGTGGTTCTACGACGAGCCCGCGGAGCCCAGCGACCGGCAGCGCCGGCTGACCGGCCTGTATCTGCGGTTCGCCAGCGAGCACATCGCCCGCGGTCTCGAGCTGGCCCGGGTGCGCAGGGCCGGTGCGGAGCTGACCGCCGAGACGCTGCCCGTCCGGCTGCCGCGCGTCCCCGGCGTGCGGATGGCCGTACGCCACCGCACCGGACCGCTCGGCGGCGGCGACTGGTACGACGCCCTGTCGCTGCCCGAGGGCGCGCTCGGCCTGGCCGTCGGCGGGGTGACGGGCGCGGGGCCCGGCGCGGTCGCCGCGATGGCCCGGCTGCGGGCGTCCCTGCGGGCGTACGCGGTGATGGAGGGCGAGGACCCGGTCGCGGTGCTCTCGGACCTCGAACTGCTGCTCAGGCTGACCGAGCCGGCCCGCAGCGCGACCGCGCTCTTCGGCCATGCGGGCGCCCCGCTGCCGCCCGGTGGGCGCAAGGTCACGCTTGCGGGCGCGGGCCACTGCCCGCCTCTGCTGGTCGGCGACCACCGCTGCGAGTTCGTGGAGACGTCGCTGTCCGCACCGCTGAACATGCTCAGCTGCTGGGAGGCGCCCAGCGTCGAGCTGCACGTACGGGCCGGCGAGAGCCTGGTGCTCTTCACCGACGGGCTGCTGCACAGGACCGGCGAGTCCGCCGACCGGGCCTTCGCCCGGGTGCGCGCGGCGGCCCAGTGCGCGCCCGGGTCCGTACGCGAGGACCCCGGGCTGCTGGCCGACCACCTGCTGCGCACCGTGCTGCCCGGCGGCCTGGACGCGACCGGGGGCGAGGAGGACCTGGTGCTGCTGGTGGCCCGTTTCGACTGACATGCACCCCGCCTACGATGATGGACCGGGGGTTCATCGTGAGGAGGCAGGGAAGTGGCGGAGGCCGACCAGCAGCAGGGCGCGACCGGGGACGAGCAGCGCGCGGCGAAGGCCACGACGGCGGCGGACGGGCAGGGCGCGGTCAAGGACAAGCCGATCAAGCAGCGCAAGAACGGGCTCTACCCGGCGGTGTCGGAAGAACTGGCCGCCGTCATGAAGACCGGCTGGGCCGACACGGAGCTGCACGACCTGGCGCCGATAGCCCAGGCCGGTCACACCGCGCAGCGGCGTGCCGCGGTGTCGGCCCGCTTCCCCGGTGAGCGGATCGTCGTCCCCGCGGGAAACCTGCGGAGGCGCTCGAACGACACCGAGTACCCCTTCAGGGCCGCCACCGAATACGTCCACCTCACCGGGGACCAGACGCAGGACGCCGTCCTGGTGCTGGAGCCGCTGGCGGACGGCGGGCACGAGGCGACGGCCTACCTGCTGCCGCGCTCGGACCGGGAGAACGGCGAGTTCTGGCTGGACGGCCAGGGCGAGCTGTGGGTCGGCCGCCGGAACAGCCTGGCCGAGGCCGAGCAGCTGCTCGGGCTGCCCTGCCGCGACGTGCGCAAGGTCACCGCGGTGTTGCGCGAGGCCGCGGGGCCGGTCCGGGTGGTGCGCGGCCACGACGCGCGCGTCGAGGCGGCCCTCACCGACAAGGTGACCGCCGAGCGGGACGCGGAGCTGACCGTCTTCCTCTCCGAGCTGCGGGCGGTCAAGGACGACTTCGAGATCGGCGAGCTGGAGTCGGCCTGCGCGTCGACCGCGCGCGGCTTCGAGGACGTCGTCAAGGTGCTGGACAAGGCGGAGGCCACCTCGGAGCGCTGGATCGAGGGCACTTTCTTCCTGCGCGCCAGGGTCGAAGGCAATGACGTCGGCTACGGCTCGATCTGCGCGTCCGGCCCGCACGCCACCACCCTGCACTGGGTGCGCAACGACGGCCCGGTCAAGGCGGGCGACCTGCTGCTGCTGGACGCCGGGGTGGAGACCCGCTCCCTCTACACGGCGGACGTCACCCGTACGCTGCCGGTCAGCGGCCGTTTCACGCCGATCCAGCGGCAGGTCTACGACGCCGTGTACGCGGCGCAGCAGGCGGGCATCGACGCGGTCAAGCCGGGCGCCGCCTACCGCGACTTCCACGAGGCGGCACAGCGGGTGCTGGCCGAGCGGCTGGTGGAGTGGGGCCTGCTCGAAGGATCCGTCGACAAGGTGCTCGAACTCGGGCTCCAGCGCCGCTGGACACTGCACGGCACCGGGCACATGCTCGGCCTCGACGTGCACGACTGCGCGCACGCAAGGACCGAGGCGTACGTGGACTGCACCCTGGAGCCCGGCATGGTGCTCACCGTCGAGCCCGGACTGTACTTCCAGCCGGACGACCTGACGGTGCCGGAGCATTACCGCGGCATCGGTGTGCGCATCGAGGACGACATCCTGGTGACGCCCGGCGGGCACCGCAACCTCTCCGCGGCCCTGCCGCGTGCGGCGGACGAGGTCGAGTCCTGGATGGCCGCACTCCGCGGCTGAGGGCTGTCCCCCGCCGGGCACGGCCGGGCGGGGGGACGGGGAGAGCCCGTCAAGAGGCCTTGAGGAGCGCGTCGTCCCGCCACTTCAGGACCTTGTCGAAGGACACGACCGTGCCGTGCCCCGGCCGGTCGTGGAAGCGCACATGGTCCACCAGCGCTTCGATCAGGAAGAGCCCCCGCCCGTGCTCGGCGTACTGGCCCCGGTGGGTCAGCGGCCGGGCGGGGTGCAGGACCCAGTCGGGTTTGCGGTCGAATTCGGGTGAGCGGTCGAACTCGGGTGTGCGGTCGCGGGTTGAACCCGGCCCGGAGTCGGCGACCTCGATCCGGCAGCAGTCACCGTCGATCAGCGCGGTGACGCAGTAGCCGCTCGTCGATCCGGCGTGTTCCACGGCGTTGGCGCACGCCTCGGACAGTGCCACCGAGAGATCGAAGGAGATGTCGGGGTCGACCCCGGCGGTCTCCATGGTCCCCAGCAGAAGTCTCCGGGCGAGCGGCACGCTCGCAGCCTCGCGCCGCAAATGGAGGGACCACCAGATGCTCATGCTCCAGCCTCCTGGCTGCGGCTCGACATACGGTTACGTATTGCCGCGAAGGGCGCTCCGTAAGCGTGGTGTTGACGTGATGCCGCTCATTCGGCGGATGTGTGCGCCCGGCGTACGGGTGTAGGGAATCAGCCGGACACACCACCGCGAGCCGGGCACCCCCTTGTTCCCCGCCGGTGCGCGCGGTGAGAGGATGACCGCCGTCATGGCTTCCCCGACCGCCGCCGCGCGCGCAGGCGCCGGCATGCGTCTGCTGCGGGCCGCGGTGTTCACCGCGGTCTGCGTCGCGCTGGCCGCGGCCGGGCACACACTGGCCTCCGGCGCCCCGGTGCCGGTCTGGGCGCTGGTCTTCGGGTGGCTCGCGGTCCTCGCCGTCGTGGTCCCGCTGGCGGGCCGGGAGCGGACGCTGCCGGGCATCGCGGGCGCCCTCGCGGCGGGGCAGCTGGCGCTGCACACGGTCTTCGGCGCGGGCCAGATGTGCGCCACGCAGTCACTCACTCCTTCGAGTGACAACAGCGGCGGCCTGTTGTCGATCGCCGCCCGACTGGTGTGCGACAACCACGGGCTGCGGCTCAGCCCGCAAGCGGCCCGGCAGGTCGTCACCGACGCGGGCATCGACCCGAACGGTCTGCAGGCCATGCCGGACATGCCCGGCATGGCGCCGCCGGCCGGCACCTCGCACTCCGTCGTGGCGGCCCTGCCCTTCTGCTCGCTGCCGATGCTGCTCGGCCACCTGCTCGCCGCCGCGGTGGCGGGCTGGCTGCTGCGGCGCGGCGAGGCCGCCCTGTGGCGGCTGGCCCGGCTCTCGGTACGCGGCGCCGCGGAGCTGGCCGTCCTGAGCCCCGCGGTCCTGCACCGCGCCCACGCGCTGATGTCCGCGCTCGCCGCCGGGGTGCCCTGTGCCCGGCCGCGCGGCATACGTCGCCGCGCAGAGTCGCCGGTCCTGGGGCACCGCGCGGTCCTGCTGCGGCACTCCGTGGCCAGGCGCGGCCCACCGGTGGCACTCGCGGCCTGACGCGGTGTCCGCTCCTCCCGTGCACCGGGGGTGAGCCGACGGCGCGCGGGTCCGACCGGCCGCGAGCCGCGCAGGAGCGCTTCTGTGGCGCACCCGCGTACCCGTAGGGGCATCCCCCGCACATCACCGCGGGAGGACACCCGCTTCGTACGCGTGTCCCACGCCCGCTCACCTGCGCAGGCGGCGCGGCCCGCACCATGCCACCGTCCGCACCACTCACCGTGGAGTACCTCTGCCATGAGCAGTTCACGCATGTCACGCCTGCGCGGCCGTGCCGCCGCCGTCGCCGCGCTCGCCGGTGCCACCGTCCTGCTGGCCGCAGTACCGGCCTTCGCCCATGTCACCGTGCAGCCGAACACCGCCGCCAAGGGCGGCTACACCACGGTCGCCTTCAAGGTGCCCAACGAGCAGGACAGCGCGTCCACCGTCAAGATCGAGGTCAACGTACCGACCGACCACCCGATCGCGTCGGTCTCGCTGCAGCCGGTCCCGGGCTGGACCGCACAGGTGACGAAGTCGAAGCTGGACACGCCCGTCAAGACCGACGACGGGACCGTCGACGAGGCCGTCACGAAGATCACCTGGAGCGGCGGGAAGATCGCACCCGGGCAGTTCCAGCAGTTCCCCGTCTCCTTCGGGCCGCTGCCCACCGACGCCGCGTCGCTGTCGTTCAAGACGCTCCAGACCTACGACAACGGCGACATCGTGCGCTGGATCGAGATCCCCCAGGCGGGTCAGGCCGAACCGCAGAACCCCGCACCGACCCTGACGCTCACCGCGCCCGCCGACGAGGCGCCCGCCGCCACGGCCACCGGCACGGCCGCACCCGCCCCCGCCCCCGCCGCGGACAGCAAGACCGGCACCGCGCAGGCATCCTCGGGCGGCAGCGACAGCGACGGCACCGCACGCGCCCTGGGCGTCGCCGGGATCGTGGTCGGCGCGGCGGGCGTCGGCTTCGGGATCCACGCCGGACGGCGCCGCACGGCCGCGCAGGGCGGTCCAGGCGACGGCAGCGCCGCCTGACGGCACCGGATTTCACGCCGGGCGGCCGCGGTCCGCGGACCGCGGCCCCGTGGCCGCCCGGCCCACTCGTCATCGCACTCTGAGGACCATCGTCATGCGTACCACCATCAAGACCGGCGCCGTCGCACTCGCCGCCGCCTGCGCCCTGCTGCTCACCGGCTGCGGGGGCTCGTCCGGCTCCGACGCCGGCTCCGACGCGGCGCAGGGCTCGAACAGCCTGGCTGAGGTGAAGGGCGTTTCCACCCAGCCGGGCACGCTGCTCGACACCCCCTTCGCCAAGCCGCAGCTGCACCTCACCGACAACCACGGCAAGCCGTTCGACCTGGTCAAGCAGACCGCGGGCCATCCCACGCTGCTCTTCTTCGGCTACACCCACTGCCCCGACGTCTGCCCGACCACCATGAGCGACCTGGCCCTTGCCAAGGCCAAGCTCCCGCAGGCCGACCAGGACAAGCTCCGGGTCGTCTTCGTCAGCTCCGACCCGGAACGCGACACCCCCGCCCGGCTGACCGAGTGGCTCGGCGCGATGGACAAGAGCTTCATCGGCCTGACCGGCGACTTCACCGCCATCCAGGCCGCGGCCCGGTCCGTCGGCGTCGGGATCGACGCGCCGGTCAAGGAGAAGGACGGCAGTGTCACCGTCACCCACGGGGCCGAGGTGCTGGCCTTCTGGCCCAAGGACGACAAGGGCCACGTGCTCTACATGTCCGGCACCACGGCCGAGCAGTTCGCCCACGACCTGCCGAAGATCATCAGGAGTGAGGCGCCGTGAAACGGCGGCGCGCGCTCCTGGGCGCGCTGGGCGGAGTGGCGGCGGTGGCCGCGGCGAGCGGCGCCGCGGCCGGCCTCGCCGGGCACGGCCAGGGCCCCGGTTCCGGGAGTCCTGCCAAGCTCGCGGTGAGCGGCGGATACATACCGCGGCCGCTGCTGACCGACGAGGCCGCCGCGTATGTGACGGTGACCAACAGCGGTGGCACGGACGCGCAACTGACAGCGGTGACGACACCGCTGGCCGCGCATGTCACCCTGCACACGACGACCGGCACCACCATGCGCCAGGTGACCTCGCTGACCGTCCCCGCGGGAGGCCGGCTCACCCTCGGCACCGGCGGCGACCACCTGATGCTGGAAACACTCACCCACATGCCCTCGGTGGGCGAGCGGATCACCGTAAGGCTCCACTTCACCCACGCCACGCCCGCCACGGTCACCGTCACGGTGCCCGTGCGGCCGACGACGTATCACCCGAGGGGCTGAGCGAACGATGAGAAGACGCTTGTACGTGCCGGGGTACGCGCCGGGGTACGCGCCGCGCTCGGCGGCCATGCCGTCGCCGGTACGCCGTCCGGCAGCCGGCCGCCCGCGGAGGCCGGTGCGCAGGCTGGCGGCCTTCGCGGCCGCCTGCTGCGCGCTCTTCGCGGTGCTGCTGGCCACCGCCACACCCGCGTCCGCGCACGCCGCGCTGATCCGTACCAATCCGGCGGACGGCTCCGTGGTGCAGACCGCGCCGCAGCAGGTGGTGCTCACCTTCTCCGAAGGTGTGCTGCTGTCCGCCGACTCGCTGCGGGTGCTCGACCCGGCCGGCACCGACGTGGCCACGGGCACGCCCGGCCACGCGACCGGCAAGGACTCCGGGTCCACCGCGACGGTCGCGCTGCGCGCCGGGCTCGGGAACGGCACGTACACCGTCGCCTGGAAGGCCGTCTCCCAGGACAGCCACCCGGTGGCGGGCGCCTTCACCTTCTCGGTCGGCGCGCCCTCGAAGACCACCGTCGACCTGTCCGACCAGGCCGCGCTCGGCGGCGGCGCCGCGGGCACGCTCTACGGGGTCGCCCGCTACGTCGCCTACGGCAGTTTCGCGCTGCTCGTCGGCGGCTGCGTCTTCCTGTCCGTGTGCTGGCCGCGCGGCGCCCTGTTGCGACCCCTCCAGCGCCTGGTGGCCGGCGGCTGGGCGGCCCTGGTCGCGGCCACCATCGCGCTGATCATGCTGCGCGGCCCCTACGTCAACGGCAGCGGGCTCGGCGACGCCTTCGACCTCGATGTCATCCGCACCCAGTTGGAGACCCGGCCGGGCGCGGCCCTGGTCTCCCGGCTGCTGCTGCTGTCCGCCGCGGCGGTCTTCCTCGCCGTGCTCTTCGGCAGCTACGCCAAACGGGAGGACCCGGAGGAACGCACCGACCTGGCGTGGGGCCTCGGCATCGGCGGCAGTGTCGTCGCCGTCGGCATCGCGGCCACCTGGGCGATGGCGGAGCACGCCTCGGTCGGCATCCAGCGGAAGCTGGCGATGCCGATCGACGTGATCCACCTGCTGTCCATGGCGGTCTGGCTCGGCGGACTGATCACCCTGCTGACCGCGCTGAGCGCGCCGTCCACCGCAGGTACGGTCGAACGCGCCGCCGTACGCCGGTTCTCCGCCATCGCGCTCACCGCGATCACCACGCTGGTCTCCACCGGCACCTACCAGGCGTGGCGGCAGCTCGGCAGCTGGCGCGCCTTCACCGACACCTCCTACGGGCGGCTGCTGCTGATCAAGATCTCGCTGGTGTGCACCCTGGTGTGCGTCGCCTGGTTCTCACGCCGCTGGACGCAGTCCATCGGCGAACCCGCGGCGGCCAAGGCCACGGCCGCGGCGACGGCCCCGGCCGGGAAGGTCGGCAGGCAGACGGCCCGTCAGGCGGTCAAGGCGGCCGCAGGCGGCCCCGAGGCCGCCGATGTCACGGGTGCCGCCGAGGTCACGGGCGGCACGCGCGGCCAGGGCGGGGACGGCGCCGGCGGCCCGGACGCCGCGGGCAGCGCCTCGGCGCCGGCATCGGCGGACACCGCGACAGGCACGGCGACCGACACTGCGACGGGCTCGGGCTCGGGCTCGGGCTCGGGCTCGGCGAACGGCGCCGCGGGCGGCCGGGGTACGGGTACGGGAGCGGCCGCCGCGGACCCGGACCAGGCCGCGGGCGATCCGCGGCGCATGGCGCAGCTGCGCAGGCAGCAGGCGGCCCGTACCGCCGCACGGGAGCGGAAGGTCCGCGACGCCGACCCGTCCAGGGTGGCGCTGCGCCGCTCGGTCCTTGCCGAGGCCGGTATCGCCGTGGTCCTGCTGACCGTCACCACGATGCTCAGCGGCAGCCAGCCCGGCAGGGCCGCGGAGGAGCAGAAGGGGCTGGCGTCCGCACCCGCCGCACCCGGCGCGGCCACACCCTCCGCCGCCCCCATCCCGCCGCAGAACGTGGACCTGCGCATCCCCTTCGACACCGGGGGTCCCGGCGGCAAGGGCACCGCCGGGCTGAGCATGTCACCCACACGGGCAGCCACCGCCGCCGTCGTGCACCTGGAGCTGACCGACGCAGCCGGGCTGCCGATCAAGGCGCCGGAAGTACGGCTGGCCTTCACCCTGCCCGCGCAGCACCTCGGCCCGCTGCCGGCGAAGGTGAGCCCCTTCGGGGCAGGACACTGGATCGCGTCCTCCGTGCAGCTGCCGCTGGCCGGCGACTGGCAGGTCGCGTTGACCATCCGTACCTCGGACATCGACGAGGTGACGGTGACGAGCACCATACGGATCACATCGTGAGCGAGCAGGCATGAGCAAGGCAGGCAGGATCGGGACCACCCGCGGCGGCACCACCGCGGCGGGCGGCCCGGCGGCCGACGGCATGGCGACGGGCGGCGGTACGGCCTCGGACGGCGGTAGGGCGACGGGCGGTGGTACAGCCGCAAGCGGCGGCACTGCCGCGGACGGCGGCACAGCCGCGGACGGCGGCACAGCCGCGGACGGCGGCACAGCCGCGGACGGCGGCACAGCCGCAAGCGGCGGCACAGCGACGGGCGGCGGTGCGGGCGCAAGCGGTGGTACAGCCGGGGGAAGCGGCACGGCTGCGGGCAACGGCGCCGGGAAGGGCGCCGCTTCCGGCGACGGCGGCGGCCCGGGACGGGAGCGGCCCGCTGCGATCAGCAGGCGGCGGCTGCTCGGCACGGCGGGCGCCGTCGGGGCGGCCGGGCTGGTCGCAGGCGGCGCGGCGGGCGCCGGCGTGACGGCCGCGGTGGGCGCGGAGCCGACCGCTCTGACCACGGTCGGCTCGGCGCACATCCCCTTCGAGGGCGCCCGGCAGGCGGGCATCGTGCAGCCCGCGCAGGCCCGCGGCCACCTCGTCGCCTTCGACCTGGTGGCCGGTGCCGACCGCAAGGCCGCCGCCGCCCTGCTGCGGCACTGGTCGGACGCGGTGCGCACGATGACGCGCGCCGACCGCCCCTCGGCCCCGGCGGCGTACGACGACCAGGTGGCGTACGACGCGGGCCCCTCCTCGCTGACCGTCACCTTCGGCTTCGGCCGCAGCTTCTTCGGGCGCACCGGCCTCGGCGCGGCCCTGCCGGAGGCGCTCGCGCCGCTGCCCGACTTCGCGGGCGACCGGCTGGACGCCGGGCGCAGCAACGGCGACCTGTGGGTGCAGATCGGTGCGGACGACGCGCTGGTCGCCTTCCACGCGCTGCGGGTGCTCCAGAAGGCGGCCAGGGACACGGCGTCGGTGCGCTGGCAGATGAACGGCTTCAACCGCACCCCCGGCGCCACCGCGCACCCGATGACCGGGCGCAACCTCATGGGGCAGATCGACGGCACGAACAACCCGAAGCCCGCGGACCAGGACTTCGAACAGCGGGTCTTCGTACCGGCGAAGGGGTCGCCCGCATGGATGGCGGGCGGGTCCTACGCGGTGGTGCGGCGGATCCGGATGCTGCTCGACGACTGGGACCACCTGCCGGTGGCGCGCCAGGAGAAGGTCATCGGGCGGCGCAAGTCCGACGGTGCCCCGCTGTCCGGCGGCACCGAATCCACCCCGGTCGACCTGGGCAAGGTCGAGGCCGACGGCTCGCTCGCCATCGCGGGCGACGCGCACATCCGGGTCGCGGCCGCGGCGTCCAACGGCGGCGCGGCCATGCTGCGGCGGGCGTTCTCGTACCACGACGGCATCGGCGCGGACGGTGCGCCGGACGCCGGGCTGCTGTTCGTGGCGTGGCAGGCGGACCCGCTCAAGGGCTTCGTGCCGGTGCAGCGCAAGCTCGACGGCGGCGACGGCCTGTCGCGCTTCCTGCGGCACGAGTCGAGCGGGCTGTTCGCGGTGCCGGGCGGGGCGGGACCCGGCGAGTACGTGGGACAGCGCCTGCTGGAGGGGTGAGGGCGGGGGCGGGTGTCCTGCCAGTCGTGACCCGTACGGCCCACGCCCTGGGGGCCGTTAGGCTGATCGCATGTCGCCGGCGAGCCGATACACGTATCTGGGCCCTGAGGGCACCTTCACGGAAGCCGCGCTGCGCTCGCTGCCGGAGGCCGCGACCCGCGAGCTCGTGCCGATGGTCTCGGTGCCCGCCGCACTGGACGCGGTACGCGGCGGCGAGGCCGGCGGGGCGCTGGTGCCGATCGAGAACTCCGTGGAGGGCGGCATCACCGCCACCCTGGACGAGCTGGCGTTCGGCGGTCCGCTGATGATCTACCGCGAGGTGCTGCTGCCGATCGCCTTCGCCCTGCTCGTACGGCCCGGCACGGACCTGGCCGCGGTGAAGACGGTCACCGGGCACCCGGCCGCGCAGATCCAGGTGCGGCAGTGGCTGGCCGAGCACCTGCCCGACGCGGTGTGGGAGTCGGCGGCGTCCAACGCCGACGGCGCCCGGCTGGTGCAGGAGGGCCGCTTCGACGGCGCCTTCGCGGGCGAGTTCGCGGCCCCGACGTACGGCCTCGAGGCGCTGGCCACCGAGATCCACGACGCGCAGAACGCCACCACGCGCTTCGTGCTGGTCGGGCGCCCGGCGCGGCTGGCGGCGCCGACCGGGGCCGACAAGACGTCGGCGGTCTTCTGGCTGCGCGACGACCACCCCGGCGCGCTGCTCGAACTCCTTCAGGAGTTCGCGATCCGGGGGGTGAACCTGATGCGGATCGAGTCCCGGCCGACCGGCCGGGGCCTGGGGCAGTACTGCTTCTCGGTGGACGCCGAGGGGCACCTGACCGACCGGCGGGTCGGCGAGGCGCTGATGGGCCTGCGGCGGCGCTGCCTGAACGTCCGCTTCCTCGGGTCCTACCCGCGCGCCGACGAGGTGGCCGGGACGGTGTCCCGCGGCACCGGGGACGCGGAGTTCACCGAGGCCGCGGACTGGCTGAACCGGGCGCTCGACGGGCGGGGCTGAACTGTTCTGCAGGTTCTGCACAGCTACTGACGAGTTATCCACAGGTAGGTCGCACAGCCTGTGGGTAACTGGGGACAAGTCGACAGGAGAAGCCGACCTAGTCGACAAATCGGTACACAGGCTGCAAGGCATCACAGAGTGACGCAGGAGCGCCCTCGTCAGCACAATTCGTCCGAGACACTCGTCCGAGGGAGTATTTCTCACTCGAAAGTGCGTGTGGAGCGGGTTTTGACGGGGAATCCATAGCCGCGCATCAGACCCCGGGAATGATCTTTCCGTTCCTCCACAGACCTTCCCCACACCCTGTGGACAAACCGTGGAGATCATGGAGTGCCCTGTGGATAACTCACCGCGGGGACGATGATCAACTCCAGTTCTCCACAAGCCGGATGCCCCTCGGGAGGGACGTCCGCAATAGGGTTGACGAGCTGCCTTTACGCCCGTTATCGGTATTTCTCCCGCTTTTGCCACGAAGTACTCAAAGCGGGCATAAAGCCCCTAAGTTGTCGCGAGCGACGGCCTCGCCCCGGTAGCCTGTAGCCGTGATCGACCTTCGCCTGCTTCGTGAGGACCCCGACCGTGTTCGCGCCTCCCAGCGCGCCCGTGGAGAGGACGTCGCGCTTGTCGACTCCCTGCTCTCCGCCGACGAGCGGCGCAGGGCGTCCGGCACCCGGTTCGACGCGCTGCGCTCCGAGCAGAAGCAGCTGGGCAAGCTGATCCCCAAGGCACAGGGCGACGAGAAAGCGGAGCTGCTGCGCCGGGCCGGCGAGCTGTCGGCCGCGGTCAAGGCCGCGGACGCCGAGCAGCACCAGGCCGCGGACGAGGCACAGCGACTGCTGCTGGAACTGGGCAACCTCGTCCACCCCGACGCCCCCATCGGCGGCGAGGAGGACTTCGTCGTCCTCGAACAGCACGGCACCCCGCGCGACTTCGCCGCCGAGGGCTTCACCCCCCGCGACCACCTGGAACTCGGCGAGATGCTCGGCGCCATCGACACCGAGCGCGGTGCCAAGGTGTCCGGCTCGCGCTTCTACTACCTCACCGGTGTCGGCGCCCTGCTGGAGCTCGCCCTGGTCAACGCGGCGATCTCGCAGGCCACCGCGGCCGGCTTCACCCCGATGCTGACGCCGAACCTGGTCAAGCCCGCCGCCATGGCGGGCACCGGCTACCTCGGCCAGGTCGAGGACGACGTCTACCACCTCGACAAGGACGACCTCTACCTGGTCGGCACCTCCGAGGTCCCGCTCGCCGCCTACCACATGGACGAGATCATCGACGCGGCCCGGCTGCCGCTGCGCTACGCCGGCTTCTCGTCGTGCTACCGGCGCGAGGCCGGCTCCTACGGCAAGGACACCCGCGGCATCTTCCGGGTGCACCAGTTCGACAAGGTCGAGATGTTCGTCTTCACCACTCCCGAGGAGGCAGAGGCCGAACACCAGCGGCTGCTGGCCTGGGAGAAGCAGTGGCTGACCTCGCTCGAACTGCCCTTCCAGGTGATCGAGCTCGCCTCGGGCGACCTCGGCGCCTCGGCGTCGCGCAAGTTCGACTGCGAGGCGTGGATCCCGACCCAGGGCAAATACCGCGAGCTGACCTCCACCTCGAACACCCAGGAATTCCAGGCCAGGCGGCTCGGGGTGCGGATGCGCGACTCCGACGGCACCCGGCCGCTCGCCACGCTCAACGGCACGCTCTGCGCGGTCACCCGCACCATCGTGGCGATCCTGGAGAATCACCAGCTGCCCGACGGATCGGTGAGCGTGCCCGAGGTGCTGCGGCCCTACCTGGGTGGCCGCGACGTACTGGAACCGGTCGCCTCCGCCACATCCGCGTTCTCCGCCGCCGCGAAGTGAGCGGCACCGAGGCCAGCGCGGGCCCGTCCGCGCACGAACCGGGCGGGCCGCACGGGCTCCCCTACCGGCTGGTCGCGACCGATCTGGACGGGACGCTGCTGCGCAGCGACGCCACCGTCTCGCAGGCCTCCCGTGACGTGCTGGCCGCGGTGGCCGCGAAAGGTGCCGCACACATCATCGTCACCGGCCGCTCGGTGTCGTGGACCCTTCACGTGCTGGACGACCTCGGCTACTCCGGCCTCGCCGTCTGCGGGCAGGGCGCGCAGGTCTACGACGCGGGGGCCGGCCGGCTGCTGACGTCCGTCACCCTGGACCGGCAGCTCGCCGCCCTGTCGCTGGCCAAGATCGAGGCCGAGGTCGGGCCGCTCGCGGTGGCCGCCGGCCGGGACGGGCTCACCGGAGAGGTGCTCATCGGTCCCGGGTACATCTACAACCCCGAGCTGCCCGTCGTCCACGTCACCGGCACCGACCAGCTGTGGGCAGAGCCGATCAACAAGCTCTACATACAGCACCCGGACCTGTCCGACGACGAACTGACCCAGGTGGCCACCGACGTGGCCGGTGACCTGGTCAGCGCCACCATGGCGGGGGCGGGCATCGTGGAGCTGCTGCCGCTGGGCCTCACCAAGGCCACCGGCCTGTCACTGGCCGCACGGCGGCTCGGGGTGACGGCCGCCGAGACCATCGCCTTCGGCGACATGCCCAACGATGTGCCGATGTTCGCCTGGGCCGGCCACGGCGTGGCCATGGCCAACGCGCACCCCGAGCTGAAACAGATCGCCGACGAGGTCACCGCCTCGAACGACGCGGACGGCATCGTGCCGGTACTCAACCGGCTCTTCGGCCCGTTCTGACCTCGCCCTCGGTCCGCTGCTCCTCCCCGTCCCGGTCCCTCTTCCCGTTCCCGTCCCTCTTCCCGTTCCGGTCTCCATCCTGGTTCCGGTTCCCGGTGACGGGCACGAGCGGGGTGACCGCGTGGCAGCCCAACCCGATCAGCACCGCCGTCAGATGGCCGAGGTCGGTGTACGTGCCGTCGTCGAGCAGCGGGTAGGCGAAGAAGCCGAGGACCGCCGCGAGATAGAACCAGCGCCACGGCCGCGGGACCCGATAGGCGAGCACCCCGACAACCCCTGCCAGCCCGTAGCTCACCCCGATGTCCACGGTGTGTGCCAGGGAGTGCGGCAGCCGGTCGTCCCTTATACCGAAGAAGACCGCCTTCTGGCTGACCAGGGTCGCCCCGATGTGTGCGGTGGCCGCGGTGAACAGCCAGCGCCAGGTCCCGAGCCAGCGCTCCGCGGGCGCGTGCACCACCTCGAAGAGCACCGTGTAGAAAGCGAAGCCGGACGGGGTCTGGATCCAGAAGGCGCTGCCGATCAGTACGCGGATCGGGTGACGGTGCAGCTCGATCAGGTTCGTGCTGAAGTGGTGCAGCAGATGCGAGCGGACGTCCGGCGGTGCGAGGGCCATCACCGCACTGGTGGCCGCCAGGATCACCAGCCAGATGTGCGTGCCCGGCGACGACCGCGCCCAGAGCGCGGCGAAACGCCACGCGTCGCGCGGGGTGACGCGGCGGAGCCGGTGCGCCGCGACGCGGACCCGGGTGGACAGGGTCCGCGCCGCCTGCGTGGTCTGCTGGGCCATCGACCTCAGTCTTCACCGCCGCGCTGTACGCTGCCCGCCGACGTCGCGGCCGTACCGCCCGTCACCGGCCGGCCCGGCAGCCAGCGCCTGTCAGTGCCTGCGCTTCACCGCCGGGCACATGTCACTCGTCCCCGGCGAGCTTGAGGCTGCGCAGCCTGCGCCCGGCGAACCAGGTGGCCACCACCGTGACCACGGCGAGCAGCACCACGCTCGCCGGCAGGCCGACGTCCGAGCTGACCACGTCGCCGTGAGCCAGCTTCTGCGCCACGGCCAGCGCCCACTGCTGGACGCTCAGCGTCCGCGCCCCCGGCACCACATTGCCGATCAGGCCCTCCCACACCAGTGCGTAGACCAGCCCGACCACCACCGCGTGCCGGGTGAGCACGCCGAGCAGCAGGAAGATCGCGGCATAGGCGACGGACGCCACAGCCGCACCGATCGCGAAGGCGACGGCGATGTTCTGCCCGTTGCCGTTGAGGATGTATCCGGCCAGCAGGGTCGGTATCGCGGAGAAGGCCATGGTCACGCCGATGGCCACCAGCAGTTTGGTGAAGATGATCGTGCCGCGCCTGATCGGCTTGGCCAGCAGGTAGACGATGGCGCCGTCGTCGATCTCCGGGCCGATCGCGCCGGTGCCCGCGATGACACCCACCAGTGGCACCATCGCGCTGAGTGCGAAGCCCTGGAGCACGTCGTTGGCGGTGGAGTCGTCGGTGCCCGCCAGGGCTCTGACCGCGCTGACGATGATCAGCAGGAGGAGCGGGAGAGCGAAGAGCAGCAGGGCGCGGCGGCGGCCGAGCAGCGCCCGGTAGGTGAGCCGGGCGACGGTGGGGTGGTAGAGCCTGGGTCCCGTGGCCTGCGGCTGAAGGGCGCCGCGGCCGGCCGGGGCGGTGGTGACGGACATGTCGCTCGGCTCCTTACGCCGTGACCAGGTAGGAGAACACGCTCTCCAGGGACTCGTCCGAGGGCGAGACCGTGAAGAGCCGGATGCCGTGGTCGCGGGCGATCCGGGGCAGGAATTCGGTGAATCCGGCGAAGTCGACGGCCTGGATGCGCAGGGCGTCCTCCCGCAGGTCCAGTTCGATCGCCGCGGTGGACGCGTGCGCGATCAGCGCGGACGCCAGCAGCCGGTCGTCGCTTGACCGTACGAGATAGCGGTGCGGGCGGTCGGTCATCAGGCGGCGGATCTTGCGGAAGTCGCCCGAGGCCGCGTGCCGCCCCGCCACCACGACCTCGATGTGGTGGGCGAGCTGCTCGACCTCCTCCAGGATGTGCGAGGAGAACAGCACGGTGCGGCCCGCCGCGCCCATCCGGCGCAGCAGATCCATCAGCTGGAGCCGCTGCCGGGGGTCCATGCCGTTGAAGGGCTCGTCGAGCAGCAGCACGGACGGCTCGTGGACCAGGGCTGACGCCATCTTCGCGCGCTGCCGCATGCCCTTGCTGTACGTCTCGATCCGCCGGTCCTGCGCGTACTCCATCTCGACGGTGGCCAGCGCCTGCTGGGCCGCGGCCTCCGGGTGGGGCAGGCCGTGCAGCTCGGCATTGGCGACGACGAACTCCCGCGCGGTGAGGAAGTCGTACATCGCCTCGCGCTCGGGCACGATGCCGATCTCGCGGTAGGCCTGCTCGTTGCGCCAGATGGTGGCGCCGTCGAGGGTGACGCTGCCGTTGGAGGGCGCGAGGAATCCCGCCATCATGTTGATCAGGGTGGACTTGCCCGCGCCGTTGGGGCCGAGCAGGCCGGTCACACCGGGGCCGATCGTCATGGTGATGTCGTTGACCGCCACCACATTGCCGAACCAGCGGGAGACGTTGTCGATGCTGATCGTGGTCACGACAGGCCCACCTTCCGGTAGCGGTTCATCAGCAGGCCGAAGGTGCCCGCGACGATCCCTGCCAGCACCAGCAGGTAGACGATGCCGATCCCGGCGTTCGACGGTCCCGACCCGTGCGGGAAGGCGGAGTCCGCGCCGAGGAACCAGGTCTGGAAGCCGTCGATCAGGGTGATCGGCGAGAACAGTCCGAGCCAGCCGATGGCCTCGTACTTCTCCTGGGAGTCGGCGACCGCCTGGACGACGGAGACTGCCGCGTAGGTGATCACGAACACCGCGATGACCGCCGCGACCCCGAAGCCGCGGCGCGGGGTGACGGCTGCGATGACCAGGCCGATTCCGGCGAAGAGCAGGGAGAGCAGGAGTACGGACACCAGGCCCTTCGCAAACCCGGCGGTCTGGTGCGCGAAGCTCAGCTTCGCCAGCAGCGCGCCGACGTAGAGGATGACAAGCGGTATCGCCGTCAGCAGGAACAGCGCGACGGTGAGGGCCGCGTACTTGGCCGCCACGTAGTCGACGCGCTCTATGGGGCGGGAGAAGTACAGCGGGGTCGTCTTGAAGCGCAGGTCGCGGCTGACCGACTGGGGTGCCTGGGAGGCGACGAAGAGAGTGATCACCGCCTGGAGCAGGACCGCGTAGCGGGTGTAGGCGACCGGCAGGTCGTTCCGGTCGGCGAAGATCGCCACTGCGACCATGATCAGCGCGGGTGCGCACATCGCCCCGAACAAGATCATCGGCAGCACCTTGGACTTGGCGCTGCGGCCAAGACCGTAGGCGCCGCGCAGGCTCTGCGAGAACAGGGCCAACCGGGCATAGCCGCGGCCGAGACGGGGGCCGGTGTAGTTGCGGTAGCCGATGTTGTGGATGACATCGGGGGGTGAACCGGCTCGGGCGCCCGCGGCGGGGCCCGCAGGGCCGCCCGGGGCGGCGACGTCAGGCTGCGTCACGGCCGTCTCCTTCCTTGCTCGGGGTGTCTTCCCAGGTCGGGGTGGTGTCGTCGTCGATGAACAGCTCGGCTATCCGGTGCCTGCGCTGCTCCATCCGCACCAGACCGACTCCGAGGCCGGCGACGGCGTCGCGCACCGTGTCGTATGTCCCGTCGTCGGCGATGTCGACCAGCAGCAGATGCCCGCTGGCCTGCGCGGTGAGTCCGGCGCCGGTCAGCAGATCGAGCAGCTCGCTCTCACGGTCGGTCACCTCGACCGCGAGTGACGCGGTGGCCTGGGTGAAGTCGCTGGTGGAGGAGGCCCGCAGCAGCTTGCCGCCGTCGATGACGACGATGTGGTCGCTGGTGCGCTCGAGCTCCCCGAGCAGATGGGAGGTGACGAGCACCGAGATCCCGAAGTCGGTGTGCACCCGGCGGATCAGGCCCAGCATCTCGTCCCTGCCGGTGGGGTCGAGGCCGTTGGTCGGCTCGTCGAGCAGCACCAGTTTCGGGTCGTGGACCAGCGCCTGGGCGAGCTTGACCCGCTGTTTCATGCCGGTCGAATATCCGCCCATGGGGCGATACCGCTCTTCGTACAGGCCGACGTGGCGCAGGGTGTCCGCGGTGCGCTCCCGCGCGGCGGTGGGCGGCAGCCCGGACATCCTGGCCATGTGCACGACGAACTCGGTCGCCGACACGTCAGGCGGCAGGCAGTCGTGCTCGGGCATGTAGCCGACCAGGCTGCGGATCCGGGCACCTTCGGTGGCCACGTCGAGTCCGAGCACGGCGGCGCGACCCTCGGTCGCCGGGGACAGCCCCAGCAGGATCTTGATCAGGGTCGACTTCCCGGCCCCGTTGGCGCCCACCAGCCCGGTCACACCGGGGATGACGTCCACGGACAGCCGGTCAAGAGCGGTCACCCTCGGGTACCGCTTGCTCAGGCTTTCGGTAGCGATCACAGTCACATGGAGACCGTAGTGGCCCGCGCCACAGCCTGGCGTCAGTCCGGGGTGCCGGATCTGTGTACTCCTGGGGGCTGACCACCCGTAGGGGTAGCTACGACCACGGTCAGCGATCGGCCGGCGGCGGAGAGCTTTCCACAGGCACGTGACCAGGCCTTGACCGTGCCATCGGGCGATGTCACAGTGATTGATGTCAGCTTCGGATGGTGGCGTCGCAGCGCGGCGCGTGGCGGGCAGGGGCGGGTGGGCGGGATGGACACGGCGGGTGGAACGGAAGAATCGGGCGGGGCGGACGAGCAGTTCGTGACAGGCGCGGACGGGGTCCGGCTGTGTGTGGCCGAGTTCGGTGACGCGGCGAGGCCGACGGTGGTGCTGCTGCACGGCTACCCGGACAGCAAAGAGGTGTGGGCCGAGGTCGCCGCGCTGCTCGCCGACCGCTTCCACGTCGTCCTCTATGACGTGCGCGGGCACGGGCGCTCCGGGGTCCCCGATCCGCTCAGGGGCGGCTTCACCCTGGAGAAGCTGACCGAGGACTTCCTCGCGGTCGCCGCCGCGGTGAGCCCCGACCGGCCGGTGCACGTGGCCGGCCACGACTGGGGTTCCGTGCAGGGCTGGGAGTTCGCCACCGTGCCGGGCACCGCCGGCCGGCTGGCGTCCTTCACCTCCGTCTCGGGACCCTGCCTCGACCACTTCGGCCACTGGATCAGGCGCCGGGTGCGCCGCCCCACACCCCGGCGGGCCGCACAGGTGCTCGGCCAGGGCGTCAAGTCCTGGTACGTGTATGCCCTGCACACCCCCGTGCTCCCGGAGCTGGCCTGGCGCGGCGTGCTCGGCAGGCAGTGGCCCAAGCTGCTGGCCCGGGTGGAGAAGCTGCCCTCCGACGGCTATCCGACCGCCTCGCTGCCCCAGGACGCCGCGCACGGTGCCTGGCTCTACCGCGACAACGTGCGGCAGCGCCTCGGCAAGCCGCGTTCCGACCCGTACGCGCATGTCCCCGTCCAGCTGATCACCCCGACCGGCGACGCTTTCCTCTCGGAGCGGCTCTACGACGACCTGGACCACTGGGTGCCGCGGCTGACCCGGCGCACGCTGCCCGCCAAGCACTGGGTGCCGCGCTCCCGGCCGCAGCAACTGGCCCGCTGGATCGCCGATTTCGTCACCGCGGTGGAGACCGGCGGCGGGGCGGGCGGCGGCCTGGTGGCCGGGTCCGCGGCCGCGCTGAGCGGGCCGGCCGCGGGGGCGCGGCCGACATCGCGCAGCGCACCGGCGGGGAAGGCCGGGAGAGCCGCGAAGCTGCCGGCCTCCGCGCTGGGCCGGACACTCCCCGCTGCACGGGAGCGGTTCGGCGGACAGCTGGTGCTGGTCACGGGCGCGGCCAGCGGGATCGGAAAGGCCACCGCGCTCGCGTTCGCCGAAGCCGGAGCCCGGGTGGTGGCCGTGGACCGGGACACCGAGGGCGGGGCGGACACCGCGGAGCTCGCTCTGAAGATCGGCGCGGCCGAGGCCTGGCCCGAGACCGTCGACGTGTCCGACGCCGCGGCGATGGAGGAGCTGGCCGCCAGGACCTTCGACAGCTACGGCGTGCCCGACGTGGTCGTGAACAACGCGGGCATCGGCCTCGCCGGCTCCTTCCTCGACACCACACCCGAGGACTGGAAGCAGGTGCTCGACGTCAACTTGTGGGGAGTGATCCACGGTTGCCGGCTCTACGGACGCCAACTGGTCGAGCGCGGCGAGGGCGGCCACATCGTCAACACAGCGTCGGCCGCCGCCTTCCTGCCGTCGCGGACACTGCCCGCCTACAGCACCTCGAAGGCCGCGGTGCTGATGCTCAGCGAGTGCCTTCGTGCCGAATTGGCGCCGCACGGCATCGGCGTGACCGCGATATGCCCCGGCCTGGTGAACACCCCGATCACCGCCAGCGCCCGGCACGCCGGGGTCGGTGACAAGGAGCAGGAGCGCCGCCGCGCGAAGAGCGCCCGGCTCTACAAGCTGCGCAACTACCCGCCGGAGAAGGTCGCGGGCGCGGTCGTCAGGGCGGTGCTGCGGGACAGTGCCGTCGTCCCGGTCACGCCGGAGGCTCGGGGTGCCCGGCTGCTGTCCCGGCTGTCACCGGGCGCGCTGCGGGCGCTCGCCCGGGTCGACCCCAAGCTGTAGCCGGTGTCCCGGCCCCGCACGTTCCCGCCCAGCCATCGGTAAGGAGGCCACGCCCGTGAGTCACCCCATAAAACCGCGCCGCGTCTCGTTCGACTGGAAGCAGACCCCGCTGCACTGGATTCCGGACGAGCCGACCGCGACGCACGTCATGAACGTCCTGCACCTGCTGCTGCCCGCGGGTGAGCGGTGGTTCGTGAAGGTCTTCAAGGAGGCGCTGCCGCTGGTCACCGACGAGCAGCTACTCAGGGACGTCAAGGGCTTCATGGGCCAGGAGGCCACGCACAGCGTGCAGCACGCGTACGTGCTGGAGCACTTGGCCGAGCAGCACCTCGACACCACCGCCTACACCCGCCAGGTGGAGTGGATGTTCGACGTGCTGCTCGGGGAGAAGCCGCCGTGGGGCGCACCGATACCGCGGCGCGAGTGGCTGCGCTTCCGGTTGTCGCTGATAGCCGCGATCGAGCACTTCACCGCGGTGCTCGGCGACTGGATCCTGGACGCCGGGGCGCTGGACGGCGCCGGCACCGACGAGGTGATGCTCGACCTGCTGCGCTGGCACGGCGCGGAGGAGGTCGAGCACCGATCGGTGGCGTTCGACATGTACCAGCACACGGGCGGCGGCAGCGCGGTGCGCTATCTGCGCCGGGTGGAGGGAATGGCGCTGGCCTGGCCGACACTGTTCTACCTGTGGACGGCCGGCGCCCGGTATCTGCTGCGGCACGACCCGAAGCTCGCCGGCGGCAGATACCGCTTCAAGGACCACAGGGCCGCGGCCCGCCGTGGACTGCTGCCGTCCTGGGCCTCGCTCCACGCCGCCATGCCCCGCTATCTGCGCCGGTCGTACCATCCGTCGCAGGAGGGTTCGCTGGACAGGGCGGTCGAGTATCTGGCCGTCTCCCCCGCGGCCCGGGGGGCCGCGGGACCGGCCGGCCGTACGGCGGCCTCATGACGACCGAGGGATGAGTGCGAGCACGTGGGTGGGAAAAAGTGAGGGCCGCCGGGTGACGACCGCCAGCGACGCCGGGCAGGGCGGGTACCGGATCGAGGACCTGTCCCGGCTGAGCGGGACCACGGTCCGCACGATCCGCGCGTACACCGACCGCGGGCTGCTGCCGAAGCCGGAGCGGCACGGCCGGGCCAACGTGTACGACGACACGCACCTCGAACGGCTGCGGCGGATCGCCGAGCTGCTGGAGCGCGGCTACACCCTGGCCAGCATCAAGGAGTTGCTGGCCGCGTGGGACTCCGGCACCGGGCTCGGCGGCGTCCTCGGCCTGGTCGGCGAGGTGGACCGGCCCTGGTCGGACGAGCAGCCGGTGCGGATCGGCCTGCCCGAGCTGATCGCCGCCTTCGGCGGGGCGGCCGACCTGTCGGCGGTGGAGGAGGCGCTCCAGCTCGGGGTGCTGGAGGCGGTCGCCGGTACGGACGACGAGTTCGAGGTGCCGAGCCCCAGGGAGCTGGCCGTCGCGGTGGAGTTGCACACCGCCGGTGTGCCGCTGGGCGCGATCACCGGCCATCTGCGCGAACTGCGGGGGCAGGTGGAGTACATCTCGGAGCGCTTTCTCGAATTCACCACCGAATACGTCTTCCCCCGCTTCCTCGAGCGCCCGCCCAGCGACGCCGAGGCGGCAGAGGCCGCCGCCCTGGTCCGGCGGTTGCGGCCGCTGGCCCAGCAGACCGTTGACGCGGAGCTCGCCCGCGCGATGCGTCTGCGGGCGACCGAGCACGTCCGCCGCCACCTCGGCGACGCGGCCCCCGACACCCCTGCCGCCGGCCCGGCAGCACCCACCCGTCAGGCACCGCCTCAGGAGACCCCGGTCCGGGTGCCGCTGCCCGCCTCCACCGTCGCCGCCGTCCGCGCCCTGGTCGGCCCGGCCGCCGTGCCCGAATTCATCGCCGCCGCCACCGACCGCGAGATCGCCGCCCGCCGTATGGACACCCTGGCCTCCGGCGGCGCGGCCGGCGACGGCAGCAGTGACCGGAGCACCGGCAAGCGGGCCGGCACCGGCACCGGCACCGGCACCGGCACCGGCACCCAACAGGACAGCGACGGCAGGGACGCCGCCGACTGAACACAAGTCACTTGTCGGCAGCGCTGCGTGGTGCATAGCCTTCGTGCGCCCGTTCGGGCGCACGAGGACAGGGGGGAAGTCGATGGACGCGACAGTGATGGTGTGGGCGGAGGCCCCACCTCTCGGCAGGACGGGAAGTTTCAACGTCGTCATCGACGGGGTCAAGGCCGGTCAGGTCCGGCAGGGCGAGGTGGAACCCTTCACCGTGGAGCCGGGCAGGCACACGGTGCGGGTCAGCGGCGGGGGCAGCAGGTCGAACACGGTCACCGTCGAGGTGGCCGACGGTGAGACGGCTCGGGTGGCCGCCCGCGCCACCGGGCTCAGCACAGCAGCGGTGTTCATGCCGCCGCTCGCCCTGATACCCGGGCTGATTTGCCGCCTGCAGGTCCAGAGCCACCGTCAGGCACCGGCCGCTCCCCCGACCGGCACCGGCACCGGCGCGGGAGCGAACGGCCTGTGGTGGGAGACCGATCCCGTGCTGTCCAAGCGGTTCAAGACCGCGGCACCGCGCGGCGACGCGGAGTAGGCGCCCCCGCTCCATCAGCAGGTCCCTCCGTCAGCAGGTCCCTCCATCGGCAGGTCACCCGTCAGTGGGCCCCGTCAGCAGGCCCTCGGTCAGCGGGCGCGGTCGGGGAGGGGGGCGAGCAGGTTCTTGTCCGTGACCACGGCCAGCGACAGGGTGCGGTAGCCGACGGAGGAGAAGAGGACGGTCAGCTTGCCGTCGCCCTCGCTCATCACCTCGCCCTCGCCCCACTGCTCGTGCCGCACGCCGACGCCGGGCTGGTAGGGGTGGGACGGGTCGCCTGCGGTGGCTCGTCCCTTGGCGGGGGCGGGGGCGGCGCCGGACTTGTCGCGCCGCAACCGCATCCGGCGCCCGCCGGTGACCGCGGGTGCCGCCGTATCGCCGCCCGCAGCACGGTCCGCAGCGGCGCTCGCACCGCGATGCTCACCGCCGCCCGCAGTACGCTCCGCAACGCCCAGGGTGGCGGTGGCGGATGCCGTCGTGCCCGTGCAGTTGTCGCAGGCGCCGCAGGGAACGGCGACGGTCTCCCCGAAGTAGCCGAGCAGGAAGCGGCGCCGGCAGTCGACGCTCTCGGCGTACCCCCGCATCATCTCGACCCTCGATTGCTCCAGCTTGCGGTGCGTGGTGTCGACGGCGAGCGCGGCCTCGACGGCGTCGTCGATGCCGTGGCCGTCGGGATCGTCGTCCCCGACCCAGCGGCTGCCGTCCCGTGCCGTGCGGACGGCCCCCGCCTCCTCCAGCAGGTTGAGGACCGCGGCCAGCCGGGTGGCGCTCAGCTCGCATTCCGCCCGCAAAGCGGTCGCGCCCAGGGTGCCCCCTTCCTTCCGCAGCCGTTCGGCGACCCGCCCCAGCGCGTCCGCGTCCGGCGCCCCGGCGGCGAAGAACCGCTGGAGCCCCAGGTCCTTCGCCCGGTACGCCAGGATCGCCCGGGCCGGTGCCCCGTCCCGGCCCGCACGGCCGATCTCCTGGTAGTACGCGTCCAGGGACCCGGGTACCGACGCGTGCAGCACGAACCGCACGTCCGCCTTGTCGATGCCCATCCCGAACGCCGAGGTCGCCACCACGACGTCCAACCCGCCCGCGAGGAAGCGGTCCTGGACGTCACCGCGGTCACCCGCCGACCGCCCCGCGTGGTAGCTCTCGGCGGCCAGCCCGAGGTCGGCGAGCTCCCGGGCGAGGGTGTCGGCCGCCCGCCGGGTCGCCGCGTACACGATCCCGGGCTTCTCCTCCACGGCCGCCCGCTCCAGGACGAAGCGGTCCTTGGCCGCCTCGTCCTGGAAGGCGGTCACCTCCAGGGCGATGTTCGGCCGGTCGAAGCCGGCCACGATCTCCACCAGGTCCTTCATGCCCAGGCGTTCCGCGATGTCCCGGCGCACCGGGGCCGCCGCGCTCGCGGTCAGCGCCAGCACCGGCGGATTCCCCAGCCGCTCGCGCGCGTGGCGCAGCCGCAGGTAGTCAGGCCGGAAGTCGTGCCCCCAGGACGAGACGCAGTGCGCCTCGTCCACCACCAGCAGCCTGGGCTGCGCAGCGGCGAGCCGGTCGAGCACGTCCTCCTTTGCCAGTTGCTCGGGTGCGAGGAAGACCACGTCGATCGACGCGGCGCTGATCCTGTCCCACGCGGTGTCGTTGTCACTCCGGCGCTGCGCCGAGTTGACGGCCGCGGCGCGCAGGGTGCCTGAGTCGAGCAGGCCCTGCATCTGGTCGCGCTGGAGGGCGATCAGCGGCGAGACCACCACCACGGGACCGCCGAGCAGCGCCGCGGGCACCTGGTAGATCGCGGACTTCCCCGAACCGGTCGGCATCACGGCGATCACGTCGCGGCGCTTCATCACCGCCTTCATCGCCGCCAGTTGGGCCGGCCGTAGCTTTTCCCAGCCGAAGACCCGGCGCGCGGTGGCGCGCAGCCGACGGGACGAGAGTGCGAACATGCTTCTCCTCGGAGGTCCTGGCATCGAACTGCTGTGCCGTGGCGGCTACCCCGCCTCGGCGGGATATCGCCTCAGGACCGTCCGGTGTCCCGGCGCGGCGCGCCGGAGGCGGCTCACCGCCCGAGTTGGGCCGGGGCCTCGGTCGCGATGCGTTCGAAGACCTTCGGGTCGGTGTCCCAGTCCGAGTCGGGGATCGGGGTGTGGATCACGATCTCGGTGATGCCCAATTCCGCGTGCCGGCCGGCAAAGTCCACGAAGGCGTCGAGGGAATCCAGGGGGGTGTTGCGGTCGGGCGTGAAGCCGGTCAGCAGGATGCGGTCCAGCTCGGCGGAGTCGCGGCCGATCTCCGTGCAGGCGGCGTCGAGGCGTTCGATCTGGCCGCGGATGGCCTGCCGTGACTGCTCCGGAGTGCCGGTCTCGAAGAGGGCGGGATCGCCGGTGGTCACCCACGCCTGGCCGTGCCGGGCTGCCAGCCGCAGGCCGCGCGGGCCGGTGGCGGCCACCGCGAAGGGCAGCCGGGGGCGCTGCACGCACCCGGGGATGGTCCTGGCCTCCTCCGCCGAGTAGTACGTGCCGCGCTGGGTGACCGCGCCTTCGGTGAGCAGCCGGTCGAGCAGCGGTACGAACTCGTCGAGCCGGTCGGCCCGCTCCCGGGGTGTCCAGGCCACCTGGCCGAGGGCGGTCGCGTCGAACCCGGTGCCGCCGGCCCCGATCCCGAGGGTGATCCGGCCGCCCGACACGTCGTCCAGGGTGATCAGCTCCTTCGCGAGCGTCACCGGGTGGCGGAAGTTCGGCGACGTCACGAGGGTGCCGAGCCGTACCCGGGAGGTGGCCGTGGCGGCCGCCGTCAGCGTCGGCACCGCCCCGAACCAGGGCTTGTCCCGAAAGCTCCGCCACGACAGGTGGTCATAGGTGTAGGCGGCATGGAAACCCAGCCTCTCCGCCCGCTGCCACACCTCCCGCCCCTGCTCGTGCCAGCGGTAGATCGGCAGGATCACAGTGCTCAGACGCATGGAGACGACGATACGGGTGGCCCGCTCACTGCGGCGCTCCCGACGGTAAGCAGGCGATTGCCTAGATGACACAATCATGGTGTCATTGAGTCATGCTGTACGAGACACCGGCCTTGGATGACGCCGACCTGCGTGTACTCGAGGAGATCGAGCAGATGCGGGAAGAGTTGCGGCACTATGTGCGCCCCCAGCAACGGTGGACGAAGCAACTACGACGCAACCTCACCGCGCGCGCGATCGCAGGATCGAACACGATCGAGGGCTACCGAGCGACGGTAGACGATGTCGAAGCTCTCATGGCTGGCGAAGCACCGCTCGAAACCAGCGATGAAACCCGGCATGAGATCGAGGGCTATCGCCAAGCGATGACGTACATCCAGGCGCTGTCCGATGCCGGAGATGAGTTCCGTTACGACATGGGACTGATAAACGGTCTCCACTACATGATCCAGGAGCACCAGCCTGGGAAACGTCCAGGTCGGCTGCGGAGAGGGCCGGTCTACATCTCCCATCCAGACGATGAACTGGTACCGGTCTACACCGCGCCGGAGAGCGACGCCGTATCAGGGCTCATGGCCGAGTTGGTCGCCTGGTTGAACGACGGAGATTTGGGGTCTCCCGTTCATGTTCGCGCTTCCATGGCCCACCTCAACCTGGTGAAGATTCACCCCTGGGCAGACGGCAACGGTCGCATGTCGCGAGCGCTGTCCACTTTGGTGTTCGCGCGCGAAGCGCTCATGCCTGCCGAGTTCTCCTCCATCGAGGAGTGGCTCGGACGTGGACAGAACACCTTCGCTTACTACGCCGTCCTGGAACTGATGGGTGGCCCGGTGTGGAACCCCACGACGGACACCAGTCAATGGATCAAGTTCTGCCTCACGGCACACCACCGCCAGGCCCAAGGCGCCCAACGGCGAGTCGAACTATTGTCCCGCGCTTGGATTCGGCTGGCCGACGAAGCCGAACGGTCTGGCCTGGATGAACGTGCCACCTACGCGCTCCTCCCGGCGTTCCTCGGCCAGAAGGTACGGAGGAAGCTGTACCAGATCGATGCCGAGCTCAGCGAGCAGCAATCCATCCGGGACATGCGCCAGATGGTGGCGCTGCACTGGTTGGACTCGCATGGCGAAGCTCGTGGGCGCTACTACACCGCCGGCCCACGAATGCTCCCAGTAACAGCAGACGTGGGCCGCGAGCCCAAGCCGTTCATCAATCCGTACAGGCGCCCCGCCGATTGACCGGGGTAGCAGCACTCCCCGCAGGTCAGCCCGTGATGCATGAACGAGGCTTGCCTGACGTCACGAGGGTGCCGAGCCGTACCCGGGAGGTGGCCGTGGCGGCCGCCGTCAGCGTCGGCACCGCCCCGAACCAGGGCTTGTCCCGAAAGCTCCGCCACCACAGATGGTCATAGGTGTAGGCGGCATGGAAACCCAGCCTCTCCGCCCGCTGCCACACCTCCCGCCCCTGCTCGTGCCAGCGGTAGATCGGCAGAATGACAGTGCTCAGTCGCATAGGGCCAACCGACCACAGGCGCACACGCGCCGCTGCTCAGTCGTCCCGCCCCCGAGTGACCAAGTGAGCGGCACGCTCGTACTGGGCAGCGAGGCCCTGTCCAAGCTCTCGAGTCGGCACCGCGGCATGGCGGTCTGGCTGGACGTGGCTCGCAGCCTCGACCTGCTGATCGTGACGAGTGCGGCAACCCTGGTCGAGGCGCGCGATCCCAAGGTCGTCCAGGCGGCGTTCGACTTCGCGGTCTCCCTCACCAAGGTGCGACCGATCACGGAAGAGACCGCCCGCGCGGCGAGCAAGCTTCTGGTCGCCGCGGGACTTCACGGTCACATCTACGCCATCGACGCGATGCTGGCCGCAACCGCACACGCGGAACACGGCGATGTGACGGTCGTGACCAGCGACGTGGACGACCTGCGCCGACTGTGCCATCCGCGTATCGCGATCGAGCCGATCTGAGCTCTTCACGTCCGGTGACGGCACACACATGGGGCGACGACACGGCTCGGCCCTCGGACTTCTCGCACGCCTGGCGGCCCTGAAGGAAGGCCACCGCGCGCATACCGCGGTATGCTCGCCGTATGGCTGACACGACCCGAATCACGGTCACGCTGCCGACCGAGCAGGTGGCAGAGCTGAAAAAGCTTACTGACAACGTCTCCGGCTACGTGGCCGAAGCTGTGGCCCGCCAGATCAGACACCAACTGCTCGGGGCCGATCTGCGGAGCTACGAGGACGAGCACGGATCCTTCAGCGAAGAGGAGCTGGCCGAGGCCCGTGCGCGAATCACGGGAGCGACGCAGACCACAGGTGGCGCGAGCGCCGCGTGAGTCAGCACATCGAATCCGTGGTCCTGGACAGCGAGGGCCTGTCCGCCTGGGTCGCCCAGGACCGGAAGGTCCTCGGCCTGCTGAAGGTGTTCCACGAGATGGGCGCGGATCTGATCATCAGCGCGAACACCATCGTGGAGGTCAGCCACTCCCGCGTGAACATGCCGCGGCTCCAGTGGGCACTGTCCAGGATCAAGGTGGAGGCGGTCACCGAGGAGACGGCCAAGGAAGCGGCGCGGCTACTCAAGGCGACCGGCCTTCATGGGCACAAGTACGCCATCGACGCGACCGTCGCGGAGGCGGCCCTGCGGCAGCCCGGACCCGTGGTCATCCTGACGTCGGACATCGACGACATGGCCCGCCTGTGCGGCAAGCAGATCGGGCTCATCGGCCTCTGATCCGCAGAGGTGTCGGTTTCGGCCAATATGCCCTTACGTCTGTCATGGACAGGTAATCGAGAGGACAGTGTGCTTTCGCACGACTCCGTACGGTGAACCTCTTACTTCCTGGAGGAACCGCCCCATGCGAAGAATCAGCACTCTCGCCGCCGCTCTGCCGGCGGCGCTGCTCGCAGCCATCGTCCCCGCGGCCGCGGCAACCCCGTCGGCTGCCGCCTTCCCCGTCCTGAGCCAGACCGTGCCCGGCGGCCCCGCCGTCATCCCGGGTGACATTCTGAAGTCCTCGCTCACCCCTGGCACACCGTTGAACTTTCCCACCGCCCCCGGCGGTTCTGTCGGCCTGTTCTGCAAGCAGTCGAGCTGGGTGGGCCAGACGCTGTCCAACCCGGCCGCACCGGGCACGGCGGCGATCAAGCTGCTCAATCCCTTCACGATCGCCTCGTGCTTCGACAACTCACCGACCGTCACCGGGGTTGTGGGCGTCACCGTCGGCAACCTCCCGGCGACCATGACGGTCAGTGACACCTCGGGCTACCCGATCCAGATCCTGCCGTCGACCGGTCCCCTGGTGATCTCCTACACGGTGACCACCACCGGCCCGACCGTCACCTGCACCTTCCAGGCAGGCGGCCCCGTGAACGGCACCACCGCACCCGGCGGCGCTCCGTGGCAGTTCGTCAACCAGCCGTTCAAGCTGGTCAGCGGGGCACTACCGGCCTGCGGAACGGCGCCGACCGCGTATCTGACCGCCCGGTACAGCCCCGTCGTGGACGCGACGGCCGGCGGCACCACGGTCTACGTGAACTGACCCCCGCGCCCGACCGCGCGAGCGGAGAGCCCCTTCCGGCGAGGATGCGCCACGGGAAGGGGCTCTTCGGGCAGAGGGGGCTCCCGGCGGTGCCCGGAGCACTCCGCACCCGCCGAAGCGCGATGTGCCGTGGCGGTGGATCCGGTGGCGTCCGCGTCCGGCGGATCGCGTCGTCCGGACTCCCGTCGCGCATCGTCCACCGTCGATTACGCTGGGCGCGGATCGATGAGGAGGTGGCCGTGGCGGATACCGCGGCAGCGGAGCCCGGCGGTGCCTCGGGGCGTCGCTTCGCGATCGCGGTGGGCGTCTCGCGGTACGCGGAGCCGTTCGGTGATCTCCCACAGTCCGTCGCGGACGCGCAGCGGGTGGCGGACCTCCTGGGCACGATGGGGTACGAACGGGTCCTGCCGGAGGTCTCGGCCGATCCCACCTCGGCCGAACTGCTCGGGGCGCTGGGCAGTTGGAGCAGGCAGGCCCGGTTGGGCCCGGACGACGTGGTGGTCGCCTACTTCACCGGGCACGGCGTGCTCCACCAGAACAGGCACTACCTCCTCGGTGCCGGCGACGACGGCGAGGACCTGGCCGCGACGGCCGTCCTGGGAGCGGACTTCGTCGCCACCGTGGCGAGCAGCCTGGCCGGGAACACCCTGGTCATCATCGACGCGTGCTACGCGGGCGCCACCACACAGGACGCGATGCGGTCGCTCGTCGATCTGGGCGCCGCGCCACCGTCAGGAGCCGGCGCGACCTGGGTACTGGCCGCGGCCGGGGGCACGGAAGTGGCCTGGCAGGGAGCGCTGGTGGCGGCGCTGGAGCAGACGGTCACGCAGCCGTGGGCGGACACCCGCCAGCGCTACCTCGGCATGGATCAGGTGACGGACGGGATCAACCGCCACTTCGACTCCCACGGCGTCACCCATCGGGCTGTCACGGCGGGCTGGGGGGCGAGCGGAGTGAGCCCGTTCTTCCCCAACCCGGCGTATGTGCCCGCACCTCCGCCCGACCCCCAGGACCGGATGGGCATATCCGACGTAGCGCGGCTCCGCAGGAATCAGCAAGCCCACTTCCTGTCGCGCAGCCGAGGAGTGGCGCACGCCTCGGAGACCGGTGACCTCTTCACCGGTCGTGTCGCGGCCCTGCGAGCGGTCGCTGACTGGCTCGGCAGGCCCCGCGACGAGGGGGGACTGCTCGTCGTCACCGGCGGGCCGGGAAGCGGCAAGTCGGCGCTGCTCGGCCGTTTCCTGGCGCTCACCGACCCTGACAGCACCGCCCGGCTGAGCGTGCCCGACGGCGCGCTGCCGCCACCGGGGCTGTCCGTCACGGCGATGAACTGCCGTCATGCCACGGTGGAGGACGTCACCACCCGTCTGTCCGCCGCGCTCGGCGGCGGCCGGGGCCATCTGCGGGAGGCGGCCACGGCCCGCGCCCGCCGCGGCGACCCCTTCGTGGTCATGCTCGACGGACTCGACGAGGCGGTGGACAGCGGCCGCATCATCGCCGAGGTGATCGAACCGCTGGCCCTGCTGCGGATGGACCGCGTGATCGTCGGCGTCCGGCGTTCCCTGCTGCCCGCGCTCGGCGCCGCCGACGTCATCGACCTGGACACGCCGAAGTACCGGGACGACGACGATCTGCGCGCGTACGCACGCCTGCTGCTGGAGGGCCGGGGCGGCGGGCAGGATGAGGAGCGCTCCGCCGCCTACCGCGCCGACCCGGCGCGAGCCGCCACCGACGCCGCACTGATCGCCCGCCAGGCCGCCGGGTCCTTCCTGACCGCGCAGCTGCTGGCCCGTGCCCTGCTCAACGGTGCGAATCCTGCCGCCCTGAGGGCCACGGGCGACGCGGAACCTTTCGCGCACGTTCTCGAAGCCTTCGGCCGGGACAAGGAGCTGGTGGTACGCCTTCTGCTCCCGCTGGCCTACGCGCAAGGGAGCGGGCTGCCGCGCGCGTTGTGGGCCCCGCTGGCGGAAGCGCTCGCGCACACCGCGTGCACGGACGCCGAGGTCGGCTGGTTCCTCGCGCGGGACGACGCCCGTGGCCTGGTCACCGAGAGCAGGACGGCCGACGGCACGGTCCACCGGCTGGTGCACGAGAACCTGGCCGAATACCTGACAGGCGACCTGCCCGGCCATCCCGCCGCACCCGGCGACAGCGAAACCGCGCACCGGTTGATCGCCGAAGTCCTCATCGCCCAGGTGCCGGTCTCGGCCGGCGGCGCGCGGGTCTGGGCCGCCGCGCACCCGTACATCCGCGAGCACCTTGCCGCGCACGCCGGGGCCGGCCGCGTCCTGCCCGCTCTGGTGCGGGACGACGACTACGTACGGCACGCCGCTTCCAAGCCCCTGCTGCACGCTCTTCTCGACGCCGGTGTGACCGAAGCACCGCGGTCGACGCCGGAGTCGGGGCCTTCCGGCGACCTCCCGGAGGCGGACCCGGCAGAACAGGTCGTCTCCCGAATCCTGTCCGACCGTGTCACGGTGCTGGTCGTGGCCACCGAGTGGTCGTCGGCCCACGGGGGTCTGAGCACCTTCAGCCGCCACCTGTGCATAGCCCTCGCCGCCGCAGGGGCGACCGTCTTCTGCTCGGTCGTCACGGCCGACGACCCGGAGATCGCGGACGCGGCGGCGAAACACGTCACCCTGCTGTGCCATCCGGGGGCTCCCGGCGCCCCCGACTACGGCAAGCTCACCCGCAGACCCCAGCTGCCGCCGGGGGTGGAACCCGACCTCATCATCGGCCACGCCCGCATCACCGGTCCTGCGGCGGTACACCTCCAGGAGGACTACTTCCCGCGGGCCCGGCGGCTGCACGTCGTCCACATGGCACCGGACGAGATCGAATGGCACAAGCTCGACGACTCCACGGCCATGGCTCTGCGAGCGGAGGAACGCACCGAGATCGAGCGGCGGCTCGGGGCCTCCGCCCACCGCGTCTTCACGGTGGGTCCGCGGCTGCTGGATCGCTTTCGCAATGAACTCTGCGACAGCGGAGGGCCGGAACCGGTGCGGATCGACCCGGGGTTCGACCTGCCGGAGTCGGGGCTCCCGGCGCCGCGCACCCCGCCGCCGGGAAACCCGTTCAAGGTGCTGATGATGGGCCGTACCGAGGACGCTCCGCTCAAGGGCATCGATCTGGGAGCCCGCGCCTGCGGTCTCGTCCACGAGCTGCGCACCAAGGCCTCCACCGAGCCGATCGAATTGGTGGTGCGCGGCGCGCCGACGAACATGGCCGACATGCAGCAGGAGCGTATCCGCGACTGGTCCGGCGCTCCCGGTCTCGACGTGGTCGTGCGCGCCTTCTCGCGCAATCCCCGCCACCTGGACGCGGATCTGGCCCGGGCGAGCCTGGTCATCATGCCGTCACGCCGGGAGGGGTTCGGCCTCGTCGGGCTGGAGGCCATCATCCGCGGGGTGCCGCTCCTGGCGAGCGGGAACAGCGGACTGGCCCTGCTGCTGCGGGAATTCCTCCGGGGCGACGCCGACCCGCTGATCGTCCCGGTCACCAGGGACGACGAACTCGACGCGGACACCTGGGCCGCCAGGATCGAGCGGTGCCTCAGCGACCGGGAGGCGGCGTTCGACAGGATGACGGCGGTGCGCAGCGCCCTCGCGGCCCGTGTCACATGGGCCGCGGCCGCCGCCCTGGTGCTGGGGGAAGCGCCCTGAGGCGACGGACGGCGACGGAACGCGACGCCGGTGCGGTCCAGCGGCCAAGCGGTCCAGCGGTCCAGCGACCGGGACCCTCGGCGCTCGACGTGCCTGGCGCGCGGTTCGGCGCTCGACGTGCCGCGCGCGCGATTCAGCGCTCGACGTGCCGCGCGCGCGATTCAGCGCTCGACGTGCCGCGCGCGCGATTCAGCGCTCGACGTGCCGCGCGCGCGATTCAGCGCTCGACGTGCCGCGCGGCGAGCCGCCGCTGAAGGTCCACGTGGCGGAACTGCCAGACGGCACCGACCTGCCGCAGCACCCCGCGGCGGTGCGCGTCGCGCAGGAAGCGGATGACCCGCAGCGGCATACGGCGGCGCAGGAACCACCACCACCTGGCATACGTGAACCACCCCCAGGCCGTCTTGCCCATGCCCAGTGCAGCGGCGGCGAAGACCCAGGCGGCGATCCCGAACACGAGCCCCTGCCGTATCCCGAGGGTCAGGCCCACGGCGCCGCCCAGCAGGACACCGGCGAAGGCACCGAAGAGGACGCCGAGCAGCCAGAACGCCCTGCGGTCGGTGGCCAGCACCCCGGTGGGGCTGACGGCGGTGGGCAGCTCGACCGGGTCGCCCCTCGTCGCCACCACGACGCCGGACACGACACCCACACCGACTCCGAGCAGGACCGCGAGCGGCATCGGCACGGGAGTGAGCGCGCCGACGAGCGTCCAGAAGGCGATCAGGTACGCGAAGCGCCGCAGGAACTGCCCCTGCTGCCAGCCGATACCGCGAGCGGGGTCGGGCGACCGGCCGCTCAACCCGGCGTTGACGCCCCCGATGAACGCCCCGAGGAACACCCGCAGGGCGTACGGAATCGCCTGGTCGAACTGCCACCACCGGATGTCCGTCGCACCGTTGAGCCGCGTCTGCTGGTGGTGGGCGAGATGGATCAGCCACTGCTCGGCCCTTTCCGCACCGGTCTTCGACGCGCCGCGGCGGCCTTCACCTCCTCCGCGGTAGGCGGCGCGCACGCAGGCGTCGAGGAGGTGCGCCTCCAGATCCGCGACCTCGGGGAACTTCTCGGGGTCGAGCAGATCCGCGGGGTCGGGCAGGTCGGCGTCGAGTGCGGGACCGACCGGGTTGTAGACCTCCCGCGCCATGCTCGCCATCAGGGGAGTCCGCAATGCCAGCGCGAGGGGCGGCGGTGGCGTTTCGCGCAGCGCGGCGCGCACCTCGCGCCAGTCGAACGCGCGGGCCGGCCCCTCGGACGAGCTCTCCAGGTAGTCGGCCACCACGGCGCCGTCGAGAGGGCGGATGCCGACACCGGCGGCGCCGGAGAGCGTCACCTCCCGGCCGCGGGGGCGGGAGGCGTTCCTGAACTCGCTGGTCCGGCAGGTGACCACGATCTGGCGTCCGGGCCTGCGCAGGTAGTCGTTGATCTTCCGGAGCGTCGAGGTGCGCAGGCCCTCCGCCATCTCGTCGAGGCCGTCGACGACGGGCAGCAGCCTGTCCGCCTCGAGCAGGACTTCGAAGCGCGTGCGACCGCCCTCCGTACGGACGGCCAGGAACGGGTAGTCGCGACAGAGGACTTGGTGCAGCCACTCGGTGAGACCTTCCTGCGCCGGGTTCCATCCGGCGGCCCCCACGATGACCGGGACGGGATCGCGATCACGACGTGTGGCCAGCAGATCCAGCACGAGTTGGAGGACGAGCGTGCTCTTGCCGGAGCCCGGGGCGCCGAGCACCACGAGCCGACGGGTCGGGATCGCGCGGAAAACCGAGGCCGGGGTCCGGTCAGCGTCCAGGAGTTCCGCGAGGGAGCGCGCGCCGCGCGGCCCGGCGCCACGGGACGCGCCCCTCCTCTTGCCCTTCCCTGTGCCGAGCTGTTCCAGCGCCGCCCACGGGACGAAGAGCCGCGAGTCGGCGGCCACCAGGTCCAGCGGAAGTGGATACGGGTCGTGCAAGCTTCTGACCTGGGCTTCTTCCGCCCATTGGTGGGTGACGGCCTCAGCCAGCCGGACAGCGAGGGACGCCGTGTCGTTCGGCGCGGACACGGAACCGCCGAAGAACAACGGCGAGCATAAAGCGGCGACGACCAGGGGAATACTGATCAGGGCGGCGCTCGACGACGACCGGTCCCAGTCGACGTGACGCACCAGCGCGACGGCGCCGACGACGGAGCACAGGACGACGGCGATTCCGGCCGCACGAACCGCCGCCGCGTCCGTTCGTCTCATACGACAAGTATGGAGGCGTGAGGGGACCGAAGGGGGCGGGATCCGCACGATCGGCCACACTCCCGACGAATCCCCGGTTTGGGCACGGAAGTCGACAAGGGAGACATCGAGCCGCATGAAGCTGGCGCTTGAACGGGATTGGACCCTGGGGGAACGCATCGGCGCCGGCGGCTTCGGGGCCGTCTTCGAGGCATACGCCTCCGACGGGCAGCGCGCCGCGGTGAAGCTGGTGCCCAAGGAGCCTGGCGCGGAGAGGGAGTTGCTCTTCACCGACCTGGTGGGCGTCCGCAACATCGTGCCGGTCATCGACCGCGGCGAGCACCAGGGTCATTGGGCGCTGGTCATGCCGCGCGCCGAGACATCGCTGCGTGCCCACCTCGCGAAGAGGGGGCGGCTTCCCGCAGGGGAAGCCGTCGCCATCCTGTCCGACGTGGCAGAGACCCTGGCCGACCTCGACAGCCGCGTCGTGCACCGCGACATCAAGCCGGACAACATCCTGCTCCTGGACGGGCGCTGGTGCCTGGCCGACTTCGGCATGGCCCGCGACGCCGATGCCACGACCGCCCGGCACACCTTCAAGTTCGCCGGCACCTTCGCCTACATGGCGCCCGAGAGGTGGAAGAACCAGCGGGCCACGAGTGCCGGCGACATCTACGCCCTGGGCATCGTCGCCCACGAACTCCTGTCGGGGGAGCTGCCGTTCAAGGGGCCGAGCGAGAACGACTTCTACGAGCAGCACCTGCACGGCACCCCTCCCGTGCTGGCCGACGCACCCGTCCTGCTCGCGGCCCTCATCACCGAATGCCTCTACCGGGCGCCGCAGTCGCGCCCGGTCCCCGGCAATGTGCTGGCCCGCTTGCACCGCATCCCCGCCACGCCCCTCGGCGGAGGACTCGCCGCGCTGGCCGACGCGAACCGCAGCGCGGTGACCCGCCGGGCGGAAGCCGATCGGCAGGCGTCGCGGCAGGCCACAGAGGCCGAACGCCGTGCGGATCTGTACGAGGCCGCCACGACCTCCTTCGCCTTCATCGCGGGGGAGTTCATCAGAGCGCTGACGACCGCCGCCCCGAGCGCCGCGGTCGGCGTCCACCAGGGGGGAGGCTGGGGGATCCGGCTGAACGAGGCCCGGTTGACCCTCTCCGGCCCATCGCGGGTCCCGGCGGAGAGTCTGCGGACCGGACTCGCACCGCCGCCGTTCGATGCCGTCGCCTCCGTGGTCATCGCCGTCAGGGGCCCCGCGAACCGGCAGGGCTACCAGGGCCGCAGCCACTCCCTCTGGTATGCGGACGCCCAGCGGGAAGGCCGCTACCAGTGGTTCGAGACGGCCTTCACCGACAGCCCGCAGCCGGCCGCGCCGGAGACGGCTCTCGACCCGTTCGCGCTGGACGCCCAGTACGAGGCGGGCATGGCACTCGGCGGCACCCTGGCCGACCACCGGGTCGCGTGGCCTTTCCTGCCCCTCGCCCTCGAAGACCTGGACGAGTTCACCGGCCGCTGGGCCGGCTGGCTCGCGCAGGCGGCCGGCGCGGGCCTCGACCATCCCGGCCCCATGCCCTCCCGTGACCCGCGCGGCTCCTGGCGCTGACCACGGGCCGCGGAAGGCGTGACAGGACAGGTGCCCGCGGGTGGAAGCGGGGTGCAAGTCCGGGCCTGCGGGCCCGGGTCACGGGCCGCCGTCGTGCTCGTACCGACGTCGGACCGGCGGACCGCGGGCTCAGGCCCCATGCCATGGCCGGAACCCGCAGGCCCGGCAGGCCGCGGCGCGTGGTCCGGCCGGGCCCGGCGTCCCTCCCGGCGCCGTGGAGCCCAAGCCACCGCCAAGTGGCCGTGCAGTCCGGGCCAAGACACCTGACAACACTGTTCTAGGCGCATCAGCATCAGGAATCACTCGAGGCATGGAGGACTCAATGCTCGGAACCACCGAAGTCGACCGTGTGTTTTCGGCCATGGAGGAAGCGGCCGACCTGTGTGGCGTGTCTTGCGCGGGTGACAGGATCCGGCCGATCCTGACCGGGCACCAGGACCTGCTCGACGAGGCCGTGGTCGTCTTCTCCATGACGGCGAGCGGCAGCCGTTCCGGCGGTCTCGACCTCAGCATGACCGTGCCGGCCGATCACGTCGACCCCTACTCCTTCGCGCTGTCGAACGGTCTGATCGAGCCCACCGACCACCCTGTCGGGTCCGTGATCTCGGACATCCAGGAGCGCTTCCCCATCGGCATGTACGGGATCGACATCGATGTCAGCGGCGGTTTCAAGAAGGCCTACGCGGCCTTCCCCGCCGATGACATGCGCGACCTGTCGAAGTTGGTCGACCTCCCGTCGATGCCGCGCTCCGTCGCCGAGAACGCCGAGCTTTTCGCCCGCTACGGCATGGACACGATCCAGGGGGTCTCGGTCGACTACAAGCGCAACCAGCTGAACCTCTACTGCGACCGGGTCACCACCGACGCCCTCGACCCGGAGTACGTGCAGTCGCTGCTCCGCGAGATGGGGCTGAAGGAGGCGACCGAGCAGGGTCTCGAGTTCGCGAAGCGGTCGTTCGCCATCTACCCCACCCTCAGCTGGGACTCCTCAAAAATCGAGCGGATCTGCTTCGCCGTGATCACCACGGACCCCAGCACCACGCCGACCACCTCCCAGCCCGAGGTCGACCAGCTCCACAAGTACGCGACCAGCGCGCCGTACGCCTACAACGACGAGCGGCGCGCGCTCGTCTACGGGCTCGCCTTCTCGGAGGACGACGAGTACTACAAGCTCGGCGCCTACTACCAGGTCAGCGACCACCAGCGCAGGCTGGTGAAGGCGTTCGACGCCCTCGCGGACTGACGCCCCGCGGGCCTGGCGTGTTCACGGACCGAGCGTCCTCACGGGCTGACGGCGTGGTTCGCCTGCCGGCCCGGCCGTCGTGTGACGGCCGGGCCGGCAGGCGGTGCCAGAGTCCGCCGGGGCGGTCACTCCACGTGGGAGAGCTTGTCGGGGTTGGCGACGATGTAGATCCCGCACACCTGGTGGCTGTCGGGAGTGAGGTCGAGGACGAGGACGGCCTGGGCCGTGGCGCCGTCGAACATCAGAGCCGACGGGTCCCCGTTGACGCTGCGGTAGACGATGTCGAGTTCCTGGCCGAAGCGGCGGGCGCTGGAGATGAGCACGCGGGCGACCTTGTCCCTGCCGTGGAACGACCGCAGCCCTCCCGCCGGGTGTGCCTTGCCTCCGCCGTCGCCCCACAGGCTCACCTCGGGCGCGAGGACCTGCAGGAGCGCGTCCACGTCGCCGTCGCGGGTGGCGGCCAGGAAGCGTTCGGTCACCTGCTGCCGGATGTCGGGGTCGGGCTCGTAGCGGGGGCGCCTGGCGTGGACGTGCTGGCGCGCGCGGTGGGCGAGCTGGCGGACCGCTGCGGGGGTGCGGCCGAGGATGTCGGCGATCTCGATGTGCGTGTAGCCGAACACCTCGTGCAGCACGAACACCCCGCGCTCCAGCGGGGAGAGGGTCTCAAGGACGACGAGCAGCGCCATCGACACCGACTCGGCGCGCACCACGGCGTCGGCGGCGTCCTCGACGACCGGTGTGTTCACCCGCGGGGTGCCGATCGGCTCGGGCAGCCACGGCCCGACGTACGTCTCCCGGCGGCGGCTGAGGGTCGCCTGGTGGTCGAGCGCCCGGTTCACCGCGATCCGCACGAGGTACGAGCTCGGGCTGTGGATGGCCTCCGCACCCGGTGCCCGGTTCCTGGCCATCCACGACAGCCAGGTCTCCTGCAGCACGTCCTCGGTGTCGGTGACGCTGCCGAGCATGTTGTAGACGATGGAGAAGAGCAGGTCGCGATGGCCGGTGAACGTCTCTGTCGCAGTCTTCGCCACCTTTTCCGACGGCACCTGATCCGACGCCACCTGATCCGATGCCGCCTGTTCCGACGCCGCCTCATCCGACGCCGCCTCCTGCGGGCCGCCTGGGGACAAGGCCGCCGGTGAACCTGACGGGGGGTAGGACATCTTCTGGCCTCTCGTCGCGAATGCGTTCCGACAGACTGTCGAGCCTTTTGGAGCCCGGAGTGTGACAGTTTCCCGCGCCACGTGTCCGATGTCACATCAGCGGCCCGCCGTCAAGCGGCCGCCAAGTCGCCATACGGTCGGAGCCAAGTCGGGTGGCCGACGATGAGGGTCCGGCCGAGCGCCCCCGCCGGGCGCGGGTAGCGGACGCCGACCCGCGGCCCGACCCGCCGCACGATGGCTTCGCGCTGCTCACAGGCCCGGGGGGCCTGCCCAGGCGGTGCGGCCGCCGCCTCCGGCGGCCATGTCACACCCCACCCGCTGAACCCGTCGTACAAGGGCACCTCGAATCCGTCGCGACAGCCGGCGGAGCGGAAAGAGACACCCGTTCACCCCTGAAAAGGAGAAACCGATGAGCGTTCGCATGTTCCGCGCCACGATAAAGCCCGAGAAGACCGCCGAAATGGAAGCGGCGGGCAAGGAGTTGTTCGCGGCGATCGAAGCCGCCCAGCCGCAGGGCGTCCGTTATGCCTGGTCCAGGCTGGGGGACAGCGAGACCTATCTGCTCATAGTGGAGCTGGACGACGACGACGCCAATCCGCTCGCCGCCATTCCGGCCTTCGGGGCCGTGATGGCCGAACTGAAGACCAACTGGATAGCGCAGCCTCTGGCGATGGATCAGTTGACGCCGATCGGGTCGTATCAGCTTTTCTGACCCTTCGGCGCCCGCAGAGCGCGGTATCACCGGCTCGCGGCCCCGCCCCACCGATGTCAGGTCACGGCCAAGTCTGCGCCAAGTCAGCGCGCATACGATCACGGCGGCGTCGACGCCGTGGGGCGCCGTCGACAACAGTCGACGGCGCCCGCGAAGTCGCATGCCGTGCGCCCGGACGCGGGCATCGAGGGCAGCCGGCCACCAGACCGGCGGTCCGCAGGGCGAGGTGCGCCGACCAGGCGCACCCGATGGCCCGCAGCATCCCCTCGACGAAAGGAACGGCACATGGTCAATCGGAGATCCTTCCTCGCAGGCGCAGGCGGGGCGGCACTCGCCGCGACCGGCCTGATGCCCAACTCCGCATTCGCCCGTACCGCGCCCAAGAGCAGCTGGGACCGGTTGAGCCGCCACCTCGACGGAAGGCTCGTACTGCCGTCGGACGCGGACTACACGACGGCGAAACAGCTCTATCTCGCACAGTTCGACGACATCCATCCCCGGGCGATCGCGTACTGCACCTCCCCCGAGGACGTCTCGCTGTGCCTCCGCTACGCCCAGGACCAGGACCTGCCGCTGGCAGTACGCAGTGGCGGCAACTGTGCCGGCGGCTACTCCACGAAGCAGAACAGCCTGGTCATCGACGTCTCCAAGATGAACGAGGTCTCCCTCGGCCGGCACGGCGCGCGACTCGGCGCAGGGGCGGAACTCGTGGACATCACGGACGGGTTGAGCCGGGAGGGGCTGTCGATAGCCGACGGCTACTGCCCGACGGTCGCGGCCGGCGGATTCCTCACCGGTGGTGGCGTGGGCCCCTTCACCCGGAGCATGGGCATCGCCGCGGACAGCGTGACCTCGGCGAAGGTGGTCCTCGCCGACGGCAGGATCGTCACCGCGTCGCCGCACGAGCACAGCGACCTCTTCTGGGCCCTGCGCGGCGGCGGTGGCGGCAACTTCGGCATCGTGACCTCCTACGAGGTCACCCCGACACCGCTCACCGACCTCGACACCTGCACTCTCATCTGGCCCTACGACCAGGCGGTCGACCTGTTCGACGGCTGGTCCAAGTGGCAGGCGGACGTGCCGTGGACGATCGGCAGCGCCTTCCTCATCACCCTCCTGGACGCCGCGCCCGGCAACGTCCCCGTGGTGTCGATCTTCCTGGGCTGCGTGGACACCAGCGGTGTGCTGGCCGGCGAGGTCGAGCGGCTCATCTCCGCGGTCGGCAAACCCCCGGTGCAGCGCAGGCCGGTCAAGGCGCCGTACAAGGACATCATGATGGGCTTCTACGTCTGCGACGACAAGACGGTGGAGCAGTGCCACCGCACCGGCACGGTCGGCGGCGGTCTCGTCCCCAGGATGGGGTACGGGATCTGGCGCAGCCGCCTGTTCAGCGAGCCGCTCCCGCACGAGGGGTGGACGAAGGTGGTCGAGGTGTTCGACAAGGACAGACTGGCGGGGCAGATGCGCCAGCTCCAGGTCGTCACCATGGGCGGCCGGGCCAACACCGTGGCGCGCGACGCCACCGCGTTCGTGCACCGCGACACCATCTTCTCCGCCGCCTTCCTCGCCTCGAACGCGGAAGGCCACACCTCGGACGAGGCGGTGGCGTCCGCGGAGAAGTTCGCCGACGACGGCTTCAACGCGGTCGACCCGTACTCGAACGGCGAGACCTACCTGAACTTCTACGACCCCCGCCTCCCGGACTGGGAGCGCTCCTACTACGGCTCGAACTATCCGAGGCTGCAGCGGATCAAGCGCAGCTACGACCCGCACAACGTCTTCCGCCACGCGCAGAGCGTGCGGTGATACGCGCGTAGCCCGACGCACGGAGCAGGGGCCTCCCGGAGGCCGGCGGCCGTCAGGCCACCGCGCCGCCGGGAGGCCCCTTGTCGTGGCGGGCCGTCAGGCGTCAGCGGACTCGGCCTCCGATGCCGGGATCCCATTACTATCCTCTAGGTACCTACTATCTCCGTGATGTTAGCTTCGCCGGGTCAGCAAGTGAGCGGACCTGGGAGAGATCATGATCGTGGTGACCGGAGCAACCGGAAACGTCGGACGGCAGGTCGTGGAGGTGCTCGCCGCGGCGGGCGAGAAGGTCGTCGCCGTCTCGCGCGGCGCCGCCGGGGCCGACCTCCCAGCGGGCGTCGACCACCGGCGGGGCGACCTGGCCGCGCCCGACAGCCTGCGTACCGCCTTCGAGGGGGCCGACACCCTCTTCCTGCTCGTCGCGGGCGACGACCCGCACGCCGTACTGGACGCGGCGACGTCCGGCGGTGTGCGCCGGGTGGTGCTGCTCTCCTCGCAGGGCGCCGGAACCCGGCCGCAGGCCTACGCACACCCGGCAGGCTTCGAGGCGGCCGTACGCGCCTCCGGCCTGGACTGGACGGTGCTGCGCCCCGGCGGTTTCGCGTCCAACGCGTTCGCCTGGGCCGAGACGGTACGCACCCGGCAGACGGTCCTGGCGCCCTTCGGCGACGTGGCACTGCCGGTGGTCGACCCGGCAGACATCGCGCAGGTCGCGGCCACCGTGCTGCGCGAGGCCGGCCACAGCGGCCGTACCTACGAGCTCACGGGACCGGCCGCCCTCACCCCGCGGGAGCGGGCCAGGCAGATCGGTGTCGCGGTGGGCCGGCCGGTGGACTTCGTGGAGCAGAGCAGGGCCGAGGCCAGGGACCAGATGCTGCACTTCATGCCCGAGCCCGTGGTGGAAGCCACCCTCGGCATCCTGGGCGAGCCGCTGCCCGCCGAGCAGGCGGTGACGTCCGACATCCGGCGGGTGCTGGGCCGGGAGGCGGGTACCTTCGCCGGCTGGGCGGCCCGGCACGCCGCGGCGTTCGCCCCGGCCGCGGCGGCGAGCCCGCACAATACGCCGGCCGGCGGGTGAAGGGGGCCGGGATCGCGTTCCGGTAGCGGGAGAGCCGGGCGGCGGGGAGGGTGGTCTCTCGGGGGCGTGGCCACCCGGCCGTCCGGCCGGGGTGGCGGCACATCACGTACCGGGGCCCCCGCGGAACCCGGGACCACCCATGGAGGCGCCAGATGTCCGAAGTCACCGGCCCCTACGAGCCCGGCACCCCGTGCTGGATCGACCTCATGGTGCCCGACCAGCAAGCAGGGCTGGACTTCTACCGTGACCTGTTCGGCTGGCAGGGCGAGGTCGGACCGGAGGAGTACGGCGGGTACTCGGTCTGCACGCAGAAGGGCAAGCCGGTCGCCGGCCTGATGAAGGCCATGGCGATGGGCGACCAGCCCGCACCGCCCCCCGCGTGGACCACGTACTTCTCGGTGGCCGACGCCGACGCCACCGAGGCGGCGGTCAAGGCGAACGGCGGCACCGTGATCATGCCGGCCTCCGACGTCATGAAGCTGGGCAGGATGTTCGTCGCCGCCGACCCGTACGGCGCGGTGTTCGGCGTGTGGCAGCCCGGGGAGTTCAAGGGCGCCGAGATCGTCAACGAGCACGGGGCGCTGGTCTGGAACCAGCTGCACAGCCCGGACCCCGCGGGCGCCGGGACCTTCTACTCCGCGGTACTCGGCCTGACGGCGGGCCCGATGCCGGAGATGCCGGAATTCAACGGCTTCCAGGTCAAGGGCCGCACCATCGGCGGCGTCATGGGCATGGAGGAGCTGCCCCCCGGCACCCCGCCGCACTGGCTGGTCAACTTCGCGGTCGACGACACCGACAGCATCGTCGACGCCGTCGTGCACGCAGGCGGTTCGGTGATCGCGCCGCCCTTCGACATGGACAAGGTCGGCCGGCTGGCCGTGCTCCAGGACCCGCAGGGCGGCGTCTTCGCGGTCGTGGCGGCCGAGAGCCAGGGCTGACCCCGGCCCTGCGCTCAGTTGCGGCGGGCCGCGACGATCCGCTCGATCACCCGCGCCACCCCGTCGTCCTCGTTCGCCACCGTCCGGTGTGTGGTGGCGGCCAGGACATCGGGGTGCGCGTTGGCCACGGCGTATGACGTACCGGCCCAGCCGAGCATCGCGAGATCGTTGGGCATGTCTCCGAAGGCGACGACCTCGGCCGCCGTGACGCCGCGCTCGGCGCAGCACCGCGCCAGCGTGGTGGCCTTGCTGACGCCCGCGCCGCTGACCTCCAGCAGGGCCGACTCACTCGACCGGGTGATCTCGCCGTGCTCGCCTGCGACCGCGAGCGCCGTCGCGAGGAAGTCGTCAGGATCGATCGACGGGTGCTTGGCCAGCAGTTTCAGCAGCGGCTGCGCGCGGTCCTCGGCCAGCAGCACATCGATGGGCGCGCACGGCGCGACATCGGGCTCAAGGGCCACGTACGCGGGTTCGCGCCGGAAGGTACCGGCGCGCTCGACCGCGAAAGCGGTGCCGGGCACCGCCGCACGCAGCGCGTGGGCGACCGTGAGCGCGTTGTCCTCGGGCAGCGGAAAGGCCTCGATCAGCCGGTGCGCACGCAGGTCGTAGACCGCGGCACCGTTGGCGAGGATCGCCATTCCGTGTCCTGCGAGGTGTTCGGCGACCACGCCCATCCACCGGGCAGGGCGCCCGGTGACGAAGAAGACCTCGATACCGGCCGCTTCTGCGGCGGCCAGCGCGGCGATCGTACGCGGCGACACGGACCGGTCGTTGCGCAGCAACGTTCCGTCCAGGTCGGTGGCGATCAGCCGCGGCGAGGAGACGGCGAAGTCATCGTGTTCATGAGGCTGCGGGTACGCGCCGGAGGGACGGGACGGCCCGCCGGGGGCACCGATGGCTGAGGTCACAGACCCCATACTCCCGTATCCGCCGCTCCTGTCCCGCACAAAGGTGCGGATAGGCGCTCAGCCGAGCCGGGTGGTGCGGGGTGCTACGCCCTCGGTGTGAGGTTCGGGACGGTCGTCGTCGCCGCGGAAAGGCGCCGTGCTGACGCGGTGGCGTACTGCGACCTGGGTGGTGCGCTCGAGCCTGCGGGTGGGGCGCGGAAAGAACGCCCGCGGTCAGCCCCGCAGCGCGCGGTCACGACGGCGGCCCGCACGGTCCTCGGCGTCGTCCTTGCCCGCGGCGGTCGCGGAGGCCGCCGAGGAGGTCGCCGCCGCGGCCACCGCGTCGCCGATGCCCTCGACCGGTAGGGCGACACAGCGGTCGCTGGGGGAGGTGCCGTGCGCCTCGGCCCTGATCCGCTGCTTCATCGTCGGCGGCAGCGAGCGCCCGCGTTCCGAGGAACGCGGTGCGGGCAGCATCACCCGGCCGGCGGGAGGCGGCGGCGGAGCATAACCGCCCACCGGCGCGGCCGCCCGCTGTGAGGTGGTGGCACCGCCCTGCGCCGGTACGGTGGCGGAGCAGGCGGTCCGCCCGGAAGTGGCGGCCCTCAGACGGGCCGGGGTCGCGAAGCCCAGCGCGGCGATGCACCTGACGAGCACGTTCAGGAAAGCGCCCCAGAACGCGGTGACACGGGGAGTTGTAGCAGCCATGACCTCTCTCGTTTCCTTATCGGTCGAAGTGACTAATCCGATGATGAGGAAACGAGCACGGTTTTTCCGGATCCGCACCCCGAGTTCCGGGATTTTCGGACCAACGCCACCCGTCCGGCGCAATCCGGGCATCCCAGGTGGGCGCCGACGCGGGCCGCGGGAGCTGTTTTGCTGATTCGAGCAGGTTCCGGGGAGGTTCCGGGCAGGTCAGCGGCCGAGGTCGGCCAGGCCGGTCTGGAGGTCGTCCACGGTCATCACCGGGCGCAGATCGACCTCCGCCTCCGCGTGGAAGAAGGGTTCGAGCATCCGCGGCATCTGGGCGCTGTCCTTCATGTCGAAAACCAGATAGCAGCACCGGTTGCCCTGTGAAGTGGTGAAGTAGGCGGATTCCGGCCGGAGTTCCTCGACCATTTCCTGCACCATCTTGGACATCGTGCCGTCCGTCACGGCCTGGTTCGCGGTCTCGGTGTCCATCTTCGCGGTGAGCAGCATCCGCATGGAGCCTCATCCTCTCGGCGGCGCATGGCCGGCGCTCTGCGCCCTGCGCACGCACGGGAAACCCCGGTCGCGCCCCACGTCCAGCCTCCTCCCGGCCCCATGGGGCCGCAACCGGATGCCGCAACGGGTGCCCGCGGGTGTCGCGGCCGAGGGGGCCGGGGGGCGCGGCGCCTGCTCAGGCCCGGCTCAGGCCCGGCTCAGGCCCGGCTCAGGCAGCGGCGGGCACCGCCGCGGTGCCGGGCCGGGCGAGCGCGTCCGCGAGCCGCTCGCGCTCCAGGGTGCGGCGGAAGGGGCCATCGGTGGCGGCCAGTTCGCGGTAGGAACCGCGCTGGACCACCCGGCCCGCGTCGAGCACCACGATCTCGTCGACGGCGTCGCCCGCGAGCCCGGCCAGCCGGTGCGTGATCAGCAGCGTCGTACGGTCGCGGCCGCGGGTGGCGGCGAGCAGGTCGGCGGTCAGCGCGTCCGCGGTGGCGATGTCCAGGTGCTCGGCCGGCTCGTCGAGGATCAGCATGGGGAAGCCGGCCAGCAGGGCGCGGGCCAGCGCGAGCCGCTGCCGCATCCCGCCGGAGAGCCGGGCGCCGTGCTCACCGACGGCCGTGTCGAGGTCGAGGTCGAGACGGGCCTCGGCCAGGACCGCCCGCAGCTCGTCGTCCGAGGCACCGGGACGGGCCAGCCGCAGGTTCTCCCGGACGCTGCTGTCGAAGACGTGCGCGTCCTGCGCGCACAGGCCGACCAGCCGGCGTACGTCGTCGCCTTCGCACGCGTCCGCGGACCGGCCCCCCAGGGTGTACGTGCCGGCCTCGGCATCCAGGAACCGCAGCAGGACGTGCGCCAGCGTCGTCTTGCCGGCGCCCGAAGGGCCCACGACCGCGACCCGGCGACCCTGCGTGAGGGTGAGGCCAACGCCGTCCAGGGCGGGGGATGTCCGACCCGGGTGGCGGGCGGTCAGGCCGCTCACCACCAGGGGGAAGGGCGAGCCGGGCAGCGGCGCCGGATCCGCGGGCTCGCTCACCGGCACGGGCGCGTCGAGCACGTCGTTCACCCTCTCCGCGGCCCGCCTGCTGCGCTGCCGCTGCTGTGCGGCGAGCGGCAGCCCGTTCACGGCCTCGAACGCGGCCAGCGGGGTCAGCAGCAGCACCGCGAGCGCCACCCCGGGAAGCTCGTGCGCGGCCACCGCCCGCACCCCCGCGTAGCCGCACGCCACCACCGTCAGCCCGCCGATCAGCGTGGTCAGCCCGGTGCCGAGCGCGGTGACCGCGGCGGACCTGGCGGCGACCGCGGTGAGAGTGCGATCGGCGTCGGCGGCCTCGGCACGCCGGCGGTCGAGCGCCCCGGCCACCGTCAATTCCGCGGTGCCGGTGAAGAGGGCAAGCACCCTGGCGGACAGCACACCGCGGGCGGGGGCGAGGCGCGCCTCGGTACGGCGTGCGACGGCGGCTGCCAGCAGCGGCACCGCGACCCCGGCGACCAGCAGGCCGGTCCCGAGGGCGATCCCCGCCGCGGGCAGCAGCATTCCGGCGAACACCGTCGAGGCGAGCACCACGAGAGCCGCGGTGAGCGCGGGCTGGAGCCACCGCAGATAGTGGTCCTGGACCGCGTCCACATCGGCGACCAGCCGGGACAGCAGGTCACCGCGCTGCCGGTCGCGCAGCCCCGCGGGCGCCAGGCGCTCCAGCCGCCGGTAGACCGCGACCCGCACGCCTGCCAGCGCCCGGAAGACCGCGTCGTGCGCCAGCAGGCGCTCGCAGTAGCGGAAGACCGCCCGCCCGATACCGAAGGCCCGGGTCGCGGTGACCGCCACCATCAGATAGAGGACGGGAGGCTGCTGCGAGGCCCGGCTGATCAGCCAGCCCGAGGTCGCCATCAGTCCGACCGCGGACAGCAGCGCCAGTGCGCCGAGGCCGCAGGCCGCGGCGAAACGCCCGCGGAAGCCGCCGACCCGCCCCATCGCGAGCAGCCCCCGCACCCCGGCGGCACCCGGCCTGGCCGGCCCCCGCTCCTTCGTACGGTCGGCTTCGGCGGCGGAAGCGCCGGTGTCCCCGGAAGCGGTGCCGTCCACGGAAGCGGCCAGACCGGCGGAAGCGGTGCCGGCGTCGGAAGCGGGCGCGCCGGCGCCGGAAACAGCCAGGTCCGTGGGAACGGCCAGGTCGGCGGATGCGGCCGCCCGGCCGGTGACCGCGATCAGCGCGGGGGTCCGGCCGGCCGGAGCGGCCTTCCCCAGCGGCGAGTCCGCTGCGGTCCCCGCAGTCCGGGCCTGCGCGGGCGACACCTCCGGCGCCGCGTCCCCCGCGGGTGCCAGCGCGAGCACCCGGTCGGCCAGCGGCAGCAGTGCGGGCCGGTGCGCGACCAGCACCGTCGTCCGGCCCTTGCCCAGCTCCCGCAGGGTCGCGATGAGCGCCCCCTCGGTGTCACCGTCGAGATTGGCGGTCGGCTCGTCCAGCAGCAGCAGGGGGCGGTCGGCGAGGAAAGCGCGGGCCAGCGCGATCCGCTGCCGCTGGCCCGCGGACAGCCCGGCGCCGTCCTCCCCGATGACGTCGTCCGGAGCGGCGAAGCCCAGCGCACCGGCGGCGGCGAGGGCCGCGTGCAGGTCGGCGGCGGCCGCGTCGGGCCGGGCCAGCCGGACGTTGTCCGCGATCGTGCCGGCGAAGAGGTGCGGGTGCTGCGGCACCCAGGCGATCTGGCGGTGCCACGACACCGGGTCGATGGTGGCGAGGTCGATGCCGTCGACGAGGATCCGGCCCTGCGCCGCAGGGGCGAAGCCGAGTAGGGCACTGAGCAGGGTGGTCTTGCCGATCCCGCTCGGCCCGGTCACGGCCAGCGTCTCGCCGGGCGCCAGGGTGAAGGAGGTCGGCGCCAACGCGCCCTCGCTGCGTACCTCGAGCTCCTCCACCCGGACGGTCGCGGTCCGCAGGTCGGGCGCGGGGGAACTGCCGGGCGCGGTGGCGGGCTCGGTCTCCAGCACCTCGAAGACCTGCTCGGCGGCGGCCAGCCCTTCCGCCGCCGCGTGGTACTGCGCCCCGACCTGCCGCAGCGGCAGATACGCCTCCGGGGCGAGGACCAGCACCAGCAGCCCGGTGCGCAGCGACAGTTCGCCGTGCACCAGCCGCATGCCGATGTCGACGGCGACCAGAGCGACGGAGATGGTGGCCAGCAGTTCCAGCACGAAGGACGACAGGAAGGCGATCCGCAGTGTCCTGAGGGTGGCTTTGCGGTAGTCGCCGGTGATGGCCCGGATGTTGTCGGCCTGGGCCTTCGCCCGGCCGAAGACCTTGAGCGTGGGCAGTCCTGCGACCACATCGAGGAAGTGTCCTGACAGCCGGCCCAGCAGCTGCCACTGCCGGTCCATCCGGTCCCGGGTCGCCCAGCCGACCAGCACCATGAACAGCGGGATCAGCGGCAGGGTGAGCACGATGGTGAGTGCCGAGATCCAGTCGGCGAACAGGATGCGGACGAGCACGACCGCCGGGACGACCGCGGCGAGCCCCAGCTGGGGCAGGTAACGGGCGAAATAGTCGTCCAGCGCGTCGATGCCGCGGGTGGCCAGCGTGGTGAGTTCACCGCTGCGGCGGCCGGTCAGCCAGCCGGGGCCGAGCGCGGTCGCGCGTATCAGCAGCCGGTTGCGCAGCTGTGAGGTCACCGCCGCCCCGGCCCGGTGTGCGCACAGCTCGGTCAGCCAGGCCACCAGCGCCCGGCCGACCGAGACGGCTGCCAGCCACAGCAGATCGGCGCCCAGGGCGTCGGTGCCGTCACCGTGTTGGAAGCCGCCGACGACCAGGTCGGCGATCAGGGTCGCCTGCGCGACGATCAGCGCGGCGCCCACCAGACCGAGCGCCACCGTGCCTGCCAGGAAGACCCGGGTGGTGCGCGCATACCGCAGCAGTCGCGGATCGACGGGTTTCACGTGGAACATCCCCTTTCACGGCGAACGTGTTTCACGTGGAACATCAGCGCTCGCTCTCCAGCGGCCGACCCGGCTGCCGCCCCGAGGGCTGGCCTGACGGCTCTCCCGACGGCTGACCCGGCAGGTAGCCGGCGGCCTGCCCTGCCGGCTGACCTGCGGCGATGTGCTGTGTGCCGATCCGCTTGCGGAACACCCAGTAGGTCCACCCCTGGTAGAGCAGCACCAGCGGGGTGGCGATCGCCGCGCACCAGGTCATGATCCGCAGCGTGTAGGGAGTCGCCGAGGCGTTGTCCACCGTCAGGCTCCAGGCACTGTCGAGCGAGGACGGCATGACGTCGGGGAAGAGGCTCAGGAAGAACAGCGCGACGGTCGCCGCGATCGTCACCCCGGAGAAGGCGAAGGACCAGCCTTCCCGCCCTGCAGCGTTGGCGACCAGCGCGAGGGCCAGGGCGACGGCCACCACGACCAGCGCGACCAGGCTGCGACCGTTGCCGCTGTCCACCTGGGTCCAGATCAGGAAGGCCAGCGCCAGCACCGCCGCGACCGCTCCGGCCCTGGTGGCGAACCGCCGTGCCCGCTCCCGGATAGGGCCGACCGTCTTGAGCGAGGCGAAGACGGCACCGTGGAAGGTGAAGAGTGCCAGTGTCACCAGGCCGCCGAGCAGGGCGTATCCCTGCAGCAGGTCCCAGAGGCCGCCCACGTACTCCTTGTCGGCGTCGATCTTCACGCCGTGCACCATGTCGGCGAAGGCCACGCCCCACAGGAAGGCCGGCAGCAGCGAGGTCCAGAAGATCGCGTGCTCCCAGTTGCGCTGCCAGCGCTCGTCCTCCCGCTTGGCGCGGTATTCGAAGGCGACGCCGCGCACGATCAGGCAGACCAGGATCACCAGCAGCGGCAGGTAGAAGCCGGAGAAGAGGGTGGCGTACCAGTCGGGGAAGGCCGCGAAGGTGGCGCCGCCCGCGGTGAGCAGCCAGACCTCGTTGCCGTCCCAGACCGGGCCGATGGTGTTGATCAGGACACGCCGCTCGCCACGGTCGCGTGCCAGCAGCTTGGTCAGGACGCCGATCCCGAAGTCGAAGCCCTCCAGGAAGAAGTACCCGGTCCACAGAACGGCGATCAGGACGAACCAGACGTCGTGCAGATGCATGATCTCTCCTCCTGCCGCTCAGTACGAGAAGGCCATCGGGCGGTCGTCGGCGTCCGCGCCGCCGCTGTCACCGCCGATACGGGTGGGCGGGTGGCGGTCGGCGTCGGTGAGTTCCGGCGGGCCCGCCTTGGCGTACTTGACCATCAGCCGGATCTCGATGACGGCGAGGACGGCGTAGAGGCTGGTGAAGACGATCAGCGAGGTCAGCACCGTGCCGGTGGACACCCCGGGGGAGACCGCGTCGCGGGTGCGGAGCACCCCGTAGACGACCCAGGGCTGCCGGCCGGTCTCGGTGAAGATCCAGCCCCAGGAGTTCGCGGCCAGCGGGAAGAGCATGGTCAGCAGCGCCAGCCGCCAATACCAGCGGGACAGTCCGGGGCCGAACCTGGTCCCTCTGGTGAGCATCAGGTTCGGCACCTCGTCCTCGCCGGTCCTGTGCTCCGGCGCCACCCACAGCCGGCGCCGGGTGAGCCACAGGCCGGCCGCGCCCACGCCGATCGAGACCACGCCGAAGCCGATCATCCAGCGGAAGCCCCAGTAGGCGACCGGGATGTTCGGCCGGTAGTCACCGGGGCCGAACTTCTGCTGCTCGGCCTTGTTCACATCGTTGATGCCGCCGACGTAGGCGGTGAAGTTGTCGGTGGCGAGGAAGGACAGCAGGTTGGGGACGTCGATCGCGACCTCGTTGTGGCCCTTGTTGACGTCGCCGACCGCGAAGATCGAGAAGGGCGCGCTCTTCTGCCCGTCCCACAGGGCCTCGGCGGCGGCCATCTTCATCGGCTGCTGCTTGAACATCACCTTGCCGAGGGTGTCGCCGCTGATCGCGGTGAGCGCGCCGGCCACCACCGCGACCACCAGGGCCAGCCGCAGCGAGGAGCGCATCACGGCGATGTGCTGCTTGCGGGCCAGATGGTAGGCGGCGATGCCGATCATGAAGGCGGCACCGGTCAGGAAGGACGCGGACATGGTGTGGAAGAACTGCGCCAGCGCGGTGTTCTGGGTCAGCACGGCCCAGAAATCGGTGAGCTCCGCCCGCTTGGTGGTGGGGTTGTAGCGGTAGCCGACCGGGTGCTGCATCCAGGAGTTGGCCGCCAGGATGAAGTACGCGGACAGGATGGTGCCGATCGAGACCATCCATATGCAGGCCAGGTGGATCTTCTTCGGCAGCTTGTCCCAGCCGAATATCCACAGGCCGACGAAGGTCGACTCGAAGAAGAAGGCGATCAGCGCCTCGAAGGCGAGTGGGGCGCCGAAGATGTCGCCCACGAAGCGCGAGTAGTCCGACCAGTTCATACCGAACTGGAACTCCTGGACGATGCCCGTGACCACGCCCATGGCGATGTTGATCAGGAAGAGCTTGCCCCAGAACTTGGTCGCCCTGAGGTATTTGTCCTTGGAGGTACGCACCCAGGCGGTCTGCATGCCCGCGGTGAGCGCGGAGAGCGAGATCGTCAGGGGGACGAAGAGGAAGTGGTAGACGGTCGTCACGCCGAACTGCCACCTGGCGACGTTCAGTGGCTCCAGTGCGAGCTGCACGATACGTCTCCTTTGCGTCGCGCTTGTGAACGTGAACTCATTCACAAGCAGTATCACGCACATGCGTTCGCCCCCTGTCACCGGGGGGTGAACAGAGGGCGAATGCGCAGGTCAGAGTGCCTACGGGAGGGGCGCAGCAGCGGTCAGAGCTCCTTGCGGAACTCCTGCGCCGCCCGCAGCAGCAGATCGTTCGCCGCTGTCTCGCCGACCGAGATCCGTACCCCCTCGCCGACGAACGGCCGCACCGTCGCCCCGGCCCGCTCGCAGGCCGCCGCGAAGGCCGCAGTGCGCTCCCCCAGCCGCAGCCAGACGAAGTTGGCCTGGGTCTCCGGCACCGTCCAGCCCTGCGCGGTCAGCTCGCCGGCCACCCGCGACCGCTCGGCGACCAGGCCCGCGACCCTTTCGAGCAGTGCCGGCTCGGCCCGCAGGCTCGCCACCGCCGCGTCCTGCGCGAGCTGGCTCACCCCGAAGGGCACCGCGGTCTTGCGCAGCGCGGCCGCCACCGGCTCGTGCGCTATGGCGAAACCGATCCGCAGGCCCGCCAGGCCGTACGCCTTGGAGAAGGTCCGCAACACGGCCACGTTCGGCCGCTCCCGGTAGAGGTCCGTGCCGTCGGGCACGTCGGGGTCGGTGTTGAACTCCCGGTAGGCCTCGTCCAGCACGACCAGCACATCGCCCGGCACCCGGTCGAGGAAGCGCTCAAGGGCCGCTCTGCGCACCACGGTGCCCGTGGGGTTGTTCGGGTTGCAGACGAAGATCAGCCGGGTCCGCTCGGTGACCGCGTCGGCCATCGCGTCCAGGTCGTGGCACTCCTCGCCGTCCAGCGGCACCTGCACCGCCCGCGCACCGCTGATCCGGGTGATGATCGGGTAGGCCTCGAAGGACCGCCAGGCGTAGATCACCTCGTCGCCCGGCCCCGAGGTGGCCTGCAGCAGCTGCTGCGCCACGCCGACGGAACCCGTGCCGGTCGCCACGTGCTCGGCGGGCACCCCGAAACGCGCCGCCAGCTCGCCGGTGAGCGCGGAGCAGGCGAGGTCCGGATAACGATTGAAAGACGCCGCGGCGGCGATGGCGGCCTCCAGGACACCGGGCAGCGGCGGGTACGGGTTCTCGTTCGAGGACAGCTTGAAAGCCGGCACGCCCTCCGCCACGGCCGGGGGACGACCCGGCTTGTAGGTGGGGATACCGTCCAGTTCCGCGCGCAGTTTCGGGGTCTCGGGACTCATGGCCACACCCTATGAGGACCGCGCCGACCTGGGGAGTGCGCTGCGCCACCGCGTTCCGCGGCCTCCGCAGGCCGCCGCGGAGCAAGTCCGCGGGGGATGCGCCGGGGTGGCGCGAACCCGGCGCCGCACCACCCTCGCCGCGGGCAGGCGTCCTTGCGCAGGGAGCGTGCGCCGGACCATGCTCCGGTGGCGCGCGGGGTGGCGCGCATCCCCCGTAGGAGTGAGTTGCCGTGACGGCCTCCATTGGGCCAATGGCCCACGGATCGCCCTGCTTGCGCCCGTATCACCTCAACTCCCGCACTGCCGCCTGCATATTCCACATTGCATAACGATTTCGATCATGCAGAAACCTTCCTTCCGCGTGTTCAGCAGGGTGGCGGCCAGGCGGACCAAGGCCGCCCTACTATCGGCAACGCCATGACAGCAGCAGGGAATCACCAGGCGAGCCGGCCCGTCGGACGCCGGCTGGAACGGGCGGGGATCAGAGATGTCGCCGCTGCGGCCGGCGTCTCGATCACGACTGTCTCCGACGCGCTCAACGGCAAGGGCCGACTGCCCGACGCCACCCGACGCCATGTCCGTGAGGTCGCCGACCGGCTGGGCTACCGCCCCTCCGCCGCCGCCCGCACACTGCGCACCGGCAGGTCCGGCCTGATCGGCCTGACGGTGACGACATACGGCGAAGAACCGTTCACCTTCACCGAATTCGCGTACTTCGCGGAGATGGCCAGGGCCGCCACCTCCGCCGCGCTGGCGCGCGGCTACGCGCTGGTCATCCTGCCCGCCTCCTCGCGGCACGACGTGTGGGGCAACGTCGCACTTGACGGCACGGTGGTCGTCGACCCCTCCGACCAGGACCCTGTGGTCACCGAACTCGTCAGGCAGGGCGTGCCGGTGGTCAGCGACGGCCGCCCGGCCGGCAGCCTGCCGGTGCACGCCTGGGTGGACAACGACCACGAGGAGGCCGTGCTCGGCATCCTCGACCACCTCGCCGCCGCCGGCGCCCGCAGGATCGGCCTGCTCACCGGCACCAGCACCGACACGTACACCCGGCTGTCGACCACCGCGTACCTCGAATGGTGCGAACGCATCGGCCAGGAGCCGGTCTACGAGGCCTACCCGGCGCACGACCCGTGCGCAGGCGCCGTCGCCGCGGACCGCTTACTGGCCCGGCCCGACCGGCCCGACGCGGTCTACGGGCTCTTCGACCCCAACGGCACCGACCTGCTCGCGGCCGCCAGGCGCTACGGCCTGCGGGTGCCCGACGACCTGCTGCTGGTCTGCTGCAGCGAGAGCTCCGGCTACGCCGCCACCGAGCCGCCGATCACCACACTGTCGCTCAAACCCCGCCGGATCGGCACCGCCGTGGTGCAGTTGCTCATCGACGCCATCGAGGGCGTGGGCCCCGCCCAGCCGGTCCAGCAGGTGATGCCGACCGAGCTGATCATCCGCACGTCATCACAGCGCCGACCGCACCGCACCACCGTCAGCCCGCCGCGCGCCCCGTCGCGGGGAGAGGGCTAGACCCCGCGGCACGGGACCGCGAAGGGGCCGCCACGCCGGGACGCGCGGGGGCTTCGTTCGTCAAGCCTTCGTATTCCCATGGTGGCTACGCGGTGTTTTGTCTGTACCCTGCGAAAACCAGCTGCCCGGGTATGTCACAACGCGACAGCGTCATTCCTATGATGGGCGGATGGCGGCGCGATCGTGGAGGGGTCGATGACTCAGGGGGCAGGTCAGGGGGCCGAGCCCGGGACCGCGGAGAGCTGGCGTCCCGAGGCGGCTTTTGAGCGCGCGGCAGGTTACGAGCACGCGCTGGGCATCCCGCCCGCGCCCGCGTTCGAGCAGGCCGCGGGCACGGCGGAACCCGTGCCGTACGAAGCGGGCACCGCGCAGGCCGCGCGCTACGACGCGGCCGCCGGCTACGAGCACGAACCGGCGGGCACCGACTACGAGCACGCGCGGGAAGCGGGCGGGTACGGCCACGAGCACCGGCCTGCCGCCGGCTACGGGCAGGAGGGCGCCGCCGGCGGATATCCGGCACCGCCGCCCGTCCCGGCCTTCGACACCGCGCCGCCCGCGCACGCCCCCACCGTCCCCGCGCCGCCCCGGCCGTACGAGCCGACAGAGCCCGATTCCCAGCTGGTCCCCACGGACTACACCCCCACCGCCCGCGACCTGCCGGTCCTCTCCGACCCGTCGGAGACCGCGGGCGAGCGCCCGGAGCGCCCAGGGCCGCTCTACGTCGTCGGCGACGTGCACGGCTACCTGGACGAGTTGCTGGCCGCGCTCGGCGAACGCGGACTCGTGGACAGCGAGGGCCACTGGTCGGCGGGCAGCGCCAGGCTGTGGTTCCTCGGCGACTTCACCGACCGGGGTCCCGACGGCATCGGCGTGATCGAGCTGGTCATGCAGCTGTCCGCGGAGGCCGCGGCGGCCGGCGGCTACTGCCGCGCCCTGATGGGCAACCACGAACTGCTGCTGCTCGGCGCCCACCGCTTCGGCGACACGCCCGTCAACTCCGCGGGCGGGACCGCGTCCTTCCTCGCCGCCTGGCGGCTCAACGGCGGCCAGCCCTCCGACATGGAGCGGCTGGAGGACCGGCATCTGACCTGGATCTCCCGGCTCGACGCCGCCCACCTCACCGACGGCCACCTGCTGATGCACTCCGACACCACCGCGTATCTGGACTACGGCAGCAGCATCGAGGAAATGAACGACGCGATCACCGGTGTGCTCCAGCGCAATGACGCCGACGAATGCTGGGACCTCTTCCGCAAACTCACCAAGCGCTTCGCCTTCCGCGGCGACGACGGCCCCGAGGCCGCACGGGAGATCCTCGGCGTCTACGGCGGCCGGCGGGTGGTGCACGGCCACAGCCCTATTCCGTACCTGCTGGGCGAGGCCGGCGGTGAGATTCCGCAGGACGGCGAGGAGCGCGGCTACGCGGTGAGCGGTCCGATGATCTACGCGGACAGTCTCGCGGTGGCCATGGACGGCGGCGTCACCATGGAAGGCCGCCTACTGGTTGCCCAACTCCCGCTGATTGGTTAGCCTCCACATTTCCTGGTTGCACCCTGTCACGGTCTGACCTCCCCGCTCTACCATCGCTTTATCCGTAGGCACACCGCTCTCCGCGCATCCGGCCGGCCGAGCCCGTTCCGTTGACGGAACACCGGCCTCGCCCGGGGAGTCGGAGCATCGGGGGATGCACATGACCACCGCTCCACACCTGCTCAACGAAGACCGCCCCGATTTCGAGCACGTACTGGACGAGGCTCTGCGCATCGTTCTGGACGAGGACGGTGCCAGAGGCCCGGGTGGGCCGGACGGCGCCGCAGGCGTCGGCCTGCCGCTGAACGCCGAGCAGTTGCGCACTCTCGCGCTGGCCTCCGCCGAGGCGATCAGCGAGCGGGCGGCCGCCGAGTACGACGTCTACCGCGCGATCCGCGCGCAGACGCGGGAGGCGGTGCGCGAGGCGGCGCGGTCCCGCGACAGCAGGGCGTTCGGCTACGCCGCCATGGGCGTCGCGGACGGGGCGGGCTCGGGTGCCGGCCTCGCCGCCGTCGTCGCCGTCCTGACGCCGCTGCTCGCCGGAGCCGCGGCGCTCATCTTCCTGCTCATCGGCTACTCCATGGCCGCGGTGCACCCGCAGCCCGCCATCGCCTCACCGCTGCGCACGGCGGGCTGGTTCTTCGCCGCGGTCGCCGCCGCGGCGATCCTCTTCGGCGCGATAGGGCTGCTGCTCACCGCGCTGCGGGACGGCTCCACCGCCATCCACGACTCGCCGGACGGCATGCCGCCCGAGGTGCTGCGGGCACGTGAGGCGTGGCATGAGGCGCTGCTCGACCGCGGGCTGCTGCCCTTCCTCGACGACGCGCTGAACGACACCACCGCCCCCACCGCGCCGTCCGCCGCGCCCTCGGTGTCGCGGATGCCGCGCCTGGGCTACACCCGCCCCGACTTCTCCTCGCCGCAGGACCCGCATCCACGGCCGGCCGGACCCCGTTTCAGCAGCCCGGACTTCAGCAGCCCCGACTTCGGCAGCCCCGATTTCGGCAGCCCCGATTTCGGCAGTCCGGACTTCGGCAGCCCTGACTTCGGCGGGCCCGACCGCATGCAGTGAGGACGGCTCAGGGCGGTCCGGCCACGCGCCCTGAGGGCGCACAGGGCTGACGGCACGTCCGTCAGGAGCGGTGCGCCGCGGCTGCCTGGGCCGTGGGCGGCGGCCCGGTCGCCCGCCGGAGTGACACCCGGCCCCGGTTGGCCGACCCCGGTCGCGCCCCGCGCCGGACGTTGTTTGACTCATCCCGTACCTGGTCAGACGGGAGAGGTCCATGCGCGTCCGCCGTACGCTCGCCGCCCTGTGCACGATCGTCCCGCTGGCATGGGCGGCCACGGGCTGCTCGGACACCTCCGCGGGACGGATCACCGCCACCCGCGGCCTGGTGTTCGCCCAGACCATCAGCAATCCGATCCACGGCCACTGCCACGACTTCGCGCCGCTCGGGGTGGACGCGGTGAGCAACAACCTCGGCATCGACATCGTCCTGCACAAGGGCCCGAACTGCACCGACCCGGTCGGCCGCCCCAGCGCCTACCTGGGAACCACCTTCTCGGCCACCGCGGTGGCCAAGCTCGGCCTGTGGCGCAGCTTCTCCACGGTCGGCTGGCCCCCGCCGGCAGCACCCAACTGACGTCCCGTGGCGTCCGCCGCGCTCCGGGTCCGCCGACTCCCCCGTCGGCGCTGCGGTGCGCTCACCGCCCACCGGCCGGCGTGCGGATCACTCCGCCAGCGGCAGGTAGACCCGGTTGCCCGCGGCGGCGAACTCCTGGGACTTCTGCAGCATCCCGGCCGCCACCTCCTCGTCGGTGGCGGTCGTGCCCGCGTCGCCGCCGAACCTCTCGACGATGTCCTGGCTGAGCTTCATCGAGCAGAACTTCGGGCCGCACATCGAGCAGAAGTGCGCGGTCTTCGCGGGCTCGGCCGGCAGCGTCTCGTCGTGGAAGGCGCGGGCGGTGTCCGGGTCGAGGGCCAGGTTGAACTGGTCCTCCCAGCGGAATTCGAAGCGCGCGTCCGACAGGGCGTCGTCCCAGTCCTGGGCGCCCTGGTGGCCCTTGGCCAGGTCGGCGGCGTGCGCGGCGATCTTGTAGGTGATCACCCCGGTCTTGACGTCGTCGCGGTCGGGCAGGCCGAGGTGCTCCTTGGGGGTGACGTAGCAGAGCATCGCGGTGCCCCACCAGGCGATCATCGCGGCGCCGATGCCCGAGGTGATGTGGTCGTACGCGGGCGCGACGTCGGTGGTCAGCGGGCCGAGGGTGTAGAACGGGGCCTCCTCGCAGATCTCCTGCTGGAGGTCGATGTTCTCCTTGATCTTGTGCATCGGGACATGGCCGGGGCCCTCGATCATGGTCTGCACCTGGTGGCGCTTGGCGATGGTGTTCAGCTCGCCGAGGGTGCGCAGCTCGGCGAACTGCGCCTCGTCGTTGGCGTCGGCGATGGAGCCGGGGCGCAGGCCGTCGCCGAGGGAGTAGGTGACGTCGTAGGCGGCGAGGATGTCGCAGAGCTCGGCGAAGTTCTCGTAGAGGAAGTTCTCCTTGTGGTGCGCCAGGCACCAGGCGGCCATGATCGAGCCGCCGCGGGAGACGATGCCGGTCTTGCGGCGGGCGGTGAGCGGTACGTAGCGCAGCAGGACGCCGGCGTGCACGGTCATGTAGTCGACGCCCTGCTCCGCCTGCTCGATGACGGTGTCCTTGTACGTCTCCCAGGTCAGCTCCTCGGCGCGGCCGTCGACCTTCTCCAGGGCCTGGTAGAGCGGGACGGTGCCGATGGGAACGGGGGAGTTGCGCAGCACCCACTCGCGGGTGGTGTGGATGTTGCGCCCGGTGGACAGGTCCATGACCGTGTCGGCGCCCCAGCGGGTGGCCCAGGTCATCTTGTCGACCTCCTCCTCGATGGAGGAGGTGACCGCGGAATTGCCGATGTTCGCGTTGACCTTCACCAGGAACCGCTTGCCGATGATCATCGGCTCGATCTCCGGGTGGTTGACGTTCGCCGGCAGGACGGCCCGGCCGGCGGCGATCTCGTCGCGCACGGTCTGCGGCGCCACGTTCTCGCGCAGCGCGACGTATTCCATCTCCGGGGTGATCTCGCCGCGCCTGGCGTAGGCGAGTTGGGTGACCGGCTGCCCGTCGCGGGCACGCCGGGGGAGCCGCGGCCGGCCGGGGAAGACCGCGTCCAGGTTCCGCAGGCCCCCGCGGGGCGCGGTGTGCTTGATGCCGTCGTCCTCGGGGCGGACCGGACGGCCCGCGTACTCCTCGGTGTCGCCGCGGCCGATGATCCAGTTCTCCCGGACCGGGGCGAGGCCCCGCCGGACGTCGGTCTCCACCGCGGGGTCGGTGTAGGGGCCCGATGTGTCGTACAGCGTGACATCGCGCCCGTTGGTGAGGTGCACCCGGCGGACAGGGACCGCCACATCGGGCCGTGACCCGGTGAGGTAGCCCTTGTGCCAGCCGATTTCGCGCGTGCGTGCGTCCTGCGTGGTCATGAGACCTACTCCCTACGCCGGCATTACCCGGTAACAGGTTCGGCGGTCGGCGCAGCTGTGGCGTCGGCGTGTTGCCGCGTCCGCTGTCAGCGCCCTCTCAGCCCGGTGCTCCGAGCTCCCGCGTTTGCAAAGGTGGCCCCAACGGTAGCGGTCGGGTGCATACAGGCACCAGGGGCCCTTGCGATGATCAGCCGGTGGACTCACCCCATGAGCACGCGCACCGCCCACCGGCCGGCGGCCCGGCGCCCGTTCCCGGTCCCGATCCCTTTCCTCTTCCCGGTCAGGTTCCTGTTCCTGTTCCCGGTCAGGGGTCGGGACGTGGCGGCGGACCCGGCCACGGCACCGCGCACGGACACCCGCACGGGCACGGCCATGCGCACGGTCCGGTGCCGCCCGTCTCCCGGCGGCTGCGCCGGGTCATCACCGCGGTCCTGGTGCCGTTCGCCGCCGCCGTGGTCGTCGGCCTGGTCGTGCTGTGGCCGGGCGGCGCCCCGCAGCACGCCCGTACCGGTGTGGGCTTCGACCAGCAGACCCGGCAGGGCACGGTCGTGAAGCTGGTCACGGTGTCCTGCAAGGCCGCGGGCGCCGCCCCCGCCACCGACTCGGCCGGGGCGCCGGCCGGTGACGTCTGCCAGAAGGCGACGGTGGAGGTGACGTCGGGGCCCGACAAGGGCACCACCTTCACCGAGGTCGTGCAGCCGGACCAGACCCGCCGCTACACCGCGGGCGAGGGCGTCGTGCTGGCGTACGCGCCCACCGCCCCGCCCGGTCTGCGCTACTCGGTCACCGACGTGCGGCGCGGCCTCCCGCTGGCCCTGCTGGCCGGGATCTTCGCGCTCGCGGTGATCGTGGTCGGCCGGCTGCGCGGGCTGATGGCACTGGTCGCGCTCGCGGTGTCCTTCGGGGTGCTGACGCTCTTCATCCTCCCGGCGATCCTGCACGGCGACAATCCGCTGCTGGTGGCGGTGGTCGGCGGCAGCGCGATCATGCTGATCGCGCTCTACATGTGCCACGGCGTCAACGCCCGTACATCGGTCGCGGTGATCGGCACGCTGTGCTCGCTGTTCCTGATCGGCGTGCTCGGCTCGGTGTTCATCTCATGGGCTCATCTGACCGGGAACACCTCGGACGAGACCGGTCTGATCCACAGCCTCTATCCCGGCATCCAGATCAAGGGCGTCCTGCTCGCCGGTGTGATCATCGGCTCACTCGGCGTGCTGGACGATGTGACGGTCACCCAGGTCGCGGCGGTGTGGGAGCTCAAGGACGCCGACCCGGGCGTGAGCCGGCGCAAGCTCTACGGCGCCGGAATGCGGATCGGCCGCGACCACATCGCCTCGGTCGTCAACACGCTGGTGATGGCCTACGCCGGTGCCGCGCTCCCGCTGCTGCTGCTCTTCTCGATCGCCCGCAGCGGGGTGCTCCAGGTCGCGGGCAGCGAACTCGTCGCCGAGGAGATCGTCAGGACCCTGGTCGGCAGCATCGGCCTGGTCGCCTCGGTACCGCTGACGACGGCGCTCGCCGCCCTGGTGGTCAGCGCCGACCGGCAGCCCGCGGCGGCAGGCGCCGCACGGGGCGAAGGGCGTACGGACGCACGCGGCGGCGCCGCACGTACAGTGGCCGCCGGTGGCGGGGGCCACCGGCGGCGGGGGAAGTGACGGGAGCGGGAGAGCGAGGGGCCGTCACCAATCGCGCTTCGAGGACTTCGAGGACCCGCCGGACGTGACGCGCTTCACGACCAGGACCAGGGCCCCGACCAGGATCACGAACACGATCAGCTTGAACAGCAGGCCGATCACGAAGCTCACAAGCGCGGCGACGAGGGAACCGAAGACCACCAGCGCGATGATCGGCACGGCGACCCACTTGACCCACCACGGCAGGCCCTTCAGCAGCTTGTCCATGACGCCTTGATTCTCCTTCGTCCCCGCACCGGGTCGGTCCGGCGGCTTTTCCGCCGGTACTTCGACTGTAGGGCCACTCGTGCCCGATGCGGAGGCCGCGAGTGCCGGATACGACCCTGAACCGACCCCTAGGGTTCCGGCGGGGAGAAGACCACCATGACCCTGAGGTCCTCGGTGACGTGGTGGAAGCGGTGGACGGTGCCGGCCGGCACGTAGACGACGCTGCCGCGCGCGACGGTCGTCGTCTCCTCACCGACGGTGATCGCGGCGCGGCCGCTCACCACCAGGTACACCTCGTCCTGCGCGTGCGGCTGCTGCGGGTCGCTCTCCCCGGCCTTGAGCGCGTACAGCCCGGCCGACATGCTGCGTTCCTTGAGAAAGCGCAGGTAAGCACCCTGGTTCGCGGCCCGTTCCGCGTCCAGGTCGTCCAGCCGGAACACCTTCATCGCCACTCCTCAGCTGCGGTCGGGCTACGGTTCTGTTCCGTCTCTTGCCCTGCCGATCAGGTCTGCGACGATCACACCATGAAGAATTTCATCGTCAAAACCCTCGCGAACGCCGGGGCTCTCGGCGTCGCCACCTGGGTGATCAAGGACATCACCCTGAGCGGCGACTCCACGTCCCGCGAGGTCCTCAGCCTCATATTGGTGGCGCTGGTCTTCGGCGTCGTGAACTGGCTCGTGAAGCCGATCGTCAAGGTGCTGGCCTTCCCGCTGTTCATCCTCACCCTGGGGCTGATCACGCTGGTGGTGAACGCCCTGATGCTGCTGCTGACGTCGTGGCTGTCCGGCAAGCTGAACCTGGACTTCCATGTGGACGGCTTCTGGACCGCGGTGGTCGGCGGTCTGATCGTGAGCATCGTGTCCTGGGCCCTGCACGTCGTCCTGCCGGACGACGAGTGACCGGCGCGCAGGGGGGCACGGAATCTTCCGGGGGACCGGGGAGCGGTGAGCACACCGCGGCCAGCGCGGGCCCCGGTGACAGCACGCGCAGCGTGCACGCGGGGCGCCCGCCGGCGACGGCGTACGAACCGTCGCTGCCGGGACCGGTCTTCGTCTCGCACTACCACCTGCCGGGGGAGGCAGCCGGGCCCTACGTCTACGGCCGGGACGACAACCCGACCTGGGAGCGGCTCGAGCAGGCCATCTCGGAGCTCGAGGCACCGGGCGACGAGGAGGTCGGCACCGCGATCTTCGCCTCCGGCATGGCGGCCGTCGCGGCGGTGCTGCTGTCGCAGGTGAAGGCCGGGCAGACGGTCCTGCTGCCGTCCGACAGCTACCAGACGACGCGCGCGCTGCGCGAGCGCCTGGAGTCGTACGGCGTGACGGTGCGGCTCGCGCCGACCGCGGGCGACGCGCAACTGGAGGCGATCGAGGGCGCCGCGCTGGTGTGGCTGGAGACGCCGTCGAATCCGGGGCTCGACGTGTGCGACATCCGGCGGCTCGCGGACGCGGCCCATGCGGCGGGCGCCCTGGTCGCCGTCGACAACACCCTCGCCACGCCGCTGGGCCAGCGGCCGCTCTCGCTGGGCGCGGACTTCTCGGTGGCCAGCGGCACGAAGGCGCTCAGCGGCCACGGCGACCTGCTGCTCGGCTACGTCAGCACCAGGAACCCGGAGCTGGCCGCGAGCGTGCGCTACTGGCGCAAGACCGTCGGCGCGATCCCCGGTCCGATGGAGGCCTGGCTCGCGCACCGGTCGATCGCGACCTTCGCACTGCGGGTGGACCGGCAGGGCACGAACGCCGTGGCACTCGCGACGGCGCTGCTCGAACGCCCCGAGGTCAGTGACCTGCGACACCCGGGGCTGCCCACCGATCCCTCGCACGCGGTGGCGACCCGGCAGATGCGCCGCTTCGGCAGTGTGGTGTCCTTCACCCTGCCCGACCAGGCGCACGCGGAACGCTTCCTGGCCGCGCTGCGGATGACGTCGGAGGCCACCAGCTTCGGCAGCATCCAGAGCACCGCCGAGCGCCGCGCCCGCTGGGGCGGCGACGCCGTGCCCGCGGGCTTCGTCCGCTTCTCGGTGGGCATCGAGGACCCCGAGGACATCGTGGCCGACGTGCTGCGCGCGCTGGACGCGGCGGCGAAGGCGTGACGGCGCCAGGCGTCACGCCGGGCGCGTTACGACCCGCCGCAGGTCCGGCCCGTGCACAGGCCGGGCGTGCGCGGTCACGGAGCGCGCACGGCCCGGCCGAACACCTCGATTGACGGCCGCGGGCACGTTTGCCCCCGGCCCGGCCGCGGCAGATCTCTGGCATGCCCCCGGACTCGCATCCCAGCCCCGCCACCCGCCCGGTGGTCAAGCGCACCGCCCGTGCCCTGGTCTTCGACGGTGACCAGCTCGTCCTGATCAAACGCACCAAGCCCGGCATCGCGCCGTACTGGGTCACGCCCGGCGGCGGTGTCGAGGACGACGACGCGGGCGTCGTCGCCGCCCTGCACCGCGAGATCGACGAGGAGCTCGGCGCCAAGATCACCGACGTGGTGCCCGCCTTCGTCGACACCGTCGAGCACATCGCGGAGGACGGTTCGCACGGCGTGAAGGTGCAGTTCTTCTTCGCCTGCCGGCTGGAGTCGATGGACCTCGACCGGCGGCACGGCCCCGAGGTCGACGACCCCTGCGGCGAGTACGAAGTGGTGCGGGTCCCCTTCAGCAGGATGGGCATCGCCTCGGTCGGCATCGTGCCGCTGACCCTGCGGCACTACCTCGACGCGAACATCGAGGGCGTGCTCGGGCTGCTCGGGCCCGAACTGGGCTGAGCTGCGGCGGCAGACCAGGGGGCTGCAGACCGGGGCTGCGGACCGGGGCTGCGGATCGGGGCTGCAGACTCTCCGGATAGGTCGGCAACGGGATCGTCCCGTAGCCGACCTATTTTGCTACCCTCGGCACATGAGCCCCGCATCCCCCGCGCCCGCACCGGCCGCCGCCCCCGTACCGGACGCCGTCGGTGAATTCGACGTGTCCTTCCTGCTCCAGCACACCGCGCACGTGCTGGCCACGCAGATGACGGCCGCCCTGGCCGAGATCGGGATGTCGCCGCGGGCGCACTGCGTGCTGGCACACGCGACGCAGTGCGAAAGGACCCAGGCGCAGCTCGCGGAGCTGTCCGACCTGGACAAGACCACGATGGTGGTGACCGTCGACCAGCTGGAGCGGGCCGGCCTCGCCGAGCGGGTGCCGTCGGCGAGCGACCGCAGGGCGCGGATCATCAAGGTCACCCCGGCCGGAGCGGAGGTCGTCGCCGCAGGCCAGGAGATCGTCGACCGGGTGCACCGCGGCGTCCTCGACGCACTGCCCGAATCGGAGCGCGCGGTCTTCGTCTCGGCACTCAACCGGCTCGCCGGCGGCCATCTCGCGGTCCCGGCCGACTCCCCGGAGGGCACACAGGCGGTGCGCCGCCCGCGACAGAGCCGCAGGTGAGCGAGGGGCATCCGCGAGTAAGCCCGTAATAGATAGTCTCCAACAAAACCTTCTGCTACGGTCAGTCCTGGCACCCCATCCGCCAGGAGGCGACCTCATGCCACTGTCTTCCCGTTCCCGCGGCGCCGCCCTCGCCGTACTCAGCGCGGGCACCCTGATGATCATCCTGGACGGCACGATCGTGACCGTCGCACTGCCGTCCATCCAGCGCGACCTGGGCTTCTCCCAGTCCGCACTGGCCTGGGTGGTGAACGCCTACCTCATCGCCTTCGGCGGTCTGCTGCTGCTCTCCGGCAGGCTCGGCGACCTCATCGGCCGCCGCCGCGTCCTGATCGGCGGGCTGACCGCCTTCACCGCCGCCTCCCTCGCCTGCGGCCTCGCCGACTCCGCCGGGCTGCTGATCACGGCCCGCTTCATCCAGGGCGCGGCAGGGGCCATGGTCTCCGCGGTCAGCCTCGGCATGGTGATCGCCCTCCACCCGGACCCGCGTGGACGCGGCCTGGCCATCGGCATCTACAGCTTCGTGCAGTCGGCCGGCGGTGTGCTCGGGCTGCTCGCCGGCGGCATCCTCACGCAGGCGGTCAACTGGCACTGGATCTTCTTCGTCAACCTGCCGATCGGCGCCGCGGCTGCCGTGCTCAGCCTGCGCCTGCTTCCCGACGACCGTCCCGCCGCCGGCTCCGGCGATCGGATTCGCGGCGCCGACGCACCCGGTGCGCTGCTGGTCACCGCGGCCCTGATGCTGGGCGTCTACACCATCGTCGGCACCGCCGACCACGGCTGGGCGTCGGCGTCCACCGTCACCCTCGGCCTCCTCTCCCTCGCGCTGCTCGCCGGCTTCCTGGTGCGGCAGGCCAAGGCCGCGCAGCCGCTGATGCCGCTGCGGCTCTTCCGCTCCCGGCTGGTGACCGGCGCCAACATCGTGCAGGCGCTGATGGTGGCCGGCGGCTTCGGCTTCCAGTTCATGGTCACGCTCTACCTCCAGCGGGTGCTGGGCTACGACCCGCTGCGGATCGGCCTGGCCATCGCGCCCACCGGGCTCGTCATCGGCCTGATGTCACTCGCGCTGTCGGCACGGCTCGGCGCCCGCTTCGGCGAGCGGGCGGTCCTGCTGCCCAGCCTGGTGCTCTTCGCCGGCGGCTTCCTGCTGCTGGCCAGGGTGCCCGCGGGGCACGCCTCGTACGTCAGCGACGTCCTCCCGGCGACGCTGGTCTTCGGCGTCGCCTTCGGGCTGGCGATGCCGGCCCTGATGACGCTCGGCATGTCCGATGCCACGCCTGCCGACTCCGGCCTGATCTCCGGCGTCTTCAACACCGCTCAGCAGATAGGCGCCGCGCTGGGCCTCGCCGTCCTCGCCGCCCTGGCGACCGCCCGCACCGACCGGCTGGCCGCCGCGGGCCACTCGCAGGCCGCTGCCCTGACCGGCGGCTACCACCTGGCCTTCCTGGTGGCCGCCGGCCTGCTCGCGGTGGCGACGGTGGCAGCAGCTGTCCTGCTCAGGACGCCGGATCGCGGCACGGCGGATTCACAGAGGCCGGACTCCGTCGGCTCCGCGGGGTCCACGATCGCCCACGACACCGCGGCCGCCGGCGAGTCCGTGCTCGGCGACGGCTCCGTGGCCGCCGGGACCAAGGCGGCGCCCGGGGACACGGCGCACGGGGACACGGCGGCCGGGGCTCCCGCGAGCGCGGGCGGCAGGGCCGCCGAAATCCTCAGCGCCAGCCGGGGAAACCTCCCGGCAGCGGAGCCGACGGATCATAGGGCTCTCGCGTGAAGACGAAGGAGCCCAGGTCGAGATGGCTGACCGAGCCGTCGTCCCCGCGGATCGCCCGCAGCGTCTCACCCGCGTAATAGCCCTCGCGACCGGTCCAGGTCCCGTCATGTTCCACGTGGAACCGCGTGGCGCGGCCCTGGCCGGCCAGCGGGGCGAGGCTCGGGGTGCCGTCGGCGGCGATCCGCAGCCCGAAACCCTGGGTGCCCCAATACCAGGTCCCCGCCAGCTCCAGCAGATCCGGGTCGAGCGTGTCGGCGGGACGCCACGCGGCCGGCAGGCCCGGTTCCGCGTCGGCGGTGATCGCCAGCAGATCGGCGGCGATGCTGCCGACCTTCGGTCCTGACGTCGCGTTGGCCAGTGCGATCGCGCCGACGCCGTCCTCGGCGCTCACCCAGACCGTCGCGACGAAGCCGGGCATCGAACCGCCGTGGCCGGCCAACAGCCGGCCGCCGTGCCGGCTGAGCTGGAGGCCGAGCCCGAAGCCGCCGTCCATGTCCCCGGCCTCGGGCGGTGCGGCGGGCTGCCGCATCTCCTCAAGCGTGGCCGCGCTCAGCACGCCCTCCCGACCCGCCATCAGGAAGCCCAGCCAGCGGGCCAGATCACCCGCCGTCGACCACAGTTGCCCGGCCGGCGCCATCCGCCCGGTCTCCTGGACGGTCTCGGACCGCATCACATCCGCCCAGGGGTGGACGGCGAACCCGCCCGCGGCCGGGGCCTGCGGCAGCAGCGTCGTCCGCGCCATGCCCAGCGGCTCCAGGATCTCGGTCCGCAGCGCCTCGCTCCACGGCACTCCGCGCAGGTGCTCCACCAGGGCACCGAGCAGGGCGAATCCCGGGTTGGAGTAGTGGAAGCGGGCCCCCGCGGGGTGCTTCACCGGATCGCCGCCGAGCACATCGGCCAAGTCGGGCCGCAGTTCCCCGGGAGTGCGCTCCCACCATGGCCCAGGCGTCTCCGACGCGAGGCCCGAGGTGTGGCTGAGGAGCTGGCGTACCGTCACCTCACCGGCGGCTCGCAGCCCCGCCGGGTCGAATCCGAGCGAGCCGGGATCCGACGACGGCCGCCGCGGAGCACCCGCCTGCGCCGCCGTCTCCGACAGGTGGCGGCCGAGCGGGTCGTTCAGATCCAGCAGCCCCTCGTCGCGCAACCGCATCACCAGCACGGCGACGAAGGTCTTGGTGATCGAGCCGATGCGGTACTGCGTGTCGGCGTCGGGAGCATGGCCTTCGATCATGCTGCGCGAGCCGCACCACACCATCGCCCCGTCCCGCACCACAGCACCGACCAGCGAGGGGGTGCGCCCGTCCCGCTGTCCCACCGCCACCCGGTGCAGCAGGGCCCGCCGGGTGGCGGGCAGCAAGTCCTCGCCGCTGCCGGTACCGCTGTCGCGCCCGGTCCCGGATCCGGTTTCCACGGTCACCCGTACACGCCCTTCCGCCGTTCGCCCGCTGACCCGTTCACGCGGGCGTCAGGCCCGCGCGTCATTACGGTAGTCGGCGGCCCCGAAGCGCACCGCCACGATCGACATCCGCATCGACCGCACTCCTGGCAGCAGATGGGAGACCGGGGCGATCGCGTAAAGGCCCCGGCCGCGCGGCAGCGGCAGGCTGCGGACCTCGGCGATCCGCGGTGAGGCGGTGGCCACCTTGCGGTATTCCCTGGTGTCCATGCCCCACTGCCAGCGGGGAGCGCGGTAGCCGCCCGGCGTGTCCATGCGCCCGGCCTGGTTGCGGGCCACCATGCTCCGCGGGAGCGCGTCGAAGAGGAACGACCCGCCGGGGAAGCGCTCTGCGCACGCGGCGATGAGCCGCCTCACCTCACGCGGCGGCAGGTACATCAGCAGTCCCTGGGCGGTGACCAGGACGTCCTGCGGTGGCGTGCCGGCGTCGACCTCGTCCATCCACCGCAGGTCGAGAGCCGAGCAGGCGATCGTGCGGCGGCGCGGCGGGTCCTCGGGCAGCAGCCTGTCGCGAACCGCCACGGTCTCCGGCAGATCCACCGTCAGCCAGTGCACCCGGCCGTCGTCGACTCGCCAGAACTGCGTCTCCAGGCCCTCGCCGAGCGCCACCACGGTGCCGCCGGGATGCGCGGCGAGGAAGCGCCGTACCTCCCCGTCGAGGCAGGCGATCCGCAGGGCGTGCCACTGGGCCATGCCGTCGCCGCCGAAGCGTTCGAAGGGGTAGTCGATCCGCTCGACCAATTCCACCGCCCGAGGGTCGTCCAGCAGCCGCTTGCCGGGACGGGCGGCCTCCACCGACCGCTGGTAGAGATTCCACAGCAGTGTCTCGGGCACGCCCTCCAGGTCGACGGTGATCCGGTCGGCCTTCCTGTCCTCGTCCATGGACCCACCTTCCCACCCAGGCGGCCGCGCGTCCCGGACGGGAGCGCTCCCAGGTCAACAGGCCGCCGAAGCCAGCGATTTCACCGGCCGCTGCGTGTCAGAAAGGTTGACACCCCTCGGGGCCGGGCGTAGATATCACGTCGGCCAGAGAGCGCTCTCAGCCCGCTGGCCGTTCCTCCTACCACCCCCCACACCCGTTGCATTCCGACACGTAGGAGCAGACACATGAGGGTCACCCCACAAGGGCTCTCCCTGTCCCGTAAACGTTTCCGAGAGTCGCCGCAGGGCATCGTCCTGCTCGTCCTGATCATGATCGCCTCGACGTATCTGTCGATCGTGGCGACCTCATCCCGCGCGGCCACACCGGTCCTGCTCTCCCAGGGCAAGCCGGCCACCGCCTCGTCCGTGCAGGACGCCTTCACCGCGAACGCCGCGGTGGACGGCAACACCGGCACCCGCTGGTCCAGCGCCGCATCCGACCCGCAGTGGCTCCAGGTCGACCTCGGCTCCAGCCAGCCGATCAGCCAGGTGGTACTGAACTGGGAGACCGCCTACGGCAAGTCCTTCCAGATCCAGGTGTCGGACAACGGCTCCACGTGGAACAGCATCTACTCCACGACCACCGGCACCGGCGGCATCCAGACCCTCAACGTCACCGGCACCGGCCGCTACGTCCGGATGTACGGCACCGCCCGGGGCTCCCAGTGGGGCTACTCACTCTGGGAGTTCCAGGTCTACGGCGGCTCCGGCGGCGGCACCCCGCCCGCCGGCTGCGCCACGACCACGGCCGCGCTCGGCAAGCCCGCCACCGCATCCTCGACCGAGAACGCCGGCACCCCCGCATCCGCCGCCTTCGACGGCAACGCGGGAACCCGCTGGTCCAGTGCCGCATCCGACCCGCAGTGGGTCCAGGTCGACCTCGGCTCCTCGCAGACGCTCTGCGGCGCACAGCTGAGCTGGGAGACCGCCTACGCGAAGGCGTACCAGATCCAGGTGTCGGACAACGGTTCCACGTGGAACACCGTCTACTCCACGACCACCGGCCCCGGCGGGGTGGAGAACCTGTCCTTCAACGCCACCGGCCGCTACGTGCGGATGTACGGCACGGTCCGTGCCACCCAGTACGGCTACTCGTTGTGGGAGTTCACCCTCCTGACCGCCGGTGGCGGCAGCACCACTCCGCCGCCCGGCGGCGGTGACGGCAGCTGCCCGTGGGTCGGGTCCACCGCCCCGGTCTCCACCCGCGTGTCGCAGGTCATGGCGCAGATGACCACGGCGCAGAAGGTGTCGATCCTGCACGGCAACAACAACGCCTCGCCGTACATCGGCAACATCACCGGCATCCCGTCGCTCTGCATCCCGAACATCGGCCTCCAGGACGGCCCGCACGGCGTCGGCGACGGGCTCGGCGGCGTCACGCAGATGCCGTCCGCCAACGCCTCGGCGGCGACCTTCGACAACGCCCTGGAGCAGCAGTACGGCGCCGCGATCGGCGCGGAGTTCGCGGGCAAGGGCGTGCAGGTCGCGCTCGGCCCGACGCTGAACATCGTCCGCGACCCGCGCTGGGGCCGCTCGTTCGAGACCTTCAGCGAGGACCCGTATCTCAACGGGCAGATGGCCACCGCCGACATCAAGGGCATCCAGAGCCAGGGTGTGATGGCCGAGATGAAGCATGTGGCCGTCTACAACATCGAGAATCCGGTCGGCACGGTCATCGTCGACAAGCGCACCATGCAGGAGCTCTACCTGCCGGCCTTCCAGGCCGCGGTGCAGCAGGGATCCCCGGCCGCGGCGATGTGCGCGTACAGCATCGTCAACAACGTCCCCGCCTGCCAGAACCCGGACCTGATGAACACCGGCCTGTACAGCCAGGCGAACTTCGGCGGCTTCATCACCAGTGACTGGGGCGGCACCCACTCGACGGTGGAGTCGGCCAACGCGGGCCTGACGGTGGAGATGCCCAACGGCTACTTCTTCGCCGACTTCCTTGCCCAGGCCGTCGCCAACGGCACGGTCAGCCAGACCACGCTCAACACCATGGTCAGCCGGCTGCTCACGCAGTTCTTCACCTTCGGCCTGTTCGACAAGGCGCCGAGCGGCTCGCGGGACGCCACCGTGACCACCCCCGCGCATGTGCAGGTCGCGCTCCAGGGCGCGGAGGAGGGCACCGTCCTCCTGAAGAACAACGGCATCCTGCCACTGTCCACCGCCACCACCCATTCCATCGCCGTGATCGGCTGGGACGGCGGCGCGGGAGTGCAGTCCATCGGCGGCGGCAGCGCCACCGTGACCAGCTCCGGCACGGTCTGGCCGATCACCGGCATCCAGAACCGGGTCGCGGGCACCGGCACCACCGTGCAGTACAACGACGCGACGAACCTGGCCTCCGCGGTCACCCTGGCCCGCGGCTCCGATGTCGCGATCGTCTTCGCCAGCGACAACTACGGCAACGAGGAGCACGACACCACCACCCTGGACCTGCCCAACAACGGCGGCAGCCAGGTCAAGCAGAACGACATGATCGCCCAGGTGGCCGCGGCGAACCCGCACACCATCGTGGTCCTCAACAACAACTCGGCCATCAACATGCCGTGGCTGAACCAGGTCGCGGGCGTCTTCGAGGGCTTCTACCCGGGCCAGCAGATCGGCACGGCGATGGCCGCGCTGATCTTCGGCGACGTCAACCCGTCCGGCAAGCTGCCGGTGACCTTCCCCAAGTCGCTGGCCGACGTGCCCGCGAACACCCCGGCGCAGTGGCCCGGTGCCAACGGCCAGGTGCAGTACAGCGAGGGCCTGAACGTCGGCTACCGCTGGTACGACGCCAGGAACATCGAGCCGCTCTTCCCGTTCGGCTTCGGCCTGTCCTACACCAGCTTCGCTTACAGCAACCTCCAGGTCGGCGCGCTCAGCGGCGGCAATTCCACGGTGCACGTCACCGTGACCAACACCGGGTCGCGGGCAGGCACGGACGTCGCCCAGCTCTACGTCGGCGACCCGGCGTCCACCGGGGAGCCGGTCCACCAGCTGCGCGGCTACCAGCGCGTCACCCTCAACCCGGGCCAGTCGCAGACCCTGACCTTCACGGTCGGCACCCATGACCTGGCCTACTGGAACACCGGCGGCAACAACTGGACCACGGCCGCGGGGACCTACCAGATCCTGGTGGGCGACTCCTCCCGCAACCTGCCGCAGACCGGCACCCTCACCGTGCCGACCACGGTCAACGGCGCCGCCGCCGGCCTCACGCCCAAATCGGCCGCCGCGGGCGCCGCGGACTCCACGGATCCCGCCGCTGCCGCCGCCCTGTCCGTGCCCAACCCGCACGGCATGAGCAGCCCCGTGCATTCCGCCGTCGACTGGGCCTTCGACCCGGCCGGCGCCGCCACGCACCACGCCTACACCGCCTCCGGCCTGCCGCCCGGCATCTCGCTCGGCGCGGACGGGCGGTTCACCGGCGCGGCAAGCAGGGCCGGCAGCTACACCGTGACGGTCACAGCGAAGGACCAGGCCGGGGCATCCGGTTCGGCGACCTTCGTCTGGACCACCACCTGACCCTTCCCCTCCCCGGGAAGGACACCCCCGGAGCCGCTTCCCGCGGCCCCGGGGGTGCGCGCTTTCCACGGCGGGTCATACGGTGTGGCCCATGACTGAGCCGTCCGCCGGGCAGCCCGACCCGGAGATCGCCGCGCTGCTGGACTGCCTGACCGGCCAGCGCAAGCACATCCTGGGCATCCTCGACGGCCTCGACGAGGCCGACCTGCGCCGCGCTGTCCTGCCGTCCGGCTGGAGCTGCCTCGGCCTGGTACGCCATCTCGCCCTCGACGTCGAGCGCTTCTGGTTCGGGGCGGTCCTGGCCGGGGACCCGGCCGTCATCGCCGCCCTGGCCGACGAGCCCGACGCCTGGCTGGTGGACCCGGACGTGCCGGCCGCCGAGGTGTTCGACGCCTACCGCCGCGAGACATCCCTCGCCGACGCCATCATCACCGCCACCCCCGCCGACACCGCCCCCGCCTGGTGGCCGACCGACCTCTTCGGCAAGCAGAACATCCACACCCACCGCGAGATCCTGCTGCACGTCATCGCCGAGACAGCCTGCCACTGCGGCCACCTCGACGCGGTCCGCGAACTCATCGACGGCCACCGCTGGCTGGTCCTGACCGGCTGACCCCCCGGGGCGGCACCCCGGCCGCACCCATCAGCTGCGGCGCGCAGCGATGAGTTTCCCGCGCCGCACTGGTCCATACGCCGGACACCCCGGACACCCACGAACGGAAGGCTGGCCATGCGGAAACTGGTCTACGGCATGAACCTGACGCTGGACGGCTACATCGCCGCAGTCGGCGACGACATCGGCTGGAGCGGGGCGCCGAGCGCCGAGCTGTTCCAGTGGTGGCTCGACCATGAGCAGGCCAGCAGCCTGTCGCTGTACGGGCGCAAGCTGTGGGAGAGCATGAGCTCCTACTGGCCCACCGGCGACCAGCGGCCCGACGCCTCCCCGGCGGAGATCGAGTTCGCGCGGAACTGGCGGGACACGCCGAAGGTGGTGTTCTCCTCGACGATCGACAAGGTCGAGTGGAACACCCGCCTGGTCACCGGCGACGCGATCGCCGAGATCACCCGGCTCAAGGCCGAGGAGGGCGGCCCGATGAACATCGGCGGCGCGACGCTCGCGGGGGCGGCCATGCGCGCCGGTCTGATCGACGAGTACGTGATCGCCACCCATCCGGTCCTGATGGGCGGCGGCACACCGTTCTTCACCGCGCTGGACAGCTGGGTGAACCTGAGCCTGGTGGCGTCGCGGACCCTTCCCGACGGCGTGACCCTGACCAGATACCGGACGAGGCACTGAGCAGCTTCCCGCTGTTCCACGGCTGAGATTCGGCTGCCGTCGACTTCTGTCCGCAGGATCGTGTCCCATCCTCGTGATCAGCCGTTCGTGCCGAGGACGATCCAGTCGAGTGTGGATCCGAGGAGGGCATGGGGTTCTCTTCTGGGGAGTGCCACAGTTCGGCAGTGATCCCACATGTGCGAAGAACGGGTCGATCTTGGTGAATCATGTCCCGGGCGTGTCCGGGAGGTTCGGCGGTCGATGGCCGCTCCCTGCTGTCGGGTAGGACATTTGGAAGGCGAGGCGTTCATCAGCCTCGTCACCGATGCGAGCGAGCACCCTGTCCAGGTCGAGGAACTCTTCCCAGACCGGTCTTCCGCTCGCCGCTGTGAGTCTGGCGACGACAAGATCTTCGAGTTCGGGGACCCGCTTGTTCTTCCAGATCTTGTCGGCCAGGCTGACAAGTAGGTCTTCCATCCCGGCCTCTTCGCTGGTCCAGGACGCGTGTGTTCCGGCGAAGCGTGCCATGGCGGAGTCGACGCCTTGGGTCATGAGTAGCTCGCGGCCTGCTTCTTCGTGCTGTGCACCGGGAGCGGACAACTCGGCGGGGTGCAGAGTCTTGCCGATGTCGTGGGTGGCGGCTCCGAAGAGAACCGCCTCCGGGTTGATGCCCAGATCGAGATTGCGTGTGGCAATCCATTCGAGGAGTTGCCCTGCGACGTCGTGGACCGCTCGCAGATGGGCGACCAGACGCGGCGGAGCGTCAGCATTGTGAAGCAGTTCGGCTGCTTCGATTGGCAGTGGACGCAGCGGAGGCCGACCGGTGTCCTGGAGGGCAATCGACAGTACTCGCGAGGTCGTCACCGCGACAGGGTAGTCGTTGCGGTCGCAGTAGGGACGCGGCATTCAGGATCGGTTCCCGTCCGTCGGTTGGCCCTGTCGCACCTCGCCGAACCCGTACACTTCAGGCTCGTCCTTGCCGGCCTTCCGGACCTGCGACTCGGCCAGCGAAACGCGGCCCCTATCCCCACCTGCTGTAGGGGAGCCACGAATCTCGGCGCTCTTCGTCGCGCTTTGCCGGTAGTTGAGCACTTTCACGGTGATGTGACACCCACCATCTCGCCCGAAGGGCACTGCTATCGTCCGCAGGGTGACTCGCCCTGAAGAAGTCCTGGACTCGATCCGGCGGGACTCCGATCTTGCCGAGGTGCTTTGGCGTGTCTGCGAGTTTGATCTCTCGCGCAGCGATCATGGCGAGCCTGTCCGCCTCTCGTCCGGCGTGGCGCTGGAAGGCATCGCAGGCGATTACACCGGCGGGACGTTCTTCCTCTGCGGCAACGGCAAGGACCGTCCCGTGCTCTATGCGAGCTCCGAAGGACAGGCCGGCCTGATCGGCAACAGCTTGACCGAAGCGTTGGAGACCATGGTTGGGCTGCCTTCCTGGTGGGACTGCCTGAAGTTCTCCGGGGCGGGTGACCTGGCGGTCATGCGCGCGACCGCCGATCACCTACGCGATGACGAGCTTGCGGATGAGCCTTGGAAGGACGCGGATCGAGCAACAGTCGCTCGAGCATTGGGCTTGGGGTCCGAGCCCATCTCGGCCCTGTTGGGCCGCCTGCATGCTGCGGTTTCCGCCACAGTTCCGGACTTCGTGCTGACCAGCGGGGCAGGAGAGTACGAATCCCTGTTCGGCACATGGCTGCCGAGCCGTAACCCCTCCTGGCAGTAGTCGGCAGGTGTGGCAGCAGCCCATCGAGGTTTCAGGCTGCTGAACTACCCGACACTGCTGATGTACCGCTGAGATACGGGCTCGATTGCTGAACCCAAGTCGGCCCCCCACACCTGCCGGTCAGGTCTGGGCCATGTCCACGAAGCGGGAGTAGTGGCCCTGGAAGGCCACGGTGATGGTGGCCGTGGGGCCGTTGCGGTGCTTGGCGACGATCAGGTCGGCCTCACCGGCGCGGGGGGACTCCTTTTCGTAGGCGTCCTCGCGGTGGAGCAGGATCACCATGTCGGCGTCCTGCTCGATGGAGCCGGACTCGCGCAGGTCGGAGACCATCGGCTTCTTGTCGGTGCGCTGTTCGGGGCCACGGTTGAGCTGGGACAGGGCGATGACCGGGACTTCCAGCTCCTTGGCCAGCAGTTTGAGGTTTCGGGACATGTCCGAGACCTCCTGCTGGCGGCTCTCGGGGCGGCGGGAGCCGCCCGACTGCATCAGCTGGAGGTAGTCGATGACGACCAGTCGCAGATCGTTGCGCTGCTTGAGGCGACGGCACTTGGCGCGGATCTCCATCATCGACAGGTTGGGCGAGTCGTCGATGTAGAGCGGCGCCTCGGTGACATCGGACATCCGGCGGGCGACCTTGGTCCAGTCGTCGTCGGTCATGGTGCCCGAGCGCATGTGGTGCAGCGCGACCCTGGCCTCGGCGGACAGCAGGCGCATGGCGATCTCGTTGCGGCCCATCTCGAGCGAGAAGATCACGCTGGGCATCTTGTTCGCGATGGAGCAGGTGCGGGCGAAGTCCAGCGCGAGGGTGGACTTGCCCATGGCGGGGCGGGCCGCGATGACGATCATCTGGCCCGGGTGCAGGCCGTTGGTGAGCGAGTCGAGGTCGGTGAAGCCGGTCGGGACACCGGACATCTGGCCGCTGCGTGAGCCGATCGCCTCGATCTCGTCGAGGGCGCCCTCCATGATGTCGCCGAGCGGGAGGTAGTCCTCAGAGGTGCGCTGCTCCGTGACGGCGTAGATCTCGGCCTGGGCGTTGTTGACGATCTCGTCGACGTCGCCGTCGGCCGCGTATCCCATCTGGGTGATGCGGGTGCCGGCCTCGACCAGCCGGCGCAGCACCGCCCGTTCGTGGACGATCTCGGCGTAGTACTCGGCGTTCGCCGCGGTGGGTACGGCGTTGACGAGGGTGTGCAGGTAGGGGGCACCGCCGACCCGGGCGATCTCACCGCGCTTGGTGAGCTCGGCGGCGGTGGTGATCGGGTCGGCGGGCTCACCGCGGGCGTAGAGGTCGAGGATCGCGGTGTAGATGGTCTCGTGGGCGGGCCGGTAGAAGTCGGCGCCCTTGAGGACCTCGACCACGTCGGCGATGGCGTCCTTGGACAGCAGCATGCCGCCCAGCACCGACTGCTCGGCGTCGAGGTCCTGCGGGGGAACGCGTTCGAAACCGCCGCCGCCCTCGGAGTAGCGGTTGTCGTCGGACGCGGACTTCTTGCGGAACGGGCTGACCCCGGGCGGCGGGCCCTGGTGGTCGTCCGGCGGGAGGTCTGGCCAGTGGTCGTCTGCGGGTTCGGGCTGGGTCACCCCCGCCACCTCCTCCCGTCCGACCGGTCCGGCCGGACCCCGCGTGCGTGCCACTCTTTCACGGCACCGCTCCGATCCTCGATCCACCCGGCTGTGCTCGCATCGCATCGGGAGAGGGTCCACGTTAGGGCCAGTGACGGCGTGGACCAAGGCCGTTATCCACAGGGGGTGTGGACGACGGCGGCATACCTGTGGAGAACTGCCCCCAACCTGTGTACAGCCCTTGGGACAGCGCTGTGGACAACCCGGGAGGCGGTCCCGTGAATGCCCCCTGACCTGCTCTTTCTTCATCCATAGCCTGTGCAGGAGAAAAACTTTTCACGCCGGACCAAGATCGCCACAAACGACGCGGAGGAGATCACTCTACGCAGTCATCGGTAATAGTCCCGAAGCACTTCCACCTCTTACTTGTGGACGATTAAGCTGTGCTTGTGAATCCCGTTGTCGAGCCGCCAGAAAAGCAGGAACCCGGCCCCCGCGGTACGCGGCCCGGCAGCGACCGCCACCGGTCCGGTCGGCGCCGTCACGACCGGGAGATCGTCGCCCTCGCGCTGCCCGCGTTCGGGGCACTCGTCGCGGAACCGCTCTTCGTGATGGTGGACAGCGCGGTCGTCGGCCACCTCGGCACCGCGCAGCTCGCCGGGCTCGGCGTTGCCGCCGCACTGCTCACCACCGCCGTCAACATCTTCGTCTTCCTCGCCTACGCCACCACAGCCGCGGTCGCCCGCAGGGTCGGCGCGGGCGACCTCCGCGCCGCGCTGCGGCAGGGTGTGGACGGCATCTGGCTGGCCCTGCTGCTCGGCGGCCTGGTGATCGCGGCGGTGCTGCCTGCCGCCCCCGCGCTCGTCGGCCTCTTCGGCGCGTCGGGGACAGCGGCCCCCTACGCCACGACCTATCTGCGGATCAGCTCGCTCGGCATCCCCGCCATGCTGGTGGTCCTGGCCGCCACCGGAGTGCTGCGCGGCCTGCAGGACACCCGCACACCCCTGGTGGTCGCGGTCGGCGGCTTCTCGGCCAACGCGGGCCTGAACGCCGCCCTCGTCTACGGCGCCGGGCTCGGCATCGCCGGGTCCGCCTGGGGCACCGTCATCGCACAGAACGGCATGGCCGCGGTCTACCTGTGGGTGGTGGTCCGCGGCGTCCGCCGGCAGATCGCGACCGGTGCAGCGCGCGATGCCGGCGTCGAGGTGAAGGCCGGGACCGAGGCGGAGGGCGGTCGCGGCGGCTGGTGGAGCGTGCTGCGCCCGGACGCCGCCGGTATCCGTGCCTGCGCCCGCGCCGGGCTGCCGCTGCTGGTCAGGACGATCAGCCTGCGGGCCGTACTGCTGATCGCCACCGCCGTCGCCGCCCGGCTCGGGGACACCGAGATCGCCGCACACCAGATCACCCTCACCGTCTGGTCGCTGCTGGCCTTCGCACTGGACGCCATCGCCATCGCGGGCCAGGCCATCATCGGCCGCTACCTCGGCGCCGAGGACGCGGCGGGCGCCCGTGCCGCCTGCCGTCGCATGATCGAGTGGGGCGTGGCCTGCGGCGTGGTCCTGGGGCTGCTGGTGGCGCTGGCCCGGCCGCTGATCGGGCCGCTGTTCAGCTCCGACCCGGCCGTGCAGGACGCGCTGATGTCCGCGCTGCTGGTGGTCGCGGTCTCGCAGCCGGTCTCCGGGGTGGTCTTCGTCCTGGACGGGGTGCTGATGGGCGCGGGCGACGGGCCGTATCTGGCCTGGTCGATGCTGGTCACCCTGGCGGTCTTCGCCCCCGTCGCCTTCGCCGTGCCGGCGCTCGGGGCGGGCCTGACGGCCCTGTGGTGGGCGATGACGCTGATGATGCTCACCCGGCTCGCCGCCCTGTGGCTGCGCGCCCGCTCCGGCCGCTGGATCGTCACCGGCGCGGCCCGCTGACGGCGGCCGCTACACCTGCAAGGCCGCCGGCACCGGAGGGAGCCCCTTGCGACGGCATGCGCAAGGGCGACGGCATGCGCAAGGGCCGGGCACCCCCTAGAGGGGGCACCCGGCCCTGGTGTTCCACGTGGAACATGCCGAGCAAAAGGCGCGTTACGCCGCCACGACCTCGAGGTCGAGCACAGCCTCGACCTCGGAGTGCAGGCGCACCGACACCTTGTGCGCGCCGAGCGTCTTGATCGGCGCACCGACCTCGACCCGGCGCTTGTCGACGACCGGACCACCGGCGGCCTTGATCGCCGCGGCGATGTCGGCCGGGGTGATGGAGCCGAAGAGGCGGCCGGTGTCACCGGCGCGGGTGCTCAGCTTGACCTTGACGGCCTGGAGCTGGGCCTTCACCACGTTCGCGTCGTCCAGCGAGTGGATCTCGCGGATACGACGGGCACGACGGATCTGCTCGACGTCCTTCTCGCCACCCTTGGTCCACGCGATGGCGAAGCCACGCGGGATCAGGTAGTTGCGGGCGTAGCCCGGCTTGACGTCGACGATGTCGCCTGCGGCGCCGAGGCCGCTGACCTCGTTGGTAAGGATGATCTTGGACATTATCTGGTCACCCTTCCTTATCGAGCGGTCGACGTGTACGGCAGCAGCGCCATCTCACGGCTGTTCTTGACGGCCGTGGCGACGTCACGCTGGTGCTGCGTGCAGTTGCCGGTCACGCGGCGGGCACGGATCTTGCCACGGTCGGAGATGAACTTCCGCAGCATGTTCGTGTCCTTGTAGTCCACGTACACGGTCTTGTCCTTGCAGAACGCGCAGACCTTCTTCTTCGGCTTGCGCGGGGGCGGCTTCGCCATGGTGATTCTCCTATGCGATCAAGAAGTGTGTGAGGTCCGCCCTAGAAGGGCGGCTCGTCCGAGTAGCCGCCGCCGGACGAGCCGGAGCTTCCGCCCCAGCCGCCACCCTGCCCGCCGCCTGCGGCGCCCGACTGGCCGCCGCCGGCCGGTGCGCTGGTGGCCCAGGGGTCGTCGGCGGGAGCACCGCCGCCGCCCTGCTGACCGCCGGGGCCGCCGCCCCAGCCGCCGCCACCCTGGCCACCCTGCTGGCCGCCACGACCGCCACCGCCGCTGGTCTTGGTGACCTTGGCCGTGGCGCTCCTGAGACTGGCGCCGACCTCGTCGACGTCCAGTTCGTAGACCGTGCGCTTGACACCCTCGCGGTCCTCGTACGACCGCTGCTTCAGCCGGCCCTGCACGATGACGCGCATGCCTCGCTGGAGCGACTCGGCGACGTTCTCCGCCGCCTGCCGCCAGACCGAGCAGGTCAGGAACAGGCTTTCGCCGTCCTTCCACTCATTGGTCTGCCGGTCGAAGGTGCGGGGAGTGGACGCGACGCGGAACTTCGCGACCGCCGCACCGGACGGGGTGAAGCGCAGTTCGGGGTCGTCGACAAGATTGCCGACAACCGTGATGACGGTCTCGCCTGCCATGGGATGACCTCTCGACTGGCTTTGGGCTGTGCTGGCTGACTGCTACTCGAAGTCCGGGACTAGTGCAGTTCCGGACGAAGGACCTTGGTCCGCAGCACCGACTCGTTCAGGTTGAGCTGACGGTCCAGCTCCTTGACGACGTCAGGCGAGGCCTTGAGGTCGACGACCGAGTAGATGCCCTCGGGCTTCTTGCTGATCTCATAGGCGAGACGACGACGGCCCCAGGTGTCGACCTTCTCCACGCTGCCGCCGCCATTGCGGACGACGGACAGGAAGGACTCGATCAGCGGGGAGACAGCGCGCTCCTCAAGATCGGGGTCGAGAATGAGCATGAGCTCGTAGTGACGCATAGTGGAACCCACCTCCTTTGGACTCAGCGGCCACGGCATTTCCGTGGCAGGAGGGTTTGTATCTGCGTCGCAACGGTAGCGCGGACCACTGACAGTCGAAGAAATCCTCGGACCGCCCGGTCTGGCCCAGCGCAGACACCGGTGCAGACCGTACAGACTACCCGGCTCAGTCCCCCGGGTTGAAATCCGCCCCCATATGCCCGCAATCTGTACACATCGGGTTTGCGGGCGCTACAGTCCGCCACTTCTCCGTCACGGAGGTGCCCCATGGCACAGCACGCGGCACGGGCCCACCACCTCACCTTCAACACCGACGGCCGGACGCATCCGCTGGTCAACACCCTCGCGGTCGTCACGCTGATCCTGGGCGGCATCGCGGCCATCTCCTCGATCTTCAACAGCCTCCATCTGCTCAGCTCCTGGACCGGCCTGATCGGGATCTTCACCGGCGGCTACGGCCAGTTCATCTCGGCCACCACCGCCCAGCGCTTCGTTCTGATCATCGGCCTGGGCGCGTCCGCTGTCGGCTTCTTCATAGGGGCGGCCCACGGCGGTCTGACCGGCGGCCTCTGGTAGCCGCCGCGCCATGGCGGCGGGGCCTGTGGAAAGCCGCGCCGTTGTCCACAGGGCTGGTGGGAGGGCTCCCCCTGCACAGTAGGCTTCGGGCCAGATAAGCCCGCAGTCGTGAGCATGGGGAGCGCCCCGCATGAGCCTGACCCTCAGGACCATCAGCCGAGAGCAGCACCTGGCCTACATCCAGAGCCTGCCCGCGGCGAGCCACTGCCAGGTCCCGGCATGGGCCGACGTGAAGTCCGAGTGGCGTTCGGAGAGCCTCGGCTGGTTCGACGAGCAGCCCGGCCAGCTGACCAAGGGCGGCCAGCAGGTCGGCGCCGCCCTCGTCCTCTACCGGCAGCTGCCCAAGGTCAAGCGGTATCTCGCGTACCTGCCCGAGGGCCCGGTCATCAACTGGTACGCGCCCAACCTGGACGAGTGGCTCCAGCCGATGCTGCGGCACCTGAAGCAGCAGGGCGCCTTCACCGTGAAGATGGGCCCGCCGGTGATAATCCGCCGCTGGGAGGCCAACACCATCAAGGCGGGCATCGCCGACCCCGACATCAAGCGGCTGCGGGACGTCGAGGCCGACTTCATCGAGCCCCGCGCGTTCGAGGTGGCGGAGCGGCTGCGCCGGATGGGCTGGCAGCAGGGCGAGGACGGCGGCGCCGGCTTCGGTGACGTGCAGCCGCGCTACGTCTACCAGGTGCCGTTGGAGAACCGCTCGCTCGACGACATCCTGAAGAACTTCAACCAGCTGTGGCGCCGCAACATCAAGAAGGCCGAGAAGGCCGGCGTCCAGGTCATCCAGGGCGGCTACGACGACCTCCCCGCATGGCAGCAGCTGTACGAGATCACCGCGCTGCGCGACCAGTTCCGCCCCCGCCCGCTGTCGTACTTCCAGCGGATGTGGACCAAGCTCAACGCCGAGGACGCCAACCGGATGCGGCTCTACCTTGCCGTGCACGAGGGCGAGGCGGTCGCCGCGGCCACCATGCTCACCGTCGGCCGGCACGTCTGGTATTCGTACGGCGCCTCCGCCAACCACAAGCGCGAGGTGCGGCCTTCCAACGCCATGCAGTGGCGGATGCTGCGGGACGCGTACGCGATGGGCGCCAGCGTCTACGATCTGCGCGGCATCAGCGACTCGCTCGACGAGACCGACCATCTGTTCGGACTGATTCAGTTCAAGGTGGGCACCGGAGGGCAGGCTGCCGAATACTTGGGCGAGTGGGACTTCCCCCTGAACAAACTGCTCCACAAGGCACTCGACATCTACATGTCGCGCCGCTGACGGCCGACTCTCACAAGGAAGGTCCTGATCAGGCCATGGCGCTCACCCTGTATGTCGACACCGCACGCTGGCGTGCCCACCAGCAGCAGGTGGCGGACCAGTTCCCCGGCATCGTCCCGGTCTGCAAGGGGAACGGCTACGGCTTCGGCCACGAGCGGCTGGCCGACGAGGCGACCCGGCTGCGGGCCGACATGCTCGCGGTGGGCACGACCTACGAAGCGGCCAGGATCAAGGACTACTTCGGCGGCGACATCCTCGTCCTGACCCCTTACCGGCTCGGTGAGGAGCCGGTGCCGCTGCCGGACCGGGCGATCCGCTCGGTCTCCTCGGTGGAGGGGGTGCGCGGACTGGTCGGCGCCCGGGTCGTCATCGAGGTGATGAGCTCGATGCGGCGGCACGGCGTGGCCGAGGAGGACCTGGGCAAGCTGCACACCGCCATCGACGACGTCCGGCTCGAGGGCTTCGCGATCCACCTGCCGCTGGACCGTACCGACGGCAGCGACGCGGTGGAGGAGGTCTTCGGCTGGATGGAGCGGCTGCGGGCCGCCCGGCTGCCGCTGCACACGATGTTCGTCAGCCACCTCAAGGCCACCGAGCAGGCCGCCCTCCAGCAGCAGTTCCCGCAGACCAGGTTCCGCGCCAGGATCGGCACCCGGATGTGGCTGGGCGACCACGACGCCACCGAATACCGCGGCGCCGTGCTGGACGTGACCCGCATCACCAAGGGCGAGCGGTACGGCTACCGGCAGGAGAAGGCCACCGACAACGGCCACCTGGTGGTGGTGGCCGGCGGCACCTCGCACGGCGTGGGCCTGGAGGCGCCGAAGGCGCTGCACGGCCTGATGCCGCGGGCCAAGGGGGTCGCAAGGGCGGGCCTGGCCACCGTCAACCGCAACCTGTCGCCCTTCGTGTGGGCCGGCAAGCAGCGGTGGTTCGCCGAGCCGCCGCACATGCAGGTCTCGATCCTCTTCCTGCCGGGCGATGTGGCACCGCCCGCTGTCGGTGACGAGCTGATCGCGCATCTCCGGCACACCACCACCCAGTTCGACCGGATCGTGGACCGCCAGGCCTCGTGACGCCGAGACCCGGCGGCTGAGCCGTCAGGCCTCGTCAGACCCCGTCAGGCCTCGTCCCGGGTGTCGTGGCCGGGCTTCCCCTCGTCGAGGGTGAGGGTGCCGGGCATGCCGTCGGACCCCGCCGCGGAGCCGACGGCGGCGTGCTGCGCCGGGTACGGGCCGCCCGGGTGGTCGTGCTCGGGGTAGAGGCCCAGGACGAAGGCGTCCTCGGCCCCGTCGAGCACCCCGCCCACCGGGTCGTCCTCCCCGTGCTGCCGCAGGACGTCGTGCTCCGGCCGCAGGATGTCGCGGATGACCATGCCGCACAGGTACAGCACGCCCAGCAGGTGCAGCGCGACCGCCAAGTGGTAGCCGTCGGAGGACAGGCCGTGGTGCTTGGTGCCGCCGCTCACATAGGCCAGCTGCATCCAGATCGCGAGGAAGTACAGCACCTCGGCGCCCTGCCAGATCAGCAGGTCGCGCCAGCGCGGCCGGGCGAGCACGGCGAGCGGCAGCAGCCACAGGACGTACTGCGGCGAGTAGACCTTGTTGCTGACGATGAGGGCGGCCACGACCAGGAAGGCGATCTGGCCGAGCCGCGGCCGGCGGGGCGCGTAGAAGGTCAGGGCGGCGATGCCCGCGCACAGCAGGATCAGCAGCGCGGCGACGTAGGCGCTGACGCCGGTGAGCGGGTTGTTGGTGCGCTGCATGATGATCAGCCACACCGAGCCGTAGTCGACGCCCCGGGTGCGGCTGTAGTCGTAGAACTCCGACCAGCCGGACCTTGCCAGCAGGAAGACCGGCAGGTTGACCACCAGCCAGGCCCCGACCGCCCCGCCGGCCGTCGCGGCGAAGGCCCGCATCCTGCCCGCCCGTAGGCAGAGCAGGAACAGCGCGAGCAGCAGCAGGACGGGGTAGAGCTTGGCGGCGGTGGCCAGGCCGATGAGCACACCGGCGGCCAGCGGGCGGCTGCGGGACCACAGCAGCAGGCCGGCGGAGGCCAGGGCAACCGCGAAGAGGTCCCAGTTGATCGTCGCGGACAGCGCCAGCGCCGGGGACAGGGCGATGAACAGCCCGTCCCAGGGCCGCCGCCGGTTGATGCGGGACACCAGCACGACCAGCGCGACCGCGCAGAGCAGCAGCATGCCGGAGTTCACGATCCAGTAGATCTGGGACCGGTGCTGCAGGGTGCCGCCGTGCGGGGTCAGCCAGGAGGCGACCTCCATGAAGAGCCCGGTGAGGACCGGGTACTCCAGGTGCTGGAAGCCGCTGCCGGAGATCGACCCGGGGATGCTGTCGAAGTACGGCACCACGTCGGCGGCGAAACCGCGGTCGTGGTAGAGGTGCGGGATGTCCGAGTAGCAGGCGTGGATGTACTGAGGGTCGCCGCCCTGGAACCAGCCGCTGTCGTAGCAGGGCACCTTCTGCACCATGCCGAGCGCGAACATCCCGATGACGATCAGCACCATCACCCGCAGCGCGTTCCACCACTGGTGGCCGCCGGCCTCGGCGTGTCTGCCTGCCGGGCCGCCGATGAGTTCGCTCGCCGACGCGGCCAGTGAATCCTCGTCGGTGGGACGCACCGGAAGCTCCTGCCGGCCGTCCTCTTCGCGATCGCGCACGCTCGTCATGCGGACATCCTGCCGTACCGGGCTGTGGGTGCAGCAGACCCCGTGGCGGTCGTCATGTCACTGCCGACCGCCACGGGGTCCTCAACGGCTCATCCGTCGCCGTTCGATCTTCCTCCGTTGGCTCCCCCGTTGTTCCGGCCCGGCGGGCTGGTCGTCGGGCTCGCCGGGGTGGTCGGCGGATCGGACTGGTGGCAGTTGGGATTGAACAGCCCGCACTGCGGGGTCGTGGGCGGCGGACTGGTGTTGGTCGGCGGCGGAGGCGGCGTGGTGTTGGTGGGCGGTGTATGGGTGGGCGGTGTGGTCGGCGGCGGAGGCGGCGTGGTCGTCGGCGGCTGCGTCATCGACGGGGTCGGCGACGGGGCACCGGACTCGTTCGGCGCGGGGCCGCTGCCGAGCTTGGTGGCGCTCGGGAAGCCCGGGTCGGGCTGGTTGCCGAGCGCGGCCTTCATGTAGTCGGTCCAGATGGTGGCAGGGATGTCACCACCGTGGGTGGACGTGGCGCCACCGGTGCCGGCCATGGGCAGCAGCTTCTTGCCACTGCTGTCCTGGCGGAAGAGGACCACCGAGGTCGACAGCTGCTGGGTGTAGCCGACGAACCACGCGGACCGGGTGCCGCCGTCGGTGTCGGTGGTGCCGGTCTTGCCCGCCGCCGCGCGGCCCAGCTTCTTGGCCTCGAAGCCGGTGCCGTTCTTCACCACGTTCTGGAGCATCTTCGTGATGTTGTTGGCGACCTCGGACTTCATGGCCTGGGTCGTCTTGCGCTCCGGCTTCTGGAAGGCGGTCTCGTCGTCACCGTTGTGCAGCACCTTGGTCACCGAGTACGGCTCCACCGCGGTGCCGGATTTGGCGAAGGTGCCGTAGGCATCGGCCATCCGGATCGCGCTGGGCGTCGAGGTACCGATGGAGAAGGAGGGCACCATGTCCGCCATGGTGTCCTTGAGGAGCCCTGCCGACACGGCGGTGTCCCGCACATGCGGCAGACCGACATCCTCACCGAGCTGCACGAAGGGGCTGTTGATCGACTGCTCCATCGCCTTGTTCAAGGTGATGTAGCCCCATTTGGTGCCGGTCTCGTTCTTCTGCTTGAACTCGTTGTTGTCCTTGTCGTAGACCTGCTTGCCCTCGTGGTCCTTGATGGGGATCAGGTCGTTGCCGTTGTACTTGCTGTCCGGCGTTATGGGCTTGCCGTCGCTGAAGTTCGTGCCGTACTGCATGGCCGCCGCCATGACGAACGGCTTGAAGGTGGAGCCGACGGGGACACCGGCGGTGTTGGCGTTGTTGTTGAATTCCTTGTTCTCGAAGCCCGCGCCGCCGTAGATCGCGACGATCTTGCCGTCGCCCGGCACCACGGACGCCGCGCCGATCTGCACATTCGTGTCGGCGTCGCCCGCGAAGTCGGGATTGCCGCCGGTGTACTTGTGCCCGGCACCCGGCTTGATGTTCTTGGCGCGTACGGTCTCGACGGAGGTCTTGAGCTCGTTGACCTTGTTCTTGTCGAACGTGGTGTAGATCTGGTATCCGCCGCGATCGAGGTCTTCCTGGGAGATCTTCGGTTTGGAGTGCGTGGTGACGTAGTTGTTCACCGTGTCGACCAGGTAGCCGATCTGGCCGTTGAGCTGGGCCTGTGGCTTGAGACCCTGCGGCATCGGGAATTTCGTGTACTTGGCCCGGTCGGTCGCGGACATGTGACCGAATCTGACCTCGTTGTCGAGGATCGACCCCCAGCGCTGCGTGACCCGAGCGGTGTTCGCCGCGGCGGTCGCCGACGAGTCGATGCCCGGGTTGCCGTTGGGGTCGTAGTACGTCGGACCCTTGAGCAGCGCGGCCAGGACCGCGCACTGGCTGGGGTCCAGCTTCTCGGCGTCGACGCCGTAGTACGTCTGCGCCGCCGCCTGCAGGCCCCAGGCACCCCGGCCGAAGTAGGAGGTGTTCAGGTAGCCCTTGATGATGTCGTTCTTGCTGACCTTCTCGCCGACCTTTATGGAGATGAACAGCTCTTTGAACTTGCGGCTGATGGTCTGCGACTGGTCGAGCATGGTGTTCTTCACGTACTGCTGGGTGATCGTCGAGCCGCCCTGGGTCTCGCCGCCCTTGGCCATGTTGAACAGCGCACGGGCGATGCCCATCGGGTCGACGCCCGAGTCGGTCTCGAAGGTCTTGTTCTCCGCCGAGATCACCGCGTAGCGCATCGCCTTGGGGATCTTCTCGTACGGGATGTTCTGCCGGTTGACGCTGCCGCCCGCGGTGACCATGCGGGTGCCGTCGGCCCAGTAGTAGACGTTGTTCTGCGCCAGGGCGTCCTGGTTCTCCTTCGGGATGTCCACCATCGCGTAGGCGATGCCGACGATGCCGACCAGAGTGCCGACGAAGCCCACGGCGATCGCGGTGACCTGGCGCCACGAGGGCATCCAGCGGCGCCAGCCGTCCTTGCCGAAGCGCGGGTAGTCGATGAAGCGCTTCTTGGTCGGGCGCCGCCCGGGGCCGCGTCCACCGCGGCCCGCGGGGCCGCCGGTGCCGGGTCCTCCCGGCCCGCCCGGCCCGCCGGGACCACCGCCCGCGCCTCTGCGCCGACCACCGCCGCCGCGTCCCTGGGCGGCGCGGCGTGCCGCGGCTCTGCCCTGGTACGGCTCGCCGTCGCCGGAACCCGTGGGCGACGCGGACGGACCGCTGTGCGCACCGCTCGGGGAACCGGTGGGTGTTTCGCGTCCGCTACGTGCGCCGGCAGGGGGGCCGCCCGCGGCGCGGCGGCCGGCGGACGGCGGGGGCGTCGGCGGCTGTCCCCCGCGCCGGGCGGCAGCACGGCCGCCGTCAGGCGACTGCGGCGGCTTGCGACGGTGCTCGCTCATGAACAGCTACTCCTCGACAGGCGGGATCGCCTGAAGGCATCGGTGACAATCCGGTTGGTCCCCCTGCACGCGGCTGTGTCAGGCCGCACTGCACCAAGGATCAAGACGCGCGCCGACGGCGCGGGGTTCCCGGTGCTCTGCATGGCGAACAGAGTACGCACGGTCAAAAGACACATGATGCGAACGTTCCCCACATATCGGACAGTTGGCGACTCACAGGTTTGGGGATGTGACGCCGGTCACCACCTGCCGCCTTGCGTGATGTGTCGCGCCGTTCTATCGTCTCGATGTATCGACTCGATACATCGGATCGGAAGAAGCGTGAACGAGGGGACGAGGGATTGAGCAAGCGCTCCGGAATCCTCGAATTCGCGGTTCTCGGTCTGCTGCGCGAGTCACCGATGCATGGGTACGAGCTGCGCAAGCGGCTCAACACCTCGCTCGGGGTGTTCCGCGCCTTCAGTTACGGGAGCCTGTATCCCTGCCTGAAGACGCTGGTCACCCTGGGGTGGCTGATCGAGGAACCGGCGGTGGACAGCGGTCCGCCCGCCGCGCCCCTCGCCGGCCGCCGGGCGAAGATCGTCTACCGGCTGACCGCCGCGGGCAAGGAGCACTTCGAGGAACTGCTGGCTCACTCGGGTCCCGACGCCTGGGAGGACGAGCACTTCGCCGCTCGATTCGCCTTCTTCGGCCAGACGTCCAAGGACGTCAGGATGCGGGTCCTCGAAGGGCGGCGCAGCCGCCTCGAAGAGCGCCTGGAGAAGATGCGCGCCTCACTGGTTCGCACCCGCGAACGGCTCGACGACTACACGCTCGAGCTCCAGCGGCACGGCATGGAATCGGTGGAGCGCGAGGTCCGCTGGCTCAACGAGCTGATCGAGACCGAGCGGGCCGGACGCACTGAGCGGCCGGCCGACGAGCGGGACGACAACGACAACACCAACCAAGAGAACGGCGGCCGACCCGAAGCCCGGGGAACCGCGTGACGATTACACAGGGAGCAACGGGTATGGGTTCGGTTCGCGTAGCCATCGTCGGTGTGGGCAACTGCGCCACGTCGCTGGTTCAGGGTGTCGAGTACTACAAGGACGCAGACCCGGCCTCCCGGGTGCCCGGTCTGATGCACGTCCAGTTCGGCGACTACCACGTGCGTGACGTCGAGTTCGTCGCCGCCTTCGACGTCGACGCGAAGAAGGTCGGCCTCGACCTCGCGGACGCCATCGGCGCCAGCGAGAACAACACCATCAAGATCTGCGACGTGCCGCAGACCGGCGTGACGGTCCAGCGCGGCCACACCCTCGACGGCCTCGGCAAGTACTACCGGGAGACCATCGAGGAGTCCGACGAGACCCCGGTCGACATCGTCCAGGTGCTCAAGGACCGCAAGGTCGACGTGCTGGTCTGCTACCTGCCCGTCGGTTCCGAGGCCGCGGCGAAGTTCTACGCGCAGTGCGCCATCGACGCCAAGGTCGCCTTCGTCAACGCCCTCCCGGTCTTCATCGCCGGCACCAAGGAGTGGGCGGACAAGTTCACCGAGGCCGGTGTCCCGATCGTCGGTGACGACATCAAGTCCCAGGTGGGCGCCACCATCACGCACCGCGTGATGGCCAAGCTCTTCGAGGACCGCGGCGTCGTCCTCGAGCGCACCATGCAGCTGAACGTCGGCGGCAACATGGACTTCAAGAACATGCTGGAGCGCGAGCGCCTGGAGTCCAAGAAGATCTCCAAGACGCAGGCCGTCACCTCGCAGATCCCGGACCGCGACCTGGGCGCCAAGAATGTCCACATCGGCCCGTCCGACTACGTGCAGTGGCTCGACGACCGCAAGTGGGCCTATGTCCGCCTCGAGGGCCGCGCCTTCGGCGACGTCCCGCTGAACCTGGAGTACAAGCTGGAGGTCTGGGACTCCCCGAACTCCGCCGGCGTCATCATCGACGCGGTGCGTGCCGCGAAGATCGCCAAGGACCGCGGCATCGGCGGCCCGATCCTGTCGGCGTCCTCCTACTTCATGAAGTCCCCGCCGGTGCAGTACTTCGACGACGAGGCCCGCGAGAACGTGGAGAAGTTCATCCGCGGCGAGGTCGAGCGCTGAGCAGCCGACGGCTGTGCGGGCGTCAGGAGCCCGATGGCGCGAAGGCCGAGAGGCCTGAGAGCCTGACGCGCCCCACGTCCTGATACACCGATCACCGAGAAGGCCCCGGGTCGCATGCCCGGGGCCTTCCGTGGCGTGTGAGGCTGTGCGCATGGGCCTTCTGCGCGATCTTCGCGCCCTGCTGCGGCTGCCGGACTTCCGGCGGCTGCTGGGCGTACGCCTGCTGTCGCAACTCTCCGACGGTGTCTTCCAGGTCGCGCTGGCCACCTACGTGGTCTTCTCACCGGAGAAGCAGGCCTCCCCGGGAGCGGTCGCCTCGGCGATGGCCGTCCTGCTGCTGCCCTACTCGCTGCTCGGCCCTTTCACCGGTGTGCTGCTCGACCGCTGGCGGCGGCGTCAGGTGCTGCTGTACTGCAACCTGCTGCGCGCCGTGCTCTCCTGCGGCACCGCAGGGCTGATCCTGCTGCACGTGCCGGACACTCTGTTCTATCTGTCCGCCCTCTCGGTGACCGCGGTCAACCGCTTCGTGCTGGCCGGGCTGTCCGCCGCGCTGCCGCGCGTGGTCGACAAGGACCGGCTGGTGACCGCCAACGCGCTGTCGCCGACAGCGGGCACCCTGGCTGCGACCGTGGGCGGTGGCGTCGCCTTCGTCGTCCATCTCTTCGTCGCCGAAGGGGACGTGGCCAACGCCGCGACCGTGGTGCTCGGTGCTCTGCTCTATCTGTGCGCGGGACTGTCCGCACTGACCCTGGGCCGCGATCTGCTGGGCCCCGACCCTGACCGGGTCCGCCCGCAGTTCCTTGCCGCGCTCGCCGGCACCGCACGGGGACTGCACGCCGGGCTGCGGCATCTGCGGCGGCGCCCGGCGGCCGCCCGCGCGATGACCGCCATGACCGCGATGCGCTTCTGCTTCGGCGCCCTCACCGTGACGCTGCTGATGCTGTGCCGCTACGCGTGGTCCGACCCCTCCGACACCGACGCGGGTCTGGGGCTGCTCGGTGTGGCAGTGGGCCTGTCAGCGGCCGGCTTCTTCGTGGCCGCACTCATCACCCCGTGGGCCACCGCCCGCGTCGGCACCTCGGGCTGGATCACCGTCTGCTCGGCTGCTTCGGCACTGCTGCTGCCGCCACTGGCACTGTCCTTCGCCGTCGCCCCGATGATGCTGGCCGCCTTCGCGCTGGGGATCACCACCCAGGGTGCCAAGATCGCCACCGACACGGTCGTCCAGGCGCAGGTGGACGACGCCTACCGCGGCCGGGTCTTCTCGCTCTACGACGTCCTGTTCAACGTGGCGTTCGTGGGTGCCGCAGCCGTCGCGGCCTTGGTGCTGCCCACTGACGGGCGCTCGGTCGGACTGATCGTGGTGCTCGCGCTGATCTACGCCGCCACCGCGGTCGGGATACTGCGCGAGCGCAATGTTCCACGTGGAACATCACCCGCGAGCACCACGCCGAGGTGACGCCGGAATCCACGTGGAACCCGATGTTCCACGTGGAACATCAGCCGGCGGACTGCGCCGCCCACCACTCGCGGAGCGCCGTGGTCGCCGCTTCCTCATCCAGCGGACCGTTCTCCAGCCGCAGTTCCAGCAGGTATTGGTAGGCCTTGCCCACCACCGGACCCGGCGGAATCCCCAGCACGGTCATGATCTGGTTGCCGTCCAGGTCGGGCCGGATCGCGTCCAGCTCCTCCTGCTCCTGCAACTCGGCGATCCGCTGCTCCAGGCCGTCGTACGTACGGGACAGCGTCGCCGCCTTCCGCTTGTTGCGGGTCGTGCAGTCCGACCGGGTGAGCTTGTGCAGCCGCTCCAGCAGGGGGCCGGCGTCCCGTACGTAGCGGCGCACCGCCGAGTCGGTCCACTCGCCGCTTCCGTAGCCGTGGAATCGCAGATGCAGCTCGACCAGCCGGGAGACGTCCTTCACCAGCTCATTGGGATATTTGAGCTGCATCATCCGGGTCTTGGTCAGCTTGGCGCCGACCATCTCGTGGTGGTGGAAGGACACCCGGCCGTCCGCCTCGAAGCGCCGGGTCTTCGGCTTGCCGATGTCATGCAGCAGCGCGGCCAGCCGCAGCACCAGGTCCGGCCCCTCGGTCTCCAGGTCGATGGCCTGCTCGAGCACCGTCAGGGTGTGGTCGTAGACGTCCTTGTGCCGGAAGTGCTCGTCACGCTCCAACCGCAGCGCCGACAGCTCGGGAAGCACCCGATCGGCCAGCCCGGTGTCGACCAGCAGCCGCAGACCCTTGCGCGGGTGGTCGGACATGATCAGCTTGTTCAGCTCGTCCCGCACCCTTTCCGCCGAGACGATGTCGATCCGGTCGGCCATCGCGGTCATCGCGGCGACCACCTCGGGGGCGACCTCGAAGTCCAGCTGAGCGGCGAAACGGGCCGCGCGGAGCATCCGCAGCGGGTCGTCGGAGAAGGAGGACTCGGGGGAGCCCGGGGTACGCAGCAGCCGGGCCGCGAGGTCCTCCCGGCCGCCGTAGGGGTCGATGAAGTCGTTCCCCGGCAGCGCCACCGCCATCGAGTTCACCGTGAAGTCACGGCGGACCAGGTCCTCCTCGATGGTGTCGCCGTAGGACACCTCCGGCTTGCGCGAGGTCCGGTCGTAGGCCTCGCTGCGGTAGGTGGTCACCTCGATCTGGAAGCTGCGGGACGTACCCTGGCTGTCCTCGGCCTTCTTCATGCCGCCGACGGTGCCGAAGGCGATGCCGACCTCCCACACCGAGTCGGCCCAGGGCCGCAGGATCTTCAGCACCTGCTCGGGGCGGGCGTCGGTGGTGAAGTCCAGATCGTTGCCCAGGCGGCCCAGCAGGGTGTCCCGGACCGAGCCGCCGACCAGGGCGAGTGCGAATCCGGCGGCACGGAAACGGTGGCCCAGTTCCTCGGCGACCGGCTCGACCCGGTGAGGGGCCTGCCCGGCTCGCGGGGGCTGCGGTGTCTGAGCGGCATTGTTGGCATTCGGCACAACGTAAAAGGGTACGGGTCCCGGGCCATCGCCCGCGCACAGGTTTCCCGGCTTGTACCAAGGAGCAGTCCGCAGCACTCCGACACAGCGCCGATCGTTAACATGCCAGCACGCACATCCGATGGACGACCGGCGACAGACGATCAGCTACACCTAGGACGAGGACGGGCGAACGCGTGGGCGAGGCGGCACAGTCACCCGGGAAACCTCCGTCGTGGGCGAGGCGCCGGGCAGCGCGGGGCGTCGCGCTGGTGGTCGGTGCCACCCTGCTCACCGGGCTGCTCCAGGCCACCGAGGCGGCCCCCTCCCAGGCGGCGGCCGGCAGCGGCTCGCGTACCGCCTCGGTGACAGTGGACTCGCTCACACCGCGGATCCCGGTCAAGGGCGACTCGGTCACCCTGGCCGGCCGGCTGGACAACGACAGCAAGTCCGCCATCACCGACGCCCACATCGGCATCCGGATGCCCTGGGGCGGCGCGCTGAGCACCCGCAGCGCGATCAAGAACGCCTCCTCGCGCAACGGCTACAGCAACGCCCAGGACGGCGACGAGATCGACGGCCACACGGTGGCCGTGCAGGACATCCCGGCCGGCGGGCACGCCACCTACACCATCACCGTCCCGGTCAGCGCACTCGACCTGGACGACGCCGGCGTCTACCAGGTGGGTGTGGCACTCGACGGCCGGACGAAGACCGACCCCACCGAGCACGTGGTCGGCATCAAGCGGACCTTCCTGCCCTGGTACGGCGACGCGACCACCAGCAGCACCAAGCAGACCAGGATCAGCAATCTGTGGCCGCTCACCGACCGGGCGCACATCGCACCGCGCGGTGACACCGACTCCCAGCAGAGCCCGATCTTCCTCGACGACGACCTGACCACGGAGCTGGGCCCCGGCGGGCGGCTGCGGGAGATGATCGACCTCGCCAGAAACCTCCAGGTGACCTGGGTCATCGACCCCGACCTGCTGGCCAGCGTCGAGTTCATGACCAAGGGCTACCGGGTCGCGGGGCCGGGCGGTGATGTCACCAAGACCACGACGGGCACCGGTGGCGCCGTGGCCAGGCAGTGGCTGAACGACCTCAAGCTGGCCGTGGCCGGCGACCAGGTGATCGCACTGCCCTTCGGCGACACCGACATCGCCTCGCTCGCGCACCGCGGGCAGAAGGTGCCCGGAGCCGTCAGCCACCTCAAGACCGGCACGACTCTCGGACTGACCACCACCGAGGCCATCCTCCGCGGCGCACCGACCGCCGACGTCGCCTGGCCCGTCAACGGCGCCATCGACCCGTCCATCGTCTCCGTGGCACGCACAGGCGGCGCCAAGCGGATCATCGCCCGCAGCGACACCTTCACCGAGGGCAGTGACCTCAACTACACCCCGAACGCCGCCCGCCCCATCGGCGGCGGCATGACCGCGGTGGTCAGCGACGCGACGCTGTCCACCGCCTTCACCGGTGACCTGACCGACCCGCAGAAGGTCAACCTCGATGTACAGAGCTACATCGCGCAGACCCTGATGATCACCATGGAGGCGCCGGAGAGCCAGCGCAACATCGTGGTCGCCCCGCAGCGGATGCCCACCGTCGCGCAGGCCCGGGCGATGGCCGAGGCCATCCACGACACCAGCCCCGCGCCCTGGGTCTCCCCGGTCTTCTTCGACGACGCGACCAAGGCGCACCCCGACCCGGACGCCAACCGCAAGGTCCCGTCCAGCAAGGCCTACCCCAACAGCCTGCGCAAGCAGGAGCTGCCCACGGACGCCTTCGAGCAGATCCAGGGGATCCAGAGCCACCTGAACGACTTCGTGCTGATCCTCACCCGACCGGACCGGGTCACCGTGCCGTTCCGGGAAGCGATGCTGCGCGCGGTGTCCACCGGCTGGCGGGGCGACCCGTCAGGGGCCAAGTCCTACCGCGACGCGGGCGGCGACTATCTGACGGAACTCATCAAAGCGGTCTACATCGTCAGCAAGAGCGCACTGACCCTGTCCGGGCGCAGCGGCACCATTCCCGTCACGGTGAAGAACAATCTCAGCCAGCCGGTGAAGGGCCTGGTGCTGAGGCTCACCTCGGGCACCAACATCAGGTTGGAGATCCAGAACGCCGACCAGCCGGTCACCATCGAGGGCGGCCACACCCGTACCCTGAAGTTCCAGACCACCGCCAACGCCAACGGCACGGTCGGGGTCGCCGCCTCGCTGCACACCGACAACGGCAAGCTTTACGGGGAAGCTGTGCCCTTCGAGGTGCACATCAACAAGGTCACCGACCTGGTGATGCTGATCATCGGGGCCGGACTGCTGCTGCTGGTGCTCGCGGGGGTGCGGATCTACCGCCAGCGCAAGCGGCGGGGCGGCGACGACAGCGGCGAAGAGGACGGCGACGGCGGGGACGGCGACGACGAGGAGGACGGCAGGGACCCCGGGCACCCGGGTGACCCGGCCGCTGACACCGGGCAGGAAAGGCAGGAGCCGTCTCCGACAGGTGAGAAGGTGGACGGGTAGCCGGTTGACAATAAGGTGGGGCACTGATGAACGCGCCGTATGACGGTGATCGCGACTCTGCGGGCCAGATGCCTCCCTCGCCCGAGCAGCGTCCGGCGCCTGCCGACCCCTATCTGCAGAACACGTATGCCTACGATCCGTATCAGCAGCAGGATCAGGCGCAGTGGCAGCAGCAGCCCGGCTACGAGCAGCAGTCCTACCCGGACAACGCGGCGACGCAGTACATGGGCACGGGCGAACCCGCGGCCGATGCCGGGCACGGGCAGCAGGGCCAGGAGTACGACGCCTTCGAGTACCTCTTCCGCGATCAGCAGCCGCAGGGCGGCCAGCAGGCCGGCCACCCGCAGCAGGAGTACCCCCAGCAGCAGCCCGGCGACCACCAGCAGCCGTATCCCCAGCAGGGCGGGTACGCCCCGCAGCAGGGTTACCAGCAGCAGGGCGGTTACCCGCAGCAGGGCTATCCGCAGCAGGCCGGCGGCTACCAGGGCGGCTATCCGCAGCAGGGCTACCCGATGGCGTATCCGCACACGCCCTCGGCCAACGAGACGACCGGCTTCTCGATCCCGGTCTTCCAGGACCCGGGCTACGGCCAGGACATCTACCGCGGCGAGCCGTACGCCGACCCGCACTACGCCGACTCCCAGTACGTCGACCCGCGGTATGCCGACCCGCGCTACGGCTACCCGTACCAGCAGCCCTACCAGGAGCAGTACCAGCAGCCGTCCCAGGCGCCCTACCAGGAGCCGTACCCGGCCCAGGGCCACCAGCAGCCCGGCCAGCCGCCGCAGGGCTCCCAGCAGCCCGGTACGCCCGCAGCGGCCGCCGCCGGCACCACCGCGACCGTGCCGGTCGTCGGCGCCCCCGCGACGGCCGCCAAGTCCGGCGGGATCCTGAAGTCCAGCGCCCTGATGGCGGCCGGCACCCTGGTGTCACGCGTCACCGGCTTCGTCCGCACCCTGGTGATCGCCGCGGCGATCGGTGTGGCCACCCTCGGCGACTCCTACCAGGTCGCCAACGTCCTGCCGACGATGATCTACATCCTGACCATCGGCGGCGGCCTCAACTCCGTGTTCGTCCCGCAGCTGGTCCGTGCCATGAAGGACGACGACGACGGCGGCAGCGCCTACGCCAACCGGCTGCTGACCGTGGTGATGGTGGCGCTCGGCGGCATCGTCGCCGTCACCGTGCTCGCCGCGCCCCTGCTGGTCAAGCTGATGTCCGCGAAGATCGCCGACAACCCGGACACGTACAACGTGGCCATCGCCTTCGCCCGCTACTGCATGCCCACCATCTTCTTCATGGGCGTCCACGTGGTGATGGGCCAGGTGCTCAACGCACGCGGCAGGTTCGGCGCGATGATGTGGACGCCGGTCCTGAACAACATCGTGGTGATCTTCACCTTCGGGATGTTCATCTGGGTCTACGGCTCCTACGGCTCCACCCGGATGGACGCCACCACGATCACCCCCGAGGGCGTCCGGCTGCTCGGTATCGGCACCCTGCTCGGACTGGTCGTGCAGTCGCTGGCGATGCTTCCCTACCTGCGGGACGCGGGCTTCAAATTCCGGCCCCGCTTCGACTGGCGCGGACACGGCCTCGGCAAGGCGGCCAAGCTGGCCAAGTGGACCTTCCTCTTCGTCCTGGCCAACCAGGCCGGACTGATCGTGGTCACCCAGCTCGCCACCTGGGCGGGCGCCAACGCCGACAAGAGCGGCTACCAGGGCACCGGCATCACCGGCTACAACTACGCGCTGCTGCTCTGGCAGATGCCGCAGGCGATCATCACCGTCTCGGTCATGGCCGCGGTGCTGCCGCGGATCTCCCGGGCCGCCGCCGACGGAGACATCACCGCGGTCCGCGATGACATCTCCTACGGCCTGCGCACCTCGGCGGTCGCGATCGTGCCCGCCGCCTTCGCCTTCCTCGCCCTCGGTGTACCGATGTGCGGTCTGCTCTACGCCGGCACCAACGAGGGCTCGGCCCGCAACATCGGCTTCATCCTGATGGCCTTCGGCGCCGGCCTGATCCCCTACTCCGTGCAGTACGTGGTGCTGCGCGGCTTCTACGCCTTCGAGGACACCAGGACCCCGTTCTACAACACCGTGATCGTGGCGACCGTCAACGCGGCGGCCTCCGCCCTCTGCTTCGTCGCACTGCCGGCCCGCTGGGCCGTGGTCGGCATGGCCTTCTCCTACGGCCTGGCCTACGCGGTCGGCGTCGGGGTGGCCGTCAAGCGGCTGCGGGCCCGCCTCGGCGGCGATCTGGACGGCCGCCGGGTGGTCCGCACCTACGCCCGGCTGGTCGGCGCCTGCATCCCGGCGGCCGCGGTGGCCGGGATCGCGGCGTATGTCATCAGCGGAAAGCTCGGCGGCGGGGTGACCGGGTCGCTGGCCTCGCTGATCGTCGGCGCCATTCTGCTGGGCGGGATCTTCCTGCTCGCCGCGAAACGGATGCGGATCCAGGAGCTGAACGGCATGATCGGCATGGTCAGGGGCAGGCTCGGCCGCTGATCACGACTTCCGCGCACCGGCGCACCGCTTGGCGCAACCATCACGGTCTGCCGTGTGTCGTGCATAGAGCCGGACTGTGGGCACAATTGTCATCGGCTCGACGTGGGATCGCGCTATGGATGGGGAGGCAGGAACGACGGTGGCGGATCGGAGCACGGCGGCCGTCGGAGTGGCCGATGAGGGCGGCGAGGCACCGCCCGCAGCCCAGCAGGACGGCACCACACCCGACGGTACGACGACGGACGACCAGGACGGCGGCACCGCCGGCGACGGCACCCCACCCCAGGGCACAGCGGACGGGACCGAGAACACCGAAGACGACGCGGAGAAGACCGCGCAGGCACCCACCGACGCCACCGAGCCGTTGCCGGCAGCCACCGGAGCCGAAAAGCTCGAAGACGGACCGGCCGAAGACGACGCGGCTGAAGCAACCGAAGCGCCCGGGCCCGAGGTCGACGAGACCGAAGCCGTCGCGGCCGGACTCCAGCCGGAACCCGAGCGGCACGAACCCACGCAGCACGAACCCAAGCAGCACGAACCCGAGCGGCACGGGCCCGCACAGCCCCGGCCCAAGGCCAAGCCCACCGCACCCGAGCTGCACAGCGGCCACCGGCTGGCCCGGCGCTACCAGCTCGCCGAGTGTGTCACGCGGGTGGACGGCTTCAGCAGCTGGCGTGCGGTGGACGAGAAGCTGCGGCGGGCCGTCGGCATCCACCTGCTGCCCGCCGAGCACCCGCGTGCCCGGCAGGTGCTGGCCGCCGCCCGCTCCGCCGCACTGCTCGGCGACCCGCGCTTCGTCCAGGTCCTCGACGCCGTCGAGGAGGACGAGCTGGTCTATGTCATCCATGAGTGGCTGCCGGACGCCGGCTCGCTCGCCGACCTGCTGGCCGTGGGCCCGCTGGAGCCGCACGAGGCCTATCAGATGGCCAGCCAGGTCTCCCAGGGCATGGCCGCCGCCCACCGCGAGGGACTGGCCCATCTGCGGCTCGACCCGGGTGCCGTGCTGCGGACCAGCTCGGGGCAGTACCGCATCCGCGGGCTGGCTGTCGCGGCCGCGCTGCGCGGGCTGAGCTCCGACCGCCCGCAGCGGCAGGACACCGAGGCGATCGGCGCGCTCCTGTATGCCGCCCTCACCCAGCGCTGGCCCTACGAGGAGGACGCGCACGGCCTGGCAGGGCTGCCCAAGGGCGTCGGCCTGGTCGCGCCCGACCAGCTGCGGGCGGGCATCCACCGCGGTATGTCGGACGTGGCGATGCGCGCGCTGGTGAACGACGGGGCGACCGCCTCCCGCGAGGAGTCGCCCTGCACCACCCCGGAGGAGCTCGCCAAGGCCATCGCGGGCATTCCGCGGATCCGACCTCCCGAGCACCCCGCGCCCGTCTACCGGCAGGCGGCCTTCCAGCAGCCGCCGCAGCCACCGGCAGGCGCCACCCGCTACACCGTCGCGAGCCCGGTCCCCGCTCCCATCACCCCGCCTCCCGCCCTGCCGGGTCGTACCGGCAGCGCGCTGAAGTGGGCGGTGTCCGCACTGCTGATCGTGGCGATCGGGCTCGGCAGCTGGCAGCTCGCGGACACCCTCAAATCCCGTGAGACCCACACCCCGCGCAATCCGACCCCCACGGAGAAGGCAGAGCGGAATCCGGCCCCGCCGGTCGCCGCTCCGCTACGCATCGTCGGCGCCAAGGACTTCGACCCGCTCGGGGACGGCAGCGAGACCCCCTCGGAGATCTCGAAGGTCTACGACGGCGACCCGGCGACCTACTGGCAGACGAGCTGGTATTCCCGGGCCGACCTCGGCGGACTGAAGTCCGGCGTCGGCGTGGTCCTGGACCTGGGCAGCGCTCACCGTGTCACCTCGGTCACCGTCAACCTCCTCGGCGACGGCACCGATGTCTCGCTGATGGCCGCGCCGGGCAGCACGGGCCGGCCCACCCAGCTGGACGGCTTCAGCAAGGTCGCCTCGGGCTCCGGCAGCCGCCAGGTGACGCTCAAGCCGGCCAAGCAGGTCACCACTCGCTACCTTCTGGTCTGGCTGACCAAACTCCCGCATGACCCTGCCGGCTTCCGTGGCAAGATCTCGGAGATCAGCGTCACGGGCTGAACCGGATGAACGGAAAGGGACGGGGGAGTCGGGCCTTGGAGCGAACACCGCTCGGTGAAGCCGACGACACCGCCCTGCTGGCCCGCCATGTGGCGGGCGAGGTGGATGCCTTCGGCGAACTGGTCCGCAGGCATCGCGACCGGCTCTGGGCGGTCGCCCTGCGGACGCTCGGCGACCGCGAGGAGGCCGCTGACGCCGTCCAGGACGCACTGGTGTCGGCCTTCCGGTCCGCGCATACCTTCCGCGGCCAGTCGGCCGTCACCACGTGGCTCCACCGGATCACCGTGAACGCCTGCCTGGACCGGGTACGGCGCGCCGCTTCCCGGCGTACGGCGCCGGTCGCCGACGGGGAGAACTTCGACGCGCTCCTCGAACCACACGAGTCCGCCGAGGCGCCTGCCGAGCGCGGTGAACTGCACCGCGAACTCCTCACCGCTCTGGCAACCCTGCCCGTGGAGCAGCGCGTCGCCTTGGTGCTGGTCGACATGCAGGGCTATCCGGTCGCGGAAGCCGCCACGGTGCTCGGCGTGCCGGAGGGCACGGTGAAGAGCCGATGCGCGAGGGGACGAGCCCGGCTGCTGCCGCTGATCACCCATCTACGGGCGGGCAGCGGGGCAGACCGCGCCGACCCGGAGAGCAGAAGGAACCGGACGCAGGGGACATCCGTCCCACCGGCAGGAACAGAGCAGGGCGGAGGTGACCACCGATGACGTCGACCACGGGCCAGGACCCGTCTCCCCACGAGGACGCGCATCCCGACGTCATGGACATCTCCGATCTGGCCGAAGGCATCCTGCCCACGGAGCGGGCGACCGACGTCCAGGCCCATGTGGAGTCCTGCGCACAGTGCGGCGACGTGATCGCGTCATTGCGGGAAATCCGTGACCTGCTCGGCGACCTGCCCGAGCCGGAGCCGATGCCCGCGGACATCGCCGCCCGGATCGACACGGCGCTCGCTGCGGAGAGCCGACTCGACTCGACACTGCCGCATGTTCCACGTGAAACATCGCTCCCCGCGCAGAGCAGCAACACGACGGCGGATGTTCCACGTGGAACATCGGCTCCGGCGGGGCGGCCTTCCGCGTCCACCGGACCCGGCCGCGGCAGTCGGCGACGGCGCGCCCTGCTGATGGGTACGGCCTCGATCGCCGCCCTCCTCGCACTCGGCGGCATGGTCTACGAGCTGGCTTCCCACAGTGGGACGAGCAGCATGAACGCTGACAGCAGCGCCGAGCGGAAAGCGGGCGCCGAGGACCGGGGCAGCTCCAGCGCTGTGGAAGATCAGGTGGCCCGGCTGCTGGACGGCACGGGCGGCAAGAGCGCCGGCGGTGGGATCACCTCGCCGATGCTGAGCGGCAAGGGGGACGCCCGGGTCGCCGCACCCGACGGCTCTGTCGTCACCGTGCCCGCGTGTGTCCTCCAGGCCACCCAGCGGACCGAGAAGCCCTTGGCTGCGGATCGAGAGGCCTACCAGGGTCTGGACTCCTATCTCGTGGTGCTGCCGGATCCCGCCGACACGACCCGGGTGGATGCCTTCGTGGTGACCGCCTCCTGTACGGCCGACACCCCGGGCCAGGTGCTGTTCCACGACAGCTACCCCCGGAGCTGACCAGCACTCCCGAGGGCGCGTCCCAGCGGGCGTGAGGCGGTGCGGCACCGGGGGAATGCCAGCCCCGTAGGATCCGTTAGGCAGGACGAGAGTCCAGCCAGGGCCGGACCCCCACAGCAGTACGCAGAGACGAGGAAGACACCCGTGAGCGACGTCCGTAACGTGATCATCATCGGCTCGGGGCCCGCGGGCTACACCGCGGCGCTGTACACGGCACGCGCATCTCTCAGCCCGCTGGTCTTCGAGGGCTCGGTCACCGCGGGCGGTGCACTGATGAACACCACCGAGGTGGAGAACTTCCCCGGATTCCGGGACGGGATCATCGGCCCGGACCTGATGGACAACATGCGGGCTCAGGCCGAGCGGTTCGGCGCGGAGCTCGTTCCGGACGATGTGGTCGCGGTGGACCTCAGCGGGGACATCAAGACCGTCACCGACTCGGCGGGCACCGTCCACCGGGCCAAGGCAGTCATCGTGGCCACCGGCTCGCAGCACCGGAAGCTCAACCTGCCGAACGAGGACCAGCTCTCCGGTCGCGGCGTCTCCTGGTGTGCCACCTGTGACGGCTTCTTCTTCCGCGAGCACGACATCGCCGTGATCGGCGGTGGCGACACCGCGATGGAGGAGGCGACCTTCCTCTCCCGGTTCGCCAAGTCCGTGAAGATCGTGCACCGCCGGGACAGCCTCAGGGCGTCCAAGGCGATGCAGGACCGCGCGTTCGCCGACCCGAAGATCTCCTTCGTCTGGGACAGCGAGGTCGCCGAGATCCACGGCGAAGGCAAGCTCTCCGGGCTGACCCTGCGGAACACCCGGACCGGCGAGACCTCGGAGCTGCCCGTCAGCGGGCTGTTCATCGCCATCGGCCACGACCCGAGGACCGAACTCTTCAAGGGTGTTCTCGACCTCGACGCGGAGGGATACCTCACCGTCCAGGCCCCGAGCACTCGCACCAGCATCCCCGGCGTCTTCGCCGCCGGAGACGTCGTGGACCACACCTACCGTCAGGCGATCACCGCGGCCGGCACCGGCTGTTCGGCCGCTCTGGACGCCGAGCGCTACCTGGCGTCTCTCAGCGACGCCGAGAAGGCCGTCTGACGTCCCCCATCCCCCACCCGACCGATTCGAACCTGAGGAGACTGCCGTGGCCGGCAAGCCCATTCATGTGACCGACGCGACCTTCGCCGAGGAGGTCCTGGCCAGCGACAAGCCCGTGCTGGTCGACTTCTGGGCCGAATGGTGCGGCCCGTGCCGTCAGATTGCCCCGTCGCTGGAGGCCATCGCGGCGGAGCACGCCGACGACATCACCATCGTCAAGCTCAACATCGACGAGAACCCTGTCACCGCCGCGAAGTACGGCGTGATGTCCATCCCGACTCTCAACGTCTACAAGGGCGGCGAGGTCGTGAAGACCATCGTGGGTGCCAAGCCGAAGGCCGCGCTCGTCCGCGACCTCTCCGACTTCATCGGCTGAGTTCGCGCACTGTTCCACGTGGAACATCGAAGGGCCCGCTCTCCAACGGGGAGCGGGCCCTTTCGTGTCGGAAGCAGAAGCGTCCAAGCCTGAAGCCGGAGCGCGAAGTCAGAGCGGGCGCAGGATGGGTTCTTTCTGCACGGCGCCCAGGAGCCGGTCGATCGCCATCTCGACGTCTTCCTTCCAGGAGATCGTCGAGCGCAGCTCCAACCGCAGTCGGGGATAACGCGGGTGCGGGCGGACCGTCTTGAAGCCGACGGCCAAGAGATGGTCGGCCGGCAGCACACACGACGGCGACGACCACTTCGCGTCGCCGAACGCCTCGATCGCCTTGAAATTCCGGCGGACCAGATCCTTCGCCACCGTCTGCACCAGCACCCGCCCGATGCCCTGGCCCTGGTAGCCGGGCAGCACGCGGGCCGTCATCAGCTGGACGGCGTCAGCGGACACCGGACTGGTCGGGAAGGCCAACGATCGCGGCACGTAGGCAGCTGGGGCGTAGAGCACGAATCCCGCCGGGACCTCGTCGACATAGACCACCCGGCCGCAGGAGCCCCACTCCAGCAGCACCGCGGAGATCCAGGCCTCCTTCTCCAGCTCGGGCTTGCCGGCCTGCACAGCGGCTTCGCCACTCACCGGGTCGAGCTCCCAGAAGACGCAGCGCCGGCATGGCTTGGGAAGGTCGGGAAGATTGTCGAGGGTGAGCGGTACAAGCCGACGGCCCATGTGCCAAGGACCCCATTCCTGTCGCTGACCGAACTACGGTGGCACCCCGGTGCTCAGTGCCGGGGTGCCACGGTGTCACTCGTCGTCGTCCTCGGCCTCGTCGTCCAGCCGATCCTCCAGGACCTTGCCTTCGCCCGGTGCCATCGCACCGAGGATGCGCTCCAGATCCTCTATCGAAGCGAACTCCACCACGATCTTGCCCCGCTTCTGGCCCAGGTCGACCTTCACCCGGGTGTCGAAGCGGTCGGAGAGCCGGGTGGCCAGATGGGTCAGCGCCGGGGACACCCGGCGGCCGGCCCGCGGACCCGCGGACTTCCTGGTGGTCTGAGGCTCGCTGTTCATCAGCTTCACGATCTCTTCGACCGTGCGAACCGACAGCTCCTCTGCGACGATCCGCAGCGCCAGCTTGTCCTGGTCCTCGGAGTCGTCCAGCGAGAGCAGAGCCCGGGCGTGCCCGAAGGAGATGACTCCCGCTGCCACCCGGCGCTGCACCGGAGCCGACAGCTTGAGCAGCCGGAGGGTGTTGGAGACCTGCGAGCGGGAGCGCCCGATCCGGTCCGCCAGTTGCTCGTGCGTGCAGGAGAAGTCCCGCAGCAACTGGTCGTAGGCCGCGGCCTCCTCGAGAGGGTTGAGCTGTGCCCGGTGCAGGTTCTCCAGGAGGGCGTCCAGCAGCAGCTTCTCGTCGTCGGTGGCTCGGACGATCGCCGGGATCCGCTCCAGGCCCGCTTCGCGGCAGGCCCGCCAGCGGCGCTCGCCCATGATCAGCTCGAAGCGGTCCGCACTGATCTGCCGTACCACCACCGGCTGGAGGAGTCCGACCTCTTTGATCGAGGTGATCAGCTCGTTGAGCGCGTCCTCGTCGAACACCTCACGCGGCTGCCGCGGGTTCGGGGTGATCGCGTCGAGCTCCAGCTCGGCAAAGTAGGCACCCTCGACCGGTACCCGCGACGACGAGAGATCGGGCTCTGTTTCACGTGAAACAGGGATGTCCACCGCAGGCGGCTCCGGCGACCGGCGGTCCACCAGGCCGGCCACCTTGGCCGCCGCGATCCCGCGGTCCGGTACCAGGACCGGCGCGGTCCCCGACGTTGGGCTGGTTGCCTGCGGCGCGGCCGGGATCAGCGCGCCGAGACCACGGCCGAGCCCTCTGCGTCGATCACTCACTGGATCCCCTCCGACATGCTGTGCGGGTGTTGCTCGTTGTGCTGTTCGCCCTGCGGCTGCGGGTCGTACTCGACCGCCATCTCACCCGGCAGGCCGCGCAGGGCCATCTCCCGGGCGGCTTCCAGATACGACAGCGCGCCACTGGAACCCGGGTCATAGGTCAGCACGGTCTGGCCGTAGCTGGGTGCTTCGGAGATGCGTACCGACCGCGGGATGCTGGTCCGCAGCACCTCCTTGCCGAAGTGGGTGCGCACCTCTTCCGCCACCTGGGAGGCGAGCCTGGTCCTGCCGTCGTACATGGTCAGCAGGATCGTGGACACATGCAGCTTGGGGTTGAGGTGGGCGCGGACCAGGTCCACGTTCTTCAACAGCTGCCCCAGGCCCTCCAGCGCGTAGTACTCGCACTGGATCGGGATGACCACCTCGGCGCCGGCCACCAGGGCGTTGACGGTGAGTAGGCCGAGCGAGGGCGGGCAGTCGATCAGGACATAGTCCAGCGGCTGCTCGTACGACTCGATGGCCCGCTGGAGCCGGCTCTCCCGAGCCACCAGGGAGACCAGTTCGATCTCGGCACCAGCCAGGTCGATCGTGGCGGGCGCACAGAACAAGCCCTCCACATCGACCACCGGCAGCACGACATCCGACAGTGGCTTGCTCTCCACCAGCACGTCGTAGATCGACGGGACTTCGGAGTGATGGTCGATCCCCAGCGCCGTGGAGGCGTTGCCCTGCGGGTCCAGGTCGATCACCAGCACCCGGGCACCGTGCAGGGCCAGGGAGGCCGCCAGGTTCACCGTGGTCGTGGTCTTGCCGACCCCGCCCTTCTGGTTGGCGACCACCATCACCCGGGTCTGCGCAGGTCTGGGCAGACCCTCGCCGGTACGGTTCAGCGCCTCGACGGCCATCTGGGCAGCGCGGCCGATCGGGGTGTCATCCATAGGAGGCAATGTTTCACGTGAAACATCGCTCCCGAACCCCGGGGGCACGGAAAGTGAGCCCCCGGCTGATTCAGCTGAGCGGGGACCGGGGACCGGGTCGGCCATCGGCCCCGCGATGTTGGCGTCGGACCGCAAGGACTCACTCTCCTCGACTTCAGGCTCGCTATGAGGAGAGCCTGCCATGCCCGAGGGGTGCTGAACCAGCGAGCCCCGGTCGGCTGTGGATAAATCGCGGTTATCCACAGCCGAATTGGTCTTGGTCGGTTTGTTGGCGCGCGCCTCGGCAGCGGCACGGCCGCGACTGAGGACTCCTGGAAGCAGTGAGCGACGTTTCACGTGGAACACGATGCGCCGCAGCGCGCCCGTATCGCGGCAGACACTCCGGATTGTGCCGTTTTGCACGCTTTCCGGATCAGAAATCAGCGGCGTCGACGCCCCGCGCTGCTCCCGCCACGAGGTGCCCGACTGGCCCGGGCCGCCTTCGCCCGCCGGGTGGCCGCACGCACTCCACCCGGGCTTTCCCCCACCAGAACCCTGACCACCGTGGACAGGGGGTCCACCACCCCCTCGCCGACCTGGATCACCGAGGCGTTCACCGCCCCCAGCCGGCCGAGCGCCGCCCGAGCGGATCGCAGCTCCTCCTCGGCGGTGTCGCCCTTGAGTACGGCCATCTCTCCGTGCGGCCGCAGCAGCGGCAGTCCCCAGCCGGCGAGCCGCTCCAGCGGCGCCACGGCGCGAGCGGTCACCACGTCAACCGGCGGCAGCTTGCCCACCATCTCCTCGGCCCGGCCGCGCACGACCGTCACATTGGCCAGCCCCAGCAGCCGTACGACCTCCTCCAGGAAGTTCGTACGGCGCAGCAGCGGCTCGAGGAGGGTGATCTCCAGATCGGGCCGGGCCAGGGCCAGCGGGATGCCGGGCAGACCGGCTCCCGAGCCGACATCGCAGACCGACACGTCCTCGTCGATCACCTCGGAGAGCACCGCGCAGTTCAGCAGATGCCGCTCCCACAGCCGGGGCACCTCGCGCGGACCGATCAGACCGCGCTGCACCCCGGCATCCGCCAGCAGCTCGGCATAGCGCAGCGCATCGGCGAACCGGTCGCCGAACACCGCCCCAGCCTGCTCGGGCGGCGCGGGAAGCTCCGCTGCTGCCTCCGTCACGGGACTGTCCTTTCCTCGGTTCTCGCCCGGGCGTCGCCGCCCGCGCGTCCATCCGTGTTCTCGTCCGTGCTCATGCTCGTGTGCGGTCGTATCAAGGCTGACAAGCTTCGGCCCCGCCTGCGAGCAGACGGGGCCGAACGATCAGGGCGAGCAGCCGGTCAGACCGGCAGGACGACCACCCTGCGCTGGGGCTCCTCGCCCTCGGATTCGCTGCGCAGCCCCGCGGCGGCGACCGCGTCGTGCACGACCTTGCGCTCGAAGGGCGTCATCGGGTCCAGCTTGACCGGCTGACCGGTCTCCCTGGCCTCGGCAGCCGCCTCCGTACCCAGCTGCGTCAGCTCGGTGCGCTTGCGCGCCCGGAAGCCGGCGATGTCCAGCATCAGCCTGCTGCGCTCACCGGTCTCCCGGTGCACCGCGAGCCGGGTCAGCTCCTGGAGCGCCTCCAGCACCTCGCCGTCCCGCCCGACGAGCTTGGTGAGCTCCCGGGTGGAGGTGTCACCGATGATCGACACCGAGGCACGCTCGCCCTCGACATCCATGTCGATGTCACCGTCGAGGTCGGCGATGTCCAGCAGCCCCTCCAGGTAGTCCGCCGCGATCTCACCCTCCTGCTCCAGCCGGGTCAGAGTCGCGGACGAGCCGCCCTCGGGTGCCGTGGTGGTGTTGACGTCGCTCACGCCTGGACTCTCCTCTTACTTCTTCTTCGACGACAGGTTGGTCGGCTTGGCCTTGGTCCCGCCGGACTGCTTGCCCGCCGTTCCGCCGCCCTGCTTCTGACCGCCCGCCCTCGGAGCACCGGCCCGCGGCGCGCCGCCACTGCCCTTGCCGCCGCCGGACCGGGAGGCACCGCTCTTGGGAGCACCGCCCGACTTCGGGGTGCCGGACCTGGCGCCGGATGCTGCGGGCTTCGCGTCCTGCACACCGGTGTCCGCGTCGCCGTCCGATCCGCCGGCCTGCGATTCCGCGGAGCCGCCGGCCCGCGGCGCCCCGGGGCCGCCTGCGGCGCCTCCGGTGTGGCGCTTGGCCTTCGGCTGCCGCTTGGGCTGGGTGCGGTTGGCACGGGCGATCTCGACCGCTTCCTTGGCGGCGACCTCCTCGGGCGCCTCGACCAGCTTGCCCTTGGCCCGCAGCCGCTCCTGGCGCTGCTGGAAGGCCAGGCTGCCGGGGGTGGGATTGCGGCGGATGACGAACATCTGCTGGCCCATGGTCCACACGTTGGTGGTCAGCCAGTAGATGAGGACACCGACGGGGAAGTTGATGCCCATCACGGCGAAGATGACCGGGAAGACGTACATCAGCATCTTCTGCTGCTGCATGAACGGGGTCTTCACCGTCATGTCGACGTTCTTGGTCATCAGCTGGCGCTGCGTGTAGAACTGCGACGCCGACATCATGAGGATCATGATGATGGTGACGAGCCGCACATCGGTGAGGGTCGCGCCGAGCAGCTCGACCTTGTTCGAGCTGTCCAGGAACTTCGCCGCCAGCGGGGCTCCGAAGATGTGCGCATGACCCGCGCTCGTGACCAGGTCGGAGTGGATGACACCGACCTTGTTGCCCTTCGCGATGTTGCTGAGCACGTGGTAGAGCGCGAAGAAGAACGGAGACTGCGCCAGAATCGGCAGGCACGAGGAGAGCGGGTTGGTGCCCGTCTCCTTGTACAGCTTCATCATCTCTTCGGACTGCTTCTGGCGGTCGTTCTTGTAGCGCTCCTGGATCGCCTTCATCTTCGGCTGGAGCGCCTGCATGTTCCGCGTGGACTTGATCTGCTTGACGAAGAGCGGGATCAGGCAGATCCGGATCAGGACCACCAGCGAGACGATGGACAGACCCCACGCCAAGCCGCTGTCAGGGTCGAAGATCAGGCTGTAGAACGAGTGGAACTGGACGATGATCCACGACACTGCGTCGTAAAGGGGGTTCAGGATCCCCACGGTCAGGCTCCTTGGGCGTGAGAGGGTCCGGTGGGCTCGGGCGTGACGGGCCCGTCGGAGCCGCCCCGCAGTACGCGGCGCAGCAGTTCGTGCCATGGCGGCCGCTTACGCGGCGGGACATGGTCCACTCCGCCGGGCGACCAGGGGTTGCACCGGAGGATGCGCCACGCGGTAAGGGCGGTGCCCTTGATCGCGCCATGCCGGTCGATGGCGGTGTACCCGTAGTGGGAGCACGACGGGTAATACCGGCAGACCGGGCCGAGCAATGGACTGATCGTCCACTGATACAGCTTGATCAGTGCCAGCAGCGGGTATTTCATTGAGCCACCCTCCCCTCGGCGTCGCCATGGGTGTCACGGCCCAGCAGCCGCGACAGTGCGGCGTCCAGGTCGAGGGCCAGCTGTGCTTCGTCCGCGTTTCCCGCGTCGGGAAGCGCGCGTACCACTACCAGGCTACCGGGGGGCAGCAAACGCAGGCGCGCCCGAACCAAATGACGCAATCTGCGCTTCACCAGATTCCGCTGCACAGCTCCGCCGACTGCCTTGCTCACGACGAAACCCGCACGTGCCGGGGGAGTGCTCCCCCCCGGCGCGTGCGGGTCGGTGGCGTCTCGGCGCAGGTGGACAACCAGCAGCGGGCGGCCCGCCCGGCGTCCACGGCGAACCGCCGTCGCGAAGTCCTGGCGCCGCCTCAGCCGATTCTCGGTGGGCAGCACGGCATCAGACCTGGCAATCAGGCGGAAAGGCGCGCGCGGCCCTTGCCGCGGCGGGTCGCGAGAATCGCACGACCTGCGCGGGTCCGCATCCGCAGACGGAAGCCGTGGGTCTTGGCGCGACGGCGGTTGTTCGGCTGGAAGGTGCGCTTGCTCACTCGGGGGCTCCAGAAGAGATCGTGTCCGGCGGGGCGTCGCCTGGCTGTCACCGTGCGCCCACGAAAAGCTCGCGGACCAATCGGGTGCACCGCTTGACGATCACCCGGTGTGCGTTAACGCTCCGGAGGATCCTCGCCCATCGGTAGGCAGGCGGCAGCAGCCATCGACAACTCGACCTCGATACGGTACGTGCGGCTAGCCCATCCGGTCAAACCCGGCGGCGCACCCCCGCCATTTGTACACAGCCTGTGGACAACGACTTGAACCGCGCACGCCGCGCTGATTACCGTGGCTGAACTCCGTACTCTTCCCGCCCCTGCCGAGGTCCACACGCCTGCGGGAGTTCGCTGCACCACTACGCAACCATGCAACCCGAGAGAGCGTGCCCTGTGGCTGATGTATCTGCCGATCTTGCCGCAGTATGGCCGCAAGTGCTCCAGAAGCTCCTGGTGGACAGCGAAGACCTGAAGCCGACCCATGCGGAATGGCTCCGCCGCATCCAGCCGCTGGCGCTGGTCGCCGGCACCGCGGTGCTGTCTGCGCCGAACGAGTACGCCAAGAAGATCCTCGAGGGCCAGCAGCTCAAGCAGCTGATCACGGACGTGCTCAGCCATGAGTTCGGTCACACGGTGGGCATCGCCATCGCCGTGGCGTCCGGCGGCGAGCAGGACCAGCCCGCGCCGCCCGTGCTGCCGGAGCAGCCGCAGTCGGGGTCCGACCCGTACGACGAGGCCCCGCGGATGCGCAGGGGCTACCAGGACCGCCAGGACGGCGGTACGGACGACTGGCCGCCGCGTACACCGGACGAGGAGTGGCAGCAGCCGGGGCTCGGCAACTGGGGGGCGCCGGCGGGCGGCGGCTTCCAGGACCGCAGGACCGACACCTACCCCGAGCCCCGGGACGGCCGCGACAGCCGCGATCCACGCGACGGACGCGACCCGCGGGACCGGCTCGACGGACGCGACCACCGCGACCTGCGGGATCCGCGCGGCCCGCGGGACGACCGCGACCACCGCGACCACCATGACCCGCGCGACGACAGGGACCGGGACCGCGACAGGGACCGCGACAGGGACCGCTACCGCCCCGACCGCCTGGACGGCGGCTACCCGGCGGTGCCCCACCAGGCGCACCCGGCCGACCGCCCCTACGGCCCAGGCCCGGGAGGCGGCTATCCCGCGCAGGGAGTCCAGCCGCCCGCCGGCCGGCCCGAGCGGTCCTCCGCGATCCCGCCGTCCGGGGGCGGCGCGGGCGGGCCCGGCGGCGGTACGGGCGGCAGCGGAGGTGCCGTCGAGCCCACCGCCCGCCTCAACCCGAAGTACCTCTTCGACACCTTCGTGATCGGCGCCTCCAACCGCTTCGCGCACGCCGCCGCGGTCGCGGTGGCCGAGGCGCCCGCCAAGGCGTACAACCCGCTGTTCATCTACGGCGAGTCCGGCCTCGGCAAGACGCACCTGCTGCACGCGATCGGGCACTACGCGCGCAGCCTCTACCCCGGCACCCGGGTCAGGTACGTGAGCTCGGAGGAGTTCACGAACGAGTTCATCAACTCGATCAGGGACGGCAAGGCGGACGCGTTCCGCAAGCGGTATCGCGACATGGACATCCTGCTGGTCGACGACATCCAGTTCCTGGCGAGCAAGGAGTCGACGCAGGAGGAGTTCTTCCACACCTTCAACACGCTGCACAACGCGAACAAGCAGATCGTGCTGTCCTCCGACCGGCCGCCCAAGCAGCTGGTCACCCTGGAGGACCGGCTGCGCAACCGCTTCGAGTGGGGTCTGATCACCGACGTCCAGCCGCCCGAGCTGGAGACACGGATCGCGATCCTGCGCAAGAAGGCGGTGCAGGAGCAGCTGAACGCGCCGCCCGAGGTGCTGGAGTTCATCGCGTCCCGGATCTCCCGCAACATCCGGGAGCTGGAGGGGGCGCTGATCCGGGTCACCGCCTTCGCGAGCCTCAACCGGCAGCCGGTGGACCTCCAGCTCACGGAGATCGTCCTCAAGGACCTGATCCCGGGCGGCGAAGACTCGGTGCCGGAGATCAGCGGCACCGCGATCATGGCGGAGACCGCGGCCTACTTCGGGCTCGCGGTGGACGACCTGTCCGGCTCCTCGCGCAGCCGGGTCCTGGTCACCGCGCGCCAGATCGCCATGTATCTGTGCCGGGAGCTGACCGACCTGTCGCTGCCGAAGATCGGCGCCCTCTTCGGCGGCCGGGACCACACCACGGTGATGCACGCCGACCGGAAGATCCGCTCGCTGATGGCGGAACGGCGGTCCATCTACAACCAGGTGACCGAGCTCACCAACCGCATCAAGAGCTGACGCGCGCCGCGTCCTGTTCGATTACCCGTCGCCGCGGTCCTGTTGTCCACAGGATCGCGGCGTTTTGTCTGTCCACACCCTGGGGACACCGGAGTTGTCCCGATACTCTCCACAGGCGGGTCCGCGATACCGGCGTCCTGGCAGCTCAGCGGGGTGTGGATATGTGGGTAACCGTGATCCACAGACTGTGGACGGATCGGATGTCCACAGCACCCCGTGATCGGTTGTCCACCGCCCGCCCACAGGTGGAGGCCTGTTGTGCACAGCCTGGGGCCACTTCTCCACATCTCTGTCCACTGTTCGGCAACCGAATGCCCCCTGTCACACGGGAGAGTGAAAGCCGTCACACCAAGGTGGTGGGTTGGCCTGGGGAGAACCTGGGTATTTCTGGGGACAGGCCTGGGGACAACCCGTAGTCGCCTGTGCATGGGGTGTGCACAACTTTCCGCCGTCCACAGGACCCCATGGTTGTCCACCGCCCCCACCCACAGGCCCTGGGGATAAAAAACGGGGCCTGACCTGCGCAGGAACCGGTTATCCACGGTATCCACAACCCCTACTACTACGACTACACGTAGATACCGGGGAAACTGCTTCGAAGCGGGTCCTGTGCACAACTCGGCCCTCGTCGCCCGGCCGACCGTGTCGCCGCTTGACGCCAAGCCGCTCCGAGTGACAGTCCTGTGCGTCAGACTGTTCCCCGACAGCTGGCAACAAGCAGGAGGCGGTTCCGGTGAAGATCCGGGTGGAGCGCGACGTACTCGCCGAGGCAGTGGCTTGGGCAGCCCGAAGCCTTCCGGCCCGCCCCCCGGTGCCGGTGCTCGCCGGACTGCTGCTCAAGGCCGAGGAGGGCCAGCTGAGCCTTTCCGGCTTCGACTACGAGGTCTCGGCCCGGGTCGCCGTCGAGGCGGAGGTGGACGAGGAGGGCACCGTCCTGGTGTCAGGGCGGCTGCTCGCCGACATCTCCCGGGCGCTGCCCAACCGCCCGGTGGAGATCTCCACCGACGGCGTCCGCGTCACCGTGGTCTGCGGCAGCTCCCGCTTCACGCTGCACACCCTGCCGGTCGAGGAGTATCCGGCGCTGCCCGCGATGCCCGTCGCGTCCGGCACGGTCCCCGGCGAGATCTTCGCCGCCGCGGCCAGCCAGGTCGCCATCGCCGCCGGCCGTGACGACACCCTGCCGGTGCTGACCGGTGTGCGGATCGAGATCGAGGGCGACACGGTCACGCTGGCCGCCACCGACCGCTACCGCTTCGCGGTCCGCGAGTTCCTGTGGAAGCCGGAGCAGGCGGACATCTCCGCTGTCGCCCTGGTGCCCGCCAAGACGCTCCAGGACACCGCCAAGTCGCTCACCAGCGGCGACACCGTGTCCATCGCGCTGGCCGGCTCCGGCGCGGGCGAGGGCCTGATCGGCTTCGAGGGCGCCGGGCGCCGTACGACCACCCGGCTGCTCGAAGGCGACCTGCCCAAATACCGCACGCTCTTCCCGACCGAGTTCGCCTCCGTCGCGGTGATCGAGACTGCGCCCTTCGTCGAGGCCGTCAAGCGCGTCGCCCTGGTCGCCGAGCGCAACACCCCGGTGCGGCTGAGCTTCGAGCAGGGCGTGCTCACCCTGGAGGCGGGGTCGAGCGACGATGCACAGGCTGTGGAAAGGGTCGACGCCAAGCTGGAGGGCGACGACATCTCGATCGCCTTCAACCCGACCTTCCTGCTGGACGGGCTGAGCGCGATCGACTCCCCCGCGGCGCAGCTGTCGTTCACCACCTCCACCAAGCCGGCGCTGCTCAGCGGCCGGGCGGCCGTCGATGCCGAGCCCGACGAGGCGTACAAGTACCTGATCATGCCGGTGCGGCTGTCCGGCTGAGCCCGCACGCAGCCGCCGACGCGGCCGACGTAGGCTCATCCCAGGTCAGGTTCAGGGTCAGGCAGCAACCGGCGTCCACCGCATTCCCGGGCGCCCGTGACGCTTCGAACGAAGGATGTGTGATGGAGCTCGGTCTCATCGGTCTCGGCAAGATGGGCGGCAACATGCGCGAGCGCATCCGCCGCGCAGGCCACACCGTCATCGGCTACGACCGCAACCCGGATCTCGCCGATGCCCACAGCCTCAAGGAGCTGGTGGACTCGCTGCAGGAGCCGCGCGTGGTGTGGGTCATGGTGCCGGCCGGCGCCGCGACCCAGTCCACCATCGACGAGCTCGGCGAGCTGCTCTCCCCCGGCGACCTGGTGGTCGACGGCGGCAATTCCCGCTGGACGGACGACGAGAAGCACGCCGAGCAGCTGGCGGCCAAGGGCATCGGGTTCGTCGACTGCGGCGTCTCCGGCGGCGTCTGGGGCCTGGCGAACGGCTATGCGCTGATGTACGGCGGCAAGGCAGAGGACGTCGCCAAGGCGCAGCCGATCTTCGACGCGCTCAAGCCCGAGGGCGACACCGGCGCGGTCCACGCGGGCCGGGTCGGCGCCGGCCACTTCGCGAAGATGGTCCACAACGGCATCGAGTACGCGATGATGCAGGCCTACGCCGAGGGCTGGGAGCTGCTCGAGGCGGTGGATTCCGTCACCGACGTCCGTGAGGTCTTCCGCTCCTGGAAGTCCGGTACGGTCATCCGCTCCTGGCTGCTCGACCTGGCCGTGGACGCCCTCGACAAGGACGAGCACCTGGGCGCCCTGCGCGGTTACGCCGACGACTCGGGCGAGGGACGCTGGACGGTGGAGGCCGCGATCGACAACGCGGTGCCGCTGCCGGCGATCACCGCCTCGCTCTTCGCGCGCTTCGCGTCCCGCCAGGACGACTCGCCGCAGATGAAGATGATCGCCGCGCTGCGCAACGAGTTCGGCGGCCACGCGGTCACCGCCGCCGAGTAGGCGGTCCGCACAGCACACAGCAAGCAGGGAGGTCGGCGCGGCGACGCGCCAAGCACGCGATGCACGTAGCGCACCTGTCGCTCGCCGACTTCCGCTCCTACGCCCGGGCCGAGGTCCCTCTCGACCCGGGCGTCACGGCTTTCGTGGGCCCCAACGGGCAGGGCAAGACCAACCTCGTCGAGGCGGTCGGCTATCTGGCGACGCTGGGCAGCCACCGGGTCTCCTCTGACGCGCCGCTGGTCAGGGTCGGCGCCGAGCGGGCGGTGGTGCGGGCCCAGGTCGTGCAGGGCACGCCCGCCGACGGTGAGCGCCGCCATCTGCTGGAGCTGGAGATCAACCCGGGCCGGGCCAACCGGGCCAGGATCAACCGCTCCAACCAGGTCCGCCCGCGTGACCTGCTCGGCATCGTCCGCAGCGTGCTGTTCGCACCTGAGGACCTGGCGCTGGTCAAGGGCGACCCGGGTGAGCGCCGCCGCTTCCTCGACGAGCTGATCACCGCCCGCGCACCCCGGCTTGCGGGAGTCCGCAGCGACTTCGACAGGGTGCTCAAGCAGCGCAACACGCTGCTGAAAACCGCCGCGCTGGCCCGCAGGCACGGCGGCAAGGGCGCCGACCTGTCCACCCTCGACGTGTGGGACCAGCACCTGGCCAGGGTCGGCGCGGAGCTGCTGGCCCACCGGCTCGACCTGGTGGCGGCCCTCCAGCCGCTGGCCGACAAGGCGTACGAGCAGCTGGCGCCCGGCGGCGGCCCGGTGGGCCTGGACTACCGCAGCTCGATCGGCGACGAGGCGATGGCGGGCGCCGGCGGCCGCGAGGAGCTCTTCGAGCGGCTGCTCGAGGCGCTGGGTGCGGCCCGGCGGCAGGAGATCGAACGCGGGGTGACACTGGTCGGCCCGCACCGGGACGACCTGCTGCTCAAGCTCGGCCCGATGCCCGCGAAGGGCTACGCGAGCCACGGCGAGTCCTGGTCGTACGCGCTGGCACTGCGGCTGGCCTCCTACGAACTGCTGTGCGCGGACGGCGACGAGCCGGTGCTGGTGCTGGACGACGTCTTCGCCGAGCTGGACGTCAGGCGCCGGGAGCGGCTGGCGGAGCTGGTGGCCGCGGGCGAGCAGGTGCTGGTCACCGCGGCGGTGGACGACGACGTACCGGGGGTGCTGCGCGGTGCGCGCTTCGCGGTGGAGGACGGGACGGTGGTTCGGCAGTGAGCGAGACAGCGGGGACAGGCGACGTACCCCAGCAGCCGGCGGCCCCCGAGGCGTCGGGTGTGGACCTGGCGCGGGTCGCGCTGCGGGCGGCCAAGGAGCAGGCCAGGGCGAGGGGCGCCGCGGCCGTACAGAAGAAGCAGGCCAGGCGGGGCGGGCTGCGCAGCGGTGCCAGGGCGGACGGCAGGGATCCGCTGCCGCTGGGCGCGGCCATCAACCGGCTGATCACCGAGCGCGGCTGGGAGGCTCCGGCGGCGGTCGGCGGGGTGATGGGCCGCTGGCCGCAGCTGGTCGGGCCCGAGGTCGCCCAGCACTGCTCGCCCGACCGCTATGACGAGGACGCGCGGGTGCTGACCGTGCAGTGCGACTCCACCGCGTGGGCGACCCAGCTGCGGCTGCTGGCCCCGACCCTGGTGGCCCGGCTGAACGCCGACCTCGGCCACGGCACGGTGAAACTGCTCAAGGTGCTGGGTCCGGCGGCGCCGCCGCGCAACTACGGCAGGCTGCGGGCGCCGGGCAGCAGGGGACCCGGGGACACCTACGGCTGAGCGGGCCCGTCCGCGCGTGCGGACGACCTGCCGCAGGGCGGCGCAGCACTCGCGCGCCGCCCTTTTCGTACGCCCGCGCGACCGCGGAGCCGCGCCCCTGCTCAGCGTAGCCGGGCCTTGACAGCCGGAAGCCCTGGACGCCCGTGTGAGCGGTTTTGGCACCGGGGCCGCGTGTAGGGAGTCGGGCGAGTGCGGTTTTGGGCGGCACATGGGAAGGCAGGTACCGGCAAAGCCCCATTCATGTCGGCGCTACCGGTAGACTGATCCCACACCGCCCTCCCCTGGCATCGCGGCAGGGGTTACCCAGCGGAACATGTCGAAGACGCAGCCGATCCCGCCCTGCGGGACCCGGCTCGTGCTGTGCCAGAAAGGGCGCTTCGTGGCCGATTCCGGCAACCCCAACGAGAAGTCCAGCAAGTCCTACGACGCCAGCGCGATCACCGTGCTCGAAGGCCTCGACGCGGTGCGCAAGCGCCCCGGTATGTACATCGGCTCGACCGGTGAACGCGGCCTGCACCACCTCGTGCAAGAGGTGGTCGACAACTCGGTCGACGAGGCGATGGCCGGTCACGCGGACACCATCGATGTGACGATCCTCGCCGACGGCGGCGTCAGGGTGGTGGACAACGGCCGCGGTATCCCGGTGGGCATGGTCGCCTCCGAGGGCAAGCCGGCCGTCGAGGTGGTGCTGACCGTGCTGCACGCGGGCGGCAAGTTCGGCGGCGGCGGCTACGCGGTCTCCGGCGGCCTGCACGGCGTCGGCGTCTCCGTGGTCAACGCGCTGTCGACCCGGGTCGCGGTCGAGGTCCGCACCGAGGGCCACCGCTGGACGCAGGACTACAAGCTGGGGGTGCCCACCGCGCCGCTGGCGAAGAACGAGCAGGTCGAGGAGACCGGCACCTCGGTCACCTTCTGGGCCGACCCGGACATCTTCGAGACCACCGACTACTCCTTCGAGACGCTGTCGCGCCGCTTCCAGGAGATGGCGTTCCTGAACAAGGGGCTGCGGATCTCGCTGACCGACGAGCGCGCGGACCACGTCGACGAGGAGGGCAAGCCGCTCACCGTCTCGTACCACTACGAGGGCGGCCTGGTCGACTATGTGACGTATCTCAACTCGCGCAAGGGCGAGCTGATCCACCCCACCGTCATCGACATCGAGGCGGAGGACAAGGAGCGGCTGCTCTCCGTCGAGGTCGCGATGCAGTGGAACAGCCAGTACAGCGAGGGCGTCTACAGCTTCGCCAACACCATCCACACCCACGAGGGCGGCACCCACGAAGAGGGTTTCCGCGCGGCGCTGACCACCCTGGTCAACAAGTACGCGCGGGAGAAGAAGCTGCTCCGTGAGAAGGACGACAACCTCAACGGCGAGGACATCCGCGAGGGCCTGACCGCGATCATCTCGGTCAAGCTCGGCGAGCCGCAGTTCGAGGGCCAGACGAAGACCAAGCTGGGCAACACCGAGGCGAAGACCTTCGTCCAGAAGGTCGTGCACGAGCACCTGACCGACTGGCTGGACCGCAACCCGACCGAGGCCGCGGACATCATCCGCAAGTCGATCCAGGCGGCCACCGCCCGGGTCGCGGCCCGCAAGGCGCGCGACCTGACCCGCCGCAAGGGCCTGCTGGAGTCGGCGTCGCTGCCGGGCAAGCTCAGCGACTGCCAGTCCAACGACCCGACGAAGTGCGAGATCTTCATCGTCGAGGGCGACTCGGCCGGCGGCTCGGCGAAGTCCGGCCGCAATCCGCAGTATCAGGCGATCCTGCCGATCCGCGGCAAGATCCTTAACGTGGAGAAGGCCAGGATCGACAAGATCCTGCAGAACACCGAGATCCAGGCGCTGATCTCGGCCTTCGGCACCGGGGTCCACGAGGACTTCGACATCTCCAAGCTGCGCTATCACAAGATCATCCTGATGGCGGACGCCGACGTCGACGGCCAGCACATCAACACCCTGCTGCTGACCTTCCTCTTCCGCTTCATGCGTCCGCTGGTCGAGGCCGGGCACGTGTACCTGTCCCGGCCGCCGCTGTACAAGATCAAGTGGGGTCGTGACGACTTCGAGTACGCCTACTCGGACCGCGAGCGCGACGCGCTGGTGGATCTGGGCAAGCAGGGCGGCAAGCGGATCCGCGAGGACTCGATCCAGCGCTTCAAGGGCCTGGGCGAGATGAACGCGGAGGAGCTGCGGGTCACCACGATGGACATCGACCACCGGGTGCTCGGCCAGGTCACGCTCGACGACGCCGCCCAGGCCGACGACCTGTTCTCGGTGCTGATGGGCGAGGACGTGGAAGCCCGTCGCTCGTTCATCCAGCGCAACGCCAAGGACGTCCGGTTCCTGGACATCTGAGTCGGCCCCCACTTTGGCCGTGTGAAAGGACAATCTGACAGCGATGGCCGACGAGACCCCCAACATCCCTCCCGTGCCCGACGTCCCCGACTCCGAGCGGGAACTGCGCAACGAGGCCGGCGGACTGCGTGTCGAGCCCGTCGGGCTCGAGACCGAGATGCAGCGCAGCTATCTCGACTACGCGATGTCCGTCATCGTCTCCCGCGCGCTGCCGGACGTGCGCGACGGCCTCAAGCCGGTGCACCGCCGGGTGCTGTACGCGATGTACGACGGCGGCTACCGGCCCGAGAAGGGCTTCTACAAGTGCGCGCGCGTCGTCGGCGACGTCATGGGCACCTACCACCCGCACGGCGACTCGTCGATCTACGACGCGCTGGTCCGGCTCGCGCAGCCGTGGTCGATGCGGATGCCGCTGGTGGACTCCAACGGCAACTTCGGTTCCCCGGGCAACGACCCGGCCGCCGCGATGCGGTACACCGAGTGCAAGATGATGCCGCTGTCCATGGAGATGGTCAGGGACATCGACGAGGAGACCGTCGACCTCCAGGACAACTACGACGGCCGCAACCAGGAGCCGACGGTCCTGCCGGCGCGCTTCCCGAACCTGCTGATCAACGGTTCGGCCGGCATCGCGGTCGGCATGGCCACCAACATCCCGCCGCACAACCTGCGCGAGGTCGCCGACGGCGCCCAGTGGTGCCTGGCCAACCCCGACGCGACCCCCGAGGAACTCCTCGAGGCGCTCATGGAGCGCATCAAGGGCCCCGACTTCCCGACCGGCGCCCTGGTCGTCGGCCGCAAGGGCATCGAGGACGCCTACCGCACCGGGCGCGGCTCGATCACCATGCGGGCGATCGTCGCGGTCGAGGAGATCCAGAACCGGCAGTGCCTGGTCGTCACCGAGCTGCCGTACCAGACCAACCCCGACAACCTGGCGCAGAAGATCGCCGACCTGGTCAAGGACGGCAAGATCGGCGGCATCGCCGACGTCCGCGACGAGACCTCGTCGCGGACCGGTCAGCGGCTGGTCATCGTCCTCAAGCGGGACGCGGTCGCCAAGGTGGTGCTGAACAACCTCTACAAGCACACCGACCTGCAGACCAACTTCGGCGCCAACATGCTCGCCCTGGTCGACGGGGTGCCGCGCACCCTGTCGCTCGACGCGTTCATCCGCAACTGGGTGAACCACCAGGTCGAGGTCATCATCCGGCGTACGCGCTTCCGGCTGCGCAAGGCCGAGGAGCGCGCCCACATCCTGCGCGGCCTGCTCAAGGCGCTCGACGCGATCGACGAGGTCATCGCGCTGATCCGGCGCAGCGACACCGTCGAGGTCGCGCGCGAGGGCCTGATGGGCCTGCTGGAGATCGACGAGATCCAGGCCAACGCGATCCTGGAGATGCAGCTTCGCCGGCTGGCCGCCCTGGAGCGGCAGAAGATCATCGCCGAGCACGACGAGCTGCAGGCGAAGATCAACGAGTACAACGCGATCCTCGCCTCGCCGGAGAAGCAGCGGCAGATCATCAGCGAGGAGCTGCAGGCCATCGTCGACAAGTTCGGCGACGACCGGCGCAGCAAGCTGGTGCCCTTCGACGGCGACATGTCCATCGAGGACCTGATCGCCGAAGAGGACATCGTCGTCACGATCAGCCGCGGCGGCTACGTCAAGCGCACCAAGACCGAGGACTACCGCTCGCAGAAGCGCGGCGGCAAGGGCGTGCGCGGCACGAAGCTCAAGCAGGACGACATCGTCGACCACTTCTTCGTGACCACCACCCACCAGTGGCTGCTGTTCTTCACCAACAAGGGCCGGGTCTACCGCGCCAAGGCCTACGAGCTGCCCGACGCCGGCCGGGACGCGCGCGGCCAGCACGTGGCGAACCTGCTGGCCTTCCAGCCCGACGAGCGGATCGCCCAGATCCTGGCCATCAAGGACTACCAGGCGGCGCCGTACCTGGTGCTCGCCACCAAGTCCGGCCTGGTGAAGAAGACCGCCCTCAAGGACTACGACTCCCCGCGGGCCGGCGGCGTGATCGCCATCAACCTGCGCGAGTCCGAAGGCGAGGTCGGCGGCATCGCGGGATCGGACGAGCTGATCGGCGCCGAGCTGGTCTCGGCGGAGGACGATCTGCTGCTGGTCAGCCGTAAGGCGCAGTGCATCCGCTTCACCGCGTCGGACGACGCGCTGAGGCCGATGGGCCGGGCGACGTCCGGCGTGAAGGGCATGAGTTTCCGCGAGGGTGACGAACTTCTCTCGATGAATGTCGTCAGGACCGGTACGTTCGTCTTCACCGCCACCGACGGCGGTTATGCGAAACGCACCGCGGTGGACGAGTATCGGGTGCAAGGCCGCGGCGGACTCGGAATCAAGGCGGCCAAGATCGTGGAGGACCGGGGCTCGCTGGTCGGGGCGCTGGTGGTCGAGGAGACCGACGAGATCCTCGCCATCACGCTGAGCGGCGGGGTCATCCGGACGCGGGTCAACGAAGTCAGGGAGACAGGCCGTGACACCATGGGCGTCCAGCTGATCAACCTCGGGAAGCGGGATGCCGTCGTCGGCATCGCGCGCAATGCCGAGGCGGAGGACGATCCGGAGGCGGCCGGTCTTGCCGGTGGCGAGGATGATGACAGCGTGCCCGGCAACGAGCACGACAGCGAGCTTGACGTTGCGGCCGAGGGCGTGCAGCCCCCGGCCGGTGAACCGGAGGAGTAAGCCGTGAGTGGAGCCACGGGCGCCGCGGGCGGGGCCGGGAGGTCCGGGGGTGCCCGTGGCTCGGCCAACCTCAACGGCCCGGACGAGGGGGGATTCGCCGTGACGGGCACGCGTCAGCCGGCACAACCGCAGCAGCCGCCGCAGGCGTACGCGCCACCGCCGCCCGGCGCACCGCCGGCGCCGCCGGCCACCGCGCCGGCCGGGCGCGGCAGCCGCGGGTCCGGGGGCAAGCCGGGTTCGTCCGGCGGGGGCGGGCACGGCTCGCCGGCCTCGGCCGGTGTACGCCGGCCGCGCCCGGCCGCGCGTACCGCGCCGCGCACCCGCAAGGCGCGGCTGCGGATCGCCAAGGCCGACCCATGGTCGGTGATGAAGGTCAGCTTCCTGCTGTCCATCGCGCTGGGAATCTGCACGATCGTGGCGGTGGCGGTGCTGTGGATGGTGCTGGACACCATCGGCGTCTTCAGCACCGTGGGCTCCACGATCAGCGAGGCCACCACCTCCGAGCAGGGCGGCAAGGGCGGCTTCGACCTGGTGTCGTTCCTGTCCCTGTCCCGCGTCATGGTCTTCACCACGGTGATCGCGGTCATCGACGTGGTGCTGGCCACCGCGCTGGCCACGCTGGGCGCCTTCATCTACAACCTGTCGGCTGGTTTCGTGGGCGGCGTGGAGCTGACGCTGGCCGAGGACGAGTAGGGCGCGCGATACCGATTTTGGGACATGGCCTGCCGTGCGCTAATCTTTCGGTGCGGCGAGGGGCTATAGCTCAGACGGTTAGAGCGCTTCCCTGATAAGGAAGAGGCCCCAGGTTCAAGTCCTGGTAGCCCCACCAGCGCGAAGAGGTCCCACTCAGTCGAGTGGGACCTCTTCTGCATCTCCGGCCGACATCTCCGGCCGACACCGGCGGCCCCGCGCGAGCCCGGTCGGGAGACACGGAGGCGTCCGCCGCCGATTCCGAGTCAGGGCGGGGCCGCGGCGCCGGGGCCCGGGGACTTCGGCGGTGCCGCAGTAGCCTTTGGACACCGCGATGAGCCCGGCACCCCCGGCGGCCGCCGCACCGGTGGCCGGCGTCGAGGGTCGGCCGGGTCGCGCCAGACCGGCACTGGGGAGATGTGGTCGACGTGCACGTGTTCGTCCCGGCGGAGTTCGATCTGTACGAGTTCGACGAGGGGAAGGCAGGGGAGGGGCGGAGCCCGGGTGGGCGGCGATGGTTCGGCCATTGGGACGGGCTGATCGGCGAGCCTGCCGAGGAGGTCCATCTCGGATGGTCCTCAGGCGGGGCCGTCGCCATCGTGTGCACGTCCGGGCGCAGCTACGGCAGGGCCGAGGCGAGGTCCAGGGCGGCGCACCTGGCCCTGGGCGGTGACGCCCTCCCGATTCCCGGCCGCCCGCAGGGACCGCGGGCCACCCACGAGGCGATCGAGGGCTTCGAGGGCTCGGGGCTGTGGACCGGCGGAAGCGCACCGGACCAGGAGGATTTCGCGGAGACCGCGGCACCGGACGGTTTCTCCATCGGCTACCGGCGGCTCGAAGGCGGCATCGTCTTCATCGCGGCCGTGAACGTCGATCCGGCCCGGTTCGGGATCCGCAGGGTGCAGGACTGGTCCGTCTACGACGTGGACGCGCGGACCGGTTTCCCGCTCGGCGCGCCGCGGGGAGGGTGACCTCCCGGGCCGGGTGCCGGGTGTCGGTTCGTGCCTTCGGGTGAGGGGGGTGTGGGGTGCGGAGAACAGGGGTAGGGCATGCCGACCTCAGGTCACCGTTCGGTATCGGCTGCTGTGTATAGTCGGGCGGGTCAGATGCTGTCCCCACCCATGAAGGAGGAGGTCACGCGATGAAGAAGTTTCTCCTGGTCGCACTGGCCGCCGTCGCCGGGCTGTTCGTGTACCGACAGATTCAGGCGGACCGCGCCGAGCAGGACCTGTGGACGGAAGCCACTGACGCGGTTCCGACGGGTACCGGCTCGAACGTGTGAGACGGCGTTGCGGCGCCGTGAGGTGCCGCGACCGCCCCCGGGTCCCGGCCGCTGACTGCGGCCGGGACCTTCGTTGTTGCAGGACCGTGACCGCAGCCGCTTGAGTTTGCGCCAGCAAATGAATTACTTTGCTTGAGCAAACGAGGAGCGCGTGTGCGGAAACGAGGGGGAAGTGGCGCCATGAGACGACGACCACCGCCGGGGCGGTTCCTGCTGCCGGCCGCCGGCCTGCTGCTGGCGGGGGTGAGCCTGCTCACCGCGCCTGTCGCGTCCGCCGCGCCGCCCGCGACCGGGAGCCAGGACGGCAGCCTGATCATGGTGCTGGACTCCTCAGGGTCCATGGCGGGCCCCGACGGCTCGGGCCACACCAGGATCGAGTCGGCCCGCACCGCCGTCGGCTCCGTGGTGGACTCGCTCCCCGACGGCTACCCGACAGGACTGCGGGTCTACGGCGCGGGCAAGACCCACGGCTGCGACGACACCTCGCTGGCCCAGCCGGTCACCGCGCTGGACCGGGCCGCGATGAAGCAGGCGGTGGCCGCCGTACAGCCCAAGGGGGACACCCCCACCGCGCTCGCCCTCACCAAGGCCGCGGCCGACCTGCCGGCGCAGGGGCGGCGGACGATCCTGCTGGTGTCGGACGGGGAGTCCAACTGCGGGTCGCCCAAGCCCTGCGAGGTGGCCGCGGGACTCGCGGGCGACGGCCTGGACCTGCGGATCGACACAGTCGGCTTCCAGGTCAAGGGCGCAGCGCGCGACGAGCTGGAATGCATCGCCAGGGCCGGCCACGGCGCCTACTACGACGCCCCCGACGCCGCTGCCCTCGGCCGGCAGCTGGTGCGGGCCTCCCAGCTGAGCGCCGACGCCTACCGGATGGCGGGCGACCCGGTGACCGGCGGCGCCACCCCGGCCAAGGCGGCGGCCATCGGTCCCGGCCAGTACACCGACACCATCGGCCCGGGCGAGACCCGCTGGTATGCCGCCACCCTGGACGCGGCGAGCACCGCCGACCTGTCCGCGACGGCGGTGCCCCAGCCGGGTGTCGCGGTCGACTACGGCGACGGCATCGAGGTGAAGCTGGCCGGGACCGGGGCGTACTCCTACACCTGCGGCTCCGACTCCGCGCACTTCGCCCAGGACGAGGGCGCGATGATCCTGACCGGCGCGGTGAGCCGGGTGCCCAGCCGCGATGGCAAGGACGACTGCGACAAGGCGGGCCGCTACCTGTTCTCCGTGCACCGCACCACGGCAGCCACCTCGGACCGCAGCCGCTGGCCGGTCGAGCTGCGCTTCGACAACGAGGCGCCGCTGCCCGCGGGCACGGTCGCCGCCGCCGCGCGGACCGACTACGGCACGGCCCCCGCGCCGCTGACCGGCACCCCGAAGGACGTGGTCGGCGGCACCGGTTTCAACGACGCCACGACGGTGGCCAAGGGCGTCTGGCGGGACCGCCTGCTGCCCGGCCAGACCCGCTACTACAAAGTGCATGTCGGCTGGGGCCAGCAGCTCACCTACGCGGCCGAGTTCGCCAACGAGCCGGTGCTCGACGGCGCCTCAGCCGCGGCCTCGACCTTCGTGGCGACGGCCGCGTACGCGCCGGGCCGGCTGCCCGTCGACGGCGCCTCGGACGCGCGGGACGACCGCCTCTACACCGGTACGCCGGTGTCGGTCGGCCTCGGCACCGTGCCGGTGACCTGGACCAACCGCTGGGTGGACGAGGCGGACGCCGCCACCGTCCACAGCGCGGGCGACTACTGGATCGCGGTCGGCCTCGGACCCGACGCCGCCCAGCTGGCCCGGAACACCGCGGTCGGGGTGATCCTGCGGGTCGACGTCACCGGCACCGAGCTGGCGGGGCCGCAGTACCAGGCGCCCGCGCTCGCGGCCCACGGCGCCGCCCAGGGCGACGGCAAGGCCGGCTCGGGCACCGCGGGCAGCGGGCCGGGCAAGGCGCCCGCCCAGGAGGCGTCCGCCTCCTCGGGCGGTGGGCTCAAGGGCATGGACCTGGTGGCAGCGGGTACGGGCGGCGCCGTCGCGCTGGCCGGAATCGGAGCGGCGGCGCTGGTGCACCGCCTGCGCAGCCGTACGACAAGGGGTGGGGCATGAATCGGGGCAGTTCTGGGAAGCGCGGTGCGGACACCGCGGCGGCAGGGCACGGCCGGTCCCGCGCGGCAGGGAAGCGGGTGCTCACCGCCGCGGGAGCGCTGCTGGCGCTGGCGGCACTCCAGGGGATACAGGGCGGGCAGGCCGTCGCGGACGGCGCCACCCCCACCACGGGACCCGGGACACCGGCGACCTGGCAGCCGCAGGGCACGGTGCTTGCGGGCGCGGCCACGACCGCGGACGCCCCGGCGATGAAGCCCGGGGTCACCTACCGGGACACCATCAAGGTCGGCGAGACCCGCATCTACGGCATCACGCTGGACGCCAAGTCCTCCGCCTACGCGTCCGCCTTCGCCCTGCCACCGCCCGGCGGCCGGGTGGCCTACGGCGACGGCATCGAACTCAAGCTGGAGGGAGCGGACGGCGACGACTGCGACAGTGTCGACGCGCACTTCCAGGACGACGGCGCGGTGCGTCCTGTGGGCAGCGCGGTGGCCCGGCTGATCGGTGTCGACTCCTCTTGCCAGGAGGCCAACCAGTACACGCTGTCCGTGCACCGCACCAGCGACGGCGCCTCGGACCCCGGCGCCTGGCCGCTGGAACTGCGCTACGTGCTCGAGCCGGCGCTCAAGAGCGGCGCCGCGGCCGGCCACGCCCCCGAGGGCGCGGGCACGGCCTCGCCGACGCCGCTGACCAGCGGGACCCCGCAACAGGCCACGGGCGGCACGTCCTTCGAGAGCGCGGCGCCGGTCAAGACCGGCATCTGGAAGGACAAGGTGCTGCCGGGCGAGACCCGCTTCTACAAGGTCCCGGTCGACTGGGGCCAGCAGGCGACCGTCTTCTCGGACTTCTCCAGCGCCCAGGTCACCGACAGCTCCGCCTACATCGGCTCCGGGGTGCGGCTGGCCGCCTACAGCCCGGTGCGCGAGCTCATCGACGACCAGGAGCACTCCTACGCCGGCACCCCGGCGTCGGTGCACGAGCAGCTGGCGCCGGTCTCGTACGCCAACCGTGCGGCCGACGACACCGAGGTCTCCCGGGTGCGCTACGCGGGCTGGTACTACTTCGCGGTCACGGTGCACCCCGATGTGGCCAAGGCGGTCAGCGGCCCGGTGCCGGTGACGCTGCGGGTCGACGTCACGGGTGACGCGCAGCCCGCTCCCGCCTACGCCGGGGACCCGAAGGCCGCGGGGATCGGTGTCGACGCGCACGACGTGTCGTCGGCAGACGGGAAGCCGCAGTCCGCCTCCTCGTCGGCAGGCAGCACCTCGGCGAAGCGTTTCCTCGGCTTCGCGGCGCTCGGCGCGGGGACCGTGCTGCTGCTGGCGCTCGCGGTCTGGACCGTGACCGCGCGGCGCCGGGCGGCGCCGCAGGACACCGTGACGCAGCAGCTGCCGCCGCAGTCATCCGGCTTCGGGCCGCCGCCGTCCTGGTGACGGCGCTGCCGTGCGGTCGTGGCTGACCGTACGGCAACCCTCGCGGAGTCCGTGCCCGGCCGCAGGTCAGCCTGCGCTCGGCCGCAGGTCAGCCGGTGGCCAGCGCGAAGATGCCGACCGCGAAGCAGATCGCGGCCAGCACGAGGACCGGGATCACCACGGAAGGCGGTGGTCCCGGTTTCCGCGTGCGGGCGGGAAGCCCTGCGGACGGGCTCGCGGTGGCCGCTGCGAGCGGTTGCCGCGCGGGCCCCGGCTGCGGCAGGGGCAGGGGGTGCGCGGCCGGGGCAGCCGACGGCTGCGCTGCCGCGGGGCCCGGGATGTCGGTCTTGGTCGGCGCGTGCGCGGGGGCCGCCAGCGGATAGCCGGTCGTCTGCGACACCTGGGGCGGCGGCGCGGCGTGCCGGGGCGCCGATGCGTGCCGCGGCGGTGCGGGCGGCTCCGGCGGCCCTTGCGGGCGTACGGCGGCCTGGCTGGCCACGGGACCGGCGGCGGACACGGTCCCCGGTGCGGCCTCAGGCGCCACCTCAGGCGCCTCCTCAGGCAGGCCCACCGGCCCGCGGCCGTCCGGCGCCCGGAGCGGGCCTTGGGGTCCTCGCGGTCCTTGCGGGCCGAAGCCCTCGGGCAGCGGCCCGATCTGGTCGAAGATCTCCACCGGCTCCTCGTCCGGCGGCGGCTCGGGAAGCAGTTCGACGGCGCCCGCCAGGGCCTTGCGCGCCCCGGTCGCGGTGCGGAACCTCGCCTGCGGGTCCGGCTGCAGCAGCGCCGCGATCACCTGCCAGAGCGGCTCGGGCACCCCGGTGGGCGCCGGCGGCACACCCTGGGCCATGAAGCGCTCCGCTATGGCCCGCGAGTCCGGCTTCTGACCGCCCAGCAGGTAGAGGGCGACCAGGCCGACCGCGTAGAGGTCCGCGGGGACGTCGGGCTCCGCGCCCAGCATCTGCTCCGGCGCGAAATACCCCGGTGTGCCGACCACGTAGTCGGCCTCGGTCAGCCGCGGTTCGCCCTTGCGCATGGCGATGCCGAAGTCCGACAGCCTTACGTGCGGGGTGCCGGTGCCGGTGGCCTCCAGCAGGATGTTGGCCGGCTTGATGTCCCGGTGGATGATGCCCTCGGCGTGCACCGCGTGCAGCCCGGCGAGCAACTGGTCGACCAGCACGCAGACATAGCGCGGGGGAAGCGGCCCGTAGTCGCCGATCAGGTGCGACAGCGAGCCGCCGTGCACCAGGTCCATGGTGAACAGCACCTGGTCGTCGTCGGCCGCCCAGCTGGCCGGCGCCAGCACGTGGGGATGGTCGATCCGCATCGCCTGCTCGCGGACGAAGCGCAGCAGCGCGTGGGCGTCGCTCTGCTGGAGCACCTTCGCCGCCACGTAGCGGCGCCGCCGCTGGTCCCAGGCCCGCCAGACCGCGCCGGCGCCGCCGCGCCCGATCGGGTCGACCAGCTCGTAACGGCCCGCGAAGACCTCACCCATGGCGTACCGCTCTCCCCCTGCTTGCCGTCAGTCCCGGTGCGCCTCGTAGTGGGCGACGGCCTCACTGGTCCGCCCGGCGCCATACACACGAAGGAACTCTGCCAGGTGGGGATGGTCCGGCGCGAGGGAGTGCGCCGCCCGCTCGATCTCCTCGGCAGAGGCGACCGACCGCAGCACCTCCTGGATGCCCCGTACGACCTGCCGGGGCGCTGTCGCGTCCGCGGCCACCGAATGCGTCGTCGTGCCGAGCACGGAGGAGCCCGCAGACTCGCGGATCTCGTCCATCCTGGCCGCCGCCTCCAGCGCCCCGGTACGCCCCTCCGCCACCTGCCAGGCCAGCTCCTGGAGTGCCTGTAGTCGCTGCACCACCGCCGGATTCCCGATCTTGGCCCGCTGCCCGCTCTTGAGCTGCGACAGCATCGGCGCCGACAGCCCGAGCACCGCCGCAAGCCGCGACTGGTTGAGGCCCAGATCCCCGATCAGCCGCTGGAAAAGCTCCCCCAACGGCTCCCCGTACCAACCCCGCTGGAGTTCCCTGGCCTCCAGCGCCCGGGCCATGGCGTCCTGCCCCGAGCCGCCCTGTCCCGAGCCGTCCATAGCCGCTCCTCAGTTTGCGCCTGCGAAATCTGCAAACCATCCTAGGTGCCGCAAACCAGGTTCGGCCCATGGCACCCGAACCGGTACGCTGTTTCCGACGCGGGGCCTTAGCTCAGTTGGTAGAGCGCTGCCTTTGCAAGGCAGATGTCAGGAGTTCGAATCTCCTAGGCTCCACAGTGGTTTAACGCAGGTCAGCGGCCCCCTCGCCCGGTTCGGGTGGAGGGGCCGCTGGCGTCCAGCACGCATCTGGCACACATCAGGCTGCGGCCTGCTCCAGCGCCGCCAGTTCGGCCGCCGCCCGCTGGGCCTTCCGCGCGGCCTTCTGTGCCTTCTCCTTGGCCTTGGCGAGGACGCGGGCGCGGCGCTTGTGCATCTTCTTGCTGACCTCGTCGAGGCGGTCGGGGAAGAGGTGGCCGTAGACGTCGAGGGTCATGGTGGCGGACTTGTGGCCGAGCATGGTCTGGACGACGTTGACGTCGGCGCCGCTGGCGATGGCGAGCGAGGCGGCAGTGTGGCGGAGCTTGTGGGGCGTGACGCCCAGATCGCCGAGTCCAGCTGCCGTGACGGCGGGGTCGAATACCCGGCGGACGAAGTTGCTGGCCCGCAGGGCGCCGCCCTGGGGGCCGGTGAAGAGGAGTTCGCCGGGGTCGCGGCCTTCGAGGTGCGGCCTCAGCTCATCCACGAGGAAGGCGCTGAGGGGCACGGACCGGCGCTCGTGGTTCTTGGGCGTGTCCAGGTAAAGCGTGCCGCCGTCGAGGCCGAAGGCCTCCACGATGTGCGCTCGGCGGGCGGTGAGGTCGATCCGGCCGACCTTCAGGGCGGAGGCTTCGCCCCAGCGGAGGCCGGTGTAGGCGAGGAGCAAGATGAAGGCGCGGTATCCGGCGGCTGAGTCGGCCAGGGCTTCGACCTGGACCTCGTTCAGGTAGACGTGGTCGGCGGGGTTGATGGCGGGCAGCGGCACGCCGGTGGCCGGGTTGAAGGCGAGGCGGCGGGACTTGACGGCGAAGCCGAGGACGCGGCTGAGGACGACGTAGGTCTTGCGGATCGAGCGTGCCGCCTGGGGGCGTCCGTTCGTCGTCCTGCCTGCGGCCAGCTCCGCCAGCCATGCGGCGATGTCGTCGTACTGGATCCTGTCCACAGGCGTGGATCCCCACCTGGGGATAACGTGCGTGTCCAGCGCGATCCGGTAGCGCGCCCGGCTGGAGCGCTTGAGGTGCAACTGGCTTTCGAACCAGGACTCGGCGACCACGGCGAACGGGACGCGTCCGGCGGCAGGGTCTCGGTACGTTCCGTCCCCGAGCCGGGCCTGGAGCTGGGAGCGGAAGTCGTCCGCCTTCACCTTCACGTCGAAGACCTTCATCTTCGGTTTGCCGTCGGGGCCGTACCAGCGCACACGCCAGCGTCCGGGCGGCGTGCGTCCGGCCTGCTTGGCTGCGGCGACCGCGTGCTGGTAGGCGGTGTGGCCGGCGCGGTCCTCGATCCAGACTCGGGCCATCAGGCGCCGGTCCGGTTGCTCGGCAGGGCGGGGCTCTTGTCCACGGGATCTCCCTTTTCCTCTGCCCCTTCGGATGGGGCTGGCGAACGTTGTGGGAGGTTCCCTTGGAGTCGGCGGTTTGGGCCAGCCGTAATTCCGTGATAGAGGCCTCTGGGTTGTGTGCGGCGGATGTTGATTCCATTGTTGCGGCGGCAGTGATATGGTCCGGCTCTTTTCTTTATGCTGAGTAGTGCTACCTGGTGTTGCGCTGTCCAAGGCGGCGAACATGGCTGGTAGGAGGGCACGGGGCGGCGCAAGTCGTCTCCCGGATGAGGAGCGTTGCCAGGCCGGGAGGGTTGCTTGATTCGGTTTCCGGGGGTTTACGCCCGAGGCGTGGAGGCGCATTTGGCCCGTCCGTATTTTTCGGCCACAATCCCGCTGGATGGCTCACCCGGCTCGTGGCTATGTTGGCTGCGAATGGCCATCCGCATCCGAAAGGCGAGCCTCATGCCCAGCTCACAGAAAGCCCTCGATGACCGGCGCCCCCTGGCCACTCCGGCGGAGTTGTCGGCCTACCTCGGAGTCCCCGTCGCCACGCTCTACCAATGGCGTCACCGGGGCATCGGGCCGAAGGTCCACAAGCTCGGCCGCCACCTCCGCTACCGCTGGGCGGAGATTGAGGCATGGGTCGACCAACAGGCCGTCGACCTCGTGGCCTGACCGCGCACCCGTCAGCGCAGTGCGGCCTCCAGCGCGTCAACGCCGGAGGCCGCGAACTCCCCAGAACCGCGTCTGAACGATCGAACCAGGCGGTGCGGGCCTGCCAGCCCGGCGCCGCCAGTGGAGGAGATACCCATGCAGCGTACGACCCCGCGCCCGAACAGCGCATCCGGGAAACCGATGTGGCCGCCAGTTGCGATACCAGGCCAGCCCGGCGGCGCGTCTTGCCGCCTGCCTGCCTCCAACCATGCACCGGCGCCAACTGCGGTGGTGGCCGAGCGGCTGACCGCTCGTGCACTGTCCGCCGCTGACCGGGCTGCGGCTGGCTCTGACCGCGGTCCGGTCAGTGACCGGGCGCCCGGTGACCCGGCATCGGTCACTGACCGGGTGACCGCGGTCGCTGACCTGGTGGCGGTCACTGACCCCGGTCAGCCGGTCGGCCCGGTCAGTCCGGGGGCCGAAGTTCCGGCCACAGAGGGCGCTGACCTGCTGACCGAGCTGAGGTCAGCGGTTGCCCGGTACGTGGTCATGCCGTCCAGCGAGGCCCTTGACGCGGTCACCCTGTGGATAGCGGCGACCCATCTGCAACCCGCGTGGCAGCACGCACCAAGGTTGGCGGTGGTCGGTCCGGCGAAGCGGTGCGGGAAGTCGCGGCTGCTGGACGTGCTGCACGACACCGTCCATGACCCGTTCATCACGGTGAACTCGACCCCGGCGGCGATCTTCCGGTCGATCACCGAGCAGCCGCCCACCCTTCTGGTGGACGAGGCCGACACGATCTTCGGCAGCGCCAAGGTCGCGGAGAAGAACGAGGAGATGCGCGGCCTGCTCAACTCCGGGCACCAGCGCAACCGCCCCACCACCCGGGTTGTCGGTCCGGAGCACAAGCCGACCAGGTTCGCGACGTTCGCCATGGCGGCACTCGCCGGGATCGGCGACCTGCCCGACACGATCATGGATCGTGCCGTCGTGGTCCGGATGCGCAGGCGCGGGCCGGGCGAGACCGTGCGGCCCTTCCGTGCCCGCCGGGACACCCCGGTTCTCCACGTCCTGCGGGACCGGCTGGCGGCCTGGCTGGTGCCGTTGACCGACGCAGCAGCGGCCATGGAGCCGGTGATGCCGGTCGAAGACCGGGCGGCGGACACCTGGGAGCCGCTGGTGTCGGTCGCCGACCTGGCGGGGGGCCTTTGGCCGCAGCGGGCGCGGGCGGCGTGCCGGGTGATGACCGCCCACGAGGAGGGCCAGGACCAGGACACGGGCCTGAAGACCCGCATCCTGGCCGACATCCGTGCCGTGTTCGCCTCGTACGGGGACCCGGACGCGCTCTCGACGCAGTCCCTCCTTAACGCCCTGAACACGGACCCGGAGGGGCCGTGGCGCGAGTACGGCACCAGCGGTCTGACCCCGCGCGGCCTCCAACTGCTGCTGAGGGACTACGGGATCAGTGCGGCCAACCGCCGCTTCCCCGGCGACACCCAGCGCCGTGGCTTCACCCGCAACCAGTTCACCGACGCCTGGACCCGCTACTGCCCGCAACCCGAAGAGGCGCTCCCGGTCGGGCGGTAACCCTCGCTGACCCGTACCACCCGTCCCCGCGCAGGTCAGCGCGGGGACGGGTCACTTCCCCGTGACAAGTCGACCCGCATCGCCGCATCCACCCGTACCTGGGCTGACCAGCCATGCAACGGGTGGGACGGGTCGCACACCCTCACGCCCCCGTTCAGGAGTAGGACGAGCATGAACCAGTCCCAGAAGAAGCCCGGAGTCCTCGCACGGATCAGCCGGACGTTCACCGACCGCCCAGCAGGAGCAAGCTGGAGCGGTCGAAACTCCTATCGGATTTCGTCCGCGCTTGCCTCCGCCCCGGCGGGGGCGGAGGAGGACCGGCGCCAGGGGGCGCCGTGCCGGGAGGGTGAAGCCGAGCGCGGCCTCACCCAGGACAACCCCGAGCCGTCGGCCGATACCGCCTGTCCGTCCTGCGGTCAGCCATCGGCCCCTGTAGAGGCCGAGCCGCCGTCCTGGCGGGAGCCGGACGACCCGCCTTTGCCAGCGCCGATGTACCGCAAGCGCACCAAGGAGTCCCGCAGCCGGCCCCGCAGCATCCGCTTCACCCCGACCGCCGAACGCGTCATCGAAGAAGCGGCGAGGGCACGCGGCCAGTTCTTCGCGGGCTACGTCGGCGATGTCGCCTACGCGCATGCCCTCGGCAGGACTGCCGCGGCCAGTCCTGAGGACGACCCGGTCCGCCCGCTCGTCGAGACCGTGGAACGGCTCATCGCCCAGCTCCGCCGGACCGGCAACAACCTCAACCAGGTCACCCACGCGGTCAACTCCGGCGTCATACCCGAACACGCCGAGCACGTCCTGGAACGCGTGGAAGCAGCCGTCGAGGAGGCCTTCACCCTCCTCGACGGCTTCACCGGCAAAGGGGCGGCCTGATGGTGCCCGACGTGTCCACCGGCTCCCACACCGCAGGACTGCTGCACTACCTCTTCGGCCCCGGCCGCCGAGACGAACACCAAGACTCGCACATCGTCGCCGCCTGGGACCTGGCCGGCGCCCCCGACCCCGGCCGCGACCCCGACGCCACCATCGCCCGGCTCGCCGACCGCCTCGACCTCCACGCACGCCTCCGGGCGAAGGAGACCGGCACCATGCCGGCCAAGCACGTATGGCACTGCCCGGTGCGCACCGCGCCCGGCGACCGCTACCTCACCGACGCCGAGTGGGCGCAGGTGGCCCGCCGAGTCGTTGCGGCCACCGGGATCGCCCCCGACGGCGATGACCTGGCCTGCCGGTGGATCGCCGTCCGGCATGCCGATGACCACATCCACATCGCCGCGGTCTCCGTACGGGCCGACGGCCGCCGCGCCCGTACGAACCGCGACGGCTGGCGTGCGCAGAAGGAATGCAGGCGGATCGAGGAGGAGTTCGGGCTGCGGCAGCTCAAGTCCGGCGACTTGACCGCGCCCAAGACGCCCACCAGCGCCGAACAGGCGAAGGCTGAGCGCATGGGCAGGAGCGTCACCAGCCGTGAGTGGCTGCGTGATCAGGCTTACGGCGTTCTGGCCGCTGTCCGCACCGAGGAGGAGTTCTTCGACATCCTCGGCACGCTGGGCATCATGGTCAACAAGCGCATCGGGCCGCAGACGGGCCAGGTCACCGGTTACAGCCTTGCCGCGCCAGGTGACACCAATGATGCCGGTGAGCCGGTGTACTTCGGCGGTTCCAAGCTCGCGCCCGACCTGTCGATCGTCCGTATCCGCGAAACCCTCACCAACCCGCTCCTGCGCCCGGCCAAGGACTCCCGGCCGCAGCCACAGGACATCTGGCGGCAGGTGGACGAGGCCCTGCGCGAGACAGCCACCGTCCTGGAAGGCACGGACGACGCCGCAGCCCAAGCCCACCTGACCTCCGTCGGCACGCTCCTGCACAACACCGTCCGCGTCGCGCTACCAGACAGCCGGGCCGAACTCCAGGCCGCCGCAACCGCCTTCAACCGTGCCCGCCGCTCCGCGATCCGCGCCGACCACGAGAAAGCCACAGCTCTACGCGATGCGGCCAAGGACCTCCTGTACGCCTCACCCGACGCCGGCGGCATCGTCGTAGCGGTCCTCTTCGTGCTGATCCACACGGCCGCTGCTGCCGCCCGCTGGTACGAACAGCGAGGCTACGAACAGCAAGCGGCCGCAGCCCACCAGGCCGTCACCCACCTCCGCACCGGCTACCAGCAGGCCGCAGCTCCCGTGCTGGCCGACCTCACCCGCCGCACCCCACAGCCGGAGACCGCCCAGCGCTTCGAGGCCACCGTCCGCCAAACCATCCCCGACCACGCCGACCGCATCTTGGCCGACCCTGCCTGGCCCGCACTCACCACCGCCCTCGCCCAAGCCGAGACCACCGGCCACCACCTCCCCACCCTCCTGCGACAGGTAGCCGCGGACCGCGAACTCGATTCCGCCCACGCGCCCGCCGAGGTGATCGCCTGGCGCCTGATGACCGCACCCAACCGCCGAGCAGAGGCAGCCCGCACCCGCACCTATCTGCCGCCCGCGCCCGCAGGCGAACCCGCACGGTCGGCCCCGCCCCTGCCCCCAGCGCACCCGCCCATGCAGGACTCCCGGCGAGGTAGGTGACCGGGGCGTCAGCGCTGGCGCTTGCGTTCCAGGAAGACGACCGGGCAGTTCAGCGCCTCGGCGATACGGGCCAGATTGGCGGGCGTGGCGTTGCGCCAGCCGGACTCGATCTCTCCCACCAACTGCTCGGACACGCCGACCGTTCGGGCGAGTGCCCTCTTGGTCAGGCCGGCCTTCTCACGGGCCCAGGTGACGGCTTCAGGCTCCTGATGGAGCCTGCGAGGCCTGCTGCGGGTACGGGATGCCATGACGACTCCCAACGGTGGAAGGGTGGTGGGACGAAAGGACGTGCACCGACGCCGGTGCTGCGTGAGTTGCCGAGCCGGTCAGAGACTGCCCACCCCGGGGGTCCCCCGGCTGTCGGGCGCCACATCGTCGGTGAGTTCATAGGTGTGCCCGCCGTGGTGACCGGCGAATTCGCTGCACGGCTCGCGCGATACCCGGTCCGTAGCGGGGCAATCGGGCAACACCTCCAGAACGAAACAGGGAGACGCCGCCCCGGCCTCCCAGCGGGCCCAGACTGCGCCTGTCTCAGCGCCGGGCAGGTCCAGCGCCAGTGCGTAGTGCGCGCCGCATTCGTGGTCCTGGAGACAGCAGCGCAACTGCACCTCCACATCAGGGAGTTCCGCACTGCCGTGCGGCGCCGCCAGAGCGACGACTTGAGCGGACAGGGAAACGGGGAGGACGGCTGTCGCGCCGCAAACCGGGGAGAGGGCGGGTGCGGATGTCATGGTGCGGCTCTCTGAAGTTGCTCGGATCGGCTGTGCCGGGTGCGGGGGCTTCGGGGCTTTCCTGCGGGGCGGATTCCAGGCCCTACGTTTCGGGCGCCGCTCCCGATCGCATGAGCTCCCAGGGCAGCGCCGGCCGCCCTGTCGCACTGTTGCGTTCCGGCTCCTGCTCCGAGAGATCCGGGAGCATGATCTGCGCCCACACCACCTTGCCGGCGGCGGGTTCTGGGAGGGCGTATCCCCAGGCTTCGCTGAGTTCGTCGACCAGTTGCAGGCCACGGCCGCTTTCCGCGTCGCGTGACGGATGCCGCAGGACCGGCAGCCGACGGTCCCCATCGCAGACGAGGATGAGGAGGTATGCGGGCCACAGCTGCAGTACGAGAGTGCAGGCGCTGGCCACAGGCCGACCGGCCGGCTGCTCCGCTTCTGCCTCCGGCTTCGGGGCTGCGTGCCGAAGGGCATTGGCGGCAAGCTCGGAGATGATCGTGATGGCGTTGTCGACGGTGCCGGCGGGAACGTGCCAGCTCTGGAACGCGGCCGTCGCGTAGCGGCGGGCTGCTCGAACGGAATACAGCTGGGGCGCAAGGTCAAGGCTGCTGATCAGCGGTCTGTCGGCGGACGTCATGGTCACACCTCCTCACTCGTGCGGGACGAGTGCTCAGGGATCGGTTGTCGCGTGGTGCTCGTTGCACGCACTACGCAACCGTGTGGACACGCTGAGCGGTACCGTGAAGCGAAGGGGCGACCATGAAAGTCATGAAGCAGCCCGCGTCTCCGGGGAGTTGGTTCGGATGACTCAACCCACTGCACGCAATGCCGGTCTCGCCGCGCTGCTCGACGAGGCCGACTGGTCGCGGACCCAGTGCGCCCTCGCGGTCAACCGCGCTGGTCACGAGGCCGGCATGGCCCTGCACTACGACCAGAGCGCAGTGAGCCACTGGCTGAGCGGAACGATGCCTCGGGCCAGGGTGCGGCCGGTCATCGCGGAGGTCTTCGCCCGGCGGTTGAAGCGTCCGGTGACCCTCCAGGAAGCGGGATTGGCGAGTACCGGCGCTGTCGCGGCCACCGGGGGAGGAGAGACTGTTGATGACCTCCTCGAACTCGGAAAGGCGGACATGGACCCTTCCCGCAGAGGCGTACTGACGACAGCCCTCTACTCAGCGGCACTTGCCGTCCCCGGGTTCCCGGATCTGGCCGGCACGGACTGGTCTGTACCGGCGCGGCCGACCTCGCGGATCGGGGACGGCGAGGTCGAGATCGTCCGGTCCATGACGGAGCGGATCGCGGACATCCTCGACACTTTCGGCGGCGGCCACGCACGGCCCATGGCGGCGGCCTTCCTGGTGAACACCGTCTCCCCGTACTTACGCGCCGACGCCAGCGAAGCCCACCGCTCGGCGATGCTCTCCGCCGCCTCCGACCTGGTCTACCTCACCGGATGGATGGCGATGTACGAGCGCGAGCACGGCCTCGGGCAGCGCTACTACGTCAAGGCGCTCAAGCTGGCCGGCGCCGCCGAGGACCACCTCACCTACTGCCGGACGCTGCGCGGGATGAGCCTCCAGGCCGGCAACCTCGGCTACGGCACCAAGGCCCTCCAACTCGCCGACGCCGCTGCCGAAGCCTCACCCCAGGCAGGCCCCCGACTCCACGCCTTCCTCGCCGGCCAGCAGGCAGCCTCCGCCGCCCAGACCGGCGACCGCGCCCAGGCGTTCACACGGCTGGCAGAGACCGAGGCCGCGTTGTCGAAGGCTGACTCCCGCAAGGACGCCGTCGGCGGCTACGACGCCTCCGCCTTCCACTTCCACACCAGCGCGGTCCTCCACCACCTCGGCGACCTCCCCGGCTCCGTCAAGGCCATGCAGGACTGCCTCCGCACCCAGCCCCCGCAGGAACGCCAGGGCCGCGTCCACGCCAACGGCCTCCTCGCCCAACGCCAACTCGAACTCGGCCACCTCGACGCCGCATGCGCCACCTGGACCCTGTTCCTGGACGACTACGAACAGGTCTCGTCCTCACGCGGCGACGAGCACTTCGACACGATGCGCACCCGCATCCGCACCCACCGCAAGTCCCCCTCAGTCCGCACCCTGGAACAGCGCGCCCGAGAAGTCGCAACCCGGAAGGGTATGGCGGCATAGCTCGCTACGGGCAAGAGCACTGAACCGACGGGGCCGGCTCTGATCCCACTGCCTGTGCGTGCGTCGACTCCGCTATCCGTCCGCTGAGCACTCGGCCGGTTGCCCTGGTGTCCCGCTAAGGCCGCATGGTCCAAGTGGCGATAGCCGGGGACAGCGCTTACGCGGTGGGATTCCACCGGCCCTCGAAGAAGGCGAGTTCGAGGAGATCCGGACAAGCCGGGGGCCAGCCGATTCCTGCCGAGGCGAGTTGCTCACTCGCGGCAGTCATCCATCGCAGGTAGATGTCATAGCGATGCGGGGTCCACCCGCCGTCGCTCCAAATCCAAGCCGCTACCTTGGCGGCAGACTGCTCGCCCATCTGCTCGCCGATGCCAGCGGCGTAGGCGCGAAGCACCCGCGCCACCCTCATGTCCAGAATCAGTGGGGCGGTGGGCGGTACGGATCCGACTGCCGGGCCCAGGAAGTAGAGAAGCTTGGTGAAGAACGCTGGACCGAGGCCCTTTACCGCCCCTCGCAGGACGCTGTACGAGGCCACCGCGCCATGCCGTATGAGGGCGTCGACAGCTTGGACCAAGTGGGCGGGGAGACCAGCATCGGCAAGTATCTCCTCCAACCGATGGGGTCCATAGCCAGCGAGTCCCTGCCCCCAGACGTACGAGGCCACCAGGGCTTCGCTCCACTCTTCACGCGCCAGGGCATCGCCCACAGCCGATACCGCTTGGCGGCGGCTCAAGCGGACCTTTCCTGTTGTGCTCCGGTCGGCCAGGCTTCGGGGCCATGGACTGACCGTGGCCCAGCGGACGGGAAAGTAGTCGACTGTGTGGCAGCCCGTGCCCTCCGCGTACTGGGCACCGGCTCCTCTCAGCCAGACGCCGAGGCTTGCGACAGCGGAGCCCGGCAGAAGACGGGCTGCCATTTCGGCGTCAAGGACATCTGCAACCTGCTGTCGGCCCATGCGGCCCCCCCGGGAAAGCATCTGCGGAGCATCTTGCCAGCCGACGCTCCAGGCGGGTGCCTTTTCGCCGGAACCGCAGGCGCCCGGGGGAACCGCGCGGGGCTGCGTCGCAGGTAGGAGCCCTGGCGTGTCATCCTGCGTGCCCAGCGGTTAGCCCCGCAGCGGCCCGCGTCCCAAGCTGCGGAGCGACCTGCAATTACACTTGCGCCCCGGGGCTCGCGTTCGCGGTCAGCTGTACTCGGCCGTCACGCTGGACTGTCCGGAAAGAAGCTGGGATGTTCGTCCGCAGAGAACGGGTCGCTAGCGCGTTCGAATCTAATCGGACGCACAGAGTGGAAGAGGCCGGACTACGGCCTGTCGGCCCGGCGGTGTGCACGTGATGGAGGACGAATGTCGAAGCTTCTTGCGGTCGAGATCTGCGCTGGAGCGGGGGGCCAAGCCCTGGGCTTGGAGCGGGCAGGCTTCGGGCACAAGCTGGCGGTCGAACTCGACCCCAACGCAGCGGCCACGCTTCGGCACAACCGGAAAGACTGGCACGTCGCAGAAGGCGATGTAGCCAGCCGGGACGTCTGGCACCCGGAGGAATACCACGGCATCGACCTGCTCGCGGGAGGGGTGCCCTGCCCGCCCTTCACTATCGCCGGCAAGCAGCTCGGGGCCACTGACGAGCGGGACCTCTTCGCCTGGGCGGTCAGTCAGGTCAAGACCGTGGAGCCCAAGGCCCTCCTGCTGGAGAATGTGCGCGGCCTCAGCGCCAACCGCTTCGCGGCGTACCGCCAGCACGTACTGGACGAGCTTCAGAGGTGTGGCTACGTGGCCTCATGGAGGCTGCTCCAGGCCTCCGACTTCGGCGTCCCGCAGCTGCGGCCCAGGTTCGTGCTGGTCGCGCTGAAGCGCGAGTACGCCGAATACTTCACCTGGCCGGAGCCGCTCGAGGGGGACAAGCCGACAGTGGGCGGAACCCTGGCGGGCATGATGGGCTCTGGCGGCTGGGAAGGCGCCGACGCATGGGCAGAGGGCGCTCTCGCCATTGCCCCGACGATCGTCGGCGGCTCGAAGAAGCACGGCGGCGCCGACCTCGGGCCTACCAGGGCCAAGACCGCATGGAAGAAGCTGGGCGTGGACGCTATGGGCGTGGCCGATGCGCCGCCGGAGGCCGGATGGGTCGTGCCCGAAGGCAAGCCGGGACCGAAGCTGACGTGCGAGATGGTCGCCCGCATCCAAGGGTGGGAGGAGGGGGAGTGGGAGTTCACCGGCGGCAAGACCACCCGGTACCGGCAGATCGGCAACGCCTTCCCCCCGCCTGTGGCCGAAGCGGTCGGCCGGTCCATCTACCAGGCCCTCAAAAAGGAGGGCAAGCGGGTCGAGCTTGTGGAGACCACCGAGGTGATCCACGACCCCGTCTACAAGCTGCTGCGCGGTGCCGAACGCCCGGTCGGCATGAGCCAGATCATCACGAAGCTCCAAAAGGGCGGGGTGGAGCTGAGCGAGCCCGAGGTGGAGCGCCATCTGGCTCACCTCGAAAGGGACTTCGTGATCGAGCGGGCGAAGCGTTCGGGCGGCACCTACGCCTACACCCTTGGCGAGTTCAAGGCCTTCGTCGGGCAGGAAGGCCATGAGCGGCACGAGCTGTTCGCCGTGAACAAAGCCAGGATCAGCTGAGCCGCACCGGGCCGGGGCGCAGGCGGAACGCCGGCCCCGGCCCGGTCACTGTCCGCTCCGGCGCTCCCGTGTCGCCTTGCGCTCGCTCACAGCTGCGACCACGGCTGCGGCGCACTCGCCCGCTGGCTCGTGCTCCCAGAAGCGCAGGACCAGCCAGCCGGAATCGGCCAGCCTCTCATCGGTCTCCCGGTCTCGGCGCATGTTGCCGCCTATCTTCTCCCGCCAGTAGTCGGGATTGGTTTTGGGCGGTACGAAGTGCTGCTCGCAGCCGTGCCAGAAGCAGCCGTCGACGAACACGGCCACCCGTACCGGCCGGAACACCATGTCAGCGGTCCTGCGCATGCCGGGCAGCGGCTTGGCCGCGACGCGATAGCGCAGCCCGGCCGCGTGGACCAGGGAGCGCAAGGCCAGCTCAGGGGCGGTGTCGCGAGCGCGGTTCCCCAGCATGCTGCGCCGGTTGGCGGCTGATGAGGCCCATGAGCCCTTCGGCGCTGTCCATGCCGCGCCTGCGTCGGCGTCGTTTGCTTTCGCGCTCATATCTCGGGCAGTTTCGGAACGGTCTCTTCGGGGTCCGACGGCAGTGCTCGTACCCACTGCTCCCCGTTCAATTCTATGTAGGGCGCGTCGCTGTGATGCGCCTGCCGACGTGCGAGCCGCACGCTCACCGAGTCCCCTGCCTGCGGGACGGGCAGACCCAGCAGACGCGCGATGTCGCCATGGCTCGTGTAGTGGCCGAGGATGACGATGCCGCGGGATTGGAGGCGCGAGCGGGAGCCGCCGTTGTAGCGGACCCGCTTCATGTAGTCCTCCTGCATGGCCACGGTGGCGACCACGGTCCGGCTGACGCGCCTCCCCTGGGCACGCAAGAAGAGCTCGTCGACCCGGCCCTGTCCCGACTTCTGGGCGAAGACCGAGTCCGCATCATCCGGCGAGAGCCCGAGCAGCATGTTCTCCTTGAGCGGGGCCTCACGGAAAAGCCAGCGGATGGCTTCCCGCCCTGCTCTGTTCAGGGTGGTCTTGGCATCGCGGTTTCCGCCCGTGTTGAGGCAGCCGGGAGCCGCTCGCACCAGACCGGCGGACCACCGCGCTTTGATGTCGCTGGCCCAGACAACGAGCAGCAGGTGCCCGACGGCCTCCGGGGGGATCATCCAGCCGCCCGGGGTCTGGGAGAACTTGCAGTCCACGTCGACGCCGACGATGCGGTAGTCCATCACCGCCCCGTCGCCGAAACCGAACTCACGCTGGAGATTGATCTCGACGAGGGTCCCCATATGGGCCTTCTCCGTCTTGTACAGCTGCTCCCAGCGGAAGCGGCCGGTGTGCTGCCCGTCGAGGAGCATGTCGATGCTCCTGCGGATCGCACCGGCGAAGCGCGTTCCGTCCAGATCCTGCCGCAGGATCGCCGCCGCCACGGCCTCCAGCTCCGCATCCTGCACAGGCTGCGGCCCCCATAGAGGGGCCTGTACCCCCTCGATGCCTTCATCCACAGGACGTGACCCTATCCGTCCCTGCTTCGCGGACAGGCACCGCGGCGGGCGTGGAACACTCGGTGCCATGATCCGCGAACCCGCTGAAACCGCTGTCGATGACGACGGACGAGTCGCGTTGCCGCTGGGCCTCTTGGCCGAAGCGGGCCTCGATACGGGGTCCAGGCTGCTCGCCTTCAGCGACGGCGACGGCCGCATCGTGCTCCAGCGCGAGGCGGACGCACTGGACCGGCTGCTGCACGACGGCTCGCTCTGATCCGCAAACCGCGGAGGGGATCAGCTGCGCTCGGCTTCTGCTCCCTGAGCATGGCGGAGCAGAGCCTGGAGGTCCGCTGCGTCCATGCCTGCGGCGAAGGCCGGCTCCTCTTCAAGATCGCTCAGCATTTGCACGGAGGGGTCGTCCAGGATCCTGCCCATGAAGTCGAGCTTCTCGCCGAGGCGCATGGCAACAACCTCGTCCGCAGTCCCCTCCGACGCCAGGACGGTGATGCGGGTCACGGCGTCCGGGGCGAGCCCGAGCCGGTGGATGCGGTCGAGGCTCTGGAGGAAGCGCCCGGCCTGGAAGTCGCGGTCGATGAACACCGCGTCGTGGCAGACCTGGTGCAGGCTGATGCCCTCGCCGAGAGTGGCCGGATTGGAGACGAGGACCGCGCAGTCCGCGTCCTCCCGGAAACGGCGCAACTGCTCGTCCCTATCAGGGGTCCCCCCGTGCACGACGGCTGGGCGGTAGTCCGCGAAGAGGCGCTCCAGGGTCGTGATGCTCCGCACGAAGCTCGCCCATACCAGCGTCTTGCGCCCTTCCGCGGCGTTGGCTGCCACGATCGCCAGCGCCTCCTGGTACTTGGGCGGCACCTCGTAGCTCGGCAGCTTCCGGAGGAGCGCCATGAGAGGGTCGCCATCGGGGACGGTGAGCGGCGGTACCCGGAGCGAGAGGGGCTCGTACTTGGTGGCGCCCGCAACGAGGAGAGCCGGACTGGTTGCGGCCATCAGCAGGCGGAGCACTGCCTTGCCCAAGGCTTGGAAGTCCGAGCGGCTGGACTCGGCGCGCGCGGTGAAGCGGCCGACCATCGCGTCGTAGATCTCGCGGTGCAGCGGGGGCATGGGCAGCATCCGCAGCCGCAGGTCGACAGGCGGGAGGCCGAGCTCCTGCTTGGTGGTGCGGGTGTAGAGCGGACTCAGGACGCGGCTGGCCTCGGCAAGGTCGCCGCCGTCGACCGCCTGTGTCACCACCCGGCGGCCATGGCCGGGCCAGACGAACGACAGCAGGTTCTCCAGGTCCTTCGCGCCGTTCGGTGCCGGGGTACCCGTGAGGATGAGCCGGCGGGTGCTCAGCGGGCCGAGGGCCAGGCAGACGGCCCCGTACACGCCGGCGCCGCCGAGCTTCATGCGGTGGGCCTCGTCCAAGACCAGCATCGTGGGCACAGAGGTGAGCCAGTCCGCTAGGCCGAACTGGGAACGGCCGAGCCGCTCGTAGTTCACCAGGAGGACATCGGCGGACTCGGGCATCCGGCTGCCGACCACCTGGACGTCCAGCGGCCGTTCGAAGCAGACACGGCTCTCGAACTGCCACGCCTCATAGGCGGACTTGGGGCTGACGACGAGCAGCCGGTCGACCTCGCCGCGCTCGCGGAGCGCGGCGAACACGGCCAGCGCTACCCGGGTCTTGCCGGCCCCCGGCACGCTGAAGTTCGCCCCGTGCCGCAGCGACAGCAGCCGGGCCGCGTCCCGCTGCTGGAAGGAGGTCAGACCGCCGCGCCATCCGTCGCCCAGCAGGCCGTCGAGGTCTTCCGGCGCGACGGCTTCCCCGTCGGTCCCGCCGTTGAGGAACCGCTCCGCGGTCTCGGCGGTGTCGAGCATCTCCTCGACCAGAGCCTGGAAGGGGCCGTCGAAGACGACACCCTCCGGGTCGGGCCATCCGGCGAGTGCTTCGAGGCCCGCGACGAACTCATCGACCGGGATCGCGGCGGTGAGCAGTTCGGTCATCCTGCCGCTGGGGAACCGGGACAGCAGCCGAGCGAGGTCCCCCTTGTGTTCCGGAACCGTCCGCAGCAGTGCCCGGGTCCGACTGATGTCGAACCCGAGGGCGAGGCTGGGAGCGGTGGTATCCGGCACTCACAGTCCTTCTTTGAGCAGTCCGAACAGCCAGGAGGTTTCGTCCCCGGGCTCGGGGATGGTGCGCTTGACCTCGACTGCGAGCTTACCCAGGCTCTTCCTGAGCTTGGCCACGGCGTCGTCGAAGGCATCCTCGTCGAGGCTGCGCGAACTGCGGGACATGACCAGGTCGGTGACGCACTGGTCGATGTCCTGGCACGCGTCGGCCAGCCGGGCGGGAGCGGCCTGCTTGCGCTTGCGGACCCGGGCGTCCTTGCCGGCGAACTCGAGGGACTCCTCGAAGGCGTCCTTGTATGTTGCGAGGGTGTTCTGCGCCCGGACTCCGTCGCGGCTGCTGAGCGACACATCCGCGGAGCTGAGCGCCCGGGCCTGGAGGAGCGCATCGGTCATCGCACGGGCCGAGGCCAGCCTGTCGGACGGTCCCTTCACCGACCGCGCCAGCCCGGGGATCTTCACCTCGCCCGCAGTCGGCGCCTTGGGCTGCAGGCCCTCCGGGAGCGCCTTCGCCAGGTAGCGGTCCTGGAAGTCGGACTCGATGAGCCGCACGTCGGTCTTGGAGAACCCCAGCGCGATGGCCGAGAGGCGGGACTCCAGCATCAGCTCCGCCTTGTCCGGATTGCTGGCGGCCTCCTTGGCGTACTTGCGGTGGAGCTCCCGAAGCTTCTCCGTGTGGTCCTCGAACGCGATGAGCGGGAGTGCCTTCCCGCTGGCCTCGCTCCTCTTGATCATGGTCCGGATGACGCTGAGGACCCACTGGTCCCGCCGGCACGCCTCTACGGTGCTGCGGAAGGCCGTAGCAATAGCCGACAGCGACGTTCCCTGCGCCGCCATCTCGTCGATGGCGAGCAGCCGGTTGATGTAGGAGTAGTCCCTGCGGTGGTCCTTGCGCAGCTGGAGCGAGAGCTCGACGGCGGCGATGTCGGACCAGTCGCACGACTGGGGTAGGACAGCAACCCGCATCGCGCGGGTGGGTCCGAACTCCTGCAGCAGCGCAGCCCGCCGGGTGTTGCCGTTGACGAGGACGCCGTCGCGGGTGATCAGGCCGGGGTCGTTCTGCCCGTAGTCGCGGAGGCTCTCCGCCAGGTTGAGGAACTCGGGGTCCGGACGGGAGGGATCAGAGGGCAGAGCCTTGAGCAGGAGGTCGAGGTATTCCTGGCTCTTGTCGCTCCACGGCTCGGTGTCCAGCAGCCTGTCCCGGCCCACGTCGTGGCTGCGCTGGGCGCGGATGCGGTGTGTGGCCGGGTTGTAGTAAAGGTCCCCCACCTGCATCTCGATGACGTCGAAGTGGCCGGGCTTGCCGCGCCATTCGATCGTCAGGGTCTCGCGGGCCCCGTCGGCATCGGCGAGTTCCTTGAGCCGCCGGGCCACCGTCGCGCGGTTCTCCTCGGCGCGGGCGGGGCGCCCGTAGTCTTGCGTCACTGCACTCTCCCCCTGCTGGATATCTTGTTCGCCGCGCTTGTTCAGAGCCCGAGCGCCGCCCGAACTGCGGCGCGGGACTCCTCAGGCAGGGAGCGGTACTCGCCCCAGATCCGCTCGGCCGCGCTGAAGACCCGCTCGTCCGCCTCAGCCCAGCCGGCGAGCGCGCGGCGCTCTGCGACAGGCAGCGCGTTGACGGTGCTCAGCACCTTCGTCAGGTCCGCTACGAGTTCGCGGGCGCCGAGGCGGCACCGCTGGCACTCGGTGACCAGCTCAGGCTCTTCGGCGCCATCCGCGCGCCGCACCCGCCGACGGGCGATGTCGAGTTGCGCCTGTTCGTAGGTCCCCTCGTAGCGGGCACCCGGAGTGATACCGCACGAGCGGCACATGTTGCCATCGCGGGAGATGATCTCACGCCGCCTGCCGGCCCCGATGGCGATCGTGCCGCGGGGCCGGGTCGCCTTTCCCGGCTCCCAGACGGGAATCCCCGGCTCCACGAACCGCTGTTCGACCGGATCGAGGCTTTCGTCCTCTCTGTTCGTGCTGATAGACCACCCGAAGTCCCGCAGATCGCGCATACGCCTGTCGACCTGCGAGACACCGGGGAACGCTCGGCGCAACTCTTCTTTCGTGAAGACCTCGCCTTCACCGACGACGGTCACCAGCCAGAGGGCGACCCGCTTCATCGTTCCCAGGGAAGTGTCTTCCCACGAGGGGAGGTCGGACATTCGCACCACCGGATCTTCGGAAGTAGTTCAGGAGACGGCGGCTCGGGAGGGCTGTCGCGCTGAGAGCCCACTGCCGCCGGATTATTTATACCACGGTCGCGGCGGGACATGACAGCTCATATGTTCTAGTTGCGGCGCTTCGCGTGGATATGCGTCCTTCCCGACGGCGGTGTGCGCGAACAGGATTCTTTACAGCACGGTAGGGAATTCCCTCCTTGCGGCGGCTACCCGGGGGCCTGCTGCCCGATGTAGTGTCAACCCGCGTCGCCTCATAGGGGTCGCGCTCTCCCTCGTACCTAAGGAGCCGGAGGTCTAGTGCCGCGTACGGTAAAAGTCGACATTGACGGAGGGGTCGAGCGGGAATTCACCGCTGCCCTGAACGAGCTGTACTCCCTGTTCGCGCCGCTCACGATGGCATCGGTGGCGCGGCGAGTCGGTGTCTCCGAACCCGCGGTCTCCCACTGGCTCCGCGGGCGGCGGGCTCCGCAGGAGCCGTCCCTCGCCCGCTTGTACTCCGAGGCGGTGAAGGTGGCGCTGGCCACGGGGCGCACCGTCCCTTACCGGCTTGACCAGTTGATCGACATGCGCCATGAAGCCTGCTGCGGCTCCTCGGCCTGCCGGGATCGACGTGCCGCCAGGTCGGCGTTGGCGGAGGGGGACCGGCGCAACAGCGAATGTCCACCGGTCGGTAGCGAGGGGGACCGGCGCAACGCACAAGCGCCGTCCCTCCTGGCGGTCGGCAAGCGCTCGCCGACCGGGGAAGCCCTCGCACTCCTCGGCGCTGGCAATCGGAATGAGGCATTCCGCATTTTACGTCGCATGAGTATTTCTGCGCCGGTGGCGCAGCTTCAGTCCGCTGTTGAAATGCTTCTGGAGCGCGGCGAAGAAGATGCCGCGCGTATCCTGCTCGGGGAAATGGTCGTTCATCGGGGTGGCGGGATGGTAGACATGGTGATCTTCGCATCCCGTGCGCGGATGGGGGTGCAATCTTGACGCCGCCTGCTTCGGCCGGGTGTTATTCCGGCAACCGGCAGGCGTGTAAGATCTTCAGCAATCCGTCGAATCTTATTCGCCGGTGGTGCAAGATGTGAAGCCCTAGAGCGTGCATTCGACGGACAGTTTTGACGTCGATGCTTCCGATCATGCGAGAAAGCGGGTCAGGTACTGCTTCACGTCCGCGAGCCGCCGCCCTTCCGGGCCGCCGGCTCTATCCCGCCACGACTTGAAGGAGCCCGGCCGGTCCACGGCCTCGAAAACCGGACCGCACCGGGCCCTCCGAGGAACCCCATCATGCAGACGCACCGCAAAGGAATCCCTCATGAGCAAGACTAATCGCCAGCGTCGGCGGGCGTCGCCCAAGGGCGCAGCCCAGGGCCGCCGCACGCGCCGGACCAACCGTCCCGTCAGCCGCAGTTCCCGCAAGCCCCCCGCCCGTTACCAGTGGTCCTTCCTGTCCGAGTGCCGCAGCCCTCGCATCCGCAGGATCTACGGCCTGGCGGGCCCCTTCGTCGTGTACGCGCTGACCCGGGTGGCCCAGGGGATCGCGGAGACGGCGGGAGACCGCCTGTGGCGGTGGGGAGCCGTTCTGGCCACCTGCGTCGTGAACCTCCTGGGGCTGCACATCCGCAACTGAGCGGGTCGGCCGATCCGGGTCTGCCATGCCGGCCCGCCCGGCACTGCGGACCCGGAGGCAGTAGGCAGGGCGCACGGCTCCGCGCAGAACCGGCCGCCGGCGCGAACCGCATCCACGGTTCGCGCCGGCGGCCTCGTCTTCCTGGACGCTCTCGATCGAGCCCCGTGCCGACCACGGACCGGCACGGGGCCGGGCGGCGTTCTTCGCGGGTCCCGAAACCCTGTCGACCCGCAGCACGCATTCAGCACACATGAGTCGTGAAAGCCTCCACGGCCAGTGGAAACCAGCGGAGGGAGTTTTCGCAGCTCATCGCCCTTGCGGGGCGATCGCCGCAGGTCACGAAGCCACCCCGGGGGAATTTGCAAGGCAGATGTCAGGAGTTCGAATCTCCTAGGCTCCACAGTGGTTCGACGCAGGTCAGCGGCCCCCTCGCCCGGGTAAGGGCGAGGGGGCCGTCGGCGTCTGCCCACCGGGGCCAGGGTGGAGGCGCCCTGGCTCAGGGCAGGAGCTTCCTGACCTCGATCCAGGTCGCGATCAGATCCGCGGTCGTGCCTGGCCGCAGGTAGCCGATGAGCCGGTCGAGATGGGCAGTCAGATTCTTGTGCCGCCGAAGGCAGCCGATCTGCTCGATCGGGAGGCTGCGCCAGTCCGAGGCCAGGGTCTCGGCCTCTGCGGGGTCCAAGGTGAGCGCGGCCAGGGTGTCGGTGGCCAGGACGCCCGGGTTCCAGGCCGGCTCCGCGTCCGGGCCGAGATGCTCGATGACCCAAGTGCGGAGCATGAAGTCCTGGCCGTGCATCCGGCCCGGTCCCAGGGGCCGTCGCCGTGCCCCCGTCGATTGGCGTCCAGCGACAGGGCTGCCCAGCGCCGGCGGAGGTCCGGGGGGTCCTCGGAACGGTACGCGCGGCTTTGCGCGACCCATCGGACACCCTCCAGCTCGCTGCCGTGGACGGCGGCCGCGTGGGATGCGAACCGGTCGATGGTCCACGTGCTCATGCCCCTGCCGTCGGGTCGTCGTCGTGCTCGGGGCGCCGGTCCAACGTTCCTCGCTTCGTACGGGGGGATGGCCGGGTCCGACCGTAGCGGCGTCGTGGGATCGGCGTCCGTGGGTCCGGGGGAAAGGTCCTTCGGCTCAGGGCGGCGTCCGCTCCGCGGGATCAGGGCCCCGCCGGGTGGTGGGGCCCTGACGGCGATGCCGCCGCCGCGGTGCGGGTCAGGCGAGGGTGGTGGCCGGCCAGAGGGCGTCGATGGACTGCTCGGCGGCGGCGAGGCTTTTGTCGGCCAGCGGGATCAGGTCGGACATGGCCGGGTTGACCTTGGCCAGGGTGAGTTCCGCGGTGATGAAGCGGGGGGTCAGGCCGGCCATCGCGACGCCGTGCGGGAGCCACTGCTCGGCGTGGTCCCAGCCCTCGCGGGGGGTGCCGGGGGCGTAGCCGCCGCCGCGGGCGGCGAGGACGACGAAGTCGCGGCCGCCGAGCAGGCCCTCGTGGGTCTCCGGGTCTATGGACAGGCCGACGACGACCAGGTGGTCGACCCAGGACTTGACGCTGCTGGGGGCGCCGAAGTTGTAGACGGGCAGGCCGAGCAGCACGGTGTCGGCTTCCCGCACCTCGCCCACCACCTGCTCGCTCAGCGCCATGGCGGCTGCCTGCGCGGGGGTCCGGTCGGCGGCCGGCACGGCTCCGGCATAGACGGTGCTCGGGATGAGGTGGGGAAGCGGCTCCTCGCCCAGGTCGCGGTAGGTGACCGTGCCGTCCGGGTGAGCGGCGCGCCAGGCCGCGGCGGCGCGGGCGGTGAGCCTGCGGCTGACCGAGTTCTCGCCTTGGACGCTGGAGTCAATGTGCAGCAGGTGAGGCATCCTATTGGCCTTTCATCATTAGTTTGTGTACCACCAACGATTTATACCACGCCATTCTTCCTCCCGGACGGATAGACTTCGTGGATGGCCTCACTCCCCGTGCTGAACCAGCCGCCGAGACGGTCGGGCGCTCTGCTCGACAACCTGGCCCGGCGGATGCGGCTGCACGCCGAGTCGGTGCTGAAGCCACTCGGGCTGCGCCCCCGGCATCTGGTGGCGCTGACCGTCCTCCGGGACCGGGACGGGAGCACGCAGCAGGCGCTGGCATCGACGCTGATGATGGATCGGGCGACGGTGGTCGGACTGCTCAACGACCTCGAGGCCGACGCTCTCGTGGAGCGGCAGCGCTCCCCCGAGGACCGCAGGCGGCACATCGTGCGGCTGACCGATCGCGGGGCCAAGCGGCTGGCGAAGGCGGAGTTCGCCCTCGCGGGGGTGGAGGACGAGGTGCTCAGCGCGCTGAACGTCTCGCAGCGGGCCACCCTCTACGAACTGCTGCTGCTCGCCTCGTCCGGGACCGTGCCCGAGTGCGGTCCGGCCGACCTGCGGGAGCGCGACGTGGAGTGCTGACCGGCGAACGGCCGGCGGCGTGGGCTGCTGAGCCGCGTGCGGTCGGCGGCGTGGGCTACTGAGCTGCGTGCGGTCGGCGGCGTGGGCTACTGAGCTGCGTGCGGTCGGCGGCGTGGCGGTGGTGCGGCGTGCCGTGCCAAGAGGTGATCTTGGGGCACGCGCATTCGATGGCGGTGCGACACAATCGGTGCGTGATGTTCGGCATCCTCGGCGCGACGCAGGCCCTCGGCACGGACGGCGCCGAGGTGGCGCTGGGCGGCCCCCGGCGACGTGCGCTGCTCGCCCTGCTGCTGCTCGACGCAGGTCGGACGGTCAGCGGTGAGCGGCTGATCGACGCGCTGTACGGGGAGGACCCGCCGGCCGGGGTGGGCAATGCCGTGCAGTCGCAGATCTCCCGGCTGCGCCAGGTGCTTCCGGTCCCCATCGAGGGCCACCCCGCGGGTTACCGGCTTGCCGTCGACCCCGATCAGGTCGACGCGCACCGCTTCCAACGGCTCGCCGCCCAGGGGCGCGAGGCGCTGCTCGACGGCGAACCGGCCGCGGCCGCAGGGTTGTTGCGCGACGCGCTCGCCCTGTGGCGCGGCCCCGCGTTGGCCGACGTGGGTGACGCGCCCTTCGCCGCCGCCCAGGTCGTACGGCTGGAGGAGCTGCGCACCGGCGCCGTCGAGGACCGGATCGAGGCCGACCTCGCCCTCGGCCGGCACCGCTCGCTGGTGGCCGAACTCGGCGAGCTGGTGGCTGCTCATCCGTTGCGGGAGCGGCTGCGCGGCCAGTTGATGCGGGCGCTCCACGGCAGCGGGAGGCAGGGGGAGGCTCTGGCCGCCTACGAGGACGCCCGGCAGGAGCTGGCCGACTCGCTGGGCGCCGACCCCGGGCCGGAATTGGCTGCCGTCCATCTCGCCGTACTGCGTGGCGAGCCGATAGCGGCACCGCGGGATGTTTCACGTGAAACCGGACCTCGCGCGGATGTTCCACGTGAAACATCGCCACAGGTAGCTCGGCGAGCCACCCCCGATGCCCCGCCGGGCGCGGCCCCGCCGAATATGGCCCCGACGGGCGCGGCTCCGGCAGACCCGGCCCTCCCGGATGCGGCTCGGGAGGCGGAACCGGCCGCCGTACGGCACGAACTGCCCGCCCAGCTCACCAGTTTCGTCGGCCGTGACGACGAACTCGCGCTCATCGGCGACCGATTGACCCGCCAGCGGCTCGTGACCCTGATCGGACCCGGCGGCGCGGGCAAGACCCGCCTCGCAGTGGAGGCGGCCGGGCGCCACCCCGAAGACGCCCGCTTCGTGGAGCTGGCCGGGCTCACCGACGGGGCCGACATCCCGCGCGCCGTGCTCGGCGCGCTCGGACTGCGCGACGGCGCGCTGCTGCCCACCGTCGGTCATGGCGCGGCCGGTACGGCCCCGGCCGCCCCCGACCCTGTGGCACGCATCGCCGCGGCGCTGGCGGAGCGGCCGATGCTGCTCGTGCTGGACAACTGCGAGCACGTGGTCGACGACGCGGCACGCTTCGCCGAGCGGCTGCTCACCGGCTGCCCGCAGCTGCGGATCCTCGCCACCAGCAGGGAGGCGCTCGGCATCGCGGGCGAGGCGCTGTGCCCGGTGGCCACGCTCGGCCTGCCGCAGCCGGGCACCGACCGCGACCAGGTGCTCGCCTCCCCCGCCGTCCGGCTGTTCGCCGACCGGGCGGGAGCCGTCAGCCCCGGTTTCGACCCGGCGGCCGACCGCGCCACCGCGGACGCCGTACTGCGGCTGTGCACCGCCCTTGACGGGCTGCCGCTGGCCATCGAACTGGCCGCCGCCCGGCTGCGTTCGCTGTCCGTCACCGATATCGCCGCCCGGCTCGGGGCGCTGCCTGCCGACGACGCCCAGTACAGCCTCGGTGTGCGCTCCGACGCGCTCTTCCGGCTGCTCTCCCGGGGCAACAGGACGGCCCAGCCGCGGCAGCGGACGCTGCGCGGCGTCGTCGACTGGAGCTGGGACCTGCTGCCGGAGGACGAGCGGGCGGCGCTGCGCCGCGCCGCGGTCTTCGCCGGCGGCTGGACCCAGGCCGCTGCCGAGGCGGTGTGCGCGGACGGCGACGCGATAGAAGCGGACGACGTGCTGGACCTGATGGCAGCGCTGGTCGAGAAGTCCCTGGTGGTCGCCCAGCGCACCGAAGGCACCGGCCCGGTCCGCTACCGGATGCTCGAATCGATCAGGGCCTACGGCGCCGAGCGGCTGGCCGAGGCCGGCGAGACCGAGCGGACCCACCGCGCCCACGCCGCGTACTTCCTGGACTTCGCCCTCACCGCCGACCCGCATCTGCGCAGCGCCGAGCAGCTGGACTGGCTGCGGATGCTCTCCGACGACCGGGACAACCTCCAGACGGCGCTGCACCGCTCGCTCGACGCCGGGGACATCCACGGCGCCATGCGGCTCATCGCCGCGCTCTCCTCCTACTGGCTGCTGCGCGGGGTGCGCTACGAAGGCGTCGGACCCGCGCAGCGGGTGCTCACCGCCCTCGGGCCGACGGCGCCCGTGGGACTCGAGGAGGAGTACGCACTGTGCGTGCTGGCGGTGGTCACCGCGATGTCCGACCCCGATGGTTTCACCGAGCACCTGGCGTCGGTGACCAGGATCGTCGAGGGCATGGACCGGATCGCCCGGCGCTTCCCGGTGCTCACCCTGCTGTGGGCGCCCTTCGCCGGAGTGCCGCGGGACGACCTGAACACCCTGGAGGGCATCGAGGCGCTGCTCGCCGGCCGGGACGACCCCTGGTACTACGCGCTGGCGCACCTCGGGCACGGCTTCCAGGCCTGGATGGTGAACGGCGACGCCGACTTCGCGCAGCGAGAGTGCGAGAGGTCGCTGGCGGGCTTCCGCGGCGCGGGCGACCGCTGGGGCCTGATCACCTGCCTCAACGTGCTGGCCGACCTCGCCGAATACCGCGGTGAGTACCGGGAAGCCGTCGACTTCCTCGACCAGGCGCTGGTCCTCGCCGAGGAGTTGGACTCGCTGCTCGACATGGCGGAACTGCTCACCAACCGCGCCGCCTACAGCCTGCGGGCGGGTGACCTCGCCACCGCGGCCGCCTACGGCGAGCGGGCTGTGGCCCTCTCCCGGCGGGCCGGGGCACCCGAGGCGCTGGCGGTGGCGCACCGCTGCCTCGCGGACACCGCCCGGCTGGGCGGTGACCTGCCCGCGGCCCGCGCGCTGGCCGAGCAGGCACTCGCCGAATGCCCCACCGGCTGGTTCTCCAGCAACAGCGTCAGATCCACGGTGCTGATCGCCCGGGTCGCCATCGCCGTCGCAGAGGGCGACGCGACCGCGGCCCACGACTGCCTCGGCAAGGCCGTCTCCCTCGACCCCGAGGTGCTCAAGCTCTCGCTGAACGCCGCACACATCGCGGCGGCAGCGGCCGCGCTCGCGATCCTGGACGGCGCACCGCGTCAGGCCGCCGCGCTGCTCGGCGCCGCCGAGGCGCTGCGCGGCAGCCGCCCCTCGGATCCGGACGCCCTGGCCACCGCGGCGGCCGCGCGTGCCGCACTGGGCGGCGACGGTTACGAGGCGGCCGTCGCGGCGGCCGCCACCCTGGAGCGCCCCGCGGCCCTCGACCTGCTCATGTCGTACGCCACGGCGGGCTGACCGGCCCCGCCGGGCGCCGGTGCGCGAGCGGTCAGCGCGCGGTGCGCGGCCGGTCAGCGGTGCCGCGCACGCTGCCGTACATGACGAAGACGAACACGAACGACATGAACGGCGGTGCCGCGGAGCAGAACGGGCGGCGCTGGGCCGTACTCGCCATCTGCGGCGTCGCCTCCGCGCTGCTGGGCATCGACACCAGCGTCCTGAACTACGCGGTGCCCTCGCTCTCCGCGCAACTCGCCCCCTCCGCCACCCAGCTGCTGTGGATCGTGGACGTCTACGGCTTCGTGCTGGGCGGCCTGCTGATCGTGGCCGGGAACGTCGGCGACCGGATCGGGCGCAAGAAGCTGCTGCTGCTCGGAGTGGCCGGCTTCGGCGCCGCGTCCGCGATCAGCGCCTACGCGAACAGCCCGGCCACCCTGATCGCGGCCCGGGCGCTGCTCGGGCTGGCCGGTGCCACGATCATGCCGTCCACGCTGTCGCTGGTGCGGGCCTCCTTCACCGACCCCAGGGAGCGCACCACCGCGGTCGGCATCAGCGGCGGTGTCGCCGCGGCCAGCTTCGCGCTCGGCCCGGTGGTCGGCGGGCTGCTGCTCGACCACTTCTGGTGGGGCTCGGTCTTCCTGGTCAACGTGCCGGTGATGGCGGTGGTCCTCGTGGCGGGCGCCCTGATCCTGCCGGAGACCCGCAACCCCGAGACCGGCCGGCTCGACTGGGTCAGCGTGCCGCTGTCGGTGCTCGGCATGTTCGGGGTGATCTACGCGATCAAGACCGCCGCACGGGACGGGGTCGCGGAGCCCTCGGTGTGGATCGCCGCCGGACTCGGCGCCGCCCTGCTGACCGTGTTCCTGGTCCGCCAGACCACCCTGGCCGAGCCGCTGCTCGACCTGCGCCTCTTCCGTAACCCGGCCTTCTCGGGGGCGATCAGCGCCAACGTGGTGACGATGTTCGCGGCGTCCGTCCTGTCACTGGGCTTCTCGCTGTACTTCCAGGTGGTGCGTGGCTGGTCGCCGCTGACCGCGGGGCTCGCGGTGCTGCCGGGGCCGCTGGCGGCGGCCGTCACCGCACCTGCCGCCGGCGCGCTCATCCCGCTGATCGGCCGGGCGCGCACGGTCGCGGCCGGGCTGTTCCTGATGGGCCTGAGCACCGCGGGGCTCGGCCTGTCCACCCCGCACACCGCGTACTGGCAGCTGCTGCCGGTGGTGATCGTCAACGGCGCCGGGCTGATGCTCACCTTCGCCGTGACCGCCGACACGATCCTGGCCAGCGCCCCGAGCACCAGGACGGGTGCCGCAGCGGCCATCTCGGAGACCGCCATGGAGCTGGGCGGTGCGCTGGGCGTCGCGATCCTGGGCTCGGTCCTCAGCGCGTACTACCGCAGTGACCTCAGGCTGCCGGCCGGTCTGACCGCGCGGCAGACCGGAGCGGCGCGCGAGTCGGTCAGCGGCGGCGTCGACACCGGTCAGCAGCTGGCAGGCGGCCTCGGGCGGCAGGTCGTCGACGCCGCCAGGCAGGCCTTCACCGACAGCCTGCACACCACGACGCTGATCGGGGCGTCCCTGATGGTGCTCGGCGCGGTGGCCGCGCTGATCACCCTCAGGGACGTGCCCGCGGTACTGAACGACCCCGACTCCGAGCCGGAGCCGGTGCCCGCGGCGGCCTGACGGTGTGCCGGGACGCCGGCCCCGCAGACCTCCACGGGCCTGCGGGGTCAGGCGCCGTCGCGCCGGTCGTCCTCGGGCCGGGTGGCCTGGAACTCGGAGTCGGCGCCGGGCGTACCGTCGACCCGGTCGACGTGGGCACCGCTGCCGTTCACCGAGGTGGGGGAGTCCTCCAGCGGGTCCACCACCGTCAGGGTGCTCGTACCGGCGTGCTCGGTGGCCTCGTCGGGTTCCGTCGCCTCCGTGGGCTCCACCAGCCAGTCCGGATTGGCCTGCTTGCTCCACCAGCGCCAGGCCGCGAAGGCGGCGCCGCCGACGATGCCGACCATCGCCAGGCCGCGGAAGACCCGGCCCGTCCGCTGCCTGCGGACCCGCCGGCGTACCAGCCTGTCGATGTCCGCCGCGGTCACCTGGCCGCGCAGCGCGTGCAGGGCGGCGGCGCTGCGCACCATCGCCTCCTTGGTCACCGGGACCGCGACGGCGCCGGTGGCGGCGACGGCGGCACCCACCTTCGGCGCGGTGTAGTCGGCCGCCGTCCTGGCGGTCTCCTTGGTCCGGCGGGCGGCGGTCTCCACGGCGACCGCCGTCTTCGGCGGCACCGCCGCCCACGCCTGCTCACGGGCCTGCCGCACCTGCGCGGCGAGCTTGGCGTCATAGGTCTGCTTGGCCATCACGCCTGCCTGCTGCGCGTACGTACCGGCCTGCTGTGCGTAACGCGCGGCCTCGGTCTTGGCCGTGCTCGCGTACGGCGCAGCCACCTCCGCGGCGTGCCGCACGCTGTCCTTCGTGATGTCGGCCGCGTTGCGCACGCTGTCGATGCGGGTCACAGGAACCTCCTCCTCGGTGGCGTACGGTTTTCGCCTGTCCACCCGTTTTGAAATCATGCCCGCGCGCACGACGTACGGCATGTGCGGACGGGCATACGGGTCAGTCGGCCCGGTTGATGCGGAGTCCGGGCGGACGGAGAACGGCGGAAGCCCGCACGCCCGCTCGGGGCGTGCAAGGATTTGTCCCTGTCAGCGAAGACTATGGAAGGTAGACCGTGGCCGAGCAGCTCTACGCCACCCTGAAGACCACCCACGGCGACATCGTGATCCGGCTGCTGCCGAACCATGCCCCCAAGACGGTGGCCAACTTCGTCGGGCTCGCCGAGGGCACCCGCGAGTGGACCGACCCGCGGACCGGCAAGGCGTCCCACGACAAGCTGTACGACGGTACGGTCTTCCACCGGGTCATCTCCGGCTTCATGATCCAGGGCGGCGACCCGCTGGGGAACGGCACCGGGGGCCCCGGTTACGAGTTCGCCGACGAATTCCACCCGGACCTGGCCTTCGACAAGCCCTACCTGCTGGCGATGGCCAACGCGGGCCCCGGCACCAACGGCTCGCAGTTCTTCATCACGGTCGCCCCGACCACCTGGCTGACCCGCAAGCACACGATCTTCGGCGAGGTCGCCGACGACGCGAGCCGGAAGGTGGTGGACGGGATCATCAACAGCCCCGCCAATCCGCGGACCGACCGCCCGCTGGAGGACGTCGTGATCCAGTCGGTCGTCGTGGAGAAGCGCGACTGACGTACTCTTCCGGGAACACCGCGCCCCGCCCGCACGTCCAAGTGGGCGGGGCGTTCAGCGCGTCAGGGCGCCGTGACAGGGGAGTGCGTGTGATGGACCAGGCGGTCTGCTGCTACCGGCACCCGGACCGGGAGACAGGCATACGCTGCACCCGGTGCGAGAAACCGATCTGCCCGGACTGCATGGTCAGTGCCTCGGTCGGCTTCCAGTGCCCGGACTGCGTCCGGCAGGGTTCGGCGCACGCGCCGCGGCAGCGCACCGTGGCCGGCGGGGTGGTGGCGCACGACCCCTTCCTCATCACCAAGATCCTCATCGCGCTGAACATCGCGGTCTTCGCGATCGAGCTGGCGGTGGGCGACCGGGTGGTGGAGGACCTCGGCCTCTACGCGCTGTGCACTCCCAAGGGGTTCGCCCCCCACCAGTGCATCGGGGTGGCGGACGGCGAGTGGTACCGGGTGATCACCTCGGCCTTCTTGCACGACCGCAGCAACTTCTTCCACATCGGCTTCAACATGCTGTCGCTGTGGTGGATCGGTGCTCCGCTGGAGCGGCTGCTCGGCCGCAGCCGCTACATCGCGATCTACCTGATCTCCGCACTGGCAGGCAGCGCCGCTGTGCTGCTGATCACACCGCACTCGCTGACGCTGGGCGCGTCCGGGGCGATCTTCGGGCTCTTCGGCGGGATCGCTGTCTTCATGCGCCGGCTGCGCTACGACATGCGGCGGATCCTGATCCTGCTGGTGCTCAACATCGTCTTCAGTTTCACCTGGCCCAACGTGAGCTGGCAGGCGCACATGGGCGGACTGGTGGCGGGCACGGTGGTGGCCATAGGGATGGCGTACGCGCCGCGTGAGCGGCGTGATGTCGTGCAGTGGGGGACCGCGGCCGGGGTCTTGGTGCTGACCGTGGTGCTGACGGTGATCGCTGTGGCGCAGGTCACGTCCTGAGGCCCGTTACCGGCGACGGTGATCCCACGTTATCCACAACGGGTAGGGGATCCTGTGCGAGTTGTGCACAGTCGATGTGAACGGCTGTACAGCCGGTCGCTCGTCCGGGTTGTCCCGGTTTTCCCGGCAAGATCAGTACACTTCGGCGTCCGGACAGCAAACGACCGGTGGCCGTCTGTCCTGGCCACCGGTCGTACCAGCGTCAACCTCGTAGAGGTTATCCACAGATCTTCCGACCTTTTCCCCACTGTGGATAACCGTGTGGACAACTACTTCCACTGGGTCGAGACGACGAACCCGCCGGCGATGAAGCCGAAGCCCACCACGATGTTCCAGTTGCCGAAGGCGTCCACCGGCAGGCTGCCCTGGGTGACGTAGAACAGCACGATCCAGGCGAGGCCGACGATGAAGAACGCCAGCATCAGCGGGGCCACCCAACTGCGACCGCCCAGCTTTATGGCGGTGGCGGCCTTCGCCGGGGGCGGGGTGAAGTCGGCCTTCTTGCGGATCCGTGACTTCGGCACGAGGGAGTCTCCTGTCGATGCGCTGCGTAACCGCGCGGATGTGCGGGGCGGTCCTGGCGGATATGGGGTGGCAGTCGGCTGTCGGCGAGGGGCACTGCCGCCGCCGGGCGTCCGTTAGCGTAGTGCTTCCTCAGGTTGTAAGGAGACAGCGTACGGTGGCGACGGATTCCGGTGGAAGCGCACCCACCCCCTCCCCCCGTGCTGTCTCCCGCACCGTAGCGCTGCGAGTGCTCAGTGCGGGAGTCTTCGCGCTGGCCGGACTGATCTTCTGGATGAGTTTCGACACCGCCAAGGGCGTCGACATCCGCAGTGACGACCCGCTGCCGAAGCTGTCCGACACCATTCGTACCAAGAACAACCGCAATGGCCGGCTGGAGAGCCAGCTGACCGGCGTCCGCGACGACGTCGACCGGCTGACCCGGCAGGGCAGCGGCCTCAGCGCCGCGGAGCAGGCGGCGATCGACGCCCTGAGCAGGGCGGCCGGCACCAGCCCGCTCACCGGACCCTCGATCGAGGTCACCCTCGATGACGCCCCGCCGAACGCCACCGCCCTGATCCCCGGCGTCCCCGACCCGCAGCCCAACGACCTGGTCATCCACCAGCAGGACCTCCAGGCCGTGGTCAACGCGCTGTGGCAGGGCGGCGCCCAGGGCATACGGGTGATGGACCAGCGGCTGATCTCCACCAGCGCGGTCCGCTGCGTCGGCAACACCCTGATCCTCCAGGGCCGGGTCTACTCGCCGCCCTACCGGATCACCGCAGTGGGTGACCAGGCGAAACTGCGCCAAGGGCTGAACGACAGCCCGGCGATCCAGAACTATCTCCAGTACGTGTCCGCCTACGGACTGGGCTGGAAGGTCACCGCCGGGAGCAAGACCACTCTCCCCGGCTACACCGGCTCGACTGTCCTTCACTATGCACAACCTGTGAACCGCCCCTGAGAACAGGCCGGGAGACGGCCGCGGAGCCGGTGGACGCCCAGGTGAAGCCATGACGAAGCTTTGTCCGGCTACCAACCCACTCCGTGCGATCTCCCTTTAGTCTGTTCCCGGGAGCCGAAGGAAGGGACCGCATGTACGGCTGGATCTGGCGGCATCTGCCGGGCAACGTATGGGTGAGGGCGCTGATCTCCCTGGTGCTGGCCCTGGCGGTCGTCTACCTCCTCTTCCAGTACGTGTTCCCCTGGGCGGAGCCGCTGCTGCCCTTCAACGACGTGACCGTCGACAACGGGATGGCCGCAGTCCGATGAGCGCACGCATCCTCGTGGTCGACAACTACGACAGCTTCGTCTTCAACCTCGTGCAGTACCTCTACCAACTCGGCGCCGAGTGCGAGGTGCTGCGCAACGACGAGGTGCGGCCGGAACACGCGCAGGACGGTTTCGACGGGGTGCTGCTCTCCCCTGGTCCAGGCACCCCTGAGGAAGCCGGCGTGTGCGTCGAGATGGTGCGGCACTGCGCGGAAACCGCGGTGCCCGTCTTCGGCGTCTGTCTGGGAGTGCAGTCGATCGCGGTGGCCTACGGCGGAGTCGTCGACCGAGCCCCGGAGCTGCTGCACGGCAAGACCTCGCTGGTGACACACGAAGGGGTCGGGGTCTTCGCCGGACTGCCGACACCGTTCACCGCCACGCGCTACCACTCGCTCGCCGTGGAGGGCAGCACCCTTCCGGATGAGTTGCAGGTCACCGCGTGGACGGAGAACGGCATCATCATGGGGCTCCGGCACCGGGACGCGGCCGTCGAGGGCGTGCAGTTCCATCCCGAGTCGGTGCTCACCGAATGGGGGCACAAGATGCTGGCGAACTGGCTCGCCGAATGCGGTGACCACGGCGCCCCGGGCCGCTCGCACGGACTCGCACCGGTCGTCGGGAGGGCGGGGGCGTGACCACGCTCCGCCCGGAGCGCCCCGCGGACGGCCCGATGTCGTACGAGAACACCGGGCAGTTCAAAGCTGTCGTGGAGCAGCTGAACGACCCCCTGAGCGACCCGCTGCCCGGCCGCCCCCCGGTGGTGCCGGACCATCCGGAGCAGGCGTTCACCGAGCCGGTGCGCCAAGAGCCGGTGCGCCAAGAGCCGGTCCGCCAGGACCCGGCCTACCGGGAGCCGGGGTTCACCGGGCCCGACTTCAGCGGCCCCGACTTCGCAGAGCACGGCTTCACGGAGCCCGGCTTCGCCGAGCAGGGCGTCACGGAGCAGGGCTTCGACGAGCCACCGGCGTCCCCGTGGTTCCGCTCCCCCGAGCGTGACGAGCCCGCCATGGCGGCGCCGCCGGTGGCCCACGACGAGCCCGCGGCACCCGGCGTACCGGATCTGGCGCCCGAGCTGCCCGTCGCCGACGCGGAGCAGACCGCGCGCATGCCCGTCGTGGCCGAGCCGGCCGCGGCCCCCGATGACGGCGGGACCGATCCCGCACCGTCGCTCGCACCGCCGCCTTCACCGTCGGACGGGGGCCGGGCCGCCAGGCGCAAGGCAGCGCGGCAGGGCGGTGGCGGCCACCGGGCCGGCGGGCGGGGCCTGAGCGGGCCCGCACACGGCCCAGGCGCGGCCCAGGAGGCGTCCGCTGCCCCGTTGAGCCGCATGGAGGCACGGCGGGCAGCCAAGGCCGCCAAGGACAGCCCTGCGGTCGTCGCCAGCCGGATCGTCGGCGAGCTGTTCATCACCACCGGCGTGCTGATGCTGCTGTTCGTCACCTACCAGCTGTGGTGGACCAACGTGCGCGCCCACCAGCAGGCCAACGGCGCCGCGAACAACCTCCAGCACCAGTGGGACAGCGCCTCGGCCGACCCGAACCGGGTGCCGGGCACCTTCTCGCCCGGCCAGGGCTTCGCGATCATGTACATCCCCAAGCTGGACGTCAAGGCGCCCATCGCGCAGGGCGTCTCCAAGCACGATGTGCTCGACAAGGGCATGATCGGCCACTACGACGGCGCCCTGAACACGGCGATGCCCTGGGACAAGAGCGGCAACTTCGCGGTCGCCGCCCACCGCAACACCCATGGCGAGCCCTTCCGCTACATCAACCACCTGGAGCGCGGGGACAAGGTGGTGGTCGAGACGGCGAGCGAGTACTACACCTACGAGATCACCAGCTCGCTGCCCTCCACTCCGCCGACCAACACCGACGTGCTCAAGCCGATCCCGGCAGGCTCCGGCTACACCGCGCCCGGCCGCTACCTCACGCTCACCACCTGCACCCCGGAATTCACCAGCACCAACCGGCTGATCGTGTGGGGCAAGCTGATCGAGGAACGGCCGCGCAGCAAGGGCAAGCCCGACGCGCTTGTCGGCGGCTGACGGATCCGCCGAGCCCCCTGCCACCACCAGGAGCGCCACCAGTGCCATCGGAAGTGCGACCAGAACCACGTCCTGACGTGCCGCACGACGGCGGGCAGAACGTGCCACCGGACGGGGAGCGGGACCGCGCGGCCGGCGGCGGGCCCGCACGGCGCGGACGGGTCGCGGGCGTCGTCAGCGTGGTCGGCGAGCTGCTGATCACCGCCGGCCTGGTCCTGGCCCTCTTCGTCGTCTACTCGCTGTGGTGGACCAACGTGCTGGCCGACCGCCACGAGGCCAAGGCCAGCAGCAAGGTGCGCCAGCAGTGGGCGGCAGGCCCGACCGATGCGCCCGCACGCGGCCTGGACACCAAGGACGGCATCGGCTTCCTGCACGTGCCGGCCATGGGCAAGAACTACGAGGTGCTGGTCGAGAAGGGCACCTCGACCAAGGTGCTCAACGAGGGCGTCGCCGGCTACTACACCGACCCCACCCCCGCGGCCATGCCGTGGGACTCGGTCGGGAACTTCACCCTCGCCGCCCACCGGGACGGCCACGGCGCGAAGTTCCACAACATCAACAAGATCCACGACGGTGACGCGGTGGTCTTCGAGTCCAAGGACACCTGGTACATCTACAAGGTCTACAAGGTCCTCGACCAGACCTCGAAGTACAACGTCGCGGTCACCGACCAGGTCCCCAAGGAGTCCGGCCGCACCAAGCCCGGCCGCTACATCACCCTGACGACCTGCACCCCGGTCTACACCTCGCGCTACCGCTACGTCGTGTGGGGCGAGCTGGTCCGCACCCAGAAGGTCGACGCGCAAAGGACGCCGCCGCCCGAACTTCGCTAGTCCGGACGGCGGCGTCCCCTGCTGGTGTGCCCCGGCCCCAGGGCCGGGGCCTGCCCGGCGGCCCTAGTGGCCGCCTCCCTGCGCGCCCGCGGTCTGCAACTGAATCTGCTGGCCCTGCGTCAGCGGGGTCCCCGGATTCGGGGTGCTGCCGGTGACCCAGGCGTTGCGGTCCTCGGGGCCGCCGTTGACCACGACGACGCTCAGGCCCAGGTTCATCGCGTTCAGCTGGTCCTGCACCTCGCCGAGCCGGTGGAATTGCACGTTGGGCATCGTCTGGCCCTGCGGCGGGTTCTGCGTCTGCGGCTGGCCGGTGGAGATGACCAGGTTGATCGACTCGTCCTTGGTCGCCTTGCTGCCACCGGGCGGGGTCTGGCTCATGACCGTGCCGGTCGGGGCGCTGCCGTCGGGCGAGGGCTGCTCCGTGGTGTGGACGTTGGTGAAGCCGTCCTGGGAGAGCCGGTCGAGGGCCGCCTGCTTGGTGTAGCCCTTGACGTCCGTGACCTCGATCTGCTCGGGCTCGACGGCGACCTTGAGGGTGATCACGGTGTTCTTGGGCTGCTTGGTGCCGGCCGCCGGGCTCTGGCTCAGGACGGTGTCCGCGTCCTTGGTGGTGGAGACCTGGTCCACCCGCTTCACGGTGAACCCGGCGCTGGTCAGCTCCTGCTGTGCCGCGTCGTAGGTGTCGTTCTTCACATCCGGCACCGGGATCGGTGCGGCGCCCTTCGACAGGAAGACGGTGACCGTCTTGTCGGACGGGAGAGCGGTGTCGGGCTCAGGGGTCTGCTTGCAGATCAGGTCCTTGTCGACGCCCTCGCAGAACTGCGGCGCGCCCTTGACCAGGGTGAGGTCGATGTTCTTCGCCGTCGTCTGCGCCTCGTCGTACGACTTGCTGAGGAAGTTGGGCACCTTGTCGTCGGATGTCGCGTTGCCCCCGCCGAAGATCGACTTGCCCAGGAAGATCGCACCGATCAGCACCAGGATGCCGGCGACGACCAGCAGCACGGTGGACGTGTTGCCGCCCTTCTTCTGCCGGCGGCGGTCGGGACGGTCGTCGTAGCCGTAGCCGCCGTCGTCCTCGCGGGACGGCGGCAGCATCGAGGTGCGCGGGTCGGCCTGCGGGGGCAGGGCAGTGGTGGGAGAGCTGTCCCCGTAGCCGTGCGGGTAGCCGTAGCCGACCGCGCCCATCGCGACGGCCGCGGCGACCGGCTGGCCGTCGAGGGCCGCCTCGATGTCGGCGCGCATCTCGTCTGCCGACTGGTAGCGGTAGTCGGGGTCCTTGGTCAGCGCCTTCAGGACGATCGCGTCCATCGCAGGGGTGACCTCGGGGTCGAAGACCGACGGCGGCTGCGGATCCTCGCGTACGTGCTGGTAGGCCACCGCGACCGGGGAGTCGCCCACGAAGGGCGGGCGTACGGTCAGCAGCTCGTAGAGCAGGCAGCCGGTGGAGTACAGGTCGGAGCGGGCGTCGACCTGCTCGCCCTTGGCCTGCTCGGGCGACAGGTACTGGGCGGTGCCGATGACGGCCGCGGTCTGCGTCATCGTCATGCCGGAGTCGCCCATCGCGCGGGCGATGCCGAAGTCCATGACCTTGACCTGGCCCGTGCGGGTCAGCATCACGTTGGCTGGCTTGATGTCGCGGTGGACGATGCCCGCCCGGTGGCTGTACTCCAGCGCCTGGAGGATGCCGACGGTCATCTCCATCGCCCGCTCGGGCAGCAGCTTGCGCCCGGAGTGAAGCAGCTCACGCAGGGTGGATCCGTCGACGTACTCCATCACGATGTACGGGATCGAGATGCCGTCGACGTAGTCCTCGCCGGTGTCGTAGACAGCGACGATCGAGGGGTGGTTGAGCGAGGCGGCCGACTGGGCCTCCCGGCGGAAGCGGGCCTGGAAGGACGGATCGCGGGCAAGATCCACCCGCAGCGTCTTCACAGCGACGGTACGGCCGAGGCGGGTGTCATGCGCGAGATACACCTCGGCCATGCCGCCGCGGCCGAGCACCGAGCCCAGCTCGTACCGGCCGCCGAGGCGACGCGGCTCTTCCATAGCTCTGCCCTCTCCTCAAACCCGTATCTTGACGTTCTTGACGTTCACGACCCGAATTCCGTTAACCCATGCCCTGCGCCTGCTCCGAGCTACGGTACCGGGCCGGGTCGGCCCATCCGTGCCCCAGCCGCCCGCCGATACCCGACCGGTATGTGGACGGGGGCCGCGGCGCGCGTGAGGTTCGTCTCGTAGGGCAGCCGCGCGCCGGCCGCGCCCGCACGTCACCGGTCACTTGTTCAGGACCGCTTCCATGACGCTCTTGGCGATCGGCGCGGCCAGCCCGCCGCCGCTGATGTCGTCCCGGTTGGCCGCGCCGTCCTCGACGACGACGGCCACCGCGACCGGCGATCCCTGGTCGGTCATGGCGTAGGAGACGAACCAGGCGTAGGGGGCCTTGTCGTTGTTGATGCCGTGCTGGGCGGTGCCGGTCTTGCCGCCGACCTTGACCCCGGGGATCCTGGCGTTCTTGCCGGTGCCCTCCGTGACCACGGTCTCCATCATCGACTGGAGCTTCTGCGCGTTCTCAGGCGACAGCGGCTTGCTGAGCTCGGAGGGATCGGTCTGCGAGATGGTGCTCAGGTTGGGCGCCACCAGCTTCTCGACCTCGTAGGGCTTCATCAGCACCCCGTTGTTGGCGATGGCCGAGGCGACCATGGCCATCTGCAGCGGGGTGGCCGCGGTGTCGAACTGGCCGATCGAGGACTGGGCGACCTGGTCGGGGCTCATCTTGGTGTCGAAGTTGCTCGCGTCGGCGCGGACCGGGATGAACTGCTTCTGGTTGAAGCCGAACTTCTCGGCCTCGTCCACCATGCCCTTGAGCCCGATGGTCGCGCCGAGCTTGCCGAAGACGGTGTTGCAGGACTGCCGCAGCGCGTCGCGCAGGGTGGCGTCCTTGCACTTGATGTTGCCCTCGTTGACCAGCTTCGCCGAGGTGGTGCCCGGCAGCGGGTACGGGTCGGGCGACGTGGTCTTGTCGTCGATGTCGGTCACCTGGCCGGACTCCAGCGCTGCCGCGGCCGTGACCAGCTTGAAGGTCGAGCCCGGCGGGTAGGTCGCGCGCAGCGCCCGGTTCAGCGACGGGTCGTCGGGGTCGTTCTTCTTGTCCAGCGCGACCCAGTTCTTCTCGTCGTTGCTGCCGGCGATGCCGGACGGGTCGTACGAGGGGGTGCTCGCCATGGCGAGGACCGCGCCGGTGCGCGGGTCGAGCGCGACGACCGCGCCCTTCTTGTCGCCGAGCCCGTTGAAGGCCGCCTTCTGCGCCTTGGCGTTCAGCGTGGTCACCACGTTGCCGCCCTGCCGCTGCTTGCCGGTGAGCAGGTCGATCGTGCGGTTGAAGAACAGCCGGTCGTCGTCGCCGGTGAGGAAGCTGTCGTCGACGCCCTCGAGCATCGTGGTGCCGTAGACCTGCGAGGCGTAGCCGGTCACCGGTGCCCACATCGGGCCGTCGGTGTAGGTGCGCTTGTACTTGAAGTCGCTGCCGTCGGTCTCGGTGTGACCGGTGACGGCCTTGCCGTCGACGATGATGTTGCCGCGCGGCTGCGCGTACTGGTTGATGGCGACCCTGCGGTTGTGCGGGTCCTTGTTGAGCTGGTCGGCCTGGACGAACTGCACGTAGTTGACGCGCACCAGCAGGGCGAGGACGAGGAGACCGCAGAAGACCGCGACCCGTCGTAGCGGCTTGTTCACTGAGTACGCACCACCTGGGTCGCTTCGGCGTCGGGAGAGGGAGCGGGGCTTGGCGCCGGCCGCCGCGCGGTGTCGCTGATCCGCATCAGGATCGCGACCAGGGCCCAGTTGGCGATCACCGAGGAACCACCCTGGGCCAGGAACGGCATGGTCATACCGGTCAGCGGGATGAGGCCCGTCACACCGCCGGCCACCACGAAGACCTGGAGCGCGAAGGCGCCGGAAAGGCCGATGGCCAGCAGCTTGCCGAAGGGGTCGCGGGCGGCGAGAGCGGTGCGTATACCCCGCTCGATCAGCAGCCCGTACAGCAGCAGGACGGCCATCAGGCCCGCGAGGCCCAGCTCCTCGCCGACGGTGGCGAGGATGTAGTCGCTCTTCGCGCCGATGCCGCCGATGAGCCGGGAGTAGCCCTGGCCGAGGCCGGAGCCGAACAGGCCGCCTGAGCCGAAGGCGTAGCGCACCTGGGCGGTCTCGGTGACCGCGTCGTTCTGCAGCGCCAGCGGGTGCAGCCAGTTGTGGACCCGGTCCTTGACGTGCGCCTCGAAGGTCGACACGAAGACCGCGCCGCCCGCGCTGAGCAGCAGGCCGAAGACGATCCAGCTGGTCCGCTCCGTGGCCACGTAGAGCATGATCACGAAGAGGCCGAAGAACAGCAGCGAGGTGCCGAGGTCGGTCTCGAAGACCAGGATCAGCAGGCTGACGCCCCAGATCACCAGGATCGGGCCGAGGTCGCGGCCGCGCGGCAGGTACAGGCCCATGAAGCGGCGGCTCGCCAGGGCCAGGGCGTCCCGCTTGACCATCAGGTAGCCGGAGAAGAAGACCGTGATGACGATCTTGGCGAACTCGGCCGGCTGGATCGAGCCGATACCCGGCAGCGTCACCCAGATCTTCGCGCCGTTGACACCCGGGAAGAAGATCGGGGCGATCAGCAGGCCGAGCGCGACGATCATCGAGATGTACGTGTAGCGCTGGAGGATGCGGTGGTCCTTGAGGAAGACCAGCACACCGGCGAACAGCATCACGCCCAGGGCCGACCACATCAGCTGCTTGGGGGCCATCGCGCCGCCCAGCTGCGCCGTGGTGATGGCCGGCTCCTGGTCGAGCCGCCAGAGCAGCACCAGGCCGAGCCCGTTGAGCAGGGTGGCGATCGGCAGCATCAGCGGGTCGGCGTAGGGGGCGAACTTGCGCACCAGCAGGTGGGCAGCCGTCGCCAGCAGGCCGAGCCCCGCACCGTATTCGAGCAGCCCTGCCGGAACCGAGCCGTTCTTGGCCAGGCCGACGTTCGCGTACGCGAAGACCGGGATGGCGACGGCGAAGACGAGCAGCGCGAGCTCGGTGTTCCGGCGGTTGGGAGCGCCGATCGACGTGATGGTGGTGGTGTTGCTGGCGCTCATGACGAGCCGACCCCTCCTGGTGTTACGGCTGGCCCGAGGTGCAGTTCGGGGCCAGCTTCTGCTCGTCCGGCGTCAGTGCCGGCGTCGGGGCGGTGGTCGGGGTGGTGCTGGTCGGAGCGGTCTTCTTCGGGGTGCTGCCGACCGGGGTGCTGGCCGCACCGCCGGTGGCGGGCAGCTGCTCCTTGGCCTTCTTCGCCGCGGCGGCGGCCGCGTCGGCTGCCGTCTTGGCGTCGATGACCTTCTTGCACACCGACGCCTGCCGGGCCAGCTCGTCGGCCTTGTCGTTGGCCTGGCCGAGGCTGCTGAGCGCGATGGTGTTCTGCACCTGGTCGCGCTGGTACGACGGCAGGTACTTGAGTTCGATGTCGGAGCGGTCCTTGTGCACCTTCGACAGGCTGATCCAGGCCAGCTTCTGGTCGATGCCCTGGTAGACGGCGACGTGGTTGTCCTTGGCGCCGACGTAGTACTGCGTCTGCGTCCAGTAGTACGCCCCGTACAGGCCGCCGCTGACCACCGCGAGGACGGCGACGCAGACCAGCGTCCGCTTGACCCACCTGCGGTTCTTGCCCGGCTTGTCGAGGTCGGCGTCGTCATGGCTGCCGAAGCTGCCCAGCGGTGCGCCCGCGGCGCCAGGGACCGGCTCCCCGCTGCCGGGCGGCCCGAAGGAGCCGGCAGGACCGGCCTGCTGCGGCGGCGGGGTGCGGCCCAGCTCGGCCGCGCGGCCGGCCGGGGTCTGCAGATGGCGCGCGTCGCTCAGCGGCAGCTGGGTGTCGGCGACCGCGCCGACCACCACGGGGGTGTCGTTGAGCTGGGCGGCGAGCGTGTCGCCGTCGTCGGTGTCGAGCACGTCGGCGACGATGCAGGTGATGTTGTCTGGGCCGCCGCCGCGCAGCGCGAGCTGGATCAGCTCCTGCACCGTCTCGTGCGGCGCCTGGTAGCCGGCCAGCGTGTCTTCCAGGGTCTGGTGGCTGACAACACCGGACAGGCCGTCGGAGCAGATCAGGTAGCGGTCGCCGACCCGGACCTCGCGGATGGACAGGTCGGGCTCGACCCGCTCGCCACTGCCCAGCGCGCGCATCAGCAGGGAGCGCTGCGGGTGGGTGGTGGCCTCCTCCTCGGTGATCCGGCCCTCGTCCACCAGCCGCTGCACCCAGGTGTGGTCCTGGGTGATCTGGGTGAGGACGCCGTCGCGCAGCAGATACGCGCGGGAGTCGCCGACATGCACAAGGCCAAGGCGCTGACCGGTCCACAGCAAGGCGGTCAGGGTGGTGCCCATGCCCTCGAGCTGCGGATCCTCCTGGACCATCTGGAGGAGCTGGTCGTTGGCGCGCTGAACGGCGGTACCCAGCGACGTCAGGATGTCGGAACCGGGAATGTCGTCGTCAAGCGTGACAATGGTCGAGATCACCTCGGACGAGGCCACCTCGCCGGCGGCCTGGCCGCCCATGCCGTCGGCGATCGCGAGCAGACGCGGACCGGCGTAGCCGGAGTCCTCGTTCCCCTCGCGGATCATGCCCTTGTGCGAACCGGCGGCGAAACGCAGGCTCAGAGACATGCGCACCTCCCCCGTCGGCTCCGGGTACATCCGCACGCTGCCCACCCTCTCGCTTGCGCGTCGTGGCTCCGCTCGCCCATTGTGCGACTACTTCCGCAGCTCGATGACGGTCTTGCCGATGCGGATCGGCGCACCCAGCGGGACCGGGGTCGGCGTGGTCAGCCTGTTCCGGTCGAGATAGGTGCCGTTCGTGGATCCCAGGTCCTCGACGATCCACTGGCCGTCGCGGTCCGGGTAGATCCTGGCATGCCTGCTGGACGCGTAGTCGTCATCGAGGACAATCGTCGAGTCGTGCGCCCGGCCCAGCGTGATGGTCTGGCCCTGGAGCGCCACCGTGGTCCCCGCCAACGACCCCTCGGAGACCACCAGTTTGGTGGGGGCCCCGCGCCGCTGGCGGTTGTTCTGCGCGGGCTGCTGGGCACGCCTGTCCTGCGCAGCGGCCTGCTGGCGCTGCTGCGGGGGGCGGGTCCCGGTGTCACCACGGCGCGCGGCGCGCTGGGTCACCCGGGTCCCGAAGAGGTCGCTGCGGATGACCTGCACCGCGACGATCACGAACAGCCACAGAACGGCGAGGAAACCCAACCGCATGACCGTCAGGGTCAGCTCTGACATTTGCCCCGCTTCACCCTTCGGCTTGCCGATAGACGATGGTCGTGCTCCCCACGACAATGCGGGAGCCGTCGCGGAGCGTAGCGCGCTGGGTGTGCTGCCCGTCCACCACAATGCCGTTTGTCGATCCGAGGTCCTGCACCAGGGGGGGTGTGCCGACCCGGATCTCGCAGTGTTTGCGTGATACGCCCGGGTCGTCCACCCGGACATCCGCCTCGGTGGAGCGGCCGAGGACCAGGGAGCCCCTGGTGATCTGGTGCCGGGTGCCGTTGATCTCGATCCACGCACGGGTGCCGGGCCCCGCACCTGTGCCGGGCAGCCGGGTCACCGGCGCCGGCGGCCGCCCGCCCGCGGGCGGCGGCGTGCCGGGCATCGGCGGCGGGGCCGAGGGGCGCTGCTGCGATCCGGCGGGAGGGAAGGGGGCGCGCGGTGCCTGCTGGTAGCCCTGCGGCGCCTGCGCCTGCTGCCCGTACGGGGGCTGCGGGGGGCGCTGCGAGGGCTGCCCGTGCTGCGGTCCCTGCTGCTGTCCTTGCGGGAACTGGGGCTGCTGGGACTCGCTGGAGGCGAGAGTGCGGCTGCGCACCCGGTACAGGCCGGTGTCGAGGTCGGCCGCACGCTCCAGGTGCACCTTGATGGTGCCCATGAAGGTGTAGCGCTGCTGCTTGGCGTAGTCGCGGACCATCCCGGCCAGCTCATCGCCCAGCTGCACCGCGTACGGGCTCAGCCGCTCGAAGTCCGGGGTGCTCAGCTCCACGATGAAGTCGTTCGGCACCACCGTGCGGTCCCGGTTCCAGATCGTGGCGTTGTTGTCGCACTCGCGCTGCAGCGCGCCCGCGATCTCGACGGGTTGCACCTCGCTCTTGAACACCTTGGCGAAGGTGCCGTTCACCATGCCTTCCAGCCGCTGCTCAAAGCGCTTCAGTACTCCCACGGGGCACCTCCCTCCTCGGGACTTCCTCCGAGTCGAATCCGATACTGCTTACTGATCGTATCCACGCTCGGGAAAAACCTCCGGTTCCCCGATCGCCCTGGACAGGCCAGTGTCAACCCTCACACCGGCCGCGCACGCCTCCCCTTGTCCACTGCGATGGTAGATGCGGCCCTGTGCCCAGTGTTCCCAGTGTCGCGCACCCCAAGGCACACCCGCGCCGACTCCCCGTATCGAGTTTCCCCGCCGCCCCCGCACCGCCCGCGCCGGTGTCCCGCCCGGGTCGCGCCCAGGCCAAACAGATGTGATTCCACCCCGCGCCCCGTGCTAATCTTCTGCATGTCGGAAGGCACCCCCACCTCCCCGGATCGAACGGTCCGCCGGATGTGGGAGAATCGGACGACAGCACCCATGCGCGGGTGGCGGAATAGGCAGACGCGCTGGATTCAGGTTCCAGTGCCCGAAAGGGCGTGGGGGTTCAACTCCCCCCTCGCGCACAAAGAGGTACCGAAACGGGCCTCCGGAAGTGACGAAAGTCGCTGACGGAGGTCCGTTTTGCGTTGCGTGACGCCTTTGCCACGGGGCGTGGTCGTGGTCGTGGTCCACCGGTTCGCCGGTCCACCCGTCCCGTGATTCTCGGTTGCCGGTTGCCGGTGCCGTTCGGTCGCGGGCGGGCTCATCTCGACACCGAACGGCCCGAATTACCTGAATTCGCCGGTCAACTCGACGCGGCCCAGGGCGGCCTGCCGGCTCCCGTCGCCGCGCTGGCCGGTGCGTGGATCGTCAACTGCCGGGCGGGGTCGGCCGACGGTCGGGTGGCGGCCCAACGGGAGGGTCCTGCCCTCGGATTCACCGTGCGTGCGCCGCGTACGAATTCACCGCACAGCGCGTGTGATCGGTTCGCCGACTGGCATTCGATGCGCCGCCCGAGAGGTCATGTCCCCCTGGGGGTGGGCCGATACGCGGAACCCGCTCGTGCCGAGGCCCTGGGGTTACTACTGTTAGCATTCATACACTCACGGTAGGTAACAGACCTCCGTACGTCCACTGAAGGACCGAAGACAATATGCGCAAGCTCCAGCAACTGGCCGTCGTCACCTTGGCAGTCGGCGCTCTTTCTGCCATCAGCGCGGGCGTCAGTTTCGCGGACACGCAGGCGGCCCCCGCTCCCCCGCAGGGGCAGTCGCAGACCCCGCAGGGGACGCAGATCTCGCCTGACGTGTCGCCGACGGTCACCCTTCCGCAGGCTCCCCCCATCGGGTCGGTGCTGCAGGGCGCCCCGCAGGCGGCTCCGCAGGAGCAGAACAACCTCTTCCGCCCGTACCAGGAGTGCAGCCCGCAGACCGTGCTGGAGGCCAACCTCCCGATCTCCATCCTGGGTCAGTCCGAGACCAAGGGCGACACCTGCACCCAGGTCAACCACGCCTTCAACAACTAGGCGGAGACCGGCAGGCCGAGTCACCTCACGCCCCCCAGGAGAGTGATCTCCTGGGGGGCTTAATGCTCTCGTGTTGGGCTGATCGGGTCATTTCAGGTGGTGGGCCGAAATTGGCCCTGAACTGGCAACTTCCCTTGTGGCGCCTGGAGTTGGCGGCCCCCCGTCGGTCGAATGGTCCCTTCCTACCGGGTGAAGAGCCCGCGCGCCGCAGAGCGCCGCATGGTCTGCCTTGAGTACATTTAGCCCCGCCTGGGACGCTCTGTCGCAGATGTGTGTGATTCATCAATCGGAGGAAGAAATGCGCAAGATCCAGAAGGTCGCCCTCGTGGCTGCCATGCTCGGCAGCATCGGCTTCATCGGCGCGGGCACCGCCTTCGCCGGAGAGCACGGTGGCGACTCCTTCCAGGTGTCGCAGAGCACGCAGTGCAAGTCGCACGACCTGAACGTCGACGTTCTGGGCGAGGTCGGCATCCTCAACGGCCTGCTGGGCAACGCGCTCAACGGCGAGGGCAACCCGGGCGCCCAGGCCACCAGCCTCGGCTCGACCATGGGCTGCAACAACAGCGCCTTCTGAGCGCTGACAGTCGGCTGACCTTCGGGGACGCATAGGCGGCGGGCTGCTTCACCGCGGCCTGCCGTCTTTCATGCGTCCGGCCCTCCCGGCGGCACCGCCCGAGTGCGTGGGCGAGACCGCCGGACACGCGGCAGCCGATCGGAGTGGTGGCGGACGGGGTCACCCCCGCAGGCCACCCGATCCGGGTCCTGCGAAGAGCCGGACGCACGCGCCCTCGCGCGCCATCTGCACCTGTACGAACTTCAGTCCCCGGATGACCCGCAAGGGTCACGCGCCGGGGCTGTCGCACACCCTCACTCCATCAGCGAAGGAAAAGAAAATGCGCAAGTTCTACCAGGCCGCCGCCGTGGCCGCCATGCTCGGCAGCATCGGCTTCATCGGCATGGGCACCGCTTCCGCCAGCGACGGTGGCCGCGACTTCGTCGTGTCCCAGAGCGCCAAGTGCGTCTCGCACGACCTGAACCTCGACGTCCTCGGCGAGGTCGGTGTCCTCAACGGTGCGCTGGGCAACGCGCTCAACGGTGAGGGCAACCCGGGCGCCCAGGCCACCAGCCTCGGCTCGTCCATGGGTTGTAGCAACAGCGCCTTCTGAGCGAGTCCGTCCGAGCAGTTCTGAGATGGGTCCCGGCATCCATGCGACAGCCTGGCGCCGGGGCCCGTCCTCATTGAATCCGTCGGGTCCCAGCCCGGCCCTGACCGCGAAAGAGCGGCACATGTTCACCAAGAAGAAGATCGCAACCGTCTCACTGCTCCTGGGCGGCCTGTCCGCAGTGGGCGTGGGCATCGGCCACGCCTCCGCGGCGGGCCCCTCCGGCAACTGCACCCGCGACGCCCAGGGGAACACCACCTGCGTCTCCACGAGCGAGCAGACGTACGTCACCAAGGACGGCCGCTACCACGTGCAGCAGAGCCAGGAATGCACCACCTCCTCGCGCGAGGAGACGGACACGCCGCAGAGCGCGGTCGGGCAGCCGGGCACCACGCAGATCGGCGCCTCGGTGGGCTGCTCCAACACCGCGCCGGCGCCCGAAGGCTTCGTGGCGCCTGAAATCTCGCGCTGAGCCGAGTGGCCAGACTGTTCAGCCCGGACCACATAGGTGATCCGGGCGGACGCGCGGGGGCGCCCGGATCCGGTCGGGTGGACCCGGAGGGCCGGGCACGGGATCCGGTGTGCGGCGCCGGCACATCACTCCGGGTCGGCGCCGCCTCGCCCGTGGCCGGTCACGGGGGGAGTCACGGCCGGACGGTCGTGCCCACCCATTCGATCGGATTGGTGTACGGCAGGTCGGTGAGCGGCTGGTGGTCGCAGAACCTGTTGACCAAGTCGCAGAACTCCTCGGTCCGTTCGACCGGCGCGAGGTGGTCGGCGTACTTGATGGTGGTGAACGCCGCGGCCGGGAGCGAGACGGCCACCTCGCGGCCCATGGCGGGCGTGCAGAGCGTGTCGTGCTCACCGGTGCAGACCAGGGAGGGCACGGCGGGTACCGGCTCGTCCCGATACCAATCGTGGCTCATCAGGCGGGTGTTGTGCTCCACCGACTTCAGGATGTCGTCCTCGGACTGCGCCATGAACTGTCCGTAGAGCAGCCGTGAGACCGCCTGGTGCTTGTAGACCAGGCCGGTGCCGGGCGGCGACATGAACCGCTGGACGAGCTCGGAGGCGATCTGCGCACGGTCGCCCTGCTCGAGCATGCGCGCCCAGCGCGGGACCGCGGTGGCGTAGTCGTCGGGGATGACCTTGGTCATCCCGACCAGGCCCAACTTGGCCACGTACGCGGGGTGGTGCTGGGCGAAGCGCAGGGCGATGGCCCCGCCGAAGCAGCTGCCCACCAGATTGACCCGCTCCATGGCCAGCTCCCCGAGCATGTGGCGCACGTTGGCGGCGAGGAAATCCAGGCCGTGGACCGCGGGGAGGAAGTCCGCGTCACCGTAGCCCGGCAGGTCCACGGTGACCACCGTGGAGTGCTCGGCCAGCCACTTCTGGTGCCGCAGCCACGCGTAGCGGTTCTGGGAGGAGCCGCCCAGCAGGACCAGCGGCTCGGTCCGCGGACTGTCCTGGTGCACGATGCGGCAGTGGTACGCGAAGCCCTCGAAGGTGAATCTCCGCTCTTCCACTCGCGCTTCGGCCGGTGACCTCTGGTCGGGACAGGACGCCAACACCCTTGTGTCCTGTGCTGTGTTGATGTCAGAGCGCATAAGTGTCTCCGCGTGCGCGAGAGGGCTGGGTAGAGTGCCATAATCCTCCCTTTAGGCGGATATGGTGTCCAAGTCTGCTCTTGGTGGCGTGTCGGAGCCCTCTTCTCCGCGATGAGGGGCATGGGCGGCGGGTCAGGCCAGGCGGGCGCGCACGCGGTCGGGGTAGCGGGCGGTGAACAGGGCGGGGATCGCGAAGCCCGCCACCTGCAGCGCGATCGACACGGCGTCGCCGAGGTGGGCGGCGCTCGCGCCGGCCAGCAGGGCGGCTGTGACGGTGAAGGCGGCGGCCCACACCCGGGTGAGGACGACGTTGATCCGCAGGAAGGCGGGGTTGTCCCACAGCTCCGCCGGGGTCCGGCGGCGGGCTATCCCCAGGGTGAAGGGGCGGGCGACGGCCAGGCCCGCCCATGCGGTCACGGCGAGCCAGCCCATGGACAGCGCGCCCGTGTAGTGCCGCACGGGGCTGCCGGTGTCGGCGAAGGCGAAGGCAGTCAGCGCGGCGAACCAGACGACCGTGCTGTGCTCGAGTATCAGCGAGTCGGCGGCGACGCCCGCCCTGCGGTCCTGCACCACCAGTCGCAGGCCGAGCAGCAGGCCGGCCAGCGCGCCCCACTGCCAGCCGACCGACGACACCGCGGCGAAGGCGATCCAGGGGATGAAGCCGCGCAGGTAGTTCATGGGAGTCCCTCCGTAGGCCCGGGATTCCCCGGCCGTCGATGTATTCCAACTCTGACATGTCGAGAGTGGAAGGTCAAGGATTGACCTGTCAAGAGTGGAAGGTACGATGGTATGCATGAGTCTTCGCCACGCGGTTCTCGGGCTGCTCGCCGATCGCACGGCCAGCGGCTACGACCTGATGAAGCTGTTCGACAGTTCACTCGCCAATGTCTGGCCAGCCACCCAGAGCCAGGTCTACGGGGAGCTGGGGAAGCTGGCCGGGGCCGGTCTGCTGGAGGTGTCAGCCGAGGGCCCGCGCGGCCGCAAGGAGTACGCGATCACCAAGCGCGGTCTCGACGAGCTGCGCAGCTGGCTGATCGACACCGAGCCGGAGCGCACCCGGCGCAGCGAGACCCTGCTGAGGGTCTTCTTCCTCGGCGTCCTCACCCCTGTGGAGTCGGTGACCTATCTCAGTGTCGAAGCGGCCCGCGCCGCCGACGAGCACGCCGAGCTCGAGCGGCTGGACGCCCAGGTGGACTGGGGGGACGACGCCTTGTCGGTCTACGGGCGGCTGGCCCTGGAATACGGCCTGCGGCTGACCGCCATGCAGGAGGAATGGGCGAAGTGGGCGCGGGATCAGGTCTCCGAACTCACCTGACGCCTGTGGTGGCCGATGTGAAGGGTGGCAGCCGTACGGGAACAGGGGCAGGCTGGTGTCCGTTGGAGTCATTGGGCAAAGGAATCGTCAAGTGGCGCGGCCCGCGCCGGATTGAGCAGGGAGATCCACCATGGGTGTCAGCCTCTCCAAGGGCGGCAATGTCTCACTGACGAAGGAGGCCCCCGGATTGACGGCGGTCACCGTCGGCCTGGGCTGGGACGTCCGCACCACGACCGGCACGGACTTCGACCTGGACGCGAGTGCGCTGCTGCTCGACGCCACGGGCAAGGTCGTCTCGGACAAGCACTTCGTTTTCTTCAACAACCTCAAGAGCCCCGACGGCTCGGTCGAGCACACCGGTGACAACCTCACCGGTGAGGGCGAGGGCGACGACGAGGCCATCAAGGTCAACCTCGCCGGGGTGCCCGTCGAGGTGGACAAGATCGTCTTCCCGGTCTCCATCTACGACGGTGAGAACCGCCAGCAGAGCTTCGGCCAGGTGCGCAACGCGTTCATCCGGGTGGTCAACCAGGCGGGCAACGCCGAGATCGCCCGCTACGACCTGACCGAGGACGCCTCGACGGAGACCGCGATGGTCTTCGGCGAGCTGTACCGCAACGGGGCGGAGTGGAAATTCCGCGCCGTCGGCCAGGGGTACGCCTCGGGGCTGCGCGGCATCGCGCAGGACTTCGGCGTCAACCTCTGACGTCAGGCCCGCGTCCGTGGGTCCCCGCTCGTCGTCGCCTCGGCGGCGGGCGGGGATCAGGGCTGGGCTCGCACGGGTGGCTTGTACCGTCCGGCGGCGTCCCGCGGGGGCTCGGCGGCTTCCGAGGCCGGGCTCAGGGGTGGGTGGCCGCGTCCGCGTTGTAGCGGACCAGGTAGCCGGCGAAGCGTTCCAGGTCCTCCGGGTCCCAGGCGGCCAGTCGCACCTGGACGGCCTCTTGGCGGCTTGCGCGTGCGGTGGCCAGGACCTCGATCCCGCGCGGCGCGAGATGCAGCACCTGCACCCGGTGGTCCGCTTCGTCCACCCTGCGCTCGATGAAGCCGTGCTTCTCCAGCGCAGCCACCTGCCTGCTGACGGTGGACTTGTCCAGCAGGTAGTGCGCGGCCAGATCCGTCGCCCGGCAGCCCTGCCGCTCTTCCAGGTGTGACAGGATCGTGTAGGCCACGAGCGACAGTTCGGGGTGCATGCGGGCGGCGGTGGCCCGCGCGCGCCGGGCGAACGCGGTCAGCTCCCGCTGGACGACGTCAAGCGAGGACGGCTCCCGTGCGCTCATGGCTGCGGCTCCTCACACCGGTTCTTCGGCCGCCCTGGTGGGCAGGCCACCTGCGGAAAAACGCTGTGTTGTAGAGTGCAACGATATCAGCCGGGCAGTGGAAGTTCGAACCACACCACCTTGCCGACCGCCTGGCGGCTCGTCCCCCATCGCCGCGACATGTGCGACACCAGCGCGAGCCCGCGCCCGCGGACGTCGTCGGCATCCGCGCGCTGCAACTGGGGCAGGTTGTGGTTGTCGTCGCTGACCTCCACCAGCAACTTGCCGACCCGCATCAGTCGAAGCCCCACCTCGTAGGACGCGGCCCTGATCGCATTGGTGACCAGCTCGCTGACCAGCAGCTCCGCGGTGTCGCTCAGCCGGCCGAGGCCCCAGGCGCCGAGCTGGCGCCGGGTCAGGTCGCGGGCTCGTGCCACCTCGCAGTCGTCCACGCGCAGCCGCCACTGCACCACGTCCTGCGGCGCGATGCCGTCGAAGCGCGCGACGAGCAGCGCCACGTCGTCACGCCGGTCCTCGGAGTGCACCCGGCCCAGGATCTGCGCGCACACGTCCTCGGGGGTCTGCTGGGGCTCGATCACATGGGCGCACAGGGCAGCGAGTCCGGCGTCTATGCCCTGGCCTCGTACCTCCACCAGGCCGTCCGTGCACAGCACCAGCCAGCTTCCGTCCGGCGCCGGGATCTCCACTGTCTCGAACGGCACCCCGCCGACGCCGATCGGTGCGCCACCGGGAATCTGCAGCAGCTCCCCCCGCCCGTCGTGCCCGGCCAGGACGGGCGGGATGTGGCCGGCGTTGGCGAGCGTCAGGGTGCGGTGGATGGGGTCGTAGACGGCGTAGACGCAGGTGGCGAGGTGGTCGGTGCCGAGCCGCTGGGCCAGGTTGTCGAGATGCCGCAGCAGTTGGGCGGGCGGCAGGTCGAGCGCGGCCATGGTGATCACCGAGGTGCGGAACTGGCTCATCACGGCCGCGGCCTGGAGCCCGTGGCCCATCACGTCGCCGACGATCAGCGCGACCCTGCCGCCCGGCAGTTGGATGGCGTCGAACCAGTCGCCGCCGACCTGCGCCTGCCGGTCCCCCGGCATGTAGTGGTGCGCGATACGCACCCCCGGGATGCGCGGCGGCCGGGTCGGCATCATCGAGCGCTGCAGGGTGGCCGCGGCGCGGGACTCCAGCCGGTGCAGCCGCGCGTTGTCCAGATGGACCGCGCCGCGGGCGGCGACCTCGGCCGCGGTGGCGGCATCTCGGGCGTCGAAGGGGCGGCGGCCCGGGCCGCGCACGAAGCAGACCCGGCCGAGTACGGTGCCGCGCGCGGTGAGCGGCGCGAGTATCAGCGACTGACCGGCCAGCAGCCGGCCGAGCGCGGGCACCCCCAGGTCCGCGGCGATGTCAGGGGCCAGCGCGGGGTCGACGACCGGCACCAGGACCGGGTCGCCGAGCCGCGGTGTCATGTCGTGCGCGGGCAGCGTCAGCAGTTCGCCCTCGGGCAGCGCGGACTCCCAGCCGTCGGCCGGGCCGGACCGGTAGGCGATCGCGATCCGGCGCACCAGGACCGTGTCGGCCGTCCGGTCGTCCTTGGGCGGCTCGGTGTCGGAGAACAGCTGGTCCACGACGAGCACGGTGGCCAGGTCCGCGAACCGCGGCACGGTGACCGCGCACAGCTCGCGCGCGGTCGTGTGCAGGTCGAGGGTCGAGCCGACCACAGAGCCGGTCTCGCGCAGCAGCGACAGCTGCTCGTCCAGCGCGCTGCCCGGCAGCGGGCTGCGGGAGCCCCGGGCGGCGGAGGGCGCGGGGTGACCGAGCCCCGGATCGGGGTCCGAGGCGGGACCAGGACCGGGCTCAGGACCGGGCTCGGCCCGGTCCCGGAACGCTGTGGCGGCGGGGTGGGGCGGGGTGTGGGGCGTGAAGGTGCCTGCGGGTCCCGGGGCCGGGACGGCGGTCAAGGACGATGCGCTTGAACGATCGCCACTGTGGGTAGTCAATTCATTGCGGGGAGTGATATTCTCTGGGTGGGAGACAGGGCCGGCAGCGGGGCCCGTACCGGAGTCGGGACCGGGGCGGGCGGCGGCTTGCGGGCGGTGGTCTGCGGCGGGGCCCGGGCGGGGGCCGGGCAGCAGTTCCCTGCGTGCGGAGCGGTCGGCGCGGGCCGCGGCGGCGACCTGGGCGTAGTCCTGCGGGGTGACGGGGAGCCGGACGCTGCCCTCGACCTCGAGCGCCGGGTGGCCGAGCGGGGCGATCTGCCGCACGATGCGGTCCAGCCTTCCCGGGCTGACCCCGGGGAGTACGGTGCCGAGCCTCGCGGTCAGCGCATGGCCCTGCGCCGGATCGGGGGCGGGGCACAGCACAGCGGCGATCGCGATGTCCTGGCGCTGGGGTCCTTCCGCGATGTAGGGCAGCAGCCGGCCGCCCACCGCGATCCGCAGGCTCCCGGTGCGCAGCGGGCGGGCGTGCGCGGCGATCGCGAGCAGGCTGCGGCCGCCGGGCTCGGCGATCCGGTACGTCCACCACAGCACGTCCTTGACCGTGCCGTCCCGGTCGGTGGCCGCAAGGGGTCCGGCCCAGGCGGAGGTGGTGAGTTCGTCGAGGACGTCGAGGGTGTCCTGGTGCGCGGTGCCCGAGGCGGTGGGCATCGCGCCCGCGGCGGCACGGGTCGGGGTGAGCAGACCAGAGGCGCGGTGGCCGAAGACGTGCTCCCAGCGGTGGCCGAACAGCTCCTCCGCGCCGCGGTTCCAGTACGAGATCCGGCCGTCGGGATCCACGCACAGCACCGCGAGGCGCAGCAGCACGGTCATGCCGGCGGCGTCGACGGTGCCGCCGCCGGCGGGCGGGCTGCCGAACGGGGCGGTCGGCAGGCGCCGCCCGGGGGCGTCGGGACGGCTGCTGCCGGCTAACCGGGCGCGGTGCGGCGGCTCGACCTCCGGCACCGGCATGAGCACGCCGTGTGCCTGCTCATCGCGCCGTTCTTCCGTGGCGGGAAGCTCCGTGTGATCATCTGCGTCGGTGGCTGCGGGATGCCGGGTGATGTCGTCCAACGTCGTGCACCTGCGGTTCGCCGCTGAGTAGGGTCCTGGCTTCAAGGCAAGCACGAATAAGTCCGCGGGGGCGACCGAATAGCCGGATTAACCCCCGCAGTGGGGTACATGACGGGATGTCCGCTGACGCGGGCGATGGGGACAGGGGAGACACCGGTGCACGCACGAGTGCCGCAGGTGGCGGGATTCGCCCGCTGGCCGCACGAGCGGTCGGCCAAGCAGACGGGGAAGGCACTGCGCGAACGGGTGCCACGGGCGCTGTTCGGCCGCCCGGAGGTATGGACCTGGCAGGACAGGGGCCGGGACGGCGCCGCGCCGGGGGCGGCAGCCGCGGTCACGGCCGTGGAGGAGTCCAACGCGGGCCGGATACCCGATCTCGTGCCGCTGCGGGTCGGGCGGATGGCGGCGGGCCCCTTCGCCTTCCTGCGCGGTTCTGCCGGCCTGATGGCCGCCGACCTGGCCGACCGCCCGGTGACCGGCATCCCGGCCCAGATATGCGGTGACGCGCACGCCGCGAACTTCGGCCTCTACGGCGACGCGCGCGGCGGCCTGGTCATGGACATCAACGACTTCGACGAGACCGTACGCGGCCCCTGGGAGTGGGACCTGCTGCGGTTCGCCGCCTCGCTGGTGCTGGCCGGGCGGGAGGCGGGCGCGGCCGAGGACGTCTGCCGGGCGGCGGCGTACGACGCGGTGGGCGCCTACCGGCGGACCACGCGGCTGCTGGCGAAGCTTCCGGTGCACGAGGCCTGGAACGCCATCGCCGACGAGCAGCTGGTCGCGCACGCGGACGCCCGCGACCTGGCCGGGACGCTGGACCAGGTGTCGGCGAAGGCCAGGCGCAACACCAGCGCGAAGTTCGCCGCGCGCTCCACCGAGTCGATCGAGGGCGGGGCACGGCGCTTCACCGACGCGCCGCCGGTGCTGCGGCGGATCCCGGACGCGGAGGCCGCCGCGGTGGCGGGCGCGCTCGACGGCTACCTCCGCACCGTCGGCGACGACCGGCTGCCGCTGCTGGCGCGCTACGCCGTGCATGACGTCGCCTTCCGGGTGGTCGGCACCGGCAGCGTGGGCACCAGGTCGTATGTGGTGCTGCTGCTCGACCACCTGGGCGAGCCGCTGGTGCTCCAGGTGAAGGAGGCCCGCGCGTCGGCGCTGCTGCCCTACGTCGCCAAGGCCGGTTTCGCCGCGGAGCCGGTGGAGCACGAGGGGCGCCGGGTGGTGCTGGGCCAGAAGCGGATGCAGGTGGTCAGCGACATCCTGCTCGGCTGGACCGAGGTGGACGGATTGCCCTACCAGGTGCGGCAGTTCAGGAACCGCAAGGGGAGCGTGGACCCGGCGACCCTGCCGTCCGGGCTGCTCGACGACTACGGCCGGATGACGGGCGCACTGCTGGCCCGGGCCCACGCGCACAGCGCGGACCCGCGGCTGGTGGCGGCCTACTGCGGCAAGAACGAGGAGCTGGACGAGGCCGTGGCCGCCTTCGCAGCGGCCTACGCCGACAGGACCGAGGCCGACCACGCCGACCTGCTGGCGGCGATACGGGCCGGGCGGCTGCCCGCGGACTTCGAGGGCCGACCGGCGCCGGTGCCCGCCCCGACGCCGGTTGCCACGGTCCCCGGGGCGCCCGGGGCCCCGGCCACGCCGGCGCCGGGGTCGCCGGTACCGGCCTGACCGGCGGCCGTCCGTTCGGCCGGGATGGGCGCTTTGCTGCCCCGGCCGGGCAGGGCTCGCCCGGGGCGGGTCGAGGAGGCGGGGCGGCGGTGGCTGTGACCCGGGCCGGCCTGCGCGGCGCCGGCCCGCCGTGCGGGCGTACAGGGCCTGGTGCGGCCCGGCGCTCCGCGCGATCACCCGGACAGGGCCTAGGCTGTCCGGGTGACGAACACCTTCGGAACCGAGTCCGCAGCCGCGTCCGCCGCTGCGGCGCCCGCGCCCGGTTCGCAGGAGCGGCTGGCGAAGGCGGTACGGGCGGCCGAGCAGGCGCTGATCGAGTTCGAGATCGCCGTGGAGACCTTCCGGGTCGAGGTGGAGAACTTCTCCCGGCTGCACCACCAGCGGCTCGGCCCGATGTACGCGCGGCTGGACGAGCTGGACGCGCTGGTCGCCGAGGCCGTCGCGGCGCACAGCGGCGACCGGGCGGACATCGAGCGGGCCTGGGAGGCCCGCGCCCTGGTCATGCCCATGCCCGGGGTGGAGGAGCTCTTCGGCGGGCTGCTGGGTTCCGACGGGGTACGCCCGGTGGAGGACCCGAACCCGCCGCGCCGGGTCAGGCCGGGCAAGGAGGCCCAGCGGCTCTACCGCGAGCTGGTCCGCAAGGCCCACCCCGACCTCGCCCAGGACGACGACGAGAAGGAGCGCCGCAGCGCCTTCATCGCCCGGGTGAACGAGGCCTACGCCTACGCGGACGAGGACACCCTGCGCGCCCTGGCCGCGGAGTGGGAGGCAGGGCCGGTGCCGCTGGCCGACCTGCCCGGCGAGGCCGAGGTGCTCTACGCCCGTCTCGAGTGGCTGGCCGAGCGCAAGGAGATGCTCTCTGCCGTGGCCGCGGAGCTGGACGAGAGCGCGATCGGGCAGATGATGCGGCTCGCCCCCGACGACCCGGACGCGCTGCTCAACGAGATCGCCGAGCAGCTGCTCACCCAGGTCGCCCAGCGCGAGGCGCGGCTCGCCGAACTGGTCAGGGACGCCTCGGACGGCTGAGGTAGTTTTGCCGGGACCCATGCGAGCGGCGCATGCGCGCCGCGAGCGAGCGGTATCGGCGATGCGCCGACCGCGTTCCCCGTGTCCCAGGAGGCCGCGCCCGATGTTCCGTTCCCAGCTGCCCTCGGTGGACGCCACCGCCGTACCGGCCGACGCCGTCCTGCTCGACGTCCGCGAGAACGACGAGTGGGCGGCCGGACACGCGGATGGCGCGCTGCACATCCCGATGGGCGAGGTCGTCGCACGGCTCGACGAGGTGCCCGAGGGCGCCCGGGTCCACGTGGTCTGCCGGGTCGGCGGCCGGTCCGCGCAGGTCACCCAGTATCTGATCGGCCAGGGCAGGGACGCGGTCAACGTCAGCGGCGGCATGCTCGACTGGGAGGCCGCAGGCCGACCGGTCGTCACCGGCGAAGGAGCCGACGGCTTCGTCCTGTGACCCCGGCGGCGGGCCCGCGGCCCCGCCGTCCTGCACCTCTTTCCTCCCGCCCGTCGCCGGCAGCCGGTGCCCCCGGGCCCGGCGGCCCGTCGCGGGGCCGTCGCACCATTCCGCTACCGGTGGATGACTCGGTATGGTCACCGCCGGACCCCGGCGTCGTTAGCGTGCCGCCCGACAGGCGTGCCCGGCGCGGAGAGCGGAGAGACGATGCAGTCAGAGCAGGGGGAGCCGCCCCAGGTGGCGGGATTGTCGCTGCCCGCCCGAATAGCGGTGGCCGTGACCGTGGGTGTGGTCGCCGTGGGCGCGCTCTTCCATCTCGGCATGGTTTTCCTGCACGTCGCGCCCTCGAACACGCTCAGCAAACAGCACGCCTCGGCGGTCGGGGACTACGTGTATCCCGAGTTCGAGCAGAACTGGAAGCTCTTCGCGCCCGACCCGGTGCAGCAGAACAACCACGTGCAGGCCCGCGCGGAGGTCCGCAAGCCCGACGGCAGCACGGAGACCACCGGCTGGGTGGACATGACGGCGATCGACGTGGCGGACATGCGGCACAACCCGCTGCCCAGCCACACCCAGCAGAACGAGCTGCGCCGCGCCTGGGGCTACTACACCGACACGCACAACGACCAGAACCAGCCGACCTCGGGCACCGGCAGCGACATGAGCAGCGCGTTGCTGGAGAACATCCTGGCCAAGCGCCTCGGCCACACGCTCAACGGCGGCACGGTCGTCCGCATCCAGGCCAGGACCGCCATCACCATGGTCGCCAGGCCGACCTGGAGCGGTGAGTCGGTCGACACGACCACCACATTCCGCGAGCTGCCCTGGTGGACCGTCACCAGCGCGCCGGCAGGGCAGGAGAAGGCCTCGTGAGCGTCCCCCGCACCCCGGCAGCGCACGCCGAGGACCCCGCCGGCACCCCGTCGCCCTTCGCCGGGCTCGGCGCCTCGATCGACCGCGGCATCGCACGCGGCCTGGCCAGGGTCACCGGCGGTGCCCTCGGCCCGTACCAGGCCGCGATCGTGCGGATCGGCTTCGCGGCGACCTGGCTGCTCTTCCTGCTGCGGGAGTGGCCGAACCGCTCCGAGCTCTACGGCCCGGACAGCCCGTGGACCTTCGACCTGGCCAAGCGCCTGGTCGCCGGCAACCACGCCTTCACCGCGCTGCTGTGGAGCGACAGCCGCGGCTGGTTCGAGCTGGTCTACGCGGTGGCGATCGTCAGCAGCGCCATGCTGCTGGTGGGCTGGCGCACCAGGACCGCGTCGGTGCTCTTCATGATCGGGGTGCTGTCGCTCCAGAACCGCAGCGTCTTCATGGGCGACGGCGGCGACAACGTCATCCATCTGATGGCCATCTACCTGGTCTTCACCCGCTGCGGGCAGGTCTGGTCGCTCGACCGCCGCAGGGCGCTGCGGGCCGCGGCCGCGTCGGAGGCGGCGGGCGCCGAGGTCGACGCCGAGGTCGACGCCGTGGCCGGGAGCGAGGCGGCCGAGTCCGTCGCGGGCGGCAAGGCCGCGGCCGGGAGGCTGTGGAACGACCCGGTGGGGATCGCGCTGTGGGCGCTGCTGGGCGCCGCCTTGGTGATGGCCACCGCGGCGGGCAAGCTCAGCACCGAGTGGGAGGTGGCCCTGTGGGCGGGGCTGCTGCTCCAGGCGCTGTGGTGGGCCGTCCGCCGTTACGCGCCCGGCGAGCCGCGCACCGTGCTGGACATCATGGCCAACGTGATCCACAACGGCGCCATGCTGGTGATCGTCGTGGAGGTCTGCCTGATCTACTCCACGGCCGGCTGGTACAAGATCCAGGGCAGCCGCTGGGAGGACGGCACCGCGCTCTACTATCCGCTGCACCTGGACGACTTCACCCCCTGGCCCGGCCTGTCGCACGCCCTGGCGGGCAACTCGCTGATGGTCATGCTGATCACCTACGGCACGGTCATGGTGCAGGTCGCCTTCCCCTTCACCCTCTTCAACCGCCGGGTGAAGAACGTGCTGCTGGCGGCGATGATGCTCGAGCACGCGTCGATCGCGGTGGTGCTGGGCCTGCCCTTCTTCTCGCTGGCGATGATCGCCGCCGACGCCGTCTTCCTGCCGACCGGTTTCCTGCGCTGGCTGGGTGAGCGGATCAGCCGGCCGCTGCGGGAGCGCGGGACGCGGGCGGGGGCCGCGGCCATTCCCGGGCAGCGCCCGGAAACGGCAGCGGGGGACGAGGACACCGGGCAGCCCGCGGCCGGTTCGCCGAGCGCCGAAGCCGTTTCCTGACCTGACCTGACCTGACCTGACCTTGACCCGACCCGCCCGGCCAGGACGGTGGCGGGCCGGCCGGGCGGGCGGTGTCGGGCCTCGCCGTAGGCTGGCGCCATGAGCGAAGAGCAGGCCGCACTCCGGCTGCCCGGGGTGCGGTCCGCCGTGGAACGGTGGCGCGAGCTGGCCGCGGGCACAGGTGGGGGCACCGCCTCGGATGCGGGCGGGGACGCGGGCGGGGATCGGGACACGGTCGTGGTGCTCGACGGCTTCCACGCCCTGAAGCACGCGCTGCGCTTCGGCGCCGAGGTCCACCTCGCGGTGAGCAGTGACAAGGCGGCCGTGCTGCGGCTGGCCGCCGACCTCGCGCCCGACCTGACCGCGGACCTCGCGGAACGCGTCACCGAGATCCCGGCGGCCGCGCTGCGCGAGCTGGTGACACGCGTCCACCCGACCGGTGTGGCAGCGCTTGCCGCCCGGCCGCCGCGGGACGGGGCCCTGGCCACTTTGGCGGCGCGGCCCCGGCGGGCCCCCGTCGTGGTCCTCGACCGGCCGCGCAACCTCGGCAACGTCGGCGCGGTGATCCGGCTCGCCGCCGGCTTCGGCGTGACCGGTGTGGTCACCACCGGCGACCTCGATCCCTGGCACCCCAACGTCCTGCGGGCCGGCGCGGGGCTGCACTACGCGACCGCCGTGGAGCGTACGACCCCGGACGGGCTGCCGCCGGGGCCGCTGCACGTGCTCGACCCGGAGGGCGAGGACATCCGCGCCGCCGAACTGCCGGACGACGCGCTGATCGTCTTCGGTTCCGAGCGGCACGGTGTGTCCGACGAGCTGCGCGCCCGGGCCACGCACCTGGTGTCGCTGCCGATGCGGCCCCAGGTGTCGAGCTACAACCTGGCCACCAGCGTCGGTATGACGCTCTACCACTGGTCGGCCACGTCCGGTTCCCCGCTGGTCCCCGGACGGACCTGACCTGGACCGCCGTGCGACCGTCGGTCAGGCCTGCCTGCGCACCTCCACCGTCCGGAAGCGGCCGGCCACGAACGCCGCGTCGCACAGTGCGGAGTTCGCCGCGGGATTGCCGCCGGAGCCGTGGAAGTCGGAGAAGGCGGCGGTCTGGTTGACGTACACCCCTCCGGTCAGGTTGAGCGACAGCTGCGCGCACTCCTCCTGGCAGACCTCCACCAGCCGGCGCTCCACCTCGGGTTCTGTCGTGTAGCCGCCCACCGTCATGGCGCCGTGGTCGCGGATCGTCCGGCGCAACAGCTCCAGCGCGGCGTCGGTGGAGTCCACGGCGACGGCGAAGGCGACAGGCCCGAAGCACTCGGCCATGAACGCGGCCTCCGCGTCCGGCTTGGCGGTGTCCAGCCTGACCAGCGCCGGGGTGCGGACGACCGCGTCGGGGAAGTCGGGGTGCTCCACCGCGCGGGAGGCGAGCGCGACCTCGCCCATGCCGGGGGCGGCGTCGAGCCGTGCCCTGACGTCCGGGTTGACCAGCGCGCCAAGCAGCGCGTTGGCCCGGGCGTCGTCACCGAGCAGCTTGTCCACGGCGGCGGCGAGGTCGGCGACCACCTCGTCGTACGTCCGCGGCCCTGCCTCGGTGCCGATGCCGCTCCGGGGGATCAGCAGATTCTGCGGGGTGGTGCACATCTGGCCGCTGTAGAGCGAGAGGGAGAAGGCGAGGTTGGCGAGCATGCCGCGGTAGTCGTCGGTGGAATCCACCACCACGGTGTTGACCCCGGCCTTCTCGGTGAAGACCTGCGCCTGGCGCGCGTTGGCCTCCAGCCAATCGCCGAAGCCGGTCGACCCGGTGTAGTCGACGATGCGGACCTCGGGGCGTACGGCCAGGGTTTTGGCCAGTCCCTCGCCCGGTCGCTCGACGGCGAGGCAGACCAGGTCGGGGGAGAAGCCGGCTTCGGCCAGTGTGTCGCGGGCGGTGGCGACGGTCAGCGCGAGCGGCAGGACGGCCCGCGGGTGCGGCTTGACCAGCACCGCATTGCCGGTGGCCAGCGAGGCGAAGAGCCCGGGATAGCCGTTCCAGGTCGGGAAGGTGTTGCAGCCGATCACCAGGCCGATGCCGCGCGGCACCGCGGTGAAGTCCTTCCGCAGCTCCAGCGGGTCCCGCTTGCCCTGCGGCTTCACCCATTCCGCGGTGCCCGGGGTGCGCACCTGCTCCGCGTAGGCATAGGCCACCGCTTCGAGGCCGCGGTCCTGCGCGTGCGGGCCGCCCGCCTGCAGGGCCATCATGAAGGCCTGTCCTGAGGTGTGCATCACCGCGTGCGCGAAGAGCTGGCTCCGTGCGTTGATCCGGGCCAGGATCTCCAGGCACACCATCGCCCGGGCCTCGGGTCCCGCGACCCGCCAGGCGGGCATCGCCGCGCGCATCGCGGGCAGCAGCACGTCCGGATCGGGGTGCGGATACTCCACCCCCAGCTCGATGCCGTACGGGGACCGCTCGCCGCCGGTCCAGCCGTCCGTCCCCGGCTGCTCGGTCGTGAAGTCGAAGCGGCGGCCGAGCAGCGCCTCGAAGGCGGCCTTGCCCTCCTCGGCGTCCGGATACGCCTTGGGGTGCTCGGGGTAGGGCGACCAGTAAGCGCGGGTCCTGATGGTGTCCAGTGCCCTGTCGAGGGTCTCTCGATGGCGCTCGGCCAGGGACAGGCTGGAGAGATCGGCGGACAATGGGACCAACTCCTCGTCGAGCTGCGCCGGGTGTGGGGAACACCGCTAGATTAACCGAATGTTCGGTCGGGACAAGGGCGGGAAACCCGGCCTGTGGACAACTCTCCGCCGGACCGGGCAGGGCCCGCAGGAACCGGCCGGCACCGGCAAGGAGTCGTGGACAGCGTGACCGCACTTGACAGCAACAGCACCGTGGCCGTCGTCGGCGTGGGCACGATGGGCCAGGGAATCGCCCAGGTGGCCCTGCTCGCGGGCCACCGGGTGCTGCTCCATGACGGTGTCCCCGGCCGCGCGCAGGTCGCGGCCGACGCCGTGGCCGGCCGCCTCGACCGGCTCGCCGCCAAGGGCAGGATCACCGCCGGCGAGCACCAGGACGCGCTGGCCCGGCTCGTCCCCGCCGAGAGCCTCGCCGACCTGGCGGGGGCGGCACTGGTCGTGGAGGCCATCGTCGAGGAGGCGGCGGCCAAGCAGGCGCTGTTCGCCGAGATCGAGGCGGTCGTCGGTGACGACTGCCTGCTGGCGACCAACACCTCCTCGCTGCCGGTGACCGCCGTGGCCGGTGGGCTGCGGCTGCCCGGGCGGCTGGTCGGGCTGCACTTCTTCAACCCGGCCCCGCTGCTGCCGCTGGTCGAGGTGGTCGCGGGCGCCGCCACCGGGGCGGCGGCGGTCGCCACCGCCTATGACACGGCCGCCGCCTGGGGCAAGACGCCGGTGCGCTGCACCGATACCCCCGGCTTCGTCGTCAACCGCATCGCCCGCCCCTTCTACGCCGAGGCCCTGCGGGTCTACGAGGAGCGCGCCGCCGATCCGGCGACCATCGACGCGGTGCTGCGCGAGTGCGGCGGCTTCGCCATGGGGCCCTTCGCGCTGATGGACCTCATCGGCCAGGACGTCAACGAGGCCGTCACCCGCTCGGTCTGGGAGGCCTTCTTCCACGACCCGAAGTTCACTCCCTCGCTCGCGCAGCGCCGGCTGGTCGAGTCCGGGCGGCTCGGCCGCAAGACCGGCCGCGGCTGGTTCACGTACACCGAGGGCGCCGGCACCCGCGGTGCGGCGGGCGTACCGGATCCGGGGTCGGAGCCGCACACCGCGGGGCCGGCCGTCCCGCCGGCGTACATCGGGGTGCGCGGCTCGCTCGGTCCCGCGCGGTCGCTGGCAGGGCTGGCGGCAGAGGCCGGGATCGAGGTCCGTGTGGAGCCCGCGGCGGGGCCCGGCGCGATCGTGCTGCCCGGCGGCACGCCGCTGCGGCTGGCCGACGGCCACCCCATGCCCGCGCCGGGGATCCGCTTCGACCTGGCGCTCGACTACCGCACCGCCACCCGGGTCGCCGTCGCGCCAGGCGACGGTGTGCACGCCGCGGCGGTGGAGCAGGCGGTGGGGCTCTTCCAGGCGCTGGGCAAGAAGGTCAGCGTCATCGGGGACGTGCCGGGTCTGATCGTGGCGCGGACGGTCGCCATGCTGGCCGATCTCGCGACCGACGCGGTCGCCCGGCAGGTCGCCTCCGCGCAGGACATCGACACCGCGATGCGGAGGGGCGTCAACTATCCGCTGGGTCCGCTGGAGTGGTGCGAGCTGATCTCCGCCACCTATGTGCGCGATCTCCTGGACGCGCTGCACCGGGACTCCCCCACCGGGCGCTACGCGCCCTGCCGGGAACTGAGGCGGCGTGCGGCCGCGAGGGAAGGTGTGATCTCCTCATGACCATGCCCAAGCGCGACACCTATACGCCGGACTCGCTGCTCGCCGTGGCCGTGGAGGTCTTCAACGAGCGCGGCTACGACGGCACGTCCATGGAAGACCTCTCGCGCGCGGCGGGTATCTCGAAGTCCTCGATCTACCACCATGTGCGGGGCAAGGAGGAACTGCTCAACCGCGCGGTCGGCCGCGCCCTCGACGGCCTCTTCGGCATCCTCGACCAGCCGGAGGCCGGAAGCGGCCCCGCGGTGCGGCGGCTGGAATACGTCATCCGGCGGACCGCCGTCGTGCTCATGGACGAACTTCCCTACGTCACGCTGCTGCTGCGGGTCCGGGGGAACACCACGACGGAGCGGTGGGCGATGGAGCGCCGCAGGGAGTTCGACCAGCGGGTCGCGGAGTTGCTCAAGGCAGCCGTGGCGGAGGGCGATCTGCGGGTGGACGTCGAGGTCAGGCTGGCCACCAGGCTGCTGTTCGGGATGATCAACTCGATAGTCGAGTGGTATCGCCCCGCCGTGAAGGGGGCGCTGGACCGCGACCAGGTCGCCGATGCGGTGGTACGGCTGGCCTTCGACGGACTGCGTGCGTAGACCGCGTCCGTGGCGGACGGCACGTCCGCATATTGGTCCAGACCATTGACTAGGCCGTCGATCACCGCCACGATCCAGCCATGCTGACGGCTGATCGATCTCCCGGGCGCGGCCCCGCCCCGCTGCGCATGAGCGCCGCCTCGGCGCTGGCGGTGTCCTTCGCGCTGCTCACCGGTTGCCTGCTCACCGGATGCGGCGGAGGCGGCGACACCGCGGACGGCAGTACCGGCGGCGCCCCCGCGCCGACCGCGGAAGTCAACGACTTCGGCTGCCTGTCACCCGAACAGGCCAGTGCGGGCTACCTGACCTTCACCAGCTCGGAGAACCAGGACGTCGAGGCCTACGCGACCGGCAAGGGCACCACCGTGCTGGTCCTCGCACACCAGGCGGACGGCGACGTCTGCCAGTGGGTGCCGGACGCAGACGAGCTGGCGAAGGAGGGCTACCGGGTGATCGCGGTGGACTCGGCGGGCAGCGAGGTCGCGGAGATCACCGCGGCCGTCACCCACGCCCGCGCCGAGGGCGCGCGCAAGGTGCTGCTGGTCGGCGCGTCCAAGGGCGGCACCGCAGTGCTGACCTCGGCCGGCTCGATCACCCCGCCGGTCGACGCGGTGGTCTCGCTCTCGGCGCCCGCGAGCTACAGCGGCATGGACGCGGCCGGTACCGTCCCCGGCCTGACCATGCCGGTCTTCTACATGGCCGCCGAAGGCGACACGGAATTCGCCGCGTCGACCAGGGACCTCAGCAAGGCCACCGGGAAGGCCGGGGAGAACGACCTCACCATCGTCGACGGCCCGAACCACGGGGTGAGCATGCTGGACAATCCCGACAACTTCGCGAAGGTCAAGGCTTTCCTGCGGAAGTACGGCGGCTGACCCGTCCGTCGTCCGCCGGGTGGGCCCTGGGCCTGGCCGGGGTCCGCCTGGCCGTCATCAGTCCCCGACCACCAGGTCGGTCTCCTCGAAGACCAGCAGGGTACGGCTGCTCAGCACTTCCTCGATGGACTGCAGCCGGGTCAGGACCAGCTCGCGCAGGCTGCGGTTGTCGACGGTGTGCACGAGGAGCAGGACGTCGAAATCGCCGCTCACCAGCGCGATGTGGACGACGCCGGGAAGGGTGACGAGCTTCTCCCGCACCGTCCGCCACGAATTCTGGACGATCTTGAGGGTGATGTAGGCCGAGGCGCCGTGCCCGGCTCGCTCGTGGTCCACCCTGGCGGTGAAACCGCGGATCACCCCGTCCTCGATGAGCCGGTTGATCCGGGCGTAGGCGTTCGCCCGCGACACGTGCACCCGCTCGGCGACCGAGCGTATGGACGCCCTGCCGTCCTCCTGGAGCAGCCGCAGGATCGTGCGGTCTATCGGGTCCAGAGGTCGGACCGTCGGCTCCTCGTCGGCCATCTGTTCTCTCGCCATCCCCCGCAAGCTCCCTACCATGGACGTACTGGCTCCATCTCAGGCTGTGCAGAACCGTTTGTCCACAGGCGAAACCACCCCGTAGCCAAAATGCCTCCGGCGACCGAACAATCGGTAGGGAGAGCGGGACCCGCTCGCACTACCGGTCACCGACCACAAGGAGGTGCTCGCGATGACCGTGCTGGACACCCGTGCCCGGCGGCCACGCACCGACGCCGCCCCGCTGCTGCCCGATCCTGAGCCGTACCGGCTGCTCGGCACCCCCGCCGCGGCGGACCTGGACCCCGCGCTGCTCGACAGGCTCTACGGGCAGCTCGTACGCGGCCGCCGCTACAACCGGCAGGCCACCGCCCTGACCAAGCAGGGAAGGCTGGCCGTCTACCCGTCCAGCACCGGCCAGGAGGCCTGCGAGATCGCCGCGGCCCTCGCCCTGCGGCCCCGCGACTGGCTCTTCCCCAGCTACCGCGACACGCTCGCCGTCGTCGCCCGCGGCGTCGACCCCGTCGAAGCGCTGACGCTGCTGCGGGGCGACTGGCACACCGGCTACGACTCCCGCGAGCACCGGGTCGCACCGCTCAGCACCCCGCTGGCGACCCAGCTGCCGCACGCCGTCGGCCTCGCGCACGCGGCCCGGCTCAGCGGTGACCCCGTGGTCGCGCTGGCCATGGTCGGCGACGGCGGGACGAGCGAGGGCGACTTCCACGAGGCGCTCAACTTCGCGGCCGTCTGGCAGGCCCCCGTGGTCTTCCTCGTGCAGAACAACGGCTTCGCCATCTCCGTCCCCCTCGACAAGCAGACCGCCGCCCCGACCCTTGCCCACAAGGCGGTCGGCTACGGCATGCCGGGGCGGCTGGTCGACGGCAATGACGCCGCGGCGGTCCACCAGGTGCTCAGCGAAGCGGTCGAGCGGGCACGTGAAGGCGGCGGCCCCACCCTGGTCGAGGCCCTCACCTACCGGATCGACGCGCACACCAACGCCGACGACGCCACCCGCTACCGCGAGGAGTCCGAGGTCGCGGCATGGCGGGAGCACGACCCCGTCGAGCTGCTGGAAAGGGAGCTGACGGCCCGCGGGCTGCTCGACGACGCCGGCCGGCAGCGCGCCCTGGACGACGCCGAGGCCATGGCCGCCGACCTGCGCACGCGGATGCACGAGGACCCGCGGCTCGACCCGGCGGAGCTCTTCACGCACGTCTACGCCGAGCCGACACCGCAGTTGCGCGAGCAGGCCGCGCAGCTGCGGGCGGAGAGGGAAGCGGAGCGGCAGTCATGACCACCGCCGCCACCACGGCCGCGGGCCGGGCCACGGCCCCTGCCCGCAAGCCCGCGACCATGGCGCAGGCGCTCAACCAGGCGCTGCGCGACGCCCTCGCCGCCGACCCGTCGGTGCACGTGATGGGCGAGGACGTCGGCACCCTCGGCGGCGTCTTCCGCATCACCGACGGGCTGGCCAGGGAGTTCGGCGAGGAGCGCTGCACCGACACCCCGCTGGCCGAGGCGGGCATCCTCGGTGCCGCGGTCGGCATGGCGATGTACGGGCTGCGGCCGGTCGTCGAGATGCAGTTCGACGCCTTCGCCTACCCGGCGTTCGAGCAGCTGGTCAGCCATGTCGCGCGGATGCGCAACCGCACCCGCGGGGCGCTGCCGATGCCGATCACCGTGCGGATCCCCTACGGCGGCGGCATCGGCGGGGTCGAGCACCACAGCGACTCCTCCGAGGCGTACTACCTGCACACCCCTGGCCTGCACGTGGTCACCCCGGCGACCGTCGAGGACGCCTACGGGCTGCTGCGGGCGGCCATCGCCTCCGACGACCCGGTGATCTTCCTGGAGCCGAAGCGGCTGTACTGGTCGAAGGCCGACTGGTCGCCCCAGGAGCCGTCCGCGGTCGAACCGATCGGGCGGGCCGTGGTGCGCCGCCCGGGCCGCACGGCGACGCTGATCACCTACGGGCCGTCGCTGCCGGTGTGCCTCGAGGCGGCGGAGGCGGCCGAGGGCGAGGGCTGGGATCTGGGCGTGGTCGACCTGCGCAGCCTGGTGCCCTTCGACGAGGAGACGGTCGCCGAGGTCGTCCGCGGCACCGGACGGGCGGTCGTCGTCCATGAGTCGTCGGGCTTCGGCGGCGCCGGTGCGGAAATCGCGGCACGCATCACCGAACGCTGCTTCCACCATCTGGAAGCCCCCGTGCTGCGGGTCGCCGGCTTCGACATCCCCTACCCGCCGCCGATGCTCGAACGGCACCATCTGCCGGGCGTGGACCGCATCCTCGACGCCGTCGGCCGACTGCAGTGGGAGGACGACTGATGGCCGTCGTGCGCGAATTCACCCTTCCCGACCTCGGGGAAGGGCTCACCGAGGCGGAGATCGTGCGCTGGCTGGTGCAGGTCGGCGAGGTCGTCGCCGTCGACCAGCCGGTGGTCGAGATGGAGACGGCCAAGGCGGTCGTCGAAGTGCCCTGCCCCTACGGCGGGGTGGTCACCGCGCGCTTCGGCGAGGAGGGCGACTCGCTCGCGGTGGGGCGCCCGCTGGTCACCGTCGCCGTCGGGTCCGAAGCCGGTTCCGGCGCGGGCGGCACCGATGCCGGACCCGCGGACGGCGGCGGGGGCGGTGACGGCGGGGGCGGTGACGGGGAGGGCTCGGGCAACGTCCTGGTCGGATACGGCACCGGCGGCGCGGTCTCGCGCCGCCGGCAGCGGGTGCGGGCGAGCCGCCCGGCGGCCGGCGGCACAGCGGCTCGGGCCGGCGCCGACGGCCAGGCGGTGGCATTGGCTGCGGGCTCCGGGGGCTCCGAGGGCTCCGGGGGCTTCGAGGGCTCCGAGGGCGTGGACTCCGGCGGCGGTGCGGCTTCCGGCGGTGCGGTTGCTTCCGGACGCGCGGTGGATGGCGCCGCGGTGGATGGGGCCGCGGCCTCCCGGAGCGTGGCGCGGGGCGGTGTGGCTTCCGGCGGTGCGGTGGACGGTGCTGGCGTGGTGGGCGGGGACGGGCCGGTGGCCGTCATCTCGCCGCTGGTCCGGCGGATCGCCCGCGAGCACGGTCTCGATCTGCGGCGCCTGACCGGCAGCGGTCCCGAGGGGCTGATCCTGCGCTCCGACGTGGAGCGCGCGGTCGCCACCCCCGCGCTCGCCCCCGCACCGGTGGTGCACGGCGGTGCGCAGGACGGCGCCGAGCGGGTGCCGCTGCGCGGGATCCGCCGGGCCGCCGCGGAGAAGCTGGCCCGCAGCCGCCGGGAGATCCCCGACGCCACCTGCTGGGTGGACGCCGACGCCACGGAACTGCTGGCCGCCCGGGCGGCGATGAACGCCTCAGGAGAGCGGCGGATCTCGCTGCTCGCCCTGCTGGCCCGGGTGGTGACCGCCGCTCTGGCGCGCTATCCGGACCTCAACTCCACGGTGGACGCCGAGCGGTCGGAGATCATCCGGCTGCCCGCCGTGCATCTCGGCTTCGCGGCCCAGACCGACCGCGGCCTGGTGGTGCCCGTGCTGCGGGACGCCCACACCATGACCACGACGGCGCTAGCGGCCGAGATGTCCCGGCTCACCGAGGCGGCGAGGAACGGCTCGCTGACCCCCGCGGAACTGACCGGCGGGACCTTCACGCTGAACAACTACGGGGTCTTCGGGGTCGACGGCTCCACGCCGATCATCAACCACCCGGAGGCCGCGATGCTGGGCGTCGGACGGATCGCGGCCAAGCCCTGGGTGCACGACGGCGAACTGGCGGTGCGGCAGGTGGTGCAGCTGTCCTTCACCTTCGACCACCGGGTGTGCGACGGCGGGACCGCCGGCGGATTCCTGCGGCTGGTGGCGGACTGCGTGGAGCAGCCGGCGTTGCTGCTCGCCGCGGTGTGACGCCCGTCGCCGCGGTGTGACGCGGGGCCCCGGCCCGGATCGCTCCTGGCCGGGGGATACTCGCGGGCATGACGACGAGCTACGACGCGGTGGTGCTGGCCGGCGGCGCGGCGAGGCGGTTGGGCGGGACCGACAAGCCCGCGCTCGAGGTCGGCGGCCGGACGCTGCTCGACCGGGTGCTCGCCGCGTGCGCGGGCGCCGACCGCACCGTCGTGGTGGGACCGCGCAGGCCGACCGCACGGCCGGTGCGGTGGACCAGGGAGCAGCCCACGGGCGGTGGACCGCTGCCCGCACTCGCCGCCGGGCTGGCCGCCCTGGCCGGTGAGGGCGGCCCCCGGGCGGTCGTCGTCCTCGCCGCGGACCTGCCCTTCCTGACGGTGCATACGGTGGCGGCGCTCACCGGGGCCCTGGCCGTGGCCGAGGACTGCGAGGGCGTCATCCTCACCGACCCCGCAGGGCGCGACCAACCGCTGGCGGCGGCGTATCTGGCGGAGCCGCTGCGCCGTGAGACCGCGCTGATCAGTACGGAGCACGGCACCCTGAGCGGCCTGCCGCTGCGCCTGCTGACCCGCGAACTGACACTGCGCCGCCTCGCCGACCCGACCGGCGAGGCCAGTTTCGACTGCGACACCTGGGACGACGTGGCGGGCGCGCGGGCCCGGCTCGACGACACCCGTTGAAGCGAACCCGCACCCGGGGGACCGTCCGCGGGTGCCGGACGCAGTCCGAGGGGTGAGCCTGGGTGGCTTGCGGGTGCGGATCGGGGACCATGGGCGTGTGGTGGACGAATGGATCGCAGCAGTCAAGACCGAATTGGGTATCGACCTCGATGTGGACACCGAGGTCCTGCTCGACCTGGCACGTGACGCGGCACACGGTGTCGCGAGGCCGGCGGCGCCGCTGACCACCTTCCTGGTGGGATACGCGGCGGCCCAGGCGGGCGGCGGGCCCGAGGCCGTGCGGGAGGCGTCGCGGAAGGCCGCCGACCTGGCGTTGCGCTGGCCGCAGGAGTCGGGCGGATGAACGGCGCGGGTGACAAGGGCCCTCGCGGCTCCGACGCCGCCGACCGGGCACTCGACGACGCCCTCGCGCTGGCCAACGGCCCCGGCGCCGGCGGTCCGGCCTCGCGCCCGCCGCGCACCGACCCGCTGGTCGTCGCGCTCGGGCACGAACCCGTCGGCATGACACGGGACGCCTCTTCAGGCACCCGGGCGCCCGCGGGCAAGGACCGGCACCCGGAGGCCGTGCCCTGGCCCGAGGCGCGGCGGATCGCCCGGCAGGTCGGGCGCAGGCTCGACGCGCGGGCGCTGCCGCTGGGCGAGGACATCCTCGGCATGGCGCTGGCGCGGGCCCTGGTGGCGCTGACGGATCTGCCGCCCTTCGACTCCTCGGCCATGGACGGCTGGGCGGTGGCAGGACCTGGCCCCTGGCGGTTGAAGGGTCAGGTGCTCGCCGGGCAGCAGCGCTCGGTCGGCGTCCTGCTGGGTGGCGACGCCCTCCGTATCGCCACCGGCGCGGTACTCCCGCCCGGCACCACCGCGGTGCTGCGCAGCGAGCACGGCACCTGCCGGCGCAGGACCGACGGCGAGTGGCTGCACGTCCTGGCGCCGCACCCCGATCCCCGCTCGGGCCAGGAGATAAGGCGCAGGGGCCAGGAATGCCGGAGCGGGGACGAGTTGCTGCCCCCGGGCACGCTGGTGACCCCCGCGATGCTGGGCCTGGCGGCCGCGGCGGGCTATGACGAACTGACCGTCACCATGCGCCCGCGGGTGGAGATCCTCGTACTCGGCGACGAACTGCTCGACCACGGGGCGCCGCGGGCCGGCCGGGTGCGTGACGCGCTCGGCCCGATGCTGCCGTCCTGGCTGCGCGGCCTCGGCGCTGAGGTCACCTCGGTGCGGCGGCTGACGGACGACGCCGACATGCTCCGCGCTGCGGTGGCCGCCAGCAGCGCCGACCTCGTGGTGACCACCGGCGGTACGGCGGGCGGGCCCGTCGACCACGTCCACCCCGTGCTGGCGAAACTCGGCGCCAAACTGCTGGTCGACGGGGTGGCGGTACGGCCGGGGCATCCGATGCTGCTGGCCGAACTCCCGGCCGGCGGGCTGCTGGCCGGCCTGCCCGGGAACCCGCTCGCGGCCGTCTCCGGTGTGCTCACCCTGGTGGCCCCGGTCCTGCGTACCCTCGCCGGCCGCCCGGTGCCGGCGCCCTACGCGGCGCCGCTGACGGCTGATGTGCAGGGGCACCCGGTGGACACCCGGCTGGTCCCGGTCGTCTTCGACGACGAATCGGCCGCCCGGCCGCTGCACTTCACCGGTCCCGCGATGCTGCGCGGCCTCGCCGCCGCCGACGGTATGGCTGTGATCCCGCCGGGCGGCGCCCGGGCCGGCCAGGACACCGCTGTCCTGGACACCGGTGCGCTCGCCCCGGCGTGGGGGAGCGGCACATGACGCCATCGGACGGCGACGAGCCACCGGACACCGACGCCTCCGATGACCTGCCCCCGCCCGACCCCAAGGCCTACAAGGTCGCTTTCCCGCGGCCTTCGACAGGGCCGTTGCTCCAGGTCACTCGGCGCCTGGTGCTGGCTGTCCTGGTGCTGGCCATCACAGTGCTGATCGTCTACGCCGACCGGGGCGGCTACCACGACAACGCCGACGGCTCGGTGTCCTTCCTCGACTCCCTCTACTACTCGACGGTGACGCTCTCGACGACCGGCTACGGCGACATCGTCCCCTACAGCACCGGGGCGCGGCTGAGCAACACCTTCCTGGTCACGCCGCTGCGGGTGATCTTCCTGATCATCCTGGTCGGTACGACGCTCGAAGTGCTGACCGAGCGGACCAGGGAGCAATTCCGCACCACCCGCTGGAGGAGAACCTTGCGCGACCATGTGGTCATCGTGGGATACGGCACCAAGGGCAGGTCGGCGGCGCGGACCCTGCTGGGGCGCGGTGTGCCGAGGGAGCGGATCGTGGTCGTCGACCCCAACCCGAAGGTGGTGCACGCCGCGACGGAGGAGGGCTACGTGGCCGTCGTCGGCGATGCCACCCGCAGTGACGTGCTGCGGCGGGCAGAGGCGCAGCGGGCCCGGCAGATCGTCGTCGCCGCCCAGCGTGACGACACCGCGGTCCTGGTCACCCTGACCGCCCGCCAACTCAACCGGGAAGCACACCTGGTGGCCTCGGTCCGCGAGGAGGAGAACGCTCCGTTGCTGCGCCAGTCGGGAGCCGACTCCGTCATCACCAGCTCCGGCGCCGCGGGGCGGTTGCTCGGGCTGTCCGTGCTGAGCCCGAACGTCGGCAAGGTGATGGACGACCTGATCACCTACGGCAGCGGGCTCGACCTCATCGAGCGGCCGGTCGCCGCCTCGGAGGTGGGCATGACACCGCGTGAGATGGGCGATCTGGTCGTGTCGGTGATACGCGAGGGGCGGCTGCTGGACCACGACGACCCGGACGCCGCGCCGTTGCGGGTCGCCGACCGGCTGATCACCATCCGAAGGGCGTCCGCAGAACCCGCCGCGGCGCCGCCTGACTGAGACCGGCGGCCGCCCGCCGCCGGCCCTCGCGGGTGCGCGCTCGGCCTCACGGGTCCACGGCAGCACGTCCCTTAGGGTCGTGTCATGCGTGCGATCACGATTGCCGAACCCGGTGGCCCCGAGGCGCTGGTCCTTGCCGACGTCCCCGATCCCGTGCCGGGCACGGGCGAGGTGCTCGTCGAGGTCGTGGCCTCGGCCGTGAACCGTGCCGACATCCTCCAGCGGCAGGGCTTCTACGACCCGCCGCCCGGTGCGTCCCCCTACCCGGGGCTGGAGTGCTCCGGACGGATCGCGGCCATCGGGCCGGGCGTCACAGGGTGGAGCGTCGGCGACGAGGTCTGCGCACTGCTCGCCGGCGGCGGCTACGCCGAGCGGGTCGCCGTCCCGGTCGGCCAACTGCTCCCGGTCCCCGAGGGGATCGACCTGCTGACGGCCGCGGCACTGCCCGAGGTGACCGCCACGGTGTGGTCCAACGTCTTCCAGATCGCCCATCTGCGGCCGGGCGAGACCCTGCTGGTGCACGGCGGCTCCAGCGGCATCGGCTCGATGGCGATCCAGTTGGGCAAGGCGGTCGGAGCGAAGGTCGTGACGACCGCGGGCAGCGCGCGCAAGCTCGCCGTCTGCCGGGACCTCGGTGCCGACGTCCTGGTGAACTACCGGGATCAGGACTTCGTCGAGGAACTGGGCGGCCACGGGGCCGACGTCATCCTCGACGTGGTCGGTGCCGCATACCTGGGGCGCAACATCGACGCCCTGGCGGTGAACGGCCGACTCATCGTCATCGGCATGCAGGGCGGGGCGAAGGGTGAACTCAACCTCGGCAAACTGCTCGTCAAGCGTGCCGCCGTCATCGCGACGAGCCTGCGGGCCCGGCCGGTGGAGGAGAAGACGGCGATCGTCGCCGCGGTGCGCGAGCACGTCTGGCCGCTGATCGAGGCCGGTGCCGTCCGCCCGGTCGTGGACCGCGCCTTCCCGCTGGCCTCGGCCGACGACGCCCACCGTCTGATGGAGAGCAGCGAGCACATCGGCAAGATCCTGCTCACGGTCTGACAGCTGCCGCCGTGCGGCGCGCCTCGGCAGCGGACCCGTCAGCGGACCCGGCCGGAGCGCCCACAGCTCGCCTGGCCGACTCGGCGCTGCCCTGCCGATCCGGAGGACCGTTCTGCCGCCATGGCAGCCAGGATGCCGGAAATGTCGCTTCATGTGACGCTGAGACCACCGATGGTCCGGCGGAGAGGCGACGTGCGTGCGGTGGTTTTCCGGCAGGCGAGCCAGATCCCGGGCCTCTGGGCCCCCGATACGCCCGGCCGACTCCGCCACCTTCCGCTTGGCAGCCCCCCTGCTCCTCGCAGCGTCGCTGCTGACCCCCGCCGCCGTCGCCCGGGCCGCCGAGCCACCCCCCGTCGCGGGCGTCGCCCCCGCGCCGCGGGCGCCCGGTGGCGCACCCGCACCTGGGGGAGCCGCGCTCCCCGGTGTCGCCCGGCCGCCGCAGCCTCCGGCCGGACCTGACCCCCGGCCGGGAATCCCGCCGCCCGGGCCCGGCACCGTGGGCCCACCAGGACCCGACCGGCCGGGCGGGCCCCATGGATCCGCGCCCGTGAGGCCCCCCGTGCCCGGGCCGGCCGACCCTGCCGTGCCCCGTCCACACGCCACCGCCGGCATGCCTGCCATACCGCCACCTCCCTCGTCTCATTCGCCTGCCTCTTCCCGCCCGTCCGCGGAGCCGCCGCGGCCTGCCAAGACCCCTGACCGGCCCGCGCCCGGCCCGGCCCCGAAGCCGTCGGACTCCGAGGCCGCACCGCTGCACCCCCCGGCCCGCCCGCCCGCGCCCCCGACTTCCGGGAGCGGGCGGCCGACCGCGCACACCTACGAGCAGCGGCACCCGGTGCGCCACCACGGCCGCGGCTACACCGGCCGGGCGCCGTCGTTCCTGCCAGACGCGGGGGACACGGGATCGACCACGAGCCGTCCCGCGCCCACCGCCCCCGGGACGGGGCAGCAGGAGCCGTCGGCCCCCTCCTACCAGCCCGGCCGACGGGTGCTCAGGGTGCTGCCGCTCGGTGCGGGCCTGACGCTGGTCGGCCTGGGACTCGGCTTTCTCGGCCTGCGCCTCCGCCGCCCCTGACGAGCAGCTCGTGACTGCGAGTGACCGCCCACGGAGATGATTGCCTGCCGGTCGCCGCTTCGAACCTGCCGCCGCATTCGACCACCCGTTCGAGTGAAGTGGTGCGCGAACCCGCCGACCGGCCTTGCCTGCCGTGGCCTTACTCGGTATACATACTCAGTATGTCGATCCGTCACGGCCTGCTGGCCCTCCTCGAACGAGGTCCGCGCTACGGCTATCAGCTGCGCACCGAGTTCGAGTCACGCACCGGTTCCACCTGGCCGCTCAACGTCGGGCAGGTCTACACGACCGTCGCCCGGCTGGAGCGGGACGGCCTCGTCGTCCCCGCGGGCGAGGACGAGGCGGGTCACGCCCTCTACGCCATCACCGAGGACGGCAGGGACGAACTGCGGCAGTGGTTCGCCACCCCGGTCGACCGGGCGAATCCGCCGCGGAACGAGCTGGCGATCAAGCTCGCGATGGCGGTCGGTTCGCCCGAGGTCGACGTGCGCTCGGTCATCCAGGCCCAGCGCGCTCACACCATCCGGGCGATGCAGGACTACACGCGGTTGAAGGGACAGGCGCTGGAGGCCGCGTCCCGCCGACCGGGGGTGTTCGACCCCGACGACGTGGCCTGGCAGCTGGTCCTGGACCAGCTGATCTTCCAGGCGGAGGCCGAGGCCCGCTGGCTCGACCACTGCGAGACCCGGCTCGTCCGGCTCGCCCCGCAGGCCGCGGCCGACAGCCGCCCGAGCCCGGCGGCAGAGCCCGAGCGGCCGGCGGACAGCAAGCAGGAAGAGGGCGCCGCGCGAAACGGGGGGCTGCGTGGCGCCCTCGGGCGGCCCCGCCCCCGGCGCTGACCGGCCGGAGCCGGCCGCCCGCACAGCAGGCCGACGGCGCGCCGCACCACCCCGCAGCACCGCATCACCGCAGCACCTGAAGCAGTCACAGCACCGCACCAGCCGAGGCACCCGCAGCAGAGCGCAGAGCGCAGAGACCGAGCGCCGGCACCGAGTGCCGAGAACCGGTCGCAGACCGAAAGAGCACAGCGCGCAAGCGCAGTCCGGACCGAACAGCCCGGGCCCGAATCAGGGGGAAGCAGTTCTCATGTCCAGCCAGCCCACACCGCCCGCAGAACCGCGCGACCCGTCGGATCCGGCAGGCGCCCGCCACGGCACCGCGGCTGCCGCACCCATCGCGTCCGGCGCGCCCGGCCGCGCCGTCGAACCCGTCCTCAGGCTCGAGGAACTGACCCGGGTGCACGGCACGGGTGCCGCGGAAGTGCACGCGCTGCGCGGGATCGACCTCGATGTGCACCCGGGGGAGCTCGTCGCCGTGATGGGACCTTCGGGTTCGGGGAAGTCCACCCTGCTGACCATCGCCGGCGGCCTGGACCTGCCGACCTCGGGACGGGTCCTGGTCGAGGGCACCGATCTGACCACCGCCAGCAGGAAGGCCATAGCGGCGCTGCGCCGGCGGAGCATCGGCTACGTCTTCCAGGACTACAACCTGATCCCCGCGCTCACGGCCGCGGAGAACGTGGCACTCCCCCGCGAGTTGGACGGCCTGAGCAGCCGCAGAGCGCGCCGGGAGGCGCTGGTGGCGCTGGAGGAGTTCGGGCTGCAGGATCTCGCCGACCGCTTCCCCGACGAGATGTCGGGCGGCCAGCAGCAGCGCGTCGCCATCGCCCGGGCGCTGGTGGGCGACCGGCGGCTGGTGCTCGCCGACGAGCCCACCGGCGCACTGGACTCGGAGACCGGGGACGCGGTGCTCGCCCTGCTGCGGTCCCGTTGCGACGCGGGGGCGGCAGGCATCCTGGTCACCCACGAACCGCGGTTCGCCGCCTGGGCGGACCGGGTGGTCTTCCTGCGGGACGGCTCGGTGGTCGACATGACGCTGCGGTCCAGCGCGGAGTCGCTGCTCGCGGGCGGAGCGGCCCAGTGAAGGCGGGGCAGGCAGGGGTCCCGGGGGTCGGGCGGCTGCATGCCTGGCGGGCGGCGATCAGGATCGCCCGGAGGGACGCCGTGCGGTACAAGGGCCGCAGCGTGCTGGTGCTGGCGATGATCGCGGTGCCGATCATCGGGGTGAGCGCGGCCGATGTCACGATCCGCAGTTCACAGCTGACCACCGGGCAGAAGATCACCCGGGAGCTGGGTGCCGCGGATGCGCGGCTCTCCGACGCGGGCGAGGGGCCGCAACCGGTCTACCAGGAACCGGTGGACGGCGGGGTCATCCCGGTGCACAGGAAGGAAGACCGCACGGCGGCGACGGTCGGTGCCGCGGTGGTGGACGGCGGGGTCTCCGCGGTGGGTGGCGACGTCGACGCGGCGGTCGACTCGCGGACGGCACTGCCGGCCGGAGCGCACTGGCTGAGCGACACGAACGGCTATGCGCCGATCCTGACGAAGTACGGCCTGCTCGACGTCGAGATCAGGGAGCTGAAGGCCGGCGACCCGATCGCCGCGGGAATCACGCACCTGGACAAGGGGCGCTTTCCGAAGGCCATGGACGAGATGAGCGCGACCACCGCGTTCCTCAAGTCCAGTGGTCTGCATATCGGTTCGAAGGTGAGGGTGCGCGGCTACGACCGGACATATCGCATCGTCGGCGCCTACGAACTGCCGAGTCAGCTGGACAGCACGCAGCTCAACGCCCTGCCGGGGGCTTTCATCGCCCCGTACCAGGCGAATTTGGACGCGGCGGAGAAAGTGGTCGACTCGGTCAGGGCGTCCTATCTGGTGTCGATGCCGGGAGACTTCACCTGGCAGATGGTGAAGCAGGCCAACACGCTCGGCGTCGTGGTCGATTCACGGGCGGTACGGGAGAATCCGCCGGCCAGGGCCGATGTGCCGATCTACCAGGTCGACCCGAATATCTTCGAGCTCGCCTACGACGGCGGTGACACCCGGGCGGCGGCCGTCGCCGCGGCCGCGACCATCGTCGGCCTGAGCATGCTGGAGATCTGCCTGCTGGCGGGTCCGGCCTTCGCTGTGGGAGCGCGTCGTTCCCGGCGTCAGCTGGGGCTGGTCGGGGCCAACGGCGGTGACCGCAGGCACATCCGGGCGATCGTGATCTCCAGCGGTCTGGTGATAGGAGCGGCGGCGGCCGTGGTCGGCACGCTGCTCGGGGTGGTGCTCACGCAGCTGCTGCGCGGCACGCTGGAGGATTACAACGGCTCGCGGTTCGGCGGACTGAATCTGCGGCCACTGGAGTTGGCGGGGATCGGCGGGCTCGCCGTGCTCACCGGGGTGCTGGCAGCGATAGTGCCGGCGGTCAGCGCGTCCCGGCAGAGCGTGCTCGCTTCGCTCACCGGACGCCGCGGGGTCCGGCGCGCCAATCGCTTCCTGCCGGCCGCGGGGCTGTTCCTGCTCTGCCTCGGTGTTGCCGTCGTCTTCTACGCGACGACGCACGACGACACCAGCCTCACGGCGGTCGGCGGAGCGGCTCTCGCGGAGATCGGGTTGGTGATGATGACGTCGGCGATCGTCGGGGCTTTCGGCCGGCTCGGCAGGTGGCTGCCGCTGACACCGCGGCTGGCGTTGCGGGACGCGGTGCGCAACCGGGGGCGCACGGCCCCGGCGGTGGCGGCGGTCCTGGCCGCGGTGGCCGGCTCGGTCGCCGTGGCGACGTATTCGGCCAGCCAGGCGCAGGAGGAGCGGCAGGCCTACCAGGCCCAGCTGCCCCATGGAGTGGTCGCGGTGAGCGCGTGGGGCGATGGGACCGCCGACCTCGGGCGGGTGCGCGCCGCGGTGGCGAAGAACTACCCGGTCACCGGCCGGGTGGATGTGGCCAGGATCTACGCCGGTCCGCCGGCCTGTGCCACGCAGTCGGGTGCGCAGGACTGCGGCAGCGTCCAGCCGGTGATGCCGGCTGCCAACAGGTGTCCTTCGTCGGGGCCCAGGGGTGTCCATGGGCTCTCCACCGCGCAGCGTGAGGCGCTGGTCAACGACTGGCGGTGCGATGTCAGCGGTCGCCCGGCGGCGATCTCCGTCGAGGGCGGCATCCTGGTGGGCGGACCGGGGGTGCTGCACGCGCTCGGCATCCGCGACGCCGCCGCCGAGCAGCAGCTGGCGCGCGGTGGGACGGTGCTGTTCGATCGGGCGTACGCCGACCACGGGGCACTGAAGGTCAAGATCATCACCGACTCGGCGGAAGCGCCGGAGGACGGTTCGGAGCCGAAGGGGCCGGTGAAGACGCTGCCTGCGCTTCTGGCGGCCGACCACCAGTCCTACGGTGTGACGGCTGTCGTGCCGCAGAAGGCGGCCGACGCGGCGGGGCTGACGACCACCCCTGCCGGCTCGTATTTCACGACGTCGACGATGCCCAGTGGCGCACAGCGACAGGCGCTGAACAACGACGTGGCCAAGATCGGTACGAGGGCGCAGGTGTATCTGGAGCGGGGATACACCGGCAGGGACGGGGTGATCCTGCTGGCGCTCACGCTGTTCGCGGGGCTGATCACCATCGGCGCGTCCGGGATAACGACGGGGCTGGCGCAGACGGACGCGGAACCGGACCTGAGGACGCTGGCGGCGATAGGCGCGAACGGGCGGATGCGGCGGACGCTGTCGGGCTTCCAGTGCGGAGTGGTCGCGCTGATGGGCGTGGTGCTGGGGTCGGTGGCGGGAGTGCTGCCCGCCGTCGCGCTGCGGCGTGCCGACCGGCACCGCCGCTGGGCGGACTACCATCGCGCGATCACCGAGGGATGGGGCGGCGCGACCGTGCCGCACGTACCTGTGGCGGTGCCGTGGGGCACCCTGGCGATGCTGGTCGTGCTGGTGCCGCTGGGCGCCGGGCTGCTGGCGGCACTGGTCACCCGGTCTCGTCCCGACTTCGCCAGGCGGGCCGAGGGATGAGGGGCGCCCGCTGCCTGGCGGCCGCGGGCGCTCTGGGGGCGGCTGGGCCGCGGGGTGACCCCCGGTGCCGCTCCCCGGAGGGCGGCGGGTGCCGTGGGCTGGATGGGGCCGGCGGATGAGCCCCGGTGGCTCACGGAGGGCGGCGGGTGTCGTGGGGTCGGCTGGGGCCGGCGGATGAGCCCCGGTGGCTCACGGAGGGCGGCGGGTGCCGCCCGGTTGGGGGCTGCGGATGAGCCCCGGGAGGTCGGCCGGAGCTGGGGGCTGAGTCCCGGGTCGTCCCGCCGGGCCACGGGGGCAGTGCCGTGGGACGGTCAGTCGACGGCTGCGGGGTCAGGTGGGCGGGGGGGATGCCCGCCGGACCGTGACCGGACCACCGCGGGACGTCCCTTGGACGCCGGCCGGACCACCGCGAGACGTCCCTGGGACGCCGGCCGGACGACCGCGGGGTGACTCCCGGGGTGGCTCCGCGGAGGGCTGCGGGTGCCGTGGGCTGGATGGGGCCGGCGGATGAGCCCCGGTGGCTCCCGGAGGGCGGCGGGCGTCGTGGGGGCGGGTGGGTCGAGGGGTGTGAGCTCCGGGGGTGGCTCCCTGGAGGGCGGCGGGTGCCGCCCGGTTGGGGCAGCGGATGAGCCCCTGGGGGTCGGTCGGGTCTCGGGACGGGCTCCGGGTCGTCCTGCGGGGCCACGGGGGGCGAACCACCTGACGGGCGCGCCGGGCGGGAGGGCGGGCGGGGTGGCGGATGAGCGTCGGATTTCCCGTCGGGGGACTCGGGGGACGGCCGGCGGGCGGGAGGGGGTACGGGCCCGCGCGGGGTGGGGGTGCGGGACAATGGTCGTATGGAGATGCCGATGAACGAACGGTCGCCGGAGAGCTCGCAGAATCCGCAGGTCTTGGTCGTGGGGCCGGACGGAATGGCCCTGGGTGGGGGACCGGGCGGTGATGGCGAGGAGGCCCGCGAGATCCCGGTGACGGAGATGGTCGAGCAGCCGGCGAAGGTGATGCGGATCGGCAGCATGATCAAGCAGCTCCTGGAGGAAGTGCGGGCGGCACCGCTCGACGAGGCCAGCCGGGTGCGGCTCAAGGAGATCCACTCCAGCTCGGTGAAGGAGCTGGAGGCGGGTCTCGCGCCGGAGCTGGTGGCGGAGCTGGAGCGGTTGTCGTTGCCGTTCACCGAGGACAGCGTCCCGAGTGAGGCGGAGCTGCGGATCGCCCAGGCGCAGCTGGTGGGCTGGTTGGAAGGGCTTTTCCACGGCATCCAGACCGCGCTTTTCGCTCAGCAGATGGCCGCCCGTGCCCAGCTCGAGCAGATGCGCCGAGCGCTGCCTCCCGGTGCGCTCGACAGCGACGAGGAGCAGGAGGTCGGCCACCCGGGTTCGCGCTCGGGCCCGTACCTGTAAAACCGCAGCACGCGGGGCCTCGGAGCTGCCGACTCAGGAGCTGGGGCCCCGGGCCGGGCCGGACGGGTGAAGCCGCGGCCCGCACACGGAGGCGCACCCGCACCCGGGCGCGCGGTCGGCCGCCACAAACCGGCCGCCACAAACCGGCCGCCGAACCCGGCCGCCCGTTCACCCGTCGCGTGACGAGCTGCACGGGCCGGATGAGCTGCACGGGCCGGACGAGCCGGACCGGGGGCGGATCAGCTGGAGCCCTCGCCCGTGGACACCCAGATGGTGATCTTCTGGCCCGAGTCGACGTCGAAGTCCTCGAGCGACTTCGGCGTCTGGGCGGTGATGGTGCCCTTGCCCCACTGCTGCTCGTCCATGTACTTGATCTCGTAGGACCAGTCGGCGGCCTTCATGCAGGCCACGGCGGAGTCCACGTAGATCGAGGTGAAGTCGGGCATCGTCATGAGGTTGGGCTTGCCCGGGTTGATCAGGTCGTTGTGCGCCTTGGTGCACTCGGTGGACTCGATGGTGCGGCTCTGGTCGCCCTGGACGACGCTGTCCTTCGCGGAGGTGGTCGGGGAGCCGGAGTCCGAGGTGGTGACGGTGGGGTCGCCGGTCGGGTCGGACTCCGGGTCGCCGCCACCGCCGGACATGGCGATGAGGATCGAGACGACGGCGATGACGGCGACCGCCGCGACTGCCGCGCCCACGATCAGCGGGGTGTTCCGCTTGCGGCCGCCTCCGCCGCCTGGGCCTCCGCCCATGCCGCCGCCGGGCCGCCCGCCGCCCATGTGCTGCTGCGGCAGCGACGGGTGGGAGGGGTGTGACGGCGGCGCGCTCATGCCGTAGGCGGGGCTGGGCGGCGGGGTCTGGGCGCCGCCTTGCTGCGGGTAGCCGTACGCGGACGGCGGCGGGGTGGAGGGGCCGAAGCCCTGCGGCTGCGGTGTCGGCGCGTAGGGGGTGTGCAGCTGGGGCGGCGGGGACTGGACCGGCCCCTGGGGGGAGGGGAAGACGGAGGCGGAGACGCCTTCGCCGCGGTTGCCGGCCGCCGGGTCGCGGGAGATGAGCGGCATGGTGTTGCGGGTGGTGGCCGCGAGCACCCGGTCGCTCTCGTCGTGCATGGCGTCGGCGGTGGGGAAGCGCTCGGCGGGGTTCTTGCGGAGGGCGCGGGCGACCAGGGCGTCGATGGCGGGGGTGAGGGCCCGGTTGAAGGAGGACGGCGCGGGCGGCGTCTCCTGTACGTGCTGGTAGGCCATCGCGAGCGGTGAGTCCGCGTCGAAGGGGATCCGCCCGGTGAGGAGTTCGAAGAGCAGGCAGCCGACGGAGTAGAGGTCGGAGCGTTCGTCGACGCCTCGTCCCAGTGCCTGCTCGGGCGACAGGTACTGGGGGGTGCCGACGACCATGCCGGTCTGGGTCATGGAGGTGACCCCGGACTGCATGGCGCGCGCGATGCCGAAGTCCATGACCTTGACGATGCCGCGCCGGGTGATCATCACGTTGCCGGGCTTGATGTCGCGGTGGACCAGGCCCATTTCGTGGCTGACGGAGAGCGCGGCCAGGACGTCGCCGACGATTTTCAGCGCCCGGTCGGCCTGCATGGCGCCGTACTGGGCTATGTCGGCCGCCAGGACGTCGCCGAGCGGCTGGCCCTCGACGTATTCCATGACGATGTAGGGGACGACCTGGCCGTCGATCGTGTCCTCGCCGGAGTCGAAGACGGAGACGATGTTGGTGTGGTTGAGTTTCGCGACGGACTGGGCCTCGCGGCGGAAGCGCTCGCGGAAGGACTGCTCGTGGCCGAGATTGGTGTGGAGGGTCTTGACGGCCACCGGCCGGTCCAGCACGGTGTCATGTGCCAGGTGCACGGACGCCATGCCACCCTGGCCGAGCAGGTCGCGCAGTACGTACCGCCCGCCGCCGACCGAGCGCCCCGTATACCCGCCGCCCTGCGTGGCGTCCCCGCTCATCAGTACCGCTACCCCCATGAAGGTCCAACGGGAAGACACTCGTCCCCGAGCTTGCCCGCCAAGTCTGGCCGATCGCGCGAGCACGTCAAGTTCGTTGACCATCTCGTCACCTGATGCGCATCGGGCGCGCACAGAACCCGGAACTTTCGCAAGTATCAGGATCGGCCCGTCAAAGGCGGGTAAGCGGCTGGACGGGGGCCGTGGCCGGGTACGGAAAAGCGGTACGGTGGCGCACCAGACGAAGCACGAAGCGATGGCGAACAACGGCGAGGACTGATGGTCGACCCGAACGAGACGGCCGCCGGCACCGGAGCATCGGAGGCCCCCGGCGAGTCCCGCGGCGAGTCCCCCGGCCCGTGGGGCGTGGGCTCCTTCGTCGGCGAGGGCCGCTACCGGCTGAGCGGCCGGCTGGGCCGTGGCGGCATGGCGGAGGTCTTCGCGGCCGAGGCTGTACGGCTGGGCCGGATCGTCGCGGTGAAGCTGCTGCGCGGCGACCTCGCGGAGGACCCGGTCTCCAAGGCCCGCTTCACGCGCGAGGCGCAGGCCGTCGCCGGCCTCAACCACCATGCGGTGGTGGCCGTCTACGACTCGGGCGAGGACCGTACGCCGACCGGCACCGCCCCTTACATCGTGATGGAGCTGGTCGAGGGCCACACGATCAAGGACCTGCTGAACGGACCCACCCCGCCGCCGGTCGACCAGGCGCTGCTGATCGTCTCGGGTGTGCTGGACGCGCTGGCGTACAGCCACCAGCACGGCATCGTGCACCGGGACATCAAACCGGCCAATGTGATCATCACCACGGGTGGCGCCGTGAAGGTCATGGACTTCGGCATCGCCCGCGCCCTGCACGGCGCCGCGAGCACCATGACGCAGACCGGCATGGTCATGGGCACCCCGCAGTACCTGTCGCCCGAGCAGGCGCTCGGCAAATCCGTCGACCACCGCAGCGACCTCTACGCCACCGGCTGCCTGCTCTACGAGCTGCTCGCGCTGCGCCCGCCCTTCACCGGTGAGACCCCGCTGTCCGTGGTCTACCAGCACGTCCAGGACGACCCGCGGGTCCCGTCGCAGGTCAGCGACCGGGTGCCGCCCGAGCTCGACGGCATGGTGCTCCGGGCGCTGGCCAAGCAGCCGGAGGACCGCTTCCAGAGCGCGGAGGAGATGCGCGGTGTCGTCGGCTACGCGCACCAGGCGCTGACCCAGCAGGGCGGCTGGACCGGCGGCATGTGGAACACCGGTGTGGTGACCGCGGTGCTCCCGCAGCCGCCGCGCGCCGGCGGGCAGGGCGGTGGGCAGCATCCGGACGGGCGCAGCGGCAGCACCGCGGAGATGGGCCTGCCGCTGGTCGCAGGCGTGGTCGGCAGCGGGCCGGACGTCAAGGGCAGCGGCTACGACCCCGCGGGCTACGACACCGGGCAGGGTTCAGGCAACGGCCAGGGCGGCGGCAACCGCTGGCTCAAGCCGGTGCTCTTCGCGGTCGCGGCGGTGATGGCGGTCGTGCTCGGCGTCTATCTGGCGACCCAGAGCGGCGGTGACGGAGGCGACTCGCCCCCCGACACCAAGCCCAGCACCTCCGTGACGCAGGACCAGACGCAGCCGAGCGACGAGCAGCCCACCGAGGAGCAGCCGACCGAGGAGCAGCCGTCGGACCAGGGCGAGCCGAGCACGCCGCCCTCGACTCCGGCGACCAGCGCGCCGCCGACGACCCCGTCGACGACGCCGACCAAGAACACCCCGTCCTCGACGCCGACGAAGAACACCCCCTCGTCGACGCCGACCAAGACCACGGCGCCGCCCTCGGATCCCCCGGACAGCACGCCGGCTGCGCCGCCGACCACGCCGGACGACAACCCCGACGGGACCTGACGGCCCGGCCCGGCGGTGAAGGCCGGCCCGGCGGTGAAGGCCGGTTCGGCGGTGAAGGCCGGTTCGGCGACACCTGACGGATCAACGGGCGCCGCTACCCCGCGAACGCGTCGAGCACCGCCTCGTACTCCCCCGTCCACCACACGGCCAGCGCCGAGGCGGCGGGGAAGAGCGGGTCGGAGCGGGGGTCGCGGCGCTCGTAGCGCCAGTGCAGCATCCAGAAGTCGTTGAGCCGCTCCCACCACACCCGGTGGACGGCGGTGGCGACCTCCGCCTCGCCCGCACCCGACGCGAGCCGGTAGGCCCGCGCGTAGGCCCGCACCTTGCGCAGGTCGAGGCGGCCGTGCACCGGGTGCACGAAGAAGATGGCGGCCGCCCTGACCGCCTCCTCGGCGCGCGGCTGGACGCCGAGCCGGTCCCAGTCGACGATCGCGGCGGGCTCGTCGCCGTGGTAGAGCAGGTTGAGCGGGTGGAAGTCGCCGTGCACCCAGCCCTGCACGCGTCCGTCGGGCGCCGGGTCGGGCGGTCGGCGGTGGGCGTGCCGCCTGAGCAGGTCGCTGCGCTCGACCAGGCGGTGTTCCGCGAGGCCGTCGAAGTCGTCGTAGGGCCGGTGGGCGCGGACCAGGGCCAGCAGCCGCCCGATGTCGGCATGCGTACGGTCCGGGTCGGCGCTGGGCCGCGGGCCCGCGGCGGGCGGCGGTTGGACGTGGGCCAGACCGGTGTGCACCCGGCCGAGCAGGGTGCCGAGCCGCCGGGACTGGCCCGCGGTCAGTTCCGTGCCCTCGCGGTGGGTGCCGTCGATCCAGGGGAAGAGCGCGTAGCCGGTGCCGCCGAGCAGTGCCACGGTGCGGCCGTCGGTGGCCGGCAGCGGCGCGGCGGCGGGCAGGCCGAGCCGGGCCAGGCCCCGGGTGGCGCGGTGCTGGCGCGCGATGAGAGCGGGTTCCGCGGTGTCCGCGGCGATGTACTGCTTGAGGAAGTAGCGGCCCCGGGTGGTGGTCACCCGCCACCCGCGATTCAGCAGCCCCCGGGGGACCGCTTCGCAGGTCAGCGGCTCGCCCGCATTGTCATACCGGTGCAGCAGTGCGGTCAGCGAAGCCCGCGCGTGCGGCTCTGTCGCCGTGCCTGTCACGTGCCACAGCGTAGATCACTTAAGGGGGCCGTCCGGGTGGGGTGGCGCCACCCCACCCGGACCTGCTATTGGCATTTCCGTGACCGGGTGGCGCGGGTCAGGGGACCGGTTTCGTCAGGCGCGACGCGTAGGCCTGCGCCTGGGTGCGCTGCTCCATGCCGAGCTTGGCGAGCAGCGCCGTGACGTTCTTCCTGACGGTCTTCTCTGCGAGCCCGGTGTGCTCGCCGATCTGCCGGTTGGTGAGGCCTTCGCCGATCAGGTCGAGGAAGCGCCGCTCCTGACCGGTCAGGTCGGCCATCCGCTCCTCGTGCTCGCTGCGGCCGCCGCCCTCCCTGAGGCGTTCGATGACCTGGGCGGTGGCGACCGGGTCGAGCAGCGAGTGGCCGGCGGCGACCTCGCGGACGGCTGTGATCAGGTCGTCGCCCCTGATGACCTTGGGGACGTAGCCGGCGGCTCCGGCCATGACCGCGTCGAAGAGGGCCTCGTCGTCCGCGAAGGACGTGAGCATCAGGCACTTCACCGACCGGTCCTGGGAGCGGATCTCCCGGCAGGCCTCGACACCGCTGCCGTCGGGCAGGCGCACGTCGAGGACGGCGACGTCCGGGTGCGCTGCCGGCACCCGGTCCACGGCCTCGCTCGCGGTGGCCGCCTCGCCGACGATCTCGATCGCGGGGTCGACCGACAGCAGCTTGTTCACGCCGCGCCGGACCGCTTCGTGGTCGTCCAGTAGGAAAACCCTTATATGTCCGTTTTCACTCACCTGCCCAGCCTCGCACCCCGCGCCCGGGTCCGCCCGCCGTGGCCGAGCCGCCGGGGACCCGCGCCGGACCCGCCCCTGAACCCGCCCCCGCACCCGCCCCGACCCCCGCCCCCGACCCCCGCCCCGGACCCGCCGACCCCCGGCCCCGACTCGCCGAAGACCCGCCGAAGACTCGCCGGGCCCCCGGCCCCCCGCCGCGCTCCCGACCCCGCCGCCGCCCGCGGACCCCCGGGCGGCCCCTTACGTATGTCCGGCATCCGAGATACGGTGCCGTTGTCCCGGTGGCCTGCGGCAACAGGCCGACACGCAGACAGGCGGCAGGCCGACAAGGTCCTGCTCACCGGCCCGGTGGGTGCCCGCCGCGCGCACTTACTAGGAAATCCAAGCAAAACCGCAGGTCGGACGGCTTCGCGCGAATGCGGGACTTCTGGGTAACGTCTGTATTGCAGGCCACCCGCCGGGACACTGTCACGCCTGGCTCGGCCATGCCGCACACACCCCGTGCGTCCCGCCGGACCAGGTGCGCCGCCCCCCGAACACCTGGGGGAGGCCCCATCCTGCTCCCCGGCAGATCCCGGGGGCCGGACAGACGGAGGAGCGAACGTGAGCGTGAAGAGCACTGCCGCTGGGGGTGCCCCCGCGAAAGGCCGGGGGCGCGCGACCCGTGTAGCCGTCGCGAAGCGCCGTACCGGTGAGCCCGGGCTCGTACAGCTGCTGACCCCCGAGGGCGAGCGGGTCGAGCACGACGACTACGCGATCGACCTGACGCAGGAAGAGCTGCGTGGCCTGTACCGCGACATGGTGCTGACCCGCCGCTTCGACGCCGAGGCGATCACCCTGCAACGGCAGGGCGAGCTGGGGCTGTGGGCCTCGCTGCTCGGCCAGGAGGCCGCGCAGATCGGCTCGGGGCGGGCCACCCGCCCCGACGACTACGTCTTCCCGACGTACCGCGAGCACGGTGTCGCCTGGACGCGTGACGTGGACCCGCTCAACCTGCTGGGCATGTTCCGCGGCGTGAACCACGGCGGCTGGGACCCCAACGAGAACAACTTCCAGCTGTACACCATCGTGATCGGCTCGCAGACGCTGCACGCCACCGGTTACGCCATGGGAGTGGCCAAGGACGGAGCCGACGCCGCCGTCATCGCCTACTTCGGCGACGGGGCCTCCAGCCAGGGCGATGTCGCCGAGGCCTTCACCTTCGCCGCCGTCTACAACGCGCCGGTGGTCTTCTTCTGCCAGAACAACCAGTGGGCCATCTCCGAGCCGACGGAGAAGCAGTCCCGGGTGCCGATCTACCAGCGCGCCGCGGGCTACGGCTTCCCCGGTGTCCGGGTGGACGGCAACGACGTGCTCGCGGTGCTCGCCGTGACCAGGGCCGCGCTCGAGCACGCCCGCAGCGGCCAGGGGCCGATGCTGGTGGAGGCCTTCACCTACCGGATGGGCGCGCACACCACGACCGACGACCCGACGCGCTACCGCCGCGAGGAGGAGCGCGAGGAGTGGGCGTCCAAGGACCCCATCGCCCGCCTCAAGACCTACCTGGAGCGCGAGGGCTTCGCCGACGAGGCCTTCTACGCCGAGATCGACGCGGAGAGCGACGCGCTCGCCAAGCGGGTGCGCGACGGCGTAAGGAACATGCCGAATCCCGGCACCATGGCGATCTTCGAGAACGTCTACGCGGACGGCAGCTCGCTCGTCGACGAGGAGCGCGCGCAGTTCGCCGAATACCTGGCGTCCTTCGAGACCGGGGACGCCACGACCGCGGGAACGGGGCACTGATCATGACCCAGACGATGGCAGTGGCCAAGGCCCTCAACGAGTCCCTGCGCAAGGCGCTGGAGAACGACCCCAAGGTCCTTATCATGGGCGAGGACGTCGGGAAGCTCGGCGGCGTCTTCCGTATCACCGACGGCCTGTACAAGGATTTCGGGGAGGGGCGGGTCATCGACACCCCGCTCGCCGAGTCCGGCATCGTCGGCACGGCGATCGGCCTGGCGCTGCGCGGCTACCGGCCGGTGGTGGAGATCCAGTTCGACGGCTTCGTCTTCCCCGCCTACGACCAGATCGTCACCCAGCTGGCCAAGATGCACGCCCGCGCGCTCGGCAAGATCAAGCTGCCGGTCGTCATCCGCATCCCCTACGGCGGCGGCATCGGCGCGGTCGAGCACCACAGCGAGTCGCCCGAGACGCTGTTCGCGCACGTCCCCGGGCTCAAGGTGGTCTCGCCGTCCAACGCCTCCGACGCGTACTGGATGCTCCAGCAGGCCATCGAGTGCGACGACCCGGTGATCTTCTTCGAGCCGAAGCGGCGCTACTGGGACAAGGGCGACGTCGATGTCTCGGCGGTGCCCGGTGATCTGCACCGGGCGGTGGTCGCCCAGCAGGGCACCGATGTCACGCTGGCCGCCTACGGGCCGATGGTGAAGGTGTGCCTGGAGGCGGCGGCAGCGGCCGCCAACGAGGGCCGTAGCCTGGAGGTCGTGGACCTGCGCTCGCTCTCGCCGATCGACTTCGACACGATCCAGGCTTCCGTCGAGAAGACCCGCAGGCTGGTCGTCGTGCACGAGGCGCCGGTCTTCTACGGTGCCGGCGCGGAGATCGCCGCCCGGATCACCGAGCGCTGCTTCTACCACCTCGAGGCGCCCGTGCTGCGGGTCGGCGGCTTCCACGCCCCCTACCCGCCGGCCCGTCTCGAGGAGGAGTACCTGCCGGGCCTGGACCGCGTACTCGACGCCGTCGACCGCGCGCTGGCGTTCTGAGGAGAGGGTTGTGACGACCATGACCGCACAGGCACAGCGCTTTCGTGAATTCCGGATGCCGGACGTCGGCGAGGGCCTCACCGAGGCGGAGATCCTCAAGTGGTACGTGGCGGTGGGCGACACCGTCACCGACGGCCAGGTGATCTGCGAGGTCGAGACGGCGAAGGCGGCCGTCGAACTGCCCATCCCCTACGACGGGGTGGTCAGCGAGATCCGCTTCGACGAGGGCACGACGGTGGACGTCGGTACACCGATCATCGTGGTGGACGCGGGCGCCGGCACCCGTGAGGGCGACCCTCCCGCGGCGGAGCCCGCTCCCGCTGCTCCCGCCGCGCCCGCAGCCGAGGAGCAGAAGCCGCCCGTGAAGCGGGAGGCGGTGCTGGTGGGTTACGGGGTCGCGCCGTCCTCGACCACCCGCCGCCCGCGCAAGCCCGCCGCGGCGGCCCCGGTGAACGGCACCCCTGCGGCCCCGGCCGCGGCCGCCCCCGCAGCGGTCCCCGCTCCGGCGACGGCGCCCGCTCCCGCCCCCGCCTCCGCGCCCGCTCCGCGGTCGGCCGAACGTCCGCTGGCGAAGCCGCCGGTGCGGAAGCTGGCCAAGGAGCTCGGCATCGACCTGGCCACCGTGGTGCCGACCGGGCCGAACGGCGTGGTGACCCGCGACGACATCCGTGCGGCCGCGGCGCCCCCCGCGTCGCTCCCGTCGGCCCCCGCGCAGGCCGCGTCCGGCGCGGCGCCCGCCTTCGCGCCCGGCGAGCGGGAGACCCGCATCCCCATCAAGGGGGTGCGGAAGGCCACCGCCCAGGCGATGGTGGCCAGCGCCTTCACCGCCCCGCATGTCACGGAGTTCGTGACCTTCGACATCACCAGGACCATGAAGCTGGTCCAGGAGCTGAAGGAGGACCGCGCCTTCACCGGGCTCAAGGTCAGCCCGCTGCTGCTGGTCGCCAAGGCCCTGCTGGTCGCGATCCGCCGTCATCCCCAGGTCAACTCCGCCTGGGACGAGGCCGCGCAGGAGATCGTCCACAAGTCCTACGTGAACCTCGGCATCGCGGCGGCCACCCCGCGCGGCCTGATCGTCCCGAACATCAAGGACGCCCAGGACAAGACGCTGCCCGAACTGGCGTCCGCGCTGGGCGAGCTGGTGGCGACGGCCCGCGAGGGCAAGACCTCCCCCGCGGACATGCAGTCCGGCACGGTCACCATCACCAATGTCGGCGTCTTCGGCGTCGACACGGGCACGCCGATCCTCAATCCTGGCGAGTCCGCGATCCTGGCCTTCGGGGCGGTCAAGTTGCAGCCCTGGGTGCACAAGGGCAAGGTCAAGCCCCGCCATGTCACCACGCTTGCCCTCTCCTTCGACCACCGCCTGGTCGACGGCGAACTCGGCTCGAAGGTGCTGGCGGACGTGGCCGCGATCCTGGAGCAGCCCAAGCGCCTGATCACCTGGGCTTAGCCCTTGCGCCGAGCGGAGGCTCCCGGCGGACAAACGTCCGGGAGTCTCCGCTTCTGCGTGTTTCCGCTGTTTCGGCGGCAAATTGTGCTGCTATCGCCCCATGGTCGTCAATGTCTCCGTCGTCCTGCTGCTGTTCGTCATCGCGGCACTCCTGATGCACAACAAGAGCCTCAAGGTCAGCCACGCCATCGTCTGCGGGCTGCTGGGCTTCTGCCTGGCCGGGTCGAGCCTGGCCCCCACCATCCAGTCCACCGTCGCCTCGACCGCCGATCTGGTGAGCACGATCCACCCGTAGGCACGGTCGTTACGATGATCGGATGAGCGAAGACGGCACGATACTGCTGCGGCCGGTCGGCGAGGACGACGTGCCGGCGCTGACCGGCATGATCAACGATCCCGCGATCGCCGCACCCTTCCAGTGGTTCGGCTGGCAGGACCCGGCCCGGATGTCCAGGAACTGGGCCGAGAACGGCATGCTCGGCCCGGACGGCGGCAGGCTCGCCGTGGTCGACGGGACCGGGCTGCTCGGCCTGGTCTCGTGGCGGAAGATCGAGACGGCGGGCGCGTCGCACTTCTGGAACATCGGCATCATCCTCTTCCCGGAGGCGCGCGGCCGGGGCGTGGGCACCGAGGCCCAGCGCCTCCTGGTCCGCTACCTCTTCGCGCACACCCCCGTGATGCGCATCGAGGCGGACACCGAGGTGGACAACATCGCCGAGCAGCGTTCCCTGGAGAAGGCCGGCTTCACCCGCGAGGGCGTCCTGCGCAGCGTCGTCTTCCGTGACGGTGCCTGGCGCGACGGCATCATCTACGGCATCGTCCGCGGCGACCTCACCACCGGCGCCTAGCTCCGGCCCCGCTGCGGGAGCCCCGCCGCGGGAGCCCGGCCGCAGCGCCGAAGCCCGGCCCCGCCTCGGGATCCCGCCCCGGCGCCGGAGCCCGCCGTGTGCGGCGGCCCGCACGCCGTCCGGATCCCGCACGCCGTCCGGATCCCGGACGGCGTATCGGGCGGCCCGCTGTTGTATCTATGATGTGCGCATCATGGATGCAGCCGCCGTCGCGACCCCGGTCGCCGTCAAGTCGCCCCCCGCAGCCGAGCGGGTCTACCTGCACGTCAAGGCAGGGGTGCTCGACCGCAGTTACGAGGGCGGCACGCTGCTGACCGAGGGCGGCCTCGCGGACGCCGTCGGGGTGTCGCGCACCCCCGTGCGCGAGGCGCTGCTGCGGCTCGAGGCGGAGGGGCTGCTCAAGCTCTACCCGAAGAAGGGCGCCCTGGTGCTGCCGGTCTCCGCGCAGGAGATCGCCGACGTCGTCGAGACCCGGTTGCTGGTCGAGCAGCACGCGGTCGCGAAGCTGGTGGGCGCGCTGCCCGACCGGCTGGTCGCCCGGCTCGAGGAACTGCTGGCCGAGCAGCGCGGGCACGCGGCCGCGGGGGACCTGGCGGCCTTCGCGGTCGCCGACCGCTGCTTCCACGCCGAGATCGTGCGCGCGGCCGGCAACCGCATCCTCTCCCAGCTCTACGACCAGCTGCGGGACCGCCAGTTGCGGATGGGTGTGGCGACGATGCACGCGGAGCCCAGCCGGGTCGCCATGAACATCGCCGAGCACACGGAGATCCTGGACGCGCTGCGCCACGGCGGCCCCCGGCAGGCCGAGGCCGCGGTGCGCCGCCACCTGTCGCGGGTCAACACCCTGGCCAGGGGCGAGTCGTGAGTGCTCAGGCGGGCAGGGCGCTGCCGGGGGACCCGCCGGGAGGCCGGCGTGCCGCCCTGGTCTGGGGCGTCGGCACCCTGGTCTACCTGGTCGCGGTGGTGCACCGCACCAGCCTCGGGGTGGCCGGCATCGACGCCGCCGACCGCTTCCACATCGGCGCGTCCGCGCTGTCGTCCTTCTCGATCCTCCAGGTGCTGGTCTACGCCGGCATGCAGATACCCGTCGGCCTGATGGTGGACCGGCTGGGCACCAAGCGGGTGCTGATGCTGGGCGCGGTGCTCTTCACCAGCGGCCAGCTGGCCTTCGCCCTGTCGCACTCCTACGGCATGGCGCTCGCCGCCCGCGCGGTGCTCGGGTGCGGTGACGCGATGACCTTCGTGAGCGTGCTGCGGCTCGGGTCGCGCTGGTTCCCGGCCCGCCGCGGGCCGATGATCGCGCAGGGCGCGGCGCTCTTCGGGGTGGCGGGCAACCTGGTCTCGACGGTCGCGCTGTCCCGGCTGCTGCACTCGGCGGGCTGGACGCCGACCTTCCTCGGCACCGCGATCGGCGGCGCCTTCGTGCTGCTGCTGGTGGCGTTCTTCCTCCAGGACCACCCCGAGGGGCACGAGCCGGCGCCCGCGGAGCACGTGGGAGCCGCCTACGTACGGCGGCAGATCGCCGCGGCCTGGGCGGAGCCGGGCACCCGGCTGGGGATGTGGACGCACTTCACCACGCAGTTCTCCGGCATGGTCTTCCTGCTGCTGTGGGGCCTGCCCTACCTGGTCGAGGACCAGGGGGTCTCGCGCGGCACCGCGGGCAGCCTGCTGACCCTGGTGGTGCTGGCCAACATGGTCTTCGGGATGATCTTCGGCCAGCTGATCTCCCGCCACCACGGGGCCAGGATGCCGCTGACGCTCGGCGTGATAGCGGCCACCGCGGCGATCTGGGCCGTGGTGCTCGGCTGGCCCGGCGGGCAGGACCCGATGTGGCTGCTGGTGCTGCTCTGCGTGGTGCTCGGCGCCTGCGGCCCCGGCTCGATGATCGGCTTCGACTTCGCCCGCCCGGCCAACCCGCCGGAGCGCTTCGGCACGGCGTCCGGCATCGTCAACATCGGCGGGTTCACGGCGTCGATGCTGACCCTGCTGGCGGTCGGGGTGCTGCTCGACGCCACGGGCGACGACTACCGGGTGGCCTGGAGCAGCGTCTTCGTCCTCCAGGCGGTCGGCACCGTGCAGATCCTGCGGCTGCGCCGGCACAGCGAGCGCCTGGAGCGGGAGCGGATAGCGGTCAGCCGGGTGGAGAGCGTCCACAGGTCCGCCGCGGCGGTGGGCGGCGAGTAGACCGGTACGGGCGCGGGCACTATGCCCTTCTGGGCGTCAACCCGCCATTACCGCACGGTGGTTGGCGCACGCGACCCCATCGCGAGGGAGCGCCATGAGCTCTGCGCACGCGGCACCCGACATCCTGTCGCCCGAATTCGCCGCCGACCCGTACAGCGCCTACCGGATCATGCGCGAGCACCACCCGCTGATCCGGCACGAGGCCACCGGCAGCTACCTGGTGTCGCGGTACGAGGACGTGGCCCGCGCGTTCAAGGACCCGGTCTTCACCAGCGACAACTACGAATGGCAGCTCGCCCCCGTGCACGGCAGGACGATCCTGCAGATGGACGGCACGGAGCACTCGGTACGCCGGGCGCTGGTCGCCCCGGCCTTCCGCGGCCGGGAGCTGCGGGAGAAGTTCCTGCCGGTCATCGAGCGGAACGCGGCGGAATTGATCGACGGCTTCCGGGCGGAGGGCCGCGCCGACCTGGTCGCGGACTTCGCCACCCGCTTCCCGATCAACGTCATCGTCGACATGCTCGGCCTGGACCGCGCGGACCACGACCGCTTCCACGGCTGGTACACCGCGATCATCGCCTTCCTCGGCAATCTCAGCCAGGATCCCGACGTCACCGCCGCCGGGCTGCGTACCCGCGAGGAGCTGGCCGCCTACATGCTCCCGGTGATCAGGGAACGCCGCGCCCACCCGGGCGACGACCTGCTCTCGACGCTGTGCACGGCCGAGATCGACGGTGTGGCCATGTCCGACGAGGATGTGAAGGCCTTCGTCAGCCTGCTGCTGGCGGCGGGCGGCGAGACCACGGACAAGGCGGTGGCGGGCGTCTTCCGCAACCTGCTGGCGAATCCCGAGCAGCTGGCGGCGGTGCGCGCGGACCGCTCGCTGATAGCGGCGGCCTTCGCCGAGACGCTGCGCTTCACCCCGCCGGTGCACATGATCATGCGGCAGCCGTCTCGGGACGTGGCGCTCAGCGGCGGTACGGTGCCGGCCGGCGCCACGGTGACCTGCCTGATCGGGGCGGCCAACCGCGATCCGGCGCGCTACGCGGAACCCGACACGTACGACATCCACCGCAAGGACCTGACCACCGCGAACGCCTTCTCGGCCGCCGCCGACCACCTGGCCTTCGCGCTCGGGCGGCATTTCTGCGTGGGCGCGCTGCTGGCCAAGGCGGAGATCGAGGTGGGGGTGGGCCGGCTGCTGGACGCGATGCCCGACGTGGTGCCCGACGGCCCGGGGCTGCCGCCCGAGCAGGGGCTTTTCACCCGGGGCGCCGGTTCGCTCCCGGTGCGCTTCACACCCGTGCCCGGCGGGGCCGGCTGAGGCGGGCGGCCGCCCGCGGTCACGACGCGGTGAAGCGGACGGGCAGGTGTGCGGGGCCCCGCATCCACACCGAGGGGCGCCACACCAGCTCCTCGGCCGGCACCGAGAGCGCCAGGTCGGGCAGCCGGTCGAGCAGCACCTCGACCGCGGCCCGGGAGATCACCTCGGCCATCTCGGGGGCGGGGGCCGGGCAGCGGTGCTCGCCGTGGCTGAAGGACAGGTGCGCCCGGTTGCCGGTCGCGCCCGCGGTGGTGTCGGGCCGCACCTGCGGGTCGGTGTTGGCGGCGGCCAGGCCGAGCACCACGCAGTCGCCCTCGGCGATCCGCCGCCCGGCGAGGGTGGTGTCCCGCGCAGCCCAGCGGCCGATGAAGTTCTGCGTCGGGGTGTCGGCCCACAGCACCTCGTTGAGTGCCTGGCCGGCATTGCGCCGACCGCCGGAGAGGGTGAGGGCGAAGCGGTCGTCGGTGAGCATCAGCCGCAGGGTGTTGCCGATCCAGTTGGAGGTGGGCTGCTGGCCCGCCGCCATGATCGAGATCATGTCCTGGACGACCTCCTCGTCGGCGAGGCCCGCGGGGTGTTCCAGCATCCTGGTCGGCACGTCCGGCCCCGGGGAGTTCCGGCCGCGGGCGAGCAGCGCCGCCATCGTGGCGTGGATGCGCCGGTAGGCGTCGACCGCGCCGGGCCCGTCGTCGAGCGAGGCGGCCATGTCCGCCGCCAGTCCGCCGGTCTCGTCCTCGTCGAGGCCGAAGAGTCCGGCCATCACCCGCAGCGGCACCTGCCCGGCGTAGTCCGCCATCAGCTCGGCGTGCCCGGCGGCGGCGAAGCCGTCGACCAGCCGGTCGCCGACCGCCTCCGCCGCCATCCGCAGCTCGTACTGGTCGACCGCGCCCAGCACGTCGCTGATCGCCCCGGAGCGGCGCCGGTGCTCGGCGCCTTCGGTGAAGAGGACGGAGGGGGTGTGCATCACGTACGGCAGCAGCGGCCAGTCCGGCGGGATGCGGTCCCAGGCGTGCCAGCGGCGCGAGTCGCGGGCGAAGACCTCCGGGTTGGCGGTCACGTGGTGCAGCTCGCGGTAGCCCAGCACCAGCCAGGCCGGGATGTCGTCGTCGAGCAGCACCGGCGCCACGGGACCGTGGGCGCGGCGCAGCCGCCGGTAGAGGTCGGCGGGGTCGGACGTGAAGTCCAGCGAGTGCATGCGCACCGCTTCTTCTGCACCCTCACCGCGCTGCGCGGGCGGTGGCGCGGTGGGGTCCTGGTGGGTCGTCACGGCGTGGTCTCCCGGGCGTACGGCGGGGTGTGCGAGGAGTGCGGGGGCGGGACGGGGGCGGCCCGCACCCCGATACCGGTGCCGGCGCCGGCAAGAAAGCTGCGCGCGTCGCGGATCCCGCCGGCGCCGGAAGCGCCCGCCACGACGGTCTTCGGGCCGGTGGTGGCGGTGGAACACGGGGAGGGCGCGGCGGCGCCCCCACGGGCGCGCTCAGAGCTTCTGGAGGGCAAGGAGCACCTTCTTCAGCGTGTCGCGCGGCGGCAGCTGGTCGCCGCGGCCCGCGGGCCCCGGGTGGCGGGCGCTGACCCGGCCGGAGTCCTGGAGGTCGCACAGCAGGATCTTGACCACGCCGACCGGCATCCGCAGGTAGGAGGACAGCTCCACGACGGCCATCGGGCGCCGGCACAGCTCCAGGATCCGCACGTGCTCCGAGGGCATGCCGCGGGCCGGCTCGCCCTCGCTCACCACCAGGGTCACCAGGTCGAAGGAGTCCTCGCGGGTGCGGGACCTGCCGCCGGTGACGACGTAGAGCCGGTCCGGCTCGCCGCTGTCCACAGGGCCGCGGCCGGGACCCCGGGCCCTGGTCATGCCGGCTGCCTCCCGCCGGGCGGCCGCGCGGGCAGCAGGTCCTGCCCGTCGCCGGTGTCGCGCCGGTCGGCGCGCAGATGGCTGCCGATCTGCTCGACCAGCTCGTTCATGGTGTGCCCGACGATGCCGGGGTCGGCATCGTCGTCGCCGATCACCGCCAGGTGCGCGCCCTCGCCCGCCTCGACGATGAAGAGGATGCCGCCGTGGAATTCGGTCATCGACTGCCTGACCCCGCCGCTGCCGTCGCCGAACTCCATGGAGGCGCCGTGCGCCAGGCTCTGGACTCCGGAGGCGATGGCGGCGAGCTGGTCGGCGCGGTCGGCGGACAGGCCCGACGACATGCACAGCTTGAGCCCGTCCCTGGAGAGCACCAGCGCATGCCGGGCGCCCGGGGTCTTGGCCAGCAGGTTCTCCAGCAGCCAGTCCAGGCTGCGATCGGTCGTGGTCATCTGTCGGTGTCCTGTCCTGTGTGCGGTTCTCCGTCGGTACGTTCCTGCCGCGGTACGGGGGCCACGCCGAGCGCGGCCCGGCGGAAGGCGCGGAAGCGCTCGCCCGAAGCGGCCCGGGCCCTGGCTTCGCGCTCCCGGGACTCCCGGTCCCGCGCGATCGGCGAGGGCGGCACCGCGGCGGCCGCGATGAGGTCGAGGTGCCCTGAGCCGGCGCGTGTCCTGCTCCTGGTGCGCCTGGGCAGCGGCACGGGCGCCGCGACCGCGGTACGCGTGCCGCCGGTGCGGAGGCTCTCCGTACGCTCGCCGCCCGTGCCGCCGGTCCGGACGCTCTCCATCCGCGTGCCGCCCGTCCGTTCTGCGCCCGTCCGTTCTGCGCCCGTCTGTTCGGCGTCCGTACGGGCGAGGTCCGTACGCGCCCTGCCCCTCCGTCCGCCGTCCCCGGCAGGCGCCGGCACGGCGGGGGGCAGCGCGGCGGGCGCCGGGGCGCGGTCGTACGAGCGGGCCTCGCGGCGGGGCAGCGGCGGCCAGTCCTCGGGCAGCCGGGTGATCAGCTGCTGCGGGATCAGCACCACCACACCCGTTCCGCCGCGCGACGACGGGCGGAAGGACACCGTCAGCCCGTACTTGCGGGCCAGGCAGCCCACCACCGCGAGCCCGAACCGGGTCCCCGAAAGGTCCCGCAGGTCCAGCGGCGCGGCCGACACCAGCTTCTCGGCCCGCAGCAGTGTCGAGGGCGGCATGGTCAGGCCGCCGTCCTCGACGGTGACGACGACGCCCGCGTGCGTCTCCTGCACGTAGACGTGCACCTCCTCGGCGGGCGGCGAGAAGGTGGTCGCGTTGTCCATGATCTCGGCGAGCGCGTGCATGACGCCCTCGGCGGCGTAACCGGCGACCGCGGCCGTGGAGGCGCAGTGCAGCCGCACCCGGCGGTAGGCGCCGATCCGGCCCACCGCACCGCGCAGGATGCTCTCCATCACGATCGGCCGGGTCCAGCGGCGGCCGGAGCGGGAGCCGGTGATCACCGCGATGCTGTCGGCCATCCGGCCGGCCTGCGCGGTCTGGTGGTCGAGTGTCAGCAGGTCGCCGAGCACGTCCTCGCCGTGCCGCATCTCCATCTCGCGCAGGTCGGCGAGCATGCTGGTGGACAGCGCCTGCACCCGGCTGGCGGTGTTCGCGCAGGCCGCCATCACCGCGGCCCGCATCCGCTCGCTCGCGCCGACCTCGCCGACGACCGCCGCCAGCAGCCGCTGGTGGGCCGCGCCCGGCGGCCGCGGCAGCTTCGCCAGCACGGTCGGCGCGGACTTGCCCGAGCGCAGCTGCTCCACCGCCCTGGGCAGGATCACCTCGGTCAGCAGGTCCGCCTGCTGCTCGATTTCGGCCGCACGGGCGGCCTCGGCGGCGAGCCCGGCCCGCAGCGCGGCCTGTCCCGCGGTGGCGGCCCGCGCCGCGTCGGCGGCCTGCCGTGCGTGCGCGCTCTGCGCCGCGAGCCGGTCGGCGGTACGCGACCAGACTCCGGCCAGCGCGACGACCGCGCCCAGCAGCAGCGCCGCCGCACCGGCGAGCAGCGCCACGGTGGGCCGGTCGGGGGCCGAGGTGCGCGAGACCGCCCAGCCGCCGGCTGCGGCGGCCGCGAGCGCCGCGGCCACCGGCGGCCCGTGGACCGGCAGCGCCGACGCCCGGCGGGGCGGGCCCGCGGCCGCGGGGGGAAAGGGGACGGACGGGGGCTGCGGTGCGGCTGGCATCGATTGCTACCTCGTGGCGGTGGCCGGCTGCCGGCCGCCTGCCGTGAGCGGTGGAGGCGGAAAGGGGGAGGCCGGCCGGCGGTGGGGGAGGCCGGCCGGGGGACGCAGAGCATCCCCCGGGACGCGAGAGCCGTGGGGGAATCCCGCGTTCCGCACCCTACTCGCCGAAGTGCCCGCATTCCTACCGGTCTTGACGTTCCGTCGGATATATGCAAAGGGCCGGTGCGTACGGGTGGCCACCCGTACGCACCGGCCCTTCCGGGGTCCGGCGACCGTGTCAGCGTGTCAGCGCGTCACCGCGATGTGCTGCAGGATCGCTTCCGCCAGCGCCGCGTCGCCCTCGGTCTTGAGCCGGTCGGCGACCGCCGCCGGCCGCACCCTGCCGGTCAGCAGCCGCAGGAAGGTCTCCCAGTCCAGGGCGAAGGTCACCGCGGGGCCGAGCGAGACCGCCGAGTCGATGGAACCGCGGCCGTCGGCGTTGACGCGCACCGTGCGCATGAACTCCAGCGGCCCGTGCACGTCGAAGACCACCGCGGACCCGGGCTTGGCGCCCGCGTCGTGCGCGACCAGCTTCGGCAGCGAGCGCAGCACGAAGTCCCTGGCCAGCGCGGCCGCGGCGGACGCCAGGTTGCCGGGCTTGTCGAGCGCCCTGCGCAGATCCTGCTCGTGCACCCACACGTCGAAGACGCGGCTCCACAGCTGCTCCTCGAGGGTGATCTCGCCGCCGCCGATGGCACGCACCTCCGCGTCGGGCTCCCGCGACTCGTTGCGCAGCTGCCGTGACCTGCGGATGATCGTGTACTCGAGCTCCGAGGTCATCTCGGGGGCCGTGTGGTGCCGCCGGATGTCGACCGGCACCTCGGTGTAGCGGGCGGTCTCGCTCGTGATGTGCCGGAGATCGCTGGGAAGTGTGTGAATCGGGCGCGGATCGCCGAGCAGTTCGCACTCGAAGCCGATGATGTGGGACACGATGTCGCGCACCGACCAGTAGGGGCACTCCGTCCGGCGGTTCCACTCCCCCTCGGTCAGTGGGGACACCAGTTCGTTGATGGATTCTATGGAGTGGGTCCAGGCGTCGATGTACGGCTGGAGCTTGCTGTGGACGGTCACGGGACCCCTCGACGGATCGGTGCGCGGTCGTGGTGGTTGGCGCCTAAGTTACGCTGCGCGCGGGCGCCCACGCAGTGCTTTCGAATGACGATGGTAGGCCCGGCTTGACGACCCAACGTATGGGCGGTGTCCAGGTGCGCGCAACGCTTCTCCAGATCGAGGTCGACCCGGCCGAGACGACCGCCGACCGGCGGCGCCGTGCGGCCGGTCTCGTCCGTGCCCAGGCGGGCGCGGATCTCGTCGTCCTGCCCGAGTTGTGGACGGTCGGCGCGTTCGCGTCCGACGACTTCGCGGGCGGCGCCGAGCCGGCCGCCGCCGGTCCCACCGCCGAGGCGATGAGCGCCGCCGCGCGGGACGCGGGGGTGTGGCTGCACGCGGGCTCCGTGGTCGAGCGCGACCCCTGGCCCGACGGGCCGCTCTACAACACCTCGCTGCTTTTCGCGCCCGACGGCGCGCTGCACGCGGTCTACCGCAAGATCCACCGCTTCGGCTTCGACCGCGGTGAGGCGGTGGTCATGGCGGCGGGCGAGCGGATCGTCGCCGCACGGCTGCCGCAGGCCGTGCTCGGCCTCGCGACATGCTACGACCTGCGCTTTCCCGAGCAGTTCAGGCTGCTGGTCGACGAGGGCGCCGACATGCTCGTCGTCCCGGCGGGCTGGCCCGCGCGGCGGCTCGCGCACTGGCGGGTCCTGGTGCAGGCGCGCGCCGTCGAGAACCAGGCGTACGTCCTGGCGTGCGGTACCGCCGGCACGCACGCCGGTGTGGAGCAGGCCGGCCACAGCATGGTCGTCGACCCCTGGGGGACCGTGCTGGCGGAGGCCGGCCCCGGCGAGGAGGTCCTCACCGTCGACCTCGACCCCGCCAGGGCGGCCGCGACCCGCGCGGAATTCCCGGTCCTGCGGGACCGCGTCCTCGGGGTGAGCCGCCGGTAGCGACCCCGAGGCCGCAGCGGCAGGCGGCCACCCCGGCGGCCACCCGGCGGCTACTCCTTGGCGACCATGCGGTCGACGCAGACGGCGACCGCGATGAGCATGGCCGCGTCCGCGTCCTCGCGCTCGACGTCGATGGCGTAGGCGTCCCGCAGGGAGAACCACTTCCGGGAGATGCGGGCCAGCCGCTCGCCCTCGTACTCGATGTCGAACTCCTTGCCGATGAGGTCGCCGCGGATCTCCAGCTCCTCGCCGGAGGCGAGGTCGGCCCGGTAGGCCTCGTGCAGCAGCGCCAGCCGCTTCTTGCGGACGGTGACCAGCACGTCGCCGTCCCGCTCGATGGTCATCGCGTCCCGCAGGCTGACCAGCTTCTTGTGGATGACGGCGACCACCGCGCCCGACGGATCCTGGAGTTCCAGGGTCTCCCTGATCCTCAGCACCTTGCCGTCGACGTAGAAGGCCTTGCGGCCGTCCTCGTCCTCGATCCAGTAGTCGTCGCCGATGGCGAACATTTTCTCCTGCACCACGTATTTCATGGGGGAATGCCTACCCCCGGTGATGCTGTTGGATGGGGATATGACTGCACGTGCACGCGTCCGGGCGCCCGAGCTGATCGGCAAGGGCGGCTGGCTGAACACGGGTGAGGCCACTCCCACCCTCGCCGACCTGCGCGGATCCATCGTGATCCTGGATTTTTGGACCTTCTGCTGTGTGAACTGCCTGCATGTTCTCGATGAGCTGCGGGAGCTGGAGGAGCGCCATCGTGACACTGTGGTGATCGTCGGTGTGCACTCGCCGAAGTTCGTGCACGAGGCGGAGCACCAGGCCGTGGTGGACGCCGTCGAGCGGTACGAGGTGCACCATCCGGTGCTCGACGACCCGGAGCTCGCGACCTGGAAGCAGTACGCGGTCCGGGCCTGGCCGACCCTGGTGGTGATCGACCCGGAGGGCTACGTGGTGGCCCAGCACGCGGGCGAGGGGCACGCGCACGCGCTGGAGCGGCTGATCTCGGAGCTGGAGGTCGAGCACGGAGCGAAGGGCACGCTGCGGCGCGGCGACGGCGTGTACGTGCCGCCGGAGCCGGTGGCGACGGACCTGCGCTTTCCGGGGAAGGTGCTGGCGCTGCCGGGGTCGGGGCACTACCTGGTGTCGGACTCGACGCGGCATGCGCTGGTGGAGCTGGCGGCCGACGGCGAGACGGTCGTGCGCAGGATCGGCACCGGTGAGCGCGGCTTCGTGGACGGCGACGCGGCGACGGCGCGGTTCAGCGAGCCGCAGGGGCTCGCGCTGCTGCCGGACGGCGGGGTCATCGTGGCGGACACCGTCAACCACGCGTTGCGCAGGCTCGACCTGGAGAGCGGCCGGGTCACCACGGTGGCCGGGACCGGGCGCCAGTGGTGGCAGGGCTCGCCGACCAGCGGGACTGCGCGCGAGGTGGACATGTCGTCGCCGTGGGACGTGGCCTGGTTCGAGGACCGGGTGTGGATCGCGATGGCGGGTGTGCACCAGCTGTGGGTGTACGACCCGGCCGCAGGGCGGGTCGAGGTCGCGGCGGGCACCACGAACGAGGGCTTGGTCGACGGCCGCGCCGCCGACGCCTGGTTCGCCCAGCCGTCAGGGCTCTCGGCGGCCGCCGAGGGCGCGGGGCGGCTGTGGGTCGCCGACTCGGAGACGTCCGCGCTGCGCTGGGTGGAGCGTGCGACCGACGGCGACGGCTATGTGGTGCGTACCGCGGTCGGCACCGGCCTCTTCGACTTCGGCCACCGTGACGGGCCCGCGGGGCAGGCGCTGCTCCAGCACCCGCTCGGTGTGACCGGCCTGCCCGACGGCTCCGTCGCGGTCAGCGACACCTACAACAACGCGCTGCGCCGCTACGACCCGGCCACCGGCGAGGTCAGCACGCTGGCCACCGACCTGCGCGAGCCGTCGGACGCGGCGGTGGTGGACGGCGACATCGTCGTCGTGGAGTCCGCGGGGCACCGGCTGACCCGGATGCGGCTGCCCGAGGAGGCGGTGCGCGTCGAGGCGGTGGCCCACCGCACGCAGCGGGCCGCCACGGATGTGGCGGCCGGTGCCTTCCGGCTAGACGTGGTCTTCTCCGCGCCCGCCGGGCAGAAGCTCGACGAGCGCTACGGGCCCTCCACCCGGCTGCTGGTCAGTGCGACCCCGCCGGAGTTGCTGGCGGACGGCGGGGGCAAGGGCACCGATCTCTTCCGGGATCTGGTGCTCGACCCGTCCGTGGTGGAGGGCGTCCTGCACGTGTCGGCGATGGCGGCGTCCTGCGACGACGACCCGGCCAACGAGTACCCGGCCTGCCATGTGCACCAGCAGGACTGGGGTGTCCCGGTCCGGTTGACCGACACCGGTGAGACCCGCCTCGCGCTGGTCCTGGCCGGGATGGACGCGCCGCCGGCTCAGTAGCGCCGGTCGGTGTAGTAGCGCTCCTCGACGACGGGCGGCACGTTGCCGTCCGCTGTCGGGGGGATCCTGCGCCGCTTGAAGATGCTCACGTACGCGGCCATGCCGATCACGCCGACGGCCATCATGATCAGGCCGAGCAGGTCCATGTTGACCCCCTTGGCGTGCCAGTCCGTCGCGAAGGTGATGATCGCACCGACGGCGATCAGGATGATGCAGCCTCCGATACCCACGATGTCCGCCTCCAGAGGGGGGAGTTGAGTGGTGCTCACCCCTCGCCTACCCGACGCTGACCGCCGAAACATCGGCCTCGTGGCGGTAGTCGGTGGGCGTGGTCCCGTAGGCGGCGCGGAAGGCCCGGGTGAAGGTGGCGTGGTCCTTGAAGCCCCAGCGGGCCGCGATGACGTGGACGGGCGTGGCCGCCAGGGCCCGGTCGGCGAGGTCGTGGCGGGCGCCCCGCAGCCGCTGGTGGCGGATGTAGGAGGCGACGGTGGTCCCCTCGGTCCTGAACAGCCGGTGCAGATGGCTGCCCGAGATGTAGTGCGCGGCGGCGATGGCGGTGGGGGTCAGCTCGGGGTCGTGCAGATTCCGCTTGATGAAGGCCTTCACGCCGAGCACCAGGGTCCGGTGGCGGGTCTCCGGCTGGAGGTGGGGCTCCGCGTCCGTCACGTTCGCGAGCACCGCGGTGACCAGGTCGCTGAGGACGGCGCCGAGGCGGTACGCGTCCGCCGTCGTGTAGGGGGTGGGGTCCGTCGTCACCTGGGTGACGAACTGCGCCAGCAGGGCGCCGATCCCGCTGCGCCCCGATATCGGGCGCCCGAGCACCTGCTGTGCCCTGCCCCACGGCAGGCCGAGCTGCGTCTTGGGCACCTCGATGCCGATCGAAGTGATCGTCTCGTCCGAGGTCGCGATCTCGTAGGGCACCGAGCTGTCGTTGGTGAAGATGTCGTAGGTGCCGTACGTGGCCTCGTTCCTGCGCCAGGAGGCGGTCGCGCCGCCGCGCACCACCAGCGAGATGTGGCAGTACTCCGGGTCGGACTGCCGGATCAGCTTCGGGGTGCGCAGGAACACCAGCTGCTGGTAGGTGGCCGGCCACATCGACACCTCGCCGAGGGTGATGAGCCGCAGGTGCGCCTGGTAGTCACCGGCGTGGTTGCTGGTCAGGCGCATCGGGGCGTGTGTCTGGCTCATGAGTGCCTGCCAGGCCTCGAACCGCTCGGCCGGCGGCAGGTCCTCGCTCCTGAACACCGTCCCGTCCATCGTCGCCTCCCTTCGGGAATCGGCCGCCGCGACCCTTGCCGCCGCTCGCACAGAGGGTGGAGTCAACTCCACGGCGCCGCGGACCGCAATGCCGCCTTTGCGTGCACTGCGGCCGCGGTGTGCGGTACCGCCGGTCATCGCGTCCGAGGGACGGAGGGGACCGGGGCCTATGCGGTCAGGAAGGCGCTCAGCGCGCCCGCCAGGTAGGCCGGGTCGTCGGCGCCGCACATCTCGCGGGCCGAGTGCATGGAGAGGATCGGCACACCGATGTCGACCGTCGTGATGCCGTGGCGGGCCGCGGTGATGGGCCCGATCGTCGTCCCGCAGGGCATCGCGTTGTTGGACACGAAGTGCTGGAAGGGCACGCCCGCCGTCTCGCACGCGGCCGCGAAGACCGCCCGGCCGCTTCCGTCGGTGGCGTAGCGCTGGTTGACGTTCGTCTTCAGGATCGGGCCGCCGTTGGCGCGCGGGTGGTGCGTCGGGTCGTGCTTCTCGGCGTAGTTGGGGTGCACGGCGTGGCCGACGTCGGAGGAGACGCAGACGGTGCCGGCCAGTGCCCGCAGCCGGTCCTCGTAGCCGCCGCCGCGGGCGTTCACCGAGCGTTCCAGGACGTTGCCGAGCAGCGGCCCCTGGGCGCCGGTGTCGGACTGGCTGCCGTTCTCCTCGTGGTCGAAGGCGGCGAGGACGGGGATGGCGTCGAGGTCGCCCGACTCGGCGGCGGCGATGAGCGCGGCCGTGCAGGCGTGCACGGACAGCAGGTTGTCCAGCCGGGGCGAGGCGAAGAGCTCGCGGTCGCGGCCGAGGTAGGCGGGTGGCTGCACGTCGTGGGCCATGAGGTCCCAGCCGGCCACGTCGTCGGGGTCGAGGCCCGCCTCGGCGGCGAGGAAGTCGACGAGGTCGCCGTCGTGGACGTCGCCGAGGCCCCAGACGGGCTGGAGGTGCCGCTGCTTGTCCAGGTGCAGGCCGGTGTCGTTGACGCCGCGGTCGAGGTGGATGGCGAGCTGGGCCACCCGCAGCAGCGGCCTGTCGACGTTGACCAGGGCGGTGCTGCCGTCGCGGAGCGAGAGCCGGCCGGCCAGGCCCAGGTCGCGGTCCAGCCAGCTGTTGAGCAGCGGGCCGCCGTAGATCTCGACGGCGACCTGGCGCCAGCCGGCGGTGCCCATGTCGGGGCGGGGCTTGACCCGCAGGTTGGGGGAGTCGGTGTGGGCGCCGACGACCCGGAAGGGCGTCTCGGGGCGCGCGCCCCTGGGCACGTACCAGGCGACGACGGCGCCGCCGCGCAGGACGTACTTCCCGCCGGTGGCGCCGTCCCAGGCGTCGGTCTCGGAGACCCGGTGGAAACCGGCCTTCTCCAGCCGGGCCGCGACGGTGGCGACCACGTGGTACGGGGACGGTCCCGCCTGCACGAAGGCGGCGAGGTCGTCGGTGTGGGTGCGGTCGAAGGTGCGCGCTGACGGGCTCATACCGGCCAGCATAGGAAACGCCGGGTGCCGCCACCCGGCCGGTGGCGGCACCCGGCGCGAAGCCGTGGGGTCAGGCGGTCAGAACGCGTCCTCGGGCAGGTCCATCACATCGAGCGTGACGGTCTCGGCCATCGCGCGCTGCACCCCGACGCCGGGCAGGATGTTCGTCGCGAAGAACTTCGCCGCGGCGACCTTGCCGGTGTAGAAGGCGGTGTCCTTCTGCGAGGCGTTCGGCAGCTTGTCCAGCGCCACGCCCGCGCCCCGCAGCAGCAGGTAGGCGACGACGACGTCGCCGGAGGCGAGCAGCAGCCGGGTGGTGTTGAGGCCGACCTTGTAGATCGAGCGGACGTCCTGCTCGGTGGCGGCGAGGTCGGTCAGCATGGTGCCGACGATGGCCTCCAGGTCGGCCGCGGCCTTCGCGAGCTGGTCGCGCGCGTCGGCGAGCTCGGCGCCGCCGGTGGCCTCGGCCAGGAACTTCTTGATCTCCTCGCTCAGCGCGGTCAGCGCCTGGCCCTGGTCGCGGACGATCTTCCGGAAGAAGTAGTCCTGGCCCTGGATTGCGGTGGTGCCCTCGTAGAGGGTGTCGATCTTGGCGTCCCTGATGTACTGCTCGACCGGGTATTCCTGGAGGTAGCCGGAGCCGCCGTAGGTCTGGAGCGACTGGGCAAGCTGCTCGTAGGACTTCTCGGAGCCGTAGCCCTTGACGATGGGCAGCAGCAGGTCGTTGAGCCCGTGCAGCTGCCCGGCGTCGGTGCCGGCGGCCTCGGCGACCTGGATGGCGTCCTGCACGGAGGCGGTGTAGAGCACCAGGGCGCGCATGCCCTCGGCGTACGCCTTCTGCGTCATCAGCGAGCGGCGCACGTCGGGGTGGTGGGAGATGGTGACCTTGGGGGCGGCCTTGTCCATGAACTGCGCCAGGTCGGGGCCCTGGACGCGCTCCTTGGCGTACTCCAGCGCGTTGAGGTAGCCGGTGGACAGCGTCGCGATGGCCTTCGTGCCGACCATCATGCGGGCGAACTCGATGATCCGGAACATCTGCCGGATGCCGTCGTGCTTGTCGCCGATCAGCCAGCCCTTGGCGGGGTGCCGGTCGCCGAAGGTCATCTCGCAGGTGTTGGACGCCTTCAGGCCCATCTTGTGCTCGACGTTGGTGGCGTAGACGCCGTTGCGGTCGCCGAGTTCGCCGGTCTCCTGGTCGAACTCGTACTTCGGCACCATGAAGAGCGACAGGCCCTTGGTGCCGGGGCCCGCGCCCTCGGGACGCGCCAGCACGTAGTGGATGATGTTCTCGGACATGTCGTGCTCGCCCGAGGTGATGAAGCGCTTGACGCCTGTTATGTGCCAGCTGCCGTCGTCCTGCTTGACGGCCTTGGTGCGGCCGGCGCCGACGTCGGAGCCCGCGTCGGGCTCGGTGAGGACCATGGTGGAGCCCCACTGCTTCTCCACCGCGAGCGCGGCGATCTTCTTCTGCTGCTCGGTGCCCTCGTCGTAGAGGATGCCGGCGAAGGCGGGGCCCGAGGAGTACATCCAGATCGCCGGGTTCGACCCGAGCACCAGTTCGGCGTAGGACCAGATCAGGGAGCGCGGCGCGGTGGTGCCGCCGATCTCCTCCGGCAGGCCGAGCCGCCAGTACTCGGCGTCCATGAAGGCCGCGTAGCTCTTCTTGAACGTGTCGGGCACCGGCGCGGTGTTGGTGTCGGGGTCGAAGACCGGCGGATTGCGGTCGGTGTCGGCGAAGGACTCGGCCAGCTCGTTCTCTGCCAGCCGGGCCAGCTCGGACAGGACGTCCTTCGCCGTGTCGGTGTCCATCTCGGCGAACGGACCCGTGCCGTAGAGCTGGTCGCGGCCGAGCACCTCGAAGAGGTTGAACTCGATGTCGCGGAGGTTCGACTTGTAGTGGCCCATGACGACGGCTCCGTATCGCTGCTGCTGTCACACTGCTGATGTCACAAGAACGTGCGTTCACATGATGCTACCCGTCGGTAATAAGAAGCAACCCCCGGCGCCCGGATGTGACGGGTCCCTCGCTCCCCCGGTGGCCTTTGGCCGCCGTTCCCCGATGGAGTCGCGGCGGTCACCGTTACGCTAGGGCCCGTGTACGGCTACGACCAGAGCGTGAATCCCGGCCAAGGGCCGGCTCCCGGCGGGGCCGCGCCCATGTCCGGCTACCCCGAGCCCTCGCCGCCGTCGCTGGCCGACGCCGTCCGCGCCTTCACCACGGGCTCGCTGTCGGCCGAGGACTTCCAGGCGATCTTCGCCACGTCCAAGGTCTACTGCCCGCGCGGCGAGAATCCCGGCTTCCTCGCGCTGCACGACACGCAGCAGCCGGTGATCCCGATGTTCAGCTCCCTCAAGGAGCTGCGGCGCTACGCGGGCAAGGAGTCGAAGTACTTCGTGATCACCGGCGCCGAGGTGCTCGACCTGCTGCCCACCGGCTACGGCTTCGTGCTCGACATCGACGGGCAGCACCGGATGGTCTTCGACGCCAAGGCGGTCGAGCAGATGGTGGACTTCACGATGCGCCGGATGTACGGCTGACCCTCCCCCTGTGACGGGCGTCACCCGGCCTCGGTCGGGTGAGGGAATGGTCACGCGTTGCGAGATGTTCAGAGTTCAACTACATTGGAACCGCAACGTCCACTAGGAGGTCCCCCCATGCCCGCCGTGACCGTAGAGAACCCGTTGACCCTGCCGCGCGTCACCGCACCGGCCGAGGGCCAGCCCCGCCAGGCACTGGCCGTCAGCACCGCGCCCGGCGGATTCGAAGGGGAGGGCTTCCCGGTGCGCCGCGCCTTCGCAGGCATTGACTACCGGCACCTCGACCCGTTCATCATGATGGACCAGATGGGCGAGGTGGACTACGCGGCCGGTGAGCCCAAGGGCACCCCCTGGCACCCGCACCGCGGCTTCGAGACCGTCACCTACATCATGGACGGCACCTTCATCCACCAGGACTCGCACGGTGGCGGCGGCACCATCACCAACGGCGACACCCAGTGGATGACCGCCGGGTCAGGGCTGCTGCACATCGAGACCCCGCCGGAGTCGCTGGTGCTCAGCGGCGGCCTCTTCCACGGCCTCCAGCTGTGGGTGAACCTCCCGAAGGCCGACAAGATGATGCCCCCGAAGTACCAGGACATCAGGGCCGGCGGCCTGAAGCTGCTCACCTCCCCCGACGGCGGCGCCCTCATCCGGCTCATCGCCGGCGACCTCGACGGCCACGTCGGCCCCGGCGCCACGCACACGCCGATCACCATGACCCACGTGTCCCTCAACGCCGGCGCCTCGGTCACCCTCCCCTGGCGCGCCGACTTCAACGCCCTCGCCTACGGCCTCGCCGGCACCGGCTTCGCCGGCCCCCAGTCCCGCCCGTTCGGCATGGGCCAGGCCGTGGTCTTCGGCGCCGGGGACACCCTCACCGTCCGCGCGGCCGACACCCAGGACTCCCGGTCGGCGAACTTCGAGTTCGTCCTGCTGGGCGGCCTCCCCATCCGCGAGCCGATGATGCAGTACGGCCCGTTCGTGATGAACACCCACGCCGAACTCGCCCAGGCCTTCGACGACTTCCAGGCCGGCCGGCTCGGCACCATCCCGGCGGACTCCCCCTACGGCCGCTGAGCCCGCCCGGGCGGGGGTCACCAGGGGTGACCCCCGCCCGGCCGCGGAGCCCCGCACGGCCGGGCGGCCGGGCAATTCGCTGTCCCGCCGCGGGACACGCCGGAGATGATCCCGCGCATGGCCGTGACCCAGCAGCTCGCGCGTGTATCCCTGCGATACCTCGAACAGTGCCGTGAGGCGGCCAGGACCTCGCCCTTCGGAGATCCGCAGTGGGATCCGCCTGAGGACGACACCATGGACCTGAGCTGGGGGGTGTGGGAGTTGCTGGGACTCTGTCGGCACACGCAACCCGATGCAGGCCAAATCCCGATACTCCGGCGCGCCATCAACGGGGACTCCGACTGCGGCGTCTCCTTCCTCGACCATCCCGCGGTGTACGACGGCTACGGCCCCCCTCCTACCCTCCTCACCCCGGCAGCCGTGGGTCACGTGGCGGGAGAACTGGCCGCCATGGACATCGGCCCTCTGCTGGAGGCCATCCCCGCGTACCGGGAGGCCGGCGGATTCTCCGGCTCCATCGCGGAGCACCGCACGTACCTCGTGGACCACTTCACCCTCCTGCGGGAGTTCTACCGGGCCGCCGGCAAGCGAGAGATGGCCGTGGTGACCTGGATCGATTGACGACGGCGATCCGTGCACGGCTCATCGCCCTGCCCTGGGTCGGCTGATCGGCACGGGCCTCGTCGAGTGCGACCCGGTTCCCGAGGGGAACAAGCGCCCGCCGGAGCCGCTCGGTTCATTAAGCTGAGCGGATGTCAGCCCTGAAAAGCGTTGTCTGGCCGCCTGAGGCGATCACGACCGAGCGGCTCGTGCTGCGCGGGTCCGAGGCACGGGACCGCCCCGCCTTCATCGAACTGCTGGCCTCGCCGGAGGTGCACACGTACCTCGGCGGGCCACGGTCGCGGGACGAACTGGAGCGCGAGATGCCCCGGGTGCCCGAGGGGTGGGCCGGGAGCTTCGTCGTCGAGCTCGACGGGGCCATGATCGGCCAGGTGCTGCTCAAGAGGGCGCCCGCGACCCATCGCCCGGCCGCCGCGGGCAAGGCCGACCTCGGCTACCTCTTCCTGCCGCGGGCGTGGGGATTCGGCTACGCGGCCGAGGCGTGCGCGGCGGCACTCGACTGGTTCGACGGTGTCCTTCCCGGTGAGCCGGTGGTGCTCGCCACCCAGACCGCCAACGTCAGGTCGATGCGCCTCGCGGCACAGCTGGGCTTCACCGAGGTGGAGCGCTTCCACGCCTGGGACGCCGAGCAGTGGCTCGGCCTGCGGGCCCCGGTGCGCCCTTGACGGGTGACCGCTCCTGCGGAGGGCGGCGAGGTGTCCGCGGCCGGCACGATTCCCCGTCATGACCTCCGATCGGTGGAGCACCCACACCCTCGTCCTCGGCTCCGGCAGCGTGTCCAAGCGATTCCGCGGCGGGGACCGCGACCGTGCCCTGCGCGAGTGGCGCGCCCTGCGGCTGCTCGACCGGTACGCGCCCGGCCTGGCTCCGGCGCCGCGGGAGGCGGATCTCGACGCGGCGGAGCCCACCGTGGTGATGTCCCGGCTTGCCGGGGTGCCGTTGCGGGGCATGCCGCTCGGCGACGCTCACGTCGAGGCGCTTGCCGCAGCGGTGACGCGACTGCACGACGCCCTGCCGCCGGACGTCCTGGCCGGCATTCCGCTGCGGCCAGGCCACCAGGGGGAGCTGATCGGCCACATCCGCTCGTGGCTCCCGAAGGCCCGCCCCCGCGTCGGCAAGCAGGTCGGGCAGGCCATGGACGAAGGCATGGCGTGGCTCGACCGGTCCGGGCTCGACCCCGTCTGCCCGCAGGACCTGCTCACCGCCTTCGGGCCCGGCGACGGAAACCTCGCGAACTACCTGTGGGACGGGCAACGCGTCCAGGTGGTCGACTTCGAGGACTCCGGCCGCAGCGACCGCGCCTTCGAACTGGCCGAGATCACCGAACACGTGGCCAGCTGGGTGGAGCACCCGCTCGACGTCCCCTCGTTCCTGGGACGGGTCGACCTGACGCCCGCGGAGTCCCTGCGGCTGCGGGACTGCCGCCGACTCCTTGCCCTCGTCTGGCTGTTCCTGCTCGCCTTCGATGACGCCGACGACCCGAGGAACCCTCCGGGCACGGCTGAGCGGCAGGCCGACCGCCTGCTGTCCCTGCTGGCCTGATCACCCGGGCAGGGCGCCTCCAGGAGGCGGCTGCGCGACCCGCGGCGGCGAAAAGGTGCGGCCGAAGTCCACCCTGCTGACCGTCGAATTCGCGTTGGCTACCATCGAGCAATCGCAAAGCGTCATACGCGTGCGCCGGTGGGAGCCGGCGCACTTGACGCCCGGGGGGAAGTCGCCTTGCGCAGTGTGGAGCCCGAAGACCTGGAGCAGTCGGCCACGTTGCTGGACGGCGCGGATCCGGCCAGCCTCAAGAACGGCACCGACTCGGCCTTCAGCAGGGCCGCCACGCTGGGGGTCACGTCGAAGCCGGCCGGGCTGCGGCCGATGGCCGCGTGGGTCACCGAGACGGCACCGGACCTGCGGCGGCGGGCGGCCGCGTACGGACGCCGGGTTCTGCGGCACCGCAGGGACCCGGACCGGCCCGACCGTCAGCTCCACCATGTCCGGCCACCTCATAGCTGGGGAAGAGCATGAGCGACGGCGACTTCGGGTTCGAGTTGGAGCCCTTCAAGGACCAGGTTCAGCGCGGGTTGAGCGGCGCAGTCGGGGTGTACGGCCCGGTGCGGGTCTTCTACGTCAAGCCGGAAGAGTGGCAGTCCGGGGACGTTTTCCGTACGGAGCTGGTCAGCGAACACCTTCCTGAGGCCCACGTGTCCGGGGTCGGGATGGGCGGTATCCCCTACATCAGCAGGTCGGCGACTCTCAGCGTGGGCGGAGTCACGGGCAGGCTCGACTACAACTCACTGCGGCTGCGCCGGTCTGCCCGGGCCTTGCGCATCAGCCTCGCCGACCGCGAGTACACCTACGCTTCGACCGGCTCCCATGCCGTCGAACTTCGCCGCGGCGGAAACCGGGTGACCCTCACCAACGGCAAGTGGGACCGCGAGCTCGGGCGGTACCGGCACGGAACCGTGCACGGGGACGTGGACGAGACCGACCTTGCCATCGCGCTCGTCTTCGAGAAGGTGGACGTCTCCTCGCTATCCGTCGGCGGGGTTCTGGCCAACGCGCCCATCAGGCTGCTCACCACTTCTGGAGACGGCGGCGGCGAATAGAAAGGGAGCGGCGCGTTCCATGAGCGACGGCGACTTCGGGTTCGAGTTGGAGCCCTTCAAGAACCAGGCACAGGAGGGGCTGAGCGGGACCGTCGGGGTGTACGGCCGGGTGCAGGTCTTCTGGGTCAAGCCGGTCCGGCCGCGTCAGGGGGGAGAGATCTTCCGCACGGAGGTTGTCAGCGAGCACCTTCCGGAGACGCACCTTTCCGGGATCGGCATGGGCGGGCAGCCGTACCTGAGCAAGAAGGCGGTCCTCAGCGTCGGAGGCCTGGAAGCCAGGCTCGTCTACAACGTCCTGGGGCTCCGCCGTACCTCCAGGGCCCTGCACATCGGCCTCGGCGACCGCGAGTACACCTACACCTCGACCGGCTCGTCCGCCTTCGAACTACGGCGTGACAACGCCCGGGTGGTGTTCAGCCAGGGCAAGTGGGTCCGTGCGGCCGGTGGTTGGCACCGGCACGGTGCCGTGCAGGGGGACGTGGACGAGACCGATCTCGCCATCGCGCTCGTCTTCGAGGCGGTGGACGTCTCATGGCTGTCCGTCGGTGGGGCTCTCTGGAGCGCGCCTTTCAGGTTGCTCAGTCCGCAATCCGACGGCGGCGGCGAATAGCCGCCCCCACGGACGGGGCGCTACTCGTCCTCCGCCGTCGTGAAGGGCGTCCTCGCGGGTGACCTGGCCCGGCAGGGTCGGCTCCTCGGGCTGCTCGCGGCCCACGAGCCGGGCCGCAGCCCTCTGCTTGCACGATGGCCCGCTCGGCGCGGCCCGATTCGGCGGTTCCGCCTTCAGAGCAGGTGGTCGGCCTTGCCGGCCTTGATCTCGCTGATCAGGGCGCGGAGCGCTTCACGGGAGTCGGTGAGGTGGTTTTCTTCCTGGCCGGCGATGGCTATGTAGCCGTTGCCGTCGGTGTCCGTGCCGAGGCGGAAGCAGTTGCTGCCGTCCTGACAGAAGGGGGCTTCCCAGGTGATGTCGGACACGGTGGGCTCTCCTAGAGCTGGGATGCGATGGCGTGCATGAGGTCAAGGGTCTTCTCCGGCGGAAGAGCGATGCGTTGCATCTCGTCGAGCTGTAGCCGGTACTTGCACAACTGCGCCTCGGGGTGGATGAATTCCACGACTGTGGCCCGGTCCAGCTCGACGGTGTCCAGGCGCGGCACTTGGGCTCGGGCGTACAGGATGGACTGGCCCGAGCCCGGGAAGGCGCCTGCCGAGAACGGGATGGCCTGGATGGTGACGTTGTCGCGGTCGGCTGCGGCCATGAGATGGGCGAGCTGGTCACGGAGGACGGACCGTCCTCCCACCTCGGTGCGTAGTGCGCCCTCGTGGACGACGAGTTCGTACGGCGGGGCGCCCGCGCGGTCGATCGCCCGGTGGCGTTGCACGCGGTGGGCGACTCTGGCGTCGAACTCGGCTTCGGGCAAAGGCGGGATGGCGGCGCAGAACAAGGCGCGGGCGTAGCGCTCGGTCTGGAACTGGCCCGGCATGTGCGTCATGGTGCTCACCCGCAGGCCGTGGGCGTGCCACTCCAGTTCGGCGATGTCGAGGAAGGTGGAGGGGAGGACGTCCCGGTACTCCTCCCACCACCCCTGTACGCGGTCGCCGCACATGGCGACGAGTGCATCGATCAGCGCCTGATCGGTGCACTCGTAGGCGAAGGCGATCCGCTGCACCCGCTCGGGGCTGACCCCGTGGCGCCCGGCCTCGGTACTGGAGATGACGGTCCGGTTGGTGTCCAGCAGGGCGGCTGCCTGCTCGGTGGACAGTCCGGCGTCCTCCCGCAGCTTGCGAAGCTCCGCACCCAGGCGCTGTCGGCGTGCGGACGGGTTGCTTCTCGGCGGCATGTATGTCCTTCCTCCGTGGCTCATTTTGCCGTGCGGGGAGTACCCGGTCCAACGGGTCGTCAGAAACGCATGGCACATGTGCTCCCGATGGCTTACTGTAGTACCTCGTACTACGCAGCGCACTACCGGAAGTGCACCGCGCGAGTGTGCCTGTCCGCCCTGGGACAGGTGTGTTCGCGACCAGGGCGGCATGCCACCGGACGACGCCGAACACCTCACTCTCGCAACGGAGTTCGCCATGCCCGAAGTCCCTGTCGTGCCCACCGTCTGGCGCTTTCCCGCGCACCCCGCTTCGGTCAGGCGGGCGCGCCATGCCGTGGCCGAAGCCCTGCCGCACGGGCTGGCCCCCGGGCTCGGCTCGGAGCTGGGCCTGATCACCAGCGAGCTGGTCACCAACGCGGTGCGGTACGGCACTTGCGGCGATGACGTCGTCGAACTCGTCCTGTGGCCGGCGGACGGCCACTACTGGCTGGCGGTCTCGGATCCGGGTGCGGGCAGGCCCGCGCTCGGCCACCTGCCGCCGGACGACGCCGAGTCGGGTCGCGGGCTGCTGCTGGTGGACTCGCTCGCCGCTGTGTGGGCGGTGGTCCCCCGCCGGTGCCGCGGCAAGTCCGTCGTGGCGGGACTGGCACTGACCGGTGAGCCCGGCGCGGGGCGTGGGTAGTGAGTGCCCATGGGAGCCGAGCGGGCACGTCGTACGGGGAGCGGGGGCGGCGCGTGATCCGGGTCGTGGAGCTGACGTACTACCCGGTCAAGGGCTGCGCGGGGGTCCCGGCGGAGGACGCCGTGCTGACTCCCGCGGGGCTCGCGCACGACCGCAGCTTCATGGTCGTCAGCGAGGAGGGCGTCTTCAGGAGCCAGCGGCGCGACCCGCGGCTGGCGCTGATCCGCCCCGAGGTGGGCGCGGGCGGCCTGCTGACCCTGCGCGCGCCCGGCGCCGAGCCGGTGGGCATCGACGTGGACACCTCGGCCGCACGGCGGGAGGTGGACCTTTTCGGGAAGCCGTACCGGGGCATCGACCAGGGCGCCACCGCCGCCGGGTGGCTGTCGGAGGTGCTCGGCGCGCCGAGCCGGCTGGTGCGGGTGCCGCCGGAGCACGACCGGGTGACCGACGGCAGGACACCCGGCACCTCCGGCTACGCGGACAGCTGCGCGCTGCACCTGCTGTCGCGGTCCTCGCTCGACCTGCTGAACGCGCGGCTGGCCGAGCGGGGCGCGGCGCCCCTGCCGATGAACCGCTTCCGGCCGAATCTCGTGGTCGACGGCTGGGACGAGCCGCATGTCGAGGACCGCGCCCGCCGGGTCGTGGTCGGCGGCGCGGAGCTGGGCTACGCCAAGCTCGCCATCCGCTGCGCGGTCACCATGGTCGACCAGGAGTCCGCCGCCAGGGACGGGCCTGAGCCGTTGCGCACCCTGGCCGGCTACCGCAGGGCGGCCGAGGGGGGCGTCGCCTTCGGCGTGAAGTTCGCCGTGCTGCGGCCGGGGAAGCTGTCCGTGGGCGACGAGGTGGTCGTCGGTTCGTGGGGGGTGTCCGAGCTGTAAACACCATCGGCACTGCGGGGTGCGCCGTCACGGCTCGGGGGTGGCTCACTCGTAGAGCTCGAACCAGGTGGACTTCCCGTCGCCCCGCGGGTCCACGCCCCAGGCGTCGGCCAGCTCCTCCATCAGCAGCAGGCCGCGGCCCGAGGAGGCCATCTCGCCGGGGGAGCGGCGGTGGGGCATGTCGTCGGAGGCGTCTCCGACGTCGACATGCAGGCGGCGGGTGCCGGGCATGCCGGTGACCTGGGCGAGGAGGAAGGCGTCGCCGTCGGTGTGGACCAGGACGTTGGTGACGGCCTCGGAGACCAGCAGGACCGCGGAGTCGATCTGGTCGGCCGACGACCAGTCGTGCAGCAGCGAGCGGATGGCCTCACGGCACGAGCGGATCTGGCCCGGGTCGGCCTGGGCGACGGAGATGACGGTGCGGCGGACCGGGACCGCGCAGGTGGGGCCGTCGGGGTCGCGGCGCAGCAGCACCAGGGCGACGTCGTCCTCGCGGCGGTCCGCGAGCGGGCCCGTGGTGTGGTGCGACGCCGGGCCGTGGACGGCGCGCACCAGGGAGTCGGCAAGCACCTCCAGGTCGTCGGCGGGGCCCGCGGCCAGTGCCTCGGACAGCCGGCGCCTGCCGGTCTCCAGGTCGTGGCCGCCGGTCTCGATCAGGCCGTCGGTGCACAGCAGCAGCACCTCGCCGGGCTCCAGGACCATCCTGGTGGTGGGGTAGTCGGCGTCAGGTTCGATGCCGAGCGGCAGGCCCACGGCGGTGCGCCGCACGATGGTGGTGCCGTCGCCGAGGCGTATCGCGGGCTCGGGGTGGCCGGCGCGTACGACGTCCAGGGTGCCGGTGAGCGGGTCGATCTCCGCGTAGAGGCAGGTCGCGAAGCGTGCGTCGGAGGAGTGCTCGTCGGCGAGCCCGGAAAGGAAGCGGGAGGCGCGGGAGAGCACCGCGTCCGGCCCGTGGCCCTCGGCCGCGTAGGCCCGCAGTGCGATCCGCAGCTGGCCCATCAGGCCCGCGGCCTTGACGTCGTGGCCCTGGACGTCGCCGATCACGACGGCGGTGCGTCCTGAGGGCAGGTTGATCACGTCGTACCAGTCGCCACCGACCTGGAGGCCGCCGCCGGTGGGGACGTAGCGGGCGGCCACCGCCATACCGGTGACGCCGGGTTTGCGCGCCGGCATCATCGTCCGCTGGAGGCCGTCGGTCAGCGCGCGCTCCGACTCGTGCAGGCCCGCCCTCGACAGCGCCTGGCCGAGCATCCTGGCCACCGTGGTGAGAACCGCGCGCTCGTCCGGGGTGAAGGCGACCGGTTCGCGGAAGGCCGCCATCCACGCGCCGGTGGTGGTCCCTGCGACGACCAGCGGCAGATACGCCCACGACACCCGCCCGTAGGGCTTGACCAGCGGCCATGTGGCGGGGAAGCGCTCCGCGTAGTCCTCGGGGGAGGCCACGTAGACCGCCTGGCCGGTGCGGGCGACCTGGGCGGCCGGGTAGTCGGTGCTCAGCGGCATGTCGAGCAGGGCGCCGTCGGAGATCTCCTGGCCGTGGTGGCCGATGATGGCCAGCCGGTCGCCCTCGATGCCGAAGACGGCCAGGCCGTCGGGCGAGAAGCCGGGCATCGACAGGGTGGCCGCGACCCGCAGCACCTCGGCAGTGGAGTCCGCCTCGGCCAGTGCGCGGCCCGCGTCCAGCAGGAAGGCCTCCCTGGCGCGCCGCCAGTCCCGGGTCGCCGTCTCGCCAGGGGTCCTGTCGCCCGAGGCCAGCGCGTTGTGCACCTCGTGCAGGATGCCGCTGATCACCCTGCCGCGCGGCGCGACCGTGGCCCGCAGCGTACGCAGCACCTTGCCGTCGTCGCCGACCACCCGCACCAGCGCCTCGGCGACACTGCCCTCCGCGCCGGCCAGCGAGACCGCGGCGCTGAGCGACACGTAGTCGGCGGCGTGGAGGCAGGCCCGTATCGCGGTCGAACGGTGCGTGGCAGCGCCTCCCGTGAGTCCGAGGAGGTGTGCCGCACAACCGTCCACCGTGACATTGCCGGTGCCCTCGTCCCACTGCCACACGCCTGATCCGACGGCGGCGAGGACGTCCTCGGTGTGCATTGTCCCAGTTTATGGGGTGTCGGATGGTATGAGCCAATGTGCCCACAGCGCACCCACAGGGTGCCGGACGCCGCCCGCCGGGCTCCGCCGGGCGTGTGGCGCGGATACGCGGATGAGGAGGCGCCCCCGGCGCCGGTAGGCTGTGCGGGTTCCCCACCATCGCGACGACCTGACGACTTGGACGAACCACGATGCACCGGTACCGGTCACACACCTGCGGAGAGCTGCGCGCCACCGACGTCGACACCGACGTCCGCCTGTCCGGCTGGCTGCACAATCGTCGTGACCTGGGCGGCATCCTCTTCGTCGACCTGCGCGACCACTACGGCTTCACCCAGCTCGTGGTGCGCCCGGGGTCGCCCGTCTACGACCGGCTGAGCAGCCAGTCCAAGGAGTCCGTCGTCCGCGTCGACGGCCGGGTCCTGGCCCGCTCGGCGGAGAACGTCAACCCCGAGCTGCCGACCGGCGAGGTCGAGGTCGACGTGACCTCCCTCGAAGTGCTCGGCGCCGCCGACCCGCTGCCCTTCCCGGTCTTCCCCGAGGACAGCGCCAACGAGGAGATGCGGCTCACCAACCGCTTCCTCGACCTGCGCCGCCAGCGGATGCACCGCAACATCATGCTGCGCACCCAGGTCATCTCCTTCCTGCGCCGCGAGATGACCGCGCTCGGCTTCAACGAGATGGCCACCCCGATCCTGTCGGCCACCTCTCCCGAGGGCGCCCGCGACTTCCTGGTGCCCTCCCGGGTGCACGCGGGGAAGTTCTACGCGCTGCCGCAGGCCCCGCAGCAGTTCAAGCAGCTGCTGATGATCTCCGGCTTCGACCGCTACTTCCAGATCGCACCCTGCTTCCGCGACGAGGACTCGCGCGCCGACCGCTCGCCCGGCGAGTTCTACCAGCTCGACGTCGAGATGAGCTTCGTCGAGCAGGAGGACGTCTTCGGCGTCATCGAGAAGGTGATGACCGACCTGTTCAACGAGCTGGGCGGCGGCCGCACCGTCACCTCGCCCTTCCCGCGCATCCCCTTCCGCGAGTCGATGCTCAAGTACGGCAACGACAAGCCGGACCTGCGCACCTCGCTCGAACTGGTCGACGTATCCGAGGTCTTCGCCGGCTCCGGTTTCAAGGCCTTCGCCGGCAAGCACGTCCGCGCGCTGGCCGTGCACGACACCGCGGACCAGCCGCGCAAGTTCTTCGACCAGCTCGGCGACTACGCCGTCTCGCTCGGCGCCAAGGGCCTCGCCTGGGTCCGGGTCGGCGAGGGCAACGCGCTGACCGGGCCGATCGCCAAATTCCTCACCGAGGACGACGTGGCGGCGCTGCTCGCCGCGGTCGGCGGCAAGGCGGGCACCGCGATCTTCTTCGGCGCGGGCGACTTCGACGAGGTCTCGAAGATCATGGGCCCGGTCCGGGTCGAGGCCGCCAAGCGGGTCGGGCAGTTCGACGAGGGCGTCTTCCGCTTCTGCTGGATCGTGGACTTCCCGATGTTCGAGCGCAACGAGGACACCGGGGCCGTCGAGTTCTCGCACAACCCCTTCTCGATGCCGCAGGGCGGCCTCGAGGCGCTGGAGACCAAGGACCCGCTGGACATCCTCGCGTGGCAGTACGACATCGTCTGCAACGGCATCGAGCTGTCGTCCGGCGCGATCCGGAACCACGAGCCGGACGTGATGTACAAGGCGTTCGAGATCGCCGGGTACACGCGGGAGACCGTCGAGGCGGAGTTCGGCGGAATGCTGCGCGCCTTCCACTTCGGCGCGCCGCCGCACGGCGGGATCGCCCCGGGTGTCGACCGTATGGTCATGCTGCTCGCGGACGAGCCGAACATCCGGGAGACCATCGCCTTCCCGCTCAACCAGCACGCGCAGGACCTGCTGATGGGCGCGCCGTCGGAGGTCGAGGAGACCCGGCTGCGCGAGCTGCACATCCAGCTGCGCAAGAAGTAAGGCGCAGGCGACACGCGTGAGGCGGCGTCCCCCGGTGGGGGGCGCCGCCTCACGCGTGCGGGTCGCCGGTCAGGGGGAGTGGACCCAGACCAGGAGCAGGTAGCCGCCGAAGTAGCCGGAGATCAGGGTCATCGTGGTCACCACGGTGACCGTCGTGGCGGTCTTCGCCCTGGCCAGCGCGAGGGCAGGCGGCAGCAGCAGCGGGAAGGCCGCGACCAGGAAGCGGGCCTTGGCGTGGTAGTAGCCCGACCCGCCGATCGAGGTCGCCAGCAGCAGGGCGCTGAAAAGCAGCAGCTGCCACGGCTGGCGCTGGGCCACGGCGAGCGCGAAGAGGGCCACCGCCAGCAGCAGCACCAGCGTCACGGCGTAGAGGTCGAGCGGCGACTCGCCGCCCAGGATGTGGCGTGCGTTGGTGACGGTGAAGCGGCCGCCGTCCCAGGACGATCCCCAGCCGTCCTTCTGCACGTGGAACCAGCCGTCGAGGCGGTGCAGCCGCCTGCCCACCCAGAGCATGTAGCCCAGCCAGCCGGCCGGCGCGAGCAGCAGCGCCGCCCACGCCCGCCAGGCGGCCGGCCTGCGGATGACGGCGAACAGCGCGGAAAGGCACACGGCCGGTATGAGGGCGGTGGCGGTGGGGCGGGACAGCCCGGCGAGCAGGCAGAGCCCGCCCGCGGTGAGCCAGCGCTCGTCGAGCACGGCGTAGAGGGTCCACACGGCGAGCGCGGTGAACAGGCTCTCGGTGTAGGCCATCGACTCGACGATCGCGTGCGGGATGCAGCCCCACAGCAGGGCGAGCAGCACGCCGGTGCGCGGGTCGTGCAGCTTGCTGCCGAGCGCGTACAGGCCCCAGGCGGTGGCGGCGGCGAAGACCCAGGCCAGCACGATGCCGGTGGCAGCCGCGCCGACCGGGGAGACGGCGGAGACGGCTCGCACCGACTCGGGGTAGAGCGGGAAGAAGGCGAGGTTGCTCTTGAGCGGCGAGCCGTGGTCGTAGCCGTGCTGGACGATGCCGAGGAACCAGATGGAGTCCCATTTACGGCCGAGCAGGCCGCCCAGGCTCTGGTGGTCCGAGCGCGCCCACAGCCAGAGGATTCCGGTCGCGACCAGCCTGACCAGCAGGTATCCGCCGATGGCGGGGGCTGCCGCGCGTGCCGAGGCCCGTACCGTGTCCCTTGTCCTGGTGCGGGCGCCTGGCGTGGGGCTGTCCTGCGCCGGGTCCACGAGCCCCATGGTGCTCCCTGCGGGCACGTGGCCTCCGTCTATTTTCCGATGAGATGAAATTTTAGCGAGTATCGGTCCGCCCCAGGCGAAGGTCAAATGCCGGGCAACCGGACCGGGGGCCGAGGGCGTTGTAGACGTGTGGAGAGGACTTCCGGTGGGAGAAGGCGGGTTCGAGCAGTTCGTCGCGGCACGCGGCCAACGGCTGCTGCGTGTCGCATGGCTGCTCACCGGCGACGCCCACCTCGCGGAGGACCTGCTCCAGACCGTGCTGGCGAAGGTGTGGCCCAAATGGCAGCGGATCGCCGACGAGAACCCCGAGGCCTACGTGCGCCGGGCGCTGGTGCACACGCATGCCTCCTGGTGGCGCAGGCGCTGGCGAGGCGAGGTGCCGCACGGCGACCTGCCGGACCGGGCGCTCCCGCAGGACGCCTACGCCGGGGTGGACCTGGAGCAGGCGCTCGCCGCTGCGGTGCGCGCCCTGCCGCTCAGGCAGCGGGCCGTCGTCGTCCTGCGGTATTTCGAGGACCTGAGCGTGACCGAGACCGCGGAGGCGCTGGGGTGTTCGGAGGGAACGGTGAAAAGCCAGGCGGCGAAGGCGCTGCGGACCCTGCGCGGGCGGCTGCCGTCCGCGGTCACCACGGACGGCGGTGACCCCCGTGACTGAACGGCCGGACGCAGAGGAGGAGCTGCGCATCCTGCTGGAGCGGGCGGTGCCCCAGCCGCCCGCCCCGCCGCAGCGGTTGGCGCTGGTCAAGGAGCGGGTGCGGCGGCGGCGCAGACGGCGTACGGCCGCGGTCACCGGGAGCGCGGTGCTGGCCGTGGCGGCGGCACTGGCGTCACTGCCCGGGCTGGTGCGGCCGGACGGCGGCGGTGCGCAGTCCGTCGCGGTGGCGACCAGCGGCCAGGACGAGGGGCGCCCCAGCCCCACCGCCAGCACCGTCCATGCCCCGACGCCGACCGGTACCACGAGCCCCACGCCCGCCACGGACGACGGCTTCCGCCCCGACGGGATGGACGGGCTGCGGCTGCGGCCGCCCACGGGCTGGCGGATCCTCGCGGACCCGGCCACCACCAGCGTCTTCCTGTCGACGCAGACCCTGGTGCTGCCCGAGAACGGCTGCGCGCACGCCCTCGACGGCTTCTGCACCCCGCTGGCCCGGGTACTGGCCAAGGGCGGGGTGCTGGTGATGTTCCGCCGGGAGGAGATGAAGGGCGAGGTGGACAAGCTCCAGGGTCTCGAGCTGCCGCTCGCCGACGAGGACCCCTACCAGTCCTGCCGCACGATCAACGGCACCCGGCAGATGAGCCGGACGATGGTCGGTCCCGAGAGGTCGGGCACGATGGTGTGGGCGACCGCCTGCCTGTCGCATCCCACCGCCGCCCAGCTCGACCAGGTCAGGGACCTGCTCTCGTCGGCGGACTTCGGATGACCGGCGGGGAGCCGATACCCATCGGCCGCCGGGGTGCGGTGCTCGGCATCGCCGCCGCGCTGGCGTCCGCGGTCTCGGGGTGCAAGCCCTCCGGCACCGGCGCGCGGCGTTCACGGCTGCCGGAGGAGGGCCCGCTGCGCCCGGTCCCGGCCGGCGAGGCGGCGGCGACCGGGCGCGTGGGGCCCGAGACTACGCGGCGGCGTCCGGATCGCCGCCGAAACGGTCGACGTACGAGGCCAGCTCGTCGTCGGTGATCTTCGCGAAGAGCACCGGCGGCACCGTGAAGGGTGTGCCCGCGGGGACCGCGTCGAGCGAGCGGGCCTGCTCGGGGGTGACCCAGCGCGCGTCGTCCGAGGGCAGCGCGAAGGCGGCGCGCATCGCGGCGGCCGAGGACGGGATGAACGGCTCGGACACCACCGCGTAGAGGTGGATGAGGTTCATCGCGGTGCGCAGGGTGAGGGCGGCGCCGTCCTGATCGGTCTTGATCTCCATCCAGGGGGCCTTCTCCTCCAGGTAGGAGTTGCCCGCGCTCCACAGCGCCCGCAGCGACTGGGCCGCCTTGCGGAACTGCAGCCGCTCCATGTGGCCCTCGTACTCGGCGAGCAGCCCGGCGATCTGCTCGCCGAGCCGGGCCTCCGCGTCGCCCGGTGCCGCGCCGGCCGGCACGTCGTCGCCGAAGCGCTTGCGGGAGAAGGACAGCACCCGGTTGACGAAATTGCCGAGGGTGTCGGCGAGGTCCTTGTTGACGCCGGCCGCGAACAGCTCCCAGGTGAAGGAGGTGTCGTCGGACTCGGGCGCGTTGGCCATCAGGAAATAGCGCCAGTAGTCCGCGGGCAGCGTGTCGAGCGCGGCGTCCGTGAACACACCGCGGCGCTGGGAGGTGGAGAACTTCCCGCCGTAGTAGTTCAGCCAGTTGAAGGCCTTGACGAAGTCGACCTTCTTCCACGGGTCGCGGGTGCCCAGCTGGGTGGCGGGGAACATCACGGTGTGGAAGGGCACGTTGTCCTTGGCCATGAACTGCGTGTAGCGGACGGTGCTCTCGGCCTCGTACCACCACGACTGCCAGTCGCGCGACTCGCCCGCGGGCGCCGCGTCGGACCACTCCTTGGTGGAACCGATGTACTCGATCGGCGCGTCGAACCAGACGTAGAAGACCTTCCCCTCGGCTGCCAGCTCCGGCCAGGTGTCGGCGGGCACCGGCACACCCCAGTCGAGGTCCCGGGTGATGGCCCGGTCGTGCAGGCCTTCTGTGAGCCACTTGCGGGCGATCGAGGAAGCCAGGGTCGGCCAGTCGGCGCTGTTCGCGTCGAGCCAGGCCTCGACCTCGGCGGCCAGCTTCGACTGGAGGAGGAAGAGGTGCTTGGTCTCCCTGACCTCCAGCGCGCTGCTTCCGCTGATCGCCGAGCGCGGTTCGATCAGGTCGGTGGGGTCGAGCACCCGGGTGCAGTTCTCGCACTGGTCGCCGCGCGCCTTGTCGTAGCCGCAGTGCGGGCAGGTGCCGACGATGTAGCGGTCGGGCAGGAAGCGCTCGTCGGTCAGCGAGTAGACCTGGCGGATGGCGCGTTCCTCGATGAAGCCGTTCTCGTTCAGCCGGCGGGCGAAGCGCTGGGTGATGTCGACGTTCTGCGCGGAGGAACTGCGGCCGAAGTAGTCGAAGGACAGAGCGAATCCGTCGTAGATGGCCTTCTGGTCGTCGTGCGCGCGGGCGCAGAACACGTCGACCGGAAGCCCGGCCTCCTTTGCCGCGAGTTCCGCGGGGGTGCCGTGTTCGTCGGTGGCGCAGATGTAGAGGACGTCGTGTCCGCGCTGCCGCAGATAGCGGGCGTAGACGTCCGCGGGGAGCATGGACCCCACCATGTTGCCCAGGTGCTTGATCCCGTTGATATAGGGCAGGGCGGAGGTGATGAGGTGACGAGCCATTGCAGGCTGCTCCCAATTCGTAGCGCGGAGTGAGGAATTCATCTACGGACCGTCAATCGTATCGGACCGTAGCCGGGTAACCGTCGCCGCATTCACATTCCGGTCAGGTTCAGGTCAGAGCGGTCACCAGCATCACACCCCGTGACTGCACGTGCACTTGCACGTGCACATGCACGTGCTCGCGCCACGAGTTATCATCTCCTGTACCACACGGCACTTTTGGGGAGTGGCAGATGCGCCGGACGCACAATGGAATGGCCGCAGAAGACCTTGCGGGCGTGTTCTGGCAGAAGAGCAGGCACAGCAATGCCAATGGCACATGTGTGGAGTTCGCCGCGCTGCCCGACGGGGACGTCGCCGTACGCAATTCGCGCTTTCCGGACGGTCCCGCGCTGATTTACACCAGAGCCGAGATCGAATCGATGATCATCGGTGTGAAGGCGGGCGAGTTCGACCACCTGATGCCGGGGCCCTGAGGCCCCGGGCACCACGTACTACCTGCGCTGGCCGGCCGCGGGCGCGACCAGGAACAGCGCCCAGACGACCTTCCCCGTACCGCTCAGCGGGTGCCATCCCCAGTTCTCGCTGAAGGAGTCCACCAGGTGCAGCCCGCGGCCGGTCTCGGCCACGAAGTCGGGGTCCTTGGTGACCGGCGCCACCGTGCTGGGATCACGCACGGCGCAGACCACCCGGCTGGTCCAGCGCACCAGGCTCAGCCGCACCGGCACGCCGGGAGTGCCGACCGGCACCGCATAGCGCAGCGCGTTCGTCACGAGTTCCGACGCGACCAGTTCCATGGAGTCGAGCAGGGCGGACAGATCCCAGCGCTGGAGTGTCGAGCGGGTGAAGTGGCGCGCCTCGCGCACCGACTCGAGGGCGGCGGGCAGTTCGCACGTGGCGCCGTGACCCGCGGCAAGTCGCTCGGGCGCGAGCACGCCTTGCCATAACGGGTCCAGCACAGGTGCGGCCTCTGCCTTCATGCGTGCCCCCGGAGTATCTGCACGGTCCCCATGCTCGGGGATCGGCACCCGGGGATGCAAGGGCGTCTGCACGTGCATCTGCAAGGAATTGATGCACGTGACGATCCAGAGTGACGGGACGGGTACTGCCCGCAAGGCATTAGTGGCAGACTGCTGATGAACCAAGGGCGGAGCGTGACCTATGAGCGCAGGGCAGCCGGGAGGCGGGTCCATCGTGCGACGAATGCTGCTCGGAGCGCAGCTGCGGAGGCTGCGCGAGTCGCGGGGGATCAGCAGGGAGGACGCCGGGTACTCCATCCGGGCGTCGGAATCGAAGATCAGCCGCATGGAGCTGGGAAGAGTCAGCTTCAAGGAGCGGGATGTCGCCGATCTGCTGACGCTGTACGGCGTCACCGAGGAGGGTGAGCGGCTCGCCATGCTCGGACTCGTGAGAGAGGCCAACGCGGCCGGCTGGTGGCACGGATACGGCGAGGTGATGCCGACCTGGTTCCAGACCTACGTCGGCCTCGAGGAGTCCGCCGCTCTGATCCGCACCTTCGAGGTGCAGTTCGTGCACGGCCTGCTGCAGACGGAGGACTACATAAGGCAGGTGATCCGGCTCGGTCATCCCGAAGGAGCCGACGCCTGGGTGGAAAGACGAGTCGGTCTACGCCTGGAACGGCAGAAGCTGCTCGTCTCGGAGCGGGCACCGCACTTCGTCGCCGTGATGGACGAGGGCGCGCTGCGCCGCCCGTTCGGCAGCCGGCAGGTCATGCGGGACCAGATCCAGCACGTCCTGGAGGCCGCGGAGGCGCCCAACGTGGACGTGCGCGTCCTGCCCTTCGCCACCGGCGGTCACGCGGCGGGCGGCGGCGCCTTCACACTGCTGAGCTTCCCCGAGTCCGACCTGCCGGACCTGGTGTATCTGGAGCAGCTGACCGGCGCCCTCTACATCGACAAGCACGACGAGGTCGTCGAGTACGACAAGGCGATGAACGCGCTGGGCCGGCTCGCGCTCAGCACCGCCGACTCCCTCGACTGGCTGAACACCTTCAAGCGGGAGTTGTGACCTTACGCGCGCATTTTCCCGGCCTTCACCCCTCCGGGTGAATATCGGCATGTTTTCCCCCCGGCAGTCTCCCCGGCGGCACCGCGACGCCGATACGGTTACGCAGGTCACGCCAGGGGGACGGGGGACGCGGGTGCACGAGGGGGTCAACGGGGACGGCGGTGGCGACGGCGAGGACAGGCCGGAGTTCGTCCACCGGCTCGGCGAGGTGGTTCCGCCGCCCACGCCCTACGCCCGCACGTACCGGATCCGGCAGATCGTCGTCATCGAGCTGGCCGGCGAGATCGACCTCGGCAGCGCGCACGGCATCCACCCGCACCTGGACGCGGCCGCGCTCTGGCCGCCGCCGCTGACGGTGGTCTTCGACCTCGGGCCGCTCGAATTCATCGACTGCTACGGCCTCGCGCTGCTGCTGCGCGCCCGCCGCCGGGTGATCGAGCGCGGCGGCAGGACCGCGATGGCGTGCGCCCACCCGCAGACCCGCAAACTGCTGGCGATGACCGGCCTCGACGGGGTCTTCCGCCCGGTGCTCACGCTCGAAGAAGCGCTGCGCGACTGAGTTCCTTTCCCGGCCCACCGCCGGAATGCGTCACTCCATGCTGCCTTTACGTCACCCAAATGTTGACGCCGTACAGTGTCTGGCTGGACAAACGTCCTTCCCCGGCGCCGATGTGACCGGCGTCATACGGCCCGGCCGGGGCAACTGATAAACGTTGGGGCTTCGTCGTGATGTATGCGGGTGCCACCGGACCGAAGGTGTAAGGGAATGGGCGTTCGTGGGCGCAAGCCGGAACGTAGACAGGGCCGCGGGATACGCAAGCACAACCGCAAACGGTGGATCATCGCGATCGTGGTCTCGTTCGTGGTGCTGCTCGTCGGCGGCGCCGGGGCCATCTACCTCAAACTGAACGCGAACATCGCGACCTTCGACTCCGCGGGACTGAGCAAGGACCGGCCGGCGGCCGCCCAGGCCGACGCCAACGGTGACAAGGCCGTCAATGTGCTGCTGATCGGCTCCGACACCCGCTCCGGCGAGAACGGCAAGCTCGGCGGCTCCAAGTCGGGGCCCATAGGCCGCTCCGACACCACGATCCTGCTGCACGTCTACCCCGACCACAAACACGCGGTGGGCATATCCATACCCCGCGACTCGCTCGTCGACATACCCCCCTGCCTGCTGCCGGACGGCAAGTGGTCCAAGGACCAGCCGAGCGCGATGTTCAACTCCGCCTACTCCATGGGCAACACGGAGAAGGGCAACCCGGCCTGCACCCAGAACACCGTCGAGAAGCTCTCGGGCATGCGGGTGGACCACACCATGGTGGTCGACTTCGCGGGCTTCGCGTCCATGACCTCCGCCGTGCACGGCGTCGACGTCTGCGTCCCGAACGACATCTACCAGGGCGACATGAACCCCAACCTCGGCCACAAGGGCAAGGTCGTCCTGCACGCCGGGATGCAGAACCTGCAAGGCCAGCAGGCGCTGGACTACGTCCGGGTCAGGCACGGTGTCGGCGACAACTCCGACGTCGGCCGCATGCTGCGGCAGCAGGCCTTCCTGTCCGCGCTGATCAGCAAGGTCAAGGGCCAGGGCATGAACCCCACGACGCTGCTGCCCCTGGCCAACGCCGCGACCAAGTCGCTGACCGTCGACCCGGGCCTGGGCAGCGCCGTGAAGCTGATGAACTTCGGGCTCTCGCTCAAGGGCATCGACCTCAAGAACATCCAGTTCATCACCGCGCCCTGGAAGTACGCGGGCTCCCGGATAGACCTCGTCCACCCCGACGTGGACAACCTCTTCGCAGAGCTGCGCGCCGACCGCACCCTGTCGGGCGTCAACGCCTCGGGGAAGAAGCCCGCCGCCACCCCGACCCCCAGCGCCAGGATCGACGGCACCGGGATCATGGTCTCCGTCTACAACGGCACCCTCAAGGGCGGGCTCGCCGGCAAGGCCGGCGACATCCTCAAGGCCGACGGCTTCAACGTCATGAACGAGACGAACGCCAAGACGCACGACCACGCGGTCACCCGGATCGAGTACGGCACATCGGCAGGCGCCAAGACGCAGGCCGACACGGTCGCGAAGCTCTTCCCCGGCGCGCAGCTGGTCCAGCTCGACACCACCGGCGTCAACGTCGTCCTGGGCCAGGACTTCGCCGACGCCGCGGCGAAGGGCACCACGGCGTCCGCGACGCCGACCCCGCTGCCCACAGACCTGAGCAAGCAGGCCAGGAGCGCGGACGCGAACCCGTGCTCCAAGCTCTCCTACGGATGACGGCGCCGGTACGGGCCACGGGGCCCGTACCGCATGGCGCAGCGGGGCGGGGGGGGGCCCCCCCGGGGGGGGGCCGCGGGGGGGCCCCCCCCCGGGGGGCCCCCCCCGCCGCGCTGTCCTGGGGGCCGCCGCCCGCGGCCTCAGCTCGCCGAGGGCGTGGGGCGCTGCGGCAGGAGCGCCTTGCAGGTGTTGTAGGCCGCAGCCGTCTTCGGGTCCGAGGTGTTCAGACCGCTGCCGAACATGCCGCCGCGGGAGCGTCCCGTGGCGCCGGGGGACGGGGTCGCCAGGGTCACCCCGTGGTCCTTGAGGCAGCTGGTGAACGCCTGGTACGCACTGCTGTCGCCGCCGCCCGCGCCCTGGCCGCCGCGGCCGTTGAACTGCGGCCGCAGCGAAGCGCACGCCTGCATCGCCTTCTGCGTCGCCGGATCGGCGGAAGCGCCGTTCGCACCGCCGCCGAAGCCCGGGAAGCCGCGCCCCCCGCCGCCGCTCGGGCGGCCCGAGGGGCGACCCGAGGGCCGGTCCGACGGGTTTCCGGTACGGGGCGCGAAGCTCGGCAGCTTCACACCGTGCTGCGACAGGCAGTCGCGGAACGCCTCCATCGACCCCGAGGCCGACGCGGACGCTGCCACCGGGGCCGAGCCCGAGGGCTTCGCCGCGGCGGACCCTGAGGCCCCCGAGGAGCACGCTGCCAGCAGGAGTCCCGCCGAGGCGAGGACGGCGACGGACGCGCCGGCCCGCTGTGCGGTGGTGGGGGTCCAGGTCATGGCCGGGTCTCCTCGGAAAGGGTGGGTCGAAGCGGGCGGCCGCCCTGCGCGTGCGCGCGGGGATGACGGGGCCGACGCAGGGCGGCAGCCCATGACTGAACCGCACCCAGGTAGGCGCAGCCCGGGGGCCGCCTGTGAGTTCCCGGGGAACAGACCGCCCACCGGCGCCCGGACCCGGCACACCCGCGCCCGTACGGCGGCCTATGTCCGGAGAAGGGCGCTTCGCGCTCCCAGCGAACTCCCGGTTTCCTCCCAGGGCTTCAAAGGAGTGGGCCGACAGGATGCGGGCCATGAAGGTGCTCCCACGGCGGCGCAGGGCCGCCCTGATCAACTCGGTGCTCGGCGTGGTCGTCCTCGCGGGCGTCGGCGGCGCCTACGCGGCCGTGCACGACGACGGCGGCAAGTCCACCGGCAGCGGCACCGCCCGGGTGGCGACCGTCACCAAGGGCACGGTGCTGGCCACCGTCTCCGGCTCCGGCACGCTCGCCTCGCCGAGCGACGCGGGGCTGAACTTCACCACGGGCGGCACGCTCACCGAGGTGGACGTCAAGCCCGGTGCCAAGGTCAAGAAGGGCCAGGTACTCGCCAAGGTCGACGCCACCGACGCGAAGGCGACGCTCCAGCAGGACGAGGCCTCGCTGACCGCGGCCGAGGCGAACCTCACCAAGGTCGAGGCGGGCGAACTGCCCGCGTCCACCGGCAGCTCCGGCACGTCCGGCGGCTCCGACCGGGGCGGCGAGCAGGCCACGCCCACCCCGTCGCCCACCCCGACCGTCGACGCGGCCCAACTCGCCCAGGCGCAAGCCCAGCTGACACAGGCGCAGAACGCCGTGGCCGCCGCCCGGCGCGGGGTCGACGGCACCACGCTCAAGGCCCCGGTGGCCGGCACGGTCGCCTCGGTGTCCGCGGCCAAGGGCGACACGGTGTCCGGCACCGCCGGCAGCGGCGGCAGCTCCGGCTCGGGCGGCAGCTCCTCGTCCTCCTCCTCCAACTCCTCTTCCTCCTCCGCCGGTTCGCTCAGCGGCTTCATCGTGCTGACCAACCCCTCCGGCATGCAGGTCACCGCGAACTTCTCCGAGGCCGACTCGCTCAAGGTCAAGGCGGGACAGGCCGCGAGCGTCACGCTCAACGCCGAATCCGGCACGGTGCTCGACGCCAAGGTGCTGTCGGTGAGCTCGCTCCCGGTGAGCAGCAACTCCGGCTCCGGGTCCGGCTCGTCCGGCAGCGCGGTGCAGTACGCCGCCACGCTCCTCATCACCAGCGACACGTCCAACCTGCGCACCGGCCTGAGCGCGAGCATCCAGGTCACCACGGGCTCCGCGAGCAACGCGCTGAGCGTGCCCACCGCGGCGGTGACCGGCACCGGCGCCAACCGCACGGTCCTGGTCGTCAACCCCGACGGGTCCACCACCCGTACCGCCGTCACCGTCGGCGTCGAGGGCGACAGCACCGATCAGGTCACCAGCGGCCTGACCGAGGGCCAGCAGGTGCAGATCCCGACGGTCGCCTCGGCCGGCAACAACGGCTTCCCGAGCGGCGCCTTCCCCGGCGGCCTCGGCGGTGGCGCCGGGCGCTTCGGTGCCGCGGGCGGCTCGGGCGGCGGCTTCCGCGGCGCCGGCGCCGGTGGTGGCCGCGGATGAGGCTCGGCCTGGGCAGGACCGGAGCCCACCGCAGGGGCGTGGCACAGGAACCCTCGCCCGACGAGGAGCCCTGGGGGCCGCCGCCGGTCATCGAGGTCCGGTCGCTGCTCAAGACGTACGGCCACGGCGACGCGACCGTACGCGCCCTCGGCGGGCCGCCGGACCCGGCGACCGGCGAGTCGCCCGGCGTCGACCTGCTGGTCGAACAGGGCGACATGATCGCGGTGATGGGCTCCTCCGGGTCCGGCAAGTCCACCCTGATGAACATCCTCGGCTGCCTCGACATCCCGACCTCCGGCCGCTACCTGCTCGACGGCATCGACGTCGGCGGCCTCGACGAGCACCAGCTCTCGCTCGTACGCAACCGCAAGATCGGCTTCGTCTTCCAGTCGTTCAACCTGGTGCCGCGCACCCCCGCGCTGGCCCAGGTCGAACTGCCGCTGGCCTACGCGGGTGTGAAGACCGCGGAGCGCAGGCGGCGCGCGCTGGCGGCGCTCGACCTGGTCGGCCTCGCCGACCGCGTCGACCACCGGCCCAACGAGCTGTCCGGCGGACAGCAGCAGCGGGTCGCGGTCGCCAGGGCACTGGTCACCGCGCCCGCGATGCTGCTCGCCGACGAGCCGACCGGCAACCTGGACAGCCACAGCACGGAGGAAGTGCTCTCGATCGTGGACCGGCTCAACGCTTCGGGGCGCACCGTCGTCCTGATCACCCACGAGGACGAGGTCGCCAGGCACGCCAAGCGGGTCATCCGGCTGGTCGACGGGCAGGTGGTCAGCGACCTGCGGCAGGCGCCGGTCGACGGCCCGCCGCCCGCGCTGCGCGACCCCGGGGTCTTCGCCGCGCACTCACCGCAGGCGCTCACCAGGGCCGGGGGTGCGTCCCGGTGAACCCCTTCGAGACACTGCGCTTCGCGGTCGGCGGCCTGGCCGCCAACAAGGTCCGCTCCGCGCTCACCATGCTGGGCGTGCTGATCGGCGTGGCCGCCGTCATCATCCTGCTCGCGGTCGGCAACGGCTCCTCGCAGTCGGTCAAGGACTCCATCGAGAAGCTGGGCACCAACTCGCTCACCATCTCCTCGGGGACCGGCTTCGGCGGTGGCCGCGCGTCGAGTTCGAGCAGCACCAAGCCGCTGACCGTGGACGACGCCCGCGCCCTGGCCGACCCCGCGTCCGCACCCCACGTCAAGTCGGTCGCACCCGAGGTCACCACCTCGCAGACCGCGATCTACCAGGGCACCTCGCACACCGTCAGCCAGGTCGTCGGCACCTACCCGGCGTACTTCGAGGCCTCCAACAGCAAGGTGGACAAGGGCGACTACTTCTCCGCCGACGACGTGCTCAACTCCCGCAAGGTCGCGGTGATCGGCTCGACCACCGCCGCCGACCTCTTCGGGACGGCCGCCCCCGTCGGCAAGAAGGTCGTCATCGGCGGCACCCCCTTCACCGTGGTCGGCGTGCTGGCCACCAAGGGCGGCACCGGCTTCCAGGACCCGGACGACACGGTGATCGCGCCGCTGCCGACCGTGCAGAACGCCTTCACCGGCTTCGGCCCGGTCAGCCAGATCCTGGTCGAGGCCACCTCGGCGGGCGCCACCACACCGGCGCAGAACGAGATCACCACCGTGCTGATGGGCACGCACGGCCTCAAGGACGCCACCTCGCTCGACTTCCAGGTCAGCAGCCAGCAGTCGCTGCTGAGCACCCAGTCGGACACCAACAAGACCTTCACGGTGCTGCTCGGCGCGGTCGCCGCGATCTCGCTGCTGGTCGGCGGCATCGGCATCACCAACATCATGCTGGTGACGGTCACCGAGCGGACCCGGGAGATCGGCATCCGCAAGGCGATCGGCGCGCCCAAGGGCGTCATCCTCGGGCAGTTCCTGGCCGAGTCGACGCTGCTGTCGCTGATCGGCGGCGGCCTCGGGGTCGTCGCGGGACTGATCGGCTCGCACTTCAGGATCGTCGGCATCAAACCGGTGGTCATACCGGCGTCCGTGTGGGGCGCCTTCGCCATCGCCGTGGCCATCGGACTGTTCTTCGGCAGCTACCCGGCGAACCGGGCGGCGAGCCTGCGGCCCATCGAGGCCCTGCGGCACGAGTGACTTCGCACAGCTTTCAGACAAGAGGAGAAGCCGAGATGGCGCGACGCCGTTCCGAGCTGGTCAGGGCGGACGACACCGGCACGGACCTGCTGCCGCTCGTCCCAGAAGAGGGCGGCGGGATCGAGATCCGCCGCGGATCCGAGGTGATCGAGGGCCGCGGCGGGCTGCCGGGACCGCGTCCGGAGGACGTGCTCGCGGAGCCGCCGGACGCCCGCGACATCTCCGCCGAGCTGGCGGCGCCGCCGCGCCGCAGACTGCCGTGGCTGACGCTGCTGCTGTCCGCGGGCGTCGTCGCGGCGGCCGCCTTCGCCGGCGGCGCGCTGGTCGAGAAGCACCACCTGAACGGCGCGGCGACGTCCGGCAACCCCTTCGCCGGGGCGGCCTCCGGCCGCGGCGCCGCAGGCGGCACCGGGACGGGCCGCTTCGGCGGCGGCGCGGCGGCGGGGACCGGGTCGGGCGCCGGCGCCGCGGCCGGGCTGACCTCGGGCACCGTCAAGCTCGTCGACGGCAGCACGATCTACGTCACCGACGCCCAGGGCGACATCGTCAAGGTCACCACCGGCGGCTCCACCAAGGTCACCGAGACCAAGGACGGCAAGGTCTCCGATCTCAAGCCGGGCCAGACGGTGACCGTACGCGGCAGCAAGGCCGCGTCCGGCGACATCGCGGCCACCACCGTGACCGAGGGCGCCACCCTGCCGACCGGCTTCGGCGGCGGCTTCGGCGCGGGTTTCGGCGCGGGTTTCGGCGCGGCCGGTGGCGCAGGCGGGGCCGGTTCCGGCGCCGCCGGGGGGAACTGACCCCTCCGCTCACAGCTCCGAGGCGTACGGTGCCGGGCGACAGCGCGTCGCGGCACCGTACGACCGCACTACCGGGCCAGGAGGCCGCCGGATGGACACGCCCGAGGCCAGCCTGCTCGTGGTCGACGACGAACCGAACATCAGGGAACTGCTGTCCGCGTCGCTGCGCTTCGTCGGCTTCAAGGTCGTCTCCGCCGCGACCGGCGCCGACGCGCTGGCCGCGGTCGCCCGCGAGCGCCCCGACCTGGTCGTGCTCGACGTGATGCTGCCCGACATGAACGGTTTCGCCGTGGTCAGGCGGCTGCGCGAGGAAGCCGCTCCGCACGGCCGCGCCGGCGCCGACGACCGCCTCCCGGTGCTCTTCCTCACCGCCAAGGACGGCGTCGAGGACAAGATCAGCGGCCTGACGGCGGGCGGGGACGACTACGTCACCAAGCCCTTCAGCCTCGAGGAGCTGATCGCCCGCATCCGGGCGATCCTGCGCCGCACCGGCGGCGGCAGCGACGACGGGCGGCTCGTCGCAGGCGACCTGGAACTGGACACCGTCGGCCACCAGGTGCTGCGCGCCGGGCGGCCGGTCTCGCTGTCGCCCACCGAGTTCAAGCTGCTCGCCTACCTGATGGCCAACGCCGACCGGGTGGTCTCCAAGCTCCAGATCCTCGACCACGTGTGGGCCTACGACTTCGGCGGCGACCTGAGCATCGTCGAGTCCTACATCTCCTACGTGCGGCGCAAGGTCGACTCGGGCGCGGACGGGGCCGTGAAGCTCATCCACACGGTGCGCGGGGTCGGCTACGTGCTGCGCCGCCCGGTGCAGGCCCAGCACTGACATGGCCTCCCCGCGCCTCCGCCGCCTCCCGCGGCCGCGGGCCCTGAAACCCGGGGCCCCGCAAGCCGTGCGCCGGTCCGTACGGTCGCTGCGGTCGCTGCGCCCGGCGGCGCTCTCGCTGCGGGCGCGGCTGGTGCTGCTGTCACTGGTGCTGGTGCTGCTGGGCCTCGCGGTCAGCGACACCGTCGTGCTGGGCTCCGTACGCAGCCAGCTGGTGCAGCGCGTCGACCAGCAGCTCCAGCGCTACGGCGGCCCGCTCGCGCAGCGGCTCGGCACCGAGGGGATCCCGGCGCCCCGCAACGTAAGGCCGGACACCATGCGGCCGTGGCTGCCCAGCCAGTTCGTGGTGGCCTTCGCCGCCGCCGACGGGCAGGTCTCCGACCAGTTCCGGCTGCCGGTCGCCGCCGGTGACCCGCGCCCGCTGTGGCCCACGATGGACGCTGCCGCGCTCGCCGCCCACCTGAACACCCCCTTCGACGTGGCCAGCGACCACGGCGGCGGCCGCTGGCGGGTGCTGATCGTGCCGGTGAGCGCGGCCTCCGCCCACCGGTCGCTGCCCGCGGGTGTGGCCGTGGCCGCTTCCCTCGACGAGGTGTCCTCCACCACCGACCGGCTGAGCAACGCCTTCCTGCTGATCGGCGGGGTGGTCGTGGCACTGCTCGGCGTCGCGGGCTGGTTCGCGGTACGCGCAGGACTGCGCCCGCTGCGGCAGATCGAGGCCACCGCGGTGGAGATCGCCGCCGGCCGCCCGCTGTCGCACCGGATGCCCGCCGCCTCGCCGCGCACCGAGGCCGGCCGGCTCTCCCTCGCGCTCAACGGCATGCTCGCCCAGATCGAGTCGGCCTTCGCCGCCCGCGCCGAATCCGAGGAGCAGATGCGGCGCTTCGTCGCCGACGCCAGCCACGAGCTGCGCACCCCGCTGGCCGGCATCCGCGGCTTCGCCGAGCTCCACCGGATGGGCGCCCTGCCCGACGAGGCCGACGTCAAGCGCACCATGGCGCGTATCGAGAGCGAGGCCGTACGCCTCGGCGGACTGGTCGAGGACCTGCTCACCCTGGTCCGCACCGAGGAGCTGCGCCCGGTCCAGCCCGCCCCGATGGACCTGCGCACCCTCGCGGTGGACGCCCTGCACGACACCACCGCCCTCGACCCGACCCGCGAGGTCACCCTCACAGGACCCGGCTCGGGACCGCCCGCGCCCGCTCCCGTGCTGGGTGACGAGGCCCGGCTGCGCCAGGTCGTCGCGAACCTGGTCGGCAATGCCGTCGCCCACACCCCGCCCGGCACCCCGGTGCGTATCGGCGTGGGCACCCGCGACGGCCACGGCGTCCTCGAAGTCGCCGACAGCGGGCCCGGCCTCACCCCCGCGCAGGCCGCCCGGGTCTTCGAGCGCTTCTACCGCACGGACGCCTCCCGCACCCGCGCCACCGGCGGCGCCGGGCTCGGCCTGTCCATCGCCGCGGCCCTGATCACCGCGCACGGCGGGCACGTCGAACTCGACACCTCCCCCGGCCGCGGCGCCACCTTCCGCATCAGCCTCCCCTCGGCGTGAGGGGCCCTCAGCGGGGAGCGATGGTGCCGTCCGCAGCGCTGTCCGCGCCGATCTCGCCGAGTACGTGGGTGGCGATCGCCGCCATCCGCGGGTTCGCGGTGCGGTAGCCGCGCAGCTCGGCGAGGGCGATGGACAGCGCCCAGCCGCGCCCCCGCGCCCAGGCCGCGTCGTCGGCGCCGACCGCGGCACGGAAGACCGGGCGGGCCGCGGCGGGCAGCACGTACCAGGCCGGTATCAGGTCGACGGCCGGGTCGCCCGCGCCCAGGCAGCCGAAGTCGATGACGCCGGTCAGCCGGTCGCCGCCGAGCAGCAGGTTGCCCGGCTGGAGGTCGGAGTGCAGCCACACCGGTTCGACGTCCTGCCGCGCGGCGTCCAGGGCCGCCGACCACACCGCGTCGGCCACTGACGGCTCCAGCACGTCCCGCAGCTCCGCGGCCGCCTCCCGGGTCTCCGCGTCCCTCGCGGCCAGCGGCTCGGCGCGGTGCGCCGGAGGCGCGCCCGCCGGGTCGAGGCCGCGCAGCGCGGTGACGAAGGCGGCCAGCTCCCGGGCGACGCCCGCCGGCTCCCGCAACTCCCCTGGCACCGGCGGCACCCCGTCCAGCCAGCTGTGCACCGCCCACGTCCACGGAAACCCCTCCCCCGGCTCACCCTGCGCCCGCACCTCCGGCACCGCCAGCGGCGACACCTCCGCGAGCCGCGGCAGCCAGCGCCGCTCCTTCGCCACATCCCGAGCCGCGCCCTCCCCCAGCGGCAGCCGCACCGCGAGGTCGCTGCCGAGCCGGTAGACCGCGTTGGCGGTCCCCGCGCCGCCGACCGCCTCGACCGGCAGCCCGCGCCAGCGCGGAAACTGGGCGGCGACCAGTCGCCGTACCAGGTCTGGGGATGTACGTGGTGCGTTCACCGCACCAGTCTCCTCCTCGGCCCGGCCGCCCCGATCAGGCCCCGGCACCCAGCAGTGCGGTCGGGGCCGCCTTGCGGGGCGGGGGGATCCGGCGTTCCAGCGCGACGACGACCGCGGCGTGGAAGCGGTCCACCGCCTCGTCCACGCTGCGGATGAACCCGGTCTCCGCGCTGCCGCGCGTGCTGCCCATCCCCTTGAACAGCGAGAGCCGGAAGCCGGTGATCCGGGCACCGTCGCGCGGCAGCAGATCGGCGGGCTCCGGCCGCAGCCGCTCCAGAGTGCCGCGCGGGCCGCTGCCCTGGCCGTCCGTCAACGTCTCCACATGGATGTCGGCCGGGGCGTCTGCGAGCTGGCGTACCAGCCGCTTCACCCAGGTCAGCGGCTGACCCTGCTCCGGTGCCTGCACCTCGATGGACGTGCGCAGCCTCCCCGTGCGCAGGTCCGCGGTCAGCGCGAGCACGCCGGGCACGTCCTGGATGCGCAGCTCCGCCTGCAACAGGCCCTCGCGGCACAGCCGGTCGGCCTGCGCCACCCGGCGCGACCGCGGATCGGCGCCGCGCCTCGCCCGCTGCACCGGCAGGACCTTCTGGCCCAGCTCACCGCCGAGCCGCAGGCACACCTGGCGGATGAGCCGCTCCCAGCTGGCCACCACCTCGACGGCGCGCGGGTCGCCCTCGCAGAGCGTCTCCTCGTCGATGCCCTTGCGCACCGGCACCCACGCGGGGCCCATGTTCTGGAAGCCGTGGCAGCCGGAGTTGTCGTGCTGGAGATAGCCGAGCAGCTCCTGGAGCAGCCACGCGTGCGCGGCATTCCCCACACCCTCGTGCCTGATCAGCATCTGCGCCTGGTGCGCGGCCTCCGCCCAGGACAGGTGCCACAGCGCCACTTTGTGCTTGCGGCGGCCGTCGACCCGTACATCGACCGGCGGGCTGCCCTCCAGCGCCACGTCGTTGGAGACGGTCACCACCGCCTCGTAACCGCGCCGGGCGGCGATGTCCATGTAGTCCTGCACCTGCGCGGGCCGCAGCGCGTTGCCGTTGGTCTTGGTCTCGATCAGTGCCGTCCACAACTTGCCCGCGCGCTCGACGCGGATCAGACCGTCCGGCCGCCGCGGGGTGTCCCCGTACGGCAGCGAGACCTCGGTGAAGGTCTCCATCCGCCCGGCCGGGGCGCCGAACCCGGCGGTCAGCCGGCGGCCGTACTCCGGCACCTGCGCCATCACCGCGAGCAGTACGGACGTCGCGCGCATCTCGCGCTCGCGGTCGCTCTTGAGCGAGCCGCAGGGGAAGAGCCTGGCCTGGTGCCAGGAGTCGTTCTCGGCCAGCGACTTGCGGGCAACCGCGGGCAGGGTGACCTTCTTGCGGGCGGTGCGGGTCCGCTTCGGGGCGGCCGGAGGCGCCGCCGGCGCGGGAGTGTGCGCCGCAGCCGCCGCAGGAGCCGCCTGCGCGGCCGGTTCCTGGGTTTCCGCAGCCTCTTCGGGCCCCTCGGTCTCCTCCGCGTCGTCCACGTCGATGCCGAAATCCGTGGCCAGGCCGGCGAGCCCGGTGTCGTAGCCCTGTCCGACCGCCCGGAACTTCCACCCGCCGTCGCGCCGGTAGAGCTCCCCGAAGATCACCGCCCGCATGCCGTCGAGGCCGTCGGCTGAGTAGCCCAGCAGCTCCTCCCCGTCATGGTCGGCCAGGGTGAGCCGCAGGTCCTCCAGATCCCCGAACCCGGCTCCGCCGTAACGGCTCGCCGCCAGCACGATCCGCTCGACGTCGGCCGGTGTCGCCGTCAGATCGAGCCCGATACGGTCTTCGCTGCCGTCAGCCGTGGGCGTCTTGCCCAGCAGCTGCACGCTTCCGTCGTCGGCGGCCGGGTGGTTGTAGAAGTAGAAGTCCTGCTCCCCGCGTACCTTTCCGTCCGCGCCGAGCAGGAGCACCGACACATCGGCGTCCCCGTCGCCGCTCGCGCTGCTCCACCCCAGCCGCGCGACCACCGCCCCGGCCTCACCGCTCAGCTCCGCAAGACCGACATTGCTCCCCTTGCCCATTTCGCGCATATGGCCCCCAGCTCTGACGCTCCGTCACACCACGGGTCAGAACCCTAGCCCTCCCTTGGCCCTCTTCGCGCCCATACGCCCGATGTGCCACCGTGTGTGCGGCCCGGACGGTGCGCGGCCTGCCGGCCGGGCCGCCGGGCCCCGGGCTGCTTGCGGCTTCGCGTGGGGCGGGGGCGGGTCTCAGGGCTGGCGGACGCCCAGGGTCAGCAGCAGGTTGGCGTAGGTGCGGCGGTCGCCGGTGGCGACGACCAGGGCGGTGTCGGGGCCGCGGGCGGTGTCGTAGAAGGCGAAGCGGTCGAGGGCGTCGAGGGCCGGGAGGTGGGGGAGGGCGGTGCGGAAGTCGGCGAAGACGGGGGGTTCCGGCTGGTCGGGCGGCGGGGACATCACCGTCGCGGACTCGATGGGCACCGCGTCGGCCAGGGCGGCAAGCACCTCGGTGACCAGCAGCCGGTCGGGGGCGAGGTTGAGGTAGACGCGCTCGGCGGCCGGGTTGGCGCCGGTGGTGTGCGGGTAGTGGCCGTCGCTGATCAGTATTCGGGAGCCGTGCCCCGCGGAGGCGAGGGCCGCAAGAATCGTCGGGTGGGTCAGCTGGTAGCGCAGCATGTGCGGCGGCTCCTCACGGGTCCGGGTGCGCAGACATCCGACCTCTGCGCTGTCAGTCGGAGCCTAGCAGCGGCCCGGGCGCGGATGGCGGGTGCGCCCGGACCGCCGCTTCGCGGGCCTACGGGAGGGTGAGGATCTGGTACGAGTCGCCGTACGTCTTCCAGTGCAGCGGCGGGTCGAGGTTGAGGTTGCCCGCCTGGAGGAAGGGGCGCTGCTCGGTGTCGACCCTGCTGGTGTCGTCGTGGGCGTCCTCGGTCTTCATCGCGGCCTTGCGGGCGTCGAGGAAGGCGTTGAGGTAGGTCGTCTCGTTGCCGCCCTGGGCCGGGATCTTGGCCTTCTTCATCGCGGTCTTGCGGATGCCGCCGAAACTGACCGAGTCGTCGCCGGGGCCGTGCATCACGATGGCGTCGTAGTAGATGAACTGCCCGAGGGTGCCGAGGCCGTCGGACTTGGCCTGGTTCACCGACGGGTTGAAGTACACGTCGTCGCGCTCGTCGTTCTGCGCCTGCTGGAAGACGGTGTCCTTCGCCGCGGTCTTCCAGGCGCTGACGAAGGCCGAGCCGAGGCCCGAGTGCGAGTCGCTGCCGTTCACCTGCTCCAGGGCCGGCAGGTACTTGGCCAGGGCGTTGCCGGGCTCGAGGTCGGTGTAGTGCTGGACCAGCTCCAGCATGTCGCCGGTCCCGGAGCAGAAGCCGATGATGCCAGCGGTGTAGCCGCGGCCGTCGCCGATGTCCTCGATGTACTTGTACTGCGCCTTCCAGTCGAGGGAGGAGTTCTCGGCGGAGGAGACCAGCTCCATCGCGATCTCCTTCTTGTGCGGGTCGGCGAGGCCGGTGCCGGTGGCCGCGGGGGCGGCGGCGGTGACCGGGTGCCGGGCGGCGGCCGCGTTGCCGGTGCCTGCCAGCGCGAGCGAGGCGCCGCCGCCGGCCAGGACGCCGGCCGCGGCGATCAGCGCGATCCGGCGGCTGGGGCGGCGGTGCGAGCGGGGGGTGCCGTGGGGGGACTCGTGCACGTGCTTCTCCGTTTCCGGCCGTCGCCAGACGGCCAACTGCGGTGCGTGGCTGTGCAGTTAGGAAAGGTTCCTAACCAATGGAAGGCATTGAAGCACCGGGTCGGCTGTGAGCCAAGAGGCTGGAGCGGTCGGGTTGTCACACCCGCGCGGCACACTGGAGGCATGTGCCGAAGCATCAAGACCCTGCGCCCCCCGATGACCCCCGAGGTCCACGACGAGGACATCCGGGCCGCGGCGCTGCAGTATGTCCGCAAGATCTCCGGTTTCCGCGCCCCCGCGGCGCACAATCGCGAGGCGTTCGACGAGGCGGTGGACGCGGTCGCGGCCGCCACCGCGTCGCTGCTGGCCGACCTCACGGTCCGCGGTGCGCGTGCGGCGGGCTGACCTCCGCGATGCGCGCATGGCGGGCTGACGCCCGCGGCGCCCCCGCGGCGGGCTGACGTCCCGCGCCGGTGATCAGCTCTCGACGGCCATCCGGACGCCGAGCAGCACGAGCACGCCCCCGGAGACCTGCTCCAGCCGCCTGCGTACGGCCGCCCGCGAGATGACGTGCTGGAGGCGGCCGACGAACCACACGTAGAGCCCGTAGTAGCCGACCTCGAAGACCGCCCACAGCGCCGCCAAGCCGACCATCGCCGGCAGCTGCGGCGCCCCCGAGGGCACGAACTGCGGCAGGAAGGACATGGCGAAGACCGCCGCCTTGGGGTTCGCCAGGTTCATCAGCAGGCCCGAGCGGTAGGACGGCCAGCCCTTCCCGGCCGCCTCCTGCCCGCTCACCTGGGGCTCCCCCCGCCGGGCGTCGAGCAGCGTCCTGACACCGAAGCCGATCAGCGTCACCGCGCCGGCCACCCGCATGACGTCGTAGGCCAGCTGCGAGGCCGCCAGCAGCGCGGTGAGCCCGAGTGCGGCGACCGTGCCCCAGACGAAGACGCCGGTCTCGTTCCCCAGCACGGTCAGGAAGCCGGCCCGCCTGCTGCGCAGCGACTGCCGCACTATCAGCATCGTGCTCGGACCCGGCGACGCGGCGATGAGCGTGCAGGCGCCGAGGAAGGGGAGGAGGGTGCTCAGCATGGGCAGTACGCTACGTCCCCGCCCGGCCGCTCCGCCGCCGGTTCCGCGGCGGACCCGGTCCGCAGGAAGTGCTTGCCATCGAGCGCACTCCAAGGTGTTGGCTGACCGCCATGAGATACACGCAGCTGGGCCGCACCGGCCTCAAGGTCGGCCGACTCGTGCTCGGGACGATGAACTTCGGTTCGCAGACCGACGAGTCCACCGCACACGCGATCATGGACACCGCCCTGGACGCGGGCGTGAACTTCTTCGACACCGCCAACATCTACGGTGACGACGGCCACAAGGGGCTCACCGAGGAGGTGATCGGCGGCTGGTTCGCCAAGGGCGGCGGCCGGCGGGACAAGGTCGTGCTCGCCACCAAGCTGTACGGCAACATGACCAACGACGGCACGCCCTGGAGCGAGCAGTCCTGGCCCAACCACGACCACCTGTCGGCGCTGAACATCCGGCGCGAGGTCGAGGCCAGCCTCCGGCGGCTGGGCACCGACCACATCGACGTCTACCAGTTCCACCACATCGACCGGGCCACCCCCTGGGACGAGATCTGGCAGGCCATCGACGTCCTGGTCGCCCAGGGCAAGATCCTCTACGCCGGGTCGAGCAACTTCGCCGGCTGGCACATCGCGCAGGCCAACGAGGCCGCCCGGCGCCGCGGTTCGCTCGGGCTGGTCAGCGAGCAGTGCTTCTACAACCTCGCGCAGCGCACCGCGGAGATGGACGTCATCCCGGCGGCGCAGGCGTACGGCCTCGGCGTCATCCCGTGGTCGCCGCTCAACCAGGGGCTGCTGGGCGGCGCGCTGCGCAAGGAGCGCGAAGGCGGCGGTTCGCGCACGTCGATGGGCCGCTCGGCGGCCGGGCTCGCCGACCCCGCGGTGCGCGCACGCGTCGAGGCGTACGAGGACCTGTGCGCCAAGCACGCCATGGAGCCCGGTGAGGTCGCCCTGGCCTGGCTGCTCACCCGCCCCGGGGTCACCGGCCCGATCGTCGGCCCCCGCACCCCGGAGCACCTGGCCTCGGCGCTGCGCGCGCTGGATCTCGACCTGTCGGAAGAGGTGCTGAGCGCCCTCGACGGCATCTTCACGCCGGTCGGGCCGTCCCCCGAGGCCTTCGCCTGGTAGCGGTCCGCCCCTCGGCGGCGGGAGGGCGCCGTGCCCGCACCCGGCACCCCGGGTACGGGCCGGCGCCCTTCCGCGCCGGTGACCGGCCCTAGATCCTGGGTCGGCCGTACGGGTGCTGGGTGCGGTCGACCACCGACACCAGGGCCACCCGCTGGCCCGGGGTGAGGTCGCCCGCCAGGGCGGACTCGCGGATGTGCGAGCGCTGCAGCAGCTCGTGGGATTCGAGGATCGTCACGCCGGGGAGCGAGCGGACCATGCCGGAGACGCGGGTGGCCGCCGCGTCGGCGTCGCCGGAGACAGCCCTTCGAAGGACGCGGTAGAGGCCCACCGGGCCTTCGGCCGCCACCTCGCTGAGCACCAGTGCGCGCCGGTGCTCCGCGTCGTTGATGCCGTTGATGTCGTCGATGTCATCGATGCCGTCGTCCCGGATGTCCCTCAGGCCACCCACCGGCGGGCGCCGCGTCCCGAACCTGGCCATCGCCGCACCTCCGTCCGCTTTGTTGGACTTCTCTGCATATTCGAGGTTACGCCGGGCCAGGACGGCCGCAAACCGCCGGGCGCGGGGCGACAGGGCCCCGGCCCCGCGGGGCCGGGCGGGGCGCGACGTAGCATCGGGCCCATGGAACAGCGTGTACTGGGCAGCACCGGCCGTGCGGTGTCCGTCGTCGGCCTCGGCACTTGGCAGCTCGGCTCCGACTGGGGCGATGTGAAGGAAGCCGACGCGATCGCGGTGCTTGACGCCGCCGTCGAGTCGGGGGTCACCTTCTTCGACACCGCGGACGTCTACGGCGACGGCCGCAGCGAGCAGCTGATCGGCCGCTACCTCAAGGACCGGCCCGACGCCGGGATCTTCGTCGCCACCAAGATGGGCCGCCGCGCCGAGCAGCGGCCGGAGAACTACAACCTCGACAACTTCCGCGCCTGGAACGACCGTTCACGCGCCAACCTGGGCGTCGACACCCTCGACCTGGTGCAGCTGCACTGCCCGCCCACCGCCGTCTACGACTCCGACGCCCTCTACGACGCCCTCGACACCATGGTCGGGGAGCAGCGCATCGCCGCCTACGCGGTCAGCGTCGAGACCTGCGACGAGGCGCTCGCCGCCATCGCACGGCCCGGCGTGGCGAGCGTGCAGATCATCCTCAACCCCTTCCGGCTCAAGCCGCTGGAGAAGGTGCTGCCCGCCGCCGCCGAGGCAGGGGTGGGCATCATCGCCCGGGTGCCGCTGGCGTCCGGCCTGCTCAGCGGCAAGTACACCCGCGAGACCGTCTTCGCCGCCGACGACCACCGCGCCTACAACCGGCACGGCGAGGCCTTCGACCAGGGCGAGACCTTCTCCGGCGTCGAGTACGGCACCGGCCTCGAAGCCGCCGTGGAGTTCGCCGCCCTGGCCCCCGAGGGCGCCACCGCCGCGCAGACCGCGCTGCGCTGGATCATCCAGCAGCCCGGCGTCACCTCGGTGATCCCCGGGGCGCGCTCCGTCGAGCAGGCCAGGGCCAACGCGGCCGCCGCGGCACTCCCCGAGCTGTCGCCCGCGGTGCTCGACGGCGTACGCGAGCTGTACGACCGGCGGATCCGGGCACAGGTGCACCACCGCTGGTGACGGCCCGATAGCGTCGGGGGGTGACGACTTTCACCGACAACCACCCCGAATTCCCCGGTGCGGCGGGCCCCCACGCCACCACCGAGGCCGACCCGAACGGTGTGGGCCGGGTGCGTACCGCCTATGCCCCGGCCCACGACGGCGACCCGGATCCGGGCGAGATCGTCTGGACCTGGGTGCCCTTCGAGGAGAACGACGGCCGCGGCAAGGACCGCCCGGTGCTCGTCGTGGCCCGGGAGGCGGCCGGCACCCTGCTGGCCGTCCAGCTCTCCAGCAAGCGCCACGATCACGATCGCGAGTGGGTCGCGATCGGCGCCGGCCCCTGGGACCGCGAAGGCCGCGACTCCTGGGTCGATGTCGACCGGGTCCTGCGGCTGCACGAGCAGGGCATGCGCCGCGAGGCCTGCGCCCTGGACAGGGGCCGCTTCAACCTGGTGGTCAACCGGCTCAAGGAGCTGTACGGCTGGAGCTGAGCCCTTTCTGCCGCCGCCCGCCGTCTCGCGGACCTGCGGGCCCGGCCGGGTCAGTCGAGGCCCGAGGTCCTGAACAGGGCTCGGGCCTCGGCGGCGTCCGCCGCGGACACCAGGTCGTGTACGGCCGAGGGGTCCGCGAGCAGGCCCGCGGCATGGGAGTGGCGGGCGCCGGCGTCCAGTTCGTGGCGCAGGAAGGGGCTCTCGGCCACGGCCCGCGCGTCCACCTCGACGTACGACCCGGTGGTGTCCCGCAGGACCAGCCGCCGTGCGGTGCGGCCGTCGATCCTGGCGCCGACCAGCAGGTCGGTACGCACCCTGCGGGTCCGCAGCAGCGCGCGTACCGTGAGCCGGCCGCCGCCCGCGGTGATGCGCGGCGGGACCAGCACCGCGGACAGCACGGCGGCGAAGCCGGTCCACAGCAGGGCGCGCGGCACGGTCAGGGTGCCGGCGGCGGCGTCCAGCGCCAAGGCGGCGGCCAGCAGGCCGGCCGGCAGGGCGGCGGCGAGGCGCAGCCGGGCGGGCCGGTCGCGGTCGCAGCCGCGTACCGGCCCGGCACCGCGCCCTGGGGAGGGGCGGCGGACCGATGGGGAGGGGTATCCGCGCTGCACGCCTCCGACGCTAGGGACGGCGGGCAGCCGCAGGCCCCCCGTTGACACCGCCCTGACGCGGCCGCCCGCGGTCCTGACGGCTCCCTGACGCGGACCCGCCCGACGGCGTGGCAGCCGTCAGCCGACGTGCACCCTCGGGCGGCGCCTGCGGTCCGGCTCCGCCTCGCGCAGCACCTCCCGGGTGACCGGGGCGACCTCGCCGTGGCCGAAGAGGAAGAAGCGCAGGAAGTTCGCGTACGGGCTGCCCTCGGTCCACTCGAAGTAGATGTGCGGCTTGCACTCGGTGAGGTCCCGCACGTGCAGCAGCAGGGCGGCCAGCGCGTTGGGCACCGACGAGCTCTCCAGCGACAGCACCCGGTAGCGCCCGTGCAGCACCTGGCCGCGCACGGTCAGCGCCGACTCGAACTCCGAGGCGTCCGGCACGGTGACCTCCACCAAGACCAGGTCGTCCTCCGGCGGGATGTCGTTGTCCAGCCTGATCTGGTGGAGCTTGTCGCGGTATTCGGCGGCGTCCCGCAGCCCCGGCTCGTTGGCGACGAAGCGCACCCTGCGGGTGGCGATGTCCCTGACGAACCGCTCGGCCATCGGGTCCAGCCGGACGCTGGTGACCCGCAGTTCGAAGGCGCGGGCAAGCCGGGACAGGAAGGACACCAGCACGATGCCCGCGATGAAGCAGGCGCCGATCTTCACACCGTCGGGCCGCTCCAGCACGTTGACCACGGTCGTGTAGAGGAAGACCACCGCGATCACGCCGAAGCCGACCGTCCAGCGCCGCTGCCGGGCCTTGCGGGCCGCGATGGTCACCGCGATGGCCGCCGAGCTCATCAGCACCAGTACGCCGGTGGCGTACGCGCCGCCCTGCTTGTCGACGCTGGCGTCGAAGATCCAGGTCACCAGGAAGGCGACCAGGGTGAAGACCAGCACCATCGGCCGCACCGCGCCCGCCCAGTGCGGCGCCATGCCGTAGCGCGGCAGGTAGCGCGGCATCAGGTTGAGCAGGCCGGCCATCGCGGAGGCGCCCGCGAACCACAGGATGGCGATGGTGGAGAAGTCGTAGACCGTGCCGAAGCCGGAGCCCAGGTACTGGTGCGCGAGATACGCCAGCGCGCGGCCGTTGGCGGGACCGCCGGCCTTGAAGTCCTGCTCGGGGATCAGCACCGTGGTGATGAAGCTGGTGGCGATGAGGAAGACGCTCATGATCAGCGCCGCGGTCGTCAGCAGCTTCTTGGTGTCGCGGATACGGCCCGCGGGCCGCTCCTCGGTGTCACCGGGGTCGCCCTTGACGTGCGGCATCACCGCGACACCGGTCTCGAAGCCGGACATGCCGAGCGCGAGCTTGGGGAAGATCAGCAGCGAGACGCCGATCATCAGGAAGACGTTGCCGCGCTCCACCGTCAGGCCGTGCGTCCAGTCGGTCACCACATGCGCGGCGGTCAGCACGTGCCACAGGCCGTCCACGACCACGACCACGTTCAGCACCAGGTAGAGCCCGACCAGCACCACGGCCACCCCGACGGCTTCCAGGAAGCCCTTGAGGAAGACCGCGCCGAGCAGCGCGATCAGGGCCAGCGTGATCACCATCTGGTGGCTGCCCAGGGTGGCGGTGAAGTGCGGATTCTCCACCAGGTGGGTGGAGGCGTCGGCCGCCGACAGGGTGATGGTGATCAGGAAGTCGGTGGCGGCGAAGCCCAGCAGGGCCAGCACGAAGAGCTTGCCCTTCCAGAAGGACAGCAGCCGCTCCAGCATCGCGACGGAGCCCGCGCCGTGCGGGCTCTCCTCCGCCACCCTGCGGTAGACCGGCAGCGCGCCCGCGAGCGTCACGATCACCAGCACGACGGTCGCGATCGGCGACAGCAGCCCGGCCGCGAGCGCGGCGATTCCCGGCTGGTAGCCGAGGGTGGAGAAGTAGTCCACACCGGTCAGGCACATCACCCGATACCAGCGCTGGCCGTTGTGGACGGTGCCTTCCCGTCCCTCGCTGCCAGGCTGCTGGTGCTGGTGCCGTGCCATGTCGGACAGGCCTTCGAGCAGCCACGAGCGGAATCTGCCGCGCTCCGCCCCGACGGTGGTGGCCATGGCCTGCTCCTGAGATGAGGCGCCGTCGCAGGGCGACAAGGCGTGGTGAGTCAGGCCGCCGGGTGAGGACGGGCCTGGTCAGCGTACGCAAGCTGGTCGCCTTCGACCGTGCGCGCCCACCGCACCGCCGCAGCCCTGCTCGGGCCGCGGGCTGCCGGTTGCGGGAGCCTCGGAAAGAGTGCGGCGCCCGGGCGGTCCGCGGGGCGCCGCACGGCATTTCCATACGGCTTCTTAACGCCGGGCGGCGCTTCTTTACGCCGCCCGGTCTTCCCTTCCCGCCGGGGTCATGCCTCGGTGGCGGTCTCGGGGTCGGCCTTGGCCTTGGCCTTGCGGGCGGTCCTGGCCTTGGGCTTGGCGTCGGCTTTCGGCTCTGCGTCTGCTTCGGGCTTGGCGTCGGCTACGGGCTCGGCGTCTGCTTCGGGCTTGGCGTCGGCCTTGGTGTCCGCTTCAGGCTTGGCGTCTGCCACGGGCTCGGCGTCGGCCACTGTCGCCTCGGCGGTCGCCGCCGCCTCCTCGTCCGTCGCGGCCACGGGCCCGTCGACGGCTGCGTCGGCGGTCGCCTCCGCGCCCTCCGCGGCGGTCGCCGCGCCTTCCTCGGCGGGTTCGGCGTCCTCGTCCTTCGGGGCGTCCGGGTCCTCGAAGTGCGTGTCGAGGACGGCGTCGAGTTCGGCCGTCCAGGTCTTCAGCAGACCCCGGGACTTCGCTTCGACGTGCGCCTCGAACCAGCGGCGCGGGCCGGTGTAGACCGTCACCACGAAACGCTTGCTGAAGCGCGGCGTGTCGATCTCGACCGCGCCGATCTCGTCCCAGGTGAAGTCCGCCTCCTCGCCGTCCAGCCGGAAGACGATGCCCACCCGGTCGGCGAGGATCGTCGCGCGGCGGTCGGAGACCTCGAAGAGCGGTTCGCCCCGGTCCTCGTCCTCCTCCTCGACCTCTTCTGCGTCCTCCGCGGGCGCCTCGGCCGCGTCGGGTCCGGGAGCGGTGTCCTCGGCCGCGACGCCCTGCGCTGCGGCCTCCTCGGGCGGGGCGGCCTCGGCCGGGTCCGAGGCTTTCACCTCGTCCGCGGCAGGACGCGGGGGCAGGAGACCGGGCACGAATGCCGGATCGGTCCCTGCGGGGTGTATCGCCGGTGTGATCGAACCTGTGCGCTGCTCCACGGCGGGCAGTATTGCCGATAAACCTGTGCTGTCAACAGCCGCCCCCGCCGCCGGCCTTCGCACGGCAGGACTTCACACGACCCTGCGCCGCACCAGCGCGCCCAGTGTGAGGGCCGCGGGAAGCAGCGGCAGCCACGCCGTGATGATCCGGTAGCCGAGCACCGCCGAGGTCGCCGCGCCCGCCGGGGCGCCGGCGGCGACCAGCGCCAGGCCGAGCGCCGCGTCGACGGAGCCGACGCCGCCCGGCGTGGGGATGCCCGCGGCCAGGCAGGTCGCGGCCAGATACGCGATGGCCACGTGTGCGGGCGGCACCGGCAGCGCGAGGGCGTGCGCGACCGCCACAAGCCCGGCCGCCTGGAGCGCGGGGAAGGCGAGCGAGCCGCCCCACAGCGCCAGGGCCCGCGCGGGCCGCAGGTGCAGGGAGCGGGCGTCGGCCAGCGCGGTCGCCAGGAAGCCGCCGGCGAGGCGGCGCAGCGGGCCGACCGCGAGGACGGTCCCCGCGGCGGCCGCCACCGCGAGGGCGAGCGCCACGGCGGCCACCTCGAGCGTGCCGCGATCAGGGACCAGGCCGTGCACCCGCAGCGCGTGCGGGAAGGCCAGCAGCATCGCCGCGAGCAGCGTCACCCGGCCGACGGACTCGGCGAGCGAGTACAGCGCGAGCGCGGCCGAGGTGCGGGCCAGCGGCAGGCCGCAGCCGCGCAGGAACCGCAGGTTGACCGCGCCCGCGCCGATGCCGGCAGGGGTGAGCTGGTTGGCGGCGGTCGCCGCGAACTGGGTGGCCAGCAGGCGCCCGGCCGGCAGCGGCTCCAGTACGGTGCCCTGCCGGGCGACGGCCACGGCGACCCATCCCAGCGCGGTCGCCGCGAGGGCGGCGAGCAGCCAGGCGCGGTCGGCGGCCAGCAGGTCCCGCCCGCCGGCGGCGAGCAGGTCCCGGTGCCACGCGGCCCAGACCGCCACCCCTGCGAGCGGCACGACGGCGGCGGCGGTGCGCCACGTTTTCCCCACCGGGCCACTGTCCCCGGCCCGGGGGACGCCAGGGCGTCCCGCACCCGACCCCCGGATGACATCCCGCCTTCCCCCGGCCCCCTGCCACCGCCCGCGGGGAGGGCGGGGAAATACGGGGGGTGCCCGGGGGCGTTGGCCAATGGTCGTGTCCATCTCTCCGAGGAGCAGCGAAATGTCCGATTCCACCCTGCACGCCACCGCGGCAGCCGCACAGGCCTCCGGGAGCTTCACGCTCGGCGGGGACCTGCCCGTGACCCGGCTCGGATACGGGACGATGCAGCTGACCGGGCCGGGCGTCTGGGGGGACCCCAAGGACCCGGACGAGGCCGTACGGGTGCTGAAGCGCACCGCGGAGCTCGGCATCAACTTCATCGACACCGCGGACGCCTACGGCCCCTTCACCGCCGACCTGCTGCTGCGCAAGGCGCTGCACCCCTACGCCGACGACCTGGTCATCGCGACCAAGGCCGGCTTCAGCCGCACCGGCCCCGGGGAGTGGGTGCCGATCGGGCGCCCCGAGTACCTGCGGCAGCAGGTCGAGCTGAGCCTGCGGCACCTCGGTGTCGAGCGCATCGACCTGCTCCAGCTGCACCGCATCGACCCGAAGCTGCCGGTCGCCGAGCAGGTCGGCACGTTGGCCGCCCTGCAGAGCGAGGGCAAGATCCGGCACATCGGGCTGAGCGAGGTGACCGTCGCCGAGATCGAGGAGGCCGGCGCCACCGCGACCATCGCCTCGGTGCAGAACCGGTTCAACCTCGCCGACCGCGCCTCGGAGGACGTCCTGGAGTACGCGGAGGCGCAGGGCATCGCGTTCATCCCGTGGTTCCCGCTGGCCACCGGCGCGCTGGCCGGCAAGGACAGCCCGCTGACCCGGATCGCGGAGGAGCGCAAGGCGGCCCCCTCGCAGCTGGCCCTCGCCTGGCTGCTGCGCCGCTCGCCCGTGGTGCTGCCGATCCCCGGCACCTCGTCGGTGGCGCACCTGGAGGAGAACACCGCGGCCGCCGGCATCGTCCTCACCGACGAGGAGTTCCAGGCGCTGGAGCACGCCGCCGGCTGAGCCGGAACGGCACCGGGCGGCCCGCTGCTCCCGCCCACCCGATGTCCCCGTCGAGCACCTGGACGGGGACATCGGCGTCCCGCCTCCCGGGCACCGTCACCGTTGGCGGGGCGGCCGGCCGGGGGCGGCTCCCGGGGTGATGAGGCCGGACTCGTAGGCGGCCACCACCGCCTGGGCGCGGTCGCGCAGGCCGAGCTTGGACAGGATCCGCGTCACGTGCGTCTTGACCGTCGCCTCGCTCACCCCGAGCCCCGCGGCCAGCTCCGCGTTGCTCAGGCCGCCCGCCAGCATGCGCAGGACCTCCAGCTCGCGGGGGGTGAGCGTGGCGAGGTCGCGGTGAACGGTCGAGGGGCGGCGGCCGCCGTCGGCGGCGAAGCGTTCGACGAGGCGCCGGGTGATCGCCGGGGCCAGCAGCGCGTCGCCCGCCCTGACCAGGCGGACCGCCGCGACCAGGTACTCGGGCGTGACGTCCTTGAGCAGGAAGCCGCTCGCCCCCGCCGCGAGCGCCGCGTAGACGTACTGGTCGAGGTCGAAGGTCGTCAGGATGACGACCCGGGGCTCGTCGGGGTCGCGGCCGGTGAGGATCCGCCGGGTCGCCTCCAGGCCGTCGAGGCCCGGCATCCTGATGTCCATCAGGACGAGGTCGGGCCGGGTGCGGCGGACCGCGTCGACGGCCTGCCCGCCGTCCGCCGCCTCGGCCACCACCTCGATGCCCGCGGCGGTGAGGATCATGCGGAAACCGGTCCTCACGAGCCCCTGGTCGTCGGCGATGACGACCCGCAGGGGCGGTTGCATGTTCATGCGTCTCCCACCGGGATGACGGCCCGGACCCGGTAGCCGCCGGTGATGCGGCGTCCCGCGTCGAGGGTGCCGCCGTAGACGGCGAGGCGCTCGCGCAGGCCCATGAGACCCCGGCCGTTGCCGGACGCGGCGGCCGGGGAGGGGGTGCCGCCGGTGTCGGCGACCTCGATGCGGACCTCGCCCGGCAGGTAGTCGACATTGATGGTGACGCTGGCCCCCGAGGCGTGCTTGACGGTGTTGGTGAGGGCTTCCTGCGCGACCCGGTAGGCGGCCAGGTCGACGCCCGCGGGCAGCGGGACGGGTGCGCCGGTGACGGCCAGGTGGACCGGCACCCCGGTGCCGCGGACCCGCTCGGCCAGCACGCCGACCTGGCCGAGGCCCGGCTGCGGTGCGAGGTCGACCGCCTCGGGGTCGGCCGGGTCAGAGGCCATCGCGAGCAGGCCCATCACGTGGCGCAGCTCGGCCATGGCGGCCCGGCCCGCGGACTCCACTGCGAGCAGCGCCTCCCTGGCCAGGTCGGGTTCCGTGGCCAGCACGGTCCTCGCGGCTCCGGCCTGCACGGTCATCATGCTGACGTTGTGGGTGACGACGTCGTGCAACTCGCGTGCGATCCTGGCCCGCTCCAGGTCCACCGCGAGCCGGGTCGCCGCCTCCCGGTCGGTCTCCATGGCGCGCATCCGCTGCCGCCAGGTGTGCACGGTGTTCGCGGCCAGCCCGATCGGCACCAGCAGGAAGAACGGCACGAAGCCGGGCGAGATGCTGGGGATGTTCATGTCGTGGAAGACCGCGACCAGCGCGCCGCCGACGGCCAGCGCGACCACCATCAGCCGCCGGTAGGGGGTGTAGAGGGCGGCGCTGTAGGCGCCGATGAGGAAGGCGACGAAGGTGAAGACCGTCGGGCTGTCCGCCCGGGGCACATCCCAGGTCTGCTGTTCCGCCCAGTGGAAGACCAGGGTGCCGGTCAGCACCGCGGTGTAGGCCGCCACCGGGTAGCGGCGGCGCAGGGCGAGCGGCAGGGCGGTCAGCGCGGCCAGCACCAGCAGCCAGCCGGGCGCCGAGGTCAGCTCGGTGGGGTGCGGGATGCCGACGTACGGGTACTTCTCGCCGCCACCGCGCGGGATCCCGGGGATGGGCGGGATCGGCGGGATCGGCGGCCGGAAAGGCAGGCCGTCGGGACCGGCCGTGACGTCGTCCCCGAGGGGCGCGTCGGAGGCGTCGTTCGCGGTGGCGTAGACGGTGGTGGCGGCCAGGAAGACCGCGAGCATCACATCGGCCGCCCACGCCCAGCGCGACAGCGGCTGCCGCCCGTCCGCGGTGGGCGGGGCCGGGCGCCACAGCGGTGCCAGGGCGGCCCTGATCCGGGCGGTGAGCGGCGGCGTGGTCACCGGCCCAGTCTGCCCATCGGGGGTGACCTGGTACATCCCCGGGACGGAGGGTCCGGGCCGGCCCGCGTACGACTTCCGCGTACACCCCGGGGATGACGCCGCCCGCCGTCCGCCCACCGCGGTAGCCGGGATCCACAGGGCGGCCGACGCGGCGCCGGGCCCGCCGAACCTAGCGTCGGCCTACCGCAGAACCGGCCCGCACGGGGAGGACCCACATGAGCACGCCCATCATCGACATCCGCGAGGTGCGGAAAAGCTACGACGAGGGCCCCGACGCACTCGCCGGCCTCTCCCTGACCGTCCGGGCGGGCGAGGCGCTGGCCGTGCTCGGCCCGTCCGGCAGCGGCAAGTCGACGCTGCTGAACCTGATCGCGGGCCTCGACCGGCCGACCGACGGCAGCGTCACGGTCGACGGGGTCCGGGTGGACCAGCTCGGCGAGAACGGCTCCGCGCGCTTCCGGCGGGAGCGGATCGGGATGGTCTTCCAGTTCTTCAACCTGCTGGACGACCTGACGGTGACCGACAACGTGCTGCTGCCCTCGCAGCTGGTCGGCGCCGGGCGCGCGCAGGCCGCGGCAAGGGCCGCGGAGCTGCTCGACTACCTCGGCATCGCCCGGCACGCCCGCGCCTACCCCGGACGGCTGTCCGGCGGTGAGCGGCAGCGGGTCGCCGTCGCTCGGGCGCTGATGAACCGGCCGGCGCTGCTGCTCGCCGACGAGCCGACCGGCGCGCTGGACACCGCGTCGGGGGCGGAGGTGCGCGCGCTGCTCACCGAGCTGAACAACGACGGCCAGACGATCCTGCTGGTCACCCACGACCTGGCGCTGGCCGACGCGTGCGCGAGCCGCACGATCGAGCTGGTCGACGGGCACATCGTGCGGGACGTCACCGGCAGTGGCAGCGGCAGTGGCACGGGTTCCGCGGCGGTGGCCCGATGAGCGCGCTCGGCAAGGTCGTACGCGCCGGCGTCGGGCGGCGCCGGGTGCAGACCGTGGTGATGGTGCTGACCACGATGATGGCCGTCACCGCCTCGATCATGGCGGGCGGCCTGGTGGTCGCCTCACGGGCACCCTTCGACCACGCCTTCGGGAAGCAGCACGGCGCCCACCTGACGGGGCGGTTCGACGGGGCCAGGGCGACCTCGGCCCAGGTCGCCGCCACCGCGCACACCGCGGGCGTGACCGCGGCCGCGGGGCCCTTCGCGGTGGTCTCCGCCACCCCGCACCACGACGGGCCTGGCGGGTTCGGGCCGGGCGGGGCGGCCGCGCTGACCATCGCCGGCCGTGCCGCGGCGGGCGGCCCGGTCGACGCCGTCACCCTCGAGAGCGGCCACTGGGTCACGGGACCCGGCCAGATCGTGCTGGCCACGGTGGACAACGGACCACTCGGCGGCCGGGTCGGCGACACCCTCGACTTCCCCGGGGTGCCGGGCGATCCCTCGCTGAAGGTCGTCGGCATCGCCCGCTCCGTCAGCAGGACCGCGGACGCCTGGGTCGCCCCCGCCCAGATCGCCGCGCTGACCAGGCCGGGCGCCAAGCCCGCCTACGAGATGCTCTACCGCTTCGCGCACGCCGACACGGGCGCGGAGATGGGCCGCGGCAAGGACGCGATCGCCGCCGCGGTGCCGAAGGGCGCGCTCACCGCGACGCAGTCGTACCTGACCACCAAGCACACGGCCGACCGGCAGACGGCGGTCTTCGTGCCCTTCATCGTCGCCTTCGGGGTGCTCGGCCTGGTGATGTCGGTGCTGATCATCGGCATCGTGGTCAGCGGCGCGGTCAGCGCGGGCACCCGGCGGATCGGGGTGCTCAAGTCGCTCGGCCTGACCCCGGGACAGGTCGGCCGCGCCTACGTGGGCCAGGCGCTGATCCCCGCGACGGTCGGCACCGGGCTTGGGGTCGTGGTCGGCAACCTGGCGTCCGTACCGCTGCTGGCGCAGGCCTCCGACGCGTACGGGGCCGCGCCGCTGACCGTGGCCTGGTGGCTGGACGTCGCCGTGCCCGCCGGGGTGCTCACCCTGGTGGTGGCCAGCGCGCTCGCGCCCGCGCTGCGGGCGGCCCGGCTGCGTACGGTCGAGGCGCTGGCGATCGGCCGCACCCCGCGGGTCGGCAGGGGCAGGCTCGCCGCCAGGATCGCGAGCCGACTGCCGCTGTCCAGGGCGCTGACCCTGGGCCTGGCCGGGCCCTTCGCCCGGCCCGCCCGCTCGGCGACGATCTGGGCCGCGGTCGCCTTCGGCGCGATCGGGGTGACCTTCGCCTTCGGCCTCGGCTCCTCGCTGTCCGCGGTCCAGAAGGGCATCAACCTGGACTCGCCGGGAGAGGTCTCGGTCGCCGCCTACCCGCCGCCGACCGCCCCGCAGTCCGGGCCCCCCGGCCCGCCCGCCCCGGCGGACAGCGCGGCCATCGCCCGTACGATCGCGGCGCAGAAGGGCACCGCCGGGTATTTCGGCACCAGCGAACAGCAGGCGAGCTTCGCCGGGGTGTCCGGCGCGGTGTCGGTGACCGCCTACCAGGGCGACTCGGCCTGGGGCAGCCTCCAGATGGTCTCGGGCCACTGGTTCACCGGGGCCGGCCAGCTCGTCGTCGGCCGGCGCTTCCTCGAGACCACCGGCAAGCACGTCGGCGACACCGTGACCCTCGAAGGGGACGGCCGCGGTGCCCCGGTGCGGATCGTCGGCGAGGCGCTGGCGGGCGACGGCGGGATGCGGGTGTACACGGACGCCGCGACCTTCACCGCGGTGGGCGTCACCGCGAGGCCGGACGGCTTCCAGGTCCACCTGGCCGCGGGCACCGACCGTGCCGCCTACCTCAGCGCCCTGAACACCGCCCTGCGGCCGATCGGCGTCGAGGCGATCGCGCAGAGCGGCGAGCAGAGCTCCACGATCATCGCGATGGACGCGATGATCGCGATGCTCACGGTGATGCTGGTCGCGGTGGCCGGGCTCGGCGTGCTCAACACGGTGGTCCTGGACACCAGGGAAAGGGTCCACGACCTGGGTGTCATGAAGGCGCTGGGGATGGCACCGCGCCAGACCGTGGCGATGGTCGTCACCTCGGTCGCCGGGATCGGGGTGGTGGCCGGGGCGGTCGGCGTCCCCGTCGGCATCGCCCTGCACGGCTACGTCCTGCCGGCGATGGGCAACGCCGCGGGCACCCGCATCCCGCCGGCCGACCTGTCGGTCTTCACCCCGGCGCCGGTGGTCCTGCTCGCCCTGTCGGGCCTGGCCATCGCGGTCGCGGGCGCCCTGCTCCCGGCGACCTGGGCGGCGCGGATGTCGACCGCGTCGAGCCTGCGCACGGAGTAGCCGTGCACCGTCCGTCCACCGCCCGGCCGGGCGGTGGACGGCTCTGCCACAGACGGGACACCGTTGTCGCCCCCGCATATCGCGGTGTCGCCCGCGTACGGCACACTCTGCTCAGACAGCACACCGATCCAGGGGGGAAACACATGATCATATTCGGCACCCGGGGCTATCTCTACACACTGGCGATGATCACGCTGGTCTGCGGGCGCTGCGGAAATCCGGCGGCGCACTCCCTGAAGAAGCGCGTCACGAAGTTCACGCTCTTCTTCGTGCCGCTTTTCCCGATCAGCACGAAGTACGTCACGCAGTGCACCTTCTGCGGTGCCGCGCAGCAGCTGTCGAAGGAGCAGGCGGAGCAGCTCCAGGTGAACAGCGGGCCGCAGGCTCAGCCGCAGCAGGCGTACGGCCAGCCGGCCGCGCAGCCGTCGGACCACCAGCACCCGACCGCCTGAAACCACCGGGAACACCTCACGGGCACCGCGACGCGGAGCGCCCGGCACCTCGCGGGCGCCCGTGTCACGGGCGCCCGCGCGCGCTCGACGGTTCCCATGCGATCCCGCTCCTGCCACGATGCGCGGAGGCGTTGCGCCGGACGGGCCCGGCATCCTCGACGGGCCGTCGTCCTACGGGCGGGAGGTGGTGTGCGTGAGCGGAAGACCGCTGCTGGCCGTGCGCGGCGTCTCCAAGCGGTTCGGTGCGGTGCAGGCGCTGTGCGACGTCGACCTGGAGATCGGGGAGGGCGAGGCGGTCGGCCTCGTCGGCAGCAACGGGGCGGGAAAGTCCACGCTGGTCAAGGTCATCGCGGGGGTGACACCGCCGGACGAGGGAGTCGTCGAATGGCGCGGGCGCCCCGTCGACCTCAGAAGGCCGCAGGACGCCCTGAGACTCGGCATCGCCACCCTTCACCAGGACCTGTCGCTGTGCGACAACCTCGACACGGTCCAGAACCTCTTCCTCGGCCGCGAGCTGCGCACCTTCGGCATGCTCAGCGAGATCACCATGGAAAAGCGCGCCCGCGACCTGCTCGGCACGCTGTCGATATCCATCGCAAACCTGCGCGTCCCGGTCGCGTCGCTGTCCGGCGCCCAGCGGCAGGGCGTCGCCATCGCCCGCGCACTGCTCGGCGAACCCCGGCTGATCATCCTCGACGAGCCGACCGCCGCACTCGGCCCCAGCCAGGCCGCCCGGGTGCTGGAGCTGGTGCAGCAGCTGCGCGACCAGCGGCTTGGGGTGCTGCTGGTCAGCCACGAGATGGACGAGGTGCGGGCGGTCGCGGACCGCACCGCGGTGCTGCGGGTGGGCCGCAACACCGGCGTCTTCGACACCCGGTACACCACCAAGGAGCAGATCGACGCGGCCGTCACCGGCAACACGGCGATGGCGGTCGACCTCCAGCGCAGCCTGCTGCCGCACGGCCTGCCCGAGCAGGACGCGCTGGACGTCGCCTTCCGCTACCTGCCCGCCCAGGCGAGCGTCGGCGGCGACTGGTTCGACGTCATCCCGCTGGCCGGCGCCCGGGTCGCCCTGGTGGTCGGCGACATCGTCGGGCACGGCATGCACGCGGCCGCCACCATGGGGCGGCTGCGCACCGCGGTCTTCAACTTCTCCATGCTCGACCTGCCGCCCGACGAGCTGCTGGCGCACCTGGACGACCTGGTCGGCCGGATCGACAAGGACGAGTCACTGCCGGGCGGCGGACCGCTGGGCGGCGCCGCGCCGGTCGTGGGCGCGACCTGCCTCTACGCGGTCTACGACCCCGTCACCCGCTGCTGCCGGCTGGCCAGGGCCGGCCACCTGCCGCCCGCGCTCGTCGGCCCCGACGGCGCGGTGGAACTCCTGGACGTGCCGGCCGGGCCGCCGCTGGGCCTGGGCGGGCTGCCCTTCGAGTCGGTCGAGCACCGGCTGGCCGAGGGCAGCCGGCTGGTCCTCTACACCGACGGGCTGGTCGAGGACCGCAGCCGGGACATCGACGTGGGCCTCGACCTGCTGAGGGCGGCGCTGACCGGGCCGCCGGGCCGCGGGCCGGAGGAGACCTGCGACGCGGTGATCTCCGCGATGCTGCCCGCCGCGCCCCAGGACGACATCGCGCTGCTGGTGGCGGAGACCCGGGCGCTGCCCGCCGACCGCATCGCACGCTGGGCGGTGCCCACCGACCCCTCGGCGGTGGCCGCCGTGCGCGACCGCGCGGGCGAGCAGCTGGCCGCCTGGGGACTCGGCGACCTGGCCTTCACCACGGAGCTGGTCCTCAGCGAGCTGGTCACCAACGCGATCCGCTACGGCAGCGGGCCGATCGAGGTTCGCCTGCTGCTCGACCGCAGCCTGATCTGCGAGGTGGCCGACGCCGGCGGCACCTCACCGCACCTGCGGTACGCGGCCACCACCGACGAGGGCGGCCGCGGCCTGTTCCTGGTGGCGCAGCTGGGCGAGCGCTGGGGCACCCGCCACACCGCGGACGGGAAGATCATCTGGGTGGAGCAGCGCATCCCGCGGCCGGGCCCGACGGCGCCCTGACCGGCGGCCCCGCGGGCCTCAGCCGACCGGCAGGGGGCGGCGTGGGCGGGGCCGCGGAAGGCGACCGGCCCGGCGGAGAGGGATCTCCGCCGGGCCGGTGCGGTGTGCGGTGCCGGTACTACCTGCGGCCGGACGTCAGGTACGACAGGGTCGGCGTGCCGAGGCCCGTCGCGTCGTCGAAGCCGCGGACCGCGTTGAGCGAGGTGTCCTGGCCGAACGCCACGAGGCGGACGGTCAGGGCGCCGTTGATCTCGCCGAAGTCGACGATGCTGCTCAGCGGGGTCTTCGCGTGGTGGGCGGCGTTCTGGTCGACCACGTCACGCAGCTGGTCGGGGTGCGCGTAAAGCAGCGGGTTGGCGAAGCCGACCGCGTGGTGCCTGGCCTGCATGGCATCGGCCTGGACCGCGGCGAACTCCGGCGACGACACGCTGGTGCCGCCGTAGCCGGCCTCGCTGTAGTCGGCGCCGTCGGAGATGCCGACCAGCACCGAGGTGTAGAGGTCGCCGACCATCGAGACGTCGGGCGTGACGCGCATCGCGTTGCGGCTGTGCGCACCCGTCATCAGGGTGTGCGACAGCGAGTCGGGCACGGAGCGCCGCTGGTACGCGGGCTGCGGGAAGTCCTCGCTGGTGCCGCCACCGCCGCCGAAGTAGAAGGGCGCCGGGACCGAGGGCACCCAAGTGGTGCCGTCCGCCGACAGGTTGGAGCGCAGGGTGCCCATGTCCGTCTCGAAGCCGTAGCTGCCGGACTTGGAGTCGATGCCGAGCGCGGTGCCGCCGACCGAGGTCACCCACGGGTCGGAGTCGGGCCAGTTGGCCTGGGCGCGGGTGGTGTCCGCCTGGCAGTTGGCGCCGGTCGCGGCGGCCAGCGGGCTGCTGTCACCGCAGTCGCCCGCCGAGAAGCCGATGCCGATGCCCTCGGCCGCGGCCTGCTTGAACACCTGCTCGTACGCGGCGATCTCGGACGCCGAGACGTCGAGGTTGTCCGAGGTGTGCATGATCTCGCCCCACGAGTTGGAGACGACATCGGCCAGGTGCTTGTCCACGATCGTGGTGATGGCGCTCAGCAGGTCGTCGTCGTTGCAGGAGTTCGCCCCCACGTAGACGACCTTGGCGTCGGGCGCCAGACCGTGTGCCATCTCGACGTCGAGCGCCTCCTCGGGCGCCCAGCCCTCAGGGCCGCCGCACAGCTCCTGGTCCTGCCACTGCGCCGGGTCGACGTACTCGGTGTACTGGCCGCTCTTGAAGGCCTTGTCACCGTGGTTGACCGCGTACTGGTTCGCGTCCGCGAGCATCGTGGAGCTGCCGTACGCGTCCACGATCGCGATCGTCGCGCCCTTGCCGGTCAGCCCCGAGGCGGTGATGCCGTAGGCCTTGCGCAGCTGCGAGGGGTAGAACGAGCACTGGTCGAACGGGGTCGCGCCCTTGGAGTAGCCCGCGGGTCCCGCCGTGGTGGTCTTCTGGCCCCAGTAGTCGGAGCAGGTCGCCGTGGTGGGCAGCGTGCCCTTGTGCTGGGACTGGACGCCCTTCTGGCCCTTGGCGACCACGTCGGACCCGTTGTCCACCCGGATCGAGTCCGGCTTGGCCACGTTGGTGCCGGACGAGCTGAGGCCGTTGACGCCGAGGATCGCGGAGGACACCGACGCCGGGACGGTGACGTCGCGCGCCGGCGCGTGCCGCAGCCGGCCGCCCACCCGGTACTGGTGGATGCCGGTGCCGAAGGCCTTGGCGATGGCCGCGTCCGTGCCCTTGACGGTGACCGCGTGCGAGCTGCTGTCCAGCACCTTCAGGCCGGCGTCCGCCGCCCACTTGGTGACCGCGTGGATCTGCGCGGAGGTGGCGCCGAACCGCGCCTGGTACTGCGCCGGGCTGAGGAACTGCCCGTAGCTCGCGCTCGCCGGGTCGGAGACCGCGGTGGCGTAGGCGGTCAGGCCGGCGGGGTCCTGGCCTGCCAGGTAGACGGTGCCGGTGATCTCGGTCCCGGCCGGGATGGATCCGGCGTCGCCCGCGGGGGTCGCCCACGAGGGGTGGGTGCCGGTGATGGTCTTCGCGGTGGGCGCGGCGGCGGCGCCGGCGGCCTGCGACGGGACGGCGATCAGCAGTGAGCCGCCCGCCAGCGCGAGCGAGGCCGCCGCGACCACGGCGGCCCGCACTGCACGGGGCTTGTGTATGTCGGTGATGACTACTCCAACGTGTTGCTCGGTAGCGGGACTTGACCAGTCGGTAACCGCCTGGGGCGGTCGCCGGGCTGTAGTGTGCACGCCACACGAAGGAGTAGGGAACCGTGGAAGGCGGTCCTTAGCTGGACCTTTAACCACCGGGCAGTGAAATCTGCTGCCATATACCGTTACTTGTAGACCACGCCCGGCTGCGGGGTGCCGGGGGCCAGCAGCTGCTTGACGGTGACGAAGGTGTAACCGCGCGCCTGGAGCGTGGAGATGATCCCGGGCACCGCCGCGACCGTGCCGTTGTAGCCCTTGCCCGTGGGGTCGACCAGGTCGTGCAGCAGGATGATGCCGTCCCTCTTGGTGTGGTCGAGTATCCGGCGGGCTATCAGCCGGGAGTCGGTGGTGCGGTAGTCGGCGCCGTCCGCGCTCCACACGACCTCCGACATGCCGAGGTCCTTGACTATCGCGGTGACCGTGCTGCTGGTGCGGCCCTGCGGCGGGCGCAGCAGCGTCGGCCGTACGCCGATCACCTTCTCCACGGCGTCCCGGCCCTCGGTGATCTCCTTGCGCACCTCGGCCTTGCTGATCTTGGTGAGGATCTGGTGCGACCAGGTCAGCGTCTCGACCTCGTCACCCTGCGCGGCCATCGCCTTGACCATCTCGGGGTGCTTCATCACGTGGTTCTTGCCGAGCGTGAAGAAGGTCGCGTGTATGTGGTATTTGTTCAGGATGTCCAGTATCTGCGGGGTGCGGACACTCGGTCCCGCGTCGAAGGTCAGGGCCACGCACTTGAGCTTGCGGCAGTCGACGGTGCCGCCGCCGGGAGTGGGGGCGAAGGCGGCGGTGCCGCTCGCGGTGGAGCGGTCGCGGGCCTTGGCGGGGGATGTCGCGTCGTAGCCGTTGCAGCCGGTCAGGCCGAAGGCGACGGCCCCCGTGGTCAGCAGCGCGGCCAGCGTGCGTACGCGGCGCGCGGTGGTGGTGCTCCGCATGCGGGAGTTCCCCTCCTCGTGGTGGATCGCCCGCTCGGGCGGACCGCGAGAAACTATACATATCGCGTATAGTCACGGTCCGGCAGGGGCCTCCCGCATGCGGACGGAGCGTCAGACCGCGTTCAGCTCGGCGACCGCGTCGGCCGGCAGCACCAGGTCGGCGGCGGCGAGGTTCTCCCGCAGATGCGCCACCGAGGAGGTGCCGGGGATCAGCACGGTCGCCGGGGAACGCTGCAGCAGCCAGGCCAGCGCCGTCTGCTGCGGGGACGCGCCGATCCGGGCGGCGACCGCCTCCAGCGCCGCCGACTGGAGCGGGGTGAAGCCGCCCAGCGGGAAGAACGCGGCATAGGCGATGTTCTCCGCCGCGCACCGGTCGAGCAGCGCGTCGTCCGCCCGGTTGGCGATGTTGTACAGGTTCTGCACGGTCACCACGGGGGCTATCGCCTGCGCCTCGGTCAGCTGCGCCGATGTGACGTTGCTCAGCCCCAGATGCCGGATCAGCCCCTGCTCGCGCAGCTCGGCGAGCACGCCGAACTCCTCGGCGAGCGCCCCGTCCTGCGGGCCTTCGAGGCCGCCGATGCGCAGGTTGACCACGTCGAGCGCGTCCAGGTCGAGCCGCTGGAGGTTGTCCTTGACCTGCTGCCTGAGCGCCTCGGGCTCCAGCGAGGGGATCCACGAGGCGTCGGCGCCGCGGCGCGCGCCGACCTTGGTCACTATGTGCAGGTCCTCGGGGTACGGGTACAGCGCTTCCCTGATCAGCTCGTTGACGACGGCAGGGCCGTAGAAGTCGCTGGTGTCGATGTGCGTCACACCGAGGTCCACGGCGGTACGCAGCACCGCGACCGCCTCGGCGCGGTCCTTGGGCGGCCCGAAGACGTGCGGGCCCGCCAGCTGCATGGCGCCGTATCCCATACGGCTGAGGGTCAGGCCGGGGGCGGGTGTGAAAGTCCCGCCGGAGAGGGTGCCGGTCATTCGTTCGCCTTTCTCGTGTCCGCTGGGTCTCCAGGGGACACCGTCCACCCTGCCCCGCCGCGCGGAGGCGGGGCAGTACCCCGTCGATCCTGGGACCGGCGGTACCTGGCTGCGGACCGGACTTGCCGCTGCACGCCGCGGGATGCGAACGTGGGCCGCGATCGGGTACCCCGCGCGCGGCTCGGGGAGTGAGACATGGGAGGTCGCATGCCGGCGGACCGGGGCCGACGGCCTCGCCGAGGGCGGGCGTTGGTGATCGGCGGCGGCCTCACCGGCATGCTGGCGGCCGCCGCGCTGTCGGAGACGATGGCGGAGGTGACGGTCGTCGAGCGGCACGAGCTGCCGCAGGGGCCGCTGCCGCGGCAGGGCGTCCCGCAGGCACGGCACGCCCACCTGCTGTGGTCGGGCGGCGCACGCGCGGTCGAGGACCTGGTGCCGGGGACCACAGAGCGGCTGCTCGCGGCAGGCGCCCGGCACATCGCCGTACCCTCCGACCTGGTCGTGCTGACCTCCGGCGGCTGGATCACCCGCTTCCCCGAGCAGCAGCACTTCCTGTCCTGCACCCGGGACCTGCTCGACTGGGTGATACGCGAGCGGGTCGTCCGCAAGGCAGGCGTCCGCACCCTGCCGGGGCGCTCCGCGCTGGGCCTGCGCGGCACCACGACGCAGGTCACCGGGGTGCTGGTGCACGACGGCAGGCGCGAGCAGACGATCGAGGCCGACCTGGTGGTCGACGCGAGCGGGCGCTCCTCGTCGATGCCGCGCTGGCTCGACCGGCTCGGGCTCAGCACCGTGGGCACCGACGTCGTGGACTCGGGACTCGGCTACGCCAGCCGGCTCTTCCAGGCGCCGCCCGGCACCGCCGACTTCCCCGCCGTCAACGTGCAGGCCGACCCGCGGCAGCCCGTACCCGGGCTCAACGGCACGATCCTGCCCGTCGAGGACGACCGCTGGCTGGTCACGCTGTCGGGCACCCGCGGCGGCCAGCCCACCGGGGACCCCGAGGACTTCGAGACCTTCGCGCGGAGCCTGCGGCACCCGGTGATCGGCGACCTGATCTCCCGGGCCACCCCGCTGACCGGCGTGACGGTCTCGCACAGCACCGCCAACCGGCGACGCCGCTACGAGCGGATGCGGGTGTGGCCGGACGGACTCGTCGTGCTCGGCGACGCCGCGGCCACCTACAACCCGCTGTACGGGCACGGCATGTCGGTCGCCGCCCAGCACGCGCTGGTCCTGCGCGAGCAGCTGGCGAAGCACCCGGGGCCGGGGCTGGCCAGGCGGGTGCAGCGGGCTGCCGCCCGCGCCACGGAGGCGGCCTGGTCACTGGCCGGCACCCAGGATCTGCGCTACCCCGGAGCCGAGGGCCCCCGCCCCGGCCCGGCCGGCACCCTGCTCACCGGTTACACCGACCTCCTCATGCGCGCCGCCACCCACCGCCGCGGTGCCGCCCGCGCCCTGCTCGACGTGCTGAGCCTGTCGGCGGGCCGGCCCGCGCTGCTGCGCCCCGACATCGTGGCCGCCGTCCTCAACCCGATGCACCCCGACCTGCCCGAGGACCCGCCCTTCACCGAGGAGGAGCGGGCGCTGATGATCTCGCTTTTCACCCGCCCCTGACCGGGGCGGACGGCGTCGCGGTCGGCCGCTTGCCCGGCTCGCCCTTGTCGGCCTTGTAGAAGGGGGCGCGCTCGACGCAGCGGTCGGAGCCCGTCGGGCCCGGCATCGGGGTGCCGTCGGCCGTCACGGTGACCGACGCCGGATCCGCGTCGAGGCCGACCGTGTTCGTCAGGACCGTGCAGACGACCTGCTCGACGGCGGTCCTGCTCAGCCGCTCGGCCGGGACCCGCAGGTCGACGGTCACCTCGCCGTCGTCGGTGCGGATGCCGGGCACGTCCGCCATCGGCGGCAGCTGCGTGGTCAGGCCCATCACCTTCTGCTCCACCGCGGCCACGCCCCCGAGCAGCATGCGTACGGCCAGGTCCGCGTCGACGGTCTGCTCGATCCTGCGCTGCACTGTCGCCAGCTCGCCGTCCTCGGAGCGGACGAAGTAGAGGGTCACGTCCTGGTGCACCCCCACCGCCGGCTCGCCGGCCTCCACCACGCCCGTGGTGGGGATGCCGCAGCCCGCGAGCAGCAGCCCAGCCGCCGCCAGCAGGGCGGCGCGGGCCTTCACGCGTCCCGCCGCAGCGGGAGGGCGACGGTGAAGACGGCGCCGCCTTCCGGTCGGTTGCCCGCGGTGATGGTGCCGCCGTGCAGGTGGACGTTCTCCGCGGTGATGGACAGGCCAAGGCCGCTGCCCTCGGTCCTGGTGCGGGAGGTGTCCGACTTGTAGAAGCGGTCGAAGACCTGCGGAAGGACGTCGTCGGGGATGCCGGGGCCGCTGTCCATGACCTCGATGACGGCCAGCGGGGGCGCCCCCGGCGGCTCCTGGACCGACATCGCGATCTGCACCGGCAGGCCGCCGTGCCGCAGGGCGTTGCCCACCAGGTTGGCCACGATCACGTCCAGCCGCCGCGGGTCGACCCGGCCGCGGGCGGTGTCGGGCGCCGGCAGCCGGGTGGCGACGGTCTCCTGCCAGCCGCGGAAGGCCAGCGACCGGCGGACCGACTCGGCGAGGTCGACCTCGTCCAGGTGCAGGTCGGCGGCGCCCGCGTCGAAGCGGGACATCTCCATCAGGTCGTCCACGAGGCGGGCGAGCTTCACGGTCTCCTGGCTGATCAGCCGGACCGCGGTGGCGGTGTCGGGGTCGAGCCGGGCCGCGTCCTCGTCCAGCACGTCGGTGACGGCGGCCATCGCGGCCAGCGGGGTGCGCAGCTCGTGCGAGACGTCGGCGGCGAAGCGCCGGGCCCTGGCCTCCATCCGGCGCAGCTCCGCGACCGACTCCTCCAGCGCGGCCGCGGTGTCGTTGAAGGTGTACGACAGGTCGGCCAGCTCGTCGGAGCCGTGCACGGCGAGCCGGGTCTCCAGATGTCCTTCGGCTATCCGCCGGGTGGCCCCGCGCAGCGCCCGCACCGGCCGCAGCACACCGCGGGCCGCAAGCAGCGCCAGCAGCACCGCGACCACCAGCGCCGGCACGGTCGCCCGCTCGACCGCGGCGACCAGCGCGTCGACGTACCCCTGCTCGCTGTCCTGCGACACGGTGAGGAAGACCGCGAGGCCCGAGGTGCGGGGAGATCCGTCGAAGGGGTCGGTGCCGAAGCGGACCGGTATGCCGACGACCAGGGCGGGGCCGTGGTCGGTCGACACCCGCTGGAAGACGGTCGCCGCCCGGGTGCTCACGGACGCGCGCATCGCGGGGGTCAGCTCCGCGAAGGTGTCGCCCGGCCGCGAGGTCTCGCTCAGGTCGCCGTAGGTGGCCATGACCCGCCAGTTGGCGGTGCGCTCGGTGCGGGACACCTCGGTCGCGAAGGCCTGCAGCTCGCTGCGGCTCGGCGGGAAGGCGACGCCGGGCGCCACGCTGTCGACGCCGTCCCTGAACTGGGTGATCACGGTGTCCTGGCCCTGCTGGAGCAGATCGGTGCGGGCGGCGCGGAAGGTCAGCGCGCCGGTGGTCACGGTGGCGACGACGGCGACCACCGCGAAGGCCACCACCAGCCGCATCCGCAGCCCCCCGCGCGGCAGCTGTGCCCGTCTCACTGCGGCGCCGGCCGCGCGGGGTCGGAGATCCTGCTGAACTGGTAGCCGAAGCCCCGCACCGTCCGGATGAAGCGCGGCTGCCCCGGCGGCTCGCCGAGCTTGGTGCGCAGCCGCTTGACGCAGGCGTCCACCAGCCGGGAGTCGCCGTGGTAGCTGTGCTCCCAGACCGCTTCGAGAAGCTGCTGCCGGCTGAAGACCCGGCCGGGCGAGGCGGACAGGAGCAGCAGCAGCCGCAGCTCCGACGGTGCGAGCGGGACCGGCACGCCCTGCCGGGCCACGGTGAGTCCGGCCCGGTCGATGGTGAGGTCGCCGTGCGTCTCGGGCTGCGGCACCCCCTCCGCGCCGTCGGGGCCGCCGCCCACCCGGCGCAGCACCGCCCGAATCCGGGCGTCGAGCACCCGGGCCTGCACCGGCTTGACGACGTAGTCGTCGGCGCCCGCCTCCAGGCCGACGACGATGTCGACGTCGTCGCCCCGCGCGGTCGCCATGATGATCGGCACCTGGTTGTCGACCCGGATGCGGCGGCACACCTCGAGCCCCGTCATCCCCGGGAGCATCAGGTCGAGCACGACCACGTCGGGCCTGAAGGACCGCAGCCGGGCCATTCCGTCCTCGCCTGTGGCCACGGCGGCGACGTCGTGGCCCTGTCGGCGCAGCGCCAGTTCGACACCCTCGCGGACCGCGCGGTCGTCCTCGATGAGCAGCAGTCTGGGCATGACCTCAGTATCCGTAACCTGGGCGGTAGCTCGGAAAATCGTTACGGGACGATCACATAGTCCCGGGTGTCTCATTTCACAAAGGTGGACCAGTCCGGCGACTCGGCAGGATCGAGGGTCCGCAGCTTGGCCAGTACGGCGGGATCCTGGACGTCGAGCCAGTCGCTGAGCTCCTTGAAGGACACGCAGCGAACTCCCTTGCGGTGGCAGACGTCCTTGACGACGTCCTCGACGGCCTGCATGTAGATGCCGCCGTTCCAGGTCTCGAAGTGGTTGCCGATGAAGAGCGGCGCCCGGCTGCCGTTGTAGACCCGCTCGAAGCCGTTGAGATATCCGTCACGCGCCTGCTTCTCCCAGGCGGGGTATTTCGCCGGGTCGCCTTCCGTGACGTCGCCGCCGGACTGGTTGTAGAGGAAGTTGAAGTCCATCGACAGCACCTGGAAGTCCTTGCCCGGGTAGGGCATCAGCTGGAGCGGGAAATTCCAGACCCCGTCCTGCTTCGCCGGCCAGATCTGGAAATCGCCGGGCGAGCTGGCGTCGTACCGCCAGCCGTCCGCCTTCTCCGCGGGCAGCAGGTTCTTCTGCCCCTCCAGGCAGGGGGCGCGACCGCCGGCGAGTTCCCGGGAGTAGTCGAAGGGCAGCGGCGGGATGTCGGTGAAACCGGTGTTGGTCTTCCAGTTCTCCACGAAGGAATAGGCCTGGGACATCTCGCTCTCCCAGTCCGCCGTGCTCCAGTTCCCGCCGCCGCCGGGGTCGGGCGCGCAGAAATGGCCGTTGAAGTGGGTGCCGATCTCGTCGCCGTCCTCCCAGGCCTTCCGCAGCTCCGACAGGGTCCATCTGATGTGCTGGCCGGTGGGGAAGTCGATGGCGGACGCGCCGGGGGAGTGCCGGGGCGGCTTGTACAGGCTGCGCTTCCCGTTCGGCAGCAGGTAGATGCCGCTGAGGAAAAAGGTCATATGGGCGTCGTTGCGCTCGGCCACCTCGCGGAAACGGGAGAAGAGGTGGTCGTCGTTCTCCAGGGCGCCGTCCCAGGAGAAGACCACGAACTGCGGCGGCTTCTCCCCCGGCTTGAGCTTGTGCGGGACGGGCTGGTGCGGCTGCGGCCCGGTGTCGGACGTCGAGCCGTCGCCGATCACCTTCACCTTGCCGTCCCATGCGGGCGTGCGCGCGTCCCCTTGCGGCTTCTTCGCCGGGGCCGGCAGCGCGGCCCGGTGCCGCGCGGGCGCCGCGCCCCCGTCCGTACCGCCTCCCCCGCCGCTTCCGAGGGCGACGGCCGCGGCGGTGCCGACCAGGCCGGTGCACAGCACACCGCACAGCAGGGCGATCCTGCGGCGGCGGCCGTCGCCGCCAGGAGCGGGCAGGAGGCGTCGTATCCGGGCAGCGCTCATGGGTCCGACCCTGGAATCCGTACGTGACCGCCCCTGGACCGAATTGTCACAGGACAGCAACTGCCCCTGCTTGCACGGCTGTTACAGATCTGTCGCAGTCCCATCCCGATCCCGCCGCATTCCGGCTCCTACGGTGGCGGCGGCCGGGGCCCGGAGCCCGTTCCAGACCGCCGAGGGGTGAACATGCGGCCGCTGCCGACCATGAGGGCACTGCTGCACAAGGCGGCGCCGTACCGGGGCGCGGCCCTGCGGAACCTGCGCCGGCTGCGCCCCCGCTACCCGCGGCCCGGAAGAAGCGGGCCGCGCCGCTGGCTGCCGTCACCGCGGCAGACGGTGCTGGCCGTCTGCTGGGTGCTGCTGCTCCTCGTCGGGCTGATCGGCTACGGATACCAGCGCACCCGGATACCGTCCGACCTCAACGCCTTCGCGACGCAGCAGGACAACGTCTACTACTGGGCCGACGGCACCGAGATGGCCAGGGTCGGGCCGGTCGACCGCCAGTCGATGCCGCTCGACCGCATCCCGGCGTCCGTGCAGTGGGCGGTGCTCGCGGCAGAGAACGCGTCCTTCTACTCCGACTCCGGCATCTCCGTCAAAGGCATCGCCCGCGCCGTGACCGACATGGCGACCGGCGGCGACACCCAGGGCGGTTCCACCATCACCCAGCAGTACGTGAAGAACGTCTACCTCAGCCAGAGCCAGACGCTGTCGCGCAAGGTCACCGAGATGTTCATCGCGGTCAAGCTGGACCGGAAGATGAGCAAGCAGCAGATCCTCGACGGCTACCTCAACACCAGCTGGTTCGGCCGCGGCGCCTACGGGGTGCAGCGCGCGGCCAAGGCGTACTACGGCAAGGACGTCTCCCAGCTCAACGCGAGCGAGGGGGCCTTCCTGGCCACCCTGCTCAAGGGCGCGGGACTCTACGACCCGGCCGTCGGCCCCGCCAACCACCGGCGGGCGGTGGCGCGCTGGAAGTGGGTGCTGGACCGGATGGTGAAGATCGGCAGGCTGTCGGCCGCGCAACGGGCCAGCTACACCGTCTTCCCCGAGCCGAAGGCACCCCCGCGGCCGGCCGGACTCAGCGGGGAGACCGGCTACCTCGTGGACACCGCGAGGGCCTACGTCTCCTCCCACAGCGGCATCTCCGACGCCGAGTTCGACCGCGGCGGCTACCAGATCTACACCACCTTCGAACGGCCCCGGGTCGACGCCCTCGACACCGCCGTCAAGCAGCAGCTGCACGGCCTGCGGCCGGCGGACCTGCCGGCCGACCGCGACGTGCGGGTCGGCGCCGCCTCCGTGGGCACCGACGGCCGCATCCTGGCCCTCTACGGCGGGCCCGACTACGTCACCCAGGGTTTCGACGACGCCAACATCGCGATCGTGCCGGTGGGCACCGCCTACGCGCCGTTCGTCTACGCGGCGGGCCTGCGCGACGGTGTGCTGCTGGCCCGCGACGCCCCCCGTACCCCGGTCACCCCCGACACCCTCTACGACGGCGACGACAAGGTGCCCGTCCGCACACCCGAGGGCCCCTACTGGAGCAGGGACGGCAAGATCGTGCGGGTGGCCAACGACGGCGACCGCTCCTGGGGGCAGATCACCCTGCGCCAGGCGGTGGCCTCCTCGGTCAACACCCCGATCGTGCAGCTCGGCATGGACGTCGGCCTCGACCGGGTGCGGCAGGCCTCGATCGACGCAGGCCTGCTCCCCGACAGCGGATTCGGCGCGCAGACCCCGGACTTCTCGCTCGGCACCGCGACCCCCAGCCCGATCAGGATGGCCGGCGCCTACGCCACCTTCGCGGCCGGCGGCACCCACACCGCCCCCTACTCCGTGCTGCGCATCACCCGCGACGGCGAGCGCCTCCCCCTGCAAACCCCCACCGTCACCCACCCGTTCACACCCACCGTCGCAGGCCAGGTGGACGACGCGCTCAGCACCGCACCGGGCCGGGCCGGCACCGCGGGCACCTCCACGGGCAACACCTCCGCCTGGTACGTCGGTTACACCGGCAAGGTGTCGACGGCCGTCGCCCTCTTCCGCGTGGACCCGAAGACCCAGCAACTGGAGCCGCTGACCGGCACCACGGGCCGCGCCCCCCACGAGACCACCGGCAGCACCTATCCCGAGTCGATCTGGCGGCACTACACCACCGCGGCGCCCTGACCCGGGCGGGCGGGCCGGTCAGCCCGCCCAGGTCGCCTTCTGGCGGAGCGCCGCGGCGGTCCTGCGTATCCAGGGCAGTGCGTCGTAGAGGGCCTGGCCCGGGCAGGTCGTCTCGTAGACGTCGCGGTGCCCCGAGATGGCGTTGAGGGTCACGGGGGTGCCCTCCGGGTAGCGGCTGCCGTCGTTGCTCGACACCAGGCGGACCTTGCCGAGCGGGTCGACCGCGGGGTCGAGCTTCCAGGCGGCGATCGTGGCGATGGCCAGGAGCATCGCGCGCGGCACCTTCCGGCCGGCGCCGAAGTTGCCCAGCGCTGCTATGCCGATCGTGTCGGTGTTGAAGCCCTCGGTGTGCGCACCGCGCACATCGCGGTCGGTGCTGCCGGTGCGGCCCTCGTAGATGCCGCCGCAGCGGTCGACGACGAAGTTGTAGCCGAGGTCGTCCCAGCCTCGCGCGATGTGCTGCTGCTCGAGGGAGAGCAGCATCGCCGGGACGTCCTTCTTGCAGTCGTAGTCGTTGGGGTTGTCGGTGTGGTGGATGAAGACCGCCCTCACCGAGTGGTCGTAGACGAGCCCCTTGCGCACGGACTTCTGGTCGGCGTGCCAGCCGGTCCGCCCGACGACGACCGGCCGCAGCACCGCGGGGTGCAGGACGGCGCGGGTGTGCCGTGGCCTCTGCACGGGGTGTTCCGGGGCCGAGCAGGCCCCCAGGAAGGCCAGCGCCAGAAGCGACGACACCAGCTTGACCCTGTGAGGTCGCATGCCTCCCAGCGTCGGCCCGTTCCGACCGCACGGACAGCCACCGAGGGCCATCCGGGTGAATGGCGCCGCGCTGACCTGCGGATTCGTTGTGCGGTGCTGGGGTCAGGCCCGGCGCGCGGGGTCGGTGAAGCGCCAGCCGCGAGCGGTGAGGCGGGGGAGCAGGCGGGCGACGGCCTCGACCGTCTGCGAGCGGTCGCCGCCGCCGTCGTGGAGCAGCACGACCGCGCCGGGGCTCAGCCGGGTCTCGACCCGCCGGACCAGCACCTCGGTGCCGGGGAGCTCCCAGTCCTCGGCGGCCACCCGCCACCCGAGCGGGACCATGTCCAGCTCCCTCGCGACCTCGGGGGTGCGGCCCCAGCTGCCGAAGGGCGCGCGGAAGTAGGGCACGGGCACCCCGGGCACCGCGGCCCTGATGGCCGCGGTCGTGCTCTCCAGGTCGGCCCTGACCCGTTCGGCCGGCCAGTCGGCCATGTCGTCGTGGTGCATCCCGTGGTTGCCCAGCTGGTGACCGTCCGCGACGATCTCGCGGACGATCTCCGGATGGGCCAGGGCGTGGGCGCCCCAGAGGCAGAAGACCGCCGTGACCTTGTGCTCGCGCAGCACGGACAGCAGGTGGGGGGTGTGGACCGGGTGCGGCCCGTCGTCGAAGGTCAGCGCCAGGTGTGAACCGACCTGGCGGGTTGCTTCGACGACGGGCGCGGTCCGGCCGAGTCGGCCGGCCGGTCCCTGCGCTGTCGTGGTCACGGCGGTGCTCCTGTCGTACGTCGTTACCTGTCGTAGCGGTGCTGCCCGGTCATCCGGCCTGGCAGCTCATGGTGAGACTGGGCGCCGCACCGCCGCTGACGGTGTAGCCGAAGGTCGTGGTGGCGCCCGCGCCCAACTGGCCGTTGTACGCGGCGTTCTTCGCCGTGGTCAGCGAGCCGGAGGTGCCCTTCACGGCATTCCACAGGCTGGTGATCGTGTCGCCTGAAGGCTGCGTCCACGACGCCGTCCAACCCGAGATCGACGAGGAGCCGGTGTTCTTCACCGTCACCTCACCCTGGTAGCCGCCCGGCCACGCGTTCACCGAACGGAAGGTCGCCGAGCACCCCGAACCCGGCGTACCGCCGGTCGAACCCGTCGACGTACCGGTGGAGGTGCCGGTGGAGGTGCCGGTGGAGGTGCCGGTGGAGGTGCCGGTGGAGGTGCCGGTGGACGTGCCGGTGGACGTGCCGGTGCTGGTGCCGGTCGACGTGCCGGTAGAGGTGCCCGTGGACGTCCCCGTGCTCGTGCCCGTGGAGGTGCCGGTGCTGGTGCCGGTCGACGTGCCGGTCGACGTGCCCGCCGATGTGCCGCCGGAGGAGCCGTCGAGGCCGAAGAAGGCGATGGCGCGGGCCACCATGCCGCTGGTCGGCAGGGAGTGGCCGACGCCCTGGACGCTGATCGCCTCGACCGGGGCCTGCGTCACGTTGGCGCCGTACCTGGTCCTGGTCCAGCCGGACTGCGGGCTGTCGGTGAGGACCGGCGTCTGGCTCACGCCCAGCACGTTGGTCCACTGCTTGATCTCTTCGCCGAAGTTGTTGTAGTTCAGCGTGGTGTCGGCGGTGCCGTGCCAGAGCTGCACCCGGGGGCGGGCTCCGCTGTAGCCGGGGTAGGCGGCGCGGGCCAGGTCGCCCCAGGCCTGCGCGGTCTTGCTGATCTGGCCGTTGGCGCAGGCGCTGTTCCACCCCGACCCGTCGGTGGTGGCGAAGCAGCCGAAGGGCACGCCCATGAACGCCGACCCGGCCTTGAAGACGTCCGGGTAGTCGCCCAGCAGCACATCCGTCATCATCGCGCCGGACGAGGCGCCGGAGACGTAGACCCGGCTCGCGTCGGCCGAGTTGTGCTGCTCGACGTAGGCCACCATGTTGGCGATGCTGGTCGGGTCGCTGCCGCCGTTGTGGGTGAGGGCCTGCGGGCTGGAGACGTCGAAGCACTGGCCGCTGACGTTGGCGTCCGGGTAGATGACGATGAAGCCGTACTGGTCGGCGAGCGAGGCGTAGTCGGTGCCCGAGTAGAAGCCGGGGCCGGTGCCGGTGCAGTAGTGGACGGCGACCAGGATCGCCGGGTTGGCCTTCACGGAGTTCGGCACATACTCGTACATCCGCAGATTGCCCGGGTTGCTGCCGAAGTTGGTGACCTCGGTGAGCGAGGCGGCGGCGGCGTTCGGGGCGGACAGGGTGATCGCGGCCAGGATCGAGGCGACCGCGGCGAGCAGGGCGGTCAGCAGCGTGGCGAGACGCTTCTTCCCGCCGCGGATACGGCTGCCGGCGCCTGCACCGGTACCGCTCGGCGCTCGTGTGGGGGGCATGGCGGTGTTCCTTTCGTGGCTTGCCGTCCTGGTGGAGGCTCCCTCTCCGTCCTGGACGGTGTACGGGCGGCGAACACCCGGATGACTTTGCGAAAGATTTCGACCCTACCGCGAATGTTTCGGGCACCATAGGGCCGATATGTGACGTAGTCAATACGTCCGGCGACGTCCGGTGGGGTGCGCCCGTTCGGAACGGTCGAACCGATACCCGTGGTGCCGCAGCGGAAAACCGCCCGCACGCAGGCGTCACACCGAGGTCGGACGGTCCGTCAGACGACCTTCCCAGAGGTCCGGTTGTTTCGGAAAGGACTCGTTGACGTTTCGAAGCCCAGGGTCCACACTGGCCAACGATCCACCCTCCTCCCGGCCACGCCGCGCCAGCGGCACAACTCCCGTGGCTGACAACACCCTCGCGAATGGACCCCCACCCGTTCGGGCCGGTGCGACAGGCGCTGATCCGGACTGCCAGCAGAAGAGGAAGAAGAGGTTGGAAGTGTTCAGTCACTCCCCCCGAGACCGCAGCGAGGCCGGCAGACGCCGGCGCTCCGGCATCCGGATCGCCATCGCGGCAGGTACGGCAGGTGCGGTGGCCGCCATCGGCCTGATGGCCACGGCGGGCACAGCCCACGCGGTCGGCACTCTGGGCAACGCGGCCGCGGCGCAGGGCCGTTACTTCGGCACCGCGGTCAGCACGGCACACCTGGGCGAGTCGGCCTACTCCGCGGCGCTTGATGCGGAGTTCGGTGCGGTCACGCCCGAGAACGAGATGAAATGGGACACGATCGAGTCGAGCCAGAACTCGTTCAACTTCGGTCCCGGTGACCAGATCGTCGCCCACGCCCAGGCCCAGAACATGAAGATCCGCGGGCACACGCTGGTCTGGCACTCCCAGCTGCCCGGCTGGGTGTCGAACCTGAGCGCCTCGGCTCTCGAATCGGCGATGAACAACCACATCACCCAGGTGATGACCCACTACAAGGGCAAGATCTACGCCTGGGACGTCGTCAACGAGGCCTTCCAGGACGGCGGTTCCGGCGCCCGGCGCAGCTCGCCCTTCCAGGACAAGCTGGGCAGCGGCTTCATCGAGGAGGCGTTCCGCACCGCGCGGGCCGCCGACCCGAACGCCAAGCTCTGCTACAACGACTACAACACCGACGGCGTCAACGCGAAGAGCACCGCCGTCTACAACATGGTCAAGGACTTCAAGGCCCGCGGCGTCCCGATCGACTGCGTGGGCTTCCAGGGCCACTTCAACTCGCAGTCCCCGGTCCCCTCGGACTACCAGGCCAACCTCCAGCGCTTCGCCGACCTCGGCGTGGACGTGCAGATGACGGAGGTCGACGTCGCGGGCTCCGGCACCGCGCAGGCCAACAACTACAGCACCATCGTCAAGGGCTGCCTCGCGGTGACCCGCTGCACCGGCATCACCGTGTGGGGCGTCACCGACAAGTACAGCTGGCGCAGCAGCGACACCCCGCTGCTCCTGGACGGCAACTACCAGAAGAAGGCCTCCTACAACGCCGTGCTCGCCGCCCTCGGTGACGGAGGCGGTACGTCGGGCGGCACCAGCAGCGGCACGTCGACGGGCACGTCGAGCGGTACCTCGACGGGTACGAGCACGGGCACCAGCACCGGCACGTCGACCGGTACGAGCACGGGGACGTCGACCGGTACGTCGACCGGCACGAGCACCGGCACCTCCACCGGTACATCGACGGGTACTTCGACGGGTTCGACCGGCGGTACGCCGGGTTCGGGGTGCTCGGCGACCTTCCGTTCGGTGAACGCGTGGCCGGGCGGCTACCAGGGTGAGGTGACGGTGAAGAACACCGGCTCCTCGTCGATCTCCGGTTGGACGGCGTCGTGGACGCAGCCTTCAGGCGACACGATCACCAGCCTGTGGAATGCCGTGAAGGGCAGTTCCGGTTCGCTGACCACGGCGTCGAACGCCGCGTACAACGGCCAGTTGGGCGCGGGCGCCACCACGACCTTCGGCTACACCGTCAGCGGCGGTGCGGCGCCCAGTCTCACCATGAGCTGCCAGGCCGGATGACCGGGCGGTAGGGGGACGACGAAAGACCGGCGGCGCGGCAGCCCTCCCTGACTGCCGCGCCGCCCTCATGCTGTCCGGCCGCCGTCAGAGCGCGTCCCTGCGGTAGGGCGCCAGGTGGCCGCACATGCCGAGGGTGTCCTGCGGCGGGGCCGCGAGGCGTGCCACCTCGGCCCCGCCCAGGTGCCGTGCGTCGCCCCGCCGCAGAGCGGCGATCTGCCGGCCCGTGCGCTCGGCCGCGGCCGCGGCCCGCTCCCGCCAGGCCGCCTCCCAGGCGTCGAGGCGCGGGGCGACCAGTGCCGCCGCGGCGGCGTGGAAGGCGTCCAGCGCCTCCCCGTGCCCCGACTCGACCTGCTCCACCAGGTGCCGGAAGCCGGTGATGGCCAGGTCCCTGCGCTCGCGGGCGCGGGCCGCGCGCTCCTCGGGGGTGCCCTCGCCCAGCGACGCGGCGGCGCGGTAGGCGGTGGGGTCCGCCAGGTGCTCGGGCGGGAAGGTCATCACGGCGTCGCCGGCCTCGGGCAGGCCGTCGTTCTGCATGAGCACCATGACGTCCAGGCCGCCGGTGTCGACCGCCCGGTGGATGGTGCCGGGGGTGAACCAGACGGCATCGCCCGCGGCCAGCGGGGTGCGCCGCAGGCCGTCCGCGGTGAGGGTGTGCAGTTCGCCGGTGCCGCCCAGCACGCAGTAGCACTCGGTGCAGGTCAGGTGCATGTGCGGGGAGCCGCCGTGCAGGCCGTCCTCGGTCGGCCAGGGGTAGACCCGCAGCCGGGACAGCCCGATCCCGCCGGGCAGCAGCGGTACGCCGTCGGTCATGCGGACACCTCCGGAAGGTGTGGAAATATTTCTGAAAGTCCCCGGGTCCATGCCGGCCTGCGGATATTGACCCCGTCCGCGGTCGAACGTACCGTCGTCGACGTTTGATGTCGCCGATCGGGATCCGATCCTTTCGGATCCGCAGGAGGCACGGGTGCCGGGCAGAACCCACCGTATGGCCGCCGTCTACGCCGGCCGGGAACGGCCCGGCCCACAGGAAGCGGTTGCCGCCCCGCCGGTGACGACGGCGCGGGCCCGTGGCACGCTCGAATGGGCCGGACCCCGCGCCTCCGCCGACCGACCCGAGGAGACCTCCCGGTGAACGACCGCCGCCAGCAGCCGTATCCGCCCAGCACCGAACCCGAGCCCGCGGGCCTCACCGTGGACCACGAGGTCGGCACCTCGCTGCTGATCGGCCACCGGGGCCGGCCGCTGACCCGCTACGTCCACCGGCCGTGGGACGCCCCGCTGGAATCGCCGCGACCGTACTTCCACCCGATGCGCACCCTCGGCGGCGACCTGGTCAGCATCTACCGCCCGCACGACCACATCTGGCACAAGGGCCTGGCCCTGTCGCTGCCCAACGTCGGCAGCGAGAACTTCTGGGGCGGCGTGACCTACCGGCGCGGCATCGGCTACGCGCAGTACGACAACAACGGCTCGATGGACCACGAGGACTTCGATGAACTGGCACTGACCGGCGGGCGGCTGCGGGTCGCCGAGCGGCTCCGCTGGCACACCCAGGGCGGCGAGCCCTGGTTCACCGAGGCGCGGCGCTTCGGCGTCGAGGTGCTGCCGGACGAGGACGCGTGGGTGCTGCTCTTCGAGACCGCGATCACCAACATCCGCGGCACGCGCACGATCTTCGGCAGCCCCACCACCGAAGGCCGGGACAACGCCGGTTACGGCGGGCTGTTCTGGCGCGGGCCGCGATCCTTCACCGGCGGCACCGTCCACACCCCCGACGCCACCGGCACCGACGAGTTGATGGGCGTTCGCGCGCCCTGGCTCGGCTTCACCGGGCAGCACGACGACCACGGGCGGTCCTCGACCCTGGCCTTCGTGGACGGCGCGGGCAACGAGCCGGGCGGCGACCACGTCAAGTGGTTCGTCCGCTCCACGCCCTTCGCCTGCGTGTGCCCCGCGCCCTTCTTCGACCGCGAGGTCGTCGTGGAGGACGGCGACACCCTCATCCGGCGCTACGCCATCGTCATCGCCGACGGCGACCGCGGCAGCGAGGGCACCGCGCGACTGGCCGCCACAGGAGCCGGGCTGCTCGCCGCGTACTGAAACACGGGCGCAATCCCGGCGTGCTACAACCATCGGAAGTCCCGCATTCTCCGGTGCGGGAACGCCGCCCTGATTTCGTCCCGAATCATGCGCGGGGGCCGACCGGTAGCATGGGGAACGTGACCGTGCCGAAATCGAGGAAGCCGCAAACCGGAAGCGTACGGAGCGAGTTGACGTCCACCGGCACCGCCACTCTCGCGGAAATCGCCCGGCAGGCCGGAGTATCCGCGCCGACCGTTTCCAAAGTGCTCAACGGGCGGGCCCACGTGGCGCCCGCCACCAGGGAAAAGGTCGAGCTGCTGCTGCGCGACCACGGTTACCGGCGTAAGCGCGGCGCGACCAGGACCCGGCCTTCAGGATTGCTGGAACTCGTCTTTCACGAGCTGATCAGTCTGTGGGCCACGGAGATTATCCGGGGCGCGGAAAATGTCGCGCGGCGGGAAGGGCTCACCCTCGTGCTGTCCGAGTCGGCGGGCCGCGAGGAGATGGGCCAGTCCTGGGTCGACGGCGTGCTGACCAGGGACCCGGCGGGGGTCATCCTCATCATGTCCGACCTCACCACGGAGCAGCGGGAGTCGCTGGCCAGCCGGGACGTGCCCTTCGTCGTCATGGACCCGGCCGGCTACCCCGCGGACGACGTGCCGTCCATCGGCACCACCAACTGGCAAGGCGGCTACACCGCGACGCGGCACCTGCTGGAACTCGGTCACCGCCGCATCGGGGTCATCTGCGGACCGGCCGACGTGCTGTGCAGCCGGGCCCGCATCGACGGCTACCGGGCCGCGCTGGAGACGGGAGGCGTCGACTGCGACGACGCCCTGGTCCGGCACGGCACCTTCCAGACCGAGGCCGGGCACCGCATCGCCCTGGAACTGCTGGCGATGCCCGACCGCCCCACCGCGCTCTTCGCCGGCAACGACGTCCAGGCCATGGGCGTCTACCAGGCCGCCCGCGAACTCGGGCTGCGCATCCCGGAAGACCTCAGTGTCGTCGGCTTCGACGACCTGCCGATCTCCGGCTGGATGGGCCCGCCGCTGACCACGATCCGCCAGCCCCTGGTCGACATGGCGGAAGCCGCCGCCCGGCTCGTCCTCGACCTGGGCCGCAACGTCCAGCCGACGATGAGGCGGGTCGAGCTGGCGACGAGTCTGGTGGTGCGGGCCAGCACCGCGCGGCTGGGGGCTTAGCGCCCCCGGCCGCCTCTTCTGCGCCTGCGTCTGCGCCTGCGCTTGCGGCGGGGGTGCGGGTGCGGTGCGGCGGCGGCTCGTCCGGGGGTCCGGACCCGGTGACCTCTGCGGGGGTGCGGGCTGCACCGCTCGCACGGGGGGTGCGGTTATTTCCGGACCTTCGGTCCGTGGGTGGTTGCTCGCGCAGTTCCCCGCGCCCCTGGTGGGTGCCGTCGGGGGGAGGGGGTGCCGTTCCCACTTTCGGTCGGTGGGTGGTTGCTCGCGCAGTTCCCCGCGCCCCTGGTGGGTGCCGTCGGGGGGAGGGGGTGCCGTTCCCACTTTCGGTCCGTGGGTGGTTGCTCGCGCAGTTCCCCGCGCCCCTGGTGGGTGCCCGTCGGGAGGACGGGTGCCGTGTCGGGGAGGGGGCCGTCCCTGTGTGTCGGGTGGGGGTTGGGCCCGCCGCGGATACGGGGCCGCGGCGGGCCGGCCAGGTCCGCATACCGGATTGGTGCCGGTACGCCCCCCCGGGTTCGGGCCTGGCAAGTACGACTTCACCAGATCCGCCATTGTTTGGCAGCCCGCCTTCCAGGCCGGATCAATGCGGCTGGTGGTCACCCCGAGCCGGGTGGGACTCCAGAGGCGGGAGACGAACATGCTTGCCCCTGCCTGCCGCAGATGCGTAGCGTCATCCGTGGGGGCCCCGGATACGGCCGGGGGCGAGCAAGGGGTGGGGCATGGCAGGACGTCCTGAGCGTCCGCTGGATCCGGCCGGCGGCGCACTGCGGCGGCTGGCGTACGAACTGCGCAAGCTGCGGGTGGAGGCGGGCAGTCCCACCTACCGCGAGATGGCCCGCCGCTCCGGTTGCGGCGCGAGCACCCTGTCGCAGGCGGCCGCGGGCGAGCGCTTCCCCAGCCTGCCGACGCTCCGCGCGTACGTCGGCGCGTGCGGCGGCGACATCGAGGACTGGGAGCGGCGCTGGTACGAGGCGGCCGGTCAGCCGGAGCCCGACGAGGGGCACGACGGGCAGGGGGAACCGCCCTACCGCGGCCTGGCGCGCTACGAACTCGACGACCGCGAGCTGTACTTCGGGCGTGACGCGCTGGTCGCCCAGCTCACCGAGCGGGTCCGCTCGCACCGCCTGGTCGTGGTCGTCGGCGCGTCCGGCAGCGGGAAGTCCTCGCTGCTGCGCGCTGGGCTGATACCCGCGTTGCGGGACGAAAACCGACCGGGACTGCGCCCCGCGGCGATCCGCGTGCTCACCCCGGGTCCTGAACCGGCCACCACGCACGGTGCTCTGTTCGAGGCGGCGCCCGACGACGGCGGTTCGGGCGGCGACACGGTCGTGGTCGTCGACCAGTTCGAGGAGCTGTACACGCTCGGCGCGGACGCCGCCGAGCGCTCGGCCTTCGTCGACCGGATCCTGACCGCGGCGGATGCGGAGCGCAGGCTCCGCGTGGTGATCGGCGTGCGGGCCGACTTCTTCGGCCGGGTCGCCGAGCACCGGGGCCTGGCGGACGCGGTGCGGGACGCCACCGTCCTGGTCGCGCCGATGGACCCGGCCGCACTGCGGGAGGCCGTCGTCGGGCCGGCCGCGGCCGCCGGGCTGATCGTGGAGCGCTCGCTGACCGAGCGGATCGTCCGCGAGACGGGCGAGCAGCCGGGCGGCCTGCCGCTGATGTCGCACGTGCTGCTGGAGACCTGGCGCCGCCGCCGCGGCCGGGTGCTGACCGAGGAGATGTACGAGGCGGCCGGGGGCCTGCACGGCGCCATCGCGGCGACCGCGGAGAGCGTCCACGCCCGCCTGACGGCGACCCAGGCGCACACCGCGCGGCGCATCCTGCTGCGCATGGTCACGCCCGGCAGGGGCGTCCCCGACACGATGCGCCCCGTCGGGCGCGCGGAGCTGGCGGAGCTCGACGCGGTCGGCGGCGGGACGGGGGAGGTGCTGGAGCAGCTGGTCGCCGCCCGGCTGCTGACCGCGGACGGCGACATCCTGCGGCTGGCGCACGAGGCGCTGTTCGACGCCTGGCCGCGCTACCGCGGCTGGATCGAGGAGGACCGCGAGCGCCTTTACGTGCACCGCCAGCTGGCCGTGGCCGCCCGTCTGTGGCGCGAACTGGACCGGGACCCGGGAGCGCTCTTCCGCGGGAACCGGCTGAACGCCTCGGAGGCCACCTTCGCGACGGCCGCGCGGCGGGCGTCGCTCATCGGCCTCGAGGCGTCCTTCCTCGATGCCAGCATCCGCGCCCGCGACCACGAGGAGCTGGCCAGGACCCGCACCGACCGGCGGATACGGGTGCTGACCACGGCGCTTGCCCTGCTGCTCGCGCTGGCGTCCGTCGCCGGCGGCATCAGCTGGCAGCAGAGCCGCGCGGAGCGCCAGGCCAACGGCAGGGCGGCCGCCGCGCAGCGCGAGTCGCTGTCCCGCAGGCTCGCCGCCGAGGCCGACCATCTGGACGGCGCGGACACCGAGTTGAGCATGCTGCTCGCGGTGCGCGCCTACCGCACCAGTGGGACCCCCGAGGCGTACGCCAGTGTCCTGCGGGCCGCGGCGGTCCCGCTGGACCGCCGGCTCGTACCCCCGGGCGGCGCCGCCGCGGGACCCGTCGGCGCGCTCGCCTTCAGCCACGACGGGCGCAGCCTGGCGTGGGGTGTCGGCGACGGCAGCGTGCTGCGCACCGATGTGGCGAGCGGGCACACGGCCCCGCTTTCCGCTCCCGGCTCGCAGGCGGTGGTGACGCTGGCCTTCGCACCAGGGGACCGCAGCGTGGTCAGCGGCTATCCGAGCGGCGCCGTCAGGACCACCGACGCGACCGCCCCGGCCGGCAGCACCGCGGCCCCCGCCACCCGGGGGCCCGCGGCCCCGCGCTCGATGCCCGCCGCGCCGGTCCGCGACCCGGGCGGCCCCGCGCTCGACGCGGGCGGCGGCCTGGTGGCCGCGACGGCGCCGGGCGGCGGGGTGACGGTGCGCGACACCGCCTCGGGCAGGGTCCGCGAGCTGCTGCCGCCGCCGTACGTCTTCCTCGGCCTGAGCGGCGACGGCCGGCTGCTCGCGGCCCGCGACGGCAAGGAACTCAGCGTCTGGGACCCCGTCACCGGCGCCCGCCGCGCGGTGCTGCCCGGCGTGTGCGCCTGCGGCACCGCGGTGTTCAGCCGGGACGGGCGCAGGCTCGCCGTCGACGCGGCGCCCGGGATCACGGTGTGGGACCTGGCCGCGGCGCGCCCGTGGCGGCTCAAGGTCACCGCCGACACGAACGAGAGGATCGGCGCCTTCGTCTTCGGCTCCGACGGCACGACCCTGGTCGTCGGCTTCGACGACGCGGCGGTGCGGGTCTTCGACATCGCCGAGGGCCGCGGCACCGTCTCACTCGACGGGCTGGGCGCCGCGGTCACGGCGATGGTGCTCAGTCCCGACGGGCGGGAGCTGGCGCTCGGCATGTCGGACGGCGCGGTCTCGCTCTACGACACGACGGGCGCGCTGCTGCCGCGCCGGCTCACCCGGCCAGGCCCGCGGCCGGCGGCCGGCGGCAGCCTCTTCCCGGCCGGGCTCACCACGACCGGCGCCCGAGCGCACCCGACCACCGGGGTCGCCTTCGCCGCGCGCGGCACGGAGCTGCTGACCGGGACGGCCGACGGCTCCGTCGACCGGTGGGCCGTACCGTCAGGGGAGTGGACCTCCACCCGGAGCGCACCGCCCGTCCCCGACGGCCTGCCCGGCGCCTCCCCGCCGGCCCAGCGGCTGCTTCAGGACCGCGACGGCGGCACGGTCGCGCTGCTGGCGTACGACGGGACGCTGAGGGTGTGGCGCGGCGGGGCCGCGAGCGCGCGGATCGTCGGCGACCATGCCACCGCCGCCGCGCTCAGCCCCGACGGCGGCACCGTGATCACCTCGCAGGGCCCAGGCGGCACCCTGGAACGCTGGGGCACCGCGCCCGGCGGGCCCGCCACGCCCGTCGTGCTGCACACCGGCCTGACCGCGGCGCCCGTCACGATCGTCTTCAGCCCCGACGGCAAGCGGTTGGCCGTCAATGACGCGTCGGGAGGTACGACGCTGCTGGACGCCGCCAAGGGTGCGACGCTGCGCAGCTTCACGTCGGGCGGGACGCGTCTGCCGCCCAGGAAGCAGCCCGACGGCACGCTGGTCGCCTTCGCCCCTGACGGCCGCACGCTGGCCAGCGCCGCGGGCAACGGCACCGTCTTCCTGTGGGACGCCGCCTCCGGCCGGCTGCTCGCGGACCTGCCGGGCGGTACGACCCCGGTGAGTTCGGTCGCCTTCAGCCCCGACGGGAGCACGGTCGCCACCGGCAGCGCCGACGGCTCGGTGCGGCTGATCGATGTGATGACCCACCAGACCCGCAACACCCTGATCCCCGGCTTCACCGCCACCACCTCGGTGGCCTTCGCCCCCGACGGCCGGACCCTGGCCACCACCTCCGTCGACGGCACCGCCCTCCTCTTCCACCTCCGCCTCACCGGCGCGCCCGCCGCGGCCACCGCCGTCTGCACCGCCCTCGCCCGTGACCTCACCCCCGAGGAGCGCCGCGGCTACCTTCCCGCCGGCCCGGTCGGCCCCGGGTGCCGGCAGTGAACGCGGCGGCGTCCGTGTGACGGTCCCGCGGATCAGGTCCCGGCGCGGTCGGCGCTGACGAGGGCGTCGAGCAGGCCGGGGAAGACCGCGTCGACCTCGGCCCGCCGCAGGGTGTTCATCCGGGAGGTGCCCGCGTAGGCCTGCCGGATCAGGCCGGCCTCGCGCAGGACCCGGAAATGGTGCGTGGCCGTGGACTTGCTCACCGGCAGGTCGAAGTCGCCGCACCTGATGTCGGCCGCGGCGTCGGCCAGTTGCGTGACGATGCTGCGCCGCACCGGGTCGACGAGCGCGTCCAGCAGCTGCTGGAGGGTGATCGCCGTGACATCGGGGTGCGGCGGGATGCGGTCGGTGTCCGTGGCGCTCATGGCGTCATAGTACGACAACCATCAAAGCTTGACCGTCATCGAACTTTCGGGTTCAGTGGATCACCCGACCCCGGACGAAGGGACCACGCACATGGCCAGGACGGTGCTCTTCCACGAACTCGGCGGCCCCGAGGTGCTGCGGCTCGAAGACGTCGAGGTCGGCGAACCGGGTCCTGGCGAGGTGCGGATCAGGGTCGAGGCGATCGGCGTCAACCGGGCCGAGGCGCTCTTCCGCAGCGGCCACTACATCGAGCAGGTCAGGAGCTTCCCCGCCAGGCTCGGCACGGAGGCCGCGGGAGTGGTCGAGGCGGTCGGCCCCGGTGTCACCGGCTTCGCGCCGGGCGAGCCGGTCAGCACGGTGCCCGCGTTCTCGCAGAACGACTTCGGGGTCTACGCGGAGCAGGCCATCGTGCCGGCCGCCGCCCTGCTGCACCGGCCCGAGGGGCTCGGTGCGGTCGAGGGCGCGGCGGTGTGGATGCCCTACCTGACGGCGTACGGGGCGCTGGTCCAGGTGTGCGGGATGCAGGCGGGGGACACGGTGGTCGTCAACGCGGCGTCCAGCAGCGTCGGGCTGGCAGCGATCCATGTCGCCGAACGCGTCGGGGCCGTCCCGATCGCGCTGACCCGTACGGCCGCCAAGAGGGACGCGCTGCTCAAGGAGGGTGCCGCTGCCGTCGTCGTCACCGGCACGGAGGACATCGCCGAGGGTGTACGGGCGGCGACCGGCGGCCGGGGCGCCGACATCGTCTTCGACGCGGTCGCGGGCCCCGGTGTGCGGGACCTCGCCGCCGTCACCGCCCCCGAGGGCACCCTGCTGGTCTACGGCGCGCTCAGCGGCGAGCCCACCCCTTACCCGGCGATCGACCTCGGCATGCCCGCGCTGTCCATGCGGACCTTCCTGGTCTTCGAGACGACCACCCGCCCCGAGCGGCTGCGCCGCGCCGCCGCCTTCGTCACCTCGGGCCTGCGCGCGGGGGCCTTCCGCCCGGTCGTGTCCCGCACCTTCCCCCTCGCCTCCGTCGCGGACGCCCACCGCTACCTGGAGTCGAACGCCCAGATCGGCAAGGTCGTCCTGACGGTCGGCCCGCAGGACTCCTGACGCGAGCGGTGGACCCGACCCGCCCGGCGGCCGGTGCGGCGCACGAGGCCACCGGGCGGCGGGACGTGGCCGGCCGAGCGCTCGCGGGCGGAAAACCCGGCGACGCCGACGGCCATCCTCGGGATAGTGGTCGCCCATGGATGAGGTCGAAGTCGTCGTCGCCCATTCCGAGCGCGCGACCCTACGCGTCGGCGACGTGTTCTTGAAGGTGGACGCCGATCAGGCGCGCCTCGACGTCGAGGTCGAGGCGATGGCCCTGGTGCCGGTCCCGACCCCGGAGGTCCTGTGGCGCAAGCCGCACGTGCTCGCGATAGCCGCGGTCCCGGGGACGGCGCTCGGCCGCCTCGGCGAGCCGTCGACCGCGTCCCCCGCGGCATGGGCCGCGGCGGGCGCCGCCATCCGCAGGTTGCACGAGGCGCCGCTGCCGCCCTGGCCCGCCAGGGGAAAGAGCCCCGGCGAGTTGGCGGCGGACCTCGACCGCGAATGCGCGTGGCTCGTGACGAACGGCGTCCTGCCGGCCGACCTGGTCGCGCGCAACCGCCAGGTCGCCGAGGCCGCGCTCCGGCCGTGGACGGCGGTGTTCGCGCACGGCGACCTGCAGATCACCCATGTGTTCGTCGACGCCGACGAGGTCACGGGCATCATCGACTGGTCCGAGGCGGGCGAGGGGGACGCCCTTTTCGACCTCGCCATCCTGACGCTCGGACACGAGGAGCGCCTCGGCGACGTCATCGCCGGCTACGGCGCAGACGTCGACCTCGACGTGATCCGCGCGTGGTGGTCGTTGCGCAGCCTGCTGGTCATCCGCTGGCTGACCGAGCACGGCTTCGACCCCACGGCGCCGGGCTGTGAGGTCGACGTGCTGAGATCCCGGATGTGAGGCCGTGCGGGCCCGACCGCCGCGAGCGGGTGCCGGGGTGTCGGGCAGGCCGTCCTGCCGGGCCGCTCGTCCTTCCGTCCCCGGACGGGCCCGGCGCCGGGCGAGGGTGGACAGAAGCACCCGTGCGGGGCAGGGTTCTGCCGCATGGACGGATCGAATCACCCGGGAGCCGGCCCCACCGCACTGGCCGCGGCCATCGTCGAGGCCGCCGAGCGGACGGCGGACCTGGTGCGTACGGCCGCGGACACCGCCGTGCGGATACCCGGGGCCGAGTGGACGGTCGGCGAGGCCGCCGCCCACCTCCTACTGGCCAACGAGCTGATGGCCGACCTGGCGCGCGGTGAGGAGCGCCGATACGGCGACGGCACGCCCGGCAGCCTCGCCGCGGCCAACGCCGCCGCGCTGGCCCGCTTCACGGAAAGGGGCGGTGCCCCCCTGGCGGACGGCATCGTGGCGCACGCCAGGGCCTTCACCGCGGCGGCCGCCTCCCGCAGGGCCGACGACCCCGTCGTCACCCCCATGGGACCGATGGACCTCGGCACCCTGGGCGCGTACCTGCTCACCCACATACTCGGGCACGGCTACGACATCGCGGTCGCGCTGCGCCGCCCGCACATGATCGACGCGGCGAACGTCGCGCTGACCCTGCCCTTCGTGACGCTGGCGATGCCCAGGGTGGTGGACGCACGGGCCGCCGCAGGACACAGCGCCTGCTACGACCTGCGGCTGCGCGGCGGCACCGGCTTCACCGTGACCTTCACCGGCGGCGCCGCCGTGGTCAGTGCCGGGCGCCCGGCGCGGCCGGACTGCACGATCGTGGCCGAGCCGGTCACCTTCCTGCTGATCGCCCTCGGCAGGCGCGGACCGGTCGCCGCGCTGTCCCGCGGCAAGATCCTCGCCTGGGGCCGCAGGCCCTGGCTCGCGCCCCGCTTCCCCGGCCTGTTCAGGGCCCCGTGAAAGCGGGCGTCCGCGAGGTTCCCTGGCCCGCCGCTCAACCGACCTCGGGGGCGCGGGTGGCCGTCGGCGGCGCGGTCGGCGGCGCCGGGCTCGCGGTCGGCCGGGAGCCGTGCGCGGTGCCCGCGGCCGGCGCCTTGCCGGGCGGCATGGGCGCGGCCGTGAGCAGGACGTGCCCGTAGGCGCCCATCACCGCCGCCGTCACGACCAGGATCACCAGCCAGCGCATGTGCAGCCGGGCCGGCAGGCTGAGCGCCCAGGGCAGCAGTCCGCCCGACGGTGGGCGGACGGCCCGGCGGCCGCGGGGACCGGCGCCTCGGCTCATCGTCTCTTCCTCTTGGTCGTGGTGCGGGTGCGGGTGCGCGGCCGGGAACGGCCGATCTGGTCGCGGTAGTCGAGGAGTTCCAGCGGCATGTCGAAGGCGACGGCGGCCACGATCTGCGGGCCGTAGGGGGTCTGCCGGGAGTAGCGGGCCAGGAAGCGCTCGGAGCGCAGCGACCCTTCGACCACCTCGACCTCGGTGCCCAGCGCCGGGATGCCCGCCGCCTGGATGCGGGTGCCGTGCTGCTCCGACCAGAAGCGCGGCACCGGCGCGAACCGGGCCGCGCGGGCGGGCCCGCGCAGCAGCGAGTCGGCGGCGTGCTGGCCCATCTCGACGGCGTGGATGAGGTGTTCGACCCTTCGCGGCCGCGCGTCGAAGCGCGGGTTGGGCCAGCGGGCCACGTCGCCTGCGGCGACGATGTGCGGCATGGTGCGGCCCCACTCGTCCACGGCATGGCAGGTCGGCGCGCACAACACCCCGTCGGAGACGTCGAGTCCGCTGCCGCGCAGCCAGTCGGTGCGCGGCTCGCTGCCGAGGCCGAGGACGACGAAGTCGCAGTCCAGCAGCGCCCCGTCGTCCAGCCGCAGCCGCAGCAGGTCGCCGCGGTCCTGCCAGTCGCTGATCCGGGTGCCGAGCCGCACGTCGACACCGGCCCTGCGCTGGATGCCGCCCACGACCGCGCCGACCTTCTCACCCAGCACCCTGCGCAGCAGCGGGGCGCTGTGCACCACGAGGGTGACGTCCATGCCGTGTTCGCGTGCGGTGCAGGCGAGTTCGCAGCCGATGAAGCCGCCGCCGAGGATCACCACGTGGTGGGCCTGCGCCGCGTGCATGGCCCGCTGCACCGCGGCGGCGTCCCGCAGGGTGCGTATGGTGCGGATCCGGTCGCTGAAAAGCGGTGCCTCCGGCAGCCGTCTGGCGTCCACGCCGGTCGCCACGACGAGGCCGTCGAAGGGCAGCCGCTCGCCGCCCCGGAGTTCGAGCGCGGAACCCTGGAGGTCGAGCCCGGTGATGCGGGTGTCGAGCAGCCAGTGCGCGTCGAGCCCCTCGTCGGCCCCGAAGGTGAGCTGGTCCTCGCTCAGCGCGCCCGACAGGTACTGCTTGGACAGCGGAGGCCGGCTGTAGGGGCGCTGCGGCTCCTCGCCGACGAGCACCAGCTCCCCGTCGAAGCCGCGCTCCCGCAGCCGGGTCGCCGCGCTCAGCCCGGCGAGTCCCGCACCGGCCACCACGATGCGGCGGCGGCCGGCCCTGGCGGCGGTCCCGCTGCGCAGCGGGCGGGCGGGACGCCGGTCGCCTGGCGCCGCCCCGGCGCCTGGGCTGCCGCCGCGGATCGTGACGGCCTGCATGGGGCAGCAGCGCACGGCCTGCCGCGCCTTGGCCGCGAACTCGGCAGGCACCGCCCGGGTGTAGTGCAGCGAGCCGCCCTCCGAGATCCGGAAGACCTCCGGCGCCTCCTGCTGGCAGATGCCGTAGATGTGGCAGCGGTTGTTGTCGACGCTGATCCGCACCGGCTCGTCCTCCGGCACCAGCGCGGGGCGCGGCAGGTCGAAGGAGTCGGCCGGGATCGTCTCGACGGTGGACTGGAGTTCGACCGTGTGCGGCGGCCGCGGGTGGAGCTGCGGCGGGGTGTACGCCTGGGGCGGCGCCGGTGTGTACACCTGCGGCTGCGGGTGGACGGGGGCGTGGGGCTGCGGCGGCGCGGGCGGGTACTGCTGGTGCTGCGCGTACGGCTGCGGGTGGGGGACGGCGGGCATGGTGTGCGGGTGCGCCACCGGGCGGCCCTGCGGGGGGTGGGTCATTCGACCGCCCCCGCCCCGCCGGGGAAGCCCCGTCTGCGCAGCCGCGAGCGGGAGGGGAGGGCGCGGATCAGGAAGGCGAGCAGGATCGTTCCGGCGCCCGCGGCGATGCCCACCGACACCAGGTTGAGGTGCCGCGGCTCCGGGTGGACCAGGAAGATGTGCAGCCAGATCAGCCCGAAGGACACATACGCCAGCTGGTGCACGCGCAGCCAGCGGTGGTAGCCGAGCCTGCGCTGCAACCAGACCGAGCAGCCGACCGCGATGGCCAGTTCGGTCCCCAGGATGCCGAAGCCCACCGGGATCCGCTGCACACCGCCGGTGAAGGGCACGGTGAGCCGGGTCCAGCCGATCTGCCAGACGGGCTGGTAGATGAAGGTGAGCCCGTGGATGCCGCCGAAGATCATCGCGGAGAGCGCCAGCGTCATGTGCGCCCCGTAGAAGGTGGCCCTGTTGACCGCCCGCTGCATGAACCGCAGCCGCAGCACCACCCCGAGCACGACGGTGGCGACCATCAGCGCGTACGCGATCAGCGCGGCCAGCCGGGCGAGCTTGTGCGCCCCCACGTCGTAGGGCACGTTCTTGTCGTAGGCGTCGAGCGGGGAGCCGGGTATCGGCGGTGCGGCGGCGAAGGCGCCGGGTGCCAGCAGGAGCGAGCACAGGACGGCCGCGAGCAGCAGCGCCACGGCCGTCGCGAGAACCGGGGCGACCCGGGGTCCACACCTGCGCACCGCCACATGAGGCATCCTGTCCGCTCCCTGCTGAGACGCGTCCGTGGAAGGGCACGACGGGACGGCCGTATTCGACCTCCGCCGGGCCCGAATGTGCATTCCCGCGGGAATGACGCAAACGCCCCCGAAAGCGGATTGTCGCACCCGGTGATTCCCGTGCCGGCGCTCCGCCTGGGGGCAGACGCTACACCAAGGGATCGGCCCGCGCGGCTCTTTCCTGCGCGATCTCAGGCCCTGAAAAACCCATACATCACGGTTGTCCCGGCCGATTTGCCGACCACCGGCAGGCCTTGCGCCGAACCTGTGAATTCCCCCTGCCCGTAGTGTGGTCGCCCCGAATCACCGGCCGCTCATCACCCGTCACCTGCCGTATGCGACCTGATCGACAGAAAACTTTCGCGAATGATCGTCAGTGCACGCGTGGCGGGGGCTTTCGAATGTCCTGACAATTCAGGCGGCCACGAAACAAGTCGCCCGCTGTTTTCGGGCGGCTTTTCAGTGCCGCCTGCCGGTGGCGCGATTCCGTGAGAGCGCTTTCCGGGGGTGCGTAACGAGGCGGACCGCCGTCCCGGCCGGGAAAACCGGTCGGGGAGACCCCGGCCGGGACGGCGTACCGGCTCAGCCGAGGGCGACCTCGGCAGAGGCGGTCAGACCGCCGGCGGCCACGGTGAGGGTCACCCGGCCGCGGCGTACCGCGGTCAGCGTGCCGGCGGTCAGGTCGAGCACGGCCAGCGTGCCCGGGCGGCGCGAGGCCGCCCTGGCGTCGGAAGGCGACGCCGCCACCACCAGCCCGTGCCCGCCCGACCAGGTCACGCTGGCCGGGAAGCGCAGCGGGAAGCGCAGCCCGAACTCGCTGGTCACACCGGTCGCGGCGACCGTGCCCGACGCCCCCACCGCGAGCTGCCCCGGCGCCGTCAGATCGATCCCGTCGATCAGCGGCCGGCTCTCCGCCCGCAGCCACTCCCTGGTCTCCGGGCTCGGCTGCCCGGCCCTGATCCTGGCCGGGCGCGGGTCGACCGAGACATGCATCCAGCCGAAGAAGCCGCCCTGGTCGGGGGAGCTGTAGGGGGTCTTGCCCACCGCCGGTGTGGTCACGTCGAGCACCCCGTCGGTCCTGGTGACCGACGCGGTGTGCGCATGGCCGGTGAAGAGTGCCACCGGCTTGCCCGACCGCTCGCGGAAGTCGGCCAGCCACCGCTGGAGCAGCCCGGCCTCCAGCTGGTCGGACAGCTGGGAGGCGCCGGCCCCCGACGGGTCCTGGAGGGGGTGGTGGAAGGACACGACGACGCCGGTCACCGACCTGTCGTCCGCCGCCTTCGCCAACTCGGCCTGGAGCAGCGGCACCTGGGACCAGTCCGAGGTGCGCATGTCACCGGTGTGCGAGTCGAGCAGGATGAAGCGGGTGCCCTTGTGGTCGACGATCTGCCGGTTCGGCCGCCCGGTCACCGAGAGGAAGGTGTCCAGCCCGCCGGTCGCGGACAGGCCCGCCTCGTGGTTGCCGGGCGTCCAGTGGACCGGCAGGTCCGCCGGTACGTGGTCGCGCAGGAGCCCGTCGGCGAGCTCGAAGTCCGCGGGGGTGTTGTTGTCGACGAAGTCGCCGTTGACGAGGATGAAGTCCGGCTTGCTCGCGACCACCTGGCCGAGCGCGGCCACCGCCTGCCGCCCGGAGAAGGAGTCCAGGCCCGCCGCGGCGCTGATGTGCAGGTCGGACAGCACGGCGAAGGTCCAGCGGCGGTCCGGCAGGCCGCCCTGCTCGACCACGTAGGGGTCGGGCCGCGGCGGCTCCGCGAGGTCGGGCTGCTGGCCGACCTGGGCGGCGAGGCCGTCGAAGTCCAGCCGGCCCGCGTTCTTGTTGGTCTGCGAGGTCTCCGCGATGTAGACGCGGGTCAGGGTGACCGGGTCGGAGAAGCCGGCCGGGAGGTCGCCGACGACCCGGCGCCAGCCCGTCCAGTCGACGACGGTGGCGAAGGTGAAGGGCACATTGGTGGTGCCCTGCGAGGACAGCATGGCCCGCAGCCAGTGGTTCCCGCCGTCGCCGTTGACCCACAGCGCGAGCTTCTTGGTGCCGGGGGGCAGCGTGAGCGGCCCGGCTCCCGCGACGGCATAGGCCGCCGAGGTGCTGGTCTGGCCGGTGAAGTCGTACGTGAGCCGCAGCGCGTGGTTGTCCGCGCCGGCGCCGGGCCGGTCGGGGGCGGCGACCACCGACACCGACGCGGTGCCGCGGGCGGCCAGCGCCGTCCAGGTCTCGCCCGGCTCGAACTCGGCCAGCGGCACATCGACCAGACCCACCGTCACCGGCAGCTTCGCCACCACGCCCTGGACCGTCGCGGTGAGCGTCGCCGCCTTGCCGCCCGCGCCCGCGGCGCCGGTGACCGCAAGGGTGCCGTCCGCGCCGGGCGCCACGGTGATCACGGCCCTGTCGTAGTCGAGCGCCACGTCCCGCGGCGCCACGGGCGCGTCGAAGCCGTCGGCGTCGTAGCCGGTGAGGCCGACCGCCGCCGTCGCGCCGGGCTCGATGGTGACCGCCCGTTCGGTGAAGGCGAGCCGGTGCAGGTCGCCGAGCACCCGCAGCCCGTGCTCGCCGTCCGCGGAACCGGCGTGCGCGCGCAGCACCCCGGCGCCGGGCCGTCTGGCGCGGAAGACGCCGTCGCTCACCTTGCCGAGCGAGCCGGGCTCAGCCGTCCAGCCGACGTGCTGCCCGCCGGTCGGGGCCGGCCCCCAGGCCTCGTCGTAACCGGCGACGGCGACATCGAGGGTGAGGCCGGGCACCACCCGGTCGGCCTGCGGGCGGACGTCGAGCCCGTGCAACCGGCCGGAGCCGGGCCTGCCGAAGAGGCCCACACCGTTGGGGACCGGGCGCTCGCCGCCGTCCGACGGCGTGTTGACGACGCCGACGCCGGTGTCGCCCGGCCGCCGGGCCACGATCTCGGTGGAACCGCCGCCGTCGAGCATGAAGGCCTCGTACGCGCCCAGCCGCACCATCAAGGTGGCCATGTCGTCGAAGCTCAGGCCCGCGGAGAAGTTGGCCGACCCGTCGACCGCGACCAGCAGCAGCCGGTGGCCGCCGGCCGGCCAGCCCACCGCGGTACGCGGCTTGGGCGCGTCATTGCCGGTGCTCGGCGGGAAGTCCACCGCGGTACCGCCCCTGACCAGCACCGCGCCGCTGCCCAGCGCCATCCGCAGGGCGGTGGGCGCGTCGCTCTGCGGCGCGAAGTCCACGCTGACGGCGTCGCCCGCGCGCGCTCCGGCCAGCTGGGCCGCCGCGGCGCCCCGGCCCAGCACGACCAGGCCGTCGGCCGGCACGGGGGTGGCGGTGATCTGCCCGCCGACCGCGGTGACCCGGCCGCCGGAGACGACCAGCTCGGTGTACGGGCCCGGGTCCGCCAGCAGGGTGCGGTCCGCGGCGCCCCACAGCGGGGTGAAGACGGCGATGCCGTCGGCGGGCACCGAGGCGGAGTTGAGCGCGGCCAGCGGCCGCCCGGTCCCGGCCACCGTGACGGTCCCGGCGATCATCAGGTCGGCGAGCCGCGCGACCCGGTCGGCGCCGAACGCCATGACCGTCGAGGCCTGGTTCGTCCCCTTGCGCAGCCGTCCGTCCTGGATCTCGGGCCCCTCGGCGGCGAAGGTCTCGGTGATGTCGAAGTAGTCGCCGTTGACCGCGGCGACCGCGTGCTGCGCGTCCGTGGCGCCCTTCAGCGCCCGTGCGTCGCTGACCTTGTCGGCGACCAGGTCCACGGAGACCGAGGCGTCCCCCAGGTCGGCGTTGAGCACGTGGGCGCGCAGCCACCCGGTGCGCCCGAAGACGTCGAACGAGGTCAGCGCGATGCCGGGCGCCACGGGGCGGTCCACCCGGCTGCTCACCACCGACTCACCTGCGACGGTCAGTTCGTACACCGGCGGCTTGAATGCCGCCGGCCCCCCGCCGTGCCCGGGGGCGCCCCCGCCGCCATGGCCGTCGGGCTGCGCGGCGGCCGCGGTCGCGGTCCCTCCGGTCGCGGCGATCCCCGCGGCCGCGACGGCGCCCACGATGAGGCCACGACGCGTTATCTCGGCAGTGCCGTTGTACTCCTTGTCCATGCCGCACGACGCTAGGCCTTCCGCCCGTCGCCGGGGAGGACCTGCGGGTGAACAGATTCCGGCGCCCGCCTTTTCCTGGCGTGGCCCGGATCCGCGGAGGCCCAGGTGAGGGCGCCGCGCCGGGCGCCGGGGCCGGCTGCGGGCCGGCCAGGTCCCGGGTGGGCCCGGCTGCCCGCGGTTTCGGTCCGCGGCGGTCGCCGGGCGGTTCAGCCGCGGCGCAGGCGGGCGGGGAAGGGGCGGCGCGGGGGGCGGGCGGTGATGTCGCCGCCGCGGGACTCGCCGGACAGGTGGACCCGAAGGATGGTGGGGGCGTCCGGGTCGTGGCCGGGGCGGATCTTGATCTCGCCGCTGCTGCGCTCCAGCCCGTCGGTGTCGACGACGACGCCCGGCCGGGTCACCAGCGTCAGGTTGCCGCCGATGCGCAGGTCGACCTCGATGTCGAGGGCGGCGTGGGTGATCACCGCTTCGGTGAAGTCGAGCTTCGCGTCGCAGAAGGTCAGCCGAATCTCCATGCGGCGCGGGACGAGCCAGCGGCCGTTGCGGGTGACGTCGCCGAAGCGCTGGTCGATCCGGATCAGGTCCTTGGCCTGCGGAGGCATGCCTTCCGAGGGCAGGTCGGCGGTCAGTCCCGCCAGCTCGCCCATGGTGCGGGCGGTCAGTGCCGCGTCCAGGCGCTCGTCGAGTTCCTCCGCGGTGATCCTGCCGTCGCCCGCGGCGACCTGGAGGATCTCCACGACCTGGTCACGGTCCCGGTCGGAAGCCCGCATGGCGGGCGCCGCCAGGTGCCCGGAGGAGTCGTCGGCCCGCATCGGTTCACCCGTCATGGCCGCAGTCTCGTCGACCGGCACGGGGATTCGCAACGTATACCCGCCCCCGCCTGCGGGGATGCGGGCCGGGCCGGGTGGCGAGAGGCTTGTAGGAGAGGCTCCACAGGGAGATGGCCATGGACGGCACGGCGCTGGAGGCGATGCGGGCCGCGCTGCGCGGACCGGTCATCGCCCCGCAGGATCCGGAATACGACGAGGCCCGCACGGCACACAACGCGATGATCGACCGGCGGCCCGCCGCCGTCGTGCGGTGCAGGGACGCCGCCGACGTGCGGGAGGCCGTCGGCCTGATCCGCGACCGCGGCCTGGAGATCGCGGTCAGAGGGGGCGCGCACAGCGGCGCCGGGCTGTCCTTCGTGGACGGCGGGGTCACCGTCGACCTGTCGCCGATGACCGGCGTCACGGTCGACCCGGGCGCGAGGACCGCGCAGGTCGCGGGCGGCACCCTGCTCGGCGAACTCGACCGGGCCGCGCACGCCTTCGGCCTCGGTGTCCCCGCCGGGATCGTCTCCACGACCGGCGTCTCCGGCCTCACCCTGGGCGGTGGCCACGGCCACCTCACCCGCAAGTACGGCCTGACCGCCGACAGCCTGCTGTCCGCCGACGTCGTGACGGCGGACGGCGGCTTCGTCACCGCCGACGAGCGGGAGCACCAGGACCTGTTCTGGGCGCTGCGCGGCGGCGGCGGGAACTTCGGCGTCGTCACCTCCTTCACCTTCGGCCTGCACCCCGTGGACACCGTCGTCCTCGGGATCACCCTGTGGCCGCTGGACCGGATCCGCGACGTGCTCCAGTGGTACCGGGAATTCCTGCCGCAGGCGCCCGACGACCTCAACGGCTTCTTCGCCGAGCTCACCGTCCCGCCGGCCCCGCCGTTCCCCGAATCCGTCCACGGGCGGAAGATGTGCGGCGTCGTGTGGTGCTGGACGGGCGAGGAGGGCGAGGCGGAGAAGGTGCTCTCCGTGGTGGACGCGCCCGGTCCGCCGGACTTCCACTTCACCGCGCCGATGCCGTATCCGGCGGTGCAGTCGATGTTCGACGACCTGCTGCCGGCCGGGCTGCAGTGGTATTGGCGCGGGGACTTCTTCGACCGCATCACCGACGAGGCGATCGACGTGCACGCCGCGTTCGCGCAGGCGATGCCGACCGCGCTGTCGACCATGCACATGTATCCGGTGGACGGGGCGGCCCACCGGGTGGCCCCGCAGGACACGGCGTGGGCGTACCGGGACGCGACGTGGTCGGGTGTCATCGCCGGCATCGACCCCGACCCCGCCAACGCCGAAGCCATCAAGCGCTGGTGTGTGGAGTACTGGGAGGCGCTGCACCCGCAGTCGATGGGCGGCGGGTACGTGAACTTCATGGGCACCGGCGAGAGCCAGGACCGGGTCAGGGGCACCTACCGCGACCACTACGACCGGCTCGCGCAGGTCAAGCGCACCTACGACCCGGACAACTTCTTCCACGCGAACCAGAACATCGCGCCGGCCTGACCCGCCTTCCCGTCCGTCGGGCGACCGGCCAGCGCCCGCGGGGTGCGGGCGCGGTGGCGCGCCCTCAGGTGACGTCGATGCCGTGGTCGCGGATCAGCGCCTCGAGGCCGCCCGTGTAGCCCTTGCCGCCCATGACGAAGTCCCAGTCGCCGCCCGCGCGGCGGCGGAAGGAGCCGAGGACCAGGGCCGTTTCGCCGGCGCGCCCGTCGGAGACCTCGAGACGGCCGAGTTCGGCCCCGGAGGAGTCCAGCAGGCGGATGCCGGCCCGGGTGAAGCCGGACAGGTCGGCGTCGGGGTTGACGGTCGGGTCGACGGCGGTGGCCAGCACCAGGCGGTCGGCCTCGGCGGGCAGCGCGTCGAACGCGACCCGCAGGGCGGCCTTGTCGGGCGCGGCCGGGGGGACCGCGGTGACGGTGCCGTCGGGGGTGCGGGGGTTGTTGTAGAAGACGAAGTGGTCGTCGCTCAGCACAGTGGTGCCCCGGCAGACCAGGGCGCAGACGTCGAGGGCGACCGTGCCTGACCAGGACACGCCCAAGACGTTGTGCTCGGGGGTGGGCGGGGCCGCGGGCACCGGCGGGCGGGCGGCGGGCCCGAGGCGGCCGCGTAGCCCGTGCTGGTGCAGCAGCTCGACCAGCTGCTCGCCCGAGACCAGCTCCAGCGGCTTGCCGCGGGCGAAGGCCTGCGATCCGGGGCCGAAGCGGGAGGTGGTGACCAGGACGCCCTTGTTGGCGCCGGTGTGCTGGACGGTGCCGTAGAGGTCGCGGACCGCTGTGGGCTGCACGGTGTGGCGGTAGCGCTTGACCTGCACGACGATCGTGCCGCCGCGGATCGGGGTCGGGTCGACCGCGTCCACGTCGACGCCGCCGTCGCCCGAGCGCTGGGTGGTCACCGCCTCCATGCCCATGGCGCGGAAGAGGTCGGCGACCAGGAGCTCGAAGTCCAGCGGATCCATCGCGTAGAGGTTGGGCTCGTCGTCGTCCTGGCCGGAGGCGGGCTCGGGTGCGGCGGGCTCGGGTGCCGCGGCGGCCCCGGCGCCCACGTCCTCGGGCAGCTGCCCCGGGCGTACCGCGGCGCACTGGTCGGGGCGGGCGGAGAGCCGGCCGTGGAAGCCGTCGACCAGGCAGTCCACCGCGCTCAGCCGGGCGAGGTCCAGCGCCTCGAAGGCGGTACGGGAGGCCGTCACGGCGGCCAGGAATATGCGCGCCTCCCGGCCGGTCGCGGGGTCGTGGTCGTCCACGTAGCCGTTCAGGGCGACCGAGTCCAGCGCGCCGAATTCGTCCGCCGCGAAGACGTCGCGCAATGCCAGCAGCACGCACTGGGCGAGCACGTCGCGGTAGAGCGCCCTGCGCTGGGTCACCGGGCGGGCGGTGTCCTTGAACCGGTCGGCGGTCGGCATGTACCGCACCGACTTCACCTCGGGGACGATGTCGTGGCCGGGCAGCTCCCAGTTCAGCACCAGCCGCCGCGCGCCCGGGTCGTACGCGGCGTCCACCTGGCGCGGCATCTCCTGCGGCCACGCGGTGGAGGAGTAGAGGGCGGCGGAGAAGTACTGCGCGACCGCGTTCCGGTCGCCGGCGCGCAGGGCGGCCGCCAGCTGCTCGACCCCGGTGTTGTGCCGCCGGATCTCGGCGAGCCGGTCGGCGGCCCACCGGTCGTACTGCTGCCGGTAGGAGGCGAGTTGCTGCTGCCGCTGCGCCTCGGCGGCCTGGGCGGCGGCCAGGTCGCGGGCGTAGTGCGCCCGCGCGTCCTCCTGCGCCCGCCGGTTCGTCCGGCCCCAACCGCCTTGCGCCTGGGCCTGGTAGCGCTGCGGGTCCGGCATCGGGACGGGGTGGGCGAGCGGTCCCGGTGCGAAGGGTTCGAGCCGCTCGGAACGCACGAGCACGGCCGTGCGGAAGGCAGGGGCGCGGCATCCGGTGGCCAGCAGACTGCCGAGCGCCTCGACGCGGGCGTCCAACTCCTCGGTGCGGCGCAGGGCGTCGGCCTCCTGCTGCTGCCGGTATGCGGCCTGCTGCTCGCGGCTCTGCCGGGCCATGTCCCGCTCGTACGCCCGCTGCTGCCGCTCCCGTTCGCGCTGCTGCTGCGTCCTGGCCCGCTGCTGGGCCTCCTGCTGCCGCTGCTGCTGGCGCTGCATCTCGGCCCAGACACCGATCGGACCGCTGTTGGAGCGACGACTCATGCGGCTTTTGCCCTCCCCCGGGGGACACGCCGTCCCCGACCCGCGCGCCGGGCCCCCGGCCGGCAGTACACGTGTCCGACTCTACGGCGGATTCGCAGCTCCGCCCATCCACCCGCCGCACAGGTGCGGGAGGGTCCAGGGGTTCCGCGCGGGGTGCCGAACCGGACGGCCCGTTCGCGGGATCCGGGCGGAAGGTGGGGCACGGCTCTTGACCCCGGCGGGTGCCGCACTGCAAGAATCCGTCTGGCGTTGGTGGATTCTGTTCGTTGCTGATTCATTGTTAGCGTAAACACCACCATCGCCTCATCGCGTATACCCTCATCGAGGAGTGGTCGCAGTGCCGGTCAACCGCAGGTCCTTCCTGGTCACCGGAGCCGTGGGGGCCGCAGCCCCGGCTCTTCCCGGGCTCGTCTCCACCGCTGCCGCCGCACCCGCCCACGGCGGTGTCCCCGATCCCGCACACGGCCCCGCACCCGCCAGGACCGTCGACCTCGCCGACGGATGGCGCTTCGCCCTCGTCAACCCGGCCGGGATCGACGACCCGACCGGTGCCTACGCCGACGCCGCGGCGCCCGGCTACGACGACTCCCGCTGGCGGACCGTGGCGATCCCGCACGACTGGAGCATCGAGCTCACGCCCACCACCGACTCGGGCACCTCGGGAGGCACCGGCTTCCTGCCCGGCGGCCTCGGCTGGTACCGCAAGTCCTTCACGCTGCCGCCGGCCACGGCCGGCCGCCGGATCTCGGTCGAGTTCGACGGCGTCTACATGGACTCGTACGTCTACTGCAACGGCACGCTGGTCGGCAACCACCCTTACGGCTACACCGGCTTCGCCCTCGACCTCACCGACCTGCTGCACACCGACGGCCGCACCCGCAATGTGATCGCCGTCCAGGTGCGCAACCAACTGCCGAGCAGCCGCTGGTATTCGGGCAGCGGGATCTACCGGAACGCCCGGCTGGTCATCACCGACCCGGTGCACCTGGCCCGGTGGGGCACCTATGTGACGACCCCCGGCCTCGCCGACACCGTGGGCGCCGGGCACGCCACCGTCCGCGCGGAGATCAGCGCGGTCAACGAGACGGACGCGGCCCGCAGGGCCACCGTCGTCGCCACCGTCCGCGACCCGGACGGCCACCAGGTGGCCAGGGCCACCGCCCCGCTCGACCTCGCCGCCGCCGGGCAGGGGACGGCGACGCTGGAGATGACCGTGACCCGGCCCCTGCTGTGGTCACTCGACTCGCCCCACCTCTACCGGCTCGACGCCGAAGTGCAGGTCGACGGCAGGACCGTGGACAGCCTGCCCACCACCTTCGGCATCCGCCACGTGTCCGTCGACCCGGAACTCGGCCTGACGGTCAACGGCGAGTACGCCAAACTCCAGGGCGTCGACCTGCACCACGACCAAGGGGCGCTCGGCTCCGCGATCAGCGCCGACGCGCTGCTGCGGCAGATGCGCATCATGAAGTCCATGGGCGTCAACGCCTTCAGGACCTCGCACAACCCGCCCTCCCCCGAGATGATCAGGGTCTGCGAGCAGCTGGGCATCGTGATGATGGTCGAGGCCTTCGACTGCTGGCGCACCGGCAAGACCACCTACGACTACCACCGCTTCTTCGACGCGGAAAGCGCCGCCGACATCGCGGAGATGGTCGACGCGGCCCGCAACTCGCCCGCGGTCATCATGTGGTCGATCGGCAACGAGATCCCCGACTCCACCAGCACCGCCGGGCTCGCCATGGCGCAGAGCCTCATCGACACCGTCCGCTCCCGCGACGCGAGCCGCCCGGTCGTCATCGGTTCCGACAAATACCGCGGCCTGCCCGCGGCCGGCTCCGCGGCCGACCTGATGCTGGCCAAACTCGACGGCCTGGGCCTGAACTACAACACCGCGGCCTCGGTGGACGCGCTGCACGCCCGCTACCCGCACCTCTTCCTCTTCGAGTCCGAGTCCTCCTCGGAGACCTCGACCCGCGGCGCCTACCAGGAGCCGCAGCACCTCAACACCGGCGAGAACCACACCCCCGGCAAGCGTGCGACCTCCAGCTACGACAACAACCTCGCCTCGTGGACGATCAGCGGCGAGTACGGCCTGAAGAAGGACCGCGACCGGCGCTTCTTCGCCGGGCAGTTCCTGTGGTCGGGCATGGACTACATAGGCGAGCCGACGCCCTACGGCGTCTTCCCGGTCAAGGCGTCCTTCTTCGGCGCGGTCGACACGGCCGGCTTCCCCAAGGACATGTACCACCTCTTCCGCAGCCAGTGGACGACCGAGCCCATGGTCCACCTCGTGCCCATGGACTGGACCGACCACAGGGCCGGGGAGACCGTGGAGGTCTGGGCGTACTCCAACGTCGACACCGTGGAGCTGTACCTGAACGGCCGCTCCCTGGGCGTGCGCCGCTTCGACACCAAGAAGACCACCGACGGGCGCACCTACCTGGAGACCACCGAGGCCACCGGCGACGACCGCACGGTCACCGGCGGCCCCTACCCGGGCAGTTACACCAGCCCCAACGGCAGCGCGGGCAAGCTCCACCTCACCTGGCAGGTGCCCTTCGCGCCGGGAGAGCTCAAGGCCGTCGCCCGGCGCGGCGGGCGCACCGTCGCCACCGATGTGCTGCGCACCGCGGGCGCCCCGCACACCGTGCGGCTGCTGCCCGACCGCGACACGGTGCCCGCCGACGGGCGCTCACTGGTCTACGTCACCGCCGAGGTCATCGACGCACGCGGCACCGTCGTGCCCGGCGCCGAGCACCTGATCGGCTTCAAGGTCAGCGGCGGCTCGCTGGCCGGCCTCGACAACGGCCGCCAGGAGAGCGCCGAGCGCTACCAGGCCGCCGACCGCACCGCCTTCCACGGCAAGGCGCTCGCCATCGTCCGCTCCGGCACCGCACCGGGCCGGCTCACCGTCACCGCCACCGCGGCCGGCCTGCACCCGGCCGACGTGCGGGTGCGTACGGTCCACGCGTCCGACCCCGCGACCACCCCGCCCGCGCGGTTCGCCCCCGGCCCGGCGCCCGCCGCCCCCGACTACCCGCTGGCCGACGCCAGTTACTCGGGCGCTCCCACCACGCTGCCGGCCGCCATGCTCGACGGCGACCCGGCGACCGGCTGGTCCAACTCCTTCCGCAAGAGCGCCACCGCGCTGCTCCCCGCCTTCGGCGGCGCCCGCCCGGCCGACTGGGTGTCGGTCGCCTGGGCGGCGCCCCGGAGCATCGACTCCGTCTCGGTCTCCTTCACCGTGGACGCCGCCCACTCGCTCCCGTCGTCGGTCACCGTCTCCTACTGGGACGGCGACCGCTACGTGCCCGCCGGGAACCAGGCCGTCAGCTGGGCGGCCGGGTCCGACGCGCCCACCGTGATCACCTTCGCCCCGCTGCACACCGCCCGTATCCGCCTCGACCTCACCAGCGCCCGCCCCGACACCGCCGACGGCGCCCAGCGCATCACCACCCTGACGGTGGGTCCGGCATAGGACCTCCCGGCCGGGACGCACGATCCCGGACGTGCCGTCTGTGACGCCCCTGTGACGGGAGAAGTGACCCCCGTCACAGGGGAATCGGCACCCGCTCTGGTGGGGTGGTCCGATGCGCACCTCTCTCGTCCTCCCCGCCGTGCTGGCCGGCGCCCTGCTCCTGACGGCATGCGGGACGGAGGTGGGCACCGGAGCCGACACCCGCCCCGTCGCGGACGGCACCGGGCTCTGTACCCCGCCCGCGGATCCCGAGCAGCTGGCGCAGGACGGGGTCGAGATCACCTCTCCCGAGCAGGGGTCGCTCGACTGCGGCCCGCAGACGCCGGGCAAGCCCAGGATCGGCTTCCAGGCCACCAACCGCGGCTCCCAGCCGATGACTTACACCATCACGTTCGAGGTCAGGACCGCCTCGGGGGAAGGGCTGGGCTTCCCGGTGGCGACGGTGCGGCACGTCGCTCCCGGGCAGACCGTGAAGGCCTCCACGGGCATCACCGACGCGGTGGCGGGGCGCCAGGCACCCGCGAGCGTGCGCATCCACCAGGTCAGGAGCGTCCCGTCGGACGAGGCCCCCGTCCCGTCCGGGCCGTGCCCGCCCTCCGGCATCCGGGTCACGGCCGACCAGGGCGACGCCGCCATGGGACTGCGGGTGGTGGGCCTGCACCTGGAGAACTGCTCGACCCGCCCCTACCGGCTCGACGGCTTCCCGCGGATCCAGCTCTCGGACGAGAAGCACGAGGCCATCACCGGCGTCGCCGTCCTGCACGGCAGCGGCGGCATCACCACCGGCACCGACTTCGACGACCCGGTCCGCGCGATGACCCTCGCACCCGGCGAACGCGCGACCTCCGGCCTGATGTGGCGCAACACCGTCACCAACGGCGATCCGGTCGATGTTCCCTACGTGCGGGTGACCGCTGCCCCCGGCGCGCAGCCGGTGACGGTGACGCCGGAACTCGACCTCGGCACCACGGGGAAGCTGGGCGTCGCCCCCTGGAAGAAGGACAAGGCCTCGCGGTAGCCCCCCGGGGGGCGGTCAGTGGTAGGCGTGCACGACGGCGTGGCCCTTGCCGCGGCCGATCATCCAGCGGTTGACCGGTGTGGTGATCAGGAAGGCCGCGACGAGCGAGAAGGCGAGCGAGCCCCAGAAGAGTGCGTCGTCGAGACCGGCGTCCAGCGCACCGGGCACGCCCACCATCACGGTGTTGTCGATGAGCTCCATCACGGCGATGGACACGGTGTCGGCCGCCAGCGCGATCTTCACGGCCCGCCGGAAGGCCACCTGCGCGCGCAGGACGCCGCGCATGGTCAGCGCGTAGCCGAAGACGAAGGCCAGGGCGATGGAGATCGCGACCGTGGCCCCGTTGTGCAGCCCGGCTGCGGTGCCGATGACCATGCCGAGGACCTCGCCGATGGCGCAGCCGGTCAGGCAGTGCAGGGTCGCCTGCGCGGCGGTGCGCCAACCGGTGGCGCGCCATCCGGTGGCACGGCTGCCGTGGTGGCCGGTGTGGTGGCCGCTGTGGCCGCCGCCGTGCTCGTGGCCTGAGTGGTCCATGGCCCGTCCCCTTCGTGAGCGGTCGGAAGGTCCTGCCCTGCCTGTTGCCAACCATATACCCCCCTGGGGTATTCCGGGCCTGCTCCCTCCGGCGATTCCGCGCGTCGGACCGGGCATTCCGCCCGTCCCTGCTTTCCGAAAGTTTCCGCTTGGTGTCGGAAAGTGGCTGGAAATCCTTGTCTGACAAAAATGCAGGTCAGAGGCGAGATCGTGGCCTGTTTCCGCCATCCCGTCCGGGTGAGAGGGCGGTCTACTCGCGAGTACGGGTGGGAAAACGGCCAAGCTGAGGCGCCCGCGTTCCGGTTCTTGCCACACCTGGGGGCCGTACCTAACATGGGAGCGCTCCCACCCCCTCCTCCCTCCCCCCACGCCGCCCGGCGGCGGTGCTCCCCGCCGCCCGCGCGCCCCTACCTGGAGGTTCCTCCATGCGCTTCCCCAGATACCGGCCCCGGGTATGGGCGGCCGCGGCCTTCGTGGCCGTGGCGAGCCTGACCACCACGGCACTCATCCCGCAGGCCGGCGCCGCGGGCGGCGGGACCGCCGCGGCGCGGCAGCTCATCGCGTCCACGGTCGAGGACGACGGCGCGGGCTGCGCCGTCTCCAGCGGCCAGACGGCGTCCAACGCCAAACTCCCCGACCCCTTCACCAAGTTGGACGGCTCGCGGATCACCAGCACCGCGGACTGGACCTGCCGGCGTGAGGAGATCAAGCGGCAGTCGGAGGCGACCGTCTACGGCGCCAAGCCGGCCAAGCCGGCGAGCGTCACCGGCACGGTGTCCAGCACCAACATCACCGTCAACGTCTCCAACCAGGGCAAGAGCACCAGCTTCTCGGCAAGTGTCAGCCTGCCGAGCGGTACCGGGCCCTTCCCGGTCGTCATCGTCTACGGCGGCATCGCGGACACCGCGACCATCAAGGCGTCCGGCGCCGCGACCATCAACTTCGACCCGAACACCGTCGGCAGGGAGGGCACCCCGCGCAACAACAAGCAGGGCGCCTTCTACACCATCTACGGGGCCAACAGCACGACCGGCCTGGAGATGGCCTGGTCGTGGGGCGTCAGCCGGATCATCGACGTCATCCAGCAGTCCGGCGGGAACATCCTGAAAGCCGACGCGACAGGTGTCACCGGCTGCTCGCGCTACGGCAAGGGTGCGTTCGTGGCCGGCGCGTTCGACCAGCGCATCGCCCTGACCATGCCGATCGAGTCGGGCTCCGGCGGCACTGATGTCTTTCGGAGCATCCCGACCGAGAGCGGTTCGCAGCCGTTGAGCAGCGCGTACAGCGAACAGCCCTGGCTGGGCGACGCGTTCGGCTCGTACACCGGCAATCCGGCGGGGCTGCCGGTCGACACCCACGAGATCGTCGGGATGATCGCGCCGCGCGGGGCGTTCATCATGGAGAACCCGCACGTCGACTGGCTGGGCGCGAAGTCCGGCAGCCTGGCGGCTCTGGGCGGCGCCGAGGTCTACAAGGCGCTCGGTGCGGGCGGCAACATCTCCTACTGGTCCGACGTCGCAGACGGCACGCACTGCGCGGTACGGCCGGAGTGGAAGGCGCCGCTCCAGGCGAGCATCCAGAAATTCCTGCTGGGCACGGGAAGCGCGCCCGCGGTGTTCAGGGTCGCGTCGTCGAAGGCCGGCGACCTGGCCTCCTGGCGGACCTGGACTACCCCGACGCTGACCACCGGCGGCGGCACGTCGGCCGGCACCAGCACCGGTACCTCGACCGGTACGTCGACCGGGACTTCCACGGGGACCTCGACCGGTACGTCGACCGGGACCTCCACCGGCACCACGACCGGCACCACGGGCAGCCCCACCGGAGGACCCACCGGCGGTACGGGGGCCTGCTCCGCCACCCTCAGCATGGTCAGCAGCTGGGGCGGCGGCTACCAGGCCGAGGTGTCGGTCCACGCCGGCACCGCGCTGCACAGCTGGCAGGTTGGGCTGACGCTGCCCTCCGGCCAGTCCGTCAGCAACCTCTGGAACGGGGTGGCCTCCGGGACCAGCGGGGCGATCACGGTCGCCAACACCCCCTACAACGGCACCGTCGCGGCCAACGGCTCCACCACCTTCGGCTTCGTCGCCAACGCCCCCTCCGCCACGGCGCCGAGCGCCCTGACCTGCACCGGTAGCTGACGCCCCACTGCCCCCCACCCGTCCCGCCCCGGCAGCGCGGCATCCGCCGGGCGGGAATCGGCATGCCACGAACTCCCGGAAGCAATACGAAAGTTTCGTAGTCCCAACCCCTTGCGTCGATCATGGAATGCGGCATTCCGAGCGTGAAGTGCGCTTGGTGAGACCGGAACCAGGCCATGACCTGGTCAACTCCCGCCCGCGGTCGGCCTGAACGCAGCGAACCTTTCGTGAATATTGCCGAAAGCGTTGACAGTCGCTGGGGCCGGATCAAAACTGGCGCCGTGTCACGCCGCCTCGCTCCCCCCAGCCTTCCGAGGAGGACCCACCCCCCATGCGATCTCCAAGAAAACTGTCGGCACGCAGCCTGATCACGGGACTCGCCGTCGCCGCGATGGCCGTCGCGACCACGCTGACCTTCACCGTCGGCGCCCCCCAGTCGAACGCGGCCACCTGCAACGGCTACGTCGGGCTCACCTTCGACGACGGCCCGTCCAACGACCACACGCCCGCCCTGCTCAACGCGCTCAAGCAGAACGGGCTGCGGGCCACGGTCTTCAACGAGGGCCAGTTCGCGGCCTCCTACCCGTCCCAGGTGCAGGCGGAGGTCAACGCCGGCATGTGGGTGGGCAACCACAGCTACACCCACCCGCACCTGATCCAGGAGAGCCAGTCGCAGATCGACTCGGAGGTGTCCAGGACCCAGCAGGCCATCTCCAGCGCGGGCGGCGGCACCCCGAAGCTCTTCAGGCCGCCCTACGGCGAGACCAATTCGACGCTCCAGTCGGTCGAGTCCAAGTACGGCCTGACGCAGGTCATCTGGGACATCGACTCGCAGGACTGGAACGGCGCCAGTGTCGACGCGATCGTCGCGGCCAACGCCCGGCTCCAGAACGGCCAGATCATCCTGATGCACGAGTGGCCGGCGAACACCCTGGCCGCCATCCCGCGCATCGCCCAGGGCCTGGCCAGTCGCGGCCTGTGCTACGGCATGATCTCGCCGCAGACCGGCCGCGCGGTCGCCCCCGACGGCGGTGGCGGCACCAGCGGCGGCACCACGAACGGCGGCACGACGAACGGCGGCACGACGAACGGCGGGACCACGAACGGCGGGACCACCAACGGCGGCACCACCGGTGGCGGGGGCGGCAGTTGCACCGCGAACGTGACCGCGGGCCAGCAGTGGAGCGACCGGTACAACCTCAACGTCTCGGTCTCCGGCTCCAGCAACTGGACCGTGACGGTGAACGTCCCCGCGCCCGAGAAGGTCTTGTCGACCTGGAACATCAGCGCCAGCTACCCGAGCCAGTACCAGCTGGTCGCCAAACCCAACGGCGCCGGCAACAACTGGGGCCTGACCATCCAGAAGAACGGCTCCACGACCTGGCCGTCCTTCTCCTGCCAGGCGGGCTGAGGACTCTCCCGCAACTCCCAGCGGGCGTTGCGGGACAGGCCTGACGCCTCCCCGCGTCCCCTGCCCTCCCCACGCCGCGGGGGGGGGGGGCCCCCCCCCCCCCCCCCCCCCCCGCGGGGGGGGGGGGGGGGGGGGGGGGGCGGGGGGGGGGCGGGGGGGGGGGGGGGCGGGGGGCGGGGGGCGGGGGGCCGCCCCGCCCCCCCCCCCCCCCCCCGGGCGGGGGCGGCCCCCCCGCCCCCCCCCCCCCCCCCCCCCCCCCCCCCCCCCCCCCCCCCCCCCCCCCCCCCCCCCCCCCCCCCCCCCCCCCCGCGGCCGTGGGTGCCGGTCCGGGTCAGTGCGGGAAGGTGCGCGGCGGGCGCTGGCGCGGCAGGCCGTCGCGGAACTCCTCGATGATCGAGCTGATCTGCCGGGTGAGCACGGTCTGCTCCAGCAGGTCCAGGTAGAGGTTGCGGCGGGCGAGCCCCGCGGCGTCCACGCAGAAGTACAGCGACATCAGCGGGTTGACGAACAGCTCGCTGTTCCTGGTGCGCTCGGTGAACCGGACGTCGCCGAAGTCGCCCCGCAGCGCGGCGGCTATCGAGCCGTTGACGATGCTCGGGTGGTCGGGAGTGGCCGCCTGGGCATGGGCGACGGCGTCGAGGTAGAGGGCGCCCTCGCGGCTCTCGCGCGAGACGGAGAAGGCGCCGAGGTAGGCGCCGTCGCGCTCCAGGGCGGCCAGGTTCTCCAGCGCGAGGGAGTGGTTGACCCCGTGGTAGGCGTCCACGCCGAAGCCGAGGCAGACCACGAGCCGCTGCGGGACCTCCTCCAGCGCGTTCACAGCGGCGAGGCTGGCCATGTCCTCCTCGGGAGTGCCGAGGCCGTTCTCGTCACCGCGCATGAGGATGTCGGTGCCGCCGTCGACCAGCACGATGGCGTCGACGCCGCCGAGATGGCCGATCAGCGCCCGGTAGGCGGCGCGCAGCGGCTGCACGCCGGTGCGGGCGAAGGCGTGGACCGTCGAGGGCAGCCCGTTGAGTTCGAGCCAGCGGGCGAGGGTGCGCTCGGGGAAGTAGTCGCCCCTGGCGACGGTGTCGGGGCGGATGGCGGCCACGTCGTGGTCGAGCCACACGTCCAGGTCCAGGCCGTGGAGGTCGGCGAAGGAGAGGTTGGCCAGGTGCACCTGCCTGCCCTGCTCCCGCAGCGCGAGGGCCAGCGGGAGCCCGGCGTAGATGTCGAAGCCGCCGCCGGCTCCCGCGACCAGTACGCGCCGGGCGTCACGCAGCCGGGTGAACAGTGCGGGCTCGGTGATCGAGTACATCGGGCGAAGGTAACAGCCGGTCCGCGCCGCCGGGCCGCGGGAGACCCACGTCACACCCGGGCCGGTCACATCCCCACCGGCCGCTTCGTCAGAGCTGTGGAAACGATCGCATCGCAGCAGCGGAGGAACCCGTCATGGACGCTCGCCTGAACATCTACGGCACGCCGGTCGCGCAGAAGTTCACCAAGTACATCAACTCGGCGGGGAAGGCGCTCGGCGACTCGGCGCTGCCCGCCGCGACGCAGGAACTGGTGAAGATCCGCGCCAGCCAGATCAACGGATGCGGCTTCTGCCTCGACATGCACGTCAAGGACGCGACCGAGGCCGGGGAGACCGCGCAGCGGCTGCACCTGGTCGCGGCCTGGCGCGAGGCCACCGTCTACACCGACGCGGAGCGCGCCGCCCTGGAGCTGACCGAGCAGGGCACCCGGCTCGCCGACACGGCAGGCGTGTCGGACGAGGTGTGGGCGAACGCCGCCAAGCACTACGACGACGACCAGCTCGCCGCCCTGGTGTCGCTCATCGCCCTCATCAACGTCTACAACCGCGTGAACGTCATCACCCGGCAGCCCGCGGGCGACTACCGGCCCGGCATGTTCGGCTGACACCCGCGGCCCCGGCTGTCGCGTTTCGCACCGACTGCCCCTTCAGGCACGGAAGTTCAGCCGGGGTTGCGGTGGGCGCCGCCCCGCCGTCGCCCGCCTGCTGCACCTTCTTCATGACGGCACCCCGGCTGAGAGGAATTCCGACATGAAGGACATTCGCAGGTCGCGACCCCGAACCGGCACCGCGGGACTGGCGGCCGGCGCCGCGGTGGTGCTGCTCGCCGGGCCCGCCCTCGGCCTGACCGCCACGCCGGCCGCCGCGGCCGCCGGGACGCACGCAGGGCCCGGCACCGCGGCCCACGGGCGGCCGCCCGCCGTCACCGTGCGGCGCGGCGGCCCGGCGCGGACGGTGCCCTTCGTGGCGCGCCGGTCGGGCGAGGCCGTGGTGACGCTGGAGTCCCAGGCCCCCGGGATCTCCTGGGGGACCGCGGGCAGCGAGTCCGCGGTGGTGTCGGCGTACGTCGACGGCCGCTACGCCACCGACATCGTGATCCCCTCGGACCAGCCGATCTCGCGCAGCTTCTCGCTGGGCCGGCTCGCCAAGGGCCCGCACCGGCTGGAATTCCGCTTCGCCGCCGACCGCTCCCCGGCCGGCGCCCGCAGCGCGCGGCTCGGCGCGGTCGCGGTGCAGGTGTACGGCGAGGACACCGACATGGGGCTCGTGCTGCGCAACGCGCCGGTGCTCTACGGCCGCAACCTCGCCGACCTCGGCACCCCGTTCCAGAGCAGCACGACGGACGCGCCGCTGTACGAGTACCACGAGGTCCTGCCGGCGCGGACGCCAGGACACAAGGTGCTCCAGTACACCGTCATCTGGAGCAACGAGGACGGCGGCACCAACTCCCCCGCGCTGATGGCCCGCTGGGGCCGCACCACCGACATCGAGTGGGCGTACCGCGTCGAGGTCGACGCGCAGGGCCGTCCGGTGCCCGGCACCGGTGTCTACCAGGCGGCCGACCACCAGACGCTGGTCTTCGCCGGCGCGTACGAGGGCGACCGGCCGCGGCTGGAGACCTGCACCTCCAACAACAACCTGTGCGACATCGTGGACGACCCGATGCGCTTCTCGCCCGCGCCCGTCCAGGAACTGCCCGCGGGCCAGCCGCGCGAGCACATGATGGACGTCAATCCGTGGCTCTACCCGGTCATGGCCCAGGAGATGACCCGCGAGGGCAAGATCGAGTCGCCCTCCGACCCGGCCACCCCCGGACTCGGCGACCAGCGCACCTATCTCTACCTCGCCGTCGCCCACACCGCGGCGCCCGCGACGGACGCGGGGAGCGTGGGCCTGTCCGTCGGCGTACGGCTCAAGGGCGACCCGACGCTCTACCGGTCCGACCACGTCGACCCCAGCTGGTCCATCACCCGCGAGGGCACCGCGGCCACCACCGTCGAACTCCCCGCGGGCACCGAGCAGTCCGACATCGCGGAGATCGTCGCCCTGCGCACCCCGGTGGTGGAGACCGGCGCGTCGCTGACCGTCACGGGCGTCACCCGCGCCTTCTTCCTCGGGCAGGACTACCTCCCGGCCGCCTCCTTCGCCGACTGGACGGGCACGGCGGTCCTCACCCCGCAGGCCCCGACGGCGACCCTGTGGTCCGCGGGCAGCTGACGGCACCGACGCAGGAGGCTGCGGGCAGCCCGCGGCACCGACGCGGGACTCCGCGGGCCGGGTCCGCACCGCTACAGTTCGCCGCGGTGCGGACCCGGATCCGCAGCGGAGGGGAGTGCGACGGCCGTGGACCCGCACTGGGCGGACCTGCTCACCGACCGGCAGGTCGTCGGGGCCTACTACACGGTGCTGCCGCCGCTCCAAGGCATCGCCCTGCGCTCGGTCCACCTGGAGCGGGTGGGACCGGGCCTGGTCCTGCGGTTCGCGCTGCCGGTCTTTCCCGACCGGCCGCCGCCCGCATGGGCGGGTGCGGGATACGACCGCTTCGAGTGCCGGCTGGAGTTCTTCGGCGTGGCCGACCTCGACTGGCGCGGCTGGGCAGCGGGCGCCGTCGCCGATGTGCGGCTGGCGCGGGAGCCGCGGCGCCGGGTGCGCGCCGAGGTCGCCGCGGACGGCGTGGACCTGCGGTTCACCGCCTCCGACGCGCTCAGGGCGGGGAGGCCGAGCGCCTACCGCGTGGACGGGACGGTCGAGCGGCACTCCTACACCGGGGCCGTCGACCGCCACCGGCTCGGGGACGGGGCGGCCGAGGCATGGGACAGGAGCTTCCATGGCCGGGTCTGAATGGCCCCTGCTGCTGGACGACCCGTCCGCGGTCACCGCACTCTTCCGCGAGGTGCCGGACCTGACCGGCTTCCGGCTCATCAGCCTGCACGTGGACGAGCGCGGCCCGGGTGTCACCGCCTGCTTCGAGCGCTACGGCCTGCCGGACCTGTCGCCGCCGCGGTGGCGGGAGCAGCGGCTCAACGCCTTCGCGTTCGCCCTGCTGCTCGACGCGGTGACCGGCCTGCGCATCGCCGGCTGGCACGGCACCCCGCCGGACCGGATCGCGCTGACCTCCGCGGGTGGCGGCCCCGGGGTCCGCTTCACCGTGTCGGGCCCGCACCATGACGTCGAGGTGACCGCCGCCACGGCGAGGGTCACCAGGGTGACGGCCTTCCTGGCCTCGCCGGCCGCCAGATAGCGGGCGGCCCCACCGCCCGGGGTCCCGGGTGGCGGGGCCGTTCCCCGTGCCGGTCCTGAGGGCCGGTCAGCCGGCGAGCAGCTGGAGGGTGTCGATGACGCGGTTCGAGAAGCCCCACTCGTTGTCGTACCAGGCGACCACCTTGACGTGCCGGCCGTCCACGCGGGTGAGCGCCGAGTCGAAGATCGCCGACGCCGGGTTGCCGGTGATGTCGGCGGACACCAGCGGGTCCTCCGAGTACTCCAGCACGCCGGCGAGCGGGCCGTCGGCTGCCGCGCGGTAGGCCGCGAGCACGTCGTCGCGCGTCACGTCGCGGGCGACGGTCGTGTTGAGCTCCACGATCGAGCCGACCGGGACCGGCACCCGGATCGAGTCGCCGGACAGCTTGCCGTCGAGGTTCGGCAGCACCAGGCCGATCGCCTTGGCGGCGCCCGTCGTGGTCGGCACGATGTTGACGGCGGCGGCGCGGGCGCGGCGGGCGTCCCGGTGCGGGCCGTCCTGGAGGTTCTGCTCCTGCGTGTAGGCGTGCACCGTCGTCATGAAGCCGTGCTCGATGCCGGCCAGTTCGTCGAGCACCGCGGCCAGCGGGGCGAGCGCGTTGGTCGTGCAGGAGGCGTTCGAGACGACGGTGTGCGCGGCCGGGTCGTACACGTCGCTGTTCACCCCGAAGGCGATGGTGGCGTCCGCGCCGTCCGAGGGCGCGCTGACCAGCACCTTCTTCGCACCGGCTGCCAGGTGGGTGCGGGCGGCGGCGGCCGAGGTGAAGCGGCCGGTCGACTCCAGAACGATGTCGACGCCGAGCTCAGCCCACGGCAGCCGCTCGGGGTCGCGCTCGGCGAGCACCTTGATGCGGCGGCCGTCCACGACGAGGGTGTCCCCGTCGACGGTCACCGGACGGCCGAGGCGGCCGGCCGTCGTGTCGTAGGCGAGCAGCCGCGCGAGGGCGGCCGGCTCGGTGAGGTCGTTGACCGCGACGACGTCGAGGTCGCTGTCGCGTTCCAGCAGTGCGCGCAGCACGTTGCGGCCGATGCGGCCGAATCCGTTGATGGCGATACGAGTCATGAGCGGTGTCCCTTCGGTTCGCCACCAGGCTCGCGCGTGGCGCCCGCCCGTGGCGGCGGCGTGAGCGCCACGGTTCGAAAGGATCGCGCCAGGTCCGCGGCGGCGGACGTCCGCCCGGGGAGGTGCGCCCTACTCGCCCTGGGCGAAGGTGCGCCGGTATTCACTCGGCGTGGTGCCGAGGATGTGCTGGAAGTGCTGCCGCAGATTCGCGCCCGTGCCGAGTCCGACGTCCGCCGCGATCTGCTCGATGCTCCGCTCCGAGCGTTCCAGCAGCTCACGGGCGACGTCGACACGGGCCCGCATGACCCACTGCATCGGCGTGTAGCCGGTGTCCTCGGCGAAGCGCCGCGAGAACGTGCGGGGGGAGACCGCTGCGTGCCGGGCGAGCATTCCGAGGGTGAGCGGGTCGCCGATCCGGTGCAGCGCCCACTCCCGGGTGGCCGCGAACCGCTCGCCGAGCGGTTCCGGCACGCTGCGCGGCACGTACTGCGCCTGGCCGCCGCTGCGGTAGGGGGCCGCGACCAGGCGCCGGGCCGCGTGGTTCGAGGCGGCCACCCCGAGGTCCCCGCGCAGGATGTGCAGGCACAGGTCGATGCCCGAGGCGGCACCCGCCGACGTCAGCACACTGCCCTCGTCGACGAACAGCACGTTCTCGTCGACCCGGACGAGCGGGTGCCTGGCCGCGAGGCGCCGCGTGTAGTGCCAGTGCGTGGTGGCGCGCTTGCCGTCGAGCAGACCGGTGGCGGCCAGCGCGAAGGCCCCGGTCGAGATGGCGGCGAGCCGCGCGCCCCGGTCGCGGGCGGCGACCAGCGCGTCGAGCACGGCGGGCGGCGGGTCCTCGCGGTCGGGGAAGCGGTAGCCGGGGATGAAGACGATGTCGGCCCAGCCGAGGGCCTCAAGGCCGTCGGCCACGTGGTACGACAGCCCTTCCCCGCCGGTCACCAGGCCCGGCGCCGCCCCGCACACCCGCACCTCGTACGGCATGCTCGCCCGGGTGGTGAACACCTGCGCAGGGATCCCGACGTCGAGCGGCTTCGCCCCTTCGAGCACGAGGACGGCGACGCGATGCAGGCGGGAGGCGGGCACGGGGAACAGGTTATGACGGCCCCACGGCTCCCGCCGCGCCGCCAGGACCCGCGGCGCCCCTTCAACGGGCGCCCCGGCATGGGGGCGGCCGGTCATGGGCGGGCCGTCACGGGGCGGGCCTTCCATGGGGTCGGCCGGTCACAGGGCGGACCGGTCAGGCCAGTTCGCGCACCACCGGGGTCAGCCACTCGCGGTAGGCCGCCCTGTCCGCCCGCAGCGCACGGCTCACCACCACATGGGTCCCGGCAGCGCGCCACCCCGCCGCACCGGCGACCGGCACCACCGTCACGTCCAGCTCGAACGGGCGGGCCTTGCGCCCGAGTTCCGCCTCGACGCGGGCCACCAGATCGCCCTCGGGGCCGGGATCGGCCCGCGCCAGTGCCTCGTCCGCGGCTGCCGAATCCTCACGGCCCCGCTCCGAACTCCAGCGCACGGCGTCGTCGAAGCACGCCTGGACGAGCGCGTTGAGCTCCGGCCCGTCGCCGTACCGGGCGGACGGCCGGGAGAAGCCGCGCTGCTGCCCTTCGGGGCGCTCCAGCTCGCTTTCCCACCAGCGGGCCCACTGCTCCGACGCCTCCGGGACGGCCAGCGGGACGAGGCCCGCGCGCATCTCGACCGCGGGTTCCAGCGGCGGCAGGTCGACAGCCGTCGGCGGGTGCAGGCCTGCCGCGTCGCGGACGAACAAGCCGATCAGGAGCCCCTGAGGGGACTGGATCCGCATCAGCCAACTGGGTGATCCGGCGTAGCGCATGCGGACCATCCTCCGCCCGCGCGGGCCGCCCGTACCACCGCTTTTCGGCCATAGGCCACGGCGTCCGGCGCCGCCCGGCGCGCTCCCCTGCGGGCGGGGCTCACGCCGCCGGCGCCTCCCACACGAAACCGTCCGGGTCGGTGAAGGTGCCGCTGTCGCCGCCGATCACGAGCCGGTGCGAACCGCTGCCCTCGGGGGCGACGCCCGCGTCCTTGGCCAGGGCCCTGCGCCCGTACAGCGCCAGCTTGACCGGGCTCGACGCCATCTCGAACTCGACGTACTTGCCGGCGAAGCTCTTGCCCACCGTGAGGCCGCGCCCGACATAGAACTTCTTGCCGGCGGAGACGTCCTCGGCCCCGAGCAGCAGCACCACCTGGTCGATCTGCCCGGTGTCCGGACCGGTGTCCTTCTTCGCCGAGGTCGCGAGCTTCCAGAGCGTCCCGTCGGGCGCCTGCACGACGCCGCCGTAGCCCCAGAAGGACTTCTTGACCGGCTTCACCGGCGTGGCGCCCGCCTTGACCGCGGACTCGAAGAGGCTGTGGACGGTGGCCGGCTGGGGAACGGTGAGCGACAGCGTGAAGCCGCGGAAGCCGCTCGTCGGCGCCTCGGCGGCCCGCACGCGCAGCCGCGTGCCGAGATTGAAGGCGTCGGCGTAGAACTTCTCCGCGGCGGCGGGCTCGGCCGCTTCGAGGGTGACTGATTCGATGGAAGCCATGCCCCGAAGCTAAGCGCGGGCCCGCATTGCGCGCTTCTCGAATCCTGACCGTTCACACCCGGCGCGGATGCCGCAGGCAGGACACGACCACCACCACCGGCCACAGGGACTGCACGATGGTCAGGACGCGCTCGGCGACACCCGCCGCGCCGTGGACCTGCAACTCGATGAGAAACCACCCGGCCCCGAGGACCATCAGCCCCGACACCGTGAAGGACGGCACCCGCCGCAGCCCCCACGGTGCGCCCGCCCGCCGGTCGGCGGCCAGGATCGGCCACAGCGCCAGCAGCGTGAAGCCCACCGCGACCACCGAGCCGTGCGAGAAGGAGCCGCCCGTCTTGGGGGCGGGGAAGAGCGCGAGCACCATCGCGCACACCCCGCCGGCGCCCAGCGCGATCCGTCCGGCGAGTGCGGCGGCGCGCAGCCCGCAGGCGGTCGCGACGTGGCACAGGCCCAGCGCGACCAGCATCACGGTCAGCGTCCAGTACCCCGCGGGCCGTCCCGCCGCCAGGACGCTGATCGTCTGCCGCACGGGGTTGTACGTGGGTCCCTCCAGCACCGTCGCGGTCGTCGAACCGGCGACCAGAAGGACAGGAGCACAACCGGACGAGACGACTGCCCACCATGTCACATATCCCATCGGGTCACCGTAAATCGGATAGTCGGCTCGGCATTCGCGCACACGCGGGCGGACCGGCTGAAGCGCGGCTGAAGCGCTGTGGAAGCGCTGTGGAAGCCATGCCTGCCGCGGCCTCGGTGGGGGTGTGGGCGATGACCGAAATCCGAAAACGAACGTTCTTCTTGACGATTTCGGACTGCGTGGCGCAGACTCTGGGAGGGAAAAAGATATGATCATTCGGCTTCGAGAGGCGCGATCGTGAAGAACTCCTCGCCCGGCGCACTGTCGTGGCGGCAGGCGGCCGTCACGATGGTGGCCCTGCCTGTGGTGATCGCGCTCGCGGTCCTGGCCTACGCCTGGCCGTCGGCCCGCCTCGGGCCGCGGGATCTGCCGGTCGCAGTGGTGGGCACCGCGGCCGGCTCGAGCGTCGTGGCGGGGCTCGAGCACAGCGGGCCCGGGGGGCTGGACCTCCACCTCTACGCCGACGAGGCCGCCGCGCGGTCCGCGATCGCGCACCGCGACGTCTACGGCGCCTTCGTCGTCGCCCCGGGCGGCGTCACCGTGCTGGAGGCCACCGCCGCGGGACCGGCCGTCGCCCAGCTGCTCGACACCGCAGGCCGGGAACTCGCCGCGCACGCGGCCGGTTCCGCACCGGCCGCCTCGGCCTCGTCGGCGTCCGCCCGCGCTGCCGGCGGGGCCACCGGGACGCCGGCGGCCGCGGCCGGCGAGCGGACCGTGGACGTCGTCCCGATCTCCGCGGACGACCCCCGGGGAGCGGTCTTCAGCTCGACGCTGCTCCCGCTCACCATCTGCGGCATCCTGACCGCCGTGGTCATCACCCTGTCGGGCCTGCTGCTGCCCGGGTGGCGCCGGGTGTTCGGCCTGGTCACCACCAGCGCCGTGGCCGGTCTCGGCGTCTACCTGGTCGCCCAGGGCTTCCTCGGCGCGCTGCCGCACGACCACGTGGCGACCTGGGCGGCCCTGGCGCTCACCACGCTCGCCATCGCCGCGCCCGCGGCCGGCCTGGCCACGCTCATCGGCCCCCCGGGCATCGGCCTGGGGGCGGTGCTCATGGTCTTCGTGGGCAACCCCTCGTCCGGCAGCACCTCGGCGCCGGAGCTGCTGCCCACGGCGGTGGGCGACATCGGCCGCTGGCTCCCGCCGGGAGCCGGCGCGAACCTGCTGCGCGGCACGGCCTACTTCGACGGCAGCGGCTCCGGCGGCCCCGTCACCGTCCTCGCGCTGTGGAGCGTGCTCGGGCTGGCGGCCGTCGCCACGGGGCGCCGCAGACGCGGCGCCGCGCACGGGGCGCCGCCCGCCGGGAGCGCGGAGCCGGCGCCCGAGGTCACCCGCCTCCCCGGACTCGCTGCCGGGTGAGCAGTTCGCGGAGCCCGGCCTTGACCTGCTGGTGGGCGGCAAGGCCCAGGGTGTTCCACTGGATGATCCACCCCTGGAGCAGCGCGATCAGCACGCGGGCGGTGTCACCGGGGTCGAGATCCGGGTCGTAGGCGCCCGTCGCCTGGTAGCGCCTGCACAGCTCGGTCATCCGCTCGTGGATGTCCCCCAGCATGTCGGCGACGGCGCCGGCGAGCTTGTGGTCGCGGGCCATCTCGGACCACACCTGGACCGCCATGGGCGCGGGGGTGGTGCCCGCGGCCAGCGTCGTCAGGTCCTCCATGATCGCCGGGAGCAGGTCCTCGGGCGGCGCGAGGTCGGTCGAGGCGAGGTGCGCGTCGAGGATGTCGATCAGCTGGCGCGTCGACACCTCCGCGATCGCGGTGATCAGCGCTTCCTTGCTCGGGAAGTAGCGGTAGACCGCTCCCGCCGACAGCCCGGCCTCGGCGAACACGTCGGGCATCGAGGTCCGGTGGAAGCCGTTGCGCGCGAAGCAGACCCATGCCGCGTCGAGGATCTGGCGCCGACGGGCCTCGCGGTGCTCTTCACTGACCTTGGGCATGGTCCATCGTAAAACGAATGTTCGTCCGACCGAGGCCGGACACAGCGGCAGGGCGGCCCGGAGGCCCGCGCGGGGCTGATGTTGAATGAGGCACGGACCGCGGCCGGTCCGAGGCGGGCGCGCCGGACCCGGCCATGAGGCCGTCGGCGCGAAGGTGGACATCGTCACGTGAACCCGCATCTGGTGTCCCTGCGCAGCCTCATACCCGCGGTGTTCCTGCCCGTCCTGGTCTTCGAGACGGGCATGGGCGCGCTCGCCCCCGTCCTGGCGCTGAGCGGCCGGGCGCTCGGGGCGGGCGTCGGCGCCGCCGGGCTGGTGCTCGCGCTGCTGGGGGTCGGGCAGATCCTCGGCGACGTGCCGGCCGGTGCGCTGGCGGCGCGGCTCGGCGACCGCAAGGCGATGCTCGTCGCCTCCGGCGTCACCGCGGTGACGCTCACCGCGTGTGCGCTGGCCCGCAGCTTCTGGCAGCTCGCGCTCGCCGTCACCCTCACCGGGGCGTCCAACGCCGTCTTCATCCTGGCCCGGCAGTCCTACCTCACCGAGGCGGTGCCCACGCACCTGCGGGCCAGGGCGCTGTCGACGCTCGGCGGGATGTCCCGGGTGGGCGCCTTCGCCGGGCCCTTCCTCGGCGCCGCCGTGCTGACCGCCCGCCCGGTGCGCGACATCTACTGGCTGGCGCTGCTGTGCACCGCCGTGACCGTGCTGGTCCTGCTCGCCGTGCCGGACGTCGCCGAGCCCGCCGCCCCCCGCGGCGGCAAGCCGGTGCCGGTGCGGGCGGTGCTGCGCGACCACCGGAAGGTCTTCCGCACCCTCGGCCTCGCCGTCCTGCTGGTCGGGTCGGTACGCGCGACCCGGCAGACCGTACTGCCGCTGTGGGCCGAACACCTGGGCCTGAGCCCGTCGTCCACCAGCGTCGTCTTCGGCATCGCCGGGCTCGTCGACACCCTGACCTTCTATCCCTCGGGCCAGGTCATGGACCGCGCGGGGCGCCTGTGGATCGCGGTGCCGTCCATGCTGGTGCTGGGCGGCGCCCAGGCCGTCCTGCCGCTGACCCGCACCCTCACGGAGCTGACCGTGGTCGCGATGCTCGTCGGCTTCGGCAACGGGATCGGCAGCGGCATCCTGATGACGCTCGGCGCGGACGTCGCGCCACCGGACACCCGCTCGCAGTTCCTCGGCGTGTGGCGGCTGTGCGCGGACTCCGGCAGCGCCGGCGGCCCGCTGGTGGTGTCGGCCGCCGCGTCGCTCGGCAGCCTCGCCGCCGGCATCTCGGTCATGGGGGCCGTGGGCGTCGCGGCGGCCGGCGCGCTGCTGCGGTGGGTGCCGAGGTATTCGCCCTTCGCCACCACCGGTGCCGGCCGCCCGCCGTCCCCCGGCCGGCCCGTCCCTGCCGGCCGCCAGGCCCCGCCGCCCCGCTTGTAGGGTGGCCGGCATGCCGGATCTGCCGACCAGCCCGGAGCCGTTCACCCCGAGGGCCGCGCCCGTGGCGGTCCAGGATCTGCGCGCTCGGCTGCGGGCCACGCGCTGGCCGGACGCTCCCGAGGACGCCGGGTGGTCGCTCGGAACCGACCTCGGCTACCTCAGGGAACTCGCCGGCTACTGGGCCGACGGGTTCGACTGGCCCGCGCAGGAGGCCGCGCTCGCCGAGATCCCGCGCTTCCGCGTGGCGCTCGGCGGCCTCGGCATCCACTTCGCGCACGTGCGGGCCGCCGCGACGGCCGGGCCCGCCCTGCCCCTGGTCCTCAGCCACGGCTGGCCGGACTCCTTCTGGCGCTATACGAAGGTCATCCCGCTGCTCACCGACCCCGGGGCGCACGGTGCCGATCCCGCCGACGCGTTCGACGTGGTGGTGCCCGACATGCCGGGCTACGGTCACTCCGACCGCCCCACCGGGCCGCCCCTGGACTCCATCGCCGTCGCCGGCCTGTGGGCCCGGCTGATGAGCGTGCTGGGCTACCCGCGGTTCGGCGCGGCGGGCGGCGACATCGGCAGCCACGTCAGCCGCTACCTGGCGCTCGACCACCCCGACCGGGTGGTGGCCGTCCACCGCACCGACGCGGGCGTGCCCTTCCACGCCGGCGACCCTGCGGACCTGGCGCCCGAGGAGCGCGCCTGGATCGAGGGCGCCGCCGCCTGGGGCGCGACCGAGGGTGCGTACGGCGCCGTGCACCGCACCAAGCCGCAGACGGCCGCCGTCGGGCTCAACGACTCCCCTGCCGGGCTCGCCGCGTGGATCGTCGAGAAGCTCAGGGCCTGGAGCGACTGCGGCGGCGACGTCGAGCGGAGCTTCACCAGGGACGAGATCCTCACGAACATCACCCTCTACTGGCTGACCGGCACGATCGGCTCGTCGATGCGCATGTACCGTGCGAACGCAGCGATCCCGCCCGCGCAGCTGGCCCGCCGTGTCGAGGTGCCGTCCGGCTTCTCCCTCTTCCCCGGTGACATCGTCCGCCCGCCGCGCGCCTGGCTGGAACGTACGGCGAACGTCGTCTACGCCACCGAGCCCCCGCGCGGCGGCCACTTCGCGCCCTTCGAGGAGCCGGAGCTCTACGCGGCCGAACTCCGCGCCTTCTTCCGTCCCTACCGGTCCGCGGCGACCGCCTGACGCCCTGGCCACCGCGGGAGGCCTCCGGCGGTGTTCGTACGCCGGTCCGTGTCCCGACCGGTGCCGGTAAGGCGCGGGTGCCACCATCGGCGGATGCCTCTTTCCCCGACGGCCGACCCGCCGGTGCTCCAGGACCCGCCGGCCGCGCCGCGCCCCCCGTCGATCACCGCGGGGGAGCTGTCGGCGCCCGAGGCGGCGAGGATGGCCGCGATGTTCAAGGCGCTGGCCGACCCGGTACGGCTGCGGCTGTTCTCCAGGATCGCCTCGCACCCGGGCGGCGAGGCCTGCGTGTGCGACATCCAGGACGTGGGCGTCTCCCAGCCGACGGTCTCCCACCACCTGAAGAAGCTCCGCGAGGCCGGCCTGCTGACCTCGCAGCGGCGCGGGACCTGGATGTACTACCGGGTGGAACCGTCGGTCGTGGCGCTGCTGTCGGCGCTGCTCGACCTGCGCGCCTGACGCACGCGGGGACGCTCCCGCCGGAGCGCGCGGGCGGCCGGATCGACGCGATGGGCCGAAGCACTGACGGCGTACGGCCCCGCGGAGAATAATCACGCCGCATGGCCATCGATGACCGCAAACCTCCCAAGGCGCCCGCTGCCCCCGCGATCAGCCTGGAAAAGGTCGCCCGCAGCGCTCCCGGCCTCGTCAGCCTCTACAAGACCGCCGCCGTCTCGCTGGCCAAGCACCAGGTGACCGGGCAGCGCGCGGCCGTGTACCTGGTACTGGACCGCTCCGGCAGCATGCGCCCCTTCTACCGCGACGGGTCCGTGCAGCACCTGGCGGAGCAGACCCTCGCGCTCGCGGCCAACCTGGACGACGACGCAGTGGTGCCGGTCGTCTTCTTCTCGACCGAGGTCGACGGGGTCGCCGAGATCGGCCTGGACGCGTACCGGGACCGGATCAACCCGCTGCACGAGTCGATGGGGCACCTGGGGCGCACGAACTACCACCTGGCCATGCAGGCGGTCATCGACCACTACGAGGCGTCAGGGGCGGCGGACCCGGCCTTCGTGGTCTTCCAGACGGACGGTTCGCCGACCTCGAAGGCCGCCGCGGAGCATGTGCTGTGCACCGCCGCGAAGCTGCCGATCTTCTGGCAGTTCGTCGGGTTCGGCGACGACGAATTCCGCTTCCTGCGCCGGCTCGACGACCTTCCGGTGCCCGGCCGGCGCGTCGTGGACAACGCCGGCTTCTTCGCCGCGGGGAAGTCGCCGACGACCATCTCCGACGCCGACCTCTACGACGCGCTGCTCGCGGAGTTCCCCGGGTGGCTGTCCGCCGCCCGCGACGCGGGCGTCGTCAGGACCACCTGAGGGCAGGCGGCGCGGGGGCGGCACGGGGGGCGGCGCGGGGGGTCGCCGGCAAACCCGGGTGCGCGGGCTCGGGGGCGGCCCGCATACTTCACCGCGTACCCGAGTGGAGGGGGTGGGACGGTTGAAGCTTGCCGAGGCGCTGGCGGAGCGGTCGGACGCGGTCCGGCGCGTGGAGCAGCTGCGTTCGCGGGTGGTGGGCAGCGCGCGCTACCAGGAGGGCGAGGCGCCCGCCGAGGACGCGGCCGCACTGCTGGCGGAGACCGCCGAGGTGCTCGACCGGCTGGAGTCGCTGATCCGCCGGATCAACCGGACCAACGCGGCGGTCGTGATGGGACAGGACGGCACCGTCACCGACGCCCTGGCGCGGCGCGACGTCCTGCGGATGCGGCACGCGGTGGTCACCTCGGCGGCCGAGGCCGCGGCAGGCCGCGACCAGCGCGCACGCCAGCTCAGGTCCGAGCTGACCATGCTGTCCGCCCTTCCGGTCGCCGAACTGCGCGCCCAGGCCGATGTGCTGGCCCGGGAGATCCGCGAGCTGGACATGCGGATCCAGCGCACCAACTGGGAGGCCGACCTCCTGGACTGACCACGGGCGACCCGGACGATGTGGAGCAGGTAGCCGCAGCGGAGGCGTGCACACACCGTGAGCCGGCGGTATATCCGGCCCTCTCTTGGTGCGCGAAGAGCAGCGCTGGGGTTCGACTCCCCGACGACATCGCAGCTCAGCACCGCGCACAAGTGACCGTGCACACCGCACAGCACACAACCGCGTGCAGATCCGCGGCGGCGAGGGCGGGAACGGGGCATCCACATCGTGCGGTCCGCCCGTGCGTCCCGGCCGCCGCGTCGGGCGGATCGGGCGTGCCGCGGCGCCGATTGTTACTTTCTTTCACATGCCTTGTGCGAGCTGAAAGTTTCCTCCACTCTGGGCGTGCACGTCCGACACCCCACCCGCACCATGCTTCCCGCCCGGAGGAAATGATGTTGAGTTGGCATGCACCCGCCAAGAAGAAGCGCGTTCTGGCAGCCGCCGCGGTGCTGGCCTGCGCCGCGCTCGGCGCGACCGCACTCCCGGCGGCGGCCGCCCCCGCGGCCCCCGGGAACCACGTCACCCACCCCGAACTCGACTGGGCCGGCTCCCAGATCGCCCGGCACGAGCCCCCGGCCGCCGGCCGCCTGGCCGTCACCCCCGCGGTCGCGGGCGCCCAGGGCCTCGACGTCAGCGGCTACCAGGGCAACGTCAACTGGGCGTCCGTCGCCGCGAACGGCGGCCGCTTCGCGTACGTCAAGGCCACCGAGTCCACCTCCTACGTGAACCCGTACTTCGCCCAGCAGTACAACGGCTCGTACAACGCAGGACTCATCCGCGGGGCCTACCACTTCGCGACCCCCGACACCTCCTCGGGCGCCGCGCAGGCCGACTACTTCCTCGCGCACGGCGGCGGCTGGTCCAAGGACGGCAAGACCCTGCCCGGCATGCTCGACATCGAGTGGAATCCCTACGGCGCGACCTGCTACGGCCTGTCGGCGTCCTCGATGGTCAACTGGATCCTGTCCTTCAGCAACGAGTACCACGCCAGGACCACCCGCTGGGTGACCATCTACACCGCGACGAGCTGGTGGAGCCAGTGCACCGGCAACACCGGCGACTTCTCCTCCACCAACCCGCTGGTGCTCGCCAACTACAACGGCAGCCCCGGCCCCATGCCCTACAAGTGGCCTTACCAGACGATCTGGCAGTTCGCCGACAGCGGGATCTTCCCCGGCGACCAGGACGCCTTCAACGGCGACTTCAGCAGGGTCCAGGCGCTGGCCAACGGCTGACCGCGACCCCGGCCGGCGGGCGGTGCCCCGGCGGCGTGCGGCGTCCGCCGTCCGCCGCCGCGGGACCGCGCCGGTGCCGGGGCAGGCACGGCGTGCGGGCTCCTGCGGACGACTCCCCTCCGGCATTCATCGCACGGACATCGTCCGGACGACGGGTGGGCATCGGACTCGGGCATCAATGGGCCGAGTTCCGCAAGCGGGTCTCCAGCCATGTCGGCTCCGGCAAAGGGAAGTTGTAATCTGTCATGAGCACACCACTTTCCGTTCGCTCGTACGTCACCTCCATCGCCTCGACGCAGGAAGAGATCCGCGCCGCCCAGCGCCTGCGGTACCAGGTCTTCGCCGAGGAGCGGGGCGCCGTCCTGCACACCCGGATCCCCGGCCACGACGTCGACGCCTTCGACGCGGTCGTCGACCACCTGATCGTGACCGAGCAGACCAGCGGCGAGGTCGTGGGCACCTACCGCCTGCTGCCGCCCGGGCGCTCCGACCGGCTCTACTCCGACGGCGAGTTCGACCTGTCCGCGCTGGACGGCCTGCGGGACTCCCTGGTCGAGACGGGCAGGGCCTGCGTGCACCCCGACCACCGGGACGGCACCGTCATCAACCTGATGTGGTCCGGGCTGGCCCGCTACGTGCTGCTCTCCGGCCACCGCTACCTCGCCGGCTGCGCCTCGGTGCCGCTGGACGACGGCGGCCGGGCCGCCGTCGACGCGTCGCTGCTCGCGGCCACCAAGTACGCCTGCCCGCCCGCCTTCCGCGTCCACCCCCACGACCCCTGGACGCCGCCGCGGCTGCGGGCCGCCGAGCCGAGCGCGGCGCTGCTGCCGCCACTGCTCCGCGGCTACCTGCGGGTCGGCGCCTGGATGTGCGGGGCGCCCGCGCACGACCGGGACTTCGGCGACGCGGACTTCTTCGTACTGCTCGACCTGGAGCGGATGAACGAGCGCTACCGGCGCTACTACCTCGGTGACGAGAGATGAGCGGCAGCCCCTGGTCGGCGGTCTCCTCCTGCACCGAGGCCTGCGTCACCGGGAACTCGCCGCAGACCGGGCCGGGCCGGGCGCTGACGCTGCGCCGGTACGCGGCCCTGGCCGCGACGCTCGCAGGTACGGCGGCCGCCGGCCGGCGGCTCGGGGCGGCGGAGGAGGTAAGGCGGCGGGCACGCCTGCTGCTGGCCGACCTCGGCGTGACGCTGCTGTGCGAGGCGGACGGCCTCGCGGTGCCGGTGCCGGGAGCCGGGACCGGCACGCTCGTGGTGGCCAACCACATCTCCTGGCTCGACGTGCTCGCGCTGCTCGCGGTCCAGCCCGCGACGGTGCTCGCCAAGCGCGAGGTGGGGCAGTGGCCCGTGGTGGGGACGCTCGCGCGGCGGGCCGGAACCCGCTTCATCGACCGCGGCCGCCCCCGCGACCTGCCGGTCACCGTCAGGGAGTTGGGCGTGCTGCTGCGCTCGGGGGAGACCGTGATCGTCTTCCCCGAGGGGACGACCTGGTGCTCGGCGCCGGGTGGACCCTTCCGCCGGGCCACCTTCCAGGCGGCGCTGGACGCGGGCGCCCCGGTCCGTCCGGTCACCGTCAGCTACTCTTGCCGCGGCGGCCCCAGCACGCTGCCCGCCTTCGTCGGCGAGGGCAGCTTCGCGGCGTCCCTGCGCCGGGTCGCCGCTGCCCGCGGCCTCACCGTGCGGGTCACGGCGCATCCCGCCCTCCAGCCGTCGGGCCACGACCGCCGCTCGCTCGCGGCCCTGGCCCATGCCGCGGTGTCGGGCGCCGCGCGCTCCCCGGTCGGCGGCTGACCGGCGAGCGCGCGGCGGGTCGGGCATTCGTGCTGCCCGGCGCCTGACGGCTCGGCGCCCGGCGCCCGGATCCCGGCGTCAGGCACCAGGCACCAGGCCGTCAGGCGTCAGTGCGGCAGTGCGTCAGAGGAGGGTGTTGTAGAGGTTCCAGCCGGCGACGATCCTGGTGCGGTCGGCGTACGGCGCGGCCGCGTTGCCGGTGCCGCGGTAGAGCCACAGGACGCCGCTGGTGTCGCGGGCGACGAGGTCGGCGCGGCCGTCGCCGGTCACGTCGTTCGCCCCGGCCAGGATGTCGTAGAGATTCCAGCCCGCGACGATCCTGGTGCGGGTCGCGTAGGGCGCGGCCGCGTTGCCGGTGCCGCGGTAGAGCCACAGCACGCCGCTCGCGTCCCTGGCGACCAGGTCGGACCGGCCGTCGCCGGTCACGTCGTTCGCCCGGACCAGGGTGTCGTAGGTGTTCCAGCCGCCGCCTATCTGCGTGCGGGACGCGAAGGTCGTGGCGCCGGTGGCGCGGTAGAGCCACAGGACGCCGCTGGTGTCGCGGGCCACGAGGTCCGCGCGGCCGTCACCGGTGAGGTCGCCCGCGCCGGTGAGCACGTCGTAGATGTTCCAGCCGGTGCCGACCTTCACCCTGGTGGCCAGCGGTGCGCTGGGGTTGCCGGTGCCGCTGTAGTACCAGAGCGTGCCGGTCGCGTCGCGGGCGACGAGGTCGCCGTTGCCGTCGGAGCCCTGGCCGGACAGGGAGGTCAGCGCGGTGTATCCCTGCCAGCCGCCGCCGACCTGGACCCGGTTGGCGTAGGGGGTGGTCGCGTTGCCCGTGCTCCGGTACTGCCACATCACCCCCGCGGTGTCCCGGCCGAACAGGGCCCCGGCGACGGCCGCTCTGCCGGTCATGGTGACCGTCCCGCTGGTGACGGCCGACTGCCCGGTGCCGTCCGCGGCCTGGGCCGTGAGCTGCCAGGTGTAGGTCCCGCCGGACAGCGGGTCGCCGCCGGCCGTCGTGCCGTCCCAGGCGACACCGATCGAACGGGTCGCAGTGCCGCCGCTGAAGAAGCGGGCCTCGGTGAGGTCCACCGGGTTGGTGATGGTCAGCTGCCAGGAGGACACCGGCTTGGACAGCCACCACCGCGGATTCCAGGCGCCCGTACCGCCGGTGCCCGGCGCGGCGAAGGAAGCGGGGACGGACCGGTCGGGATAGGCCAGCTGGGACGCGAGCGAGGCGGTGACGTATGCCGCGACGACGTGAACGGTGTCGGCGGTGTCGACATAGGCGACCTTGTTGGACCGCGGGTCGACGGTCCAGGTCATACCGCGGGTGTCGGCGGCCGTCGTGGTCTTCAGGCCGGTGATGTCGCCGAGGCTGTCGACGACCCCGTCCTCGAGCGAGCTGAGGTGCAGCGCGTGGGACGCGGGGTCGTAGGCGGCCATGAAGCCGTCACCGAGCAGCACGTCGCCGACCGGCGCCGCGTACTTCTCCCCGGTGGCGACATCGATGACGCCTGCCTTGTCCTGGTCCGCGCAGCTCCAGTAGAGCAGCTGGCCGTTGTCCCGCAGGTCGTCCGGTGTGCAGTCGGAGCCGAGGGCCAGGGTGCCGGCGGTGGAGCCGGTCCGCAGATCGGTGTCGACCAGGGTGCCCGGCTGGGTGGGCGACGGCGTCCACAGGGTGGAGTAGTCCAGGGCCGAGGCCTGCGCGGCCAGATCGCGGACGATCTTGTTCTGCACGATGTCGACCACATACTGCCGGTGCTGGTCGTCGCCGGCCTCGTACAGCACGTACTGCGGGGAGGCGCCGAGGATCCGGCCGCCCTTGGTCGGCAGGGCGATGCGCCGGTTGTCGTCGAAGGTCACCAGGGTGTCGTGCTGCGTCACCGGGTCGACGACCAGCCGGGCCGAGCCCTCGTCCCCGCCGTCGACGAAGCGGCCCGGGACCTCCGGCATCTCGGCCGCCGTCACGTTCTCCACCGCGACGAGATTGCTCGACTGCGGGGTGCGGCCCAACCCGACGCCCTCGCTCTGCCGGGAGGTCATGCCGTGGACGGTGTTCTGCACGCGGACGTTGCCGCGGTCCAGGGTCAGCCCGGTGACGGCTCCCTGGAAGGTGATCTTGTCGACGGTGTGCCGCAGGTAGGCGCCGGCCAGCCCTGAGCCGTCCACGATGAGCTGGTGGATCCCGCGGACGCCGGCCGCATTGCGGCCGAGCACGATGATCCCCCCGTCGCGGCCCGGGAGCGCCTGCTCGACCTCGGGGAGTACCACCCGCGCGGTGTCCGCCCCGGCCAGCGGTTCCAGGTGCAGCGGGCCGCCCTGCTCGTCGTACCAGACCACATTGGAGCCGACCATGAAGGCGTGGACGTCCGAGGTGGCGGACTGCGGGGTGATCGGCACCAGGCTCGGGGTGGCCGACGGATTGCCCGCGGCCATCACCCGCACCCCGGCGGTGTCCTGCCGGGAGAACCAGCTCACCCACGAGTCGGACAGGACGAAACTGCTCGCCTCCCCGGTCACCGGCAGCGCCCGGACCGTCCCGGTGATCTCGTCGACGATGCCGTAGGCCGCCTGCCCGTCCTGCTGCCAGCGCAGGACGAAGTGGGTGTTGCTGCCCGACAGCACGACGGGGGCAGCCTCGGCGGTGGCCCCGTCCGGCAGGAGCACCGGGTAGTCGGACAGCTTGCCGTCGACGGTCCTGACGATCCGGTACTCGCGCGAGCCGTCCTCCGCGGTCCTGGTCGCGACCGCGAAGCCGCCCTGGGCCACCGGATTCTCGTCCTCGCTCGGCACCGTGAGGGTCGTCTGGGCGCCGGTGGTGACGGTCACCAGGGTGATCGTGGTGGAGCCGTCGGAGCCGGTGCCGGAGTACGCGACCCGGTTGTACGCGTCGTACATGGTGGAGATCGACGACCGGGGGACGCCGTCCAGGGCCGGCACGGCCTTGGTGGCGCCGTTGGCATTGTCCGTCCACAGGTAGCCCGCGGTGCCCTCCACCTGGAACAGCTCCCCGTCGAAGGTGGTCGCCACCAGCGACACCGACGGATCGGCCGCGTAGTCGGTCGCCGGGATCCGCACCTCGGCGGCACCGGCGGCATACGCCTGCCCCGCGAGGCCTCCGGCCGCCCCGAGTCCGAGCGTGAGTGCGGCGGTGACGGTGGTGACGGATACGGCGGTGCGCACCAGTGCTTGACGTTTCAAGGCGGTCCCCTCCCCCTCGACTGCGCTGCCCGGCGGAGCAGCGTGCTTCCCCCGGCCGGCAACGCCCCATTGATTGGCACCACCGTAGCATGCTGTGAACTCGGTTCACACTGTTTTTCAGCGTGTCACCGGTCAATGTGACCTGCGGGTGTTCACCGGTTGTCCGGCCGGTTGAACCTCCCGTCCACCGATCGGTGGACGGCGCCGCCCGCCCCCCGGCCCCAAGCCCCGGCGGGCAGCCGCCCGCATGGAAGCGCCCGGTCGGGAAAGACGCCGGTGGTGACGAGGTTCGGGTGGGTCGCCGGGTCGGTGCTCGTGGCTGCCGCGGCGGTGGCCGCCGCGTTTGCGGTCTCGCCGTGGTGGTGGATCGGGGCCGCGCCGGCGGCGGCGCTCGGCCTGCTCGGGGTGTGGGACCTGGTGCAGCGGCGGCACACGGTGCTGCGCAACTACCCGGTCGTCGGCCACGCCCGCTACCTGCTGGAGAAGATCCTCCCCGAGGTGCAGCAGTACTTCGTCGAGCGGAGCTTCGACGGACGGCCCTTCGACCGGGACGTGCGCAGCATCGTCTACGAGCGGGCCAAGGGCACCGACGCGGAGGAGCCGTACGGCACCGAGAGCGACGTGTACGTGGCCGGGCACGAGTTCCTCGTGCCCTCGATGGCACCGCGGCCGGTGCCGGAGCAGCCGCCCCGGGTGCGGATCGGCGGCCCCGACTGCTCGCGGCCCTACGACATGGCGCTGCTGAACGTCTCGGCGATGAGCTTCGGCTCGCTGTCATCGAACGCGGTCCTCGCTCTCAACGGCGGCGCCGCGGCGGGTGGTTTCGCGCACGACACCGGTGAGGGCGGCATCTCCGAATACCACCTGCGGCCGGGCGGCGACCTGGTCTGGGAGGTCGGCACCGGCTACTTCGGCTGCCGCACCCGCGACGGGGACTTCGACGCCGCGGAGTTCGCGGACAAGGCGGCGCACCCGAACGTCAAGTGCGTGTCGCTCAAGCTCTCGCAGGGCGCCAAGCCCGGCATCGGCGGGGTGCTGCCGGGCGCCAAGGTCAATGCGGAGATCGCCCGGGTGCGCGATGTCCCCGCGGGCGAGACGGTCGTCTCGCCGCCCTACCACCGGGTGTTCGCCACGCCGCGCGAACTCGTGCGCTTCATCGCCAGGATGCGTGAGCTGTCGGGCGGCAAACCGGCCGGCTTCAAGCTCTGCCCGGGGTCGCGCACCCAGTTCCTCGCCGTGTGCAAGGCGATGGCCGAGGAGGGCACGGCGCCCGACTTCATCATCGTGGACGGCGCCGAGGGCGGCACGGGCGCGGCGCCGCTGGAATTCGCCGACAACATGGGCACCCCGCTCACCGAGGGCCTGATCACCGTGCACAACGCGCTGGTGGGCGCCGGGCTGCGGGACCGGGTGCGGATCGGCGCGAGCGGCAAGATCGCGACCGGCAGCGACCTGGTGAAGCGGATGATCCAGGGCGCCGACTACGGCAACGCCGCCCGCGCCATGATGTTCGCCGTCGGATGAATCCAGGCCCAGCGCTGCCACACCAACACCTGCCCGACCGGTGTCACCACCCAGGACCCGCGCCGGGCGCGCGCCCTGGACGTGGGCGACAAGACCCAGAGGGTCAGGCGCCTCCAGCAGGCCACGGTCGCCTCCGCCCAGCAGATCATGGCGGCCATGGGCGTCACCGACCCCGCAGGGCTGCGCCCGCACATGCTGCGGCGGCGCGTCGACCCGCACACCGTGCGCTCCTACGACGAGCTCTACGAGTGGCTGTCCCCTGGGCAACTGCTCGCCGATCCCCCCGAGTCCTGGGCGGCCGACTGGGCGGCCGCGGACCCGGACCGCTTCGACGTCTGACGTCCGGCATCCGATCCGCCCAGGTCCCGCGCCCCCGGTCCGGCCCGGACGCGCCGGATCCCGGCCCCCTCCCCGAGGGAGGCCGGGATCCGGCGGGCGGGTGGCGCGGCCGTCACACCGGCCCCGGCGGCCGGTGCCGTGCGCCGTTCCCGCTCAGCGCACGTGGACGGTGACCGTGACGGTCTTGAGGACCGCCGGCAGCTTGGTGGTGTCGACCTTCAGGATCTCGCCGTTGTCGCTCTTGCCCGTGGGCGGCAGCACCTTCTGGTGGACGGTCCACTTGCCGTCGGGGTCGACGGCGATGGTGTCGATGCCGAAGTCGTCGTCGTTGGACAGGTAGAGCGTCCTGCCCGCGTCGGTGGTGGCGACGCCCTCGACCTTGTCGTGCGCGAAGAAGGCGCCCGTGGGGTCGAGCTGGCTGACCAGCGTGCCGACGTCGACCGACGGCTGCTTCTGCGCCACGTGGACGCCGGCGCCGGTGAGGGCGGCGAGCGCCGCGTTGGTGCCGGTGTTCCCGACGAAGGCCTCGGGCGACTTGCCGCCGATCGTCAGGCCGCTGACGTCGGTGGCGCCGTTGATGTCGACCTCGTCGAGGGTCTTGTGGGCGAAGGGCTCGAAGGCGCCGTCACGCTCGTCGACGAGGAACTTCGTGTCGGACAGCGCGGTGATCTCGCTGTTGGCGTCGCCGGTGGCCGCCGGGTTGTCCAGCAGGTAGAGGTACTGCTTGGACTGGTAGGTGCGCAGGTCCACCGTGATGATGCGGGTGGGCGAGACACCGGCGGCCTTGGTGCCGCCGAGGTCCGGCTGCTGGAGTGCGGACTGCATGATGCCCACCAGGGTGGAGCCGTCGGGGGTGACCGTCAGGCCCTCCATGCCCTTGTTCTTCACGCGGTAGGCGAGCTCGGGCGGCAGGTAGCCGACGATCTTGTGCGAGGCGTTGTCGGGGCTGTTGCGGTAGGGGGTCAGCCGGCCGAGCTCGTAGCCGTCGGCGTCGAAGTGGGTGATGTACGGGCCGTATTCGTCCGAGACCCAGAAGGTGCCGTCGGGCAGCGCCACCAGGCCTTCGGAGTCGTAGCCGTTCGCGTCCCTGGCCACGGGCGTGGGCGTGCCGCCGTTGGCGTTCGTCGCGTCGACGTCGTCGATGACCTCGCTCGTGTCGTGGGGCGGGCGGCCGCTGTAGTTCACGCCGCCGTGGCTCCTGGGCCCCTTCAAGGTGACCTGCTCGACCAGTTCCGCCTTGCCGTCGACGAGCTTGAACTCGCCGATCTCCGGCGTGAAGTCGGTGACCATCTCGGACTTGTTGCCGTCGGGGGCGTCGGCGTTCGGGCCGCGGTCGGTGAGGCCGTAGAAGCGGCCCGGCTTGCCCGGCACGGGGGCGAGTGAAGAGCCGAAGCCCTCGCCGGAGAGCTGGGTGGTGGTGCCGCCGGGGCCCGCGACCTGGCCGAGCGGCCGCAGCGGGGCGCCGTTCGCCTGGGTGTCCTCGAACAGCTGGACCGCGTCGGTGGTGGTGTACGTGAAGGTGTCCGTGCCCTTGAAGCCGGCCTTCGGCGTGTACGCGAAGCCGCCGTCCGCGTCGATCGTCACCGTGCCGTCCGACGGGTCGGTGTGGCGCACGACGGCGGTCGCGCCGGAGTCGTTCCGCAGCACGTTGCCGGTCACCTTGCCGTGGCCGGAGAAGGTGTCGCCGGCCGCCCGGAAGTCGTGCGAAGGCGCCGACAGCCAGCCGCCTGCCTGGGCCGCGGCCGTGCCCGCGCCCACCACCGCGACAGTGGCACCGATCGCGACGGCGATCCGGATGCGCTTGCGAGAGGAAAGTCCTGAAGTCATACCCCGAACCTGACGGGCGGCGGTGAACTGCGGGTCGACCTGCGGTGAACCCTCGGTTCAAAGAGCCGACGCCTGCATGGCTTCAGGCTTTCCACGTTCTCACTGGTCATCGTGGGGTTGCTGGGGTGGATGGGTGGCCACCCGGTGGTCAGACGGTGCCGTTCTCCCACCACCACGCGCGGCCCAGGTCCGCCCTGCTGTCGACGTGCTGGTGGTCCTCCACGTAGGTCTCCAGACCGGAGAAGCCGCAGGTCTCCGCCTTCTGGTAGACGGTCTTGTTGGCGACGCCCGGGACGTCGAGGTCGGCGGCCGTGCCGTAGAGGTGCATGCTGTCGCTGGCCCCGCCGACGTCGGCGTTGTGCGCGATGCTGCGGAAGCCGGAGTTGACGGTGATCGGGACGTTGCCGAGCTTCTTGCGGAGCGCTTCGAGCTTGTACATCGCCCGGCGGGCGTTCTCCTTGGCCGCGGCCGCGCTGACCTTGCCGCCGTTGAAGGTGCCGCTCACACGGTCGGTGAACTCGCTGAAGTCGAAGTGGACGGTGGAGCCGTCCGACTGCTGGAGCGCGTTGAGCTGCGACTGCGTGGCGGGCCCGGCGACGCCGTCGGACGACAGCCCGTAGGCGGACTGGAAGAGCCGGACCGCGGTGGCCGTGCCGGGACCGAACTCCCCGTCGAGGGCCACCCGGGTGTGCCCCGGGCTGCCCGTCGCCCAGCCCGCGACCCTGATCTGCAGTTCGGTGACGTCGGCGCCGGTCATGCCCTGCTGGAGGGTGCGCGACCACGAGTACGCGTACGCCCGGCCGGAGAGCAGCAGCGGCCCCAGTGCGATTCCGGCACCTGCGGCGAGGCCGCCGCGCAGGAGGGTGCGGCGGTCCAGCGGGAAGGAGGACGAGTTCATCGTTGCCCTTTCGGTGACCGGCCGGGCCCTTGTCGGCCGCGGATGTGGTGTGACCCAGCATGGCGGCGGGTGCTGGTGGTGCTCAAGAGGCGGGAAGCACCGACATCCGCCGTTCACCGCCCCTCGGCCCCCATGCCCTCCCCGGTCCCCCGATCGGCCCCGGAAAGCTGGGCTCCCGACGAGGCGTCAGGGGGGCGCGCGGCCCGTCCCGCACGCCCCGGGGTGGTGTTCCGCGATGACCGGATGCGTCCGGACCGGGCGAAAACGCTTGGACGCCGCGGGCGGCGGCACGGGACACTGCGAGTCCTGGCCGCCACGCAGAGTGAGGATGGGGATGGGATCGCCTGGATCACGAGGGAGTTCGGCGGGCAGGGGATCGGTCCACCTCGCACTGCGCTACTACGGGCGGGAGTTGACCCGGCTGCGGTGGCTGACCGCGCCCGCGATGCTGCTGCCCGCTGTGGGCAACATCGGCCTCGCCTACATCGCACCGCTGGTCGTCGCGAAGCTCGTCGGCCGGATCGCCGACGATCCGGGCCTGACCGTCGGTTCGACGCTGCCCTACGTGCTGGGCTTCGCCGGCGTGCTGCTGGTCGCCGAGGCGCTCTGGCGCGTCGGCCTGCACTGCCTGAACCGCGTCGACGCGCTCGGCATCGAGCACCTGTACGTGGTCGGGATGGACGAGCTGTTCGCCAAGGACGCCGCCTTCTTCCACGACAACTTCGCCGGGTCGCTGACCAAGCGGATCCTGAGCTTCGCCTCCCGCTTCGAGGAGCTGATCGACACACTGACCTTCTCGGTCGTCGGCAGCTTCGTACCGCTGGCCTTCGGCTCCGTGGTGCTGTGGCACTACGAACCGCTGCTCGTCGTCGGGCTGCTGGCGATGATCGCGCTGACGGCCGCCTGCGTGGCGCCGCTCATCCGCCGTCGCCAGGCACTCGTCGGCGTCCGCGAGGAGGCCATCGCCCGGGTCTCGGGCCACGTCGCCGACAGCCTGATGAACATCGACACCGTCAGGGCCTTCGCCGCCGAGGCGGGCGAGGCCGCAGAACACCGGTCCCGGGTCGCGGAGTCGCGCCGGCTGACCCTGCGGTCCTGGGACTACGGCAACCTGCGCATCGACACGCTGGTCGCACCCCTGTCGGTGCTGACCAACGGGCTCGGCCTGCTGCTGGCGGTCGCGCTCGGCGGCGGCAGGCACAGCGTGGAGGAGATCGTGGTCGCCTTCACCTACTACTCCAACGCGACGCGGGTGATGTTCGAGTTCAACCAGATCTACCGCCGGCTGGAGAGCTCGATGACGGAGGCGGCGCAGTTCACCGAACTGCTGCTGACGCAGCCGACCGTGCTCGACCCCGCGGTGCCGGAACCGCTGCTGTGCGGGAGCGCGGACGTCCGCTTCGAGCGGGTGACCTTCGCGCACGCGGGCGCCGACCCGCTCTTCGAGGGCCTCGAACTGGCCGTGCCCAGCGGGGCGAAGGTCGGTTTCGTCGGCCGCTCGGGCGGCGGCAAGACCACCCTCACCCGGCTGCTGCTGCGGATGACGGACGTCGACGGGGGCCGGATCATGGTCGGCGGGCAGGACATCAGCAGGCTTCGCCAAGCCGACCTGCGCAGCCGTATCGCCTACGTGCCGCAGGACCCGGCCATGTTCCACCGCACCCTGCGGGAGAACATCGCCTTCGCACGTCCTGACGCCACTCCCGCCGAGATCCGCCGCGCGGCCGAGGTCGCCCACGTCACGGAGTTCGCCGACGCGCTGCCCGACGGCTTCGACACGATGGTCGGCGAGCGCGGGGTGAAACTGTCCGGCGGCCAGCGCCAGCGGGTGGCCCTGGCCAGGGCCGTCCTGCGCGACGCGCCGATCCTGCTGCTCGACGAGGCGACCAGCGCCCTGGACTCGGAGAGCGAGATGCTCGTCCAGGAGGCGCTGTGGCGGCTCATGGAGGGGCGGACCGCGCTGGTCGTCGCGCACCGGCTGAGCACGGTCGCGACCATGGACCGGCTCGTCGTCCTCGACCGCGGACGGATCGTCGAACAGGGCACCCACCGGGAGCTGCTCGCGTCGGACGGCGCCTACGCGAAACTCTGGCAGCACCAGTCGGGCGGTTTCCTCGACGACAGCGACGGGATCGCGAGCCCGGCCGGGCCGATCCCGCCCCGCTGACCTCAGCGCTTGTGCCGGTAGGACAGGCCGCCGATGAAGGCGATGAAGGTGCCGACGCAGATGGCGATCACCAGCAGCGAGAAGCCGATCGTCTCGAGTGCTTTCATGAGCGCTGCCTCCTGACGGGGCACGGCCTCCCGAGCCGGTGACGGCACCGGGAACCTTGCCCCCGCACACCACCGTCTCACGGTCGTGGCCCGCAGGCAGGTCGGGGCACCGCAGGCCGAAATCCCTGCCCCGCGGCCCGGACCGCCGCAAGGCGCCGGGCCCGCCGGGAGACGCCCGCGCGGGCCGGCCGGAAAACCGGCCCCTGGCGGGCCGCTGACGAGCGCGGTGGCCGCACTACTCTGCACGGATGAGCACCGAGCTGACGCTGCTGTCCCGAGTGGCCCACCAGGGGCGTGAGATCACCGCCCCCCGGCTGCGCGGGCTGCTCGCGCTGCTCGCCGAGGACCTGCGGGCGGGGTGCAGCACCGGGCGGCTCGTCGAGGGGCTGTGGCCCGACGAGCAGCCGGACCGGCCGGGCAAGGCCGTGCAGGTGCTGGTCGCGCGCATCAGGTCGCAGCTGGGCGCCGACGTGGTCGTCACCACCCCGGCCGGATACCGGCTCGCGCTGGACGAGGAGCAGGTGGACAGCTCGGCGCTGCTGCTGCGGGCGGCGGCGGCCGCCGAGCGGGTCAGGGCCGAGGACCACGCGGGCGCGCTGGCCGAGGCCGAGGCGGGGCTGGCGCTGTGGGACGGTGCCGTGGGCGCGGCGGCGGACGAAGACCTGCACGACCCGGTCGTGGCGCTGCGGGTGGAGCGGATCGCGGCGCACCGGTCGCTGGCCCGGGTCCGCGCGCTCGCACTGGCCAGGATCGGGCGCAGGGCGGAGGCGGCGGGACCGCTGGCCGGGATCGCCGCCGAGCACCCCAGGGACGAGGAGGTGCTGGCGGAGCTGCTGCGCTGCGAGGCGGAGACGGCGGGCCCCGCCGCCGCGCTCACGCGCTACGACACCTACCGCAGGGAACTGCGCGACGAGCTGGGCACGGACCCTGGCGGCGGGCTCAGGGCGGTCCACAGGGAGCTGCTGCGCGGCACCGCACCCGTGGTGCGGCAGGGGGTGTCGCACGACCCGAACCCACTGGTGGGACGCGACACCGACATCGAGGCGGTGACCGGGCTGCTGGCCGGCTCCCGGGTCGTCTCCGTCGTCGGGCCCGGCGGCCTGGGCAAGACGCGGCTCGCGCACGCCATCAGCCGCGACGCCGTCCAGCGGGTGGTGCACTTCGTGCCGCTCGCCGGAGTCGTCGCCGACGACGACGTCGCGGGCGAGGTGGCCTCGGCCGTCGGCGTCGGGGAGGGACGCAGGGGCGCGGCCGGCGCGGTGTCGGGGCCCGCCGCCGGTATCGCCGCGGCTCTGGGCCAGGGGCCCGCGCTGCTGGTGCTCGACAACTGCGAGCAGGTCATCGGCGGGGTGGCCCGGCTGGTGCGGGAGCTGGTGTCGCTCTCGAAGGACCTGCGGGTGCTGGCGACCAGCAGGGCGCCGCTCGGGCTGACCTCTGAGACCGTCTACCCGCTGCCCGCGCTGAGCGAGGCCAGGTCGGTGGAGCTGTTCGTGCAGCGGGCGCGGGCCGCCCGGCCGGGGGTGGAGCTGCCGCCGGGCGCGGTGGCGGACCTCTGCCGGCACCTCGACGGGCTCCCCCTGGCGGTCGAGCTGGCGGCGGCCCGGGTCCGGGTGCTGTCGGTGTCCGAGATCGCCCACCGGCTACAGGACCGCTTCGCGCTGCTGCGCGGCGGCGTCCGCGACGCACCCGCGCGCCACCGCACGCTGCACGCGGTGGTGGAGTGGAGCTGGAATCTCCTGGAGCCCGAGGGGCAGGCGGCGCTGCGCGCGCTGTCGGTCTTCCCCGGTGGATTCACCGCGGACTCGGCCGACCAGGTGCTGGGGGTGGGGGAGGAGTCCGACGGCCTGCTGCTGCTGGAACAGCTCGTGGACCAGTCGCTGCTCGCCGCCGCCGACACCACCGTGGGGCTCCGCTTCCGGATGCTGGAGAGCGTGCGGGAGTTCAGCGCGGCCAAGCGCGCCGCGGCCGGTGAGGACGAGGAGGTCGCGGGCCGATTCCTGGACTGGGCACGGGACTTCGGGTGCGCCAACCACGATGTGCTCTTCGGCCGCGACTCGCTCATGTCCTGGGACCGCATCCGCGCCGAGCAGGACAACCTCGTCGTCGCCCTGCGGTACGCGCTGGCCCGCGGCGACAACCCGACGGTCGCCGCGGTCGCCGCGGTCCTCGCGGCGATCTGGTCCAGCGCCTCCAGCCCGGCCCGGCTGGCCTCGCTCGCCGCCGACACCGGCCCCGCCCTGTCGCACTACCGGCCCGCCCCCGAGTACGTCGAGGTGACCAGGACCGTCGCCGTGGTGTGCGCGGCGAGCATCTTCCTCGGTATGGGCCCGCGCGCCTTCCGCGCCTTCGTGACGCTGCGGCGGCTGCCGCCCGCGCCCGCCGACAACCTGGTGCGCGCCCTTTCTGTGGTGCTGTGCGCCATCCCGGAGATGCGGCCGCCGCACTACACGGTGCTGCGGGAGCTGTGCGAGAGCCGCGAGCCGCTGCTCGCGGGCGTCGCCGAGTGCGTCCGCAGCTACGTGTGGGAGTACGAGCACGACCTCGACCGCGCGCTCGAGTCGGCGCGCAGGGCGCTGGCCTGCCTCGAACCGCTCCGCCACCCCTCGATGCGGATGATCAGCCACGCGCGGATCGGCGAGCTGTGCCTGCGCACCGAGCGCGGGGAGGACGCCTACCGCCACCTGCTGGCGACGATGGCCGCACTCGAAGCGCTCGGCGACCGATCGGAGACGATGGGCATACGCAAGGCCCTTGCCCTGGCCTGCCTGCAGCGCGGTGAGGTCGACGAGGCCGAGCACTGGCTGGAGCAGGCGGCCCGCGACGAGCCCGCGGACGAGGCCGACATCTTCACCACCGACGTCGGGGCGCGGGCGGAGATCGCGCTGGCCCGCGGCCTGACGGAGATCGGGCTGCGCCTGTGGCGGGAGGCGGTGGAGCGGCTGCGCCCGGTGAGCGGGGCGCCCGGCGACGATCCGTCGGACCAGCCCTTCGTCAGGCCCTGGGTGCTGCAACTCCAGTCGATGGCGGTGATCGCGCACGCCGGGTACGGACGGCTGCCGCTGGTGGCGGCCCTGGTGGTGGAGCTGCGGGAGCGGCTGGCGGATCTGCTGGCCCCCGCGGGCCAGGGCCCCGCGCCCGCGCTGCCGCCCGCCGAGATCCAGGCCTGCGGCACGGCGGTGCTCGCGCTCGGGATGGTGGGCCTGGCCGAGGGCGACACCACGGCGGTACGGCTGATCGCGCTGTCCGAACGCCTCGACGTGCCGAGGGAGTTCCAGGCGTGCATGTCGGCCTCGCGGGTGCGGGCGGCGGCCGAGGAAGCCGACGGGGCGGCGTACTCCGACGCGGTGTCGGACTACGCCGCCCTGCGGCGGGAGGACTTGCAGGCCGCGGCTCTCGGCCTCATCGGCCGGACGGGTCGCGGTTGAACAGCGAGGTCGCCCACATCCAGCCGAGTGCGGTGAGGGCGACGCCCCAACCGAGCGTGAGCCAGCCGTTCTTGCCGATCTCGGTGCCCAGCAGCAGCCCGCGCAGGGTCTCGATGAACGGGGTGAAGGGCTGGTATTCGGCGAACCAGCGGAACCAGCCGGGCATCGAGTCCACCGGCACGAAGGCGCTGCCGAGGAAGGGCAGCACCATCAGCGGCAGCCCGGTGTTGCTCGCGCCCTCGGGGGTCGGGGAGGACAGCCCGATCCCGACCGCGAGCCAGGTCAGCGCCAGGCCGACCAGCGCGCACAGGCCGACCGCCGCCAGCCACTCCAGCGGCGTGGCGTTCGTACGGAAGCCGATGGCCAGCCCGACGCCGATGACGAGGACGACGCTGATCATCACCTGGAGCACGCCGCCCGCCACGTGCCCGAAGAGCACCGAGCCGCGCGAGATCGCCATGGTGCGGAAGCGGGCGATGATGCCCTCGGTCATGTCGGTGCAGACCGACACGGCCGTCCCGAGGGAGGTGCCGCCGATGGTCATCATCAGGATGCCGGGCACCACGTAGGCGATGTAGGTGCCGCGGTCGGCGTGGCCGCCCAGCAGCCCTGCGCTCATCACGTCGCCGAAGACGTAGACGAAGACCAGCAGCAGGACGAGCGGGGTGAGCAGGAGCTGGAGGGTGAGGGAGGGGTAGCGGCGGGCGTGCAGCAGGTTGCGCCGCAGCATCGTGGACGAGTCGCGGACGGTGAGGGACAGGGATGTGCTCATCGGGTGTTCTCCTTGCCTGCGGCGGTGCCTGCGGACGCGGTGCGGGGGGCGGGGGCGGCTGCCGCGGCGGGTTCCGCGGTGGCGGTCTGCGCGGGGCTGCTGCCGGTGAGGGCGAAGAAGACGTCGTCGAGGTCCGGGGTGTGCACGGTGAGTTCGTCTGCCTCGACCTCGACCGTGTCGAGCCAGTCGAGGATGGCGCGCAGTTCGCGCTGGCTGCCGTTGCTCGGGATCCGCAGGGTCAGGGTGCCGTCGTCGCGGACGGCGTCGCGCAGCGCGCCGGCGGCGGACTCGTAGGCCGCGGGGTCGGTGAACCGCAGCCGGACGTGCCCGCCGGGCACGAGCCGCTTGAGTTCCTCCGCCGTGCCCTGGGCGACGATCCTGCCGCCGTTGAGCACCGCGATCCGGTCGGCCAGCTCGTCGGCCTCGTCCAGGTACTGGGTGGTGAGGAAGACCGTGACGCCGTCGGCCACCAGTTCACGGATGATCCCCCACATGTTGTGCCGGCTGCGCGGGTCGAGGCCGGTGGTCGGTTCGTCGAGGAAGATGACGCGCGGCGCGCCCACCAGGGTCATGGCGATGTCGAGCCGCCGCCGCATGCCGCCCGAGTAGGTGGAGGCCGGCTTCCGTGCCGCCTCGACCAGGTCGAAGCGCTCCAGCAGCTCCGCGGTGACGCGGCGCCCCTCGGCGCGGCCGAGGTGGTGCAGGTCGGCCATGAGGAGCATGTTCTCCTCGCCGGTGATCAGGTTGTCCACCGCGGAGAACTGCCCGGTGACCCCGATCAGCGCCCGTACGGCATGCGGGTCGGTGGCCAGGTCGTGGCCGCCGACGCGCAGCTCGCCCGCGTCGGCGCCGATCAGGGTGGTGAGGATCTGCACGGCGGTGGTCTTGCCCGCCCCGTTCGGGCCGAGCAGCGAGAAGACCGTGCCGGCCGGCACGTGCAGGTCGATGCCGTCCAGGACGGTCTTGTCGCCGTACGCCTTGCGCAGCCCGGTGGCCGCGATCGCGGTTTCAGCTGTCGTTGTCGTCATGCCGCAGAGCGTGCGGCCGGCCGCTTTCAGCGGGGTTTCACCGCGGCTTCAAGCTGTCCGCGGCGACCCACGGCGCCCGCGCCCGCCGCGGATGACCGGGCCGTGCCGCGGTGTTAGCGTGGAAAAGCGGCGTATTGGACCGCTTTCATCCGGAAAAGAAGCCTCCTCCGTCAGGAGGAAACGTGGACGGACAATCCCTGCACTCGGCTCTGAGCGCGCACATCGACCCCCGACGCGTCGCGGAGTCGGGCGCGCTCTACGAGCGGACCCTCCGGATCTGGAACGGCGCGGTGCGGCACCGGCCCGCCGTGGTGGTGCACCCCGTGACGCCGGAGGAGGTCCGCACCGCGGTGCTGGTCGCGCGCGAGTACGGCGCGCCGCTGTCGGTGCGGGGCGGCGGCCACGACTGGGCCGGCCGGGCGCTGCGCGACGGCGGCCTGGTCATCGACATGACCGCGATGGACCAGGTGTACGTGGACCCGGTGGACCGCGTGGCGACCGCGGGCGGCGGTGCCACCTCCGCACAGGCCGCCGCTGCCGCCAGGACCCGCGAACTCGCCCCGGTGACCGGCAACTTCGGCACCGTGGGGCTGGCCGGATTCGCCCTCGCCGGCGGATACGGCCCGCTCAACGGCATCGCAGGCCTCGGCCTGGACAACGTCCTCGCCGCCGAGGTGGTGCTCCCCGACGGGCGGCTGGTCGTCACCGACGCCGACCGGGAGCCGGAACTCTTCTGGGCGCTGCGCGGCGGCGGCGGCAACTTCGGCGTGGTCACCTCGCTGCGCCTGCGGCTGCATCCGGTCCACCCGGTCCTCGGCGGTCCCGTCGTCTTCCCCTGGTCCCAGGCCGCCCGTGTGCTCGCAGGACTGCGCGACTTCCTCGCCACCGCCCCCGACGAGCTCACCGTGCAGACCGTGATCGCCACCGGCCCCGACGGGGACCGCGTCCTGATCGTCGCGCCGGCCTGGAGCGGTGACCCGGAAGCGGGCGAGAAGGTCCTGGGCGACATGCAGCACCTGGGCAGGCCGCTGGACTCGCAGGTGGCCGCCAGGAGCTACCCCGCGCTGCTCAGCCTCAGCGACGACCAGGTGGCCGACGGCCGCCACTACGAGATACGCACCAGGAGTGTGCCCGCCTTCACCCCCGAGGTCGTCTCGGCGCTGATCGAGACCACGACCGAGCTGACCTCGCCGTACACCGTGCTGCCGACCAACCACTTCCACGGTGCGGCGACCCGGGTGCCGCAGGGCGACACCGCGTTCGGGGGGCCCAGGCGCCATCACCACATCCTGGAGATCGTCGCGGGCTGGGACCCCGACGACCCCGACCCGCAGCGCCACCGCGACTGGGCCGGCTCCGTCTCCGACGCGGTCGCCCCCTACGCGCTTCCCGGCGGCTACCCCAACCTGCTCGCGCCCGACGACCGGGCGCAGGCCGCGCAGGCCTACGGGGAGAACGCCGGGCGGCTGCTCGCGGCCAAGGCCCGCTTCGACCCGGACGGCGTCTTCACCGCGACACCGCTCCCGGACCGGGCCGCGGCCGAGGCGTTGTGAGCCGCGGCGGAAGCGGTCCGCCAGGCCTCAGCGGCCGGGGGCGGCGCCCGGGTCCGCCAGCATCTTGTGGATCAGGGTGTGGAGTTCCGCCTCGGCCGCCGGGCCGCCGAAGGCCGCCACGATCTCGGCCTGCAACCTGTCCACCGCGTCGGTGAGGTACACCAGCCGCTCCCGGCCGAGGCCGGTGAGTTCCAAGGCGTATCTCCTGCGGTCGTCGGGATCCTGACCCCGGGTCACCAGGCCCTTCCCGACCAGCTCGTCCACGATCAGCGCCGCGGTCGGCTCGGTGAGCGCCAGATACCGCGCGAACTGCTGCTGCGGGCACGGCCCGAGCTTCCCGACCGCGGACAGCGCGCCGAAGTCGCGCACCCGCAGCCCCACGTCGCAGACCAGGGCGTCACCGCGCCGCCTCAGCAGGTAGAAGGCCTGGGTGATGAGGTGTTCCGTGCTCGCGGTGCCGGGTGTCGGCTCGGGCTCGCCGAGTACGACCCGGAGCAGTTCGTTGAGCCGGTCGCGCTCCGCGGACGTCAGGTTGGCGGTCAGCAGCCGGTCCCGCTCCAGCACCGACGACTCCATCCGGGTCAGCGCCGCCCCGCCCGCGCCGGTCAGCGACAGCACATAGGAGCGGCGGTTCGCCGGGTTGCGGGTCCTGGTGACGTAGCCCTCGGCCTGGAGCCGGTCGAGGACCTTGACCATGATCGTCGGGTTGATCTCCAGCCGCTCGGCGAGGTCCCGCTGGGAGGTGCCGTGCCCGTCGGCGAGGGCGGCCAGCACCGCGTGGTCGCGGGCCTGCGTGCCGCGGTCGGCCCTGGAGGCGACGTAGGAGAAGGCCCGGCGCATCAGGTAGGGGAGGTAGCGCGTCAGTTCCGGGGCGAGCGCGACGCCGGTCAGCTCGGCGGGCCCGCTCCCGTTCCCGTACGGGTCCGCCATGCTCCGCGCCTCCTCCTGGCCGATCCGGGCCCCGGCCGACCATCATATGGCGGGGCCCGCGCACCGGTTTTCCTGCGCGGTCAGGCCTGGCCGGCCCCCGGCTTCCCGGTGCCGGAGTACGGCCTGACGGTGAGCAGGCAGACCACGATGCCCAGCAGGTAGAGCCCGACGGCGACCCTGAAGCCCGCCGTGTAGCCGTGGACCAGCGCGTCCGCCGTGCTCGTGCCCGCGGCGGCATGCCGGGTCGTGGTGGCCGCGACGGTCGCCAGGCCCGCCAGGCCGAGCGCGCCGCCGATCTGGCTGCCGGCGGTCAGCAGGGCCGAGCCGATGCCGGCTTCCGAGCTGTCGATGCCGCGTACGCCGATCCCGGTGGCGACGACGGTGGTGGCGCCCAGGCCCACGCCGGTGACCAGCGAGGCGGGCATCACCAGCGCGTAGACACCGGAGTCGGCCGTCAGGAAGCAGAACCAGCCGGTGCCCGCGGCGGCGAGTGCCAGGGCCAGCGACAGCGCGGCCTTCTCGCTGGTGCGGGCGAGCAGCTGCGGGCCCACCCCGCCGGCCGCGATGCCGAAGCCCACGGCGAGCGGCAGGTACATCAGCCCGGTCCGCAGCGCCGAGTAGCCCAGCACCTGCTGCAGGTAGAGGGTCAGGAAGAAGTACGTGGCGAAGCTGCCGGTCGACATCAGCAGCGTGACGAGGTTCGCGCCGACCCTGCCGCGGTCGCTCAGCACCTCGCGCGGGATCATCGGATTGCCGCCCGTGCACTGGACGATGGCGAAATGGGCCAGCAGGACGGCCGAGGCGACCAGGCAGCCGATGACCACTCCGTCGCCCCACCCGTGCTCGCCGACCCGCTCCACCGCGTAGACCAGCGAGCCGGCGCCGAGGGTGGCGGTGATCGCCCCGGGGATGTCGATCGTGGTCCGCTCGGCCGGCTCGCCCTCGTCGAGGGCCCTGAGGCCGAGAAGGACGCCGATGACCACGGGGACGTTCACCAGCAGCACCCAGCGCCAGCCGGCGTAGGTGGTCAGCACGCCGCCGAGGACCAGCCCCACGACCGAGGCGAGGCCGGTCATCCCGCCGTAGAGGCCGAGGGCCCTCGTGCGGGGCTTGCCCTCGGGGAAGGTGGCGACCAGCAGCGACAGCGCGCCGGGTGTGGCGAGGGCGGCGCCGACGCCCTGGACGGCGCGGAAGGCGATCAGGGTGCCGCCGTCGGGCGCCAGGCCGCCGGCGAGCGAGGCCGCGCCGAACAGCACAAGGCCGGCGCTGAAGACCTTCTTGCGCCCGTGGATGTCGCCGATCCGCCCGGCGACGAGCAGCAGCCCGCCGAAGGTCAGCGAGTAGGCGTTGACGACCCAGTTGAGATGGGAGAGCGAGATCTTCAGCGACTCCTGGATGCTCGGGAGCGCGACGATCATGATCGTGCCGTCGAGTACCACCATGAAGCGCGCGAAGGCGATGACCCAGGCGGCGACGCCGAACCCGCGGTCCCTGCCCGGGTCCTCGACCACATCCCCGACGTGGTCCTGGGCCGTTTTCTGCGGTGCGTCGGTCGTGGCTGCCTCGTCCTGCGACATGTCGGTGTCCCCCCTTGACTCGGAGAGCGGCCGACCGCGTCGGCCGCGTCCTCAGGCGGCCGACGATATCGAAAACACCCCTAACCATCAACAGGCCCAACTAATAATCAGGCCAACGATGAACAGGGGTGACCATCGATCGATACAAGGAGTTCATGGTGGCGGCCGTCCCGGATCCTGCCGGGCCCGTCAGTCCAGTGACAGCGGGGTCACCTTCGGCTCGGCGACGGACACGTAGTCCTCGGTCGACAGGGCGATCGACCGGTCGAGCCGGGCCGCGTTGAAGAAGAACTCCGGGTGGGCCAGCAGGCCGGGATCGACGAAGAGTTCCAGCCGCTCGTCGAAGGAGAAGGGGAGGATGGTCCCGCTCTGCGAGCCGGCCAGCTCCTCGGCGATGTCAGGGGAGGCGAAGGAGGCGTAGGTGCCCGCGTAGAGCGCCTTGACCGCCTGGAGGTCGACCCGCCGGTCACCGGGCACGACGACCAGGGCGAAGTGCTTCTCCTTCTTGCCCACCTTGACCATCACCACGATGCACTTGGCCGCCTGGGCCGGCTCGTGGCCCCTGAGCCTGCTCACCGCCTCCGTCGCGCCCTCGGGGGCGTGCTCGATCACCCGGTAGGCGGCCCCGTGCTCGTCGAGCAGGGAGAGCAGCTTCCGGTAAGTGCCGTCCTCGGCCATGTGGTTCTCCGCTTGCGACTGGTACGACCGGTGCGATGCCGGATGGGCCGACCCTACGACCCGTCCAGGCCCCGCCCCCGCCAGGGCAGGGGCCCCGACGACGGCCGCAGGAGCCCGCCGTGGAACCGGGACCCCGGCCGGACGCGACTCTTTACAGGGTGACGTCCGGTAATGGCCGTCCTTCCGTGCAGTCCGCACACAGCGGGGTACACCGTAGGTACCGTGTGTTTCGACAAGGTGAAGTGAGTCGCGTCGCTCGTGCCGCCGGCGGCGTCGGGCCGTGCCGATGCGGGAGTGTGGGTGGGGGTGCTGGAACGTCTCGAAGACCCCTGGCGGGTCCGGGTCTTCGGACCGCGGGGGCCAGTGGGCGCCGGGGTGCTGCTGACCGGGCGCAGGGTGCTGACCTGCGCGCACGTCATCGACAGCGCCCTCGGTGAGGACGCGGGACTCGTCACGGAAGGGGCGCCGGTCACCGTGGAGTTCCCCGCTTCGCTCACCGGCGGCACCGGCACCGCCCGGGTCGTCCCCGGCGGCTGGGCCCCGCGCAGCGGTGAACGGGCCGACGTCGCCGTGCTCGAACTCGACTCCGCGCCCCCCGCCGACACCGGGCCCGCCACGCTCCGCAGGTGCGGGCCTGCCGCGGGCCGGCAGGTCAGGGCCTACGGCGAGGCCGGCCCCGCCGGACAGGGCGGCTGGGCCCGCATGGTGCTGGTCGGATCCGGCGGCCTGAGCCCTGACTGGGTGCAGATGGACCTGCTGACCCCGCACGGCGAGCGCGTCCGCCGGGGTTACAGCGGAGCCGGCGTGGTGGACACGGCCGACGGCTCGGTGCGCGGCATCCTGGTCGCCGCCGCACACGGCGACGGCGCGGACACCGCGTGGATGATCCCGGTCGAGGCCATCCTGCGGTACTGCCCGCTGCTCACCGCCGCGGTGACCCCCGAGGTCGGCGGCCGTGCCCCCGACCCGTTCCCCGAATGGCCCGCGCGGGCGGAACAGCGCCTCGTCGAGGCCCTGGTGCGGCTGCCCAGCATCCGGGACCGGCAGCGCCGCGACAGCGTCATACGGGACACAGGCGACGACATCGCGCTGCTGACCGAGCGCTCCGACGTGCTGCTCCAGGACGTACGGGCCCTGGTCTCGCAGTGCCTGCAGTACGACGACGGCATCGACCGGCTGGCCGCCGCGGCCCGCTGGTACGAGCGGGGCTCGCGGCCCATGGCCGAATTCGACGCCCTCTGGCTCTCGTTGCGCCCCGACGGGAGCTGACATGGAAGGGCGCGAGCAGACCGGGTACGGCGGCGGGTACGACACCGAGCCGGACGGATACGGATACGGCGGCGGGTACGACACCGAGCCGGACGGATACGGATACGGCGGCCACCGCGACGACGTGCACGGCCAGGACGGCCACGGGCGCAACGGCTACGACCACGGCGGCGGCGAGGACGTATACGGTCCAGGGGACCACGACTACGGCGAGGGCCCCAACGACCGGCTGGAGCGGCGGCTGGCCGAACTGCTGGCCAAGTTCGACCACATGCGGTCACTCGCCGGGCGGCAGGCCGTGGTCAGATCGCTGGCCAGGCGGGGCACCGACATCCTGGCCACCGCGCCGCGGAGCGACCGCACGTTCGACGACGTGCTCGGCATGGTCCAGACGGCCGCCGACCACCCGGGAGGGCTCTACCAGCTGTTCGACGCGATCGGCGACGGCCACCGGGGGTCCCTGCCGTGGCGGGCGGCCGACCGCTTCCTGCGGGAGAACTACCCCGTACCCCTGCTCGACCCGGGGGAGCGGGACCGGCTCTTCGAGCTGATGCGCAATCTCACCCGGTCCAACATCGAGGACCTGCAAGGGTTCGCCGCCGAGCACGACGAGGGCTTCGGCGAGCGGCTGGCCCGCCGGCGCGCCCGCTACCGCCGGCCGGAGACCGACCTGACCGCCCTGGTCGCGGTCCTCGAGGACGCCCCTGACGTACCCGGACAGGTCCATCCGCTGACGGCCTTCGTCGAGTCCGTGGCGGCGGCGGAGGATTCCCATCTGCGGGAAAAACTCCAATGGTGGAACGGCAAGCTGACGATGCGCCAGACTTGGCAGGTGGGTCTGATGCGTGAAGCCCGATCGAGGGCGGCGACGGAGGTGGGGCGGGTCGCGGAGGAGAGCTGCCTGCTCATCGAGATCGGTTCGCGCGCCCCCGCCCCCGACGTCTACGACATCGACGCGTGGCTGTGCCGCGCGGGAGGCGAACCCACCCGGCTCCAGGCCGCCCTGCGGGCGCGCGGTCAGGACGAGCTCGACCAGCGCATCAACGAGCTGCACGACCAGGCGTCGGAGTCGCTGGCCGCGCTCGCCGCGGGCATGCGGGTGGAGTTCCTGCTGCCCTGGCACCTGATCTGGCTGCCGGTGGACCAGGCCGAGGTCCGGCCGTACGGGAGGATCGGGCGGACCCTGGGCAGCCACCGCAACGTCGTGGTGCGCAGCGTGGAGCGCCAGCGCCTCCCCGAGTGGCACGCGGCGCTGCACAAGCGCTGGAATTGGCTGCGCAACCACTCCGTGGAGGACCACGAGGGCGCGGTCGTCTGGGTCGGCCCCGACGAGCGTCCCGAGCCCGCGGAACTGCTGCACGACCTCAGCAGGACGGCCGAGACACCGGTGGTCTACGTCCTGGTCGAACCGCCGCGCCACACCTGGAACGCCCTGGTGGACTACTTCCCCGTCCTGGTGGAGACGGGGATACCCGTGGTGCTCGCGGTGCGCCGTAACGCCACCGAGGCCGAGGTGCGGCAGAGAATGGAAACTTATCTGCACGGCGCGCTCAAAGATCTTCCGGAGCGGGTATGGGCCCTGAGACGGGAAACGCGGGCCAGGGACTGCAACGGCCAACCGGCCGACATCCTGGCCCTGGATCGGCATGTCTCCCTCGTGTGGGACAGCCCAGAGGGCTTGAGACGGACCAAGGCAATACTCAGGCAGCCGAAAAGCTGGGGGTTGGAGCCTGATGGACAGTCAGTCGGTTGACCGGCGGTCCGGTCCGGCCGAGGCGCCGGACGCCCCCCGGTGGTGGGTCTTCCGCGACCGCGAGGCGCCGCCGGGCGCGGCCGATCCCGAGCCGGAGCTGCCGCCCGCGCCGCCCTGGCGGATCTTCGGCGGCGGCGGCGCCGAGCCGCTGGAGCCGCCGGTGGACGGCGCGGCCCCCGACGGCCTGCGCCGGCTGGGCACCGCACGCGGCAGGACACTGGACCCCTCGGTCGTCGAGATCGTCAACGCGGCCATCCACCTGCGGCGCCCGCTGCTGGTGACCGGCTCCCCTGGGACGGGGAAGTCCAGCCTCGCGCACCAGATCGCGGCGGAACTCCGGCTCGGCCCCGTGCTGTGGTGGCCCGTGGTCAGCCGCAGCACGCTGCGCGACGGCCTCTACGACTACGACGCCATCGGCAGGGTGCAGGACGCGCCCCGCGGCCCCGACGCCGCCGTCGGCCCGCTCCCCGACGTGGGGGCGTACGTCACCCTCGGCCCGCTGGGCACCGCGCTGCTGCCCTGGCGGCGCCCCCGGGTCCTGCTCATCGACGAGCTCGACAAGAGCGACATCGACCTGCCCAACGACCTCCTGCACGTCTTCGAGGAGGGCGAGTTCCGGATCCGCGAGCTCCAGCGGGTGGCCGGCCGGCAGGCCGAGGTCCCGGTGCTGACGGCCGACCACGGCGACCCGGTCACCATCAGCAAGGGGCACGTGCGCTGCCGGGAGTTCCCGGTCGTGGTGATCACCAGCAACGGGGAGCGGGAGTTCCCGCCCGCCTTCCGGCGCCGCTGCCTCGAAGTGCAGATGCCCGACCCGGGGCCCGAGCGGCTGGCGGCCATGGTGGAGGCCCACTTCGGCCGCCGCGACGAGGAGACCGCGCAACTGATCGGGTCGTTCCTGGCCCGCGGCAAGGACGGCCGGGCGCCCGCGGCCGACCGGCTGCTCAACACCGTGCACATGCTCTCCAACCGGGAGGCCATGCCGGACCGGGAGTCCTGGGACCGGCTCTGCGGCGCGCTGTGGGACTCCGCGAACCAGGAACCCTCGGCATGACGCGCGGGGCGCGCCGCCGCAAGCAGCCGGACGACCCGACAGCACGGGAATGGGCGGAGGCGTTACTGCTCCGCGAGAGGATGGGCCAGGACGACGGCCCGACCTCCGCGCAGGAGCGGCGGGAGGCGCCGCCCGGCGCTGATCCTCCGCCGCCGCCCACGGTCGCCCCGCAGCCGGCCCCGGAAGACCCGCCCCCCGCCACGGGGCCGGAACCGCAAGCCGTGCCGCCGCCCGTGGCGGCCGGGACTGCGGAAGCCGGGACTGCGGAAGCCGGGACGGCCACCTCGGACGAGCCGGGCGTGCGGCTGCGGAAACCGCCCGGCAGGACCGCGCGGAGAGGGCAGGCCGCAGGGCGGCCCGGCACGGCGGAGCCGCCCCAGGACCACCCGGGGCTGCGGGACACCCTCGCGCTCGGCCGGGCGCTGCGGCCCTTCGGCCGCCGCTGGTACCACCCCCACGAGCGCGCCCTCGACGAGGAGGCCACGGCCGTCCGCTCGCTGGAACTGGGCCGCTGGGACCTCGTCATGGACCGGGTGCCGGGCCGCTGGCTGGAGATCGCCCTGGTGGTCGAGCACAGCCCCTCCATGCTGCTGTGGCGAGCGGTGGGCCGCTCCCTCGCGGAACTGCTCGACCGGCAGGGCGCCTTCCGCGACGTGCGGGTCTGGCGGCTGGACACCTGGGGGTCGAAGGAAGCCGTCCTGTACTCGGAGCAGGGCACCACCGTGCACGCACCGGCGGAATTGCTGCACCCCGAGCACCGGCGGCTGGTCCTCGTGCTGAGCGACTGCGCCTCGGACGCCTGGGCCGGCGGCGCCCTCCCCCGGATGCTGCTCGACTGGGCCCGGCACCAGCCGGTCGCCGTGCTCAACCCGCTCCCCAGCCGGCTGTGGAACGACACCGGGGCCGTCCCGGTGGACGTGCGGCTGCGCGCCGGGGCGGGCGGACTGCCCAACGCGCGGCTCGACATGCGCGGCGGCCCCCCGTACACCGGCGAGGGTGCCCGCGGCGGCCCCGTACCCGTACCCGTCCTGGAGATCGACCCCGAGTGGCTGACCGGCTGGGCCCGTATGGTCGCCGGCGCGACGGCCGGCTGGACCCCCGCCTCGGTGCTGCTCGTCGACCACGACGGGCTGCGGATGCCCTGGCCGGCCGGGCGCCCCGAGCCGGCTGTGCCCGGCACCCCCGCCGAGCTGGTGCGACGGTTCGTCACCGGGGCCTCGCCCGCCGCACAGCGGCTGGCCACCCGGCTCGCCATGGTGCCGCTGACCCTGCGGGTCATGCAGGCGGAACGCACCAGCCTGGTGCCCGACGCCGGACTCCTGCCGCTCGCCGAGATCATGCTCGGCGGCCTGCTGGAGCAGGTCGGCCCCGCGCCGGGTCCCGCCTCGGGCGACCGCAAGGGCGATCGCGGTCCCCTCTTCGAGTTCGTCGACGGGGTACGCGCCCATCTGCTGGGCGGCCTCGGCCGCACCGAGATCTTCCGTGCGCTGCCGGTCGCCTCCGCCGTCGCCGCGAAGGTGCTCGGCGTGCGCGACGACCTGGCCGGCCGGCTGCTGCGCGCGCCCGACGAGATCCACAGCGGGGGCCTGTCGTCCCCTGAACGCCGGCTGGTCGGCGCCATGCACCCCGCACTCGCCGCCCTCGGCGCCGCGTACGGCCCGATGGCCGACCGCGCCAGGAGCCTGGGACGGCTGGCGGACACCGGGGACCGGCAGGCCTGGCCCGCGGGGCCCGCACCCGAGGCGCAGGACCGTCCGACGGCCGGCGTCTCGGACCCGGCCACCGCGGACGCGGACCCGTCAGCCGCCGCCCGGCCGGCCGCGGGCAGCACGGACACCGCCCCGGAGAGGACAACCGCCATGGACGGCGCCGCCCCCCGCCAGCTCTCGCCGGAGACCGCCGGCCCCGACACGGACCAGGCAGGGCCCGGTGCGGGCCCGGACAGCCCCGGCGGGTCCGACGGCCCGGACGCCGGCATCCCGGAGCCCGGCCACCCCGGCGGTTCCGGTGACTCCCCCGGCGGGCCCGGGGATCCGGCCCGGCGGTCGGCCGCCGTACCGGAACCTGTGCGGGTGCCGAGACCCGGCGCGTACTTCACCGGACGCGAGGACGAGCTGGACCGGCTGCGCTCCGCGCTGGAGGAGGGCGTCCGCGCCGCGCTGCTGCCGCAGGCCATCTACGGGCTCGGAGGCGTGGGCAAGACGCAGCTGGCCCTGGAATACGTGCGCCGCTATGCCGGCGACTACGACATGGTCGGCTGGGTGCAGTCCGAGCAGCCCGCGATCATCCGCGGCTCGCTCACCTCGCTCGCCCCCCGGCTGGGCATCAAGGACGCCGACGCGCAGACCGTGGTCGACCGGGTGATCGCCGCCCTGGAGTCCGGGCAGCCGGTGAAGCGCTGGCTGCTGGTGTTCGACAACGCGGGAGCCCCCGACGAGGTGGAGCGCTATCTCCCCTACATGGCGGGGGTGCCCGACGGCATCGGCCACGTGATCGTCACCTCGCGCAACTCCGGCTGGGCGGACTCCGTCCCGTCCCTGCGCGTCGACGTCTTCCCGCGCAGCGAGAGCGTGGAATTCCTCTGCCGCCGCGCCCCCGGGATCTCCGAGGCCGAGGCCGAGCGGCTGGCCTTCGCCCTCGGCGACCTGCCGCTCGCCCTGGAGCAGGCGGCGGCCATGAAGGTCAAGAGCGGCCTGACGGCGGACGAGTACCTCGACCTGCTGGACACCCAGGGCGCCCAGGTGCGCCGGGAGAACGCCTCCACCGCGGCCGGCACGCAGTCGGTGTCCGCGGTGTGGCGGATCTCCATGAACGACCTCAAGGAGCGCAATCCCGGCGCCCTTGAACTCCTGCGGCTGCTGGCCTTCTTCGGCCCGGACCCGGTGCAGCTGTCCTTCCTGCACGACGCACGGCTGCTGGGCTTCCCCGAGCCGCTGGCGTCGCTGCTGCGGGACCGGATCGCCCGGAGCCGGGCCGTCAGCGAGATCGGCCGGTATTCGCTGCTGACCACGGACGTGGGGACCGTACAGCTCCACCGCGTGCTGCGCAGCGTGCTCCAGGACGAGCTGACCGCCGAGGAAGCCACCGAGATGTCCTTCCGGGTGCACCAGGCGCTCACCGCCCACGACCCCGGCGATCCGCTGGCCGGCGGCAACTGGGAGAAGTACCAGGACCTGCTGCCGCACATCCGGCCCTCGGGGATGCTGGAGAGCGACGACCAGGAGGCCCGCTGGACGGTGCTCAACGTCGCCAGGTACCTGTTCGCCAAGAGCGACTTCCAGAGCAGCGTCGAACTGTGCCGGGAGATCATCCGCACCTGGACCGTACGCCTGGGCGAGAACCACCTCCAGACCCTGAGCGCCCGCCGAAGACTCGCGGCAGCCCTGTGGGCACTGGACTCCTACGAGGAGGCCCGCGAGCTCAACCGGGTCACCCTGGAGCGGCTCAGGAGCACCGTCGGCGAGGACCACGAGGAGTCGCTGGCCCTGGCAGGCCTGGTCGCCGCGGACCTTCGGGCGACCGGCGACTTCGGCGCGTCGCTCGACCTGGACAGGACCGTCTTCGAGCACAGCGTCCGGCTGTACGGCAGGGACGACCCCGCGAGCCTCACCTCGAGCCACAACTACTCGGTCAGCCTGCGGATGGCCGGCCGCTTCGCCGAGGCCTACGAACTCGACAGCAGGACCTCCGAGATCTACCTGCGCACCCTCGGGCCGTCGTCGATGCAGTCGCTGCTGGCCGTCAACAACGTGGGCCGCGACCTGCGGGAGCTGGGCCGCTTCGCCGAGTCGGTGGAACGCCAGGAGCGGACGGTCGCGCAATACCGGCACTACTACGGCGACACCCATCTGCACACCCTGCGGGCGATCAAGAACCTCTCGGTGAGCCACCGCAAGGCAGGCGACCGGATCCGGGCGCTGGAACTGGCGAGGGAGGCGCTGGAGAACTACCGGGCGGCCCTCGGCCCGAACCACATGGACTCGCTTGCCGCGGGCGCCAACATCGTCAACGACCTGCGGCTCACCGGCGACCCCGAAGGCGCCCTCGAGGCAGGCGCGGAGGCGCTGGGCCGCTACCGCTCGGTTCTGGGCCGCGACCACCCCTTCACCTTCATGGCGGCCGTCAACCAGGGCGCCGCGCTCCGGGCCTCGGGGGAGTTCCTCGCAGCCAGGCAGCTCGACGAGGAGGCGGTCGCGGGCCTGGCCGCGCGGCTGTGGGACGACCACGTCTGGCTCCAGGTCGCACGGACCAACCTCGCCACGAGCCTGTCCGCGTCAGGCGACCACGCCGAGGCGGCGGTCGTCGGGGCGCGGGCGGCGGAGATCCTTGAAGGCCGCTACGGCAACAGCCACCCGCACACCCTCGCGGCCCTGCGCAATCTCGCGCTCGACCTGGAGGAGGGCGGCGACCAGGAGGCGGCGGAGGACCTGATGGCGAAGGTGCGCCGCCGCTACCGCACGACGCTCGGCGACCAGCACCCAGAGACGAAGAACGCGCAGGCAGGGCTGCGGGCCGAGTGCGACCTGGAGCCGCCGCCGATCTGACCGGGCCGCGGGGGCCGCGCTCACGCGGTGGGGTAGGCCGCCATGACCGGACGCAGCCACTGCGCGAGGTCGAGCGGCGACCAGCGCGCACCGGTCCCCGGCTCCGGCTGCCCGAGCGCGGTGTGCACCGCACGGACCAGCTCGGGCATCGCCGCCAGCGCCGGGGCGCGGTGGTCGGCCAGCACAAGCGCCGCGGCGGCCAGCGTCGCCCACTGCTCGGGGCCGCCCGCGTCCGAGACGCTCAGCAGCCTTTCGAGCTCCGCCGCGGTCCTCGCCGTCTCCGGCGGCGGCGGTACAGCGGGAAGTTCCCAGCGGTCCGGGGGCAGCGAACCGGGCGCCCGCAGCAGCGCGGCCGCCGCCACCGGGGCCGGCCGGCCCGCCGTCCGCGCCGCTGCGAGGATCTCCACCGCGGGGCGCGGCTGCGGCAGATGGCGCAGCCGCCAGCGCACCCGGTGCTCGGCCGCGCCGGCCATCGTCCGGCTCAGCTCCCGCGGGCAGGCGGCGGTGCCGTCCCAGGAGTCGAGCGTGCGCCGCATCGCCGCCAGGAACCGCCGTCCCTCCGCGGTCGGCCAGTCGGACGCGTCGAGCTCCGCCACGGCCGCCCGGGTCTGCCGATACCAGTGCCCGAACCGCGCCTCGGCCGACACCCCGCCCGGTGCGTCCCGATCACCCGCCGCTGCGGCCGTGGCCGGTGGCCCGGGCGCGTCCTGGGCCGGGGCTTGCGGAGGAGCGGGCGACGGGGGCCGGGTGCGGGCGGCCTCGTCGCGCCAGAAGGCGGCCACCGACATGAAGGCGTAGGCCCCCTGGAGGAGTGCCGAGGGAGGGCGCGGCTCCTCGCGCCAGGGCGAGTAGCAGCGCGCGCCGGGCGGGGATTCGAGCAGGTCGACCAGGTCGAGCAGCGCGCACAGCTTGGAGTGCTGGACCTCGTGCGCCAGCCCCACCGCCAGCGACCGGGTGCCGGGGTGCGGGGCGAGCGCGACAAGACCGACCGCGTCGCCGAGGGTGGCGCTGAGCCAGCCGCCCTTGCCGTCGACCGCCGGGTCCTCGCCGCGCAGCGGCACCACGGACGTCACCACCTGCCCGACCTCGGCGGCCCGCGCCGGGTGCCGGTCGACCAGCAGCCGCCAGGCGGCGCCGAGTTCCGCCTCCCAGCCGGCGGCCTCCGCGGCGTCCAGCGGGCGGGGCGCCACCGGTTCGTGGCCGACCCGGAACGGGTTCAGCGAGTCCAGGTGGAAGGTCCATCTGCGGCCGTCCGCGACGAGGCGCAGCCGGCGCAGCCCGTACCAGCCGTCGCGGTCGACGTCCTCGCCGCCGCCTGGCACGACGGTCACCGCGCCGCCTGGACTCTCGACCCGGCAGCGGCGCCCGTCGCCCACCACCTCGGCGGTGTCCCGTGCGCCGGGCGGCAGCGCCAGCCCGAGGCCCGGCAGCATCACCGCTCCGGACCTGACAGGGACGGCGATCCTGAAGGACAGCCCCGCCCGGTGCGCGGCGGCGGCGGCCAGCGACGCCGCCTCGGCCGCGGGCGCCGCCAGCGGGCCGCCCCGGGCCCAGCAGCCCAGCCAGGCGCCGGTCATCGGGTCGTCCATGACCTCGTCGAAGACCGCGGGGGCGTGCGCCTGGACGGTCCGCAGCAGGTCGAGACCGTCCGCCAGCTGCGCCGCCACCTTCACCGAGGCACCTTCGGGGCGCGCCGCCCCGGCCCGGTCGCGCAGGCCCCGCAGCAGCAGCAGGTTGCGGCTGCGGCGCGCCGATCGCAGCAGCGCGAGCGTGCGCGGACCGCCGCCGCCCGACCCGAGCGCGTCCAGCGCCCGAGCGGGCAATTCCAGCGGCGCGAAGCCCCGGCCCCGCCCGCTCATGCGTCGGCCGCGCGTACGCCGTCCCGGCCGTCCGCGGGCCCTGTCCTGTCGGGCCTGGAGAGCCGGGTGAACCGGGAGAAGTCGCCGCTGACGGTACGGGAGATGTGCGTGATGAGTGCCTTCATGTCGGGGGAGTAGACCGACGGGTGGTGGAAGCCGGAGCCGGGCCGGTAGCGGTGTACGTAGAGCCCGCCGCCGCACACCCTTACGACGGGGCAGGCCCTGCACTCCTCGCACAGGCTGCCGGGGCCCAGCTGCCTCGCGACGAAGCCGGGGTGGTCGAGCAGGCTGTCCAGGGCGTCGTGGCGCAGGTCGCCGCCGGTCCACGGCGCTCCCGGATAGGCCGACTTGAGCAGGTCGGACTGCGTCAGCGTGCCGTCGGTCTCGATCACCACCGCCCGCGCCTGGCCGCCGCCCACGCTCTCGACGCCGCTGGTGCCCCCGAGCAGCAGATCGACGATGCCCTCGAAGAAGGGCATGCGGACCGGCTGCGCCGGGGCGTGATACCAGAGGTCGAAGACGACGCGCAGCCAGTCGGCGTACGGCACCTGCTCGGGGTCGCCCGTACGGCCGAACGGCGGTCGGCCCCAGTTGGCGAGCGGCAGCAGCAGGTCGATCGCGGGCGGCCGGAAGGAGAGCAGGTGGCGGTAGACGGCCGCGGGGTCCGTGGTGACGTCGACGGTGGTGAGCAGCCCGGCCCACAGGGGGCGGTGCCGCTCGTCGCCCAGCCGCCCGAGCACCCGGGCCACCGTGTCGTGGCTGCCCGCTCCGCCGGGGGTGCGCCGGTGCGCGTCGTGCACGGCCCGGTCGCCGTCCAGGCTGATGCCGAGCCGGATGCCGTGGGTGTGGCACAGGTCGAGAACGGCGTCGTCGACCAGGGTGCCGTTCGTCTGGATGGTGACGTCGGAACGGGTGCCCTCCGGCAGCAGCGCGCGCAGCCCGCGTACCAGGCGGTCGATGAAGGCGGGGCCCACCAGCAGCGGTTCACCGCCGTGCAGGATGACCCGGACCGTGCGCAGGCCGTGCGCCCTGACGTGGTCGGCGATACGGCGGCAGGCCAGGTCCGCGGTCCGCGCCGTCATGCTGCGCGGCTGCGTACGCCAGCTCTCGTCACCCGCGCGGTACACGTAGCAGTAGTCGCAGGCCAGGTTGCAGCTGCTCTGCACCTTGAGCACGAACTCCTGGAACGGCAGCGCCCGCAGGCCCGCCGCGCGCAGGGCCGGAACATCCAGGGCCTCGTCCGGCCAATAAGGAGCCGACCCCGCGGCCGTCATCGACCGTCGCCCTCCGGGGGGAAGAACTGGGCCCCCGACTGGTACGCCGAGATCGGCGACTCGCCGCCCGCCGCCTGCTGGAGCACCCGTCTCAGCGCGTGGGCGAGAGCGCTGTCAGGGCTGTGCAGGATCTCGTCCAAGGGAATGTCCGTCAGATCGGGTAGCGACGACGCGGACTCCCCCTGTTCCCCGCTCATCAGCTCCCCCTTCAGTCATCAGGAGTAGCGGAACCTCCTCTAGGATAGGCGAGCTCTCCGAAGACTGATAGGGCGTCACCAGCGGTGCCGGGCCTCGCCCTTGTCGTCCGGGCCGTCGGTGGCCATCCCGGGAACCGGATGGACCGATGTTGGGCAGCGCTCAGAACGGGCCGGACCAAGCCGTCACCCGCCGAGTCGGGTTGTCGGCGGTGTCCGCGCGGCAGGCCTTACCCCCATCCGGGCGATCTTCGCGGGCCGGAACCAGGACCTCAGGGTCCGGCGGCCCCGGATGGCTGCCCGGCGGTCCTGTGGGCGGCTCGGGCGACACGCTGCCGCGCTGGATCGTCCTCGCGCTGCTGATCGGCGCGGTCGCGGGCCTCGGCGCCCTCGCGCTCTACGAGCTGGTGCACTGGGGCACCCAGTGGCTGCTCGTCGACATCGGCGGCTACCAGCCCTACAACACCACCACCAAGGGCGCGCTTGAACTCTCGCACGACTCCGCCCGTCCCTGGGCGGTGCCGCTGGTCGCCGGGGGCGGGGCGCTGCTGGCGTCGGCCCTGGTGGTGCGCTTCGCGCCGGAGGCCGGCGGGCACGGCACGGACGCCGCCATCGAGGCGGCCCACCACCGGCCGCTCGGCATGCGGGCCCGGGTGCCCTTCGTGAAGCTGGTCGCCTCGGGGCTGACCATCGGCTCCGGCGGCTCCGGCGGTACCGAGGGCCCGGCCGCCCAGATCTCCGCGTCCTTCGGCTCGATCATCGCCCGCCGGGCGGGGCTCAGCCCGGGGCAGGCGCGTACCGCCGTGGTGATCGGCCTGGCCGCGGGCGTGGGGGCGGTGTTCAGGGCACCGCTCGGCGGCGCCCTGCTGGGCGCGGAACTGCTCTACCGGCGCGACTCCGACCCGGCCGTACTGCCCAAGGCGCTGGTCGCGTCGGCCGCCGGATACGTGGTCTTCGGCGCCTGCCTGGGCTTCGGGACCTTCTTCGGGCCGCACGCGGCCGACTCTTTCGGGGGACTTCGGGGATTCCTGCCACTGGCCCTGGTGGGCCTGCTCGCAGGCGCCGCGGGACGCCTCTACGCCTTCTGCTTCTACTGGGTGCACGAGCGCGTCGAACCCGCCGCCCGCACCACCGCGCGCCGGCTGCTCTTCCCCACGGTGGGGGCGCTGCTCGTGGGCTCGCTCGGCCTGCTGGTCCCCGGGGTGCTCGGCACCGGCTACGGGCTGATGCAGGCACTGACGCACCGCCAGATCCTGCTCGACCTGTCCCCGTGGCTGCTGCTGGCCGTGCCGCTGGCGAAGATCGCAGCGACCGCGCTTTCCGTGGGCTCGGGCGGATCCGGCGGGATCTTCGGGCCCTGCCTGGTCGTGGGGGCGGGAGTCGGTGCCGTCGTCTGGCGGCTGTTCGAGCCGCTGGGCGCGGTGGCGCACAGCCCGATGGCGTACGTCGTGGTCGGGATGGCGGCCTGCCTCGGCCCGGTGGCGCGGGCGCCGCTCGCCGTGCTGGTGATGGCGGTGGAGACGGTCGGCGACGCTTCGCTGCTGGCGCCCGGCATCGTCGGCGTGCTGTGCGCGAGCGTCGTGGTGGGGCGTACGACGCTCTACCGGAGCCAGGTGGATCGGCGTGGCGACGAGCCGGTGCTGGAGAGCGCCCCCGCGCCGGGCACCCCGCCCGCGCCGGCCGTACCCGGACACGCCGAGGCCGTGCGGCAGCCGCCGGGCGAGACCGCCGAGGGGGCGCAGCCACCCTCGCAGCGCGGCTCCGCCGCCGCGGCGGCACACCAGCCTGAGGACGCCCCAGGGGACGCCCCGGGGCTCGTTTCCGAGGTGGCTCCCGAGGCCCCTTCCGAGGTCGAGGACGCCAGATGACCGGGAGCTGCGAGGTCAGTCGCCGGAGTCCTCGGTGTCGCCTGCTTCCTCCGCCGCGGCCTGCGGGTGGCCTTCCCAGACCATCCGCACCTTCAGGTGCCCGTCCGCCCCGGTCTTGGCGAACACCGCCCCGGCCGCCGCGCTGATCCTGACGCCGAACTCGAGTTCCACCGTGGACGGCCGCTGCGGGAGCGCGGTGAGCTGGGCGAGCGCGTGCGCCGCCGCGTCCCGCACGTGCCCGAAGCCCGCCTCGAACGTCGCGCTCGCGGTCCTGATCGCGTCGCCGCCCCTGGACACCCGCTGCACCCCGTCCTCGTCGTCGGCGACGTCGACGAACACCTGCGCCGCGCCGTCGCCGATCGTGAACGCCACCATCTCGGCCATGGTCTCCCCCTGCCCGCCGGCCTGGACCGGCCCTCGTGCGTGCCCTCCGGGGACCGCCCCGGGGGACCGAGCGTAGACGCCGCCGCGGCGGCGCCGCGAGGGCGCGAGCGGCGGCCGCTCGCGCCCCGCCCGCGTCACCTGTCCGCCCCCGGTCCGCGCTCGGTCCCCCCGTCGGCGCGCCGTCCGTTTCAGGGCCTCGTCGATCCGGACTCCGATGAACCCGGGACCCCTAGCGCGTACATGACACGACGTCAGGTACGCAGAAGGGTCAGGCGGGGGCTGGTCGATTGTGCTGGGGTTCTCTGCGCCGCCCAGAGGGATCCGGCCACCGCCCCTTCCGCCGGCCCCCGCACGGCCGCCGAACAGGTGTGCAGCTCGCGGAGCCCGAGGGGAAGCGGTGATACCGGTAGGCCGCACGCATACCCGCGAGCGGTGCCCTGTTCTCGGCCACGGCCCCCGGCGGACGAAACATCGACGTAACGTTGCCGCCTGCCTACGATGCGTCGAACCACCCCACGGCACCGGTTCCAGGCCGGGGCGCAGCCCGGCGAGCCGACGCTCCGCGCCGGACCGCGTGCACCCGGGGGAACGGACACCCGTCGTACGGCAGTGCTCTGCCGCGCACCTCGTCGCCGCGCATGCCGCGGTGCCCGTGGGCCCGTCTCGCGAGAAGGTGAAGTGCAGACATGTCCTCTGACGATCTCTCCGCCCGAAGGCACGGAAGGATCCGCCGGATCCTCGGCGTCGTGGCCGCCGTCGTCGCCGCCCTGGTGACGACCATGCTCGTTCCCCCCGGCACGGCGGCAGGCTCCTCGTCCCCCTCGGCGATGACCACCCAGCAGTGGCACAGCGCCATGACGCAGCTCGCCACCCCGGCCAAGGGCTGCTACACCGCCTCCTACCCGTCACTGGCCTGGCAGAGCACCGGTTGCGCCGCCGCGCCCGACCGGCCCTACGCGCCCAAGGACGGGGGCGCGGCGGCAGGCCCGCACCTGCCTGCCGTCGCGAGCCGGGGCGCGGGCAAGACCGCGGGGGCCACGCCCTACGTGGTCGGCAACGGCATCGACTACTCGGCGGGCGTGTCCGGTCTCATGACCGGCGCGACCGGCTCGTTCACCACCGTCTCCGGCGTGACGAGCGAGACCGGCGGCGGCGTCGCGAACTCGTACTCCTTACAGCTGAACAGCGCGCCCTTCACCAGCCCGGTCTGCGCCGGGCACGCGGGCTGCCAGGGATGGGAGCAGTTCATCTTCTCCAACCCCGGCTCCGGCAGCAGCGCGGCCTTCATCCAGTTCTGGATCCTCAACTACTTCACCACCTGCCCGGCGGGCTGGTCGACCTACCTCAGCCACTGCTACCGCAACGGCCCCGCCGTCGCGGTCGCCTCGCAGCCGATCACGAACCTCGCCAGCCTGAGCCTGTCGGGCAACGTGAACAGCACGACGGACACCGTGGTCATGACGACCGGCGGCGGCAGCGTCAGCGCGTCCACCACCGACAGCACCCTGTCGCTCTCCGCCGGCTGGAACGCGGTCGAGTTCATGATCGGCGGCAACGGCGGCGGCTCGCAGGCGCACTTCAACCCCGGCTCCACGATCACCGTGCAGACCGTCACCCACAACGGCACGACGGACGCGCCCACCTGCCTGACCGAGGGCTTCACCGGTGAGACCAACAACCTGAACCTCGTCAGCACCCCGGCCTACGCCGCCGGTGCCTCGCCCTCCATCAGAAGCGTCCAGAGCAACATCCTGACCTCCCCGCCCTCGTGCGCCGCCGCCCACGGCACGGGCGACACGCACCTGGAGACCTTCGGCGGCACCTACTACGACTTCCAGGCGGAGGGCACCTTCACCCTCGCCCGGTCCTCGGCCATGACCGTGCAGTCCAACCAGGTCTCCGGCGCCGACCTCGGCTGGCCGGGCGCGTCCGTCAACAGCGCGGTCGCCACGCAGATGGGCGACGACACCGTCGCGGTGTGCTCCGAGCGCGGCCTGGTGGTCAACGGGACCGCCACCTCGCTCGCCTCCGGCGGGGCGATCAGCCTCCCCTCGGGCGACAGGATCGTGCGCACCGGCAGCCAGTACGTCGTGACCGACCCCCAGGGCGACAGCATGGTCGCGACCGTCAACCCCGGGTACGTGGACGTCAACGTCGGCCTCGGCACCTACCCGCAGCCGGTGGTCGGGCTGCTGGCCAACGCGCCGGGCACGAACAACAAGCTCAGGACCAGCACCGGCACGGTCATCAGCATCCCGGTCGACCTGAACACGCTCTACCACGTCTACGGCGACAGCTGGCGCGTCCCGGACAGCCAGTCCCTGGTCGCGGTCTGCGGCGACAAGCCCGAGGTCGCCGACCCGACCGCGCCGTTCTGGGAGAACCAGCTGCCGAAGGAACTGCACGACAAGGCGAAGGCGATCTGCCAGCAGGACGCGGTGCGCGACGCCACGCTGCTCGAAGCGTGCACCCTCGACGTGGCGGTGCTCGGCGAGGGCGCGGCGACCGTGTTCATCGGCGAGCAGGCCCCGGCGAACGTCGCCTTCAGCGAGGACACCGCCGGCCCGAAGGGCGGCCAGAACGTCGCCGTCACGCTGCCCGCGGGCGTGAAGGAGCGCTACGTCAGGCTCAGCTTCACCGGCAACAGCATGCAGACGGGCGCGCAGACGGCCGAGTTCGCCGTCTACGACACCGCGAACCGCAACCTCGCGCTCGGCGCCCCGGTCACCGCCGGCAGCACGGCCGCGGGCCTGCCCGCGACGAACGCGGTGGACGGCAACACCGGCACCTACTGGCAGGGCACGCCCGGCGCCTGGCCGACGACCCTGACCGCCGACCTCGGAGCGGCGAACGCGGTCACCTCCGTCGGCATCACCCTGCCGTCCGACTGGCCCACGCGGACGCAGACCCTGTCCGTCCTGGGCTCCGCCGACGGCACCAAGTGGGAGACCCTGGTCGGTCCCAAGACCTACACCTGGGGTTCGTAGGATCGGAAGCGGGCCCGGAACCCCTGCGGTCCCGGGCCCGCACCCGACCGCTCCGATGACCCCCGCGGGCGGCGGCGGTCCTGGCAGGATGCAGCCATGGAACGTGTGCTTGGAATCGGCGGGTACTTCCTGCGCGCCGCCGACCCGGCGGCCCTGGGGGCCTGGTACCGGGACTGCCTGGGACTGGACGCCGACGAGAACGGGCTGTGGCGGCAGGACGCCGGGGCGACGGTCTTCGCGACCTTCGAGTCCGGCACCGACTACTTCGGCTCCCCCGACCAGCGGACGATGCTCAACTTCCGGGTCCGCGACCTGGACGCGATGCTCGCGCAACTGCGGGCCAAGGGCGCGGACGTGGCCGGCGAGACCCAGGACATGGAGGGCGTCGGCCGCTTCGGCTGGGTCACCGACCCCGAGGGCAACCGGGTCGAGCTGTGGCAGTCAGGCTGACAGCGGCCGCGCCCGTACCGCCTCAGTCGGAGAAGGGCACGGCGTCGGCGGCGGAGGTGTGCCAGTCGGTCACGATCGGCTTGTCGGCGACGAACGAGCCGGTGTGCAGGGACACCGGGTCGGGGTCGTCGTCGGAGACCGAGACGATGAGGAAGTCCAGCTCCTTGCCGCCGTCCCCGTTCGTGGTCTTGGGGTTCACCCCCGCGTAGGCGGTGACCGAGCCGTGCAGCGTGATCTCCTGGCCCACGGACTGCTCGGCGGGCTTGGCCTCGGTACCGTCCGAGCCGAAGGCCACGACCGGCAGCGCGGCGGGCAGCACGCAGGTGATGCCGGGGTTGGCCTTGGCCTTGATCAGGTAGTAGCCGCCGGCCTGGGACTGCGAGCTGACACTCCAGGTGATGTCGTCGGTGCCGCAGACCTGCCCGTAGCCGCTCTTGTCCTGGGTCGTGTCGCCCTTGCCGGCACCGGACTTGTCCGAGGTCTTGCTTCCCGCCGTGTCGCCCGCGGCGGACTTCGGGGCCTTGGCGCCGCCGGTCGCGCTGCCGGACGCCGTCGGGGTCGCCTGGACGGGCGTCGTGGGGGAGGCCGACGCGGCGGTCGCGCTGGGCGACGCAGTGGCGGAGGCCGACGACGAGTCGCCGTCCCCGCACGCTGTCATCAGCAGACCCGCGCCGAACGCGGCGGTGACGGCGAGGGCGGTGCGCAGACGACGGTTCATCAGGTTTTCCCATCCTGGCTGACAGATACGGACCACCAGGTGCCCGGTGCGCCGCGTTGACGATCACCATCACGATCTCCCACGACCTGCCGGTTCGTGCCGTCGCCCCTCCCTGACACGGCTGTCACACGCCGGTGACACCGCAACAGTTCCGCCCACCCCGCCGTGGCGCCGGGACAGGGCCGCGTCGGGAACTCTCCGCACGGCAGATACGTCTGACAGGCAGTTGTGTGTGGGAGCCGGGGGGCTCCCCGTGGTCTGAGGGGGGCACGATGACACAGCCGCGCTTGCATGCCACCACTGCCGACCTGACGCGTCTCGCGGGCGACCTGGACGGCATGCAGGAGCATCTGAAGACGCAGATCGGCAAGCTGAACGCACTGGTGGACGCGGCGGAGAAGGGCTGGCGCAGCCCGGCCGCGAGCGTCTACCGCGAGTTGCAGCGGAGCGCCAACGGCGACGCGGAGACCGTGCGGCAGATGCTGGCCTTCGTCGAGGAGGCGGTGCGGATGAGCCGCGACGGCTTCAGCGCGCAGGACCTGGACACGCTGGAGTCCTTCCGCGCCCTGGAGGTCCCGGACGACGGCGGCCCCGCGCTGCCCGCCACCGGGCCGCCCGCGCCGCCGCACAGCCGGCTTTCCGACCTGTAGCGGCCCGACGCCGCGGAACCACGTCGACCTGGGGGGAAACGTGACACAAGACGACGGCATCAGCGTCGACTTCGGCACCATGAAGCACCTGTCCGGCGAGCTGGAGGCCATCCTCAAGGACCTCACCGGCCGCCTTGACGAGCTGTACGCGCGCGTCACGCCCGTCGTGCGCGGCTGGGAGGGCGAGGCCCGCGAGATGTGTGTGGACAGCCTCGACCGGTGGGACCGTGCGGTGCGGGACATGCAGGGCGCGCAGGCCTGGCTGCACGACGTGGTCGTCACCGGCCACGTCAACTACGACGCGGCGCACAAGGCCGTGCTGCGCGGGTGGGGCGCCGCCTGATGGGCGCACCCGACGACATGGGCGACGGCCGGCCCACCGACAAGCAGCGCTCCGACGAGATCAAGGGCCTGGCGACCCCACCACCCAACGCCTCCGGCGGCTTCGACGTCAAACCGTCGAACCTGTACCACGCGTCCTACCAGGTGCGTGACGAGCAGTTCACGTTCGACAAGGCCGCCAGGACGCTGATGGACGCGCTGTCAGGACACGAGCAGCTGGCGGGCAAGGGCACCGGGCCCGGCAAGCTCGCCGCCGCCTACCTGGCGACCGCCAGGCTGTTCTTCGACGTCTGGGGTGCTGCCGTCGTCAGCATCGGCGGCGCCTCCGTCGGCTTCACCGCCACCGCCAACAACTACGCCGCCGCCGACTGGTACACCAACCGCAAGCAGTACGGCCCGCCGCCGCACCAGGAGCCGCCCTGGGTCATGCGGGTGCCGACGTACTACGGCGAGGTCCCCGACCTGACCTGGCGCGGCACCGACGCCGACTCCGACCACGCCATCGTCCGCGCCCTCGGCCACATCCCCGACTTCGTCGCCGACCACACGCAGGGCCTGCTCGACCAGGTCCTCAGACTCGGCAGGATGTACGAGATCACCCCGGGGGCCGACAAGGACGAACTGCGGACCATCGCCGCCGCCTGGGGCACGATCAGCGGCGCGGGAAGCACCTCCGCCGACAGCCTCGACGACATCGTCGGCACCATCACCAACCAGCGGAACGGCGCCTGGCAGAAGGCCATGTGGACCTTCTGCCAGACCATCTGGGGCACGAGCGCCTGGGGCGGGCCGCAGGGTGCCAAGGGCGGCTACCCGGGCCAGGACTTCGGCACGCGCCCCGCACTCGGTGCCGCCCGCCGCCCCATCGTCGCCGTGCTCGGCGACACCGCCACCGCGGTGCAGAGCGCCCTGCTCGACCTGGTGGACGCCGCCGACAAGGTGACGGCGGTGAGCGAGCCCGCGGCCGAGCACGCCGCCAAGGAGATGGCCAAGGACATGGCGAAGAACGCCGTCCACAACCCCTTCCGGGCGCTCGCCGACCTCACCCCTTTCGGCGCGGTCGACCTGACCGCCCAGATGGTGATGTCCTTCCGCAGCCACATGGACTACGCCGGCATCAACGCGGCGGTCGACGCGTACAACGAGACGTGCACCGGCCTCGCCGCCACCCTCGGCGATCTCGGGGAGGTCCTCCAGGAGGCCAAGGAGAGCGCCCCGACCTTCAACGCGGAGGAGGCCAGGGCGGAGGCCTTCGGCGGGCGGTCGCTCAACGACTTCAAGGACAAGCACCTGTGGACGTTGCAGACGGACTCCGCCGACGTGCACAAATACCCCGTCGACCTGGTCAACCAGGAGGGCCTCCGCGGCGCCCACCCCATCGACAGGCACGTCGACAAGACCGACGCGCAACTCGTGCAGCGGATGCGCGACCAGAAGCCCGATGCCGCGTCCACCTACCGCGACCTGGACTCCGCCCAGGCCTACACTCAGCAGTGCCTCGACATCAGAGCGGGGGACATCCAGGACTGGATCAACGGGGGTGCGGTGCCCAAGAGCCGGGCATTCCCCGTCGATTTCGGATCGACAGGGCCGGTCACCGGGCGCAGCGTCACCGAGGCCGCCTACAACGCCTCCCCCAGGAACCCGGCGGTCACCGAATCGCACGGCGTCACGGTCGTGCTCAAGTACGCCCAGGGGCTGACGCCGCCCTTCGTCGTCCTCACCTCCTACCCGAGCTGACCCCCATCCCGCAGAGGACCCCATGACCGACCAGGAGCAGTACGATCACTTCCGCTTCCAGGGCGCCAGGATCCTGCTGCGGCCCCTGCGGTTCACGGCGGTGCCCCAGGACGCCGCCGCGCGCAACGCCCTGCTGGAGCCGGCGATCCGGGCGCTGTGGGATGTCTCGGGCCGGGGCGGGCGCTCGCTGTACGAGGTCGCGGCGCAGCTGCGCGCGGCGGCGGACCTGGCCGAGTCGGGTCAGGACATCGACCTGAAGGAGATCCCCGGGCAGCCGGAGGTGCTGCGGGAGATCGCGGAGCACGTCGCCGCGTGGAGCGTCGGAGTCGCCGGCCGGCTGGACGGCGCCCTCCCCACGAGCGACGAACTCGCCTTCCGCTTCCCGCTGCTGACGGACATGCTCCTCGTGCACTACGGCCAGGACGGCCTGGCGTGGGAAGACGACACCCTCTCCCCGCGCGAGGGCCTGCTGGCCGTGGTCGACGACTACCACCCGACATGCCTGTGGTGGCTGCCGCACCTGGCCGCGGAATGCCAGGAAGCGCTCGGCGTCTTCCAGACCGAGGAGGCCCTGCGGCAGTTCTTCAAGACGGAGCAGCGGGGCGGCACCCCGGGGCTGCCGTGGCTCGAGTGGCTGCCGCTGATCATCGACGTCTTCGGCGAGCACATGCGCGCCCACCACCCGCCCCGCTGGGTGCACCGGACCCACTGACCCGCACCGACGACCCCGATTGGCGGCAGACATGCGTACCCGTACCTCCACCTATCCCGACCGGGAGACGGCCCAGTGGTGCACCCAGCAGGTCGTGACCCGCAACGAGCAGCGCATCCACCGCTGGCTCGCGCAGGGCACCCGGCAGCGGCTGACCGTGGAGGCCGCCTGGCCCTCCCGGGAGGCGCCCGTGGGCCGGGTGCTGATCGACGCCATGATGTACGCGGGGCGGGAGCCGGTCGAGGTGCGGGCCGCGCGGGTCGTGCTGCGGCGAGAGGGTGCCAGCCCGCACGGTTTCGTCGTCCAGGCCACCTTCCCTGTGTACCTGTGAGCCCCCACGCCCCCGCCCGCCCGCGCACGAGGAAGGCCGCAGCCCATGGAGCCGCTGCAACACGACCGTAGCTACGGTGAACTGGACCAGGTGATCGGCGCGTATCTGGGGCAGGCCGCCGACGACACCCCGGAGAAGCGCAGCGCCGCCCTCGACGCCTACCTGCGGCAGACCTGGCACACCCGGCCCTGGGCGATCGCCACCGCCGAGCGCCAGCTGCGGGAGTACGCCCGCAACCCGCCGGGCCGGCTGCGCCACCAGCTCGGCGAGTTCTACCCCGTGCCCGACGTGGGGATCCCCGAGTCCGGCATCCAGGCCTGGCTGCGGCAACTCGCCGACCACCTGGCGGCGAGCCTCGACCAGGGCGATGCGCCGCCGCCGGAGACGCCGCGGACCCACTGGGAGTGGCACGCCCGCTTCCCGGAGCTCGGGCAGCTGCTCGGGGGCTGGTTCTCGCAGGACATGCCCGACGAGTTCGAGGACCATGGCGAGGCCCTGGCCGACTACCTGGCCGGCACCCACCCGGGAGTGGTCGCCCGGCTGGCGGGCGAGCTGCGCGAGCTGCTCGCGCTGCCGCTCGACGACGCCGACTTCGCGCCCGCGGTCGCCGAACTCGGCATGGAGGTGGCGCCGCCGGACCCGTACACCCCGGGCGGCTGGCTTGCCCGGCTCGCCGACGAGATCACCGCGGGGCGGTGACCCGCGGGCGGTGGTCTTCCGGCCGGCCCTTCTGCGCGGTCAGGTTCTGGGCGGACGGAAGGCGACCTGCTTGCGGGTCGCCTCGTCGATCTCGTCCACGGTCAGCAGCGGGGTCGCCCTGGTCACCAGGGCGCCGCTGGCCTTCACCATCATGCTCACCGCGGCCATGGTGACGGTGTCGGGAAAGTCGATGATGATCACCACGTCGTCCTCGCCGTAGCAGAAGTACATCGACTCGACGCTGCCGCCCAGGCCGGCGACCACGTCGTCCACGGCGCGGCGGCGCCCCGAGCCGCCCTCCTTCAGCAGGCCCTTGGCGCCCTCGGCGGTATAGCCGGCCTGGATGAGGTACTTGGCCATCAGGTGACGTCCTTCCCGCGGCGGTCCACTGCTCCCCAGCCTCGTACCGCCCCCTGCCGCCTGCCACCCGCCGGCCGCCGGACGGGTGAGCCGAGACGCCGGCCCGCGGCCGAGCCGATCATCGGGTCCGGCTCGCGCCCCGTTGCTACGCTCGCAGTCCTCATATCCGGGGGGTGCCGGGCGGCAGGGGGGACCGTTGGACGCAGTGGAGCCGCCCTTCCTGCTGGTCGTCGAGGACGTCTTCGACCGCGACCGGGGCCGGGCGGTGCTCGCGGCGGGCAGGATCGAACGCGGCCGGGTACGGCCCGGCGACGTCGTGGAGGTCGTCGGCCAAGGCGGCCCCGCCGCCCTCCCGGTGACGGCGGTCGACTCGGGCGGCGGGCGGATCCGCGAGGCGTCCGCGGGCATGAACATCGGCCTGCTGCTGCCCGGGACGGGCGCCCGTCCGGAGCGGGGCGACGTCCTCGCCACCCCCGGCTCGGTCGCCGCGTGGCGGAGCTTCACGGCCGAGATCGCGGTCCTGCCGCAGGACCAGGGCGGCGCCGGGATCCGCACGGGCGACCGGGCGGCCTTCCACATCCACGCGGCCGCTGTGCCGGGCACGGTTCGGCTGCCGGACGGCGCCGCCGTCCTGCGCCCTTCGCACGGCGCGACGGTGACGGTCACGCTCGACCACCCGGTGGCTCTCGAAGAGGGCAGGCGTTTCGCCTTCCGGTATCGCGGTCGCGCGACCGGCTCCGGTACGGTGACCCGACTTCTGGGTACCGGCCCATGAGTCGGCCGCGCACACGCCGGCGACGGGCCGCGGCACCGCGGCCGGGGGAGGACGACGTGTCGACGATTCCGACGGACCGCGGGGGGCCTGCCGCCCTCCCGGCCTCCCGCCAGGCCCGCTCCGCGGCGGACCCGGCGCGGACCCGGCGCAGCGCGTCCTGCGGGGGGTGAGCCGCCGTGCCGTCCGGCTTCCTCTTCTCCGTCGCGCTGCTCGCCCTGTGCACGTTCGCGGCGCTGCGGCCGCCGATGCCGTCGGGGCCGAGCCCGGCGAACCCGTGGTTCTTTCTCGGCTACCTCATCAACGAACAGCCCTTCCTCGGCCTGGCGTTGCTGGCGTCCGGAGTCCTGTCGACGCTGACGACCCGGGTCGGGACACCGCTGTGGTGGGCGGCCGTCGCGCTCACCGCCGTCCCGGCCGGCGGCATGGTCGTCCTGGCGGTACGCGCCCGCTCCGCCCGAGGCGTCCTGGAGGCGGCGCTCGCCGAAGGGCCCGGCATCCGGCCGCCCCGCAGGCGGCTGCCGCTCCTCAGGATCCTGCTGCTGCCCCTGCTCTGCTGGCGACCCGGTGTGCGCGTGCTCCGCAACCGCCGCTACGGCGCCGCGCGCACCCAGCGCCTCGACGTCTACGCCCCGCGCGAGCGCCGGCGCGGCGCCCCGATCCTGCTGTATCTGCACGGCGGCGCATTCGTGATGGGCAGCAAGCTCATCGGCGGCCGCCCGATGCTCTACCGCATGGCCGCCCACGGCTGGATCTGCGCCAGCGCCAACTACCGGTTGCGCACCGCCTACACCGACTCGCTCGCGGACGCGCGCCAGGCGGTGGCCTGGCTGCGCGACCACGCCGACGAGCTCGGCGCGGATCCCGCGCGCCTGGTCCTCGTCGGCGGATCGGCCGGCGCGCACCTGGCCGCGACCGTCGCGCTGACCGACGGCTCGGTCTCGGGAGCCGTCGGGCTGTACGGCTACTACGGGCCGGCCGGCGCGGACGCGTTCGGCGCCCCCGCCACCCCGCGCACCCATCTGCACGCGGACGCGCCGCCCTTCCTGATCATCCACGGCCGCCTGGACACCCTGGTGCCCTCGGGGGAGGCCCTCAGCTTCGCTGACGACCTCGCGCGCACCTCCGCCGCGCCGGTGGCCGTCGCCGAACTGCCCGGCACGCAGCACGCCTTCGACTTCTTCCACTCGCTGCGGTTCCACGCCGTCACCGACGCCGTAGAAGCCTTCGCGGTCTGGGCCGCCCGCCGCTGACCCAGGGCTGGTACGGCCCGGACCCGCGGCAGGGGTCTTTCGTCGAAGTCGGACAAAAGATCGGGGCGTGATCGCTGTTCACGGCGGAAAAGCGCGGTCGGGCCGGTGGTGGAGGCCACCTTCATGCATATCGTGCCTGCCGGCTGGTGCCCGGATTGTGGGTACTCATGGAGCTGAAATGCCCTGCCGGACGGGCTATCTGACGCTTCGTGGGCCTCTGTGCAGGCGCTGCAGGAAGCCTTGACTTCTGCTCATTCCAAGCTGAACAGTGAATGCGCGAGTTCCCGCCGGTCCGGCGGGAGGACACGTGCCGGCGCCGCATGCGCGAGAGAGGAGACAACGATGTCAGATCGCCGATCCCGCCGGTATCGGCCCGGGGCGACCCCCGAACCGCTCGCTCCCCGGTGATCGTGCGCTCCGGGCAGGCCACCGTCACCGGTGAAGGCGTACTCCCATGAACCTGTGCCCCAGTGGCGCGTGACGTGAAGGAGACAACCATGCGCTCCCGAAGAATCAGAAGCTCAGCCGGACGAGTGCTCGCCGCCGCGGTGGCGGCGGCCGTGGTGGCCGGGGTGCCGGCCGTGGCGCAGGCGAGCCCCGGACCTTCGGCCCGGTCCGCCGCCGCCTCGGAGGTACCGGTCTACCTGGACACGCACCACACCTTCGCCGAGCGGGCGGCCGACCTGGTCTCGCGGATGACGCCCGCCGAGAAGGTGGCGCAGCTGCGGACCAACGACGCCCCGGCCATCCCGCGGCTCGGGGTCCAGCAGTACACCTACTGGAGCGAGGGCCAGCACGGCATCAACCGGCTCGGCGCCGACACCGCGGCCGGCAGCCAGGGCGAGCTCGACGTGACGGCGACGAGCTTCCCGGTGAACTTCGCCTCCACGATGTCCTGGGACCCGGAGCTGACCTACCAGGAGACCACGGCGATCTCGGACGAGGTGCGCGGCTTCCTCGACAAGTCGCTGTGGGGGACAGGGCAGAACAACATCGGCCCGTCCGTGTCGGACTACGGCGACCTCACCTTCTGGGCACCGACGGTGAACATGGACCGCGATCCGCGCTGGGGGCGGACCAACGAGTCCTTCGGCGAGGACACCTTCCTGGCATCCGCGATGGCCGACGCGTTCGTCGACGGCTACCAGGGCCAGACCAGGACCGGCCGCCCGATGACCCCGTACCTGAAGGTCGCGGCGACCGCCAAGCACTACGCCCTGAACAACGACGAGAACAGCCGGCACACCCAGAGCGCGAACACCACCGACGCGAACATCAGGGACTACTACACCGAGCAGTTCGCCCACCTCGTGCGGGACGCGCACGTCTCCGGCGTGATGACCTCCTACAACGCCGTGAACGGCACGCCCGCGCCTGCGGACACCTACACGGTGGACGAACTCCTCCAGGCGACCTACGGGTTCGGCGGCTACACCACCTCCGACTGCGGGGCGATCGGCGACGTCTACGCCTCCGGCGGCCACAACTGGGCCCCGCCGGGGTGGACGACCAACGGCACGACGTGGACGAACACCGCGAGCGGCAAGCAGGTCCCCGCCGCCGCGGGCGGCCAGGCCCTCGCCCTGCGGGCCGGCACCCAGCTGAACTGCGCCGGCGGTGAGTTGACCACGCAGAACATCGACGCGGCCATCTCCATCGGCCTGTTGACGCAAGGGGTGATCGACAGCGCGCTGACCAAGCTGTACACGGTCAGGATGCAGACCGGCGAGTTCGACCCGGCGGGCAAGGTCGCCTACACCAGGATCACCAAGGCGCAGATCGAGTCGCCCGCCCACCAGGCGCTGGCCGAGAAGGTCGCGGCGCAGGACCTGGTGCTGCTGCAGAACGACAAGGTGTCCGGTACCTCGGCCCCGCTGCTGCCGGCCGATCCCGCCGCGCTGCACAGCGTCGTCATCGTCGGCAACCTGGCGAACACCACGACGCTGGGCGGTTACTCCGGCAGGCCGTCGCTCACCGTCGACGCGGTGCAGGGGATCACCGCCGCGGTCAAGGCGGCCAACCCGTCGGCGACCGTCACCTTCGACGCCTGCGGCACCTCCACGACCGCGACGACGCCCGCCGCGTGCTCGGAGGCGACGCAGGCAGCGGCCAGGACGGCGGACCTGGTGCTGGCCGTCGTCGGCTCGGACCTCGCGGTGGCCGACGAGGGCACCGACCGCTCCGCGCTGGCCCTGCCCGGCAACTACGACTCGCTGATCAGCCAGGTCGCCGCCGCGGGCAACCCCCGTACGGCACTGGTCATGCAGGCCGACGGCCCGTACGACATCCGGCAGGCCGCGAAGGACTTCCCGGCGATCGTGTTCAGCGGCTACAACGGCGAGAGTCAGGGCACGGCGCTCGCCCAGGTCCTCTTCGGCGAGCAGAACCCCTCAGGCCACCTCGACTTCACCTGGTACGCCGACGGCTCGCAGCTCCCTGCGATGGACGACTACGGGCTCACCCCGTCCCAGACCGGCGGCCTCGGGCGCACCTACATGCACTTCACCGGCACCCCGACGTACCCCTTCGGATACGGCCTGTCCTACTCGGACTTCCGCTACTCCCACGTGCGGGTCGGCCCCGGAGCCGTCTCCGCCGACGGCACGGTGAAGGTCGGCTTCGACGTCACCAACACCGGCAAGACCGCGGGCGCGACCGTCGCCCAGCTCTACGTGGCACCGCGATTCACCGTGCCGGGGACCGAGCTCCCGAAGGAGCAGCTCGCGGGCTTCCGCAAGACGGCGGTGCTCGCGCCGGGCCGCACCCAGCACGTCGAGCTGTCCGTCAAGGTCGCCGACCTCAGCCAGTGGGACGAGAGCGCCCTCAAGCAGGTCGTCCACGACGGTGCCTACGAATTCCGCGTCGGACCCGACTCCGCGACCGCGGCGGGCTCCGGCACGGTGCGGGTGCACGGCGCCATCACCCCCCGGGTGCAGACCGTCACCGTCCAGCCCGCGCAGGTGGTCTTCACCGCGGGCGAGACCCTGGACCTCACCGCGGCCAACCCGTGGATCGCGCCGGACACCGACCCCACCCTGGAGCAGGAGCACGCCCCGGCCGACCACATCATCGAAGCCGCGGACAACGACCAGTCGTTCGCCGACCTGTCCCGCGCCCGTGTCACCTACCGCTCCAGTGACCCGCGGGTCGCGACGGTCAGCCGCGCCGGCGTGGTCACCATGCGCGCACCCGGCGCAGCGACGATCGAGGTGACCGTCGACGGTGTGACCGGCACTGCTCCCGTCGTCGTGCAGGACCCCTTCGGCCTGCGGGCGGCCGGCATCGTCAAGCCGAACACCACCATCACCGCGACCGCGACCTTCGCCAACACCAGCGGGCACGAGGTCAGCGGTCTGTCGCTGAGTCTGCGGGCGCCGAGCGGCTGGACGGTGCGGGCGACCTCACCGGTGTCGCTGTCGCATGTCGCCCCGGGCCGGACGGTGACGGCCACCTGGAGCGTCGGCGTGCCCGGCGCGGCCGAACCCGGCACCAAGGCTGAGCTGGCCGCCACGGCGGTGTTCACCGGTGGGGCGGGCGCCTACAGCGAAGCCGCGGTCAGCCCGCTCACCGTGACCTCCGGTGCAACCCCAGGACAGGTCACCCCTGAGGTCACCGGGACGAGCCCGCCGGCCGGCTCGCTCCACGTCGTCGTGGACAACCCGTCCGACACCCCCACCGCGGTGACCGGCGTCAGATGGAAGCTCGGCAGCCAGTCGGGCACCCAGCCGGTCGACGTGACCATCGCCCCGCAGGGGTCGGCGACGGTGGACGTGCCGGTCACCGGCATCGACTTCGCCAAGGCCTACCCGTTCACGGTGACGAGCGTCATCTCCGGCGACCTGTCCTCCGAGCCCTTCTCCGGGCACGTCACCTTCCTGCCCGTGGTCAACAAGAGCCTCGGCACCTCGTGGACCCTCGGCCAGGTCAAGGACGGCCCCTCGGTGGACCTGGCCACCACCGCCGACGGGACCTGGTCGTCCCTGGACGGCTCGCAGCCCTACGGCGGTCCCTCCGACCTGTCGGGCAAGGTCTGGCTCGACTGGGATTCCGCGAACCTCTACATCACCGCCGACCTCACCGACGACGTCTTCTCCGAACCCGCGACCGGAGCCGACATCTGGCAGGGCGACTGCCTGCAGTTCGCCGCCACGTCGGGAGTACCGGGCTCCTCGGCAGCGGCGAGCACCGCCTCGGTCAACGGGCACTACGAGTACGGAGCCGCGCTCACCCCCGCAGAAGCCCAGCTCTACCGCTGGATCGCCCCCACCGAGGGCAGCGGGCAGGTCACGAACGCGAGCGTCCACGTGACCAGGGACGGGGCGACCCACACCACCCTTTACGAGCTGGCGTTGCCGTGGAGCGACCTCACCTCGGTCCAGCCGACCGCGAACACCGTGTTCTCCTTCGCGCTGGACGTCAACGACAAGGACAACGGGGTGCGCAAGGGCTACACGCAGTGGGGCGACGGCATCGGGTCGAGCAAGGACGTCGCGGGCTTCGACATGGCCCAGCTGATGCCGGCGAGCGCGTCGTAGCCGCGGCCCGGCAGCTGCCGTAGCCCGCGACACGCGGGCTGCCGCGGCGCCGGGAAGCGGATCCGCCCGGCACCCGGCACGGCACCGGCGGCCCTCGTTGCGGACTTCCCCGGTCCCGGCGAGGGCCGTCGGCCGTCGCAGCCCGCGCCATACGGCCGCGGGAGCCGACGCCGCGCCGCCACGACGTCAGGTCCGCTCCGCGAGGCGGTCGATGAAGGCCGCCTGGGCAGCGACGACGACGTCGCGCGCCGCGTCGAGCCCGAACCACGCCACCCGGTCCAGCTCGGGGAATTCGGCGGTGCGGCCGGAGCCGCGCGGCCACTCCATGGTGAAGGTGCCCGGCACCATGTCCGCCGGGTCGAGGTCGCCCTCCACCGCCCACACCGTCACGTGCTTGCCCCCCGACTGCACCACCTCGCCGAGCGGCAGCGGTACTCCCCCGGGTGCGGGCAGCCCCACCTCCTCGCGGAATTCGCGGCGCGCCGCGTCCCAGGGCTCCTCGCCGCCCTCGTACTCGCCCTTCGGCACCGACCACGCCCCGGCGTCCCTGCGGGCCCAGAAGGGGCCGCCCATGTGGCCGAGCAGCACCTCCGTCCCCGCGGCGGTGCGACGGAAGAGGAGCAGGCCCGCGCTGCGCTTGATCTCAGCCATGAGACCAGTCTCGGTGCGAATGCCGTGCGCGGGCCGGACCGAGCACGCGGCGATTCACGGCACCGCGGTCGTGGGCATGGCCGGATCACGCCGGTCGCGGCGGCGAATTCCGGCAGCCGTGCAACCTCGTCGGCGCCCCGGAAGTGAAGAGGGCGGAGGAACCACGTGCCCGGCCCCCGCGCGGGACCGGGCCCACCGATCGAAGGAGCAACATGAAACTGCGCATCGTCGCATCCGCGGTGGCTCTCGCCGCGGCAGCCACGGCCGGTGCCGTCACCGCGCACGCGGACGCCGCTCCGCCGGCTGCCGCGCCCGCCCCCCGGGCCGCGGTTGCGCCGGCCGTCGCCTCCGCCACGACCGCCCACGCGGCCAAGGCCCCCGCGGCCGCGGGTGTGCGGGTGGTGCGGCCGGGGCAGCTGGTCGACGCCGGCCACGGCCAGTACCTGAAGCTCACCCGTACCGAGCGCTGCGTCGGCACCCCGCCTGAGGACTGGTTCACCTGCAAGAGCGTGGTCGACGGCAACCAGCCGGCGGGCACGGTGGGCGTGCAGTCCTCCGGCGACGCCTCCGGGACCCTCTACTCGCCGCTCTACATCGGCGACGGCCGGGTCGCGCGTATGACGCTGACGGTCCAGGGCGTCACCCGGCAGGTCCAGGTGGTGACCCTCGCCGGCCACCCCGGCTACGCGACCGGGTACGTCTGGGGGGCTCCCGTGGCCGGCTTCCCCGGTGGCACGCCCGAGATCACCGTGTACGACGCCGCAGGCACGGTCCTTGCCCAGCTCTGACAGTCCACCGCTCGACGCGCCGGCGCGCGGCGGCGCCGCCCCGGGACCCGACCGGTCCCGGGGCGGCGCCCCCGAGGGCCGCCCGGACTTCGGGTCCTGGGCGGCGGTGCGCTGGTCACGGCTGGTCAGGACCGCCTACCTGCTGACCGGGGACCACCACGAGGCGGAGGACCTGGTCCAGACGACACTCGCCAAGGTCTACCTCGCCTGGCCCCGGATCAGCCGGCTCGACGAGCCCGACGCCTACGTCCACCGCGCGCTGGCGAACAACAACATCAGCCGTTTCCGCAGGCGCCGCGTCGTCCAGTTGCTCACCCCCCGGCTGCCCGAGCGCAGCCGCCCTGAGACCACCGCCCGCGTCGAGGCCCGCGCCTCGCTGGCCGCCGCCCTCGCCACGCTCCCGCCGCGGATGCGGGCGGTCGTCGTGCTGCGCTACTGGGAGGACCTCAGCGAGCAGCAGGTCGCCGATGTGCTGGGCTGCTCCACCGGCAACGTCAAGAGTCAGGCCAGTCGCGGCCTGCGCAAGCTGCGCGATCATCCGGCGCTCGCCGCGGGGGAGAGCGGGGAGAGGTGAGCGGTATGCACAGCCGGCCGCGGGACAGGACCGGAGGACCCGGCGGCACGCCCCCCGGGGATCACGAGGAGCGGGTGCGGAGCGCCCTGCACGACGCCGCGCTGAGGATCGAACCCCGTGCCTGGGCAGAAGGGGCGGTGATGGGACGCGCCGCGCGCCGCCGGCGGAACCTGCGGATCGCGCTCTGCCTGCCGGTGGTGGGCGCCGTGCTCGCCGTCGCCGCCGTGGCCGGCACCGTTCGCGGCCAGGTGGCCCCGGGCCCCGGCGGGACCACGGGGGCGGCGCCCCCCGTGGCTGCGGCCGGCCCGACCGCGACCGCGTCGCTCCCCGACGGCCTGCCGCCCGCGCGGGTGGTCGCGCCGGGCGAGCCCGTCGACGTCGGCGGCGGCAGGCGGCTGCGGCTCACCCCCGCCGAGCTCTGCGCCGACCGGAGGGACGGCGCCGGCTGGGTCTGCAAGGACGAGTCGAACAAGGACGGGAACCAGCCGTCGGGATCGGTGAACGTCCAGTCGGGCGGCCACCCGGGCGGCATGGGGTTCGTGGTGGTCTACCGGGGCGCGGCGGCGGCCGCGCGGGTGGCCGTCGTCATCGGCGGACGCACCTGGCTCGCACCGGTGGTGACGCTGGCAGGGCGCCCGGGGTGGGCGGCGGGATACGTCGACGTCCCGCTGTCCGCCGTGCAGGACGACCCCTTCCTCAGGTCCGCGAGCTTCAGGGTGTGGGACGTCCACGGCCGGCTGATCGGCTCCCTCTCCCAGGAGGACGGCTGAGGGCGGCCGCCGCGGTCAGGCGCGGCGCAGCACCGATCCGCCCGCGTACCGGGCCGAGGCGCCCAGCTCCTCCTCGATCCTGATGAGCTGGTTGTACTTCGCCGTGCGGTCCGAGCGGGACAGCGAGCCGGTCTTGATCTGGCCGCAGCCGGTGGCCACCGCCAGGTCGGCGATCGTGGTGTCCTCCGTCTCGCCCGAGCGGTGGGACATCACGGCGGTCCAGCCCGCGCGGTGCGCGGTCGTGACCGCGGCCAGGGCCTCGGTCAGGGTGCCGATCTGGTTCACCTTCACCAGGACCGAGTTGGCGACGCCCGTGCGGATCCCCTCGCGCAGCAGCTTCTCGTCGGTGCAGAAGACGTCGTCGCCGGTGAGCTGGCAGCGGTCGCCGACGCGGGCGGTCAGCTCCCGCCAGCCCTCCAGGTCGTCCTCGGCCATCGGGTCCTCGATGGAGACGACCGGATACGAGTCGATCAAGCCGGCCAGGTAGTCCGCCTGCTCGGCGGGGGTACGCCGCACACCCTCGCCCGCGTACACGTACGCACCGTCCCGGAAGAATTCCGACGACGCCGGGTCCATCACCAGGCCGATGTCCGTGCCCGGGCGGTATCCGGTGCGTTCGACGGCAGCCATGACGAAGTCGAGCGCCTCCTCCGCGGTGCGCAGCGCGGGCGCGAAGCCGCCCTCGTCGCCGACGCCCGTGGAGTGCCCGGCGGACAGCAGGTCGCGGCGCAGCGTGTGGAAGACCTCAGAACCCATGCGGACGGCTTCCGCGAAGGTCTCCGCGCCCACCGGGGCGATCATGAACTCCTGGAAGTCCAGCGGATTGTCCGCGTGGGCGCCGCCGTTGACGATGTTCATCATCGGCAGCGGGAGCAGGCGCGCGCCGGCGCCGCCGAGGTGGCGGTAGAGCGGCAGCCGGTGGGCGGCCGCGGCGGCCTTCGCGGCGGCGAGGGAGACGCCGAGCAGCGCGTTGGCCCCGAGCCGGGACTTGCCGTCCGTGCCGTCGAGCGCGACGAGCGCGGCGTCCAGGCCCGCCTGGTCGTCGGCGTCGCGCCCCGCGACCGCCTTCGCGATCTCGCCGTTGACGTGGGCGACAGCGCGGTCGACGCCCTTGCCGTGCCAGCGCCCGGGATCCCCGTCGCGCAGTTCCACGGCTTCCCGCGCGCCGGTGGAGGCGCCGGAGGGGACCGCGGCGCGCCCGAGGGAGCCGTCGGCGAGGACGACATCAGCCTCGACCGTGGGGTTGCCGCGGCTGTCGAGGACCGCGCGGGCGGTCACGGACTGGATGGTGGTGGGCCCGACTGCCTTGTACATCAGGGGACTTCCTTACCGTCGTGGCGCGCCGCGGCCCCTGCTGCGACAACGCTGGCGCGTGCCGCGGCAAGGCAGACTCTACAGCAATGCTGCTCAGTTTGGCTGTACAGCAGATCTGTGCAGCCGCACTGTGGAGATCGGCTGCGGAGGCCGCGGATCCCGGCGGGCCGATCCGGCGCGCAGTCCCGCTGGTGGGCGGCGGTTAAAGTGCCCTATGCCCACCCCGGAACCCGCCATCGTCGCCACCGAACTGCGTACCGCGATGGGGAAGCTCACTCGGCGCGTGAAGCACGAGGACCGAATCCCGCTCGGCCAGGTCGCCGTGCTCGGCACGCTCGACCGCGACGGGGCCATGACCACCAGCGACCTCGCCGCCGATCAGCGCGTACGCCCGCAGTCCATGGCCCGCGCGGTCGGACTGCTCATGGAGCAGGGCCTGGTCGCCCGCCGCGCGCACCCCACGGACGGCCGCAAGTCCCTGGTCGAGCTGTCCGCCGCGGGACGGGACGCGCTCGAGGCGGAGCGCGGCCGGCGGGCCGGCTGGCTCGCCCAGGCCATCGAGACCGAACTCACCGCCGAGGAGCGGGAGGTGCTGGCGCGCAGCGCCGCCCTGATGGAAAGGCTCGCCGCGCGCTAAGGCGCGTCCGGCAGGGCCTCGCGCGCGTCCGGCAGCGCCCGCCCCAGCCGGGCCAGCGGGGACAGGGCCATCAGCACGGGGGAGGCCACCATGCCCGCTGCCGTCAGCAGCAGGCCCGTGCGCAGCCCGCACCGCATCGCGAGGAACCCGCCGAGCAGCGAGCCGAGCGGGGACATCCCCATGCCGACGAAGCTGATCGTCGCGGCCACGCGGCCCTGCATCCGCTCCGGGGTGACCGCCTGCCGCACCGCCATGACCGTGACGTTCACCAGCTGGCCCGCGGCGCCGAAGACGAAGTCGACCGCCAGGAGCGCGCAGACCGTCACCGCCGAGGAGCCGTGCAGCACCGGCGTGCACAGGAACACGCCGTCACCGATCGCCGCCGCTGCCACCAGCACCGTGCCGTGCCCGAACCGGCCCGGCAGCCGCCCCGCCAGCAGTGAGCCCAGCAGCGCGCCCGGTCCCGTCGCCGCGAGCACCAGCCCGACGGCGGTGCCCGACAGGTGCAGCTCGCGCGGCAGGAAGAGCAGGTAGACCGTCATCATGGCCGCGAAGCAGAACTGGAAGGCCGCCGAGGCCGCGCACACGGTCCGCAGCGAGGTGTCGGCGACGACGAAGCGCAGGCCCTCGTGGATGCGCCGCCAGACCCGAGGCGGGGCTTCCGAGCGCCCGGGGACCGGCTCGACCCGGCGGATCCGCCGGATCGACAGGAAGGACAGCGCGAAGAACACGGCGCAGCAGGCCGCCGCGACGGGCGCCGACAGCAGGGACGCCAGCGCACCGCCGAGGGCGGGCCCGCCGATCTGCGCCGCGGACCTGCTGCCTTCGAGCGCGCTGTTGGACCGCAGCAGCCGGTCCCGCCCCACCAGCCGTACCGGGGCCGCCTGGTAGGCCACGTCGAAGAACACGGACATGGCACCGACGGCGAAGGCGAGCACGTACAGCGCGGGCAGGCCCAGCAGGCCGCACAGGCCGGCCACGGCGGCGGCGCCCAGGGCCAGCGTCCTGCCGGCGTCCGCGAGCGCCATCGTGGTGCGGGTCCGCCACCGGTCCACCCACGCGCCGACGAAGAGCGAGAGCAGCAGGATCGGCGCCTGCCCCACCGCGCGCAGCACACCGAGCCGGCCCGCACCGGCGTGGAGGGTCAGGACGGCGACGAGCGGCAGGAGCACCATGCTCGCCTGCTCGCCGAGCTGGGAGGCCGTCTGGCCCGTCCACAGCCTGCGGAAGTCGGCGTCGCGCCACAGCCCCGGGACAGCGGGCGGGCCGGAATCGGGAACAGCGGAGGAGACGGAGGGAGCGGAGGCCACGGGGGATCCTTCGAGGTGCAGGCAACGAGAGCCCGCCACCGGGCACTGACAGGTGCACCGGCGGTTCAGGGCGGGGAAAGGCTCGCTGTGCCGCAACGTCAAAGGCAGCACGCGAAGACGGGCCCGTCAGGGCCTACGACGTCAACGCGCGCTCGGAGAACCGGGCATGTTCCTGCTCCTCACGGATCACTCGACCCGCCGAACCCTAGGGCCTGGCCGCCCCTCGCGAAAGCCGATTGTCCGCCGCTGTCCGCCGCCGGGGCTCGCGGGCCGGCCCTCAGCCCCAGGTGACGACGTCCTCCGCGGTCTGGTAGCCGACGTCGAACGCGCTGTCGCCGTCCGTCACGGCCGCGGGGACGGGGGACAGGCAGTGGCAGCAGAGCTTGTAGCCGATCCCCTGGTGCGGGTCGGTCTGCCACCTGACCCATTCGGCGGCCTCTTCCGCGGTCAGCACCTGCATGCCGGCCGCCCACGTGGTGCTGAAGACCCCGTGGTGGGCGAAGGCGGGCAGCCCGGCGAGCGACCACGGCGAGCCCATCGGTTCCGCCTGGCCGACATAGCGGGCCACGCGGGGGCAGTTGCTCCGGTGCAGCGTGGTCTTCCCCGCCGCGTACGGATGGCGGTCAGGGTCCGCGAGGCGCACCTTGTACATGAAGGATTCGGTGGCGATGGCCTCGAACTCCGCCCGGGCGCCCGCGCACACGGCGCAGCCGTGCGGGCAGTCGTAGCCGCCGGCCGGCCGCTCGGCGTGGCCGTTCGGCGGGTCCGGCGGGCTGACCCACTGCGCGAAGGCGTCCAGCGCCTCGTGGAGTTCCTGCCCGGTGATGCACCCCTGCGCGAACATGTTGATCATCTCCTTGACCGCGCGGAGCTCGACCATCAGGAGCGGGGTGTCCCCCTGAGCCTCGGTGGAGTCGGTGGAGTGCATTCCCCAGACGACCCAGTCCTCTGTGTACGAGTTTTCGATCATCATCCGGTCGTCCTCGGTGCGGAGCACACCCCCGTGCGACGTCGCGGGCCGCTCGGCCGCCGCCCTGGTCATGGCGAGGACCGTCGTCGACGGGTCCCGTGCTCCTTTTCGCTGGGGTCAGTGTTTGCGCCGGCGCCTGGGCTTCGCCCGGCCGGGGCGGAGAAGGGCGATCTGGCGGGAGAGGAGGAGGAAGGTGGCCAGCGCGGAGAACGGCGGCAGGCCTGCGGTGGCGCACGCGATGATCGTTCTCGGGGCGTGTGCGATGCACAGGGCCATGGCGATCACGGAGAAGAGGACCACCGCGATCCACCCGGTCCGCCCGGAACGCCGGTGCGCGGCGGCGTGCAGGATGGACAGGCAGCCGGCCAGCCACGGGCCGAAGACGAGTAACGGCCACGAGCCCGCGAGGCCGTGGGCGGTCGGGGACGCCAGCTGGCGCAGCGGGCCGTAGGAGACCATCGCGCCGAGCACGCCGATGCCGGCGGCGACTCCTGCGGTGATCGTCGCGATGCAGACGCCGAGGGTGGCCGGCCGCCGCAGCCGTACGAGCAGCGGGCGTCTGCGGCGGCGGTGGACCCGGGGTGCCGCGGGCGGCGATTCCACGGGTGCGGCCTGCCCCGGGATGATCGGCTTGAAGAGATGCTCGAACTCGGCGTCGAAATCCCACTGTGTCCGGGTGTCTTCCGGCTCCGGCTCCGCCTCCGCCTCGGGAAAGGAGTCAGGCAGCCGTCCGAGCCGAGGGGCGAACCCTTCGGGGCCCATCATCTGGTAGATATCGTATTCATACACTTTGCGGCCATCCGTATGGCGAGTCCTGCTGGCGGGTGCTCGTCGGGTCTTCGGTTTGTACGAGATCCCAACGCCGCGTGAAGTCCGCTTCGATGCGTTCCATCAAGGCGAGGAATTCGCCCAGCAGGCTGCTGCACGAGGGTGTGCGAACGGCTGGTCCGTAGTCGAATGCGGCACTGCGCGCCGCCTCCAGGTCGTCCTCGGGAGTGAACGCCTGCGGAAACGGGGCGGAGCCGAAAGTCCGGCGGTCCGCGTCCTCGGGGGTGGGTGGGCCAAAAGGCGTGTTCACACCTCCATCAACGAGGCGCGGGGTCCGAGCAGGACGTGGCGATCGAGTGAAAAAGGCGTGGCATTCGGTTAGAGCATCCAGCCCTGTTCCGGGGTGCAGGAAAAGGGATCGCCCGCGTTCAGCCGGTCGGCCCGCCGCCACGGGACTCGGCGGCCGCCGCCAGGGCGGCCGTCAGCCGGCGCCTGCGCCACAGGACGAGGGGAGCCGCGGCGGCCAGCCCCACGGCGCCCGGGGCGGCGGCGGACGCGGAGTCGATGCCCGACTGTCCGAAGGTGCCGGGGACCGGCAGGGTCGCCCAGCGGGTGACCGGCCATGCGACGACGAAGGCGCGGCCGACGACATTGCCGACCGGCACGAATCCGTGGGTCTTGTCGGCCTGGTGATAACGCGAGTCGGCGGAATTCTGGCGGTGGTCGCCCATCACCCACAGCTTGCCCGGCGGCACGGTGACCTTGAACCGGCCGACGTCATCGTTGCTGCACGGGGTGTTCCCCGCGTACACGTACGGTTCGTCGAGCGCCTTGCCGTTGACCTTCAGCGGTCCCGTGCCCTGGCATTCCACCGTGTCGCCGCCGACCCCGATGACGCGCTTGATCAGGTCCTGCTCGTTGGCGGAGGGCATGAGGCCGACGAAGCTGAGGGCCTTCTGCACGGGATTCGGGTGCGGTGCCGGCTCGTCGCCCAGCCAGTGGTTCGGATCGTGGAAGACGATGACGTCCCCGCGCTCCGGTGTCGAGCCGAACCAGGGGGTGAGCTTGTCGACCAGGACCCGGTCGCCGGGCTGCAGGGTGTTCTGCATCGACTCCGAGGGAATGGAGAATGCCTGCACGAAGAAGGTCTTGATGACGAGGGCGAGCACGAGTGCGATGCCCACCAGGAGGGGAATCTCCTTCCACATGGCGCGCTGCCTGGCGGGTCCGCGCCGGGACGGGGCGGCCGCCTCTCCGGCCGCGCTCTCCCCGGCGCCGCCGGCGCCACTCGCGCCGTCCGCGCCGACCAAGCCGTTGCCAGCCCTGTGCTTCATCGCCCGCCTCGTCTCCTGCCCTGGTGAGGCGGAGACCGCCCCCACCGCTACAACGAACGAGAGTTCCTGCCGTGACGGCGGTCCCCGGGCCGCGTGCCCGCCGGCCGCCGGTGTACGCACGGCACCCGCACCGGTCCACCCGGCGGCCTGGGCGGGGACTCGGCATGGCGGCGCCGAGCGGAAGGCGCGGCGTGCCAGGATCGGGGACCCGGTGGCCTGGACGCACCGGACGACCGGTGGTGAGGAGACGGCCTTGGCTGCGCGACCGCACTGGCTCTTCGGCGACCAGCTGGGCCCGCACTTCATCGACCCCCGGCACGGCGGGCCCGATCGGGACGCCCCGCTGGTGATGATCGAGGCCCGCTCCGTGCTGGCCAGGCGCCGCTTCCACCGGGCGAAGGCGCACCTGGTGCTGTCGGCGATGCGGCACCGGGCGGCGGAGCTGGGCGACCGGGTGACGTACGTCCGCGCGGAGACGTACCGTGAGGGCCTGGAGCGGGCGGTACCGCGGGGCCGGATCAGCGTGTTCCCGCCGACCTCGCGGCGGGCCGCCGGGCTGGTCGACGGCCTCGACCGGGCGGACGTCCTCCCCGAACGCGGCCACCTGGTCAGCCGCGCGGACTTCACCGCCTGGGCCGACGCCCACGACGGCGGACTGCGGATGGAGGACTTCTACCACCGGGTGCGCCGCGACCTCGGGCTGCTGATGGACGGCGGCGAGCCCAGCGGCGGCCGGTGGAATCTCGACCACGAGAACCGGGAGCCGCCGCCGTCCGACCGCCGCACCCTGGACCTTCCCGAGCCGTGGCGCCCGGCGGAGGACGAGGTGGACGACGAGGTCAGGCACGACCTGGACCGCTGGGAGCGGGACGGCCGCGTCGCCTTCGTCGGCAGGGACGGCCCGCGTGGTTTCCCGGCCACCAGGCGGGAGGCGCTGGCGGCGCTGCGCCACTTCCTGCGCCACCGGCTCGCGGACTTCGGACCGTACGAGGACGCGATGCTGGCGGCCGATCCGGTCATGAGCCACAGCCGGCTGTCCCCCGCACTGAACCTCGGACTCGTGCACCCGCAGGAGTGCCTGACCCGGGCGGAGAAGGCGCTGAGGTCCGGTGACGCGCCGCCGAACAGCGTCGAGGGCTTCGTCCGCCAGATCGCGGGCTGGCGGGAGTACGTCCGGCACGTCTACTGGTACTTCGGCGAGGACTACCGCGGCAGCAACGCACTCGGGCACCGGGCGCCGCTGCCCGGCTGGTTCGCGGAACTGGACGCGGAGGCGGTGACCGCCCGCTGCCTGTCCACGGTGCTGGCCCAGGTCCGCGACACCGGCTGGACCCACCACATCCCGCGGCTGATGGTGCTGGGGAGCAGGGCACTCCAGGACGGCTGGGACCCGCAGGCCCTGAACGACTGGTTCCACCGCTGCTTCGTGGACGGCTACGACTGGGTGATGCTGCCCAACGTGATCGGCATGTCCCAGTACGCCGACGGCGGCCGGATGACGACGAAGCCCTACACGTCCGGCGGCGCCTACATCGACCGGATGAGCGACCTGTGCGGCGGCTGCGCCTACCGGCCGGGCGAGCGCACCGGCGACCGGGCCTGCCCCTACACCGCGGGCTACTGGGCCTTCCTGCACCGCCACCGCGCCCGGCTCGAGCACAACCCCCGCATGGCGCGTCCGGTACGCGGCCTCGACCGGCTGAGCGACCTGGAGGAAACCCTCGCGGGTGTCCGGGAGCGCGGCGACGCGGCCCCCTGAGCCGTCCCCGCGGGACCGGCCGGCGCCCCCGGGCGGGGGTCAGGGGAACCGCGCGGCTCGAACGCGTGTCCTCCATGACGTCTGCCCCAGAGGAACCGCGCGGGTCGAGGTGAGGATGAGATGAAGCGACGTATGACGATGTGCCTGACCGCAGTTCTGTCCGCCGGCATCGCCGTGTCGGCCGTGTCCGGATGCTCGAGTGACAAGCGGGGGACGGGGGATTCACCGGTCGCGAACCACCGGGGCGACGACAGCCCCGCCAACATCACCAACTTCCCCGACGGGTTCGCGAACATCGCCACCAAGTGCGTTGCGGGGGCGCCGGGTTATCGCGCGTTCGTCACCACGCGCGAGGCCGCGCCCGTCATACTCGCCGACCCCGCCTGCAAGGGCTGACGGCCGCTGGGGCCGTTTCAGGCGCCGAAGTGGGTGAACGGGGCCCAGGTGGTGGGACGCAGGCCCTCGGCGGCGGCCCAGGAGACCGCGCGGCCGAGGGCGACGGAGGGCGGGACGCCCGGGGCGCGCAGCTCCTGGTGGAAACGCGTCATCAGGCGCACCGTCTCCTGCGAGTCCGGCACCGGCCACAGGGCCGCGGCGACCGAGCCCGCGCCCATCGCCAGCATCGCCGCGGGGAAGCCGAGCTGCTCGCTGGACTGCTCGGTGCCGATACCGCCCAGATGGCAGGCCGACAGCACGACGGTCGCTCCGCGCCGCAGGTCCCGTTCGAGAAGCGACGACAGCGGCAGCGCCTGTCCGAGCAGCATCTCGGACCGCAGCGGGTCCCGCGGGTCGAGCTGCCCGTGCCCGGCAAGGTGCAGGAGGCTCGCCACCGAGATCCGGCCGGTCAGCGAGTCAGGCGCCGGCTGCGGCCCGGTCCGTGCCGGTTGCGGCCCGGTCCGTGCCGGGACGTCGAAGGTACGCAGCCGGTCGTCGGCGCCGGCCGGTCCCTCCGCGGTGCCGCGCCCAGCGCCCGTACCCCCGGCGCCGGCGGATCCGCCGTTCCCGCCGCCGACGGCCTCGCGCAGGATCAGCGGCTCGACACCGTGGACCGCGGCCACGGACCGCGCCTCGTCGACGGTGAAGGGGATGGCAGTCCCACCGGCGTCGTCGGCGAACCACGGGTCGGCGGCGACCAGCACCTCCCGGTGCGACGGCCGCGGCCAGGCGCTCGCGAACAGCAGCGCCCGGCCGGACGGGACGATCGTCAGGTCCATGGCGGCACCGGCCGGAATCCCGTCCACGGGGGCGGTGAACAGCGGGAGCAGGGCGGCTTCGCCGAGCGGGACCACCGCGACACGGCCACCGCGCAGCTCCGGCCAGGCGGTGAGGACCGGCTCCCAGACGGCCGCGGACAACTCGGTGAGCGCGTCGCGCACCGCTGCGTCACGCACCCGCTTGCGGCGCTCACCGGGGCCGAGCACCTCGCGGACCCTGCCCGCCTGCTCCTTCACCGCGGCAAGGGTCAGCCGCGGAAGGGCGACGCTCCGGCACAGGCCGTGGTCAGGGACGTTCCCGGTCGCGGGGTCGAGCCGGAATGCCGCGCCCTCCTCCACCCCCGGGGCCACGACCAGCACGCAGCGGCCGGTCGTCGCCGCCGCCAGCGCGGCGGGCGCGACCGTGCTCCCGGCCAGGACGTAGCGTCCGGATCCGTCAGCCAGGGCCGCTTCGAGATCCGCCAGCAGCATGCCGTCGACCTGGGCCTGCAACGCGGCGACCGTGTCCGCGGCGCCTGGGGTGACCTGCCGGGCGCGGGCGATCTGGCGCCGCTGGAGATCGCGGACGGTACGCAGCTTGCGCCGGGCGCCGGCGCCGGCGAGCAGATCCGACATCTCCCGCGCGTGCGTACGGTCGCCCAGGCGCAGAGTGGTCAGCGACTCGGCGAGGACGCAGCCGGCCAGCGGCACCCCCGCACGGTGGGCCATGGCGACGCACATGTCGACCATGGACTGCACCCCCGGCCGCAGTTCGTCGGGGAAAGGGCGGCCGCGCGCGGCCCAGCCGGCGTCGATGGCGGCGACCGCAGTACCGAAGGCGATCCCCGAGGCCACGGCGAAGAACCACTGCCCGGTCCGCGCGTGCAGCGTGAAGGAGGTGCGGGCGGTGTCGAAGAGCAGACCGGCGAAGGCGTCATTGCCGCGGGCCAGCTCGTCGAAGCAGTAGCGCATCTGCCGCCAGGACTCGTCCACCACGGCCGCGGTCGGTCCTGACTGCTCGCAGCGGGCCCGCAGTTGGAGGACCTGCTCCTGGAAGGCGGCCGGCTGCATCCGCCCGCCGCCGCCCCCGAACAGGCCCATCAGCCGGCGGCCGGCGTGTGGCTGTCGAGGGCGGCGACGATGGCGCCGGTCAGTGCCGCGGGATCCAGCAAGGGCAGGCCGTCCGGGCCGGCGGGGCAGCTGATCTCGACGCGGGTCCTGGCGGCTTCGGGCCCCGCGGTCACCGTGAACGCCACCTGCCGCGGCCCACCCGCCGTGCGGGCGCGGAGGCCGAACCAGGCGGCGACCCGGTTGACGAAGTCACCGATCTGCTCGCGGGCCAGGTAGACGCCGACCAGGCCCGTGGTGAGTCCCGCGCCGTGCTCGCCGGCGGACAGGACGGCCTCGGTCACCGACAGCAGCTCGCCGGCGCTCCGTGCGGCCGTCTCGACCTCGTCGAAGTCCTCCGCTTCCAGTAACTCCCACAGATCCGCGGGCACATGGACATACATATGGTCGGTCACCCCGGCACCGTAACAGCGGAGCCCGACAGTTCGCCCCTTAGTCGCATATGTTTCCCGGCCTCGTCCAGGGGGCCGGACCCGGCCCGCGGGGCGGCGGGCGGCGGGCGGCGGGCCGCGAGGTGGCGGCCGCGGTCCTACCGCCTCCCGTCGAGCCGCGCGGACGCCTCGCCGAAGACCCAGGGGCTGGTCTCGGCGATGAAGTCGCCGGGAAAGCCCGCGGTGAAGGGCACCGCCTTGTCGAGGCGCTCCACCGCCTCCGCGGGCAGGGTGAGGTCGAGGGCGCCGAGATTGTCCTGGAGTTGCTTCACGCTGCGGGCGCCGATGATCGGGTGCACCGCCCGGGAGCGCGCCCGGGTCCAGGCGATGGCCACCTGGGACGCGGTGACGGCCAGCTCGTCGGCCACCTCCTGGACGGCCCGTGCCGCGGCCAGGTCGCGTTCGCCGAGCGAGTCAGGGGCGAGCCTGGTCGGGCCCTCGGGGCCACCGGGACGGGTGAACTTGCCCGAGAGGACGCCGCCGGCCAGCGGCCCCCAGGTGGCCACGCTCATCCCGAACGTCTCGGCCATGGGCAGCAGTTCGCGCTCGATGTCGCGGTTGAGGAGGTTGTAGGGGACCTGGAGGCCCGCGAAGGGCGTCCAGTCGCGCCACTCGGCCAGGGTGTTGGCGCGCGAGACGACCCACGCCGGGGTGTCGGAGACACCCACGTACAGGATCTTCCCCGCCCGCACGGCGTCGTCCAGCGCCCGCATCGTCTCCTCCACCGGGGTGTGCCGGTCCCACAAGTGCACCCAGTACAGGTCGATGTAGTCCGTGCGAAGCCGCCGCAGGCTCGTCTCCAGGGACAGCGTGAGGTTCTTGCGGTGGTTGCCCGCGGCGTTCGGGTCGCTGCCGTCACGGGTGACGGTGTACTTCGTGGCCAGGACGAAGCGGTCCCTGCGGTCCTCGAGCAGCTCCCCCAGGATGGTCTCGCTCTCGCCGCCCCGGTAGTTGATCGCCGTGTCGACCACATTGCCGCCGGCGTCCGCGTACGCGTCGAGCATGCCGCGGCACTCCTGCGGTGCGGCCCCCACGCCTCCCTGCTCGCCGAAGGTCATCGCGCCGAGGAACAGCTCCGAGACGCGCAGCCCGGTCTGGCCCAGCAGTCGGTAACGCACCGTTGATCTCCGCCTCTGTCGTTCTCGTCGTCAGGTGAAAGGAGCGCGCGGTCAGGCGCCGAACAGCTTCGCCGCCTCCCGGGCGACCTCCTCCGGGGAGACATCGCGCAGGTGCTGCGCCATGCCCCAGCGGTGCCCGAACGGGTCGATGACCTGACCGTGCCGCTCGCCCCAGAAGGTGTCCTGCAAGGGGTGGAAGACGGTGGCGCCCGCGTCCAGGGCGCGCTTCCACAGGGTGTCCACATCGTCGGTCGCGATCTGCAGCGCCCCGTAGGTGCCGCCGAGGGTCAGCGGCGAGACGATGCCGTGGTCGGGGAACTCGTCGGCGATCTTCACGGTCGAGTCCCCGAAGGCGAGCTCGATCGTGAGCACCTTGCCGCCCGGCAGGGGGATGCGGTCGCGCTCCTGCGCGCCGAGTGCCTGCACATACCATTCCGCCGCACGGACGACGTCGCGTACGACCAGGTGCGGGGTGAGGGTGGCCATGGAGTGCCTTTCGCCGAACTGACGCCGGATACGTTGCGAGTCCGATCGTCAGGGCATGAACTGCCCGCTGTCCAAGAACCTTTGTGATAGCCAGCGGTTATGAACGAGCGTACGAGAGACCCCTGTCCTTCGTCATGACCGTGGAGGAACCGGACGCCGGCAGCGCGGGGTGGACGAAGCCGACCGGATTCGAACCGGCGTCCTCGCGGTTTTGGAGACCGCGCGCGTCGACCTCTGCGCTACGGCTTCGCCCGGTCCGGATCCTACGGCGTGTCAGCGGGCCATGAGGTCGTTCTCGACCGCCGGTGCGACGCGGCCGAGCCAGAATGCGGCTTCGTCCCGGGTGAGGAAGCCGTCGAGGGAGAGGCTGGGCCGCATGTGCTTGAAGACCCGGCCGTTGCCCATGCTGAGCCTGCCGTTCGGCGGGTGCAGCACGAGCACCCTGGTGCCGTCGAGCGGCCGCACGTCGGAGGGCTTGCCCTCCGGCGCGACGTAGGCGCCGTGGCCGTCGAACAGCCGGAAGGCGCGCACCGCCGCACGAGTGGGGTCGAGGAGCGGATCGCCGGCTGTCGCCGCCTCGACCCAGTCGGGGGCCGGGCGCTCTCCCGCGACGAGCCCCTCGGCCGGGTCCCCGACGAGCCGGTCGGCCAGCAGGATGTGGAGCTGGTGGTTGTCCCCGACGCCGCCCATGGTGAGGACGTAGCCCCGCCTCGTACGGGGGTCGAGCACGATCAGCCGCTCGTCGTCGAGGACCGCCGCGAGCTGCCCCACCCATGCCGCCAGCTGTGAGCGGTCGGCCACCTCTTCCGCGTGGCCGCGCAGGTCCGCCCGCACCTGCGACGGCACCGCGGCACGGTAGGCGGGGTCGGCCAGCAGCGTGATCATCGGCTTGAGCCAGTCCTCCATGTCGTGCCAGGACAGGGCGATCTGCTCCATCGCGTCCGGCGGATCCGGCGGCCAGGACAGGGTCGCGAGCACCGCCTTCAGCTCCTCGGTGCTCTCCCCCACGGGTTCCGGCAACGGGCGTCCCGGAGCCGCGCGCTCCCAGAAGCCCGGCACCGCGGCGTTGAGCATCATCGCCTGCGCGGCCCGCTGCGGCAGCCCGTCGGCCAGCGGCAGCGGGGAGCCGCCCCATTCCACGCACGCCCCGGCCAGCACCGCGGTCTTGGCGAAGTCGCCCCCCAGGCTGGGCAGCCACGGCGCCAGGGACTCGATCGTGGCGTCCAGCGTCTCGGTGCCACCCGCGCGGGCGGCCTTCGCGAGGTCGGAGAGCGCCCGCATGAAGCCGGGCCCTGAACCGGATCGCATCTGCGCGACGAGATCGTCGACCAGCTGGCTGATGGCGGAGGGCATGGCGTGAGGCTAACAGCGGCCACCGGCATCCCCTCGACACCGCCACCTGCGATGTGCCGGCCGTACGGACGGCAAGGGCCGCCGTTGTCGGTGCCTGCCCCTGGCATCCGGAGGGCCGGGCACCCGGGGCGGGCCGCGGTGCCGAGACGAAGAGCTCTGCCCCTGGAGGAGGGACCGTGGGAGCCAGGACAGGACTGCTCGTGTACGCGGACGGGGATGTGCCGGACATGCGACGTCGACGCGGACGCCATCGAGCTCCACGGCTTCACCGTGCACGACCCGAACGGGCCGAGCCCGGCCGAGAAGGAGGCGGCGCTGAAGGCGGCCATGGAGGCCATGGGCCCGCCGCGCTTCTCCTCGAGGGGGCCCGACGGCACCCTGGTCGAGCGCACCCTGTCCCAGGGTCTGCGCGGGGCGGGCTCGGGTCGCCAGGGACAGCCACTAGGGATCCGCCCCGATGCGCGCACCGGGGCTGCTCGCCTACCGTCGTGGGCAGTGCCGGACTTCCCGCCGGCTGATCCCTCCCGCACACCGAACTCCTAGGCCGGGGAGGCCTGATGAAAGCGGTGACCCAGGACAGGTACGGACCGCCCGAGGTCCTGGGACTCACGGAGGTCTGCAAGCCGGTCGCCGCCGACGACGAGGTGCTGGTGCGGGTCCATGCGGCGTCGGTCAACGCACGCGACTGGCATGTCATGCGGGGCGATCCCTACCTGGCACGCCTGTCGTTCGGGCTCGGCGGCCCGAAGGCGCGGATCCGGGGCACGGACTTCGCGGGCCGGGTGGAAGCGGTGGGAAGGGGCGTCAAGCGGCTCCGTCCCGGCGACGACGTCTTCGGCGAGGCCGACGGGGCGTTCGCCGAGTACGTGTGCGCCTCGCAGGACGCGGTGGCGCCGAAACCGTCCTGCTGGACGTTCGCACAGGCCGCCGCGGCCCCGCTGGCCGGGAACACCGCCCTCATGGGCCTGCGCGACGCCGGGAGGCTCCGACCGGGACAGCACGTCCTGGTCAACGGCGCGTCAGGCGGCGTGGGCACCTTCGCCGTACAGATCGCCAAGTCGATCGGCGCCGAAGTCACCGGCGTGTGCAGCACGAGGAACACCGGACCGGTCCTGTCGCTGGGCGCGGACCACGTCATCGACTACACCCGGGAGGACTTCACCCGGAACGGGCAGCGGTACGACGTGCTCCTCGACCTGGTGGGGAACCGCTCCCTGGCCGAGTGCCGCCGCGCACTGACGCTGGAGGGCACCCTCGTCCTGTCCGGCGGAGGCGTGTACGAGGGCGGCAGTCTCATCGGCCCGGTGGGCCTCCTTCTCAGGGCGCGGCTGACCTCCCCCTTCGTCCGCAGGCGGCAGGCCGTACTGACCGCGGTCCCGAGCAGCCGGAACCTGGCGGCCCTGAGCGACCTCGCGGAGTCGGGACGGCTCACCCCGTCGATCGACAGGACCTACCCCCTGAGCGAGGTGCCCGAGGCCATCGGCCACCTCGAAGGGGAGCACGCCCGCGCGAAGGTCGTCATCGCCGTCCTCGACCTGGACGCGCACGCGTAGGCGCGGCCACCCGGCCCGGCGCGGTGTCCAGCCCGTTCCGCGGGCGCGGTCCCGCTACGGGGCCTGGTCCACCGTCCAGGCAGGGCCGAGTTCGGAGCGGAGCCGTGCGGCCAGTTCCCTGCCGTCCTGCTCGAACCTTCGCTCCTCGGCCGCGGAGGGGAATCCGGCTCCTGCGGGATCGTCCATGTCGTAGAGGGCGTCCCAGCGCTCGCTCCACTCGTCGAGCGCGGCGGCCAGGCCCGAGGAGATCGGCAACTCGCCGGGAGCCACGTTCTCGATGCCCTCTCCGGTCTCCAGCCAGATGGGGTGGCACTCGATCTCGGCGGCGAGCCGCAGCTTCGGCACGGGCGGGGCCTTCCTGACTAGTCGTGCGGGTTGGGCTCGGTGGCGATGACGTGGTGCAGTTGCCACCTGGCCTCCTCCCAACGGGCAGCGCGATCCGCCTTCCGGGGGTCCGTTCCCGCCGCGGCCCGCCGGGCGCTCCTGCCGCCCACCTCGGACTGAGCGGTGCGCGCCACGTACCGGCAGGTCAGCATCGTCCGCCCGGCCCTGTTCATCGCCCCGGCCTCGATGAGCATGTCCTGGCACGCCAACCGCACCGCGGAGTCGTGGAGAAGGGTGATCTCCGAGTGCCCCGGCGTCTGCCGGGCAGCGGCGGCATGCGAGGCGTGGGCCCGGACAAGCCGGTCGTCCGCCCGGCCCAGCGCGATCGCCGCACGGGCGGCGGCGACGTACTCGACGGTCGCGGCCCGCATGCGCTCCGCCAGCGGCTCCGACTCGAGGTCGACGGCGTGTTCGGCGAAGTCCAGCGCGAGTGTCGCCGCCCGCGTGCCGTCCACCTGGTCGAGCAGCTCGGCGAGCCGCACGGGCAGGACGATCATCACTCGCGTCATTCTCCCCGGCCGCGGCTCATGAGGTCCAGGGCTTTGTCGCCGCGCTGCCGTCAGGCGACATGCTCGCCGACCTGTTCCACGGCCTCCTCGCCCGCCGCCTCCTCGACGCTGTGCGAGTCGGTGAGGCTCAGCGCACCGCCCACCGCGATCAGTCCGACGACGACGGCGAGTACGGCGTAGGTGATCCGTTCGCCGTGGAAGAAGGACGCGACGAGGCCGCTGCTCCAGGTGCCGGCCGGGAGCCGGGTGGTGACCAGCGCGGCGATCAGGGTGCCGACCACGGCGGTGCCGACGCTGGAGCCGACTTCCTGCGCGGTGTCGTTCAGCGCCGCGCCGATGGAGGTGCGGTTGCCCGGCATGGCGTCGATGAGGGCGACCGCGCAGATCGTCATGACGGTGCGCAGGCCCACGGTCATGAGCACCATGCAGACGGCGATGGCGGCGTAGCCGTGGTCGACGCCCCACGACAGGCCCGCCAGCGAGCCGGCCAGGCAGACCGCGCCGACCAGGCAGGCGACGCGGTGGCCGAAGCGGCGGGCGAGCCACTCGGACAGGGGGGTGGCGGCGAGCATCGTCACGATGATCGGCAGGTTGGCCAGGCCGGCCCGTACCGGGCTCCACCCGTAGGCGTACTGGAAGTGCAGGATCAGCCCGAACATCACGCTGGCCATCGCGATGGACGTCCCGATCTGCGCGATGGCGGCGCCGCGGACCGTGCCGTTGGAGAAGAGGCCCAGGTCCAGCATCGGTGCCGCGCTGCGCCGCTCGTGCCGTACGAACGCGAGGGCGGCCGCGACGGCGCCCACGATCGAGGCGACGGTGATCGCGGAGAGCCAGCCGCGATCGACACCGCTGGTCAGCGAGTAGCAGGCGAGCCCGATGGCGGTGACGCTCAGGACGGCGCCTGGCAGGTCGAGCGCGTCCTTGGTCAGGTCCTCGGGCCGGTCGGCCGGGACGCCGAGCCGGACGCCGAGGCAGGCGATCACCGCGATCGGGGCGTTGACGACCAGCAGCCACTCCCAGCGCACATGGGCCAGCGCGGTGCCGCCGAGCAGCGGGCCCAGGACGAAGCCGGACATGCCGACGATGATCATCACCGTCATGGCGCGCATCCGCAGCGCCTTGTCGTCGAAGAGCCGGAAGACCAGGGAGTTCGTGATCGGGGCCATCGCCGCGGCGGCGACACCGAGCGCGGCGCGCAGGGCGATGAGCTCGCCTGTCGTGGAGACGAGGACGACGCACAGGCTCAGCGCGCCGAAGACCGCGAGCCCGACCAGCAGCACCCTGCGGCGGCCGAGCCGGTCGGCCATCGACCCGGCGGTGAGCAGAAGGCCGCCGAAGGTCAGCGAATACGCGCCGGTGACCCATTGCAACGCGGTCGTCCCGCTGCCGAGGTCGCGGCCGATCGTGGGCAGCGCGATCGACAGCAGCGTGTTGTCGACCATCTCGACGAAGAAGGCCAGGCAGAGCGCGGCCAGGGGAATCCACGCCGCGCGCAGGGACGGGTAGGCACGGGACGGGGTCTCAAGCGTGGCGGTGGTCATCGGCAGCCTCCTATCGAACGCCGCTCGACTATCGAACAACGTACGATACGGTACGATAGAACAACGTTCGATACTGTGCAAGACGCGTGGGGATATGAGCCATGGCACACCTGCAGAACCGCTCGGGCCAGGGACGTCGCCGGGCCTCGCACTCGATGGAGTCCGTGCTCACCGAGGCGGTGGCCCTGCTCGACGAGGCCGGGGCCCCGGCGCTGACCTTCCGGGCGCTCGCGCAACGCCTCGGCGGCGGCGTCGCCAGCATCTACTGGTACGTCGCGAACAAGGAGGAACTCCTCGATCGCGCCACCGACCACGTGATCGGCGCGGTACTGGCCGACATCGAGGCCCTTCAGGGCAGCGACGACCCGATCGACGACCTCCGCGCGATGGCCGTGACACTGTTCGACTCGATCGTGGACCGGCCCTGGCTGGGCGCCTACTTCATGCGCAACACCGACGTCCAGGACAACGCCCTGCGCCTCTACGACAAGCTCGGCCGGCAGACCCTCCGCCTCGACCTCACCGCACAGCAGCGCTTCCACGCCGTGTCCGCGATCGTGGGGGTCGTCATCGGCTCAGCCGTCGACCTGGGGCAGGAGCCGCCCGAGGAGATCCTCGGCGGCACCGTGACCCGCGAGGAGTTCCTCGGCCGCTACGCCCAGACCTGGCGCGAGCTCGACCCCGCGGAATTCCCCTTCGTGCACGAGATCGTCGACGAGTTCGACGGCCATGACGACGTCGAACAGTTCCGCTCCGCACTTGACCTCACCCTGGCCGGCCTCCGCCTGCAGGCCGGCGCCTGAGCCCGACCGTCACGGCACTTCCGCGGCGAGGCGGCCGCACGCGGCACCAGGCCCGCGGAGCCCGGGTGGCACGAACGGCTCGGCCGCGTCATCCTCGGTTGTGTGGCGGGGATGGGACCGTTCGAGCGATCGATCCCCTTCGACGCACCGTCGAGACCTCGGGAGGTCCACCGTGTCCACACTCTCCTGGGAACAAGGAGGAGTGGTCAACGCCAGCCACTCCGGCGCGGGTTTCGGCGGGCCGTACGGGGTCTATCCCAGCGAGACGGTGAACATCCGGATCGACAAGATCGCCATCCCCCCTCCTCCCGATGGCTGGTCGGTGACCATCCACGTCGGGCTCGCCCGCGTCGACGCCGAGGCCGCGGAGATAGGGATCATGTCCGTGACCAAGGTGGGCCTCGGGCCGGATCTGACGTTCGACCCGTGGGAGACAGCGGCCTACGGCCAGATCCTGGGATTCACGGTGGGCGCCGACGCCAGGAACGGTGCCATGCGGGGCTGGTGGCTCTGGCAGCTCTGGGAGTGGTGAGTCCGGCGCCGAGGTGACAGGCCGCCGCCCCTGAGCCGCTCGGGGGCGCGGGGTCCGCCCGCGTCGGCCGTCGTGGCCGCAGCGGCCCTCGGGCACAGGCTTGCGCGCCACGCGGAGGGGCGACGCGCCACCGCCCGTCGGGTGAGGTGCCGGCGGGCGGCGCGGGAGCGGCCGCCGGCTACTTGCGGGAACCGCTCTTCGCGCGGCCTTCGCCGCGCCGGCTCTCGGAGTGGTGACGGCTGCTGCCCTTCTTCACCTTTCCGTGCTTCCGTTCACCTTTGCCCTGGTGGATGTTCACGCAGGTGTTGCCGAACGAGGGGTTCAGGAAGCCGATCAGGTTGATGGAATTGCCGCAGGCGTTGACCGGGATGCTGATGGGAATCTGGACGAGATTTCCCGACAGGACACCCGGCGACCCGAACGCGGCGCCGGTCGTACCGGAGTAGGCGGACGCGACGCCGCCCGAGGCGATGATTCCGCCGACGAGCCCGGCCAGCACCGCAGCCTTGCACAGCGATTTCATGACAGCTCCATTGCTTTGAGAGAAGTACGACGGTTCCAGGGCGGAAATCCCGACACCGACCCGACCATGAAGAATTCGCCAGCGCACGCCTCGTGTATGGCTCCCATCCGGGAAAACCACCTGGATGGACGCATGGTCAGCGGTCTGGAAAGGCGGAGCGGTGGGGATCCGCCCGTCGTATGGGGGTGCCGTGTCAGGAGCCGTCTTCCGGAGCTGAACCCCGATCACCTGATCCGGACGCATGAGCAATCCCATGCACCGGATCGGGGATTCACCGTCAGAGATCCCATGGGGGGATTTGTGTCAGACACACAGTCGGCAGTGAACAGACGTCACCGCCGCCTTGCCGCAGCCTGCACCGCCGGCATCCTTTCCCTCGGCGCCTTCGCGCTGGGAACGGGCGCCCAGGCCGCAGAGCCCGGCCCGCACCAGACCGTCAAGCGGCCGACCGCCACCAGCAGCCGGGTGCCGCACCTGAACCTGCCCAAGGAGGCGCCGGCCCCGTCCAAGCTGTCCACCGCGCAGGCCAAGGCGCCGCAGCGGTACGACATCGACGGCGACGGCGTCTCCGACCAGCTCTACCGGCAGGACGACGGCACTCTCTACAACTCGACCTCCACGGAGGAGGTCGAGCTCAGGCCCGCCTCCGAGCGGTTCGTCGACCTCCTGACGCCCGGCAACCTCAACGCCACGGGCGAGCCCGAGATCCTCGCCACCACCTCCACCGGCCAGCTGGAGATGTTCACGGACGACAACTTCCCTGTCACCCCGTCCTGGAGCGGCAAGGGCTGGAACATCTACAACAAGCTCGTCGCCGTCGACGACATCAGCGGTGACGGCAGGGCCGACATCGTGGCGCGTGACTACAACGGTGGGCTCTACCTCTACAAGGGCACGGGCAACGGTGCCGCGCCGTTCGCCGCCAGGGTGTCCATCGGGTCCGGCTGGGGCATCTACGACCAGCTGACCAGCCCCGGCGACGTCAGCGGTGACGGCATCAGCGACCTGGTCGCGCGCGACGCTTCCGGTGTCCTGTGGCTGTACAAGGGCACCGGCAAGGCCACGGCGCCGTACGCCGCCCGGACGAAGGTCGGCAGCGGCTGGGGCGCCTACAACGAGATCATCGGCTTCGGCAACGAGAACGGCCGGGCCCACCTGTGGGGCAGGACCGCCGACGGCACCGTCTACTACTACATGTCCAACGGCAGTGGCGGCTTCACCGCCCGCCAGTCGATCGGCGACGGCTTCAACGTCGACCTGATCGCCGGTTCTGGCGGCATCCCCTTCTGGGGCAAGAAGGAGATGTTCGGCGAGACGTCGGACGGCTCCCTCTACTGGTACGGGGTCGACGACGCAGGGCAGTTCGCACCGCGCCAGCCGGTCGGCGAGCCCGGCGGATTCGCCGGCGACTTCTCGCTGATCTTCGCGAACGCGCTGTCAGCCGACGGTGTGCCGACCATCCTGGACCGCTTCCAGGGCGGCCTGTACAACCTGGACCTGGACCGGGACCCCAACCCGCCGATCTCCACCGGGTGGGGCGGCTACGACATCGCCCTCGGCCCTGGCGACCTCAGCGGTGACGGCGCGAGCGACCTGCTGGCCCGGAACACCGCCGGCAACCTCTACCTCTACCTCGGCAAGGGCGACGGCCAGAACCTGTCCGCCCCCCAGCTGGTCGGCGGCGGCTGGAACACCTACACCGCCATCGTCGGGTCCGGCGACTTCAGCGGCGACGGCCGCGCGGACATCGTGGCCCGCGACGGCAGCGGTGCGATGTGGCTCTACAAGGGCACCGGCAACGCGGCGAAGCCCTTCGCCACCAGGATCAAGGTCGGAACGGGCTGGGGCGGTTACACCCAGCTCGCCTCGCCCGGTGACATGGACGGCGACGGCCGCGCGGACCTGATCGCCGTGGACGCCTCGGGCGTCGCCTACCGCTACAGCTCCACCGGCACGGGGACGTTCAAGACCCGGGTGAAGATCGGTACGGGCTGGAGCACGTACAAGAAGCTCTACTGAGCCACCTGGCCCCGGGGTCTCGGGCAGGTCCTGGGGCCTCCGGCAGGCTCCGGGGCCTCCGGCAGGTCCCGGGGCCTCCGCGGCCGGGCCGGGCCGACCGGGCCCGGCGTCCAGTCGGGAGCGAAGGCGTCCACACCCTTGCGGTGCGGGCGCCTTCGCCGCTGCGGCCGCCTTCGCGGTGACGACCGCCTTCGCGGTTGCGGCCGCGCGGCCGGGCGGCGGTGCGGGCACCACCCCTCACCGCCGGGGACCCGGCGTCAGCGCAGGAGCGCCGCCAGGAGGTCGGAGCCCAGCGTCGTGGCGGCGGTGAGGTCGAGCGCGTAGTGGACGTAGCGGCCGCGACGTCGCGAGGTGAGCAGGCCCGCCCGGCGCAGCAAGGCCAGATGGCGGGAGACCTCGGGCGGGGTCAGGCCCCAGGCGTCCGCCAGCTCCCCTGTGGTGTGGGGGCCGCGGGCAAGGGTGCGTACCAGCCGCAGCCGGACCGGGTGGGCCAGCGCCTCGAGCCGCAGCTGGACCGTTTCCAGCGGCACCGGCCCGGACGCACCCGATTCCGCGACCGGATACTGCAAGGTCGGCCGGCGGCCGGGGGCGTGCACCGAGACAAGGTGCGGATGCCCGAACACGCTGGGGATGAAGGTGACGCCCGATTCCCGCGCGCTGGTCGCGCTGTCCTGCAACTTGTCCACGAGGATGCGCTCGCCGTCGCGGTCAAGGGTGACGGCCGCCGAGACCGAGGCCAGGGCAGGACCGAGCCCCTGCCTGGCCCTCAGGTCGGCCTTGAGCCGGATGTCCGCCGCCAGCTGTGCGGCGATGCCCGGCCAGGCGGCATCGAAGAACGCCTCGCCGCATTGCCGAAGCGTCTCGCGCACCCGGGCCCGCACCCCGGACGGGTCTTCCAGCAGACGTTCGGCGAACGCCTCCTGGAGCGTGCCCCGCGCCTGCGCCCGGTCCAGGGCACGCTCACGCGCCCCGGAGTCGGCGAGCGGGGACGGCCCCGCGAAGAAGACGCGGTTGCTGCCGCAGGTCGTGATCAGCGCGGAGGTCACATAGGCGTCGTCGTCGAGCCGGTCGACGTCGTCGAGCTCCTCGGCGAGGGTCGGCCGCGGCCTGGCCGGCATCAGGAAGTCCGCACGCGAGGAACGCCACAGGAATTCGGCCTCCCACAGCCGCTCCGCCAGCTCCGGACGCAGCGCGGCCCTGACCCCCGCCGACCACGCGGCCAGCTGCGGGTGGTGCGCGGGAGCGGCGAGCACATGCAGCATCGCCGTCAGCTCGGCGAGCGGAGAGGCGGCGAAGCGCAGCCGCTCAGGCGGCACCCCGGCGATGTCGATGTGCAGAGTCACCCGTCCATCATTGCTGGTCGGCGGGGTCGGAATCGCTCCGGTTGACGCGAATCGTCAACCCACGTGACCGGTCGACGCGCGGCCGCGCACGGTGGCGCCATGACAATCACCGTGCCCCGCCGGCTCGTCCAGGCGTCCGGGGGCCCCCGCTACGCCGTCGCCCTCGCGGTGGACGCGCTCGGCACCGGCATGCTGCGGCCGTTCCTGCTGCTCTACGGGATCAACGTGCTGGGTCTGTCCGCCACGACCACCGGCATCGCCATGACCGCGGGCATCGTCACCGGTCTGGGGTGCACGCCCGCACTCGGCCGCTGGCTGGACCGGGGCGCGCGCAGCGACGCCGTGGCCGCGGCCATGCTGGTGCGGGTCCTCGGCGTGGCGCTGCTGCTGGCCGCCCCCGGGGGCAGCCCGGGGATGTTCGCGGCCGCCGCGCTCTTCCTCGGCATCGGCAACCAGGCGTGGCCCGCGGCGCACGCCGCACTCGTGACCACCGTGTCCAGCGGCCGTACCCGCGACGCCGCACTGGCCGCCGCGCGGTCGGTGCGCAACGCGGGGATGGGCGTCGGCGCGCTGGTCGCCACCGCCTGCCTGGCCGGCGGCACCCCGGCCCTGAAGGCGCTGGCCGCCGTCACCGCCGCCGCCTACGCGACCGCGGCGGTCCTGGCGTGGTCGACCCACGTCACCGCGGCTGCGCCCGCCGGCCAGGCCCCCGCCGCGCCGCAAGCGCCCGCGCCGTCCATGAACCCCCTGCTCCTGGCCAACGTCGTCCTGGTCTTCTGCCTCAACGTCCCCGAAGTCGCCCTCCCCCTGGTCCTGGCGACACAGGTGCACGCCGCCCCCGCCTGGTCGGCGGGAGTCTTCGTCATCAACACGGTGGTGGTGGTCGGCCTGCAGGTCGCCGTGACCGTCAGGATGTCCCGCTTCCCCCGCCACATCACCCTGATGGCGGCCGGGATGATCCTCACCCTGTCCTACCTCGGCTTTCTCCTGGCGACTCCGCTGGGCCACGGCCTGGCCGCACCCGTGATCACCGCGGTGTCCGTCGTGTGCACCCTCGGCGAGATCCTCTACGCGGGCAGCGCCACCGCACTCGTCGCCGCCACCGCACCACCGCACGCGCTGGGCCGGGCGCTGGCCCGGCTCCAGCTCTCCACCGGCCTCGGCCTCGCGATCTCCCCCGCCGTCATGACCGCCCTCGCCACTCACGGGCCCGCCACCCTCTGGGGATCCCTCGCCGTCGCGACACTGCTGGCCGCCACGGCGGTGGGCCGCAGCGGATCCCGGCCACGGCCGCACCGGCCCGCCGGGCAGCCCTCCGATCCCGCCGAAGGGCCACTGCCCGGTGAGGGCCGCGCGACCGGGGCGTACGAAGGCCGGCCGGAGGTGCCGCGGGCAGGAGTGCCAAGCCGCTGAAGAGCCGCCTCAGCCGAGCCAGTGGTAGGGCAGCCGGAGGATGCCGACGACGCGTGCTGCCACCTCGTCGGCATGCGGCGGGACACCGCCCTCGGCCAGGCCCTGCCTCAGATGGAGGTGCAGGGACTGCAAGGTGGCGAAGGTGTTGAAGGCCCACGCGGGGACTGCGCCGGGGCCACCGCGCTCGAACGCCGCCGCCACCAGGTCGAGCCAGCCCGTCGCCTGGCCGGCGCTGAGTCCGGGGGCGAGCAGGATGCGGGTGATCGCGGCGGCCAGCCGCGCGTCCTCGAGCTGGGCGTAGCGGTAGTCGGTGGCCTGGGCGGTCATCCGGAGCGCGCACAGCTCCAGCAGGTCGGTGCGGTGGCCGGGCAGCGCCGCGGCGAATGCCGCGGCCGCGTCGGCGCCGTGGGCGACGGCGTGCAGCCAGCCCAAAGTGTCGTCCCAGCCGCGGGTGTCGCGCTCCTGCGGGTACCAGGCGGCGAAGCCGGTGTACCAGCGGAGCACGGCCGCCTCCGGCACGGCGACCGGCACCTCCCGGGCGCGGGCCAGCACGCACTTGAGCACCAGCGGCGCGAACGTTCGGGCCTGGACCTCGGGGTGGGTGAAGCGCTCGGCGGCGGTGTCGCCCATGGCGGCCAGCACCTCATCGAGATGCCCGGCGCGGATCCAGCCCGCGGCGGCCGTGTAGGCGCGATCGTCGCGCACCTGCGGATCGGGGGAGACGAGCATCGCCCCCAACTCGTCGGCGATTCGGGGCGCCCCCACCCTGGCCGGAAAGACGAAGTCCCCGCCGGTGACGGCGGCCCAGTCCACGAGATCCCCACCCATCCCGCCACCCTGCCACACGCCGCCGCCCCTGGCACGGCCTCCAGGACGCCTCGGCCTCCCCGCCCCAGGTGTCGGTGGCGGGCTGCCGGGTCCCACCGCCTGCGGGTCGTCATCGCAGTCCGCTGTAGGCGGCCATGACCATCTCCATACCGCGGCTGTCCTCCTGCCGCTCCCGGTCGATCATCCGGTTCATGACGTAGGCCACCGTCATACGCGCGTCGGGGTCGCTGACGACCAGCGAGCCGCCCCACCCGCCCCAACCGAAGGTGTTGCCGAACCTGCCGAAGCCCGCGCTCCAGGACATCGGCGTCCGCAGGACGCGGTCCTCGCCGCGGAACACCTCCTGCCACGCGGGCTCGCAGCCCCGGGGGGACAGCAGCCGCACGCCGCCGGCGCTCCCCCGGTTCGCCAGCACCGACTGGACCAGGGCCACGGACCGGGCGTTGCCGAAGCCGTTCACCGCGGGGATCTGCGCACGGCGCCAGGCCGCGGAGTTGGCATCCCTGACCCGGATCGCGGCACCCGTGTACTCCCGGCGGGTGCCGTCCGGTCCCGCCGGCGCGGTGGAGGCGTATGCGTCGGTGAGCGACGGCGGCGGGATGAGCGGTGCGACGCGGCCGTCGTCGGCGGCGGAGAGGCCGATGTGGAAGTCCGCGCCCAGCGGCCCCGCGACTTCCTCGGCGAAGAACTCCCCGAGGCTGCGGCCGGTGATACGGCGGACGATCTCACCGACGAGGAAGCCGAAGGTGAGCGCGTGATAGCCGGCGGCCGTTCCCGGCTCCCACTCGGGGGCCTGCGCGGCCAGCCCCGCCGTCACGCCCCGCCAGTCGTAGAGGTCCTCGACCGCTGTCATCCCTGACAGGTCAGGCAGCCCCGCCGTATGGGACAGCACATGCCGTACGAGCAGGCGCTCCTTGCCCGCCGCGGCGAACTCCGGCCAGTAGGCGGCGACCGGCGCGGACAGGTCGAGCCGGCCGCGGTCGGCCAGGACAAGCGCGCACAAGGCGGTCATGTTCTTGGTCGTCGAATTCACGCCCGCGAGGGTGTCGCGCCCCCAGCCGACGGAGCGGTCCGCGTCGGTGTACCCGCCCCAGAGGTCGACCACCGGCTCGCCGTCGAGGCGGACGGCGACCGAGGCGCCCACGTCGTCCTTGCCGAGCGAGGCTGCGAGGGCCGCACGGACAGCGGCGAATCGTGGGTCGCACAGCCCTTCGACATCAGTCATGGACGCAAGCCTCATGCGGGGCAGGGGCTTGCTGCCCGACAATTCCCGCACAGGTTCTGTCGGGCAGGAAGGGCGGACGCGCGCGTGCTGGAGCGGCTGAACCAGGCGCTGGACCATCTGGAGGCCGGCCTCGACCGGGAGGTCGACGTGGCCGAGGCGGCCCGGATCGCCGCGGTGTCGGAATACCACTTCCGGCGGCTGTTCTCCGCCCTCGCCGGGATGCCGCTCCCGGTCTACGTGCGGCGCCGGCGGATGACGCTCGCCGCGGCCGAGGTGATGGCCGGGGAGGTGACGCTGCTCGACATCGCGGTGCGGTACGGATACGGCTCGGGCGAGGCGTTCGCCCGCGCCTTCCGTTCGGTGCACGGCATCGGCCCCGGCGAGGCCCGGCGCACGGGCGCGGTGCTCACGGCGCAGCCGCGCATGTCCTTCCGCGTCGTGGTCGAGGGGAGTACGGCCATGCGGTACCGGATCGTGGAGAAGGAGGCGTTCCGGTTCGTCGGCAGGCGGGCCCGGGTCCCGCTCGTGCACGAGGGCGTCAACGCGGCCGCCGTGTCCCACCTGGAGAGCCTGGACGAGCAGGCGGTCGTACGGATGAAGCAGCTGGCCGGCCGGGAGCCGGAGGGGATCCTGTCAGCGGCGGTGTACCTGACCGACAGCCGGGAGGAGGGCGCCGAGGCGGACTACTGGATCGGCGTGGCCACCAGCCCCGAGGCGGCCCCCGACGAGCTCGACGCCCTCGACGTAGCAGCCGGGACCTGGGCGGTCTTCGACAGCCACGGCCCCTACCCGACCGCGCTCCAGGAGCTGTGGCGGGACGTGTTCACGCGGTGGTTCCCCTCGAACCCGTACACGACCCGACCCGGCCCTGAGCTCCTGCGGGCGCAGCCGGTGCCGCTCGGCGAGGAGTCCGGCTCCCAGCTGTGGATCCCGATCGAGCGAGGGGTTCCCCCGCGACGGGGTGCAACCGGATGGAGCCGGTGCCGAAGTCGGCCCTGATCCCGAAGCCGGTCTCTTCGCGAGTGCTGACGCTGGAACATCGCAGGTGAGCACTCCGCGTCGTCATGTCGGAGTCGTAGCACCAGACGCGATCCGGAACAGTCGCCCGTGTTCCCGTACTCGTGCGCGAGGCAATCACACGGCGGCCGAGTCGAGTTGGAATGTTCCAGTGCGATGGCGTACACAGGCGACAACAGGGCCTCCTGGTGCTTCTCCGGCTTCAACATCCGGAAGCTGCAACAGGGGCCCCGATCGAGGTCAGCTCTTGAGGCTGGGGGAGCCGTGGAGACTCCAGTAGTATTCAGCCTTGCCGTCATTGTTGATGTCGTACTCGATCAAGCCGTCCGATGTGTAGTACCACGAACTGTTGTAGGACTTCCACGCCATCGCGCAGGTCCCGCTGACGTCATTGCCGGCGGCATTGACATCGCTTGTGATGTAGCAATTCGTGGGGGAGTAAGCGTCGTCGTTGTGCTCCAGGTTGACATGTACGTACATCTCGTCCCAACGAGTCCCAGGGCCCACCGAGTCCGAGTGCTGCTTCCACTGGATCTCTGCCTTTTGGTGACCGGCATTCACCAGTATGCAGGGTCTCGCGGAAAGGGTCACATCGGGCTTGCCGGGCAGGGCCACGGAGTTCGATTGCCAGCTCGCACAGTTGGTGAGTGTCGATTCCTCCTGGGCGAAAGCGGGCACCGAAAAGCCTACCAGGGTGAAGCCGGCCGTAATGCCCACTATCCAGCTCTTCCTCATTGCCACTCCTTTGTCGATCCCACGGTTTTTCTTTGACCGTGGATAGTCAAGCATCTCGATCGAGCCAACTCTAGTCATATGAGCAAGATTTGAGGCAGCTGCCTGAAGTGGAGGGTAGTTTCAGTTCAAACTCGACTTACTGACCTTGAATGCGTGATTTCGTCATGATGGGCGGCTGTAAGTTCAGGGCAGGTGTCCCGGGTCACCACGCCCACCAGCAGAGATCTGCAACACCCTTTAGACTTCGCCACCGGCGTACCGGGGCGGAGACCGCTGCGCCTTCGCCGGGCGCTCCGCAGGAGGCAGGCAGGTGCTCCAGCTTCGGCTGATCGTCCCCGCGGACCGCACGGACGAGGTCACGGACTTGATCACGGCGACGGTCGGGGCGGCCCATCTGACCCTGCTCAAAGGTGCCGCCCTGGATCCGCCGGGCGACCTGGTGACCTGTGACGTGGCGCGTGAGGCCGCGGATCCGCTGATAGCGGCACTGCGCCGGCTCGGTGTGGAGGAGCGCGGGCTGATAGCGGTGGACTCCGTCGACGTCTCGCTGTCCCGCAGATCGGACGAGGCCGAGCGGGACGCCCCCGGCGAGGCCGCGGACGCCGTGCTGTGGGACTCGATGGCGGAACTGACCCAAGAGGAGTCCACCCTCACGGTCACCTATCTCGCGTTCCTGTCCGTCGCGACGATGCTCGCCGCTTACGGGGTCATGCTGGACAGCTCCATCCTGATCGTGGGCGCGATGGTGGTGGGCCCGGAATTCGGGCCGCTGGCCGGGATCTGCACCGGGCTGGTCCTGCGCAGGAAGCAGCTCGTGTCGCAGTCGGTGAAGGCGCTGGTGGTCGGGTTCCTGGTGGCGACGCTGCTCACCGGGGCGTTCGGCGCCCTGCTGGATCTGCTCGGGCTCTTCAGCCGTTCGCAGTTCGACAGCCCACACCCGGCGACTCAGTTCATCTGGCAGCCGACCGCGGACTCCTTCGTGGTGGCCCTGCTGGCAGGCATCGCGGGAGTGCTGTCCCTCACCTCGGCGAAGTCCGGCGCGCTGGTCGGGGTGGCGATCTCGGTGACGACGGTCCCCGCCGCCGCGAACGCCGCGCTGGCCCTGTCCTACGCGTCGTGGCACGAATTGCTCGGGTCGACCTGGCAGTTGGTGCTCAACCTGGCCGGCATCATCGTCGCGGGGCTTCTCACGATGCTCGTCCAGAAATGGCTGTGGCGCAGGCAGCGCGAGCGCGCCGCGCCGATGTCGAAGCGCTGAGAGCCGGGGCGTTCCGCTCGGCCCCGGCCCACGCCCGGTCGCAGGACCGCCACGCGAACGCGTCCGCCGCCCCAAGTTGACGTTCTCGCACCCACGTCAGGCTGTGACTGGTCGCGCCGTACCGCTGGAAGCGGCACGGAAGTGGTGCGGGGCAAGGGGCCCGGCGTCGGATCGGCAGGTCAGGAAGCAGGGCCGTCCGGGCTGCGGGAGAAGGCGGTGTCGCCCGCTGTCGCCACGATCGCGTCCTTGACGAGCAGCACGCTCGGCGGGATGCTCACGGCCTTGTCCCCGGTGTCGTCCAGGGCGGAAGTGCGCCACACCTCCGCTCCGGTGCGGCTGTCCAGTGCCAGCAGGCGGCCGAAGCGGTTGGAGAAGTAGACCCGCTTGTATGACGCTGACAAGGCGGGCACGGACAGGTATTCCATGTCCGTGGCCTTCTGCCAGAGGAGTTCGCCGCTGTCCGCGGACACCGCGGCGACCGACCCGTTGGACCGGGCGAAGTAGACGACGCCGTCCACGAGGGTGGCTGTGCCGGTCAGCGGATGCGCCAGTGCCATCCGTTTGACCTGCCCGGTTTCCGGGTCCACTCGCAGTACCGCGTCGTACGGCCGCTCGTATCCGGCTTCGTACACCTCCTTCGTGGTCTGGGGGGCCAGGAAGACGGGCTGTCCGCCGAAGACGCCGAGTGCTTCTGCCCCCGTGGGCAGCGTGGCGATCTCCGTGAGGCTGCCGGGTCCGAGCTTCTCCAGGTCGACCGGGCCCTGGCCGGGCTCGGTGCCGGCCGAGCACAGGGCGTAGGGGGCGCCGCCCAGCGCCGACGCAGTGCAGTACTCGTCCAGTGAGGGGGCCTCCCACAGCTCCTTGCCGGAAGGCCCGTAGGCGACGAACCCCGAGTCGGCGGACACGGTCAGCAGTCCGCCGTCGTACAGGACGGCTTCCTGGGTGGCGCTGATGTCGCGTTGCCACCGCCGGCGTCCGGTACCGGCGTCGAGGGCCACCACGCGCCTGGTCTCGTCGTCCGGCACCTCGTACGCGTAGACGAGCCCGTCGCGAACCCCGATCGGCCGGGCGTTCTGGGGGCGGGTGCCGCTCCGCCACAGGACACGGCCGGAGGCTGCGTCGACCCTGGCGACGGTGAAGCCCGTACCACCGCAGAACAGGGCGGTTCCCGCCGCGACGCATCCGGTGCTGTCGTAGTCGAGGCCGACGCCCTTCACCTCGTACCGCAGGTTCGTCTTCCAGGGCCGCCATGCGCCGGGCAGCGACGCGGCACGGGCGGCGGCCGTGACGTGGGAGGCGGCGGGCGGGAGGGCGGTGTGGGAGGCGGTGGTGGTGTGCCGGCCCAGCACGTGGACGCCTGCCCCGACGATCAGCCCCGCCACGGCCACGGCCGCCGCGACGACGGTGAGCAGCGTCCGTGCCCGGCGCCGCTTGCGGGTGACCGGCGCGACCGTCGCGGAGGTGCTGCCCGCGCCGCGAGGAGTGGGGCGGGGGCGGGAGTTCACGGAGCCGCTGGCCTGCGAGGGTGCGGGGGCGTCGGATTCGGGCAGCGCCTGGAGCATCCGGTGCAGATCCGCCAGTTCGAGCCGCGCGGCAGGGTCCTTGTCGAGGCAGCGCTCGACGATGTCCACGAGCGCTTCCGGCACCCCTTCGAGGTCCGGGGTCTCGTACATCACCTGGTAGCCCGTCATGTACGGGCTGTCGGCGTCGAACGGCCCTGTGCCGACGGTCGCGAACACCAGCAGCGACCCCAGCGCGAACACGTCGGAGGCCGGGGTGACCTCGCGGGGAGAGGACAGCTGCTCCGGTGACATGAAGGGCGGGGTGCCCATCATCTGCCCGGTCATGGTGAGCTTCTGGCTGTCGGCGGCACGCGAGATGCCGAAGTCGATGACGCGCGGCCCGTCCTCGCACATCAGGACGTTGGCCGGCTTGAGGTCCCGGTGGACCAGGCCCGCCCGGTGGATGTCGCTCAGCGCCTCGGTGAGCCCCAGTCCCAGGCCACGCAGCTCCCGCGGGCTCAACGGGCCGTCCTTCTTGACGACTTCGGCAAGAGTGGGTCCCGGTACGTAGAGCGTCGCCATCCACGGCCGGTCGGCGTCCGGGTCGGCGTCCACGACCGGCGCGGTGAAGGCCCCGCTCACTCTGCGCGCCGCCGCGACCTCCTGCCGGAAGCGCGCCCTGAACTCCTCCTCCTGGGCATACGGCCCGTGCATGAACTTGACCGCGACCTGCCGTCCGGAGGCGGAGACACCCAGATAGACGACTCCCATGCCGCCCGCTCCGAGCCGACCGAGAAGGGTGTAGCCACCTATGGACCTCGGGTCCTCGGTGCCCAGGGGCGTCATCGACGATCACCTTTCCCGCGCCGGCCTGCCTCACCGCCATCAGGCTAGACCGTCCGTGGACACCCTCCCGGGCCAGGTTCGCCGCCGTTCGCCCGGCCCCTGCTCGACCGCACGGGGCCCTTCGATGTCGGCGCCTCCGGGGGCAGCCTCAGTCCGCCGCCCGCGCCGGTGACGTCGCGCCCTGTGCGTCCGGGCCGGCGGGGTGGCCGCCCTCGGAATCCCAGACGTCTTCAGGCGCCCCGCTGGCCGTGTCGGGCTCCCACGCCTCGTGGGACACCTCGGCCGCACGGCGGTCGGCCTCTTCCATCAACTGGCTTCCTGTCGAGTTCCGCAGCGGGTCGGCCGCCGCGGCCATCAGCCAGGCGGCAGTATCCGCTCGCGTCTCCGGCGGTACGACCAGCAGATCCCAGCGGCCCGACCTGTAGGAGAGCAGCATCAGCTGATGGGGGTCCTGCTCCGCCTTGAACCAACCGACCTTCACCACGTGCCCGTTGACCTGCACCTTGTGCGGGATGACAGGCCAGCGGTCCGGGTTGACGGTGATCCGGGTAATACGGTCCCACCGTATGTCGAGGACATCGGTCAGAGACGGGAGTTCGGCGGTCAGGTCGCGAGTGCGGGGCCACCAGGCCCCGTCGATCCTCGCGGGGGAGGAGCCCGTCGGGCTGAGGGAAAGACGCAGGGCCGACGGCGCTGGCGTCGGCATCGAGGGCGCCTCTTCCGGCGTCCCCGTCTTCGGTGTGTACGTGCCGGGCGCAATCATCGCGAACCTCGCCCCGATTCGACGCGAGCCGACTCGGTGGTCGTCGATCGCCGAAAATGACACGGGCTGAATGCGGGTGTGCGGAATACCCTCGGTGACTTGATGCTACTCCTCGGTGGTGCCCGGCGGGTGTCTTCCGTCAGTCGATCACCGCCAGGTGGTCGGCGCTGCCGCCGCGCCACTCGACGAGGAGGATCGTCGCGTCGTCGCTGGTGATGCCGCCGCGTGCCTGCTTCAGCGTGTGCGAGAGGTCCCGCACCATGGCCCGGGCGCCGGGCCGGCCTCGTCCGACGTCGGAGATGATGTCGATGAGCTGCGCCAGCCCGAACTGCCTGCCCCCGCTGAGGTGCTCCTCGATGAGTCCGTCCGTGAAGCACAGCACCCGGTCACCCGGGCGCAGAGTCCGATGGCTGACCAGGGGTTCCTGGCCACCGAATCCGACGGGGAGCGTCGTGTCGCCCTCCAGTTGCCCGACGACCTCGTGGTCGCGGATGAGCAGTGGCCACGGATGGCCGGCGTTGACCCACTGCAGGTGGCCGGTGACCACGTTCAACTCCATCATCTGGGCGGTCACGAACTGCTCGGGCCCGAACTGCTCCGCGATGACCTCGTCCATGTAGGCGTAGATCCCGGACAGGCCGACGTCGCTTCTTCTTGAGTGCCGGTAGCCGCCGATGGCGGCCGTGGCCATGACGGCGGCGCTCAGACCGTGTCCCATCGCGTCGATCATGGCAAAGTGCAGGACGTCGTCGTTCAGGGCGTAGTCGAAACTGTCACCCGCCACGTCATAGGCAGGCTCCAGAATCCCGGCGATCTCCACTTGGGGGACCGACATCCGCAGCGGCGGAAGCAGCGACCACTGGATCTCGGCGGCCACACTCATCGGAGCCCGCCGCCGGGCCAGGGCGAAGATGTCGGTGTAGCTGTCCTTGGTGACCACCATGTCGGCGACCAGACCGGCCAGGCGTCGCAGCAGCCGCAGGCCGTCGCCGTCCACCGTGTCCAGGGTGACAGCCATGACACCCACCTGGTCGCTGCCGTCCAGCAACGGCAGGAACAGCCTCGTCCCGCCGTCCCGCGGCACCTCGATGATCCGCGCTTCGAGAAAGGCGGTGCCGGCGGGGGAATCACCGATCGGATGCGGCGCTTCTTCCAGGAGGCCCCGGCCATGCAGCGGCATGAGCATCAGCTGCTCGTAGTCCTGGAGCAGCACCGACACGTCCCGCCCGCCGACCCTGGCGACCTCCTCCGCGATGAGCGGGGCGATGAGTTGCGGCGGCATCTCGTGGGCACGGTCCAGCAGCACACCCAGCAAGCGCTCCCCGAAACCCTCGGACCGGTCGACCGGAATGTCGCGGAACCGGCGCTGCTGTTCGCTCACACCACCACATAACACCATCGAACGCGCTCCGGTGGCGAAGCGCGGCGGACTGCAGTGAGATGGCGGTGTGAGCCCCCGTGTGCGGGGCAGGCGTTCGCCGAGGGGCGTTCACCGATCCCTGAGAACGGGATTCCCAGCAACGCACCCAAGCAATGAGAGGTCACCCAGTGACTGACAGCATGTGGGCATACCAGGCGACGTCCGGCCACCGCACGGGAACGGACCTGAGCGGTTTCAAGGTCGAGGCGACCGATGGCGGAATCGGCAGAGTCTCCAAGTACTCCGACACCGTCGACTCCTCCTACCTCGTCGTCGACACCGGCGTCTGGATCCTCGGGAAGCACGTCCTGCTCCCGGCAGGCACGATCACATCCGTGGACGCGGCGCAGCGGCGCATCCTGGTCTCCCGCTCCAAGGACGACATCAAGAACTCCCCGGAGTTCGACAAGGACAAGCACACCGAGGACGCCGGCTACCACGAGCAGGTCGGTACTTACTACGGGACGCCGCGCGGTTGAGCGCTCCCTGTACGCCGTCGGGCCCCGGGCAGTCCGCCCGGGGCTTTTCGCCGTGCCGACCACGGGCGGACACCGCCGGCCGTCAGCCGTGGAGGCCCCGGCTCCATATCCGGGGTGCCGGTGTTACCGAGCCGCGGCCGATCTCGCCGAGGTCCTCCCACGACCACGCCCGGTAGGCGGCCTCGGCAGCCGTGTTGTCCGGCGCGACAAGCGCGATCACCCGGGCCGCCTCGCTGCGGGCCAGCAGGTGCTCCTGCAGGCGGGTGGCCACGCCCGTCCGCCGGTACCGGGGCGGCACCATCATCTCCGCGATCACGAACACCTGCCCGGATGCGGTCAGTTCTTCCAGGTCCGAAGGCAGTCCTGCACCGATGCCCTGCCACCAGCTGCCCGAGCGGCGGACGGGGAACCCATAGGCGCAGCCCACCGGTTGGGCGCCCTCGGCGACCACCATCTCGAATCCCTGCTGCTGGACGTCGTCCTCGAACCGGCGCAGGAAGTCCTGCCGGCCCCTGAACTCCTCGCCGACGGCACCGTCGTACGCCTCGACGTACATGTCGGCGAACGGGCCCCGCTGTTGCTCGGCCTGCCACCGCGTCAGCCGGCGTACGAAGAAATCTGCCATGCCTGGTGTCTTCCCCGCTCGGCACATCGGCACGCTGGCTGCCCTGACCGGGCCGCTCGGCCATGCGCTGGGCGGGGGTGCCTGCGGTGGGGCCGGGTGGGTGGTGTGCGGCTCGGTTGCGTGCGCAGAGGTCAGTGGCGGGGGGTGGACCGGTTCGGGTGGGGGATCGCCGTGCTGTTCAGGGTGCTCGCTGCGACGTCGCGGGCCAGTTCGGCCAGTTGGAGGTTGTGGGCGCGGGCGTAGGCGCGGAAGGCGGCGAAGGCGGCGTCCGGGGAGACGTGCCAGCGTTCAGCGAGGATGCCCTTGGCCTGTTCCACGACGATGCGGCTGGTGAGGGCGTACTGGAGCTGGGCCCGCTCGACTTGGCCGTGGTCGAGGGTGCGCTGCTGGAGGATGGCGATGGTGGCGACGTCGGCGAGGGCTTGGGCCAGGGTGATGTCCTGGCCGCTGAGGGGGTCGGGGTCGGTCTGGAACAGGGCCAGGGTTCCGATGACCCGGCCGCGCAACCGCAGCGGGAGGACGTTGGCGGTCACGAACCCGGTGTCCGTGGCGCGAGCGGCGAACTGCGGCCAGTGTGCGGCCGTTTCGGGGTCGGTGAGGTTGATGCCGGTCCTGGCCTCACCGGTGCGGTAGCAGTCGACGCAGGGTCCCTGGTGGTCTTGCAGGGCGAAGAGTTCCAGCAGCCGGGTGTGCTCGTCGGAGGCTGCCATGGTCTGCAGGGTGTCGTGCGCGTCGGCCAGCAGGATGCCGACCGCGGCCACGTCGAGGAGTTCCACGCAGCGCGCCGAGAGTTGCTGGAGGAAGTCGATGAGGTCGAACTCGTCGGTCAGGGAGTCGGCGACCTCCACGAAGACCTCGGTCATGCGCTGTTCGCGGGTCATGTCGATCAGTCCTTGTCTACGGCTGTCGGGGGCGTGCCGTTGCCGCCCGGGTCCATGCGAAGGCGCCGGTCCACGACGTCCTGGGCCACATCGGTGAGGGAACGCCCGCTGCTGTAGGCGTGCGCGCGCAGCCGCAGCAGGGCTTGGGACAGGGGCAGGGAGAGCTGGACACTGAGCATGCCGGTCGCCTGGTGGACCACCGCGTGCAGCAGTGAGTGGGGGGAGTCCTCCGGGAGGGGGGTGCCCCGTGGACCGCCGCCCAGGCAGCGGGCGGTGAGCGCGGCGGCCAGGATCGTGGCATCGTCGACCTGCTGGGCGGTCATCGGGCCGGGGGTGCGACGCACGGCGGTCAGGACGCCGACGCTGATGGCGCCGACACTCATCGGGAAGCAGAACACCGCGCGGATGTCGACGTCAGGGGCCTCCATGGTCAGGTTGGGCCAGCGGTCGAAGGGGATCCGGGCCAGATCCGGTGCCCACACCATCGCCCCGGTGCGGGCCGCGTCGGGCCCTGGGCCTTCCCCGAGGGTGAACTGCAGGTCCTCGAAGTGCCGTGTCGTGGCATCCGAGCACCACATGGGCTCGGTGAGGTCGTCCCCGGTGGCCAGGGAGACAGCCAGTCCGTCCATGCCCAGGGCGCGGGCGCCGGCCGCGGAGACGACGTGGGCGATGGCGTCGGAGCCCGCACCGATGCGCAGCAACCGCAGGACCTGGGCCATGCGATCGCTGATCACCCGGTCCCGCTCTCGAAACCGGTCGGCTGCTGTTTCGCGGTCCGTGACCTGGTCATGGGGCCGGCACACCGGGGTGTGCGGCGGGCACGGGGTCAGAGGCGATGGGACGGGCCAGTGTGAGGTGCGTGGCGCGGAGCAGGAAGCCCGTGCCGCTCAGCCTGAGCAACTGGGCCATCTGAGGGCGCGGATGGAGGAGGCGCAGCGAACCGTTTTCCGATGCGGTGCGTTCGGCGGCTGCCAGGAAGGCGTTGAGGCCGCTGACGTCACAGAAGTCCAGCGCGGCCAGGTCGATGGTGATCGTTCGGATTCCCTTACGAAGGCAGTCCTCGACCGCCGCGCGCAGCGCGGGCGCGGCGGCCAGGTCGATCTCACCCGCCAGCGTGATCGTCGTGCGGTGTCCACAGTCGCGCCTGGAGAGATGGAAACTGGTCAGAACGGGCATAACGCCTCGGCTCTTGTGATCACGAGCGCGGCGCCCTGTCGGGTCCGGTGCTTCCCGGACCCCTACGGCACGCCTCGCCCGTGGTCGGACGCCTGGACAGGTCGGGCGAAGCTCCGTCCCGGTAACCGTGCGTGGTCCAGAGCCACTCGGGGAAGCCGCCTCGCCATGAAAACGTGCCTACGGCCTTTCGACGGATCGTCCGTCCCGGCGGCACCTGAAAGACAACAGCTCGGCTCACGCCGGGGTCTTGGACGCTTCTCGCAGAATAGCGCCCCCGCCTGGCCCCGGTCGCTGTTCCCGGGCAGTTTCTCTATCGGCGTGCACCGACGCGCCGGTGCCGATCAGGCCTGGCTGCGACGGATTCGCACGCGACACCGGCATCGGGCCCCTCGCGCACCCCAACGGTCGTGGAGGACGGTGGGCCGGGTGACGGTCACGACGGTGAGGAGACCGTCGAGGCCCTTGTGGCCGCCGGGGTTGCACGATGTCGAGGCGGCGACCACGCCATCGAGATTACTCAGCGAGGGTTTGCACTGAGCGGACGCGAGATGACGAAGGAAACTTCAGCCATTTCCCAGGAATCAACCTCCAATCCTCAACGGGGGGCTACCGCAGGCGGGTTCGCGGCCCGACCGCGTCGTCGTCACACGCTGCGCGGCGTGGTCCGCTGCCCATCGGGTCGGCCGGGTGGGCAGGGAGGCGGTGGCGTCCCCGGCCTCCGCAAGGCCGTCGGTGCCCTTGCCCTCTCCGATCCGCGGAGAGCTGCCATGCTTTCCGCGCGTCATTGCGAGCCCGCGGCCACCAGGGTCGCGCTGATGGGTTCGAGCACGGCGATCAGTTCGTCGAGCTCCGTGGGGGACAGGGCGTCGTAGGGCGCGGCGGCGAGTTCATCGGTGAGGGTCTCGATGCGCTGAGTGGTCGCGCGGCCGGCGTCGGTGAAGTGACCGTCGGCGCCGATGAGTCCGCGTTCGCGCAGGCCGCCCATGACCGCGGCCAGGCGCTCCTTCGGCAGGTGATGGATGCGTCCGAAGGACTCCGGGGGGTGGATGCCCTGCGCCAGGGCGGACAGCACGTGGGCCTCGGTGCCGCCGATGCGCGAGGCGACGAGAGCGGCGATGTGCCCGTCGCCGCGGTGCTCGCGCAGCATGGTCGCGGAATGCCACAGCCGGGCCACGGGGTCGCCGGGCACCTCGAGGGTGCGCATGCCGGCGTACATCACCCGGCCTTCGGTGGGGGCGCTCGTCGCGGCCCTGGTGGTCAGGTCCGCGGCGCGCACCAGGCCGGGCGAGCCCGCCAGTTCCTCGCCGAGGATGCGCCGTAGGGAGGCCGCGCTGCCCCGCTCCCGGGCGGCGACGGAGGCCTCGGGCGGGATCGTTTCCCAGGCGCTGGGGATGTGCCGTGCGGCTTCCCCCTCGGCGAAGTTGTAGAAGGCCGCGTGCACGACTCGGGCCGGCACCCGTCCCAGTGGCGCGGCGCGGCTTGCGAAGTATCCGTCCCAGTAGCTGCGGTGGCCCAGCGCGGTCAGTTCCTCGTTGGACTCGTCGGCGCAGAAGGTGACCAGGCAGATCGGCTCGAGGAGCCCGAACATGCGACGGGCGAGGTGAGTCGTCGGGGACAAGCGCGTCTTGGCCATCGGGTTCTCCCTTTGCCAGGTGTGCCGACTTGGACCGTCCGGCACACCGGAACTCATCGGCGACCGAAGGCAAGCAGCACATCATGGGTGGGCGCAGCACGAGCTGCTCGTGCCGTGCTTGCCCATGTGGTTCCGGATACGGGTTCGATAGCATGCGCGGCGTGAACTCTCGGGGGGTGCGCGGGCTTTGGGGGCTGGCAGGCGCCGTGGGGGCGTTCGCCGCGGTCGCCGCTGGTTGGCAGGTTGTCGGCGACGTGGGCGCGGCGCAGTACGCGTTCGCCGGAGTGACCGCGCTGTGCGGCGGAGCGTTCGCCTGGTATCAGGCCGATGCCACCGTGACGCCCGCCGCGCCACGGGGCGTAGTACCGCGCGAACTGCCCAGGGACATCGCCGACTTCACCGGCCGAGTCACCGAACTCGCCGAGCTGCGCCGAGTGCTGCGCGGACCGGGGCAGTCGTCCGGGCCGCTCGTCGCCGTCGCGGGCAAGGGGGGCCTGGGCAAGACGACGCTCGCGGTGCGGGCCGCGCAACGCCTCGTCGGCGACTACCCGGACGGGCAGCTGTTCGCGAACCTGCGCGGCTACGACCCGTTGCCCGCAGAACCCGCCGAGATACTCGGCACCTTCCTGCGGTCGCTGGGCACGGACCCGCGCGCCATCCCGGACGCGCCGTACGACCGCGAGCAGCTCTTCCGTACGCTCACCGCCGGACGCCGGCTGCTCATCGTCCTCGACAACGCCAACGGGCCCCGGCAGGTGCGCCCACTGCTGCCCGGCGGCCCGGGCGCCGGGGTGATCGTCACCAGCCGCGTCGAGCTGCGCAGCATCGAAGGTGCTCACACCGTCGTGCTCGATCTGCTGGAGCCCGGCGAGGCGGTCGAGTTACTGGGCCGGGTCGCGGGTAGGGACCGGGTGGCGGACGACCCGCCGACCGCACGGCGACTGGCGGAGCTGTGCGGGTATCTGCCGCTGGCCGTACGCATCGCCGGTGCGCGCCTGGCCGAGCGGCCCGACCTGCGCCTGACCGAGTTCGCCGGCCGCCTCGCCGATGAGCGCGACCGGCTCGACCAGCTCGGGATCGGAGATCTCGATGTCCGCTCCACCTTCATGATCAGCCACCGGGGCCTGCCGGAAGCGCAGCAGCGGGCCTTCCGGCTGCTCGGCCTCTTCCCCGGAAGCGACTTCGCGGCCTGGCCGCTCGGTGCGCTCATGGGCGTTCCGCTGCGCGAGGCCGAGCGCCACCTCGACGCGCTGGTGGCCGCGCAACTGCTCGACGCGATCGGCCCCGACGAGACGGGCTCCGCCCGCTACCGCTTCCACGATCTGCTGCGTGCGTTGGCCCGTGAGCAGCCCGAACCCGACGCAGCGGCGGCGGTCGGCCGGCTCCTGGGCGCGTACATCTCCCTCGCAGCCCTCGCGGAGGACCGGTTCCAGCCCGGCGAGCTGCGCAAGACCAGCGCCCACCCGCGCCACGCAGTCGAGGCCGAGCACCGCGACGAGCTGCTGCGCGACCCGATCGCCTGGTTCATCGCCGAGCGGCAGAACGTCGTGGCGTGCGTACGCGCCGCGCACGAGCGGGAGTTGTGGGACGCGACATGGGAGCTGACCCACATCGCCGCGCCCTTCTTCGAAATGCTGGCCTTCTGGGACGGCTGGGGGGTGGCCGTCGACCTGGCCCTGGACGCGGCCCGGCGCTCGCACAACCGATGGGCCGAGTCGATCACACTGTTCGACAACGGGGCGCTGTACCGCGACCTGGGCCGGCCCGACGAGGCGCTGGCCGCCTACGAAGGTGCGCTGGCCGGGTACGAGGCGTCAGGTGACGAGCACGGCGTGGGCGCCGTCATGCTGGTCCAGGGCATCATCCACCGGAACCGGGGCGCGTGGGAGGTGGCCGCACAGCGGCTGGGCGACGCGGCCCAGCGGCTGCGGGCCGCAGGTGACGGCCGACTCGCCGCCCAGGCCGTGCGCAGCCTTGCGGTCGTCCGTTGCGGCCAGCGGCGCGTCGCCGAGGCGGTGCCCCTGTTCGAGGAGGCGCTGGAGGAGTTCCGACGGCTCGGGGATCGGCGGGCCGAGGCCTACGCCTGGCGCGGCCTCGCACAGGCCCAGCTCGACGGCGGCGAACTGAGCGCGGCGGCACGGTCGTTCGACAAGAGCCTGGAGCTGACCCGGCAGCTGCGCGACCGGCGGGGCGAGGCCAGGGCCCTGCAAGGACTCGGCCGGGTCGGCGCCGCCGAGGGCGTCACCGCCACGGCGCTGCGCCGGTACGCGCAGGCCCGGCAGATCGCCGACGAGACCCACGACCAGGTGCTGGCCGGGGAACTCGACGCCGACGTCGCGGCCGTGGGCCGGCCGTAGCGCCTCTGTGGCCCACTGTCCGGTCCGGCTGCGGACCCCGGCGTCGGCGCCTCGACGAACCCTTCAGCCCCGTCCTGCGGTCCCTTTGCGCTGGACCTGGCACGGGAGGGGCGCGGGGTGACCACTACTGGGCTGCGGCCGGCGGGGCTCGATCATTGTCCGAGGCTTCCCTCGACCGGCCGGGATGGCGGTGATCAGTCCGGCCTTCTCCGGAAGGTGTCGTATGCATCGCCCAGGTCCGGCAGGTTGTCCATCGGATTGCCTCCGCCGAGGCGCAGCAACCAGCCCAGGAGCCCACCCATCGACAGGGCGACGATGGGCATCTCGCCCACCAGGCCGAAGCTGTCCCATGCCGTGAGATAGCAGCGCCCTACGCGTTGCGGGTGCAGATCGACAACCACCAGCTGGCCGCCTGTGGCATCCGGCGATTCCTGTGCGATCACGTAGCAGGAATTCGTGAGGTCTTCCGGATCCTCGACGGCCACCTGCTCCGCGACCTCCGGTGTCAGCAAGAGCGGCCCTGCGGGCACGACGCCAGAGGGACCTGTCAGCCAGAACGGATAGTCCGCATCGACGTGGAGGCGGACGCCGGCGCACAACCGGTGCAACTCATGAAGATCGGCGGGAACACCATGCCGCGCGTCGCCGACCGTACGTTCACGGCGTGCTCGCATGTCAAGGCCAACGGTCAAAGAATCGATGGAGCGGATGACGGGAATCGAACCCGCGCTCTGAGCTTGGGAATCACGGGTACCTGGTTCGCGTCCGTCCAGCTCACGTGGCTGCCGCCGTTCCCGCGGGGAGGGCAGGGCAGGTCCGCGCTGACTCTGGTTGGCCTTGGCGTACCGCTGCTACTGGTGCGGTAGCGGTGCGGCGACTCGCGGCTCGGGAGGCTTCGGCGCCGACTCCTTGCCCGTGGAGGTGACCGGTGCCCTTAACCTGGTATGAGACGGCAGCCTACGTGGGGCGAAGGGGGAAGAAGATGACCACTGCACCTGGCGGCGTTCCGCGCTCGTCCAGGTCTGCGGCGACGGCGCATCCGTTGCGGACCATCCGCGACATCCGGGAGTCCCTCCCGGATGACCAGGCCCGGCACTTCGACGCGGAGCTTGCGGACACTGAGCTTGAGGCGCTGCCGGAGATGCTGAGCCGATGGGTGCGGCTGGCCACTGACGGCTTCGAGGAGTTCCTGCTGTCCCAGCCCTTCGAAGGGCTGGAGTTCGGCGAACGGTCCTACGACGACGACCAGGCGGGCGATCGGTGATCTACCTGCTCGACACTAACGTCGTCGCGGAACTCACGACGCGTCTTCGGCCCGACCCTCGTGTCGTGGCCTGGCTCCGTTCGACCGCGCGGCCCAATCGCTATCTGAGTGTCATCACCGTGGCCGAGATCGAAGCTGGCGTGGAGGCCACCCCGGACCCGGCTCGGCAAGCCAGGTATGCCCAAGTCCTCGCCACAGCTCGGCTGGAGTACCGGGACCGCATCGCGCCGATCGGCGAACGGGAGGCCGCGGCCTACCTTGCTGTCCACAAGGCGCTGAAGGCCGCCGGCACCAGCATCGACCCGCCGGACGCCCTGATCGCCGCCACTGCGCTGGCCAACGGCTGGACCGTTGCCAGTCGCAATATCAAGCATCTGGAGCGCACCGGCGCTATGGTGACCAATCCCTGGGATTTCAACCCGTAGCAGAGCGCTCGCGATCGCATTTAAGCAGTGAGCCTAATTCTGGATGACGAAATGCCCCAGGCAATCGGCCTGGGGCATTTACTTTTTGGAGCGGATGACGGGAATCGAACCCGCGCTCTGAGCTTGGGAATCACTGGTGCTCGGCGGGCGTACCTGCTGTTCAGGCGGCTCGTGCGCTATCCGGCGGCTCACGTCCGCGTACCCGCGTCTGGCCGTGGCGTACCGCTGGACCTGGTGCGGGAGTGGTGCGGAGTAGCGGTCAAGGCGCTGCGTCCGCCCGGTCTCAGTCTCCGGCCCGCCGTCCCGTGTGGCGGCCGTAGTCCGTTCGTTGGGAACGTGGCGAGGCTTCTTCACGAGCTCCATGCCCGTTTTGCGGCTTTCTTGGAAGCTGATTCAAAATGAGTCGGCTCTGTGAGAAACGCGCAGGTCAGCCAGACTGCTCCCCGCACCCGCGGGGATGGACTCTGGCCGGGCCAGGCCGTGGCGACCGGGGCGACCTGCCCCCGCACCCGCAGGGATGGACCCTCCCACTGGGGGACGGGCCGCCAGCCGGTGACCTGCTCCCCGCACCCGCGGGGATGGACCCGGCCTGGCGTTCCTGATCGTCACGCCGTACGGCTGCTCCCCGCACTCACGGGGAGGTCTCGTTGGGCGGCGACTCTGCCACCACCCCAAACGCCCGTCAGCCGGTTCGGCCTCACGGAGCCCGACATCGGATGTCGGCCTGTCAGCCGGCCTAGACATTCCCGACGTATACACGCAGGTCGGAGCGCCCGGTCGGCACCTTCCACCGGCGTAGAGCGTCCATTCCACCGGTGGGCCAGCCATCGGCGTCCTGGTCGGCGATGAACCGCACGACCCGCTGCTGCACGTCGCTCAGGTCTCCGAAGGCCTGCGGCGCTTCGGCGGGCTCGCCCGGAAAGACCAGCGTGAACAGCCTGTGAGCCGTGTAATACCTGTCGTGATACCTTTCGATGCCCGTGCAGCCGGCCAGACCGACGAGCATGGCCTCCACCGCTCGCAGCGTCGTGGCCTCGGACGTCTCAGCCAGGGCCATCACCGCGAGGCTGCCGTAGGAACCGCTCAGGAACGACATCGTCTCGGTCTTCTCCGGCGGCCGGGCGACAACCTGGATCAGCACGTCGACGACGGCCGGATCGGCTATGCCGAGCCGCGTCAGCGCGAAGGCGGAGGCCCAGCGAAGCTCGACGACGGGGTCGTCCAGGTAGCTTTCGACGAACGGGACGGCCGCAGGATCGCCGAGTAGCCCGAGGGCGACCACGCCCGTCGCCGCGGCGCCGGGTGAGGCTTCATTGGCGACGAACCCCTTCAGCAGCGGAATCGACGTCGACGCGGACTCGGGGAACCACGCGAACAGGTTCGCCGTTTTGGCGCGCAGCTCAGGGCTGTCCGCGGTCAGTAGGACGGCGAGTGCGGGGAGTGCTTCCCGAACAGCGTCGTAGGAGGCCACAACCGCTTCGGCGTCGATGAGCACCTGCTCGCAGCTCTTCTCACGCTGCTTGCGCTGCTCGTCGTCCGTGGCTTCGGCGATCCACCGAGCCCAATCGTCGGCTTCACCTCGCATGCTTTCCAGATAGTCGCGGTCTTCCCGAGGGTCGTAGCCGTTGGGCAAGTAGTTGTTGTCCAGCCCGATCGCGATGGCGACCAGCAGTGCGACGAATCGGTGCCTGTTGACCAGTCTGGGGTCGAGCGCCATCCGCACGAGAAACGGAATGGTGTACAGCGCAGCCTGCGATCGCGTGCCTTGGTGCACGATGTGGTTCGCGAGCTGCGCACTCGGCGGGTACTGGCCCTCCCAATCCCCCGCCTGCATCGCCCGAAGGTGTCCGGGGACGTCGTCGGCTCTGCCGTAGGAATGGTGAAGTTGAGCCCAGGGCACATCGTCCAGGCCGGCAAGAGGGTCGCTTGTCACACCAGCAGATCCTGGCACACCAGGAGTTCGACTTCGGCCTCCAGCCCGCCGCCTCAGAGGCCGCCCCGCCGTTCCTCCCCAACGCCGTGATCTGGTCCCTCCATAGGCCTCTGGTGGCTCTGCTGGCGTGCCTGCTGGTCAGAGGGCTCGCTCGCTCTCCCGCGACTCACGTCCGCGTGCGCAGGTCTGGCCCTGGCTGTCCGCGGCGCACCTGGGTTGTGTCTGCAGGGCATCCTGTACGTGCTCCACAACGACATAGCCTCGCAACGGCTACCGCCGGAGCTGGGATTCGGCTCCGGACAGACCTGCTGGCGGCGCCTGGGCCGCTGGCAGCAGGCCGGAGTTTTCGACCAGCTGCACCGCATCCTGCTCGCCGAGCTGAACGCGGCCGGCGCACGCGACTGGTCCCGGGCCTGCGTGGACGGCTCCCACATCCGCGCGAAAAAGGGGGAGCCGATACCGGTCCGTCGCCGGTCGATCGGCGCAAGACGGGCAGGAAACACCACCTGATCTGCGACGGACGCGGCACGCCGCTCAAGGTCATCACCACCGCAGCCAACGTCAACGACGTCACCCAGACCCTCGCCCTGGTCGACGGCATCCCACCCATCACCGGGCAACCCGGGCGTCCACGCCGCCGCCCCGACTCGCTGCTCGGCGACAAAGGATACGACTCCAACCCCAACCGTCGAGAGCTACGCAAGCGGCGGATCCTGCCCGTCATCTCCCGCAAAGGCGCCCCGAACATCCAGGGTCTGGGCAAACTCCGCTACGTCGTCGAGCAGACCTTCGCCCTGCTGCACCAGTTCAAACGCCTCGCGGTCCGCAGGGAACGCCGCACTGAACTCCACGACGCATTCGTCTCCCTCGCGTGCGGACTCATCTGCTGGAGAAGGCTCAGTCGACAGCGTGCGCAGTCAGCTGATCGGTCCTACGCTGACCACCTGTGACTGAAAGCGCGCAGCGATGGCTCCACAACGAACTCCGCCCCTCCCAGACAGTTCGCTGCCGAGTGACGGGACACCGAGGACGCTTCGGCGTAGAAGTTGAGTTGGTTGCGCCCGCACCTGAGATCCCGGCCTTCATCGACTTCGTGAACCTCACCGACGGCCTGGACCATCCGCGCCCGGAAGACTTCCCGGCGATCGGAAGCAGCCTCGACGCCGTCGTGCTCGACTACATGCCCAACGGAGAGTTGCGCCTAGCGGCCCGTTGATCGTCGCGGACACGATAAAAGCAGACACGCCGACCTCCGAGGGCAAGGCCCACACGCAAACTCGCACCGCCCGCCCACCACTGAAGATCGTGTTACGCGCTCTTATGGCACGGCAGTGCCACGGCCCGTCTGGCGTCGGGCCGGCGCGTGGTCAGGTCGGTGATTGCCGGGACTCCGGCTTCACCTTGGGGTGACATAGAGGGATGGAAAGGGATCTTTTCCGCGACCTTGTGTGACGCGGCTCACCGGAAATGCGTCTCGCCATTCGAGAGGGCCTCGGCGTCCAGCGGTCAACCGCGGTCACCGGGTGCATTCGCGCCCCGCAATTCGCCGCCCAATGGCACGGATATGGCACGCGGCCCTCGAATTGGTCCAGACAACAAACCAGCCCCAGGTCTTCGATCTGGGGCTTATCAATGGAGCGGATGACGGGAATCGAACCCGCGCTCTGAGCTTGGGAAGCTCATGTTCTACCATTAAACTACATCCGCGAAAAAAGCTCTCCGAGGAGTGCTTCGGGGACACTCTACCGTACGCGGCGGGTGGGTGCGGGGGGACGGTCGTGAGGGGTAGGTTCTGGGGGCGGTGTGGCTGCGTGGGGGTGCGGCGAGGGATCCCCTAATGTGTGGGTTTGTCGGCCACGCGGAGTTGGGGAAAGGGGCTTCATGGAGCGCACTGTCGTTCGTTGCGCGGAGGGTCACGTTTTCACCACCGGGTCTTTTCCGTTGCAGCAGTTGGGGGCGCAGCGGTTGGGGCCCGCACGGCTGGTGAGGTGTCCCAGGTGTGCGCGGTTGCGGCATGCCGTGCCCGTGGGTGAGGGCGCGGGCGGCGGGGAGAAGTGAGCGGGGTCCCGTACGGGCGGGCGCAGGCGGGTACCGCCTAGGCGTTAGGGTCGGTCTGTGCTTCTCTCAGACAAGGACATCCGGACCGAAATCGACAACGGGCGTGTGCGTGTCGATCCGTTCGAGCCGTCGATGGTGCAGCCGTCGAGCATCGACGTGCGCTTGGACCGGTTCTTCCGGGTGTTCGAGAACCACCGGTATCCGCACATCGATCCGGCGGTGGAGCAGCCTGACCTGACCCGCCTGGTGGAGCCGGAGGGCGGCGACGCCTTCATCCTGCACCCGGGTGAGTTCGTGCTGGCCTCGACGTACGAGGTCATCACGCTGCCGGACGATGTGGCCTCGCGGCTCGAGGGGAAGTCCAGCCTCGGGCGGCTCGGGCTGCTCACGCATTCGACGGCCGGGTTCATCGACCCGGGGTTCTCCGGGCATGTGACGCTGGAGCTGTCGAACGTGGCGACGCTGCCCATCAAGCTGTGGCCCGGGATGAAGATCGGGCAGCTGTGCCTCTTCCGGCTGACGTCGCCCGCGGAGTTCCCCTACGGCTCGCAGCAGTACGGCTCGCGCTACCAGGGGCAGCGCGGGCCGACCGCTTCCAGGTCGTATCTGAACTTCCACCGCACCCAGGTCTGAGCCGGGCACCAGGTCTGACCCGGGGACCCGGGCGGGCCGTTCAGGGGTGCATACGCGCGCCCTTGAGTGTCTTGTCGACGGCGTTGCGCGGGCCGTGGACCGCCAGGCCCACCAGGTCGAGGCCTGCGGTCGGGACGGCGCGGACGGCGGCCCGGTTGTCGGTGTCGTTGCCGGTGGCGAACAGGTCGGCGGTGAAGACGGCGCTGGGCAGCATGCGGGACAGCGCCCGGGCGTGGGCGGCGGTCAGGACGTCCTTGGAGCCCTCGAAGACCAGCACGGGCTGGCGGAACATCGGCAGGTACTGGGTGCCGTCGGCGTCCTGGTAGGGCTCGCCGATGAGTTCGGGCAGCTGGGTGCCCAGGCCGCTCACCAGGAAGGCCGTCACGTTCAGGCGTTGCCAGGGCTCCAGGTCCTCCCGCAGCAGCACGGCGATCTTCGTATCGAAAGCTGTGGTCATGTGCCAAGCGTGCGCGGCCCGCGGGGACGGCGTCTTGTACGTTCCTTGCGTGGTCGCCGGTGACCTGCCCCTCAGGCGGAAGACCTCCGGGCACGAGGCCTCCGGGCGGGACCCCGGGCGCAAGACCCCCCGGCGCAAGACCCCCGGGCGCGAGACCTCCGGGCGGCCCCGACGGCCAGGCCGGGACCGGCGCGGCCCCGGCTCAGATCAGCGGCAGCTTGAACAGCATCAGCAGCGCCACCAGCTGTATCGACGACGCGCCCAGCGCCTTGTGCCACGGCAGGTCGTGGGACTTGCCGACCATCGACGTCATCAGGACCCCGCACGCCAGCCAGGTCAGCCAGCCCAGCAGTTGGACGAAGCTGTTGGCGCCGCCCAGGAAGAGGGCGAAGAAGAGCCGGGGGGCGTCGGTGAGGGACGTGATCAGCAGGGCGAGGCCGATGGTCGGCGCCCAGGCGCCGTCGCCGCCGAGCTGGCGGGCGAGGGTGTTGGTGACCGCGCTGAGGGTCAGGCCGCCCAGGGTGACGGCGACGGCCGTGGTGATCACCCAGGGGACGCTGGCGGACAGGGTGGCGTCGAGGACGTCCTTGCGGGCCGCGTCGAAGCCGAAGACGGCGACCAGGCCGTAGAGGAAGGTCACGATCAGCGCGGGGCGCCACATCGTGTGGTCGCGCATCTGCCAGAAGGTGCGGCCGGGGCGCAGCGCGATCCCGCTGAGCAGCTGCTTCCAGTGCAGCCGGGGACCGGCCGGCGGGGCGGTGGTCTGGCCGGCGCGGTAGGTGGCCACGTTGTCGCCGCCCTGCCCGTACGGGTCCGAGGGGTCGGCGAAGTGCGCGGGCTCGCCCATGGTGAACGCCCGGGTGTGGCCGGGCGCGTCGTCGTAGCCGGGCGGGGCGAAGTACTCGGGCTCGCCTGCGGGTGCGTACGGCCCTGGTCCGGGGGGAGGGGGATAGCCGCCCGGTGCGTTCGGGTCCTGTCCTCGTCGGTTCTCGAATCCAGCCACGCTTCGAACGTACCCGCTGCCGCGCGTCGCGGGGCCGGGCGGCCGGTCCGGAGCGCTGCTTTGCTGCCAACCTGTGACACGCGCGGTAGCGCTCCGGGTACCCGGCGGTGAGGTGTGTCAGCCGGTCGCGGCGCCCGCGCCCGAGGCCGAGTCGGCGGCGACCGCCACGGACGGCGTGCGGACCGAGTCGAGCAGCAACTGGGCGACGTCCACGACCTGGAGCGACTCCTTGGCCTTGCCCTCGTTCTTCTTGCCGTTGACGGAGTCGGTGAGCATGACCAGGCAGAACGGGCAGGCGGTGGAGACGATGTCCGGGTCGAGGGAGAGGGCTTCGTCGACCCGCTCGTTGTTGATGCGCTTGCCGATCCGCTCCTCCATCCACATCCGGGCGCCGCCGGCGCCGCAGCAGAAGCCCCGCTCCTTGTGGCGGTGCATCTCCTCGCTGCGCAGGCCCGGCACCTTGGCGATGATCTCGCGCGGCGGTGTGTAGACCTTGTTGTGCCGGCCCAGGTAGCAGGGGTCGTGGTAGGTGATCAGGCCCTCGACCGGGGTGACGGGGACCAGGCGGCCCTCGTCGACCAGGGTCTGAAGCAGCTGGGTGTGGTGGATGACCTCGTACTCCCCGCCGAGCTGGGGGTATTCGTTGGCGATGGTGTTGAAGCAGTGCGGGCAGGTCGCGACGATCTTCTTCGAGGCCCGCGGCTTGCGGGTGGCGGGGTCGACCTTGCCGTCGTCGTCGAGCTCCTCGCCGAAGGCCATGTTGAGCATGGCGACGTTCTCCATGCCGAGCTGCTGGAAGAGGAATTCGTTGCCCAGGCGGCGGGGCGAGTCGCCGGTGCAGTTCTCCTCGCCGCCCATGATGGCGAAGTCGACGCCTGCGATGTGCAGCAGTTCCGCGAAGGCCTTGGTGGTCTTCTTGGCCCGGTCCTCGAGCGAGCCGGCGCAGCCGACCCAGTACAGGTACTCGACGCCGGTCAGGTCCTCGATGTCCTCGCCGACGACCGGGACCTCGAAGTCGACCTCCTTGACCCAGGCCAGCCGCTGCTTCTTGGGCAGGCCCCAGGGGTTGCCCTTCTTCTCCAGGTTCTTGAGCATCGTGCCCGCCTCGGACGGGAAGGACGACTCGATCATCACCTGGTAGCGGCGCATGTCGACGATGTGGTCGATGTGCTCGATGTCGACCGGGCACTGCTCGACGCAGGCGCCGCAGGTCGTGCAGGACCACAGGACGTCGGGGTCGATGACGCCGTTCTCCTCGGCGGTGCCGATCAGCGGGCGCTCGGCCTCGGCGAGCGCGGCGGCGGGGACGCCGGCCAGCTGCTCGGGGGTGCCCTGCTCCTCGCCCTCGGCGTTCTTGCCGCCGCCGGCCAGCAGGTAGGGCGCCTTGGCGTGGACGTGGTCGCGCAGCGACATGATCAGCAGCTTGGGGGACAGCGGCTTGCCGGTGTTCCACGCGGGGCACTGCGACTGGCAGCGGCCGCACTCGGTGCAGGTGGAGAAGTCGAGGATGCCCTTCCAGGAGAACTGCTCGACCTGGGAGACGCCGAAGACGTCGTCCTCCCCGGGGTCCTCGAAGTCGATCGGCACACCGTTGCTGGTCATCGGCTGGAGGGCGCCGAGCGCGACCGGGCCGTGCGCGTTGCGCTTGAACCAGATGTTCGGGAAGGCCAGGAAGCGGTGCCAGGCCACGCTCATGGTGGTGTTCAGGCCGAGCACGATGGCCCAGATCATGGTGACGGCCAGCTTGAACATGGCCGTGGCGTAGACGGTGTTCTGGAGCGTCTCGGTGCTCAGCCCGCGGAAGGCGGCGACCAGCGGGTACGAGGCGAAGTAGGCGGCCTGGTAGTGGTCGGCGCCGTGCAGGGCGCCTTCGAGACCGCGCAGCGTCATGATCGCCAGGCCGATGACCAGGACGACGTACTCCACGAAGTACGCCTGCCATGCGGTCGAGCCGGCGAAGCGGGACTTGCGGCCGGCCCGGGAGGGCAGGTTCAGCAGCCGGATGACGATCAGCGTGATGATGCCGAGCGTGGTGAAGGTGGCGATGAACTCGGTGTACAGCTCGTAGGGCAGCCAGTCGCCGATCCACGGCAGGAGCCAGTCGGCCTTGAACAGCTGGCCGTAGGCGTTGACGACGGTCAGCACCAGGGTCAGGAAGCCGACCGCGACGAACCAGTGGGCGACGCCGACCACGCCCCACTTGTTCATCCGGGTGTGGCCGACGAACTCCCGCAGGAGGGTCGTCGTACGCGCCGCGGGGTCGTTCGTACGGCTGCCGGCCGGTACGGACTGGCCCAGGCGGACGAACCGGTAGATCTGCGCGATGGCGAGGCCGATGAGCGCGACGCCGACCGCGGTGAGGACCAGCGACACGATGATCGCGGCGAGTTGCATGTGGGCTCCTCGGGCCTGCGCACGGTGAACGGGGACTGGGTCTACTAAGCGGTAACTTATTTCGGTCCTGGACGAGATTACCCGGGATCGGGGAGGCCATAAAGCCGCACCGCTGGTGATCTGTGTCGCGCGCCGCACATGCGCCATGTATGCCGCACATGCGCCATGTATGCCACGCCGATCCGATTGAAACCCGGGCGGCCGTGACACACATGGATGAGGACGGCATCGACGGCCGCAAGGGACACGGCCGCAAGGGACATGGCGGGACGTCGGGCGGGACGAGGAGCGGGAGGAGATCCGGCATGCGCGCGGTGCTGCGCTGGACGGCCGTCGGCGCCGGCCTCCTCCTGGTGCTCACCGCCGGGCTGTGCCTCGCCTCCTACCGCAAATTCAGCGCGAACATCACGACCGACAAGGCCGCCGAGCAGGTGCTCGCCGGCTACGCGGCCCAGCGGCCGCCCGCCCTGGTGCCGCAGGCGTGGAACATCCTGGTGATGGGTGCGGATGGCGCGGATGGCGCGGCGGGAGAGGAGCCGGGCGCGGAGGCGGACGCCGCCGTCCTGCTGCACCTGTCGGCCGACCGCACGCGGGCCACCGCGGTCGGCGTGCCGCGCGGCCTGCGGGTCGGCGTCCCCGGCTGCCACCGGCCGGGCGGCGGTACGGCCCCGGCCGCCTACGAGCCCTTCGCCGCGGCCTTCCGCGCCGGCGGCGCGGCCTGCTCCATCCGGGCCTTCGAGCAGCTGTCCGGTGTACGGGTGGACCACCACCTGGTGGTGGACGTGCCGCGCTTCGGCCGGATCGCCGACGCGGTCGGCGGCGGCTCGGGGGACGGGCCCGGCGACCCGCGCGGGGACCTGCTGCGGGCGCTGTCGGGCGCGGCGAGGGGCGGCGGGTCGCTCGCGCACCCGGCGCGGCTTTTCGGGCTGCTGGACAGCGCGACCTCGGCGATCACCGCGGATCCCGGCCTCAGCTCGCTGCCCGCGCTCTACGGGCTGGCCGGCACCCTGCGCAGGCTGCCCGCCGACCGGGTGACCCTGGTCACGCTCCCCACGGCGCCGGGCGCGGGCGACGTGCTGCGCAGGACCGCCGCCGACCGCCTGTTCGCGGCGCTGCGGGCGGACCGGCCGCTGCGGCCGGCCCCGGACCCCTAACCCCAGGTGCGCGGGGCCCGCGCCGCTAAGTTGAGTCGCCTCGACTCACCTCTGTTGACAGAAGAAAATCACTCAGGCACCCTTGAGTCAGTTCCACTCAAGTCAGCAGGAGGATTTCACCATGGCACGTGCGGTCGGCATCGACCTGGGCACGACTAATTCCGTCGTCAGCGTTCTCGAAGGCGGCGAGCCCACCGTCATCACCAACGCAGAGGGCGCCAGGACCACGCCGTCCGTCGTCGCCTTCGCCAAGAACGGCGAGGTGCTGGTCGGCGAGGTGGCCAAGCGCCAGGCTGTCACCAACGTCGACAGGACCGTCCGGTCGGTCAAGCGCCACATGGGCACCGACTGGAAGATCAACCTGGACGGCAAGGACTTCAACCCGCAGCAGATGAGCGCCTTCATCCTGCAGAAGCTCAAGCGGGACGCGGAGTCGTACCTGGGCGAGAAGGTCACCGACGCGGTGATCACCGTCCCCGCGTACTTCAACGACTCCGAGCGCCAGGCGACCAAGGAGGCCGGCGAGATCGCCGGCCTGAACGTGCTGCGGATCGTGAACGAGCCGACCGCGGCGGCGCTGGCGTACGGCCTCGACAAGGACGACCAGACCATCCTCGTCTTCGACCTCGGCGGCGGCACCTTCGACGTGTCCCTGCTGGAGATCGGCGACGGCGTCGTCGAGGTGAAGGCCACCAACGGCGACAACCACCTCGGTGGCGACGACTGGGACCAGCGTGTCGTGGACTACCTGGTCAAGCAGTTCCAGTCCGGCCACGGTGTGGACCTCGGCCGCGACAAGATGGCGCTCCAGCGGCTCCGCGAGGCGGCGGAGAAGGCCAAGATCGAGCTGTCCTCGTCCACCGAGACCTCGATCAACCTGCCCTACATCACCGCGTCCGCCGAGGGCCCGCTGCACCTGGACGAGAAGCTCACCAGGGCGCAGTTCCAGCAGCTGACCAGCGACCTGCTGGAGCGCTGCAAGACCCCGTTCCACAACGTCATCAAGGACGCCGGCATCCAGCTGTCCGAGATCGACCACGTGGTCCTGGTCGGCGGCTCCACCCGCATGCCGGCCGTGGCCGAGCTGGTGCGCGAGCTGACCGGCGGCAAGGACGCCAACAAGGGCGTCAACCCGGACGAGGTCGTCGCCATCGGCGCGTCCCTGCAGGCCGGTGTGCTCAAGGGCGAGGTCAAGGACGTCCTGCTGCTCGACGTCACCCCGCTGTCCCTCGGTATCGAGACCAAGGGCGGCATCATGACCAAGCTGATCGAGCGCAACACGACCATCCCGACCAAGCGCTCGGAGATCTTCACCACGGCGGAGGACAACCAGCCGTCGGTCCAGATCCAGGTCTACCAGGGCGAGCGCGAGATCGCCGCGTACAACAAGAAGCTCGGGATGTTCGAGCTGACCGGCCTGCCGCCCGCCCCCCGCGGGATGCCGCAGATCGAGGTCACCTTCGACATCGACGCGAACGGCATCATGCACGTCGGCGCCAAGGACCTCGGCACCGGCAAGGAGCAGCGGATGACCGTCACCGGCGGCTCCTCGCTGCCCAAGGACGAGGTCGACCGGATGCGCCAGGAGGCCGAGCAGTACGCGGACGAGGACCACAAGCGCCGCGAGGCCGCCGAGACCCGCAACCAGGGCGAGCAGCTGGCCTACCAGACCGAGAAGTTCATCGCGGACAACAAGGACAAGCTCCCCGAGGACGTGAAGTCCGAGGTCGAGGCCGCCATCGCGGACCTCAAGGAGAAGCTGAAGAACGAGTCGACCGACGGTGAGAACACCGCGGCGATCCGCGAGGCCACCGAGAAGGTCGCGGCCACCAGCCAGAAGCTCGGCCAGGCGCTGTACGCCAACTCGGACGGCGCCGCCGCCGGCGCCCAGGCGGGCCCGGGTGAGCCCGGTGCCGACCAGGCAGGTCCCGCCGACGACGACGTCGTGGACGCCGAGATCGTCGACGACGAGAACAACAAGAGGGACGGTGCCGCGTGACGGAGGAGCCGAAGGGCTTCGAGCCGGAGCCCGACGTCCCTTCCGAGGCCAGCGACAAGCAGCCGGACGCCGCCAAGGACGCCGGAGCCGCCGATGAGGCGGCCCCGGGGGCCGGCGGCGGGGACGCCAAGGAGCTGACGGCCCTGCGGGCTCAGCTGGACCAGGTGCGCACCGCGCTCAGCGAGCGCACCGCGGACCTCCAGCGGCTCCAGGCCGAATACCAGAACTACCGCCGCCGGGTGGAGCGGGACCGGATCGCCGTCAAGGAGATCGCGGTCGCCAACCTCCTCACGGAGCTGCTCCCGGTGCTCGACGACATCGGCCGGGCGCGGGAGCACGGCGAGCTCGTCGGCGGCTTCAAGTCGGTCGCCGAGTCGCTGGAGACGGTGGCGGCGAAGCTGGGGCTGCAGCAGTTCGGCAAGGAGGGCGAGCCCTTCGACCCGCTGGTGCACGAGGCCCTGATGCACAGTTACTCGCCGGATGTCACGCAGACCACATGCGTGCAGATCCTCCAGCCCGGGTACCGCCTGGGAGAGCGCAATCTGCGGCCCGCCAGGGTCGCGGTCGCCGAGCCCCAGCCGGGGGCCGGCAAGGGCGACGACGCGGCGGACGACCCCGACGTGGCGGCGGAGACGGCGGACGACGAGGAGACCGGTGGCCCGGACCAGGGCTGACGGTGTGACGAGAGCGGAGAGGAGGGACGCCGGGGATGAGCATCAGTAGGGACCTGCTGGAAAAGGACCTGTACAAGGTCCTCGGCGTACCCAAGGACGCCACGGAAGCCGAGATCAAGAAGGCGTACCGGAAGCTGGCCCGGGAGTTCCACCCGGACGCCAACAAGGGCGACGCCAAGGCCGAGGAGCGCTTCAAGGAGATCTCCGAGGCCAACGACGTCCTCTCCGACGCCAAGCGGCGCAAGGAGTACGACGAGGGCCGCGCGCTGTTCGGGAACGGCGGCTTCCGCCCCGGTCCTGGCGCGGGCGGCACCGGCGGCTTCAACTTCGACCTGGGCGACCTCTTCGGGGGCGCCCAGGGCGGGCCGGGCGGCACCACCACGACCGGCGGCCAGGGCGGCGGCTTCGGCGGCGGTCTCGGCGACGTCTTCGGCGGCCTGTTCAACCGCGGCGGCGGCACCAGGGTGCAGCCCAGGCGCGGCCAGGACATCGAGTCCGAGGTCACGCTGAGCTTCACCGAGGCCGTCGACGGCGCCACGGTGCCGCTGCGGATGTCCTCGCAGGCGCCCTGCAAGGCGTGCTCGGGCACCGGCGACAAGAACGGCACGCCGCGGGTGTGCCCGACCTGCGTCGGCACCGGGCAGGTCTCCAGGGGCGGCGGTGGCGGCTTCTCGCTCACCGACCCGTGCGTGGACTGCAAGGGCCGCGGCCTGATCGCGGAGACCCCCTGCGAGGTCTGCCATGGCAGCGGGCGGGCGAAGAGCTCGCGCACCATGCAGGTCCGCATTCCCGCCGGGGTGACCGACGGGCAGCGGATCAGGCTGCGCGGCAAGGGCGCGCCGGGCGAGCGCGGCGGACCCGCGGGCGACCTCTACGTCGTCGTGCACGTGGGGAAGCACCCGGTCTTCGGCCGCAAGGACGCCAACCTCACGGTGACCGTGCCGGTCAGCTTCGCGGAGGCGGCGCTGGGCGGCGAGGTCAAGGTGCCGACCCTGGGCGGCCCGCCGGTCACCCTCAAGCTCCCCCCCGGCACCCCGAACGGGCGTACGCTGCGGGCCCGCGGCAAGGGTGCGGTGCGCAAGGACGGTTCGCGGGGCGACCTGCTCGTCACCGTCGAGGTGGCGGTGCCGGAGAAGACCGAGGGCAAGGCGCTGGACGCGCTGGAGGCCTACCGGGAGGCGACCTCGGACGCCGACCCGCGGGCCGAGCTGTTCAAGGCGGCAAAGGGAGCGTGAACGGATGAGCGTCGACGGCCGGATGGACGGTATGGGACCTGGCCCCCGCGGCCCCGGTGGTCCCCGCGCGCGCAACCCGTACCAGCTGACCGAGGAGTCCCCGGTCTACGTCATCTCGGTGGCGGCGGAGCTGTCGGGCCTGCACCCGCAGACCCTGCGGCAGTACGACCGCCTCGGCCTGGTCTCGCCCGACCGCACGGCCGGGCGCGGCCGCCGCTACTCGGCCCGCGACATCGAGCAGCTGCGCGAGGTGCAGCGGCTCTCGCAGGACGACGGCATCAACCTCGCCGGCATCAAGCGGATCATCGAACTGGAGAACCAGGTCGCCGCGTTGCAGTCGCGGGTGGCTGAGCTCACCGCGGCGGTGGAGGGCGCAGCCGCGGTCATCCAGCAGCGGGAGGCGGCGGTGCACGCGTCCTACCGCCGCGACCTGGTGCCGTATCAGGATGTGCAGCACACCAGCGCGCTGGTGGTGTGGCGTCCCAGGCGCGACGGCTCCTGAGCCGGGGCCGTCCGCCCCGGCCGGCCTTTCCGCCCCGCCCCGTGCCCTTCGCGCGGGGCGGGGCGGAGGCGTTTCAGGCGTTGCCCATCGCGCGGGTGAGGGCGATCTCGATGACGACGCGGCGCGGGTTGGGCGCGGGGGTGCGGCTGTAGCGCTCGGCGTAGCGGGACACGGCGTCGGCGATGCGGGCCGGGTCCTCCGAGACCGTGGCCAGGCCTTCGAGGGTCGCCCAGCGGCGGCGGTCGACCTGGCAGACCGCGACCCGCGCGCCGCCGGGGCCCGCGGCGCGTACGTGCGCGGCCTTGGCGCTCGCCGTGTTGGTGATGACCCGTGCGAGGCCGGCCTCCGGGTCGTAGGTGACGCCGACCGGCACGACGTGCGGGGAGCCGTCAGGACGGAGTGTGGTCAGGGTGCACAGGTGGTGTTCGCGCCAGAAGGCGAGGTAGCCGGCCTCGGGGGCGCGCGGATCGCGTGGTGCCATGCCGTGACGGTAACCCCGGCGGGGAAGGCGGCCGGTGCGGGGGCGTACGGCCGTGTCGGGGGTGCCAAGCCGAAGTTGAGTGGAATAGACTCAATATCGTTCATGTTCCTTTACGCAAGTAGTCATGCAACGTGCTGCGCAACGCCAGTCGCGGACAGCACAATGGACCGACGACAGCACCTTGAGGAGGACCTGGCCCCGTGGACGCCGAGCTGACCAACAAGAGCCGGGAAGCGCTCAACGCCGCCAACACCCGCGCGGTCTCCGAGGGCAACCCCGACCTGACGCCCGCGCACCTGCTGCTCGCCCTGCTGAGCGGCGCGGACAACGAGAACGTGCTCGACCTGCTCACGGCGGTCGGCGCCGACCCCGCCGCGGTCTCCGACCAGGCCGCCGGCCTGGTGAAGGCGCTGCCGAAGGTGCAGGGCTCCACCGTGGCGCCGCCGCAGGCCAACCGCGACCTGCTCGCGGTCATCGCGGACGCCGCGGAGCGGGCCAAGGAGCTGGGGGACGCGTACCTTTCCACCGAGCACCTGCTGATCGGGATCGCCGTCAAGGGCGGCCAGGCCGGCGAGCTGCTCACCCGTCAGGGGGCCGGCGGCAAGCAGCTGCTGACCGCCTTCGAGACCGCCCGTGGAGGGCAGCGCGTGACCAGCCAGGATCCCGAGGGCACCTACAAGGCGCTGGAGAAGTACGGCACCGACTTCACCGCGGCGGCCCGCGAGGGCAGGCTCGACCCGGTGATCGGCCGCGACCAGGAGATCCGCCGGGTCGTCCAGGTCCTCTCCCGCCGCACCAAGAACAACCCGGTCCTCATCGGCGAGCCGGGTGTCGGCAAGACCGCCGTGGTCGAGGGCCTGGCCCAGCGCATCGTCAAGGGCGACGTGCCCGAGTCGCTGCGCAACAAGCGGCTGGTCTCGCTCGACCTCGGCGCGATGGTCGCGGGTGCGAAGTACCGCGGCGAGTTCGAGGAGCGGCTCAAGGCGGTGCTCGCCGAGATCAAGGACAGCGACGGCCGCGTCATCACCTTCATCGACGAGCTGCACACCGTCGTCGGCGCGGGCGCCGGCGGCGACTCCGCCATGGACGCGGGCAACATGCTCAAGCCGATGCTGGCCCGCGGCGAGCTGCGGATGGTCGGCGCGACCACGCTGGACGAATACCGCGAGCGGATCGAGAAGGACCCGGCCCTCGAACGCCGCTTCCAGCAGGTGCTGGTCGCCGAGCCGACCGTCGAGGACACCGTCGCGATCCTGCGCGGACTCAAGGGCCGCTACGAGGCGCACCACAAGGTCCAGATCGCGGACTCCGCGCTGGTCGCCGCCGCGACCCTGTCCGACCGCTACATCACCTCGCGCTTCCTGCCCGACAAGGCCATCGACCTGGTGGACGAGTCGGCGTCCCGGCTGCGGATGGAGATCGACTCCTCGCCGGTCGAGATCGACGAGCTCCAGCGCTCCGTCGACCGGCTGCGGATGGAGGAGATGGCGCTCAAGAACGAGACGGACCCCGCCTCCGTGCAGCGACTCGACAAGCTCCGCAAGGACCTCGCCGACCGCGAGGAGGAGCTGCGGGGCCTGACCGCCCGCTGGGAGAAGGAGAAGCAGGGGCTCAACCGGGTCGGCGAGCTCAAGGAGCGGCTCGACGACATCGGGACCCGCATCGAGCGCGCCCAGCGCGACGGCGACTTCGAGACCGCCTCCAAGCTGCTCTACGCCGAGAAGCCCAAGCTGGAGGCCGAGCTCGAGGAGGCCACCCGCGAGGAGGAGGAGGCCGCGGCGCAGGGCCCCTCGACGAACATGGTCAAGGAGGAGGTCGGCCCCGACGACATCGCCGACGTCGTCGCCGCCTGGACCGGCATCCCGGCCGGCCGGCTGCTGGAGGGCGAGACGCAGAAGCTGCTGCGGATGGAGGACGAGCTGGGCCGCCGGCTGATCGGCCAGACCGAGGCGGTCCGCGCGGTCTCCGACGCGGTGCGCCGCTCCCGCTCCGGCATCGCCGACCCCGACCGCCCGACCGGCTCCTTCCTCTTCCTCGGCCCGACCGGTGTCGGCAAGACCGAGCTGGCCAAGGCGCTGGCCGACTTCCTCTTCGACGACGAGCGGGCCATGGTCCGCATCGACATGAGCGAGTACGGCGAGAAGCACTCCGTCGCCCGGCTGGTCGGCGCCCCTCCCGGCTACGTCGGCTACGAGGAGGGCGGCCAGCTCACCGAGGCGGTGCGCCGCCGCCCGTACAGCGTGATCCTGCTCGACGAGGTCGAGAAGGCGCACCCCGAGGTCTTCGACGTGCTGCTCCAGGTGCTCGACGACGGCCGGCTCACCGACGGCCAGGGCCGCACCGTCGACTTCCGCAACGCCATCCTCATCCTGACCTCGAACCTCGGCAGCCAGTACCTCATCGACCCGGCCTTGAGCGGCGATCAGAAGCGCGAGCACGTGCTGAGCACGGTCCGCGCCTCCTTCAAGCCGGAATTCCTCAACCGGCTCGACGACATCGTGGTCTTCGACGCGCTGTCCAAGGACGAGCTGCGCCGGATCGCCCGGCTGCAGACCGACCGGCTCGCCGCCCGGCTGCGGGACCGCAGGCTCACCCTCGACATCACCGACGCGGCCCTCGACTGGCTCGCCGACGAGGGGAACGACCCGGCCTACGGCGCCCGGCCGCTGCGCCGCCTGGTGCAGACCGCCATCGGCGACCCGCTGGCCCGCGCCCTGCTGTCGGGGGAGGTCGCCGACGGGCAGACGGTAAGGGTGGACCGGGCGCTCGACGGCCTGATCGTGGGCGCCGCCACAGCTCCCGACCTGCGCAAATAACGCCGGGATCGGGCGGTGCGCGCGATGCGTGCCGCCCGGGGTTGTGACGTGCGGCTGCGGATGAGGGAGTATGGCAGGGAGACGTTACGAAGGGACTTCACGGTGAGCATCGACCCGTCCTCGATTCCCAGTTTCGGGGGCCAGCCGGACCCCGACCCGACCGGATCCAACGGAAGTGTGGTCATTCCGGACCAGGACCTGGTCAAGCAGCTGCTTGACCAGATGGAGCTGAAGCACCTCGTGGACGAGGAAGGCGACATCGCCGCCCCGTGGGAGGACTTCCGCACCTACTTCATGTTCCGGGGCGAGGGGGACCAGCAGGTCTTCGCCGTCAGGACCTTCTACGACCGTCCGTATTCGGTCGACGACAAGCCGCAGCTGCACGAGGTCATCGACGACTGGAACCGTCGCACCCTGTGGCCGAAGGTCTACACCCACACGCACGACGACGGCAGTGTCCGCCTGATCGGCGAGGCCCAGCTGCTGGTCGGCCTGGGCGTCGGCCTCGAGCACTTCGTGTCCAGCACGGTCAGCTGGGTGCGGGCGTCGATCGAGTTCGACAAGTGGGTCGTGGAGACCCTCGGCTTGGCCAAGGACGCGGACAGCGACGCCGACGGCGACGGTCCCGCGGACGGGCCCGCGGAGGACTAGTCCCAATGCCGTGTAGTTAGGCGTGGGGCTGATGTGTCAAGCGGTCTGAAGCACAGACGGAGCTCCTGTTAGAACCGTGTCGACCAAGATCACTGTTCAGCAGGAGCTCCGTTGGACGCCAAGTCTGTCATTTGTCACGAGGTAGCGGTTGCTGCGGGACCGTTCGCGCCCGGTCATCTGGGGGAGCTGACGCAGCTCGTCCCGTTCGAGATGGTCGACGAGGTCCTGGCCGAGGCCGGCGGGACCCAGCAGCGGATACGGGACTTGCCTTCCCGTGTGGTGGTGTACCTGGTGATGGCCGGGGCACTGTTTCCCGGGATCGGCTGGACGCAGGTGTGGAAGCGGCTGACGGCCGGCCTGGAAGGACTGGCGACAGCGACTCCGACGGCCAGCGCACTGGCGCAGGCCCGCAGGCGGGTCGGGGCCCGACCGCTGCGTGGCTTGTTCGACCTGCTGCGCGGACCGGCCGCCGGGATCGGCGCCGTGGGAACGCGGTGGCGTGGCCTGCTCGTCTGCGCGATGGACGGCACGCTGATGGCCGTGCCCGACAGCCCGGCGAACCAGGCCGAGTTCATCAAGCACCGCGGCAACAACGGCGGGGCGGGATACCCCTCACTCCGTCTGCTGGTCCTGGTGTCCTGCGGCACCCGCACCGTCCTGGATGCGGTGTTCGGGCCGACCACGATCGGAGAAACGTCCTATGCCCCGCGCTTGGTCCGCAGCCTGCGCGAGGGCATGATCGTGCTGCTGGACCGGAATTTCGCCGTCCAGGCCCTGGTTGAGGCGATCACGCGGACGGGCGCTCACGTCCTCGTTCGTGTGAAAGAGCACCGCAGACTTCCGGTCCTGGAACGTTTCCCCGACGGCTCCTACCTGTCCAGGCTAGGACCCGTCGCGGTTCGGGTCATCGACTGCGAAATCACCGTCAGCACCTCTCAGGGGCGCCGCACCGGCGCCTACCGCCTGGTCACGACCCTGGCCGGCCCCCACGCCCACCCCGCAGCCGAGCTGATCAGGCTTTACCACGAGCGATGGGAGGTCGAGACTTCCTACCTGGAGATCAAGTCCACCATTCTCGGCGGCCGGGTCCTTCGCGCCCGGACCCCTGCCGGCGTCACCCAGGAAGTCTTCGCACTGCTGGTCACCTACCAGGTCCTGCGACTGGCCATGGCGGATGCCACCGCCACCCGCCCAGGTGCCGACCCCGACCGGGCCAGCTTCTCCATCGCCCTGAACACCGCCCGCGACCTGCTCGTTCAGGCCACGGGCGTCATCAGCACGGCTGTCGACCTCGTCGGCACCATCGGCCGTCGGGTCCTGGCCGACCTCATGCCCGACCGGCGCATCCGCACCCGGCCACGCGTCGTCAAACGCGCCATCTCGAGATACAACGCCAAAGGCACCGTCGACAGAACCAGCTACAAGGCCACGATCAGCATCGACATCCTCACCACCCGTACGCCTTGACACCAAACACACACCGCTAACTACACGGCATTGGGACTAGTCCCCCGCCCGCAACGCGACGACGCCCGCACCGCGACGACGCCCGCACCGCAACGACGCTCCACCGCAACGACGAGAGCCCGGCCCGTGTGGCCGGGCTCTCGCGCGCGGGACGGCCGGGCTCCCGCGCGGCTGCGGTGCGGCTTTCGCAGCGGAACAGCCGGGCTTCGCGTGAAATGCGAATCCGCTGACGTGCCGCGGCGGCGGGTCATATGGTGCGAGGACCAAGGACGTCTCACCCACCGCGGAGAATCGCATGTCCGATCCCGGCTCGTCCTTAGCACCTCCGGACCCCGGGGCAGGTGATCCGTCGGAATCGGGCGGCGGCATCCTGTCGGCCATGGCGGACGCGCTGACCGGCGTCGCCGAGGGGCTGAAGGGCGAGCCGGTGCTGCTCGCCGGGTTCGGGGCCATGCTCCTGGTGGAGGGCGCGGGCGTCCTGCGCGGCGGGACCTTCCTGCTCGTGGTGTCGCTGATGCTGGGCGCGTACGTGGTCTCGCTCGCCACCCACCTGTGGGTCCGCCGGCCAGGGCGGGAAGGCGCGGGGGCGGAGCCCAGGACCGACCTCAGGGCCCGCGGCACGGGCCGGGTGAAGGTGCGCAATGCCAGGGGCGAGGTGAAGGCGCGGCTCAGGTCGTCCCACGACATCGACATCGCCTCAGGTCCGGCGGCGACGCACCCCACGGCCCCGGTCGCCGGGCCGCCGGCCGCCGAGCCCGCGCCGCCCGCGCCGCCCGAGCCCGTGCCGGCGGACCCCGGGCCGTCCGCGCCCGCGGATCCGGAGCCGTCCGTGGCGGCGGTGGCAGCCGTGGCCGTGCCGCCGGCGGCAGCGCTCGCGCCGGAGCCGGCCGCGGACGTCGCCGCCGGCCGGTACACCCCTTCGCTGGCCCGCGCCCGCGACACCGTGCTGGCCGCGGCCCGCGGCACCGGCGGGAGCCCCGTGCACTTCGAGATCGTCGCCGACAGCGGCTGCGGCAAGACGCTGCTGCTCGACGAGGTCGCCGCCGGGCTCAAGGACGACGGGCGGCTCGTGCTGTTCATCACCGCGGGAGCCCCGCAGTACGGGTCGGCGGGGTCGCTGGGCCCCGCCGAACGGGAGATGGCCGACTACGCGGCCTGCCGCCAGCTCATCGACGCCATCGTCGCCGACGTGCACCGGGCCTACGCACCCGACGACGACGAGGAGCCGCTGCTCGACGCGGACGCGGGCCGGGAGCTGGAGACCGCGCTGCTCGCCGTGCGCGACGTGCGCCCCCCGGCGCCGTCGATCACCGCGAACGTCAACCTGGACGTCCGCGTCGAGGACTCGAGCCACGTACAGGTCACCGGTGTCGAGGAGGCGGCCCTGGCGGCCGCGGCAGCCGCGGCGGAGGGGACGGCGCCCGAGCGGCCGCGGTCCCGGCTCACCGAGATGCAGGGGCAGCTGACCCAGCTGCTGGACAGGTTCGCCAGGACCTGGCCTACGGCCCTGCTCGTGGACGATGTGCACGCCGTGGCGGGGACCCCGGTCGAGCAGTGGCTGCTGGCCGTACTGCGCGGCCTGTCCACCGCCGTGGTCGTGCACGGCAGGCGTCCCGCGGTCGGCGAGGGTCCCGCGACCGGCGGGCGGCGGATCGGCCTCGGCCTGCTGCCGTACGAGGAGACCACCGCCTTCGTCGCCGAACGCCTGGTCGGCGCGGGGTGGCAGGAGGCCGCGGCCGGCGCCGCGGCCGAGGAGGTCGCCCTGCTCACCCGGGGCCACCCGATCGGCGTGGCGGTGTGCAGCGCGATCGTCCGCGACTCGCTGCCCGCGGACTCCTCGGCGGCCGAGGTGCGCCTGCTGATGCTGGGCGGCGCCGGGCACTGGGACGACGACGGCGCCTTCGAGGCGGTACGCACCTACGTCGACCACTACGCGGCCGGCATCGTGGGCCGTCCTGTGGCCCTCTTCGACCCGCTGGTGGTCCTGCGCCGCTGCACCGCCCCGATCCTCGTCGCGGTGCTGGGCGAGACGGAGGGCGTCACCGAGCGGCAGGCGTCCCGCCTCTACGACTGGCTGTCAGGGTGCGCCTTCGTCACCCCGTTCGACGACGACGTGAACGAGGGCTGGCGGCTGCACGACTACCTGCGGGAGAACCTGGACCGCCGTTTCCTGCGCACCCGGCCCGCGGAGTACGCCGGGCTGCACGCCACGATCGAGCGCCACTACCGGGCCGGGATGAACTTCGACGCCGAGCGCGACGAGGGGTCCTGGATGGCGGCAGGCGCGCGCTACGAGGACCCGGCCTGGCAGCGCGACTCCAAGGAGTGGCTCTACCACGCCGCCCATCTGCCCCGCGCGGACTTCGAGAGCAGCAAGCGGGCCATGATCCGGCTGTTCGTGGAAGCGTTCTTCTGGTGGGACACCGAGGTGCCCTCCAGCTACTGCGACCAGCTCGTCGCCGCCTACCGGGCACTGCCCGCCGACCGCGACCTGCGCTGGGTGGAGTGGCTCGACCAGCTGCGCACCGGTTACGTCGCCGGCCGCACCAACCAGGCGCCGGGCCGGGACGAGGAGATGTGGGAGCAGGCGGCCGAGGCACTGAACGACATCGCCGGGGACCTGCGCCTGCGGTGCGGGCGCGTCCCGGCCGACCCCGACCTGCGGCGCATCTACATCCTGCACTGCCAACTGCAGGGCGACGCCGTCTGGTTCGGCAGCGGCGGCACCGAGGAGGACCGGGAGCGGGCGGCCGTCTGGTACCGGGCGAGCCTCGACGCGTGCACGGACGAGGACGAGCTGTGGATGGGCAACTGGGCCGCCTGGCAGATCGGCGACCTGTGGGCCGGCACCGACCCGGCGCGCGCCCGCGCACTCCTCGACGGTCTCGAGGACCTGGCGGCGGACGAGGAGGACAACGAACTGCCGCTGTGGCTCGCCGAGACGTTCGCCGACATCGCCTGGGCCGAGAACGACCCGCGGCGCGCCTTCGACGCCTACGCCCGCGCCGGGCTTCGCGCCCTGGCCTACCACGTGCGCCAGGAGACCTACGGGCAATATCCCAACCGGTACTCCGACTCCCTCCACCGCGGCGTGCTCACGCGCCTGGGGGAGCGCGAGCGGCAGGCGCTCGACGCCGGTCTCACCGAGGAGGTCGCCGCCGCCAAGCGAAGGAGCCGGGCCCTGTTCGCGCCGTACTGGCGCTACGTCGGCCGGGAACCAGGGGACACCTTCGGGATACCCGACCCGCCGGACGCCGCCGACCTCGGCACCGACCTGACCGAGTTCGCCAGGGCGGCCAAGTGGGTGATCCGGCACATGGGCGACGAGCTGGAGAAGTCCGTCGAGGAGCCGCTGCGCGACCCGGCGGACCACTGATGGGCCCGACGCGGACGACGACGGCGGCGCGGGTCGGCCGATTCCGGCCCGCCGGTGGCGCCCGGTCTGCCACGCTGAGCCCCGGTCCCCGCGGTGCGGCGCGCAAGGGCGCCGCGTACGGAAGCCGGCCCACCGCGCCCCGGGACGGGCGCACCCCCCACCATCACCACCGGGCGACATGATGACCGGGCGTCCGGGAGAGGCAGGCGACATGCAGGTCAGCGACGTGGGGCTGGACAGCCCGCTGCTGGACGCGGTCTACGACGAACTCCTCGCCCCCACCTTTCCCGCCTACGAGCTGATGACCCTGGCGGAGGTGCGCGCCGGCATGGAGGCGGGATTCCTGTGGATCTCCGCCGTAATCCGCGACGGCCGGCCGGAAGGCGCCGCGGTCGCCGAGTGGTCGTCGCACAGCGGTGTGCTGCTGCTGTCGTACATGGCGGTGCGCAAAGACCTGCGGTCCTCCGGCGTCGGCGGGACCCTCATGGCCGAGATCCACACCGGCTGGCAGGAGCGGGTCCACCCGCTGCTCACCCTCGCCGAGATCGAGCATCCGGCAGGGCACACGCCCGACCCGGCGTACGGCGACCCGACGGCCCGGCTGCGCTTCTACGCCCGGCACGGGACGCGCGCCCTGGACGTCCCCTATTTCCAGCCCTCCCTGCGCACCGGCGCCCCCCGGGTGCCTGGCGTGATCCTGGGCGTGCTCACCACCGCACCCGAACTGGCGGGCGCCGAGGCCGTACCGTCGGAGCCGGTCAGGATCTTCATGACCGAATACTTCCAGGGGTGCGAGGGCGGGGTGCCCGAGGACCCGGCGGCCACCGCGCTGTTCGCGGCCATGCCGCCCGGCGGGATCGCGCTGCTCCCCCTGGACGACCCCGCGGCGCTGCCCTGCACCGCGAACGTCTGACCCTCCGTCGACACCTCCGCCCTTGCGGGGGATCCGCGCGGGAGCGGCGCGGTGTAGCGTCCCCCGCATGCCCGAACTGATCGCGCCCACGACCCGGCTCCACTCCTCATGGCTCGCGGCGCGTGACGAGTGGCCCGCGGGCGCCCACCAGGACGGCGGCGGCATGCACCTCGTGCCCGACACCGACCTGGCCGACCCCGAGGCCTTCTCCGCATGGGTCGAACTCCTCCGCGTGCAGGCGGACGAATCCGTCCCCGTGGGGGAGGGCCGCGTCCACGCCACCCACTGGTGGATCGTCGAAGGCGACACCTACCTGGGCGCCATCGATCTGCGGCACCGGCTGAACGACTTCCTGCTCGACGTCGGCGGCCACATCGGCTACAACGTCCGCCCCTCGGCCCGCCGGCGCGGCCTGGCCGGCTGGGCCCTCGGGACAGTCCTCACCGAGGCCCGCGCGCTCGGCCTGGCCCGCGTCCTGGTCACCTGCAACGACGACAACATCGCCTCGGCACGCAGCATCGAGCGCAACGGCGGTGTCCTGGAGGACACCCGCACGACCGCCGCGGGCCTCAAGCGCCGCTACTGGATCAGCCTGTAAGAGGCCGCGCGGGCCCCGTACCGGTGCACCGTGCCATCGTGACCTCCGGCTCGGGCCGACTCGCATTATCATGATCATGCGAGTCTATGCATACTCTTCCTATGTCCAAGGTCCTCACCTCCCTTCCGGCCGGCGAGCGCGTCGGCATCGCCTTCTCAGGCGGCCTCGACACTTCCGTCGCGGTCGCGTGGATGCGCGACAAAGGCGCCATCCCCTGCACGTACACCGCCGACATCGGCCAGTACGACGAGCCCGACATCGGCTCGGTGCCCGGCCGGGCGAAGGCCTACGGCGCCGAGATCGCGCGCCTGGTCGACTGCCGGGCGGCGCTGGTCGAGGAGGGACTGGCCGCGCTCACCTGCGGGGCGTTCCACATCCGCTCCGGCGGGCGCTCCTACTTCAACACCACCCCGCTGGGTCGCGCCGTCACCGGCACCCTCCTGGTCCGGGCGATGCTGGAGGACGACGTACAGATCTGGGGCGACGGCTCGACCTTCAAGGGCAACGACATCGAGCGGTTCTACCGCTACGGCCTGCTCGCCAACCCCCACCTGCGGATCTACAAGCCCTGGCTGGACGCGGACTTCGTGACCGAACTCGGCGGCCGCAAGGAGATGTCCGAGTGGCTCGTGGCCCGCGGCCTGCCCTACCGCGACAGCACCGAGAAGGCGTACTCCACCGACGCCAACATCTGGGGCGCCACCCACGAGGCCAAGACCCTCGAACACCTGGACACCGGCGTCGAGACCGTCGAGCCGATCATGGGCGCGCGCTTCTGGGACCCGTCGGTGGAGATCGCCGCGGAGGACGTGACGATCGGCTTCGACCAGGGCCGCCCGGTCACGATCGACGGGAAGAGGTTCGCCTCCCCGGTCGACCTGGTGATGGAGGCGAACGCCATCGGCGGCCGCCACGGCATGGGCATGTCGGACCAGATCGAGAACCGCATCATCGAGGCCAAGAGCCGCGGCATCTACGAGGCCCCCGGCATGGCCCTGCTGCACGCGGCGTACGAACGCCTGGTCAACGCGATCCACAACGAGGACACCCTCGCCCAGTACCACGACGACGGACGCCGGCTGGGCCGGCTGATGTACGAGGGCCGCTGGCTCGACCCGCAGGCGCTGATGATCCGCGAGTCGTTGCAGCGCTGGGTCGGAGCGGCCGTCACCGGCGAGGTGACGCTGCGGCTGCGGCGCGGTGAGGACTACTCGATCCTCGACACCGCAGGCCCGGCCTTCAGTTACCACCCGGACAAGCTGTCCATGGAGCGCACCGAGGACTCGGCCTTCGGCCCGGTGGACCGGATCGGCCAGCTCACCATGCGCAACCTCGACATCGCCGACTCGCGCGCCAAGCTGGAGCAGTACGTCCAGCTCGGCCTGATCGGCACCGAGAGCCCCGTCATCGGTGCCGCGCAGGCGGCCGCCACCGGGCTGATCGGCACCATGCCGCGGATGCCGGAGGGCGGCGCCGAGGCCATCGCCTCCCGCGGCGAGGTCACCGCGGAGGAAGAGGTGCTGGACCGCGCGGCGATGGAGGCGGGCACGGACTGACGGGCGGTCACGGACCGACCGGCGGTCACGGACCGACCGGGGGGTCGTACTGACCGGCGGGCACGGACTGACCAGGGCCACGGACTGACCGGGGGTCGGACTGGATCCGCCGGTCCCGCGGGACCGGCGGCCCGCCCGACGCAAGAGGCGGCGCGCCCCTGCCGAGGACCGACCGCGTCGTCGCCGAGGGCCCATCGCGTCGTCGCCGCGGCGCGGGCGGGCGTGCGGCCTTCAGGACGGGGACGCCTCCTGCGGTGTTCCCGTCCCCTGCGGTCAGGCCTGACCGGGCCTGGCCTGGAGGATCGCCACGGCTTCCTCGACGCGGCCGAGGCCGATCAGGTGCCAGGCCAGTGCCGAGCTGTCAGGGGCGTGCCGTTCGAGGTAGGCGACGGCCTCCCCGGTGCGTCCGGCCTCGGCCAGCAGCCCGGCGATGGGCTCGGCCGCGTACCAGGTGCCGCTCTCGGGGTGCGCCAAGGCCCGCTCGATCGCCTGCTCCCGCTCGCCGCACGCGACCATGAGCGGGAGCCGCCTCATGAACGCGTCCCAGTCCTCCTCGCCATCGCGTACCGCGCGGGCGTCGAGGAAGGCGAGGCCGTCCCGGGCGCGGCCCTGGTCGGCGTACAGGGTGCACAGCGTCTCGACGAGCCAGTCCTCCGCGCCGTCGGGGGAGTCCGCGAGCGCGCGCGTCAGCGCGATCGCCTCGTCGCCCCTGCCGTGCCTGGCCAGGAGTTCCGCGAGACGCAGGGGCCCGCGGCGCCTGCGGGCCGGCGAGTCCCCCGGCTGCCGGTAGACGGCCATGGCACCGTCCACGTCGCCCTGCTCCTCCAGCAGTTCCGCGAGACGCTCGGCGGCGTGCCCGTGGTATTCGGCCGCCGCGTAGTCCCGCAGCTCCTCGATCCGGCCGTGGCGGGCCAGCAGGTCGGCCAGCTGGTCGCGCCCGTTGACCGAGGTGGTGACCCGGGTGTCCAGCAGGTCGATCGCCTCGTCGATGCGGCCCTGCCGTTCGCGGATCGCCGCCAGCAGGTCCACCGCGTTGTCCGGCGCGACGCCGTGGCCGCGGCAGGACGGTGAGCCGCAGCGGTGGCCCGCCTCGACACGGGCCGTCAGCAGTGCCGCCGCGTCCTCGTCCCGGCCCGCGCCCTCGGCGACGTCGACCAGGGCGGCAGCGAGGAACCAGTCCCCGATGTGCGGGCTGAGCAGCGCGAACGCCTCGTCGCCCCGGCCGTGCCTGGCGAGCAGTCCGGCGAGGAATCCCAGTGCGGAGCGGTCCGCGGCCTCCGCGTGCGGGCGGACCAGCCCGATCGCCTCCTCGACCCGCCCGAATCTTTCCAGCAGCTCCGCCGAGGCCTCGGCCGCCTTCCACCAGCCCGTGGCGAGGTACGGGGCGAGCACCTCCAGCGCCTCCGCCTGCCGATCCCGCTCCCCGAGCAGCCGGGCCTGCTCCCGCGCGCAGTACCACTCCCCGTGCCCGGCCTGGTGGGCCACCTCTTCCGCATGGCCCAGCTCCAGGAGCCGGGAGACCACGTACGACGGGATGCAGCCGGAACCCGTCCGGGTGCGGTAATCAAGATCAGCGGCGTCCACGGCGCCGTACTCTAGCGGCCGCCTCGGACATCCGGTGGACCGGACCTGCCCCGGACCTGCCAGTTGCTGCCCCGGACCTGCCCCCGGTCGGCAGGGGAGCGGCGAGGGTCCGCCCTCCCGATCCGGCCGCTTTCCCGGCGGCATGCGCGGCACGTTTCGGCGTGCACCGAAGTCGGCGCTTCCTATGGTGGAGGAAGGGCACGCGGCGTCGCGTGCCCGGCACGGTCCGGCAGTCCGGCGGTACGTCCGGAAGGGAAAACTCGATGGAGAGCGTACCCGGCGGTGACGAGCGGGAGAAGGTGCGGGAGCGGCGGCCGACCAGGCCCTTCGTCCCGCTCGTGGCGCTGTGCACGGGCTATTTCATGGTCATCCTGGACGCCACCGCGGTGTCCGTGGCGCTGCCCCGGATGGGGCACGACCTGGGTGGCGGCCTGGCCGGCCTGCAATGGGTGGCGGACGGCTACACCGTCGCTTTCGCCGCACTGCTGCTGTCGGCCGGCGCGGTCGGCGACCGGATCGGTGCGAAGCCGGTCTTCCAGGTGGGCCTCGGCCTGTTCGTGGTCACCTCGATCGGCTGCGGTGCGGCCCCCGAGCTGTGGGTGCTGGTGACGATGCGGGTCCTCCAGGGCCTGTCCGCGGCGCTGATGGTGCCGACGTCGCTGGCCCTGATCCACGCCTCCTACCAGGACGAGGGTGACAGGACCCGCGCGATCGGCGTCTGGGGCGGGGTGGGCGGCGTGGCCGCCGCGGCGGGCCCGGTGCTGGGCGGTGTACTGACCGCCGCACTGAGCTGGCGGGCGGTGTTTTTCGTCAATGTGCCGGTCGGCCTGCTCGGCTTGTTCCTGACCGCTCGTCACGTCGTGGCGCCGCGTCCCGAGCGCGGCCGGGGCATGGACAGGTCCGGCCAGCTCGCCGGCGCGGTCATGCTCGCCGCGGCGGTGTACGCGCTGATCGAAGCGGGCCACAGTGGCTGGGCTGCGGGCGGCGTGCTGGTCGCGGCGCTGCTCGCGGTGCTCGCCGCGGCGGCCTTCCTGCTGGTCGAGCGGCGCACCGCGGACCCGATGGTGCCGCTCGACGTCTTCCGCTCGCGGACGCTGAGCAGCTCGACCCTGGTGGGCTTCCTGATGAACGCCGGGTTCTACGGCCAGCTGTTCGTCATGACCTTCTACTTCCAGCAGGTCCGCGGCTGGTCCGCGCTCGAGGCCGGGCTCGCGCTGCTGCCGCAGACCGCGATGGCCGCGCTCGCCTCCGCGCTCAGCGGCCGCACCGCGGCCCGTACCGGCCCCCGCACCCCCATGTGGGCGGGCATGCTGATCGGGGCTGCGGGCTTCGCCGGGCTGCTGGCGACGGGCGCGGACACGCCGTACCTGTGGCTCGTGCCGCCGCTGGCCGCGATCGGCTTCGGGATGGCCTTCACCATGCCGGCCGCGATGTCCGCCGCGGTCGAAGAGGCCCCGCCGGGCCGGGCCGGGCTCGCCTCCGGGGTGATGAACGCCAGCCGGCAGGTCGGCAGCGCGGTGGGCATCGCGCTGCTGGGCGCGCTGGTGGCGGACCGGAGCGGATTCGTACCCGGGATGCACACCGGCTCCGCGGTCGCGGGCGGCGGCTTCCTCGCCGCGGCCGCCCTCGCCTGGTTCGGCGTCCACCGCGACGCACCCAGCACGTCCACCGACGACGCAAAGGAGCTCCTGCCATGCCGAACCTCAGCCAGGGAGAAGCCGACTTCCACCGCCCGGCAGCGCTGATCGGCGACAGCACGCGGGCCGGTATCCTGCTGGCGCTGCTCGACGGGCGGATGCTGCCCATGTCGATGCTGGCGGCCGAGACCGGGGTCTCCGCGTCGACCGTCAGCGGCCATCTCGCCAAACTGGTGGACGGCGGCATGCTGCGGGTCAGCAGCCAGGGCCGGCACCGCTACTACGGCCTGGCCGCGCCCGAAGTGGCCTACGCCCTGGAGGCGCTGGCCCGGCTGGCGCCCACCGCGCCGATCCGCTCCCTGCGGGCCGGCACCCGGCAGCGCGCCCTGCGGGTGGCCCGCACCTGCTACGACCACCTCGCCGGGCGGCTGGGCGTGGAGATCATGGCCGCGCTGCTCGAGCGGGGGGCGGTCACCGGCGGGGACGGCCTCTTCCACCCGGAGACCGCCCGCGAGGACTGCCTGTCGCACACCGGGCAGGACCTGGACTACGAGGTGACCGACGACGGCTGGACGCTGCTCGCCCGGATCGGCGTGGGCCGCCCGCGTACCCGCCGCAAGCTGGTCCGCTACTGCGTGGACTGGACCGAGCAGCGCCACCACCTCAGCGGCGCGGTCGGCGCCTCGCTCTTCCAGGCGATGGTGGACGCGCGGTGGGTCGAACGCGCCCCTGGCAGCCGTGCGGTGAAGCTCCTGGAGCCCGCCGCGGACGGCATCTCCGCCTGGCTCGGCACGGACCTGACGACCCGCCTGGAGCCTCCACAAGCCGCCTGAAGCGCGCGGCCTATGAGCTGACCGACCGTCACATTCAGGCGGGGGACGAAACGTGGAAGTTTACCCAAACGGGAGTATTGGCGCGACATCGGTCGGGCAGGCGCCCCATCGCACCACCCCCCGGGGTGGCGGACACGTCCCCCGGAAGCCCGGTTCCCAACCCCTGCAAGGGAGAAGAACGTGACCACCCGAACACGCTACGAGAGCACCTACGACGAGAAGTTCTATCTGGAGCGCGTCAAGCGCAACCTCGGCTGGCTCGGCGACACCGAGGAGGAGCAGCTCGAAAGGCAGTTCCGGTTAAGGGACGCCGTGGTCGGCGTGGCCGGCTGCGGAGGCATCGGCGGAGCCACCGCCGACCGCCTGATGCGCCTGGGCGTGCGGAACTTCAAGCTCGCGGACCCGGACCACTTCGAACTCTCCAACATCAACCGGCAGTTCGGCGCGAGCATCGACACGGTGGGCCGCAACAAGGCCGAGGTGGTGGCCGAGCAGGTCTACAACACCGCCCGTGACGCGAACATCGAGGTGTACCCCGAGGGCATCACACCCGAGACGGCCGACGAGTTCGTCGAGGACTGCGACTACGTCCTGGACAAGATCGAGCTCTACGAGATCGCGGCCCGCTACACCCTGCACCAGGCCTTCCGGCGCTCCACCCGCCCGCAGTTCATGATGCTCACCCCGGTCTTCGGGCACCGCACCTTCTTCTTCAAGTGGACCCGCGACTCGATGACCGCCGAGGAGTACTTCGGTGTGCCGGTCGACGAGCCGCTGGACGAGAAGAACGTACGCCGGCTGCTGAGCCGCTTCATCCCGGAGATGCCGGACTACCCGGGCACGGCCATGCTCGACAAGTGGTTCATCGAGGACCGCGAGTGCCCGATCCTGGCCAGCACCCCGCCGCTCGCCCAGGGCATGCTGGCCAGCCGGCTGGCACAGGCCATCACCGGCCTCGACCAGCTCCCCGGCGCGGAACCGCTGCCCGTCACACCCGGCTACGCCATGCTCGACACCCAGAAGTGGATGGCCAAGACCGTGCACGGCAAGTGGTGGTGAGGAAGTGACCGGGTTACTCAGCAGGCCGGGCAACCGGCACGCCGTCGCCGTACGCGACTGGCGGCGCGAGCGGTTCGAGGAACTGTTCGCCCTCGCCGACGACCTGGAGCGCCGCAGCCCCGAGGAGCTGCGCACGCTGGCCCAGGGAACCCTGCTCGGCGTCCTCTTCTACCAGAACAGCACCCGCACCCGGCTCAGCTTCGAGACCGCGATGCGCCGCATCGGCGGGGCCAGCGTGGGGTTCGCCGACGCGGCCACCACCCGGGCCGGGGACTTCTTCCAGGAGACCCTGGAGGACACCGTCCGCATCGTCGGCGGCTACACCGACGTCCTCGTCCTGCGCCACACCGACGACGACGCCGCGGAACGCGCCGCCCTCCACTCCCCGGTACCGGTGATCAGCGCCGGCACTGGCGAGCGCGAGCACCCCACCCAGGCCATGCTCGACACCTGGATGATGCGGCGGCGACTGGGCTCCCTCGACGGCGCGCACATCGGCCTCGTGGGCGACCCCGCCTGCCGGACGCTGCGCTCCATCCTCTACGCGGTCGCCGCGTGCGGCGCGAGCCGGGTCACCTTCCTGGCACCCGAGGGGCACACGCTGCCCGAGGACGTCACCGGCGTCCTGCGCGCACACCACGCGAGCTGGCAACTGGCCGAATCCGCAACCGACATGGTCCGCCAGGTCGACGCGATCAGCATGATCCCGTTCGAACTGCCCGACTTCCACGTATCGGCCGCGGCAGCCACCCGCGACCGCGAGCCGCTGCCCGAGCGCTACCGCTTCACCCGCGCCCTGCTCGCAGGCTCGCCCGTCCAGGTCTTCCACACCGGCCCGCGCGGCGACGAACTCCCCGCAGAGGTCGACGACCTGGCCAACGTCCGGTACTTCGACGGGGTCCAGCACGGAGTGACCCTCCGCGCGGCCCTGCTCGCCGACCTCCTCGACCGCGCGTAGCGCCCGGTCGCGCTGCCGGGGACCACCCCGGCGGCGCCGAGGCGCCGAAGCCGGAGGGCGGTGGTCCGCCATGCCGTCGTACAGGTGCCGGCCCCAGCGCCGGCACCGGGCGGCGGCGGACCACCGCCCCACCGGGGCGTGACCGGGCGGCGGCGGACCACCGCCCCACCCGGTGCGCACGGCCCGCACCTGCAGAGCCCGCACGGAGCGCACGACCCGTACCCGCGCGGTGCGTACCCACCCGGCGCGCACGACCCGTACCCGCACGGCCCGCACGGCCCCCACCTGCAGAGCCCGCAGAGCCCGCACGGCCCGCACCCGCACGGAGCGCCCCCGGGCGAGGGCACCCGCACCCCGCCCCCTCACACGACAGGACCCCACCCGTGCCGACCACCCATGTCCTGCTGAGCCGCCCCCGCACCCGCTTCCAGCCGCCCGGCCTGGTCGCCATGCGCGCCGTCCCCGACGACGCGCCCCCGCCCCTCACCGACTCCGACCGCATCCACTTACGCTGGTCCACCGCCCCGCTGCTGCCGCCCCTCGACCCGCGGGCACCGCTGGCAGGCGTCCTCGACAGGCACTTCGGTGTGCGCTGCGCCGACACCACGCACAGCCCGCGCTGCCGCCACTGCGGCAACCGCGAACACGACCTGCTGCGGCTGCGCGGTGGCCGCACCGCCGCGCTCAGCGCCGACGCAGGGGAGGGCAGGCTCACCGTGGTGGCGGCCGTCCCCGGCGAGGCCGCCGTAGGGGTCGCCGCCCTGCCCGCCAGCGCGGGCCGCGACGCCCTGCGCGGACCGGACCACACCCTTGCCCGCCACGACCCCGTCCGGCTCTCCGGCAGGACCCTGCCCGACATCTGGACGGCCACCTGGCTGCTCACCGCCCGCCAGGCGCTGCACCGGGCCACAGGCCACCGCCGCCCCGCCGAGATCGACGCCGTCACCCTCCCCGACCGCCCGGCCTCCGGCCGCTGGACGCCCCTCCGGCTCGCGGACGCCACCACCTGCTGGCTCACCGGCGCCCTGCTGCCGGCCCACACCACCGCCGCTGTCGCCCTGCTCGAACCCGCACACTGACACCCGACGGGGGACCCGAATCCTCGGATCCCCCGTCCGGCCGGCCCCCAAGGCCCCTGGACCAGCGGCAAGCGGGGCCTCCGGCGCGTCCCCTCCCCGCACCCCCGCCGGCCGCGCGCCCGCACCGGCGCACCATGGACCGCCTGGCTGCCCGCCGTATCCTGAACGTCCTCCCGACCTCGGCGAACTCCCGCGCCCTGACTCCGAGTCCGGCGCCCGCCGAAGCGGAGGCCAGGGGGCGGGCATGGACGAGGGGGAGGCCGCAGTGCACTGGCACGTGCTGGAGGGGGTGCCTGCCGGGCAGGAGCAGGTGCCACGGCTGCTGAGCGGGATGCGGTCGCCGGAAAGCGTGAGCACCTCGTGGGCGCGGCTGGTGAAACGCCTGCACTGGTCGACAGGCGATCCGCTGTTCCCTCCCATCGCAGCGGGCCTGCTCGAAGTGCTTCCCGACCTCGACCGGTCGTACCGCCGCCACGTGCTCGACTTCCTGGCCTGGCGAACCCACCGGGCACGCACCGACCCGCGGCCGGCGGACCGGCAAGCCCTCGCCTCGCTCGTGGCGGGCCGCTCGCACGTCGTCCCGCTGCTCGCGGACGCGGATGCGGGCGTTCGCGTCCGCGCCGCGTGGTTCCTGGGGGAGACAGCGAGCGGGGACGCCGAGGTGCGGGACGCGCTGCGAAACCAGGCCGAGGCGGAGGCCGACCGGACGGCGCTGGTCTCCCAACTGATCGCCCTGGGGCGGCTGTCGGAATCCGGGGCCGTGGTCGAGGAGAGCTGGTTCCTGCGGTGGTCGGGTCACCCGGAGGCCCTGGTACGCGCAGGGGCGGTGTGGGCCGTCGCGCCGATGGCCTCACCTGCCGGTGCCGCGGGACTGGGCCTCTCGGCGGGCGAGGCCTTCGCCGAGACCGGTGTGGAAGCACTGTCCGATGTGCCGGCATGGCCCCGGCGCCATGAAGTGGTGAGCAAGACCGCGGAGCGGCTGCGAGAGCACCCACGGGAGGCCGTCGCACTGGCCGCCGCGCTGTCCGGGCACCAGAAGGAGGGCCTGCGCCGGGATGCCCTGGCGGCGGTGGCCACGCAACTGCGGTACTGGCGAAGGCCGTCCGCGGAGCTGTGGGAGATGGTCGTCGCCGGGCTGGACGATGGGAACTGGGTCGCCGCCGGGGCGCTCGACATCCTCGCCGACGGCGGATCGGCCGTTGCGCCGTACGCGGATCGGCTGGTCGATTTCGTCGAGCGGCACCCGTCCCTGCCGGACGTGTGGGCGTCGAATGCCAAAAGGGCCATACAGGCACTGGTGGGTGCGGATGACGACCGGGCCCTGCCCTGGTACCGGGAGAGCTTCGGCGACCATGACCTCAAGCCGGGGCTGCCGCCCGCGCGCTGGGCCCCGGAACTGCTGCCGGCCTTCCGCGGGCGACTCGGCGAAGGTCCGGACGCCCGCGGGGTTCCCGAGGTGCTGCGCATCCTCGTCGCGTGGGGGCCGAGGGCCGCGGAGGCGGTGCCGGAAGTCGTCGCACTGCTGGACACCCCGCAGGCCAGGCCCGCCGCAGAAGCCCTCGGCCGGATCGGCCCGGCCGCCGGAGCGGCGGCCGAGGTGCTCGCCGCGCTCGCCCGCGGATCGCGGCGGCCCCCTCGCCAGTACATCGGCGCCTGCACGGGGCCCCGATGGCATGGATCCCAGACCGCCGCCTGGGCGCACTGGCGCCTCACCGGCGATCCGCAGACGGCACTCGACGTCATCGGCGCGGCGGTGCGCGCGGGCTTCGGGCACCCGGTGCTGAGCCATCTCGCAGACCTCGGTCCGCTCGCCGCCCGCCACGCCGACGACATCCGGCCGCTCCTCGACGCTCCCGGCGAGTGGACCCGCGTCGGTGCCGCCGAGGCCTGGTGGCGGGTCACCGGTGACGCCGCCACCGCCGTCGGGGTCCTGCTCCCGGCGCTGCGGCCGCTGGCCGACCACCGCGTCAGCCCGCTGGTCCTGCGGGCCACCGCAGTACTGGGGCGGATCGGCCGGCCCGCCGCGGCCGCCGTGCCGCTGCTCGAGGCCGTGACGACCGCGGAACGCCGGTACGGCGGCACCATCCTCGCGGACGAGGAGCTCTGCCGGTCGGCCGCGGAAGCGCTGCGCGCGATCGCCTGACGGGGATGGCCTGACGGGGATGGCCTGACGGGGTTCGCCTGACGGGGCTCGGATGCCGGATGCCGGGTGCCGGACGCGCGGGCGCCGCCGGGGGACATCTCCCGCGGGCCGGTGGACTCGGGGAGTGGCGGACCTCGGCAAGGCCGCGGCGCCCGGGTTCGAGGGGGCAGGCGGTCATGGCGGTCAGGAGGCCAGCCATCGCACCGGCGACACCCGGTGGACGTGGACGAGTACGTCGAAGGCGTCGGGCAGCGAGTCGACGACGAGGTGTTCTGCCGCGTCCCGCGCGGGTTCGTAGACGCCGCTGATGACACGTGCCGTGGCAGGTCCCGCCCACCGCCGGCCCTGGCCGTCCGTGCGCAGGTCGAGCCAGTGGGCGGCGCGGCCGGGTGCGTCCAGGCGGGCGTCGAGCCAGTCGGCGGCGGGGGCCGGGACCTCGGCGACACCGAGGTCGCCGTGGTGGAAGCCGATCGCCACCGACACGTAGCCGGTGCCGTAGTGGCCGCGCAGCACGCTGCCGACGGTGGGCCGCGGGCCGCGCCCCGGTGCCAGGCCGAGGGTGACCGGGGCGGCAGAGGTGTGCGCGATGCCGTCCCAGAGGGCCACGCGGTGCCCGGTGCGGCGCTGCCAGCCGGTGATCGTTTCCGCCCAGACCCCGGCGTCGCCCGCGTAGTCGGCGCGTCCTGCGACGCTGCGCTGGTGGAATTCCGCGATCAGGCGCATCCGGGCCGCGGCGGCCTCGCCGGGCAGGTCGGCGACGAGGGCGAGCGCGTCGCGGGCGTGCTCGGCGAAAGGGCGCCCCGGGTGCGTGCCCCTCGCGCGCTGCACGTGTTCGTCGACGTCGTGCGCGGTGCGGATCGGGTCGAGGTGCGAGGCCAGTTCCGCGAGCCGTTCCGGGGCGGTGCGGCGTACGTGGTCGAGCACGGCGTCGTAGTCGGCCGGGCTCGCCTGGGCGGGCTTGACGCCGAAGACGCGGACGGGGTCGGCGGGGTGGGCCCGGTTGAAGCCGCGGATCCACTCCAGCGCGGTCGCCGTCTCGGCGGTTCGCCAGGGGCGCCAGGCGCCCGCCAGCGCCGCCTCGGCGGTGCCCGGACCGCCAGCGGCGTAAGCGTCGAGCCGCGCGGCGGCGGCCGCGTCGTCCTGGAGGGCCAGGGCGCGGAAGCCGTGGTCGCGGACCAGGCGTCGAAAGACCTGGTCGCGCAGGGTGGAGGTGTCGTGCGCGAAGCGGGTGGACTCGCCGAGCCCGGCGACGGTCGCGTCGGCGGCGACCGCGCCTGCCAGGTCGTCCAGCGCTTCCTGCGGCAGTGGGCCCGCGGGGATGGGGGGAGTGGTCACGACGGCACTCCTTGGCGGATCGGCTCCAGCGCGCGGGCCCAGGCCAGGACGTCGTCCAGCAGGGCGCCGAGTGGGGCGTGCCCGTGCGGGTCGGCGGCAACCCCGCCCGGCGCGGTGTGCTGGTCCGTGCCTGCCGTGCCTGCCGTCGTGCCTGCCGTCGTGCCTGCCGTGCCTGCCGTGCCGGCCGTGCCCGCCGCCGTGCCTGCCGTGCCCGCCGGATCGGCCGGGGCGAAGTCGCGGTGCACGGACAGCGCCACCTGGCTGCGGACGGTGGCGATCTGAAGCTCCGCCAGGATCAGCCGCAGGTGTTCTGCCGCCCGGGTACCGCCGTGCACCCCGTAGCCGACGATCCCGGCGGCCTTGTTGTTCCATTCGGCGTACAGGAAGTCCAGGGCGTTCTTCAGCGCTCCGGGGATGGAGCGGTTGTACTCCGGGGTGACGAAGACGAAGCCGTCGAAGCGGGCGATCGCCTCGGCCCAGCGCCGGGTGTGGGGGTGGGCGTACCGGCCTGCCATGGCGGGCAGCTCCTCGTCGAGCAGCGGCAGGCGGAAGTCGGCCAGATCGACGATCCCGAACTCCGCCTCCGGGTGCCGCCGGGAGGCCGCCGAGGCGACCCACTCGGCCACGGCGCGGCCGCGGCGGCCGGGGCGCGTGGTGCCGACGATGATTCCGATCCTGGTCATGACCCACTCCTCGCTGTGTCATTGCACCGCTCGGTGTAGATGTTACGTCGATCGGTGCAACAGGTGCAATGACCGGTGCAATCCGTGGAGCCGGTCCAGTAGCCTCGATGGCGTGACGGAGAGAAAGAAGCCGGTCGGGCAGCCCGACAAGCGGCGGGCGATCGTGGCCGGCGCGCTGACGCTGTTCGCCAGGGACGGCTACACCCGCGCCAGCCAGGACGCGATCGCCGCGGCGGCGGGCGTGTCCAACCGCACCATCTACAACCACTTCACCGACAAGGCCGACCTCTTCCAGACGGTCATCCAGGACAGCACGAAGCGCGTCGCCGACACGATGGTCGACCTCATCGACCGCCACCTGGGCAAGGTCGTCGACCTCGAACAGGACCTGATCGACTTCGGGCTGGCCTGGCTGGGAGTGCTCACCTCCGACCTTGCCCCGCACTTCGCGCTCATCCGCCAGATCAACGCCGAGGCCGAGCACATCCCGCCGGCCGCACTCGCGCTGTGGCAGGAGACCGGCCCCGGCCGCACCCGCAGCGCGCTCGCCGAACGGCTGCGGCGGCTCGCAGAACGCGGCGAGCTGCGGATCACCGACTCCCGGCGGGCGGCAGGCCACCTGATGCTGCTGGTCTCCGCGGACAACCTCACCGACCGGGCCGAGCTGCACGACCCCGACGCGCTACGAGCCATGGTCACCGCCGGTGTGCGGGCCTTCCTCCACGGCTACGCCACGACGGACGGCCCGCCGGTCACGGCGCCGGCTCACCCGAAAGGGCCGGAGGCCGGGTAGGCACAGGTTGCGGCTTGTGGGCTGCCGGGCCGGCCCCGTTCGGACCACCGGCGCAGGATCGGCACCAACTCCCAGCGGGCCGTCGGCTGTCAGACGGCCGGATCGGGCATGATCTCCCGGACCTCCTGTGCACAGCGGCACGAGGCGGCGAACTTGGCCGCCCAGAGCAGGGCGTCCTCACGTGAGGGCACATCGATGATCGAGAACCCGCCGATGACCGCCTTGGTCTCCGGGTACGGGCCGTCGCTGACCGTCCCGTCCGTGGCCACGACGCTCGCCTGCTGGCTCTCCAGCCCACCGCCGAAGACCCACACGCCCGCGTCCTGCGCCTCCCGCACCACCTTGTGCGACGCCTCGGCCACCGCGGGCAGTTCCTCCCGGGGGAAGTCCATCGCGCCGTCGTCGAAGGAGATCAGATACCGCGCCATTTTGCCTCCCGTGTTCGGCCGCCTCAGCCTACGACGGACACCGCCCTCCCGGGCAGACCACGCCTTTTTCGCACACCCTTTCCTCCAGGGCGCCCCGGGGAAGGACAGCTGGCCAAGACTTGCAGCAGGGCGACTTTCACAAAAAGCGGCGAGCGCAGCCTGGCCGCGGAGACCCCGCAGAGGGTCAAGCCCGTACCGTCCTCGGAGCCGTCGGGCTCGGAGAACGTACCTTCACGCTCATCGGCCGCGCAGCCGGCGACCTCAATCCGGGCTCTGTGAAACGGTCTCTCGAACCTCTCACCACCCGCCGTATGGTCGCGGCGGACACATCTCTGTCCAGCAGGCCCAGTCGCGAGACCCGCTCTCGCATCGACGACCCCCACCTGCGCTTCTGGCTCGCCTTCGTCGGTCCGGGCATGCCCTTGATCGAACGAGGGCGCGGCGACCGTGTCCGCGAATCCCTTCGCGCAAGCTGGACATCGTGGCGTGGCGTGGCGTGGCGTGGCCGGGCCGTCGAACCTGTGCTCCGCGAGGCCCTGTGGCGCCTGACCGACGAGCAGTTGCCCGAGGGCACCCATACGGTCGGTGGCTACTGGACCCGTACGAACGATCCGGAAATCGACCTGGCGCTCCTTGCCGTCGCCCGCAGCGGCTGTACCGCACAGGGCGTCCGCAGCCTGACGCCCGAAGACCTCATGGCCGCGTGGACCTGACATCCCGGAGACACGCGTTCCAGCCGGTCGACGGGTCGGCAAGGCGCAGGGCGAGACGGGCGAGGTCCGAAAGCCGGAGGACCCGCTCTCCCGCCCCCGGAAGGGGGACATTCACTGCCGCGGTCCACCGGGTGGGTATGGCGTCGAATCCGTGAATCGCTCCGGCGAGGCCGCCTGCGACCGCGGCGACGGTGTCGGTGTCGCCGCCGAGGTCCACAGCTGCCCGTACAGCACCCTCGTACGAGGTGGTGGTGCGTACGGCCCAGACCGCGGAGCCGAGGCAGGGCCAGACGGCGCCGTTGAACTCGGTGGCCTGATCCGGGTGCCAGCGCGGGTGCAGCACGACCGCGTACCGGTCCCGGTGCTCCGGGCGGACCTGCGCGAGCGCGGAAGGGACGGCGGCGAGCGCGTCCTCACCCTCCAGTGCCACGCGTACGAGCTCATGGAAGATCGCGGTGCCCTCCCAGACGGCCGGGTCGCCGTGGGTGAGGGCGGAGATCTCGCGTGCGGCGTCCATACTCGCCTGCCGGCCCTGAGCGGCGAAGTGGACCGCGGACGTCGTGGCGCGCATCAGTGCACCGTTCCCGGCGGCGCGGTGATTGCTCGCGAAGTGCGCTGCTGCTGCGGCGTCCCAGGCTTCGCCGTTGGTCAGGACGTCCTCGGTCTGCAGGCCGATGTCCTTCGGATCGGCGGCCGCCCACCGCTGGAACCGTGCGAAGACGTCCGGCAGGTCCAGCCCGCCGCGTTCCAGCAGGGACTCGCCGAGGTGTACCGCCATCTGCGTATCGTCGGTGGCCTCACCGGGCTCCCAGCCACCGCCTCCGCACATCTCCATGTCGCCGCCGCCAGGGAAACGGGCGGAGAACGCTCCGGCCGGGCCGAATTCGAAGGGCCCACCCAACGCGTCTCCTACTGCCGACCCGACGACGGCGCCGACGGCCCGCTGGTTCCGGTCCATCCGCCCACGCTACTTTCATGGACTCATTGCAGAGGCAGGTCGTCCGGCAGAATACGTACTGGCTCGTAGCGGAGTTCGCAGTGAACCTGCACGTAGTGGTCGTGCTCACCGGCTCCCGCCAGCCGCGGTCTGTCGGGCACGCCAGGTCCCCTCGCTTGGTGAACCATTGCGCCTCTGGGCCTCGGCATCGAGAGATCCGCACGGCGGCTACGGACGGGCGTGGATGACCGCGGTCCACGCCTGCAGGTCCCGGTAGTGGTTCGTGTGGCCTGCGGAGAGGACCGTGCGCAGTGCTTCCACGTATTCGGTGTCGGCCGGGAGGTCCAGTTTCCCGAGGAGAGCCAGCGCTGCCGTCGGCTCGACCTTGCCGTAGACCTCCGCCTGCCGAGGTCCGTCGGTGCCGCTCGATGCCTCCCGTTCTCGGGCGGACCAGAAGAGATCAGTCAGACCGGAGGTGGCCGGCAGGCTCTACCGCAGCAGGGAAGCCCAGCCTGTCGAGAAGCGTCGTGAACGTCTCCTCCACGAAGGTCCCGTGGGAGCGCAGAACGGCCTCGATCGAGGCCGGGTCGGCCCTGCCGGGGAAGCCCGCGTTGGCCGCCCAGGCCAGGGCCGCCCGCGCATCGGCCGGTACCGTGGCGTCCAGTTCAGCCAGCTTGCGCCGGGTGGCTGCCGCGTAGGCGGGTGTGGTCACCCATATGCTCATGTCACCCATGCCCTCGGGCTCCTCAGCCCAGAGGTCTCCCGCCTCGCCGGCCGCCACCAACTCCAAGTGCAGGTAGGCATCCCACTCCCGGCCGTCGGTCCCCAGCCCGGTGACCAGCGCAGTGTCGCTGTCTAGACGGAGGCACAACAGGCCGCGGCTCCGGTCCACTCGACCAGCGCGGCAAGGTCCGCTGCTTCCCACAGCCCGTGGTCGAGTTGCAGCGTCTGCCAGCCGCCAGGCCGAGGCCACCCTGCGTGAATGCCGTCCCGAACCTCCTCATGGAGGTCGCTGAAAACCGGCGCTTCCACCAGCGGGTACTCCCTGCGGCCAAAGACCAGATCCCCGGAGAATCCCACCCCTGCTCCCTCCACGATGCGCTGCCCGCACGATAGGGGAGGCGACCGACAACAGGCCCACGCTGCCATCCGTGAAGGCGGGCTGCTGCCTCGGTGAGGACGTCGTGGCGTTTGCAGAAGGCGAAGCGGACCTGCGTGCGGCCGGCGGTGGGGTGGTCGTGGAAGACGGAGTTGGGGACGGCGACGACGCCGGCGCGGGCGGGGAGGGTGCGGCAGAAGGTCAGGGCGTCGGTGCCGGGGGCCAGGCCGGCGTCGAGGAGGTTGAGCTTGGAGCGCAGGTCCTCGCGGAAGTGCTCGTAGTACGCGTCGGGAAGGGCGAGGGCCTCGGCGACGGCGTACTGGAACGGGCCCGAGGCCACGTAGGTCAGGAACTGCTTGGCAGTGCGGACGGCGGCCACCAGTTCCGGTGAACCCGTCACCCAGCCCACTCCGCGTTCGTACACTCATTCGCATGTCGCGCACGGGACGCGCGAAAGTGGGTTCCGTTAGCTCTCGTAGTGGTAGCGGCACTGAGCGATCAGGCCGCCGTCCTCGGTCGCCTTGTAGATCAGTCGGTGTTCGTCATTGATCCGGCGCGACCAGTAACCCTGGAATCCGTGCTTGAGCGGTTCCGGTTTTCCGATTCCCTCGTTCCCATTCCTGGCGATGTCCGCGATGAGTGTGTTGATGCGCTTCAGGGTCTTCCGGTCCTGAAGCTGCCACCACAGGTAGTCCTCCCAGGCGCGGGAGGAGAAGGTGATCTTCATCGCGTGGCCCTTATTCGTCGGTCGCCAGCTCGCGTACGGTGCCGCCGCCGTTTTCGAGTTCGTCGATGGATGCCAGCAGGCGCCGGGCATTTGCCGGACTCCGCAGCAGGTAGGCCGTCTCCTTCAGGGACTCGTAGTCTTCGAGGGAGACGATGACGACCGGGTCATGCCCGGCCCGAGTGATGACCACCTCTTCGCGGTCGTCGGTGACGGAGTCGAGCACCTCGGCATACCGCGCGCGTGACTCGGAGTACGTCATGGTCTTCATGGTCCACCTCCTACTTGTACAAGAAATTGTACGTCGATTCCCGCGGTGCGACAACCAGCTGGCCTCTCCGGCCCTCGGCCCTGCGATGGGCGGCGTTCAGCCGTTGAAGGCTTTCCGGAGGCGGCCTGCGGCTTCGGTGAGGACGTCGTGTTGCAGAAGGCGAAGCGGACCTGGGTGCGGCCGGCGGTGGGGTGGTCGTAGAAGACGGAGTTGGGGACGGCGACGACGCCGGCGCGGGCGGGGAGGGCGCGGCAGAAGGTGCGGGCGTCCTGCTCGCCGATGGGGGCGATGTCGGTGGTGATGAAGTAGGTGCCCTGGGGGACGTGGACCTGGAAGCCCGCGTCGCGCAGGCCCGCGTCGAGGAGGTCGCGCTTGGCGCGCAGATCGTCGCGGACGCCGGTGTAGTACGCGTCGGGGAGGGCGAGCGCTTCCGCGACCGCGTACCGGAACGGACCCGAAGCCACCTACGTCAGGAACTGCTTCGTCGTGCGGACCGCCGCGACCGGCTCCGCCGACCCCGTCATCCAGGCCACTCCTTCTTCACACACCCCTTTGGTCACAGGGGCAAGTCGTCAGGTAGAAGGCGGAAGGACTTGTGGCGACCGAGCGGGCGAACCGCGCGGAAGTCGCGGCGGTTGAGGGTGAGGACGGCGTCCGTGTCGTATTCAGCCGCGAGGGCGACGTTCACAGAGTCCGCGAGGTCGAGGTTGAGCGCCGCATACCGGGCTCGCAGGGTCTGTGCGGCGGAGAGGTGGGCCTCGGTGATTTCCGGTACGACGATCCGGCCCGCTCGCATCCACCGCCGGATGTCGTCGATCGCGCTGACGGCTGCCTCCCGTCCCAGCTCGCGGGTCGCGACGTGGTCTATCTCAGCGAGCAGTAGCGGGGACATCACGAGGAGGCCGGCGGCCATGATCGCCTCGTTGGCTCCCTGGTGCTCGGGGTGCGTGGAGTCCAGCGCGGCCAGCAGGCCCGAGGTGTCGGCCACGACGATGATCACGCTGTCACTCCGGAGCCGCCCTCGCGCCGGACGGCATCAGCCACGGCGTTGCGGACGTCCTCTTTGGACGGAGTACGCCCAGGCCCTTCGAAGGTCCGGGAGAAAAGTGGTTCGTCCCAGACCCGGTTCGCCATGGCTGCAAGGTGGATGCCTTGCCTGATGATCTCGGCTTCGCTGATACCGCGGCGGGCAGCGGCCTCCTTGATGATCGCGAGATCCTCAGGGTCCGCGTAGACGTTCGTACGTTTCATCGACATGTACCAATCGTAGTCCATGTACCACTGGTGGTGCATGTAGCCGAGTCATCCGCTCGCCTATCCTGCGGCCGCTACCCCGCGCACTCCCCACTCGCCCTGCACCCGCGAACGGCGCCGACGCCAGCTCGGAGCCTGAGCCCTCGCCGGAGAGTCGTTCTGACCGATGGACTCCGTGTCCAGGTCTCTATCCCAGTGGTCCACCACACGTGCTGGTTCGGTGAGCGGCGCTGAGCCGTTGAAGGCTTTCCGGAGGCGGCCTGCGGCTTCGGTGAGGACGTCGTGGCGTTTGCAGAAGGCGAAGCGGACCTGGGTGCGGCCGGCGGTGGGGTGGTCGTGGAAGACGGAGTTGGGGACGGCGACGACGCCGGCGCGGGCGGGGAGGGCGCGGCAGAAGGTGAGGGCGTCGGTTTCGCCGAAGGCGGCGATGTCGGTGGTGATGAAGTAGGTGCCCTGGGGCTCGTAGACCTGGAAGCCCGCGTCGCGCAGGCCGGCGTCGAGGAGGTCGCGCTTGGCGCGCAGGTCGTCGCGGACGCCGGTGTAGTACGCGTCGGGGAGGGCGAGCGCTTCCGCGACCGCGTACTGGAACGGACCCGAAGCCACATACGTCAGGAACTGCTTCGTCGTGTGGATGTCGTGTGCCGGATCACCGACGGGCCCGGCGGTGTCCGCCGGGCCCGTCGTGCGGTGCCTCAGCCCCGGCGGGCCGCGGAGCGTCGGCGTGTGCCGATCAGGGTCGCGGCACCGGCAGCGAGCACGACGCAGCCGCCGACTGCCGTCCACAGGGTCGTGGCACCGGAGCCGGTGGCGGCGAGTTCACCGCCCTGGTCGCCGTCTCCGGAGGGCGTGTTGGCCGTGGCCGTGGCCGTAGGCGTGGGCGAAGCCGCGGCGGTCGTCGCGTTGATCGCCACGTGCGCGGAGTTGTTGCGCTGGTCGGCCGTCTGGTCCTCCGACGCGAACACATACATCCCGGCGTACTGTCCGGACTCCGCCTTCAGCGGAACCATCTGGAACGTGAAGCCGGTCTTCTGCCCGGGTTCGAGGGTGACAGTGCGCACGCAGTAGTACAGGACCGGCTTCTTCCCCTGCGGGTAGGCCGACAGCTCCTCGGGACTGCCCGGCGACGTGCGGCACTCCTTCGGTACCTCCTTGACCTGTACCGATGACGGGAACTCCAGGTAGGCGCCGACGCTGCCGCCGACGTTCTCGTCGTACCCGCTGATGGTGGTGGTCCCGGAGTTGCGGGCTTCGAAGGTGATCGCGCTCGGCCGGCCGATGACTGCGTTGAGGCTGCGGTTGACGCCCGCGATGTCGGTGACCGTGCCGGTGTCGAGCCGCGTGTAGTAGAGGTTGTTCTCGGCGTCGATGTCGATGGACGGGTTGTACATCTTCGTGGTCTTCGCGGCCGGGACCGGCACCAGCGTGAGCTCGCCGCCGGTCCCGGCAGTGCCCTCCGGCTTGCCGACCCAGTCGTCGTCGGTGAGTCCGGCGCCGTACTGGATCTCGTCGCCGTGCGCCCCGGCGGGGGTCGATATCGTGAAGGGGTCGGACAGCTGGAGCTGCTGGCCGGGCTTGATGTCCGCGTCGGGGAAGGTGCAGTACGCGCCGCGCTGGCCGTTGCCGGAGTGCTCGTACAGGCAGTTGCTGTAGTTGCCCAGCACCTCCGCGTTGCCGAACTGGTCGTGGACGAAGACCACGATGCCCTTGCCGTCGCGGCTGCCCGCGTTGGCGAATCGGAGCGGCAGCGCGGCGGTGCTGCCGGGCGTGACCTTGTAGGAGCTGCCGAGGTCGTTGACGACCAGGTCGGGGCCGTCCCCGACCGTGACGCCGACGTTCTGCGCACTCGCGTCCGTGCCGTTGGCCGCCGTCACCTTGAAGGCGACACTGCCGGTCTGCCCGGCACTTGCTGCAGTCAGGGCACGTACGCCGACCGCCAACCGGCCCGACCCCCCGCGGACATTGCCCAGGTCGCAGGACTCGTGCAGGTGATCGGCAGAGGTGTACGCGCAGCCGCTCGGCAGGTCGAGCTCCGCGAAGCCGTGCAGCCCGGAGCCGTCGACGGACACCTTCACGCCGCGCAACGTGTTGCCCGTGACGTCGAAGAACTGCACGCTGAGCGGGCGGTAGTCCGCCCCGTTTCCGGTGTCGCGCACGGGCACGGTGCGATCGAAGCCGGCCGACACCTGCAAACGCTCGGTCGCTGCAGCGTTCGCCACTCCCGTGCCCGCTCCCAGAGCGAAGCCCGTGGCCGCGACACACAGCGCGGAGACGGTGCTGACGAGGCGTGGCAATGAAACACGCCGTCTGTTTATGCGAGTCATGGGATCCTTTTGTGAATGGTGAAAGTCAGATCGTATGGCCGGGGGCGTCGGCCTGTCCCTCGATTCCGCAGGGAAACGAAGAACGCACGCGGGCGCCGCGAAAGCGGAATACCCTGGTCAGGGCGCTGCAGAAGGCGGCATGTTCGCGACCGCTCTGCTCTTCGGACTGGGCGGGGTGGGCTGCTCACCGGGCCTCGGCGGCGTCCTCACAGCCCGAACGGGCATGAACGGCCGTCCCCTGCGCCAATGATCCGCCTGCGCCGGGTCAGTCGTTGAATGCCTTGCGGAGGCGGTTGGCGGCTTCGGCGAGGACGTCCTGCTTCTTGCAGAAGGCGAAGCGGACCTGGGCGCGGCCGGCGTCGGGGTCGTCGTAGAAGACGGAGTTGGGGACGGCGACCACTCCGCAGCGTTCGGGCAGGGAACGGCAGAAGGTGAGGGCGTCGGTCTCGCCGAAGGCGGCGATGTCGGTGGTGATGAAGTAGGTGCCCTGGGGGCGTGGACGCGGAAGCCGGCGTCGGTCAGGCCGGTGGTGAGCAGGTCGCGCTTGGTGCGCAGATCGTCGCGGAGGCCGAGGTAGTACGCATCGGGCAGCGCGAGGGCCTCCGCGACGGCGTACTGGAAGGGGCCTGAGGCGACGTAGGTGAGGAACTGCTTTGTCGTGCGGACCGCGGCGACCAGTTTGGGAGAGCCGGTCACCCAGGCAACGCCTTGTTCGTGCACTCATTCGGGTGAACGCTCGTTGGTTCGTTCGTTGAGATAAGGGACAGACCCGGCCCGTCACCCTGCGGAGCCGACGCCTCGGTCATCGCGGTACTGAGCGTTTCGAGGTGGACGGCGTGGCCACTTCGGACTGGCGGCTCTTCGGCGTCGTCAAGCTGATTCACGCCCCGGTCGGGGACTCGTCAAAGGGCGCATTGAAGTCCCTGGCATATTACGTCTACAAGTGACAGGAGACAGCATCCTCTCGTATGCATACTGTCTACTGAATGAGTAGATGGCGTACTAGGTGAGAGGTCGGGCCGTGGAAGACCGAGACCGGCAGTTCGTACCTGTTCACGTGCCGCAGGAGTACGTCGTGAAGGTGTACGCGTTCATCGCCGAACTGGACGGGAGCACAGACCCCGGAGCGGAGAGCCCCCTGCCCGGAGGTACGAAGGGCACCGATCCGGACGCGGAGCGGCCGTATGCCGAGTGGGGGGTGGCAGACCTCCGTTCCCTGGCCGCCACCACGTTGCCGTCGATCGGCCGGGTCACGGCGGTCCTCGATGTGTTGGCCGGGCACCCCGGTAGGAGATTCAGCACGACGGACCTCGTCGATCGGCTCGGCATTGAGCGTGAGCAGCTGCGCGGATCGCTAGCCGCTCTCACGCGGCACATCCACGCGCACTACGGCCGCGGGAACTGGCCCATGACCTTCACCTGGGGCGGAGAGGTGAACGGCAAGCAGACAGCGGAGGCGTTCTACTCGGTGGATGAGACCTCCGCGGGACGCTGGCTCGAGGCACGTACCGCCCGCTGATCAGGAGCACATGCGAGGGGTGGTCGTCCATACTCGGCGGTCGGCCTGAAGCACCTGGTGCGATCGACCTCGTTTCCGACTCATCGAGTCCGGTGACGCCGGGCTCGTCGCCGTATTCTGATCCACACACCGGAAGGAGCCGTCCATGACCGTCGACGCGATCGTGCACACCGAGTTCCCCGAGGGGTACACGGTCCTGTTCGGGGCCGACGGAAAGGTGATCATGACCCCGCAGAGCGAAGAGCACTCCAGCACCATCAAGTCGATGCAGATCGACTCGGCTCTCGCTCTCGGCCGCCACGCGAAGGTCACCTCGGACGTCTACATCGACTTTCCCGCCGACGAGAACTCGGCTCCCGACCTGGCGATCCTTCGGGAGGACGCTCGTCGGGAAGGCAAACGCTACAGCTTCGAAGACGTCCTGCTGATCTCGGAAGTGGTCTCGATGTCCTCGGCACGCAAGGACTACGACGACTGCACGGCCAAGTACGGCCGCTACGGGATTCCGGTCTACCTGGTGGTCGACCCGTACGCCCAGGAAGTCGTCCTCCACACTCAGCCGACCGGCACCGGTTACATCGCTGCGCATACCCACAAGTACGGCACCGGCAAGCTCGCCATCCCCCTCGCGGACGGTCGCACCTTCACCCTGGACCTCGACGAACTCCCGCGCCCCGAGGCGGACGCCCGCTGACGAAGTGCCCGCCTCAGGACCGGTTCACGGAAAGCAGCCCGGCAGCGAAGCCCGATCACGTGAGGACATGTACACAGTCGTCGTGACGAAGGCCGCCCGGCGCGCGTCAGCGCGGTCGACCTCCGCCTTGTAAGGGCGGCGCTCAGCCGTTGCATGCCTTGCGGAGGCGGGATGCGGCTTCGGCGAGGACGTCCTGCTTCTTGCAGAAGGCGAAGCGGACCTGGGTGCGGCCGGCGTCGGGGTCGTCGTAGAAGACGGAGTTGGGGACGGCGACCACTCCGCAGCGTTCGGGCAGGGAGCGGCAGAAGGTGAGGGCGTCCTTGTCGCCGAGAGCTGCGATGTCCGTTGTGATGAAGTACGTGCCCTGGGGGCGGTAGACCTCGAAGCCGGCGGTGGTGAGGCCGTCGGCCAGCAGGTCGCGCTTGGCCCGGAGGTCGTCGCGGAGGCTGGTGTAGTAGGCGTCGGGGAGGGCGAGGGCCTCGGCGACGGCGTACTGGAACGGGCCCGAGGCCACGTACGTGAGGAACTGCTTGGCCGTGCGTACCGCCGCGACCAGTTCGCGCGACCCCGTCACCCAGGCCACTCCGCTTTCATACACTCATTCGCATGCCGTACAACAGGCCCACCAAGGGCGCCCCCAGCACGACGGTCGCCGGTGAGCCGGCGGCGATCTACTGCCGCATATCCCAGGCGGACGACGACGATCAGACGGGCGTCGACCGTCAGGAGCGGATCTGCCGGGAGATCGCCGAGCGTCGCGGGTTCGTCATCAATCCGGCCCACGTCTTCGTGGACAACAGCCGATCGGCGTGGAGCCGAAAGCGGAAGCGTCCGGGGTGGGACCGCCTGCTGGACGACGCCCGGGAGCGTGGCTTCCGGCACATCATCGCCTACCACCCCGACCGGCTCATGCGGCAGCCCCGAGACCTGGAAGAGCTGCTCCAGGTGTCGGACGACCACGCGATCACCCTCCACGGCGAGGCTAACCGGCGGGACCTGTCCGACCCGGACGACCGCTTCATCCTCCGCATCGAGGTCGCGCACGCCTGCCGCTCCTCCGACGACACCTCGCGGCGGTTGAAGTCCGCGATGCAGGACCGCGCCCGGGAGGGCAAGCCGCAGGGCGGCATGCGGCGGTTCGGTTACAGCAAGGACGGCATGGCCATCGTCGAGGACGAGGCGGAGATCGTCCGCGAGGTGTTCGACCGCTACCTCAAGGGCGAAGGCGCGGCCCCGATGGCGAAGGACCTCCACCGGCGAGGCATCCGGACGGCCGGCGGCAAGGCGTGGAGCGCCGGAACGGTGCGCGGCCTACTCGACTCACGGCATGTCGCTGGCATCCGCATGCACCAGGGCGAGGAGGTCGGCCCCGGCACCTGGCCCGCGATCATCGACACGGGAGTGTGGGCTGAGGTGAGGGCCCGGCGCGCGTTCCGATCGGCAGCCCACAGGGAAGCGCTCAGCAAGCCCCCGCAGCGGTACTACCTGCTGCGCGGTCTGGTGATGTGCGGGCGTTGCGGCACCCTGATGTCGGGTACGGCCAAGACGGCGGGACCCGCGTACCAGTGCAATCGGCGCGGGCGGAACGACGAGAAGAAGTGCTCCCGGGCGATCGTGGCCCCGACGCTGGAGGACTTCGTCACCGACGCCGCCGTCAAGCTCCTCGGCGAACTCCGGGTGGACGGTCGGCTTGTGAGGAGCAACCTCGCCGAGGACACGGCCGAGGAGGTGGAGGACGACCAGCGCCAGCTCGCCGAGCTGAACGACATGTGGACGGCGAAGGAGCTCTCCACGGCGGAGTACCGCAAGATGCGCAAGGAGATCACCGACCGCATCGCCAAGGCACAGCGCAAGGTGGTCATCCGACCGATGGTGCTGCTCGACGGCCTCACTGGTACGGGCGCTCGGGCAGCCTGGGAAGCCGACGAGATGACGGACGAGCGCCGCAACGCGGTGCTGCGGTTCCTGTTCTCGGGCGTTGTGATCGGCGAACCGAAGAAGCTCGGCCGATACATGGACTGGGGCCGGATCCGGATCGATCAGAACCCGCTATAGCGGTGACGAGGGGCATGGGTGCGGATAGCAGCAGTAACTACGACACTGTGTCGGTGGTTCCCTCTACCATGGGGCCATGGCGCAATGCACAGCACCCTCCCGAGGCCACCGCACCGCGAGTGGAGCCGCGAACTGCCCAGCGTGCAGCAACTGGGGAAGGTCGTACTCCCGGTCGTCATACCCGTCGGGCTCCTCGTACAGCAGCGGCGGCGGAGGCCGGTCTTCGTCGTACGGCTCGTCCGGAGGTGGGACCTCGCGTCGCACCAGGTCCGGCAGGACGGTGTCGTACACCCCGACCGAGTGGCAGGCGGTCGAGCCCTACGCCGAGAAGGCTGCGGTACAGGCCCAGAAGTACCCGGACAAGCGAGACCTCTTCCTGTGCCACGCCTGGAACGACCGTGAGGGCAGCGCGAAGGAGCTCTACGGCCACCTGAAGACCAGTGGCGCGACGGTGTGGTTCAGCGAGGAAGACATCCCGCTCGGTTCGCTGCAGATGCGCGAGATCGACAAAGGGCTTCGTAACTCCCGCATCGGCATCGTGCTGGTCACGCCATCCCTACTTGAGAGCATCAAGAACGAGGGCATCGCCGAAAAGGAACTCGCCGTCCTGCTCAACACCAATCGCGTCGTGCCCGTGACGCACGGGGTGACCTTCGACGAGCTCTACGACGTCAGCCCCATGCTCGCGTCCCATTCCGGGCTGAGCACAAAGGAATCGTCGCTCGACGCCGTCGCCGCCAAGATCGCTGCTGCTGCTGCTGCGCTTCCCGCTGCCTGACGCTCAGCTCAACCCGCACGAGCAGTCGATGCCGCTGCCGCGAGAGAAGAAAAGGTCGCAGCCGGCGCTGCACCGGCATCCGGTCGACTACGAACGCGCGTCGTGGTTGTGGTCCGCAGAGCCGTCGACCGAGAGAACCAACACGCCCGCCAAGGGCGGTAACAAGTACGGCAGTTCAACAGAGCACACTCAAAGGCTGCCCGTCATGCCGACCTCAGCACCCAGATGATCCCCGTCTACGAAAATCTTGCCAGGTCCGCAAATGTTTTCGTACGGACGAAAGTGCACCGTTTCTGGTGGGGTGACGAGGCGGGGGTCGCAAGACCGGCCGTCACGCATCGGCGAGGAGACCTGCTGAAACCACCTCACCGCAATATACGGATAGGCGAATCGAACCCGGTGGACGTTGAAGCAGGCCAGATGGCACGCTCCGCTGCGTGAACGTGCTTCGGACCCTGGCCGAGTTCGGCTCCACCGCAGCCATCGGCCCACTGCGCTGCGGCGCGAAACTCAACGACGTCGCGGCGGCGCTCGGGTCGCCGTGGGACATCGGCCGGGTGAGCAGGCTGCGGCGCTGGCCCCACCTGTTCTCATACGGAGACGCCGAGTTCTGCGTGTGCCGATGCCGCCGCGTCACGATGATCACCGTGCAGACCTGGCGAGACGCCATCGAACTTCCCGTCCCAGAGACGAAGTCACTCGCCACGTCCGCCGGACACCTCACCTACGCGCAGGTCACAGCGGAGCTCGATTCGATCGGCTGCCGCTTCGATCCAGTGACACTCCACCAGCCGTCGGGACAGCTGGCCCTACAGGTGGAGTCGACGGGGACCACCTTCACCTTCCGGACAGATGCCGGCTCCGACACCCTTCTGGACAGCGCCGGCCACTGGGTTTCCACCCATGAGTGCACGCCTCCGGAAGCCGACGCCCCAGACGACGGCTTCGGTGCGTGATCACAACGCAGTCGGCCTAAACCGCCAGGCAGCCGACTGCTGACTGGCGCACATGCGGCTGTACCTGCTGGAGCACTCAGAGGAGTACCCCGACAACGGCTGTCGCGGTCTCCCGTATGCGGTCATGCGTGATGCCGTTGCGCCGCGCGACGTCAAGGGAATGGCCCGTGGGCTCCAATCGATGACCACCCGCCGCCTGCTGTGTGGCGCAGGCACGCCCCAGGCTGGACTGTCGGTGGCCACTGCGAGGATCCCCGGAACGCTACGCGAGGAGATCACGTGGGCACCTGGGACATAGGCCCCTTCGACAACGACACCGCCGCCGACTTCGCCGGCGACCTGGACGAGGCAGCCCTGGAAGAGCGAGAGCCCATGATCCGCAGAGTCCTCAAACGCGCCGCCGATGCCACGGATTTTCTGGAAACCCCTGACGCCGAGCGAGCCGTTGCCGCAGCAGCCTTGGTCGTCGCGCAGCACCCTGACGGCCAGCCCGCGTGTTCGAACTACGGTCCGTCGGAGCCGCTGCCGGAGTTCCCGGTAGACCTCCGGGCGATCGCTGTCGAAGCCCTGGACCAGGTGGTGGCTGAGTCGTCGGAAATCGCAGGGCTGTGGGACGACGTTGCGGATGGGCGGAAATGGCGCCAGGACATCACCCGCCTCCGTGATGTCCTTGACCCTCCGGTCCCGCCGCAAGAAGAGGCACTCTTCGGGATCTGACCGGTGAAGCACAGCCACGGATCACGGAAGGTGAGCCACGATCGACTCGCGCTCTGGCTCGGGTTTTGAGAAGCGTGCACGCTGAGTAATCCATTGGGGATGGTGATCCTCCCTGACTACTCTCCGAGCCATGAGCGGACCCGTGTTGGTGATCGAATTGGCTGAGGCTCCCTCGCGCGCGGCAATCCTGCGAGTCCACGAGTTCCTGGTCCGCTCGTCGGTGCGTTGCGAGGAGACGCGGCTCGGCGAGTACGACGTGCACATCCGCGCGGAGAGCCTCGGTGTCACGGACACCTGGGGCGAAGACGGACGTCGCCCCTTGCTGGTCTCCCTCATGGGCCCCGGGATCGGCGACGAGGCTGTCTTCGAGGCCGAGCATGCCGACGAGGTCGACCAGGAACCCCTTATCGGCTTCGCACCGACCCACGCCGTCGACATCGGCGCGTTCTGCAACAGCCCAGTCGACCACGTCGTGACGGCTCTGCTGACCGCTGCAGTGATGGACTTGATCGGGGGCATCGCCAACGTCGAACTTCGGAAGGACCAGGTACCCATCGTGGTTGGCCCTCCGGGCATCGCCGCAACGCTGACCGATCCGTGGCTCGCCGCGTACGGCTCAGCCGACTTCCTCAGGACCTGGGTACGACAGCCGGGCTTCCGACTCCTGAAGTAGCCGGGAACGAGCGCTGCCTGGATCCCGGAAAGAGGCCGACCCCACGCAGGAACGGGATTGGGCCGACCGGATTCGAACCGGCGTCCTCCCACATGCTGTGAAGGCGCGACAACCACTGCGCTACGAGCCCCATCCCGCTCGCGATCATACGAACCACCTGCCCTCCGCCGCTTGGGAATTATTCGAGCGTGACGGTGGATCGCTTGCGGGCCAGTTCGCTGAAGCTGACCTGAGCCACCGAACGTGAACGAAGCCCGTCAGGGCTGGGCCGTCGGCTTCTATCACGGTTTCGCGGCCTCACCCAGTCCACGGTCGCGTGGCACTTTCAGCTCCGATGCGCGAGCCGGACCTGGGTTTCGCGTGCAACGGCGCTGTCCGATGGCAAGTCAGGGAGCGTGAGATCGATGGGAGAGACGGTGGAGTCATGGAGAGGGCAGTCCGAGGGTGCGGTGTTCCGGTCCGCTCTATAACCCGGAAAGTACCGTCAGGCAAAACGCGTTTTCTGCGGATCATTGTTGTCATCCGCCGCACGGAGTTCGCCAGACCTCCGGCCGACGGCCGCCCGGCCCAGTGGTGTTGGACCACCACCCGCCGGAGCGCATGACGACCGCCCGCCCGCTCAACGCCACGGCACACGGCCTGCCAGCCTCGTGCCGCTCCGAGGACACACCTATGCCCGAACCCCAGCCGCGGCCTGCCCCGATCCAGCCCACTGCTTCCGACTGCCGTCCGGTGACGGACGAGGCGCGGGAGGCCGCGCTGCAACGCGTCTGCGCCGGCTTCGTCACGACGATCAGTCCGCGCAGCGCCGCCCGGCTCGCTGACCTGCTCTCCAGCACCACGTACGTCCAGGCAGCCTGACCGAGGCCTGGATACGCGAGCGGCCCTTGGTGTTGGAGCACCAAGGGCCGAGAGGACTCCCGGACGACCGCCCAAACGATCTACCGGCGCCGCTGGCCTGCCAGCCGATGTGGCGCCCGAGTGAGGAGGCACTGTGTATCAGCCTACGTCCCGACCGCCGAGTGCCGCGCCCTCGCGGTCCCCTTGCCCCGAGCGGCCGACGCTCTCCGGACTTCCCGTCCACTCCCGCCGTGATCGCGCCGCTGATCACGCCCATCCACTGGCCCTTTCCGGCGCCTGCGTCTGGTGCAGGCGGGAACTGGGCCCGGCCGATCGCTACCGTCTGATGCGTGATCAATTGCTTTCGCGAACAGGGCGATTGGGCCTGCTTTGCGTGGTACGTTCTGTCACCGAAGAACTCAATAAGGTGACCCCGGCAGCGCTGGAACGCTCCGGGGTCCGGCACAAGGAGATTGCGCTCCTCATGCAGATTCATCGTAGCCGCCATGCGCGCGGCTTCACGGTCCTGCCCAACATGCTGCTGCAAGACCGGCGGCTGTCCTACACCGCCCGCGGCCTGCTGGCTGACCTTCTCTCCCGTCCCGACGGCTGGTCGGAGGACGGCAGGCGGATGGCCGACACCAGCCCGCAGGGCCGCCTGGCGGTTGCGAAGGCGCTGCGGGAGCTGACCGCCCTCGGCTACTACAGGGTCGACCGGGTCCGACGCGGCGACGGGACGTTCGTCAGCGAGGCCCACGTCTACGACACCCCGCACGCCGCTCCGGGTCTCACCCGTCCGGGATCCGGTGTGGCGGCAGCCGATGACCGTGGCACCAACCCCGTAAAGGACCGTGGGAAAGAACCCACCCTCCCCGTCCAGCGGTCGAACACCGCCTTGGCGGGCAAGGACCGCACGGGTATCGGGGAGGCTGGGGGGACGAAGCCTCCGGCAACCGCTCCTGCGTCGGACGGCCCCATCGGTGAGGCGGTCGCCACGCTGTTCCGGGTGCTCCGGCCCGAGCCTCGTCTGCGCCTCGGCGCGGTCGAGGCCCTGGCCCTGGCACCCCTGGTGAGCGAGTGGCTGGAGCGAGGCTACGGTCCCCGTGACCTGTCCGAAGCACTCCTCGGCGGGCTGCCCGCCCAGGTCCACAGCGCCGCGGCGATCCTCCGCGACCGCCTGACCCGCAAGCTCCCCCCAGCCCCTGAGCCGGTCGTCCCGGCCAAGCCGCGCTGGTCGGGGGAGTGCGCCACATGCGCCCGCCCGATCCCGCACGAGGGGATCTGCCGCGCCTGCGCGGGCCTGGCCGACAAGCCCGACGAGACCGCCACAGCCGCGAGCGTCGCCGCTCGCGGCAGGGCCAGGGTCCGCGCCGCCCTCCAGGCCGACGCCGGTCGGCTCCCGGCCAGAGCCTGACCCCCACCACGCCGCGTCGTACGCCCGCCTGAGGGCTGCGCCCCGCGTAAGCCGCCGCCCCCTCTCATCCGCGCTGACGCACCCACGTGCGCCCTTACCGCCGCGCGCTTCTCCGGCATGCCCGGAGCACCCCGCTTGTCAGCCCGTCCCTAACTGGAGTCTTCATGCCCGCCACCGCACGTCCGCGCCCCGCCCTGCAAGCCCCGCCCCACAGCGAGCCCACCTCCGGCCGTGGCCGGTCCTGGTGGGATCCGCTCGCGCTGATCCTGCTCGGCCTGGCCGGCGGAGCCCTCTCCTACGACTCCCTGCGGCAGATGGCCGTCGCCGTCCACATCCGCCCGCACCTGGCCTACCTCTTCCCGCTGGTCATCGATGGATTCATCGCCTACGGCGTCCGCGCCCTCCTCGTTCTGCACGACGCGCCCTGGCCCGCCCGCGCCTACGCCTGGACCCTCTTCGGCACCGCCACCGCCGCCAGCCTGTGGGCCAACGCCCTGCATGCCGTACGCCTCAACCAGCCCGGCGTCCGCACTCTCCTGCTCGGCGACCACACGGTCGCCGTCCTGTCGGCAATAGCTCCTCTGGCCCTGGCCGGAGCCACCCACATGCACATCCTCATCGGCCGCCACAGCCACACGACGGCCGCCGGAACTCCCACCATGATTCCGGCGGCCCCGGCCGCGATTCCGGCCGCACGGGGAACAGCGGCTCCGAGGGACGAGCCCGCAGTCGGGGCAGACACAGCGGCCGGAACCGAACCCCCAACAGCTTCGGACTCTGCGGGCATCACCGGCCAGGGCAACGCACCGGTTCCGGCAGACGCTGAAAGCGCTGGCCAGAAGGCGAAGGGCACTTCCGGCGAGCGCTCGCAGACGGGGCGCGGCGGACGCAGGGCCGAGGCATCGATCAAGCAGCTCGCCGACATCATCCGCCGTGCCCACCCGGATTCCGGCCAGGTCACCCGCGCTATGGCCCGCGAGGCCATCGAAGCCCAAGGAATCAGCGCAGGAAACGAGCGCATAGCCGAAGCCCTCAAGTCCCTCCAACCCGGCGACGAAGCCCGCGCCCACCCCAGTACCGAGTGAAGCGGCCGTGTGGGGTGGCCCCGCCCGGCCGCCCCACACGGTCCGCCATGCACCCGCCCAAGACGGCGCCATCCCGGACCCAGGCCGTATGCCCGCCAGCCAACTCGCCCAGCGGCCAGTCCTCTCTGCCACGAAGCACTCGATAGACGCCGGAGAATCCCATGCCCCGCCACCACGACGCCGACGATGACACAGGCGAGGAGAGCAACCCGCCCAGTACGTCGGCCTGCAACGGAGACGTCTACCCCCAGCCTCGCGGGGGAGCAAGGTATGGCGCTGGACCGTCCAATGGCCGGTCCCACGCACGCTCCTCCGCCCCGGGGGTGGCGGAGGATCTCCGGCGCCAGGGGGCACCGGAGGGGGAAGCCGCCGCCGAGCCCACCGATCCGCCGAGCCTGATGCGTGCCGCCGCCGAAGCCGCCATTCGCCGCGTCGCCCGCCGTCGCCGCCGCGACGGCACCCGGCGCATGTTCCGTGTCGACGTCCGCTACAGCCAAGCCGAGCACCACGCCATCAAGGCCAGGGCAAAGGCCATGGAGATCGCCGGCGCCCACCTGGTCGGCGCAGTCGTCATGGCCTTCATCGAAGGCACCCAGCCGCTGCCTGGTCGCCGCACCGAAACCGATGACCTCATCGACGAACTCGTCGCTCTGCGCGCTCAGGTCGCCAAGATCGGCGGCAACGTCAACCAGATCGCCCACCGTCTCAACTCCGGCGGCCAGCCGCATCCGGCCGACACCGCGCTCCTGGCCCAGGCCGAACACACCGTGCACAGCGTTCGCAAGGCCGTCGCCGCTATCGAAACGGCCGCGCACCAAGCGGCCGGCCGGAAGGCGGCCTGATTGATCGCGAAGATCACCCGAGGCAAGGCCATCCGCCGCCTGCTCGGCTACCTCTACGACACGGTGAAGGCCAAGGACCACACCGACCCGCACATGGTCGCCTCCTGGGACGGCTTCGCACCCGACCCCGGCCGCGACCAGGACCCAAAAGCGGCCATGAAGCAGCTCACGGGTTCCCTCGAACTACGCCTGAACCAAGCCCGTGGCAAAGGCCAGCAGGTGCCGGACAAGCCGGTATGGCAGTGCTCGGTCCGCGCCGCCCCCGAAGACCCCGTGCTCACCGACGAGCAATGGGCCGACATCGCCCGCCGCATCGTCCACACCACCGGCATCGCACCCGACGGCGACCCGGACGGCTGCCGCTGGGTCGCCGTCCGCCACGCCGACGACCACATCCACATCGCCGCCACCACCATCCGCGGCGACCTGCGAACCGCCCGCCATTGGAACGACTATCTCCGCGCCGACAAGGAACTCGAAGCCGTTGAGAGCGACTACAACCTGCGCATCGTCGTACGGGGAGACCGCACTGCCGCTAAACGCCCCACACGTGCCGAAACCGAAAAGGCCCACCGCACCGGCCACCGGAGCACCCCGCGCGAGCAACTCCGCGCCACCATCCGCACTGTCGTGGCCGTGGCCACCAGCCCCGAGGAGTTCTTCCACCTCCTGGCCGGCAGCGGCATGAAGGTGGAAGTTCTCCGCTTCCCTTCCGGCGACATCCGCGGCTACAAAGTCGCGCTCGACGGCGACACCAACGCCGCAGGCCAGCCCATCTGGTTTTCCGGCTCCACCCTCGCCCCCGACCTGTCCTACCCCCAGATCCGCGCCCGCCTCACCGCCGCCGAACCGGTCACGGCAGCCGGTGCCCGTCGGCCCAACCCGTGGCACCAGGCCACCGCCGCCACCGAACGCATCCCCTACCACCTCGCCGGCACCGAGGACGCAGTCTCTCAGGCCCACATCGCCGCTTTCGCCGAAGCTCTCGACGCGCTGCCCCTCCAGGCCCCCGCCGACCTGCGGCTCCAGCTCCGCCGGGCCGCCATCGACTTCGAGCGCGCCAGCCGCTCCCGCATCCAAGCCGACCACCACCACGCCCGAGCCCTCCGAGGCGCCATCCACGCCATCGCTCGCCAACCGGTAAGCGGTGGCGGCGCGGGCATCGCCATGTTCCTCGACGCCGCCATCCTGGCCGCCATGGCAATTCAGCGCTGGCACGCCGCCCGCCACCACAACCAGCAAGTCGAAGCCACCCGCCGCACCCTCGCCGACCTCCAAGCCGCCTACGACCAAGCCGCCGCCGCCCCCCTGGCCGCGCTAAACCAGCGCCGCCCACCCCGACCGGCTACTGAACGGCACGCCCAACGCATACGCCAGACGATCCCCACCCACGCCGAGCAGATCCTCAACGACCCGACCTGGCCCGCCCTCGCCACCACCCTCATCGACGCCGAAACGGCCGGCCACGACCCCACCCACCTTCTTCACCTGGCAGCCGACCAACGAGCCCTCGACGACGCCCGCTCCCCGGCCCAAGTCCTCACCTGGCGCCTCCAGCGCCTCGCCCAACGTCCAGCGCCGAGCCTTCTGGCCCGAGCGGCGATGGCCCGAAGCGACGCCCTTGCGCGTCGGAGTCAGCCCGTGGCGACCGCGGATCCATCTCAGGCGTATCCTCCGCCGTCGCATTCCCGTCGCCGTTGATGGGCGCTGCCTCCCACCGTTTGCGTTCCAACACCACGACCGGGCAGTTCAGCGCGTCGGCGATCCTGGCCAGGTTGGACGGCGTTGCGCTGCGCCACCCGGACTCGATCTCCCCCAGGAGCTGCTCGGAGATACCTACCGTCCGGGCAAGCGCCCGCTTCGTCAGGCCCGTCTTTTCCCGCGCCCACGTCACTGCCTGCGGCTCATGGTGGAGGCTCCGTGGCCGTTGCCGTCTTCGGCCGGGCTTGCCCGACTCGGCTGAAGCAGGCAGCTTGTCGGCGTGGCCGGCCGAGACTTCGGCACGATCGCGCGAGGCAGTCACCGGCTCCTGTCCGGCCTGCCGCTCCAGCGCGTCCGCCTTCGCTCGCAAAGTCGCTGCCAACGCCTCCACGTCCCTTGGGTCCTGCCCGGGCGCCCAACGGCTTATGTCGCGGATTGCAGCACGCAACTGTTCCAGAGGGAAGGCAGCTTCGGTCATGGCAGCTCGCTCTCGCCAGTCTCGCCATCACCCTTCGATCGGCGCGTGCCCCTGCTCAGCTGCGCGTGGCCCGGTCCGCCAGGAAAAGGGCCAGAGGGCCGGCAGGGAGCAGGAACCGACCGTGCGTTGCCGCATGGAGGGCGTCGGGCATCGGCCACCAGGTGAGTTTGAAGTCCTGTTCGGTGGGCGTGAGCTGTTGCGGTCCGCAGGTAAGGTCGGGGGCTTCGTAGAGGTGGACGCGGGCGGGTGAGGAGACGGTGAGGGCGTACGAGCCGAGTGGTCGCCAAGTTGTGGCGGTGATGCCGGACTCCTCGCGCAACTCGCGCCGTGCGCATTCCTCGGGCGTCTCGCCGGCTTCCCTCCGGCCACCGGGGAGGAAGAGGTAGTCGCCCCGGTGGGCGGCGAAGTGGGCGCTGAGGAGAGCTACGAGGCCGTCGTGGTCCCGGGCTACGACGACGGACGCGTCGCGGACGGCTTGGGCATCGCTCATACCGGCCGAGGCTAGCGGCCATCAGCGGACCATCGCGGCGAACGGCACGTTCATGACCACCGGGTGGGCGATGCCGCGGCCGTGGTAGCCGTCTTCGCCGTAGGCGTCGCCGTGGTCGGCGCACAGGATGATCAGCCAGCGCTTCTTCGCGGTGAGGGTGGTGATCAGGCGGGCGAGGTGGGCGTCGGCGTAGGCGAGGGCGGCCTGCTGGGAGGCGGCGGTGTCGCGGCTGTCGCCGAGGTAGTGGCCGTGGGGGACGTGGGTGGCTGAGACGTTGACGAACAGGTACGCGGGGCGGCCGTCGTGGTGTTCGGCGATCTCAAGGGCGTGGTCGACCTGGTGGCGGGTGGAGTCGGGTTCGGGTGAGCAGAACTCTGGGCGCCAGTGGTCCTCGTCGAAGAGGTCGGGGAGGACCGAGCCGAGCGGGGTCTCGCGGGAGAAGTAGGTGACGCCGCCGACGCAGATGCTGCGGTAGCCGTACTGGGCAAGACCGGCCAGGAGGTTGGGGGCGTCGAAGACGAAGGTCTGCGGCGGGACGGTCTTGAACGCGGGCGGCCGGCACTCCCACAGCCGCGGCGGCTGCTCGGGCTGGGGCAGCTTGGGCAGGAAGCCGGAGAAGAAGGCGATGTGGGCGGGAAGGGTGAAGGTGCCGGGGGTCTGGCGGCGTTCCCAGCCGCCGTCGGGAAGGAGAGAGGCGAGGTGTGGGGTCAGGCCGTTGTCGTAGGCGGTGCGGGCGGTGTCGTAGCGCAGGGAGTCCAGCGTGACGAACAGGATGCTGGTCCGGCTGCGGATGATCTCGGCTGCGTCGATCACGCGGGCGCCTCCGCAGCGGTCGGGGCGAGGTGCTCGATGGTGCCGCGGGCGCTGTCGCTGACGGGGATCGGTACGCGGTCCTCGGCGATCATCCGGCGGATGGCGGCGAGTCCGGTGTCTTCCTGGAGCATCAGGTCGTCGGCGTCGTAGAGACGGATCCGGACCAGGTGCGTACCGTCCGGGCCATCGGTTGCGGCCAGGTAAGCGCTGGCGAGCGGCCGTCGGCTTCGGACGTAGGCGAGGAAGACGTCCTCAGCAATGCCGTCGATGGCGGTGACGCGGCAGGCGTGGTGGTGGGCGTTGACGGCCCCGCGGCACAGGCGGCGGAAGAACTCGGCCGTGACCGGCCCGCCGTCGCTGCCGACGGCCAGTCGCGGGGCCGAGGTGAGGGCGACGAAGCCGGCGCCGAGCCACCAGGCGACGCCCTCGTGGATCTCGCCGGGGAAGCGGCCGACCGCACCGCCGTCCCTGATCACGGCGTCGGTGTCGACGGGGTTAAGCACCCTGGGCCTCCAGGTCGGCGGTGTGATCCAGTCGGCCAGGTCGTCCGGGGACTTGCCGTCAGTGTCGAGAGCGACGGCTGTGGAGTCGGCGGCTTGGACGGTCCGGAAGTTGGCCAGCAAGCGTGCGAGTCGGCCGGGGATGGCGAACAGGTCGAGGTCGTCCTGCTTGGCGTCGCGCTTGACCGCGAGGCGTTCCCGCAGGGCCGCTTCGGAGCAGCTCAGGTAGAAGGTGCGGGTCGGCGTCTCCAGGTAAGGCCGGAAGGGTTCGAGGAGGTGGGCGACCTCCTCGACGGCGACCTCGTGAACGGCGGCGTGGCAGGCCACCACCGAGGAGGCGTAACGGTCGGCGACGACAGGGCCGACCGCCCTCGCGAGCCGGATCGAGTCGGCGGCGTGCAGCAGCCCGGACAGGTAGAAGGCGAACTGCGGCAGCGCGCGCAAGCGTTCGTTGATCAGTGCCGACCATCCGGCGTGGGGCGTCGGGAGGGTGTGCAGCGATGTCGCGCCCAGCCGATCGGCCAAGGCCCATGCAAGCGTGGACTTTCCTATGCCGGAAACGCCTTCGAGGACGATGAACGGGTGCTGCGGCCCGTCGAGATACAGCGGCCGGTACGGAGGAGGCAGGCTCACAGCGTCCCCTCCGTGAAAGCCGCGACGTGCCCGGCGACCGTCTGGGCGAGCCGGGCGGGGTCGGCGATCAGGTCGTTCACGTCGGCACGGAGGTCGTCGCGAAGCAGGCAAGGCTGTATGCCGCCGCCGTGGTCGACCCGCAGCGCCCAGAAGCCCTCGACGCAGCGGGACCGGACGGGGCAGGTGCCGCACTGGCCGACGTGGTGGCGGCCGAGGTCGCGGTGGATGACGTCGATCTCGATGCCCTCGATACGGAAGACCCTGCGGCCCTGACCGACCCCGGCGACCTCGATGTGCTCGTCGCTGGTGAGGGTGCGCAGGTACGCGATGATCTCGTCGGCCGGTACTGCAGAGGCAGCCCGGCCTTCGTTGAAGTCGGTGCCGACCAGCTCGATGAACTGCACGGGAAGCCGCCGCTCCAAGGCGAAGTCGAGAATCAGCCGGACCTCGTGGGCGTTCTCCCTCTGCAACAGGGTGTTCAGCTCGACCCGCTCGAAGGTCTCGCGGGCGACCTCGATGCCGTCCAGCACCGTGCCGATCCCGATACGCGTCCCGGCGATGGCCCGCAGCGAAGCATCGGAGAAGTAGTGCAGGGACACCTTCACCTTGTCCAGGTGTGTCCTGGCCAGCCACGAGCGGTGGGTACGGAGCCTGGTGCCGTTCGTGATCAGCGTGTAGGAGGCGTCCGGTCCGGGCTCGGCCAGGTCTTCCAGGACCGGTCGGGCAATCGGCGAGGTCAGCGGCTCGCCGCCGGTGAAGTACACGCGCTTCAGACCGGCGTTCATCAGGGAGCCGATGACAGCGAGGTACTCGTCGGCGTCGAGCTGCCGAGGCCGCGGCTGGTGGGAACGGTCCTGCCGGGTCAGCGGCGGCGGCACGTCGCCCTCGTTATGGCAGAACCAGCACGCGATGTTGCAGCGCGGGGTGAAGGAGACGCGGAGCTGGCCGCGCAGGGTGGCGAAGTTGTGCAGCGCGGTCCAGTCGACACCGGACGCCGGTAAGGAGACGGGGGGAGCGGCCATTGGCGGACTTCCTCTCAGGGGCGCGGGAATCAGAGCTCGTGGACGGGCAGGTTCCACGGATCGGTGACGTCGTAGGTGTGGCTCCCGGGGTGGTGCGCGAAGGAGCAGCAGGCACCATCGGCCTTTCGAGCAGGGCAGTCGGACCGCACCGACAGCTCGGCCGGGTCCTGCCCGTCGCTCCACGCCGTCCAGAGGGAGCTGTCCTTCGAGTCAGCAAGGTCACGCACGAGCGCCTGGTGATCGCCGCCGAGGTGCGCCTGGAGGACGCAGCGCAATTTCGACTCGACGTCGCCCGGGTCGGCGCCTTCGGCCGACGCCTGGGTGTGGGCGGCGTCCTGGAGAGCGGCGGGCAGATCTGCCAGAGCCCCGCAGACGGGAAGTAGCGCCGGGATGAACGCTTGCGTGGACGCCTCTCCAACGTTCACGAGCCGGCCCGCCCAGCGCGCCGGCACCCTTGCAGCACGCTCGGATCGCCGTCGATCTCGAACCACACGCACTTGCCGGTAGGCCTCGAATGCACTCCCCATCGGGAGGTCAGCGCCTGCACGAGCAGGAGCCCCCTGCCGCCTTCATCAGCGTCCGAAGGCGTCAGGAGAGTGGGCTTCGTGCCTCCGGAGTCGTGGCACTCGACACGGAGCTTGCCCCGGTCGACAAGGATGTTCAGGTGAAAGGTGCCCCCGTGTGGGGTGCTGTGCCGGACCGCGTTGGTGACGAACTCGGATACGCAGAGCACGACGTCGTCGACCGCGAGGTCCAGGCCGGCGAGGGCATCCTGGGTGAAGGCACGGGCCTCGCTCACGGACTCCGGTCGGGACGCGAAGTCCCTGGCCGCGCTTACCTCGACCGTTGCCTTCGTACGGTGCTGCGGTGCCTTCAGCCCTGTGCTTGCTATGGGCGACGCCATAGGTTCCCTCCGAGTGCTGGAACCCGCGACAGGGCCGCGAGCGATCCGGTGGACACCAACGACGCTAGGAAAATCACCAGTTAGGGGTCCACGCGGTTGCACCCGGTTGCACGATTTCAGCCGAGGGTGTCGAGGGCGCGCGTGATGCGGGTGCGGGCCGCGGCACCGCGCAGGGCGTGCTGGGAGAGCTGGTGGAAGGCCCGCAGGTACGTCCGGATCTCGCCCGGACTGCTGACGTTGATCTCCGCGGTGAGGGTCTCGACGGCCACAAGGTCCTCGTCGAAGGCGTAGAAGGCCTCCAGCGGCCACACCGTACGTCGTGCCTCGAACGGGATGATGCCGAGGGAGACGTTGGGCCTGGCCATGAGCGAGAGCAGCGCCCCGAGTTGGGCGGCCATGGCCTCGTCCTCGCAGACCCGGTAGTAGAGCACCGCCTCTTCGAGCAGCAGGGCGAAGCCGTGATCGACCTCGAAGACGACACGGGAGCGGGCAAGCCGCGCCTCCACCGCGCGCTCCACATCATCGGGCGTGCCCTGGAAGGTCGTGATCGAGCGCAGCAACCCCGTCGCGTAATCGGCGGTCTGGAGCATGCCGGGCACCACGTTGGACGCGTAGACGCGGAAGGTGCGGGTGCGTTGATACAGCGGCGTGGTCTTCGCGTGGACCTGCCGCAGACCGTCACGGTGAAGCTGGCGCCACTCGACGTACATCGAATCGGCGGTCCTCGACGCCGCGACGAGATCGGCGGCCAGCTCGGGCACGCCGCAGGCGTCGCACCAGGCACGGATGTCGTCGTCCGAGGGCGGTGTGATGCCGCGGGCGATACGCGACGACTTCGACTTGTGCCAACCGCAGCGATCAGCCAGCTCCAGCCCCGACAGGCCTGCATCGAGCATCGACTGCTTCAGGCGCTCGGCGATCTTGGCGCGAGCGGCCCGGGCCGAGGAGAGAGGTGACGTGGCCATGAGCCGACTGATCGTCCGCGGTCAGACGCTGTAGTTCTCGTGCGGGATGGCGCGGTCCCAGACAGCGTCGAATGCCCTGACGCAGCCGGCGACCGCCACCGGCTCCTCGGTCTGGTCGGTCCGGATCCAGCGGCCGGCGTCGTCGAAGACGTTGAACTGCACGAGACGGCCGTCGAAGAGCCAGAAGTCGTGTTCGGGGAGGGCGATTCCCGTTGAGCTGCTCCTGGGCAGCCAGCGCACCTCCTCGCCCGCGGCCACGTTGGTGAAGGTGAACGAGTGCTCGTAGCGGATGTACTCGCTGAGAGGCTCCGTGACGACACGGGCGCGGCGGATCTGCACGCCCTTCGCGGTCACGTCCTGCACGAGGTCGAGCCAGGGGCGCCACCACGACGCGCAGTCGGCCGGGTCGAGTCGGTGGCCCTGCTTCCACGCCTCGAAGCCCGCCGTCTCGTTCCCCATGTCGTAGGCGTCGCGCAGCTCCAGGTGGACCGCGGACCGCTCGACGGCACGGAGCAGGTCGGCGAAGCTACTCAAGCTCTGCGACATCAAGCGCCTCCCTGAGAAGCGGGATCATCCGCTTCGGTACACGCACGATCCCCTCATAGAAGGGCATCGCGACATCCCGGTTGCAGGTCGCCTCCGTCTGGCGGTCGACCTTGACGCCCTGGAACAGCAGATCCTTCGCGTCCTCGTCCACCCAGACGGCCGGGGAGCCGTGGTCCCCCGACTCCGGGTCCTTCCCGACGAACCGTAGTGCCATGCTGACCTCCGATGTCGAGCCAGTTGCAGTCGGTTGCAGAAGCCGAGCCGAGGACCAGCCGGTGCGGCGCCCCTCAGCATTACTCCGCAACGCACCTTCACCTGGCGTCACAAAACTTCAACGTTCAGTGAACTCTGGTCGCGGCAAGATCAGTTCGCATAAGACGCGCACAACCCGGCAGCGGGACGCCCTGGCCTGGAACAGTGGGTTCATGGACAGCACACCAGCCGCCGGGGAGAACATCGCGGTACTGCGCAAGGCCCGCGGGATGGGCCAGGCGAAACTCGCCCGCCTGTCCGGCATCTCCGTCTCCTACCTGAGCAAGATCGAGACCGGCGACCGCCCGGCGACGCCTCCCGTGGTGGCCGCCATCGCCAAACCCTTACGCGTCTCCACCGCACGGATCTACGGGCAGCCCTTCCTCGGCCTCACCGAACAGGCCGACCTGCTCAACGACCTGCGCGACGCCGTACGCCGCCACACCCTCCCCAGGGAGGACACGCCCGCTCCGGAGGTGCTGGCCGAGCGGCTACAGCTTGCAGCTCGGCTCCGATCCGAGACGCGATACCTCGAACTGCTCCGGGAGCTGCCAACCCTCCTCGGCCACGCAACCGCAACAGCACTCGACGCCGGCGGCGACTCCCCAGCCTGGGGACAACTCGCCGACCTCTACGGCTGCGCCTACAGCGTGACGCACCGCTTCGTGCAGCCCGACCTGGCCGACATCATCGTCGCCCGCCAGCAGTGGGCCGCCCAGCGGACATGGAACCCGGCAGCGGAAGCGACCGCGGCCTGGAACGAGGCAGGCACCTACCAGAGCGCAGGCGCCTACGGCGACGGCATGGCGATCGTCGAGCGCGCGATCAGCCAGTATGAAAGCGCCCCCACCGACGGCCCGGAGTCCGTCGTCATCCTCGGCTCCCTCCACCTACGAGGCGTCGTCCTCGCCTCCCGCAACCGCGACCGCAACGCCACCGAGACCCACCTGCGCCACGCCAAGGACCTGGCCGCCCAGTTCGACGGCGACGTGCTGATGCACAACCTCACCTTCGGCGAGGGCAACACCGCCCTCTACGAACTGGCCGCCCACGTCGAACTGGACCAGCCCAACAAGGCCGTGACCATGTCGACGCCCCTGATCGACCAGCCACCCTCCGGTCTCAAGCCCAACCGCCTCGGTCGCCTCTACATCGACGTCGCCCGCGCCCGCCTCGCTCTGAAGGACGCAGCGGGAGCCGAGGAAGCCCTGAAGGCTGCGTTCAAGGTGTCGCCGCAGATGGCAGAGATCCACCCGATGAGCCGCGAAGTCCTCCGCGTCCTCTTCATCCTCCACCAACGCGCCCGCCCCGACCTCGTGGCCATGGCGGAACGAGCTGGCCTCACTTCATAATCCGTCGCAAGCCCCGGGTCGGCGCTACATGGTCGCTGCTGGCGTGGAGCGATCTGGCACGCTCCACCGGCCGCCATCGACAGCAAAAGGAGGCTGTACCGATCGGCGAGCGAGGTGTGTCATGGTCATGACTATTAATGCCACGACATCGGTGCCTCCCTGAAGAGCCCCATTCACAAGGCCGAGTCCGCGTGCCTTCGACGGGTTGGCAGTCCGGCTGCGCCGGAGAGGCGGAGAGGTTGAGCCGATGTCAGCCGTGGCGCTGTCTGGTCGACCGCGTGCTTCGTCGCAGCGAAGGACAACTATCTCCTCTCTGGTGGCCCGTCCCGTTCTTGTGAGTATGGCCACCTTCGAGATCGCTCAGATAGGTCGAGGAGGCTGCACGCCTATGGACAGATGAGGGGCGACCGCGCTCTTGTGTGCAAAACCGTAGGTCCACGCGCGCCGACCCGTGCGACAGAAAATGTAGAAGCCCAGCCGCACGTCGCTCCTATGATGTGACGGTGACGAACACACCGCAGCTGGCTTCGCCTGTGCCACCTGGTGGCGCACTTGCACTGATTACACTGCCGTATGTCTTTACGCAGGACGAGTTGCTCACGGCCGATGGGTTTATTAAAGAATGCAACAAGCGTGGGTATAAGCTGTCGCTCGATATCCTGCAAGAGCTGCATAGTCACCGGCTACTCCTGCCGCTGTACCGAGTGAGTGACACGGCGGCTGAGGGGCGCCGGATCGGAGTTGGGCGCGGCTACGAAATGAATCCTCGTGGCTGGGCTATGGAGGCGGCGCGGGAAGGGCGCCTTCGAGACCCGGCAGATGAAGGATACTTGGCAGCATGGCCGTATAGGCGGGCGAGCGATGAAGAAAATCATCGATGGTGGAACGGATTTATTTACTCATCTTGGCAGTTGATTTCCGTGAAAGCTGCCATGAGTCGCTACGGCTTCGTAAGGGCCGGGTATCCGCCGTTCCCTAACCGCATCATGCGGGATGGTGACCGCCAGTTGACGCTCGTGCTTTCCGTTTTGGCGACACGCTATCTTCCTGGAATTTTGGGGACGCTGAGTATCCCGGGCGGGGTAGATGAGAGTGGGCTGCGAAGGCACAGGTTCGAATCTCAAATTGACGATCTAATCCAGCTCGTCAACTTCGATCCCTCAAAGCTTCAGGGAAGTGCAGATCAACTATTGGCCGTCGCACATGGTGACCCGCTCTCGAAATGGCTTCCTCTTCTGCGTCATGCCAGTTACAAGGGTTGGTCGCGCATTGAAGGCACGTCTCTTGATGCTATGTGGCGGAGAGTGGCAGCCGAAGTGCTCTTGCGCGCTCACGAAGAGCTATCGGCCGAGGGCTCGGTCGACCCACTGCCTGACCTGACCGGAGAGACGTGGTGGACCCCGCAGCATGACCGGCTGACGCCTCGGTATGGAGAGGCGGAAACGTTGGAGCGAGCACTTGCTGAGCTAGGTCTTTCCCCGCATCCGAAGGTAATTCTTTTGGTTGAAGGTGAAACTGAACTCTATCACGTTCCTAGGTTGCTGGCTGAATTCGGCCTTACGCAACCTCAGCAAGTGCGTGTGCAGCGAACAAAAGGATCAAAGATCAACGCGCATCTCATTGCTCGTTACGGCGTCACTCCACGCGTGGGGCGCAGGCTAAAGGACCGCTGGATGCTGGATGCGTCGTTGACTGCGCTCGTCATTGCCATGGACGCCGAAAATGACTTTGAGAACCAGGCTAAGCGTGACAAGGTCAGACGCCAACTTCAGGACGCTATTCGTGAAGAGGTGAAGTATCAGGACGCGGACATCGGTCAGGTGGAACTTGATGCTCTGGTTCATATTCGCGTATGGGGGGAGGATAAGTACGAGATCGCCAATTTTTCGGATGACGAACTCGTGCCAGCAATCACGAAGATTGCTGCTGAACAGGGAAATCCTCTTGTTGGGGCACCAAGCTGGGAGGGGGATCTGCGGCATGAACTACGAGATGCCCGTGAAAAGCACCAGGACATCAAAGTTCCACTTGGGCGAATGCGTGTAGCGGAAGCGAAGGTCGAGTTGGCGAGACTCCTTTGGCCGGTTCTACTTGCCAAGTGCGAGGCGGAGTTTGCTGAAGATCGAGTGATGACCCCGGTGCTTGCGCTAGCGCTTGAGGTGCGTCGACTGGTTGGTGAGGTGAGTGGGATATTCGCCCTCAAGGGTTCGGAATAGCCTAAGGTTCCGCGAGATTATGCGTACCCAGCGCAAATCAGCGCCAGAATCTTGGTGAAGTGCTAGCAGAAATGGGCATGCTTTGCGGTGCCGTCGTCGGTCTCCGCTCGGCGCCGATACACCAAGTCCGAAGTGTGAGAAGCCGCCCGATGTCGAATAAGGACGCCTAACAGGCCACTGTGAGTGTCGTGATGTCTACCTGAAGCTGCGGCAACCCCGGCAACAGTCTGCAGGGGGAACCGTCTCCCACAGTCTGCGAGGCCGGGCAAGCGTCGTCTGTACCTGCAGGTGAACGGCATTCTCAATGGGTCGGAGGCGAGCGCCTTGGCGACGGCGCTTGTTCAGCACCGGGCGCGCGATTCTCTGTCGACCCCCAGGCCTGCCTGTCTAAAGCTGCGAGCTGCTATCCGTGGAGGCGGGCTGCTGCTTCCTTGAGTATGTTTTGTTTCTTGCAGAAGGCGAAGCGGACCTGGGTGCGGCCGGCATCGGGGTCGTCGTAGAAGACGGAGTTGGGTACGGCGACCACTCCGCAGCGTTCGGGGAGGGAGCGGCAGAAGGCGAGGGCGTCCTTCTCGCCGAGGGCTGCGATGTCCGTCGTGATGAAGTACGTGCCCTGGGGGCGGTAGACCTCGAAGCCGGCCGCGGTGAGGCCGTCGGCCAGGAGGTCGCGCTTCGTCTGGAGGTCGTCGCGGAAGGCGGTGTAGTAGTCGTCCGGAAGGCGCAGGGCCTCCGCGATGGCGTACTGGAACGGGCCTGAGGCGACGTAGGTGAGGAATTGCTTGGAGGTGCGGACAGCCGCGACGAGGGGAGCGGAGGCGGTAACCCAGCCAACCTTCCAACCCGTGAACGAGAAGGTCTTTCCCGCCGAGGAGATGGAGACCGTGCGGTCGCGCATGCCCGGGAGCGAGATCAGCGGGATGTGCTCGCCGTCGAAGACAAGGTGCTCGTACACCTCGTCGGTGACGACCAGCAGGTCGCGCTCGACGGCCAGTTCGGCGATTGCCGTCAGTTCGTCTCGCGTGAGGACCATGCCGGTCGGATTGTGTGGGCTGTTCAGGAGGAGAAGGCGGGTGCGCGGGGTGACGGCCGCCCGTAGCGCGTCGAGGTTGGGGCGGAAGCCGGGGGCGCGCAGAGTCAGCGGGACTCGCACTCCGCCGGCCATCGCGATGCTCGCCGCGTAGGAGTCGTAGAAGGGCTCGAACGCGATGACCTCGTCACCCGGCTCCAAAAGCGCCAGCATCGCGGCTGCGATCGCTTCGGTCGCGCCCGCGGTGACCAGCACCTCCGTGTCAGGGTCGAAGTACAACCCGTAGAAGCGCCGTTGGTGGTCAGCAATAGCGACACGCAGCTCCGGAACGCCCATCCCCGGCGGGTACTGGTTACCGCGGCCGTCGCGTAGCGCCCGTACGGCGGCCTCCCGGATCGCCTCCGGCCCGTCCGTGTCCGGGAAGCCCTGGCCCAGGTTGATCGCGCCCGTCGCCAGCGCAAGCGCCGACATCTCCGCGAAGATCGTCGTCCCGAGCCCGTCCAGCCTGCGGTTCAGCAGCGGCCTGCCGCTCATCTCTCCACCGTCCTCAACCCGGGTACCGATCGTCCAGGACCATCCTGGCCGACGCACGGCAGCACGCCTACGCGGCAAGCGTCCAATAGGCAGGTGAAAACGGCTTGACCCAGCCGACCTTCCAACCCGTGAACGAGAAGGTCTTGCCCGCCGAGGAGATGGAGACCGTCCGGTCGCGCATGCCGGGGAGCGAGATCAGTGGGGTGTGGGCGCCGCCGTCGAAGACCAGGTGCTCGTAGACCTCGTCGGTCACGACGAGGAGGTCGCGTTCGACGGCCAGTTCGGCGATCGCCGTCAGCTCGTCGCGGGTGAGGACCATGCCGGTGGGGTTGTGCGGGGAGTTGAGCAGGAGCAGGCGGGTGCGGGGGGTGACGGCGTCGCGCAGGGCGTCGAGGTCGGGGCGGAAATCGGGGGCGCGCAGGGTGAGCGGGACGCGGACGCCGCCGGCCATCGCGATGCAGGCGGCGTAGGAGTCGTAGAAGGGCTCGAACGCGATGACCTCGTCGCCGGGTTCGAGGAGGGCGAGCATCGCCGCCGCGATGGCCTCCGTGGCGCCCGCGGTGACCAGGACTTCGGTGTCCGGGTCGAAGTCCAGTGTGTAGAAGCGCCGTTGGTGGTCGACAATCGCCGTGCGCAGTTCCGGAACGCCCATCCCCGGCGGGTACTGGTTGCCGCGGCCGTCCCGTAGCGCCCGCACGGCCGCCTCCCGGATCGCCTCCGGTCCGTCCGTGTCGGGGAAGCCCTGGCCGAGGTTGATCGCGCCCGTTGCCAGAGCCAGCGCCGACATCTCCGCGAAGATGGTGGTGCCGAGGCCGTCGAGGCGGCGGTTCAGCAGTGGCCTTCGCGGGCCGCCGGTGCGCTCGGGTCCAGTGTGTCCAGCCATTGTGTCCGCCCACCTTGCGCGCGTTCGTGTGCCGTTCGGGTCTGGCGAGCGTACTGGGGCGGCTGCGGGTGAACACGTGAACTTGGCGGCGCTCCAAGGGATGGAAAGTGCACACAGATGGGTAAAAACGCTGAAGGCGACCCGCGATTCATGATTCCGTAGGTCTCGGACCCATTTCGAGGGCTTCACCAGAGACCACTCGGAGACTCCTCGGACTCCTCCGGGGCCGGCTCTGATGTGCTCGGGGGACTTCGACGGTGCTTCGGGGCCCTTTCCAGACCCCTGAGGACCGTTCGGGTCCAGCGGACCCCACGTGGGCACGAGCCGACGCGCCCTTCCGCCGGGCGCGGACCGGCCCATCTCATCCACTGCGTGCTCGATCCACTGCGTGCTTGCGGAGCCGACCCATGCTCACCACCCTGCAAACCTCCTACACCGACACCCGCGCGGGAGACCTCGCCTGGTGCCTCGGCAAAGACGCGCTGCCCGCGCTCGCCGTGCTCAACGTCGAGGTCGGCGACGGCCGCCGGCTGCGGGCCAAGGTCGAATTACGCCTGCTGGGGGCCTCGCACCAGGTGCTGGTGGACGCGGGGCGCGGGGACTGCTCGGAGACGGTGGCGTGCATGCCGGGCAGTCATGCACCGCTGCCCTTCGGGGTGGCGCGCCGGGTGGGCGTGTGGGACTACGAGTTCGCGGCCCGGATCGAGACGCTCTCGCAGGGCTCCTTCGCAGGCCGGGCACAGGAGTTGCTCGCGCTGGTGGCCGACCATCCGCACGGCCTCGCGGGCACCTTCCCCGGCGACCCGCACGCCTTCACCGCGATGCTCGTGCAGTACGCGGAGGGGGGCGTGCGCTGGCGCACCTGGCACGCGTATCCGCAGGAGGGGCGACTGGTCACCACCAGGACCCGGGTGAACGCGCTGGACTGACCCGGATACCGTCCCTTTCGACCTCCGGCCGTCGCCGATTGCACCCCTGTGGGTGACCGGTGGCGCCTCGACCCTGACATAGCGTGCATTCATGATCGACCAGCGCCACCGCAACGAGGCCCCCAGGCTCGGGCTGCGGTTACCGGTGCCCGTGGCGGCCGCCCGTGCGCTGGTGCTCGCCGCTGTCTTCGTCTGCGCCGCCTGCGGTCTCGTCTACGAGCTCGAACTCGTCGCCCTGGCCTCCTACCTGGTCGGTGACTCGGTCACCCAGGCCTCGGTGATCCTCTCGGTGATGGTCTTCGCGATGGGCTGCGGCTCGCTGCTGGCAAAACGGCTGCGCGACACGGCGGCCGCCGCCTTCGCCGCCGTGGAGACCGGACTCGCCCTGGTCGGCGGCCTGTCGGTGATGGTGCTCTACGGCTGCTTCGCCTGGTTCGGGCAGGCCACCCCCGCGATGGTCGGCTGCGCCTTCGCGATCGGGGTGCTCACCGGGGCGGAGGTGCCGCTGCTCATGACGCTGGTGCAGCGGATCAGGCGGCAGGACGCGGGCGGCGCGGTCGCCGACCTCTTCGCCGCCGACTACGTGGGCGCGCTGGTCGGCGGCCTCGCCTTCCCCTTCCTGCTGCTGCCGCACTTCGGGCAGCTCACCGGCGCGCTGGCCACCGGAGTCGTCAACGCGGCGGCGGGCGGCGCGACCGTGCTGTGGCTCTTCCGCGGCGACCTGAGCCGGCGCGCCCGCGCTTGGCTGCTGGTCGCCAACGTCCTGGCGCTGGCGCTGCTGGCCGGCGCCGCCGCCGCGGCGGGGCCCTTCGAGCGGGCGGCCCGGCGCGCGGTCTACGGCGGCGACGTACGGGTCGCGGAGCAGACCGCGGTCCAGGAGGTCGTCCTCACCGGTGGCGGGCCCGGCGGCCCCCGGCTCCGGCTCTACCTCGATGGCCGCCTGCGCGTCTCCGGCAGCGCCACGCCCCGCTACGTCCAGGCGCTCGTGCACCCGGCGATGAACGGCCCGCACACCCGGGTCCTGGTCCTCGGCGGCGGCGACGGCCTGGCGCTGCGCGAGGTGCTGCGTTACGCCGACGTCGCCGCGGTCACCTCGGTCCAGCCCGACGGCGAGCTGCTGCGGCTGGCACGCACCGACCCCGGCCTGAGCGCGCTCAACGGCCACGCCTACGCCGACCCCCGGGTGCGGGTGGTCACCGCGGACCCTTTCGACTGGCTGCGCGGGCTGCGTGGTGAAGGCGGGGCGGAGCCGTTCGACGTGATCGTCGCCGACCTGGCCGACCCGGGGCTCTCGCGCAGCGCCAAGCTCTACTCGCAGGAGTTCTACGGTCTCGCCGCCCGAGCACTGGCCCCCGGCGGCCGGCTCGCCGTCCGGGCGGGGGCCGCCGCGGGCACGGCCCGTACCTTCTGGACGATCGACGCGACCGTACGGGCCGTGGGCCTGCACACCTCGCCGTACTGGCTGCCGCCCGGCCCCGGCGCACCCGCCGCTCCTGCCGGCACCCCGGACCAGGGGTACCTGCTGGCCGCCCGCGCCGGCTCACCACCGCTGGCCCTCCCCCCTGGCACCCCGCCCGGGCTCACCCCGCCGGCCCTCCGGCTGGCCGCCCGCGCGCCGCTGCCCACCCGGCCCAGCCGCTCCCTGCCGCCGTCGACGCTGCTGCGGCCACGGATACCGGCGTCGTAGCCGGCCGGAGCCGTGTCGTAGCGGGTGGGAGCCGCCGTGCGCCCTGCGGATCCGGAGGGGCGTTGGGCGGTCCTGGTGCGGCGCAGGACCTGGCCGGGGCGCGGCGGCGGAGCGGCGTCGGCGGAAAGTGGGACCAGGCAAAACGTCAGCGGGGCGCGCTGGTGGGTAGGCTCCGCCGCATGGAGCATGAGTCCTTCGTTCCGGGTACGACCACCGCGCGTCTGGTGCGGGCGCTGCGCACGCCGGAGGTGGTGCGGGCCAGCCTGCCTGGCTGGCAGCCCGACACCGAGGAGTCCTCCGGGGGCGGCGCCGGTGCGGCGCGCCCGGCCGGCGATGCCGAGGTAGGGCGGCTGCGGCTGCGGATCGGCGGGTCCACGATCACCTACCGGGCCACAGTGACGGTCGACGGTGCGGGGCCGGGCTTCACGGTCACGGCGGTCGGCACGGAGGTGCGGGGCGGCGCCAGGGTCACCGCGAAGGCCGAGGTCAGCCTCGTGACGGCGGTGCGGCCCGAGTCCGGTGTGACGGTCGTCTGGCGGGGCGAGGCCGAGGCGGAGGGCCGGCTGGCGGCGTACGAGCCGGCCGTCGTGGAAGCAGCGGTACGGCGGCTGTTCGACCGGTTCTGCGCGGAGCTGGCGGTGAACGCCCCGGCGGCCCTGGGCACCGCTGACGACGTGCCTCCCGCGGCTGCGGCGGCGGACGGCGGCGCCGAGACCGGCGGTAGGCCGGTGGCCGTGCCGGCGGAGTCGGAGGACGCGGACGGCACGGGCGAGGGTGACGCCGGCGACGGGCCCGCGGAAGGCGAGGCCGCCGGTGAGGCACCGGACACCGAGCCGGACGCAGAACCGGACCACGAACCCGAACCGGACCACGAACCCGAGGCGGAGCCCGAACCGGAGCCTGAACCCGAGGCGGACGTCGTGGACGACCTGGGCGAGCCCGGAACACCGGCCGACCCGGACGACTTCGAGCTGGTCGAGGTCGAGGTCGAGGTCCCGGAGAGCGCCGCCGCCCTTGACGACCTCGTACCGCCCGCGGAAGCCGCACACGCACGCCGCACGATGATCGGCCGCAGCGCGGAGGAGGTCGACCACGCCCCGCCGCGCGGACGTTACGCGCCGGTGCCCGCCCCGGACAGCTCGTCGGCAGCGGCCACCCTGCGGTGGGCGGCCCCGGTGGCCGCCGCACTGGTCGCCTCGGCCGTCGTCGTGGGCCGGGTGCTCCGGCGCCGCGGCTGACGGCCGCCACCACCCACTCGCGGGACCATAAGTCAACGTCAGAGCCCTCGCCCGCTAGGCTCGTCGCGTGGAGAACGAGACGAAGCTGACGGCGGGCGACGCCGAACTGACCTTGGAGCCCGGGCACGGCTGCCGGATCGCCTCCCTGCGGGTCGCCGGAACGGAACTCCTGCTCCAAGGGGACCGGTTCGGCGCCTTTCTTATGGTGCCGTGGGCAGGAAGAACCGAGAACGGGGTCTTCCGCAACGGCGGCGTCACCCACCAGCTCCCGGTGGACGCCGCCCCGCACGCCATCCACGGCACCGGGCGGCACGCCGTCTGGCAGGAGGCGGCCCCCGCGACCGGTACGACCGCGGCCTACTACTACGACCTGGCCGACCCGTGGCCCTACCCGGGCCGGGTCACGCACACCGTGGAGCTCGCACCGCACTCGGTGACGCTGACGATGAGCGTCGAGGCGGCGGTCGGCGGCGACTCCTTCCCGGCGCAGGCCGGCTGGCACCCCTGGTGGCGGCGCAACCTCGGGCAGGGCGGGCAGGACGTCGAGCTGGCGTTCAGCGCGGCCTGGCAGGAGGAGCGCGGCAGCAACCACCTGCCGAACGGCAACCGTATCGATCCCAAGCCCGGCCCCTGGGACGACTGCTTCGGCATGCCCGACGGGGTGGACGTGACACTGACCTGGCCGGGTGAGATGCGGCTCGAGGTGCGCAGCCCGGCGCAGTGGGCCGTGATCTACGACGAGCAGCCCGACGCCGTGTGCGTCGAGCCGCAGTCCGGGCCGCCGAACGGCCTCAACACCGCGCCGCGCCTGGTCACTGCGATCGACCCGCTGGAGATCTCCACCGTCTGGACCTGGCACCGGATCGGCTGACCCGCCTGCTGCTGCCCGTGCCGTACGCCCGTGTAGGCCCCTGCCTATGCCCGTTGCTGCTCCCGCTCCCGTTCCGTACGGCGGACGGAATCGGCCGGCCCCGCGACCTGCGCTGTGTGCGCCGGGACGCGGGGCCGGATACTTGTGGGCATGAGTGACGACGTACGCAGTGGGCTGCTGCAGCAGATCAAGGACAAGGCCGTGGTGCACGGCAAGGTGACCCTCTCCTCGGGGCTCGAGGCCGACTTCTACATCGACCTGCGCCGCATTACGCTGGACGGCGAGGCCGCACCGCTGGTCGGCCAGGTGATGCTGGACCTGACGGCGGACCTGGAATTCGACGCGGTCGGCGGGTTGACGCTCGGCGCCGACCCGGTGGCCGGGGCGATGCTTCACGCCGCCGCCGCGCGTGGGCAGCGACTGGACGCCTTCGTGGTCCGCAAGGCCGCCAAGGCGCACGGGATGCAGCGCCGTATCGAGGGCACCGAGGTCAAGGGTCGCCGGGTGCTGGTGGTGGAGGACACCTCGACCACCGGCGGTTCACCGCTCACCGCTGTCGAGGCGGTCAGGGAGGCGGGCGGCGAGGTCGTGGCGGTCGCGGTGATCGTGGACCGCGGCGCGGAGCCGAAGGTTACGCAGGAGGGTCTGCCGTATCTCGCGGCGTATTCGCTGGCCGATCTCGACCTGGACTGACCTTCCGGCTCATCCGGCCGCGAACGCACCCCGACCCTGGGGGGCGTGGTCAGCTCAACAACGCGCTGGCCTGCGGCTTTACGGTCCCGGGGATGTTTCACGTGAAACACACCCGGGCTCGCCGGAGACTGCCTCGGCACCGAGGTGGTGTATCCGTTCGAGAATGGGAAGATAGGGCCGACGATGACGTCGCCACGCCTGCACCACCACCCCGCGGAAATCTGAGGAGCGGAAACGATGCCCATCGCAACCCCCGAGGTCTACAACGACATGCTCGACCGGGCGAAGGCAGGCAAGTTCGCCTACCCGGCCATCAATGTCACCTCGTCGCAGACGCTGCATGCCGCGCTGCGCGGCCTCGCCGAGGCGGAGAGCGACGGCATCATCCAGATCTCCACGGGCGGCGCGGAGTTCCTGGGCGGCCAGTACAGCAAGGAGATGGTGACGGGCGCGGTCGCGCTTGCCGAGTTCGCCCACATCGTCGCCGAGAAGTACCCGGTCACCGTCGCGCTGCACACCGACCACTGCCCGAAGGACAAGCTGGACGGCTACGTCCGCCCGCTGCTGGCCATCTCGCAGGAGCGCGTCTCCGCCGGCCGCAACCCGCTCTTCCAGTCCCACATGTGGGACGGCTCGGCCGAGATCCTGGACGACAACCTGGCCATCGCCAAGGAACTGCTGGCGCAGGCCGCCAAGGCCAAGATCATCCTGGAGATGGAGATCACCCCGACCGGCGGTGAGGAGGACGGCGTCTCGCACGAGATCAACGACAACCTCTACACCACCGTCGACGACGCCTTCCGCACCGTCGAGGCGGTCGGCCTGGGCGAGCAGGGCCGCTACCTGCTGGCCGCCTCCTTCGGCAACGTCCACGGCGTCTACAAGCCCGGCAACGTGGTGCTGCGCCCGTCCATCCTCAAGGAGCTGCAGGACGCGGTCGCGCAGAAGTACGGCAAGGCCAACGCCTTCGACTTCGTCTTCCACGGCGGCTCCGGCTCCACGGTCGAGGAGATCAACGAGGCGCTGGAGAACGGTGTCGTCAAGATGAACATCGACACCGACCTCCAGTACGCCTTCACCCGCCCCGTCGCCGCGCACATGTTCAGCAACTACGACGGTGTGCTGAAGGTGGACGGCGAGGTCGGCAACAAGAAGGCCTACGACCCCCGCGTGTGGGGCAAGTCGGCCGAGGCCGGCATGGCCGCCCGCGTCGTCGTCGCCGCCGAGAACCTGCGGTCGGCGGGCAACAAGCTCAAGTAGCTCCGGCGCAAGCCGGCCCACCGGCGACCGCCTGTGAAAGGACCCCCGGCAACTGCCGGGGGTCCTTTCCTGCGCGGGCTGGGGCAGACTGGGGCGCATGGCAAATCACGAGAATCTGCTCGGGGGTCCCGCCCCCACCCACCTGCCCGACGACCCGGAGCCGCGCGAACTGCTCGCCTCCGGTACCGCCCCCGCCGAGGTGGCGGCGAAGTACCCGGCGTCCTCACTGGTCTGGGCGCAACTCGCTGACGACGCCTTCGAGGGCGGCCGCGTCGTGGAGTCCTACGCCTACGCACGCACCGGCTACCACCGCGGCCTGGACGCGCTGCGCCGGGCCGGCTGGAAGGGCCACGGCCCGGTGCCGTTCGAGCACGAGCCGAACCGCGGCTTCCTGCGTGCCCTGCACGCCCTCGGCCGGGCCGCCCAGGCCATCGGCGAGCAGGACGAGTACGAGCGCTGCACCGCCTTCCTGCGGGACAGCTCACCGACCGCCGCCGACACCCTGAGCTGAGCCTCGGGGGGCCTCTCGGCCCCCCAGGCGACAGTGCGCCGTCCCGGGTGTCCGCGCGCCGTCCCGGGTGTCCGCGCGCCGTCCCGGCCGGTCCCCGGCCGCCCCGGCTTCGTCTCCGGCCCCCGTCCCGGCCCGCGCGGCTCGACGCCGTCGTCCGCCCGGGCCCCCGCCTCCGCCCTCCCGGCCAATGTTGCAGTCCTGCCACAGACCGGCGGCGCGCGGTGCAGCCACGTATGCGTGTGCGAAGGTTGCCCCTGTAGTTCGTGTCGTTCACGCGCGGGTCCGATCGCGGACCGCGTGTCCACACGCAGCGCGGATACGCCACGGGGGGGCCGGAACGGGGGCCGGGGCCGTGGACCCCGGCTGCGCGGCCGCAGGGGGAGTTTTGGCAGCACAGGGCAGCCGGCGCCGGCATGGGCGCCGGCGGGCGAAGAGCCGTGCCGCGATAGCCGGGCCGCTGGGACTCGGCGTCGTCCTCCTCGTCGTCGCCACCGCGGGCTACGCCACCTGGCACAAGGTGCAGGACACCGCGGGCTCGGCGGTGCTCGACCACGGCATCACCGCAGCGGCCACGACCACCCCGCCGGTGTCCGGCACCGTGGTCGGCGGCGAGAAGCAGTCCGCCCGGCCGTCCCCCAGCCGCACCCCGAAGACCGCCTCGCCGAGCCCGTCCCGCACGCCCTCCGCGCCGCCGTCGCCGACGTCGGTGCCGAAATCCGGCAGCGGCAGCTTCACCACGGCCAGGGCCAGCGGCAGTGCCTCAGGCCGCGGCATCATCCGCCGCTACAAGGTCGAGGTCGAAGGCGGCATCACGCTGTCCGCCACCGACGCGGCCCACGAGATCGCCGACGTGCTGGCCAACCCGCGCGGCTGGACCGCCGACGGCCACGACGGCTTCCAGCTGGTCTCCACCGGCCGCGCCGACTTCGTGATCAAGATCGCGACGCCGGACACCGTGGACTCCATCTGCGGCGCCGCGGGCCTGCTCACCCGTGGTGAGGTCAACTGCGACGTCGGCGCCACCGTCGTCGTCAACCTCAAGCGCTGGATGCTCGGCTCGCCCGAGTTTGACGGCCCCATCGAGGACTACCGGGCACTGATCATCAATCACGAGGTCGGCCACCGCATCGGCCACCACCACGAGGGCTGCCCGGGCCCCGGCAGGCCGGCACCGGTGATGATGCAGCAGATCAAGGGCCTGAAGGGCTGTACCGCGAACCAGTGGCCCTACGACGCGCGGGGCCGCTACATCTCCGGGCCGCGCGTCCCCTGACCACGGCGGTTCGGCCGCCTGGCACGGTCTGCCCGTGCCGCGGTACGGCGGCACGCGCGCAGACCGTGCCACGCCACGGCCGCGCGCCGCCGACGGGTCGGCCTTGCCGGATTCCTCCGCACCACAGATGATCGCGGCGTGGCCCGGTGATCCCGGGCGACCCGTTCTGGAGGTAACCCATGTCCGACACACCGACCGACGAGGCGGCGACCCCGAACCTGTCGTTCGAGGGCAGCACACCGTACGAGGACTACGTACAGGCGTCCGTGCTCACCCATCTTCAGCACCCGCTGTCCGACGAACCCGGCGAGATGGCCTTCCTGGTCACCACCCAGGTCATGGAGCTGTGGTTCACCCTGCTGGTCCACGAGTGGACCACGGCGGCCCGCGCGCTGCGCAAGGACGACCTGCCCACCGCGATGGCGGCGCTGCACCGCAGCCTGCCGGAGCTGGAGTCGCTGAACGCTTCCTGGAAGCCGATCGCGCACCTCACCCCCGGCCAGTTCAACGCCTACCGGTCCGCCCTCGGCGAGGGCTCCGGCTTCCAGTCCGCCATGTACCGCCGGCTGGAATTCCTGCTCGGCGACAAGTCGGCGTCGATGCTCGTCCCGCACCGCGGCACGCCCAGCGCCCACGCCGAACTGGAGAAGGCGCTCACCGAGCCCAGCCTCTACGACGAGGTGCTGCGGCTCCTCGACCGGCGCGGCTACGACATACCCGCCGCCGTGCTCGACCGTGACCCCTCGCTGCGGTACGAGCCGCACCCCGGGGTCGAAAGGGCCTGGCAGCGCGTCTACGCCGCCGACGACCAGGACTCCGACCTCATCCGGCTGGGCGAGACCCTCACCGACGTCGCCGAATACGTGTGGCGCTGGCGCAACGACCACCTCGTGGCGACCCGCCGCGCGATGGGCGCGAAGACCGGCACCGGCGGCTCCGCGGGGGTGGCCTGGCTGGAGAAACGGGCCACGAAGAACGTCTTCCCCGAGCTGTGGACGGCGCGCAGCCATGTCTGACCTCCCCGAGGTGACCGGCGTGACCGACACGGACACGGACACCGATACCGACACCGCAGGACCCGTCGGCACGGCCGCGCTTGCCGATCTGACCGACCGCGCCGCAGCGCTGGACGCCGGGGACCCGCTCGCCGCCGTACGCGACCGCTTCGTGCTCGACGACGCCACCGTCTACCTCGACGGCAATTCGCTGGGCGCGCTGTCCACAGGGGTGCTGCCCCGGTTGGCCGACGTCGTCGCCCGCGAGTGGGGCGAGCTGCGGATCAGGTCCTGGGAGGAGAGCGGCTGGTGGACCGCCCCCGAGCGGATCGGGGACCGTATCGCCCCGCTGGTCGGCGCCGCGCCAGGGCAGGTGGTGGTGGGCGACTCGACGAGCGTCAACGTCTTCAAGGCGCTGGTCGCCGCCGTCCGGATGGCGCCGCCCGGGCGGACCGAGATCCTGGTCGACGCCGCGACCTTCCCCACCGACGGCTACATCGCGTCCGCCGCCGCCCGCCTCACCGGCCACACCGTACGGCCCGTGCCCGCAGCGGAGATCGGCGCCGCGGCAGGCGACCTGACAGCGGCCGCCCTGGTCAACCACGTCGACTACCGCACCGGGCGGCTGTACGACATGGCCGGGACCACCGCGGCCCTGCACGCGGCGGGCGCGCTCGCCGTCTGGGACCTGTGCCACAGCGCGGGGGCGCTGCCCGTGGCGCTTGACGCGGACGGCGTCGACCTGGCGGTCGGCTGCACCTACAAATACCTCAACGGCGGGCCCGGGTCGCCCGCCTACCTCTACGTCCGCCGCGAGCTCCAGCCGCGCTTCGACTCGCCGCTGCCAGGCTGGAACTCGCACGCCGACCCCTTCGGCATGGCCCCCGGCTACGAGCCCGCGCAGGGCGCACCGCGCGGCCGGGTGGGCACCCCCGAGATCCTGTCGCTGCTCGCCCTGGACGCCGCGCTCGACGTCTGGGACGGGGTGACGACGGCGGGGGTGCGGGCCAAGAGCCTCGCGCTCACCGACTTCTTCCTGGACTGCACCGCCGCACTGCTGCCGGCCGGCAAGGCCGGGTCCGTCACGCCCGCCGCGCACGCCGAGCGCGGCAGCCAGGTGTCGCTGCGCTGCGCGGGGGCCGGCGAGGTGATGCGCGAGCTGATCGCACGCGGTGTCGTCGGCGACTTCCGGCAGCCCGACCTGCTGCGCTTCGGCTTCACCCCGCTCTACACCCGCTACGCCGACGCGCTGCGCGCCGCGCGCGTACTGGCCGACGTGATCGAAGGGACCGCCTGACAGATGGCTGCCGACTCCACCGTGCCCCCGCCCGTCTCCCAGGACGAGGCGGAGGAGGCGTCGGCCTTCCGGCACGCGCCGGTGCCGGCGGACGCCACCGCCGCCTACGGCGGCCGGCCGGACCAGCTGATCGACTTCTACCGCCCCCGCTCCCCGCGCGGGGGCGGTACCCGGCCCGCCCCGCTGGTGGCGCTGCTGCACGGCGGCGCCTGGCGAGCCCGCTACGACCGCGTCCACCTGTCCCCGCTGGCGGGCTACCTGGCCGGGCGGGGCTTCGCGGTGGCGTCGGTGGAATACCGCAGGGGCGCGCTGCCGCAGGCTCCCGCGGAGGGCGCTGAGCGCCCGGTGGCCGGCCGGTGGCCCGACACCTTCGACGACGTGGCGGCCGCCGCCGACGCGCTGCCCGCACTGGCCGTGCGGGCGCTGGGCGCGGACGTGGTCGATCCACGGCGGATCGTGCTCGCCGGCCACAGCGCGGGTGGTCATCTCGCGCTGTGGGCCGCCGCACGGCACGTCCTGCCCCCCGAGTCGCCCTGGTACCGCCCGTCACCTCCCCCGTTGCGCGGCGTGGTGGCGCTCGCCCCCATAGCCGACTTCACCGCTGCGATGCGGCTGCACGTCTGCTCGGACGCGGTGGTCGAGCTGCTCGGCGGCACCGACCACCTCGCAACCCGGCTCCCGCACGCCGACCCCGCCGCGCTGCTCCCCACCGGAATCCCTGCCACCATCGTGCACGGCACCACTGACAGTGAGGTTCCGCCGCAGGTCAGCCGGGCGTTTGCCCGCGCGGCGGCGGCAGCGGGAGAAGAGGTGGTCACCGCGTGGCTGCCCGGTACCGGGCACTTCCCGCTGATCGACCCGTCGAGCCCGGCGGCGTCGGCCGTCGCGGACGAGATCGACCAGCTCGCCTGGTAGGAGGCCGGCGCCCGGGCCGCTCGCGCTCCCGCTGGCGGTTGCGCGGCCTCCACGGGCGGCAGCACCGCGTCCCGGCCCGCGACCGGCGCGGAGGGTGAAGCAGCCCCGGGGCAGCCCCGGCCACAAGGTCCAGGCGCCCGGCTCCGGGTTCAGGCGCCGGCTCCCAGGGCGCGGCCGCGGAACCCGGGGTGCGGGGACCGGCCGCGGAACCCGGGGCGCGGGGCCCCGGGGATCGGCGGACCGCGGAAAGGCGTCAGCGGCTGCGCTTGGCCAGCCGCTCGACGTCGAGCAGGATCACGGCACGTGCTTCCAGCCGGAGCCAGCCGCGACCCGCGAAGTCGGCGAGAGCCTTGTTCACGGTCTCGCGGGACGCGCCGACCAGCTGGGCCAGCTCCTCCTGCGTGAGGTCGTGGACGACGTGGATGCCCTCTTCCGACTGGACGCCGAAGCGCCGGGAGAGGTCGAGCAGGGCCTTGGCGACCCGCCCGGGTACGTCGGAGAAGACCAGGTCGGACATGACGTCGTTGGTGCGCCGCAGCCGGCGCGCGACGGCGCGCAGCAGCGCGGTGGAGACCTCGGGCCGTACGTTCAGCCAGGGCTGGAGGTCGCCGTGGCCGAGTCCGAGCAGCTTGAGCTCGGTCAGCGCGGTGGCGGTGGCGGTCCGCGGCCCGGGGTCGAAGAGCGACAGCTCGCCGATCAGCTCACCGGGTCCGACCACGGCCAGCATGTTCTCCCGGCCGTCGGGCGAGGTGCGGTGCAGCTTCACCTTGCCTTCGGTGACGACGTACAGCCGGTCCCCGGGGTCGCCCTCGTGGAACAGCGAGTCGCCACGCGCGAGCGTGACCTCGGTCATGGAGGCACGCAGTTCAGCGGCCTGCTCGTCGTCGAGCGCCGCGAAAAGCGGGGCACGGCGCAGAACGTCGTCCACGAGCTCTCTCCTTGTCGGCATCGCTGGGATGTCCCCATGATGCATGACGTCTCAAACAGTGCGATCAATCACAAGGATGTCGTATCCGGGGCCGTATCCGTGCTCCGGGGGTCCGATTGGGCGTCCCGCGAGGTGTCGTCGGCGGCTGAACGAGTGGCGCCGAGCAAGGATTCAGCTGTCAGCGAACAGCCCCCCGCGGCGGCCTGCCCCACCGGCCGCGCGGATCGCCGACAGGTGTCGGTGGCGGCCCGTACGCTGGCGGCATGGCGACGAGTACTGGCGCGACGAGCGGGGCCACGGCCGGTGGCGCCGCGGTCAAGAAGGCGAAGGTCGCGCAGACGCATACGGGGCTGGTGCGGCAGGCCCGGCGGATCAACCGCGAACTGGCCGAGGTCTATCCGTACGCCCATCCGGAGCTGGACTTCGAGAATCCCTTCGAGCTGCTGATCGCCACCGTGCTGTCCGCGCAGACCACCGACCTGCGGGTGAACCAGACGACGCCGGCGCTGTTCGCGAAGTTCCCGACGCCCGAGGCGATGGCCGCGGCCGACCCGGCGGAGCTGGAGGAGATCCTGCGGCCCACCGGATTCTTCCGGGCCAAGGCGCGCGCGGTGCTCGGGCTGTCACTCGCGCTTCGCGACGACTTCGGCGGCGAGGTGCCCGGCCGTCTCGAGGACCTGGTCAAGCTGCCGGGTGTCGGCCGCAAGACCGCCAACGTGGTGCTGGGAAACGCGTTCGGCGTGCCCGGGATCACCGTGGACACCCACTTCGGGCGGCTGTCGCGCCGCTTCGGCTGGACCACGTCCCAGGACCCGGAGAAGGTCGAGCAGGACGTCGCGGGGCTCTTCCCGAAGTCGGACTGGACGATGCTCTCGCACCGCGTCGTCTTCCACGGCCGCCGGATCTGCCACGCCCGCAAGCCCGCGTGCGGCGCCTGCCCCATCGCACCCCTGTGCCCGTCGTACGGCGAGGGCGAGATGGACCCGGAGAAGGCGAAGAAGCTGCTCAAGTACGAGAAGGGCGGCGCCCCCGGCCAGCGGTTGAAGCCGCCGCCGGACTACCCGGGGCAGCCCGCGCCCCCGCTGGCGGGCTCATGACCCAGGCACGGGGGACGGGGGCGGATGTGGCGGTCAGCCGGGAGGGGCTGCCCGGCTGGCTCGACACGGTCGCGGACGCCGCAGAGGCGGTGAGCCCCGAGCAGCTGAGCCGCTTTCTGCCGCCACCGACGGGGGGACGCCAGTCCGCGGTGCTCATCCTCTTCGGCGACGGCGACGGCGCGGCGTCCGGTGCGGCATCCGGTGCGGGGGCGGCCTCGGGGCCGGACCTGCTGCTCATCGAGCGCTCCGCCGCCCTGCGCTCGCACGCCGGGCAGGCCTCCTTCCCCGGCGGCGCGCTGGACCCGGAGGACGGCGACCCGGAGGGTGACGGGCCGCTGCGGGCCGCGCTGCGCGAGGCCCGCGAGGAGACCGGCCTCGACCCTGCGGGAGTGCAGGTCTTCGGCGTGCTGCCCCGGCTCTACATTCCGGTCAGCGGCTTCGTGGTGACGCCGGTGCTGGGCTGGTGGCGGGTGCCGAGCCCGGTCGCCGTGGTCGACCCTGCCGAGACCGCCCGGGTCTTCCGGGTCCCGCTCAGCGACCTCACCGACCCGGCGAACCGCGCCACCCTCACCCACCCCAGCGGCTTCCTCGGCCCGGCGTTCCTGGTCAAGGACGCGCTGGTCTGGGGCTTCACCGCCGGCCTGATCGACAAGATCCTGCACTACGCCGGCTGGGAGCTGCCCTGGGACCAGGACCGCACGATCCCGCTCGGATAGGGCCGTCGTGACGATCAGGGCCGTACGGTCCGTGCGGTCCATGTGGTCCTGCCGGGGTGGGGGCGGTGTGACGACCGGCACCGCAGGGGGATGTGAAGGCCGTACGGTCCCGCGCGCTCAGGTCGCCGTGAGACCGTGTTCCCCGTGAACGCGCTGGACTTCCTGCTCATCCTCGCCGCCGCCTGGTTCGCCGTGATCGGCTACCGGCAGGGCTTCGTCGTCGGCGTCATGTCGGTGATCGGCTTCCTCGGCGGCGGGCTCATCGCGATCTACCTGCTGCCGCTGCTGTGGGACAAGGCGACCGGCGACGCGACGCCCGGTTCTGTGGCCGTGGTGACGGCGGTGGCGATCGTCATCGTGTGCGCGTCGGTGGGGCAGGCCTTCACCACCCACCTGGGCAACAAGGTCCGCACGAAGATCACCTGGTCGCCGGCCCGCGCGATCGACGCGAGCGGCGGGGCGCTGGTCAATGTGCTGGCGATGCTGATGGTCGCGTGGCTGATCGGCAGCGCCCTGGCCACCACGGCGCTGCCGACGATAGGCCGCGAGGTCCGGTCGTCGAAGGTGCTGCTCGGGGTGTCCCGGGTGGTCCCGCCGGAGGCCGACACATGGTTCACCGACTTCAGCTCGACCCTGGCGCAGAACGGCCTGCCGCAGGTCTTCGGCACCTTCGGCTCCGAGCCGATCACCTCGGTGCCGGCCCCGGACCCCGCGCTGGTCGACAGCCCCGTCGTCACGAACGCCCGCCGGAGCATCGTGAAGGTGGTCGGCACCGCCCCCGGCTGCGGGAAGGTGCTCGAAGGCTCGGGCTTCGTCTTCGCCAAGGACCGGGTCATGACGAACGCGCACGTGGTGGGCGGGGTCTCGGAGCCGACCGTGCAGGTCGGCGGCAAGGGGAAACTGCACGACGCCCGGGTGGTGCTCTACGACTGGCAGCGCGACATCGCGGTGCTGGACGTGCCAGGACTGGACGCGCCGCAGCTGCACTTCGCCACCACCGACGAGCACAGCCGCGACGACGCGATCGTGGCCGGTTTCCCGGAGAACGGCGCGTTCGACGTCCGCGCCGCCCGCGTCCGGGACCGTATCCAGGCCAACGGTCCCGACATCTACCACCGCGGCACCGTCCACCGCGACGTCTACTCGCTCTACGCGACGGTCCGGCAGGGCAACTCCGGCGGGCCGCTGCTCACCGCGGACGGGCGGGTCGCCGGGGTGGTCTTCGCCAAGTCGCTCGACGACTCCAACACCGGTTACGCGCTCACCGCGGACGAGATCGCACCCGACGCGGCCGCCGGTCTGACCGCGGACCGGCAGGTCGACACCCAGGACTGCGCGCTGTGACCGTGCCGCGCCGGGCGAGGTGCGTCAGTCGCGCGGATGGCGGAGCCGGGCGCCGACCCACCTGGCCCGGCGCCTGAGGATCCGCGGAATGCCCAGCCGGGCCTCGCCCGGCGGGAAGAGGTCCATGGGCGCCGAAGTGCCGGCGGCGGGGGTGCTTCTGCGATTGCGTGACACATCACGGTAGTCGTGCGTCCAACCCATACCGAGCTACGTGCCCGCGCCTCTTGGTCGGTAATCGCCATTTGGTGGTCCTGTTGGCGTATGCGCCCGGCATTTTAACGATGATGGGCTTGTCGTACCGGTGGGTCGGGATCGTCCCGACCAAAGTCCGGCCGGGGCCCGGCCGGGGCCGAGCCCGGAGCGGCCGGCGGGCCCGAGGCAGGCAGCCGGTGGTCAGCGGTCCGGCTCGGGGTCCTTGAGCCAGTTGATCAGCTCGGCGGAGAAGGCGGCCGGGTCCTCCTCGTGCGGGAAGTGGCCGAGGCCGTCGAAGAGCCGCCAGCGGTAGGGCGCCTCGACGTACTCGCCGCTGCCGGCCGCGCTGCCTGTCCTGATCGCCGGGTCGAGCGAGCCGTGCAGATGCAGCGTCGGCACCCTGACCGGCCGCTTCATCCTCCGGTTGAACTGGATGCCGTCCGGGCGGGCCATCGAGCGCACCATCCAGCGGTAGGGCTCCACCGCGCAGTGCGCCGTGGACGGGATCTGCATGGCCCGCCGGTAGACGTCGATCGCCTCCTCGTCAGGCAGCGAGGGCCCGGACCAGTCCTGGATCAGCTTCCCCACCAGCGCCGCGTCGTCCGCCACCAGCTGGCGTTCCGGCAGCCACGGCCGCTGGAAGCCCCAGATGTAGGCCCCCGAGCGGCTCTGCCGCAGATCGGTCAGCATCGCGCTGCGCCAGCGGCGCGGGTGCGGCATCGAGCAGACCGCGAGCCTGCGGACCAGTTTGGGCCGCATCGCGGCGGCCGTCCACGCCAGATATCCGCCCAGGTCGTGGCCGACGAGCGCGGCGTCGGGCTCACCGAGGGAGCGGATCACCCCGGTCACGTCGAGGGCGAGATTGCCCGCGTCGTAGCCTCGCGGCGTGCGGTCGCTGCCGCCGACACCGCGCAGGTCCATCGCCACCGCACGGAAACCGGCGTCGGCCAGCGCGGTGAGCTGGTGCCGCCAGGTCCACCAGAACTGCGGGAAGCCGTGCAGGAACAGCACCAGCGGTCCGTCGCCGACCTCGGCGATGTGGAAACGGGCGCCGTTGGCCGCCACGTCACGGTGGGTCCAGGGGCCGTCGGGGCGGGCCACCGACGCGCTCGACCCGCCGTTCTTCCACGGGTTTCCCGATCCGTCGGCGAGAGTCATGCACCAGAGCGTGTCACATCTTGGCGTCCACCGGGGCTGCGGTGGCGGAGGGCAGGGCGTGCGAGGACTCCGTGGCTCCACTGCGCAGCGCGTGCACCGTGCTGTCGGGCAACTCGCGCGGGTGCGGCTTGGCCTTCTGGAGCACCGCCGCGGTCTCCTTGGCCGACGCGATCGAACGCTCCGGCTTCTTCACCTTCTTGAACCGCCCGTAGGCGAACGCGGCGAGCAGCAGAGCGATGACGATGTACGCGCCGCCCACGATCAGGAACGACCACCCCAGGGTCAGCCCGAGCGCCTGGATGCCGTAGGCGGCGGCGAAGCTGAGCATCGGCACGGCAAAGACCGCCAGGGCCAGTGCGCCGACGATCGCGCCGCTGCCGAAAGCCGCCCGCTTGGCGTCCTGCCGCAGCTCCGCCTTGGCGAGGGCGATCTCGTCGTGCACCAGGGCGCTCATCTCCGCCGTGGCGGCGGCGAACAGCTGCCCGATGCTGCGACTGTCACCGTTGTGGGCTGCGCTCATCGCGTCCTCCGTGATTCCGTCGTCCTCTGCGGGGGCGGTGCGGGACCCGGCCTGACGCCGGAGCTCCGACCGCTCGCTGAACCGATCATGCCTCAGATGTTGTCAGGTCCGCCGTTGCGGCGGGCCAGTTGGGCGAGCCTGCGGTGTTCCGCGGCCTTGCGTTCCAGGATCTCGGCCATCCGCAGGTGGTAGGCGGGCTCGTCCTCCTCGTAGATGTCGGGGATGCCGTCCCCGTCCTCGTCGCGCTCCTCGTTGTCGTACAGCCGGCGGTAGGTGTTGTTGCGCAGCTTGAGCAGGGTCGCGGCCAGCACCGCGGCGATGACGGAGCCGACCAGGACGGCGGCCTTGACCTCGTCGGTGAGCAGCGGGTCGTCGTCGAAGGCGAGTTCGCCGATCAGCAGGGAGACGGTGAAGCCGATGCCGGCCAGGGTGGAGACGGCGAAGACGTCGGGCCACTTCAGGTCCGGGTTGAGCTCGGCGCGGGTGAAGCGGGCCGCGAACCAGGTGCCGCCGAAGACGCCGACGGTCTTGCCGACGACGAGACCGGCGACGACCCCCAGCGTCTCGGGCTTGCCGAAGACGTCCCCCAGCGCGTGCCCCGACACCGTCACACCCGCGCTGAACAGCGCGAACAGCGGCACGGCCAGACCGGCTGACAGCGGACGCACCAGGTGCTCGATGCGCTCGCCCGGCGACTGGCGCTCACCCGCACGGGTGGTGCAGCGCAGCATCAGCCCCATGGCCACGCCGGCGATGGTGGCATGCACACCGCTGTTGAGCATCAGCGCCCAGGTGACCAGGGCGAGGGGGACGTAGACATACCACCCGTGTACCCCCGCACGGAGCAGCAACCAGAAGAGCACCAGGCAGGCGGCGGCGCCGATCAGGGCCACGAAGTCGATGGTCGAGGTGAAGAAGACCGCGATGATCAGGATCGCGAAGAGGTCGTCGACGACGGCCAGGGTGAGCAGGAACGCGCGCAGGGCGGCGGGCAGGGCGGTGCCGATGACGGCGAGCACCGCAAGGGCGAAGGCGATGTCGGTGGCCGTGGGGACGGCCCAGCCCCTGAGCGAGCCGCCGCTCGCGCCGTTCACCAGCGTGTAGACCAGGGCGGGCACCGCCATTCCGCAGAGCGCGGCGATGACCGGGAGCGCCGCGGCGGACGGGGTGCGCAGCTCACCCGCGACCAGCTCGCGTTTGAGTTCGACGCCCGCGACGAAGAAGAAGACGGCGAGCAGGCCGTCCGCGGCCCAGTGTGCAAGGGACAGGTGCAGGCCGAGCACGGACGGGCCGAAGTGGAAGTCGCTGGCCGCCTCGTAGCTGTGGTGCAGCGTGTTCGCCCAGATGAGGGACGCCACGGCCGCCAGCAGGAGCAGTACGCCGCCAACCGTCTCGGTGCGCAGGGCGTCGGCGACGTAATTCCGCTCGGGGAGGGACAGCCGGCCCAGTAGGACGGCGGTGCGGCGGCGCCTCGTCTCGGACACGGGGGCGACCTCCTGGGGAGTCGTGGACCGGCTGTGGACACAGGTGTCCTGTGTGCCGACCAGACTTCCCGGCGCGCCCATAAGTCTTGTCGCGATCCTGTCGCGACGTGTCGTCAGCTTAACCCGAAAGGGTGGGTTTCGGCCCGGAAGGACGCGCACCCGTATGGACGAGAGCGGCGGGGAGAGGGCCCGGCGGGGCGACGGGCCCGGACGGTTTCGGGAGCCTCGACGGACGAGAGGTACCCCGCCGGGTGGCGGGGCACCTCCCGTGGTGCCTACGGGTCGTGCCGGCAGGTCAGTCCTCGCTGGCCGCGCTCGGCAGGCGGGTTTGGATGAGGTCCATCACGGAGGAGTCGGTGAGGGTGGTGACGTCGCCGAGTTCGCGGTTTTCCGCGACGTCGCGGAGCAGGCGGCGCATGATCTTGCCGGAGCGGGTCTTGGGGAGCTCCGAGACGATGAGGATGCGCTTGGGCTTGGCGATCGGGCCGAGGGTTTTGGCGACGTGGTCGCGCAGGGTCGCCACCAGGTCGGCGCTGTCCTGGGCGGTGCCGCGCAGGATGACGAAGGCGACGATGGCCTGTCCCGTGGTGGCGTCGGTGGCGCCGACGACGGCGGACTCGGCGACCTTGGGGTGGGAGACCAGTGCGGATTCCACCTCGGTGGTGGAGATGTTGTGGCCGGAGACGAGCATGACGTCGTCGACGCGGCCGAGGAGCCAGATGTCGCCGTCGTCGTCCTTCTTGGCGCCGTCGCCGGCGAAGTAGCGGCCCGGGAAGCGGGACCAGTAGGTGTCGATGTAGCGCTGGTCGTCGCCCCAGATGGTGCGGAGCATCGAGGGCCAGGGCTCGGTCAGGACGAGGTAGCCGCCGGAGCCGTCGGGGACTTCGTTGGCCTCGTCGTCGACGACGGTGGCGGCGATGCCGGGCAGCGGGGTCTGCGCGGAGCCGGGCTTGGTCGCGGTGACGCCGGGCAGCGGGCTGATCATCATGGCGCCGGTCTCGGTCTGCCACCAGGTGTCCACCACCGGGGTGCTGCCCGCGCCGATGTGCTCGCGATACCAGATCCACGCCTCGGGGTTGATCGGCTCGCCGACACTGCCCAGCACCCGCAGGCTGGACAGGTCGAACTTCGCGGGGATGTCGTCGCCCCACTTCATGAACGTGCGGATCGCGGTGGGCGCGGTGTAGAGGATCGTGACGCCGTACTTCTGGACGATCTCCCAGAACCTGCCCTGGTGGGGGGTGTCGGGGGTGCCCTCGTAGATGACCTGGGTGGCGCCGTTGGCCAGCGGCCCGTAGACGATGTAGGAGTGGCCGGTGACCCAGCCGATGTCGGCGGTGCACCAGTAGACGTCCGACTCGGGCTTGAGGTCGAACACCGCGTGGTGGGTGTAGCTGGTCTGCGTCAGGTAGCCGCCGGAGGTGTGCAGGATGCCCTTGGGCTTCCCGGTGGTGCCCGAGGTGTAGAGGATGAACAGCGGGTGCTCGGCGTCGAAGGGCTGCGCGGTGTGCTCGGCGCTCTGGCGCTCGGTGATCTCGTGCCACCACACGTCGCGGCCCTGGGTCCATGCCACGTCCTGACCCGTGCGGCGTACGACCAGGACGTGTTCGACCTGCGGGGTGCGGGCGACCGCGTCGTCGATCGCGGGCTTGAGCGCGGAGGGCTTGCCGCGGCGGTAGCCGCCGTCGGCGGTGATGACGAGTTTCGCGTCGGCGTCGTCGATGCGGGAGGCGACGGCGTCGGCGGAGAAGCCGCCGAAGACCACCGAGTGGGCGGCGCCGATACGGGCGCAGGCGAGCATCGCGACGACCGCTTCGGGGATCATCGGCAGGTAGACCGCGACCCGGTCGCCCTTGCCGACACCGAGTTCGGTCAGCGCGTTGGCCGCGCGGCAGACCTCGTCCTTGAGCTCGGCGTAGCTTATCGCCCGCGTGTCTCCGGGCTCGCCTTCGAAGTGCAGGGCGATACGGTCGCCGTGGCCGGCCTCGACGTGGCGGTCGACGCAGTTGTACGCGACGTTCAGCTCGCCGTCGGCGAACCACTTCGCGAACGGCGGGTTCGACCAGTCCAGCGTCTGGGTCGGCTCGGTCGCCCAGGTCAGCCGCCGGGCCTGCTCGGCCCAGAAGCCCAGCCGGTCGGCCGCGGCCTGCTCGTACGCCGCCGCGGTGACATTGGCCGCGGCGGCCAGCCCTGCCGGAGGCTCGAACCGCCGCTCCTCCTTCAGCAGGTTGGCCAGGCTCTCGTTGCTGCTCACGCCAGCTCCTTGTCAGGGTGTCCCAGATGTCCCAGCACTACCTCATCAGTCCCGGCGCACCATGACAAGGGCTGACCCCAAAAATGGTTTAGACCTTTGTGGCCAGGCCGTGGGCCTCGGGCTCCGGGCCGGCGTCCGCCACCGGCATCACCTGCTGTCCGGCCTCGGGCTCCACCGCGGCGAAGACGTTGGTCGCCGGGTCGAGGATGTACGCCTGCGCCTCACCGACGTGGAAGTACATGCCGTGCAGTTGCAGTGCGCCCTCCGAGACCCGGCGGGCCACGCACGGGTGTGCCATCAGATGCTCCAGTTGCTGCATCACGTTGACCAGGCTCAGCCTCTCGTGGTCGTCGGCCACCGGCCGGTCGGCGAGCGCCACCTCGCCGCGCCCCAGCCGGCTGATCCTGGACATCCGGGCAAGGCTGGGCCTGCCGTGCCGCAGCCAGCGTGCCAGCGGTGTCTGCGCGCCCGGCTCGTGGTCGGAGCCGAGCAGTGCCTGCATCGCACCGCACCCCGAGTGCCCGCACACCGTGATGCTGGAGACCCCCAGGACGTCCACCGCGTACTCGACGGCGGCGGCCACCGAGTCGCAGGACGCGTCGGACCCCGGCGGCGGCATCAGATTCCCGATGTTGCGAACCGTGAACAGGTCACCCGGGCCGCTGGAGGTGATCATGCTCGTGACCAGCCGGGAGTCCGCGCAGGTGATGAACAGCTGCCCCGGCCGCTGTCCCTCACGCGCCAGCCTGGCCAGCTCCTCGCGGACCAGCGGTGCCGTGTTGCGCTGGAAGGCGCTCACGCCGCCGAGCAACTGGCCGCCGCTGGTGGCCGGCACGGTCTCCGACCGCGTGCAGTGGTGGTTGCGCCACGGCGTCCACGGGCGGCAGGCGTGGGCGCCGAGCGGCTCGATGACCGCCCGCCCCGTGCCGTCGCCGAACACCGCGCGGCCGCCGCGCGACCTGTGCCGCGCGCACCAGCCCTGCAGCGCCTCGTACGCCGCGTGGTCCATGAACGACCCGTCCAACTCGACCACGGCATCGGCACCATCCGGCACCTGCGCGAACGCCCTGGTCAGCCGAGGCACCGCAAGGAAGGTCAGCTGCCCGGTCACCCGCACCCGGTGGCCTTGCGGCTCCTCGGTCACGGTGACCCGGGTGCGGGTGAGCCGGCGCAGTGCCAGGAAGACCGCGACCACGCCGCCGGCGACCACGCCTTGCAGCACCCCGAAGACCACCACCGTGCCCAGCGTGGCCGCGTACACGGGGAATTCGCGGTGCCGCTGGATGTGGCGGATGTGGGCGAAGCTCACCATGCGCACTCCGACCAGCATCACCAGCGCGGCCAGTGCGGCGAGCGGGATCGCTTCGAGGGCGCTTCCCGCCAGCCCCGCACACAGCAGCACCCACGCCCCGTGCATCACGGTCGCCCACCGGGTCCGCGCGCCGGCCTCGACGTTGGCCGAGCCGCGCATCGCGCCGCCGGCGATCGGCAGGCCGCCGAACAGGCCTGACAGCACGTTGGACGCGCCCTGGCCCAGCAGCTCGCGGTCCAGGTTCGTCGGCGCGGACTGCGCGCCGGCCTTCCGCTTGGCCTGCAGGGAGTCCACCGCGACCGCGGAGAGCAGTGACTCCATGCTCGCCACCAGGGTCACCGTGAGGACCACCGCGGCCACGCCCAGGACCGGGCCTTCCGGCAGCGCGGGCAGCGCGGGTGTCCGCCAGGAGGGCAACTCGACCCGGGGCACCGACAGTCCGGCGGCGGCCAGTGTCGCCAGTGCCACCGCGGCCAGCGGTGCCGGGATCCTCCGCAGCGCCTCGCCCGTACGGCCTCTGAGCCGGGGCCAGCCCAGCAGCACGATCACCGTGAGCGCGCCGATGATCGGGGTCGTGGGGTGACTGGCGATCAGCTGGCCGGGCAGCGCTGCGATGTTGTCGAGCGTCGAATTCTGCGGGCTGCCCCCGAGCACGACATGCAGCTGGCCGACGGCGATGACCGTACCGATACCGGCCAGCATGCCGTGCACGATGGCGGGGCTGACCGCGAGCGTGGCCCTGGCCACCCGCAGCACGCCGAGCAGCAGCTGCACGAGCCCGGCGAGCACGGTGATGGCGCAGGTGGCCCGCCAGCCGTACCGCTGGACGAGGTCGGCGGTGACCACGACAAGGCTGGTGGCGCCGCCGCTGACCTGGAGCGGTGCGCCGCCCAGCATGCCGGCGACGATGCCGCCGACGGCCGCGGCGACCAGGCCGGACTGCAGGGGGGCGCCGGTCGCCAGCGCGATGCCGAGCGAGAGGGGGACAGCGATCAGGAAGACCGTGATCGAAGCGGACAGATCGGATCGATGGGGGGTGCTGCGGAGTCTCATTTTCCCGTCTCCTTCGGTGGGCGGCGGGACTCGGTAGCGCAGTGTCATCACTCGCTACGCTCAAGAGCCGGTAAATGAAGAGTAATGGATTGAATGCGGAGAGTGATGTCCAGAGGTCGGATCCGTGCCTTATTTACTGCTATCGAGTGATTCAGCCGATGAACGGGCCGGTCGATTCGGCCACGCCGGGTGACCGTGTCAGCTTGGGTTCAGCCTGTGGTCACACGCGCCGACCCCCTGCGATGCGAGGTACCGATGCACTCCGTGCGCAAGACGCCGACCTTCCTCGCCGCGGGCGTCGCCGCCGCGATGCTGGCCCTGGGCGCCACCGCCTGCTCGTCGGGCGTCGACGTCCGCCAGGGCTCGGACGGCCCCGGCGGCCCCGGCGTCGAGGCCGCCCCCCAGGCACCCCGTGTGCTGCGGTCGATCGGTGACGGCTCCACCGCCGACACCGGGCCGCAGCCCGGCCAGCCGGACTTCCACCGGCTGCGCGCCGGCGAGAAGCCGCCGCAGTTCGTGGTCTTCTCCTGGGACGGCGCCGTCGAGGACGCCCGGCGGCTGCTGTCCTACGTCCGCGGTTTCGGCGAGCGCAACGACGCGGCGATGACGTACTTCCTCAGCGGTGTCAGCCTGCTGCCCGCCGACCACAAGGACCTCTACGCGCCGCCGCGCCACCCGCGCGGCACCTCCGACACCGGCCTCACGGACCGGGCGACCATCGCCGACACCCTGCACGAACTGCGACTCGCCTGGGCGGACGGCAGCGAGATCGGCACGTATTTCAACGGCCACTTCTGCGGGCAGGACGGCGACGCAGCCGACCAGCTCGCCGCTGCGGCGACGGCGGGCACCGGGGGTGTCGAGGACGCGGCGCAGAGCGGTCCAGGGGCCTGGACCGCGGCGGAGTGGGCCGGTGAGATCCGGCAGGCGCAGGACTTCACCCAGCACTGGAAGACCAACACCGGCCTCACCGCCCTCGACCCGCTGCCTTTCGACTACGTGAAGGGGGTCGTCGGCGGGCGCGCCCCCTGCCGTACCGACCCGGCAGGGCTGCCGGCCGCGGCGAAGGCGGCCGGATTCCGCTACACCGCCGACCCCTCGGGCCAGCCTCAGGTGTGGCCGGCGAAGACGGACGGGCTGTGGCACTTCCCGTTGCAGGAGGTCCCGGTTCCAGGGCGGAACGTCGAGACCCTGTCGACGGACGGCGGCTTCCTCTCGGTCCAGTCGGGCACACCGGCCACCGGCGCGGCCGGCGCCGCGGACCGTGAGCAGTACGCGGCCTGGGGGCGGCAGATGCACGACGGCCTGATCGCGGGCTTCGACCGGGCCTACCGCGGCAACCGGGCGCCGCTCGTCATCGGGAATCACCTCGAGTCGTGGAACGGCGGCGCCTACATGAACGCCGTCGAGGACACCATGAGAGAGGTGTGCGGGCAGCAGGAGGTGCGCTGCGTGTCCTTCAAGCAACTCGCCGACTGGCTGGACCTGCAGGACCCCAAGGTGCTCGACCGGCTGCGCGGGCTCGATGTGGGACAGGCGCCGAAGGGCGGTTGGAAGGCGCTGCTCCAAGCACCGCCTGCCGCTCCCGCTGCTCCCGCCGCTTCTTCGGTGCCGGGTTCACCGGCCCTTCCCGGCGCGCCGGCGGCTCCCGGTGCGCCGGCCGAGCCGGTCAGGCCGGCTGGGGACTGACCGCGGGCCTGCTGCCGGCCGCCACCGCGGGGGCGCCGAGCGCGCTCTCGTCCAGGACGAAACCGGGGTCGATCTGGGCGGCCAGGTCGGCGCCGGTCTTCGCGTTCCCCCAGCCTTCGGCGTTCTTGCGGTGGAAGTGCGCCATCTGCTGTGTGTAGCGCGCCCAGTCGCGGTGCTCGTACGCGGCGTCGGCCCGCTCGTGCATGGTCCGCAGGGCGCGCTGGTTCGCTTCTTCCAGCAGGGCGAAGCGCGGCGGGCGGCCCTTCTCCATCGCGCGCACCCAGTCGGAGTGCCCGACGGTGACCAGCAGGTCGTCACCGACCTCCGCGCGCAGGAAGGCGAGATCGTCCTCGCCCTGCACCTTGTTGCCGATCACGGCGAGCGCGACACCGTAGTCGCGGGCGTAATCCCGATACTGCCGGTAGACGGCGACGCCCTTGCGGGTCGGCTCCGCCACCAGGAAGGTCAGGTCGAAGCGGGTGAACATGCCGGAGGCGAAGGAGTCGCTGCCCGCGGTCATGTCGACGACCAGATAGTCGTCCCGGCCGTCGACGAGGTGGTTCAGATACAGCTCGACCGCACCGACCTTGGAGTGGTAGCAGGCGACACCGAGGTCGGACTCCTCGAAGGGGCCTGTCACCATCAGCCGCACCGAGCCGTCGTCGAGCGCCACCTGACGGGCGCACGCGGCGTGGACGGGATTGTCCTCACCGGTGAGCCGCACCAGGCGGGACCCGGTGCCGGGCGGGGTGGTCTTGATCATCATCTCGGCCGAGGCGATCCGCGGGTTGGCGCCGCGCAGATGCTCCTTGATCTCCGGCAGGTGGGCGCCGAGGGCGGGCAGGGCGGCGGCCTCGTCCTCGGCGAGGCCGAGCGCCGGGCCGAGATGCTGGTTGATGTCCGCGTCGATGGCGACGACCGGGACGTGTGCCGCGGCGAGATGGCGGATGAACAGCGAGGACAGCGTGGTCTTGCCGCTGCCGCCCTTTCCGACGAAAGCGATCTTCATGTTCGCCAAGAGTAGTCGGGCGGTCACGGAGAAGGCGTGGTCGGAGTGGGGAAGGCCACTCGATCGTGGTCGATTGCCCTCTCGCGCGGTGCGTAGGGTCGTGGGCATGGCTACGAACGCTGATCCGTCCGCCGCCCAGGGGCTGTCCACCGACCCGATGGTCGTACTCGGCACGCTGCCCGGCGTGCCCGAGGCGGTCGACACGGTCCGGCAGGCTGTGGACAAGCTCTACGGACACCGGGTGATGCGCCGCCGGTCGGAGGAGGTCACCTCCGAGGCGGCGCTGCGCGGGGCCCGCGGGTCGGCCGCGCTGGCCGGTGCCGACTGGTCCCTCGAAGAGGTACGCAGGCGCAGCGACTTCTCAGCAGACGACCAGGCCAGGACGGTCGGCGCGGCGCTGCGGCTGACCGCGGAAGCCGGTCAGCTGCTCGACGTGTGGCGCCGCTCGCCGATGCAGGCGCTGGCCAGGCTGCACCTGGTGGCCGCGAGCGGGGCGGCGCCTGAAGCGACGGTCGGGCGGCCCAGGCTTCCCGGTGAACCTGTGGACGAGCCGCTCATCCCGGTCGCGGAGATCGACCTGCCCGAGCCCCCCGAGGTCGGCGCCCGCCTCGACGGGCTCACCGCGCTGCTGCTGGCGGGCACCGCGGCGCCCGCGCTGGTGGTGGCGGCTGTGGTGCACGGCGAACTGCTGTGCCTGCGCCCCTTCGGCTCCTTCAACGGCCCGGTCGCGCGCGCCGCGGAGCGGATCGTGCTGATCGGCAGCGGCTTGGACCCGAAGTCCATCTGCCCTGCCGAGGTCGGCTACGCGGAATTGGGCAGAGCCGACTACCTCAAGGCCCTCGAGGGCTACGCCTCGGGCACCCCCGAGGGCATGGCGGAATGGATCGGTCACTGCGGCCGGGCGCTGGAGCTGGGAGTACGCGAGAGCGTGGCGGTCTGCGAGGCCTTGCAGCGCGGCGCCGCCTGAGCACTCCCGTATGGCCGGGAGCGGTTCCCTGGCGGTTCACCCCGGTGGTCGAGGGATGCGGGGCGGCTTGGCCGAAAAGTATTGCGGCGGCACCTAGGAGGTGCCGCCGCCGGCACGTCCGCCGAGTTACCAGTGCGTGCTCGGTTCTCTGCCCATCAGGTCGGGGACTTCGCCCGTCACCTGGTGCGGCTGGCCCGGTTGGCGGGTCGGCTACGCGTGGGTGCTCGGCTTTCGTGCGCGGTCCGTGGGGCCGACTGCTCTGAACTGCGGTCTTCCTCTCGGAAGTCCGTGGTCTCGCGGGCCTAAGTCCTTTCTACCGCCGACCGGCCGGTAGCGGAACCCCCGGTCGCGCTTAATTGCTTTCCGGTCGAATCATGACATAAGGAGCGGCCGGCGTCGGCGTGCCGCCAGCCAGACCAGTCCCGCCGTGGCCGCGGCGGCTCCCACCGCGGCGGCGGCCAGCACCGTCCCCGGCGGCATCGAAAGCGACGGGATGCGCTGGTTGAGCCGCACCGGGCGGCTGAAAGTGAGCACCGGCCACTCGCGCGCGGCGGCCTCCCGGCGCAGGGCGCGGTCCGGGTTGACGGCGTAGGGGTGGCCGACCGACTCCAGCATGGGGATGTCGGTCACCGAATCGCTGTAGGCGAAGGACCGCTCCAGGTCATAGCCCTCCGAGCGGGCGAGCTCCTCGATCGCCTCGGCCTTCGCGGGGCCGTACACGTAGTGCTCGATCTCGCCGTTGTACGCGCCGTCCTTCACGACCATCCGGGTGGCCACCACATGGTCGGCGCCGAGCATCTCGCCGATGGGCTCGACCACCTCGGAGCCGGACGCGCTGACGATGACGACGTCACGGCCGGCGGCGTGGTGCTCCTCGATGAGCGAGGCGGCCTCGTCGTAGATGATCGGGTCGATCAGGTCATGCAGGGTCTCGGCGACGATCTCCCGCACCTGCTGGACATTCCAGCCACGGCACAGCTCGGACAGGTATTTGCGCATGCCTTCCATCTGGTCGTGATCTGCGCCGCCGACCAAGTACACGAACTGGGCATATGCGGTGCGCAATACCGCGCGCCTGTTGATGAGACCGCCCTGGTAGAAGGATCGCCCGAAGGCGAGCGTGCTGGACTTGGCGATCACGGTCTTGTCGAGATCGAAGAACGCCGCGGTACGCGGTGGCAGGTGGTTTTCCACAGGATGAGCATAGGCAACCACCATTCGGCCTAAGGTCAGGCGCGTGGGTTTGCTCTGGAAGGCCATCGGGTACACCATGGAAGTCACGGATCGTTCGCGACCGTGCTAACCCGGTCTGGCTCCTCCCCCCCCGAGTCGGACCGTGGGGACGACCCCCGCTCTCCCCCCCGGCGGGGGTCGTCGCATGTCCGGACCCGTTCTGCCGCCTTCGGCCGGGTCCTGCGCCGTGCTCGTACATGCCGGTCCCCTTCCCCTGCGTCCTGGCTCTGACCGATACGACGTGTGACGGTCAGTAATCGTTGCCCGGTCGATGTGAAGTCACTCGTGTGGGTGCCCAGTTATCCACAATCGGCGAGTTGTCCACAGATTCCGACCAAGATCATCCCAATTCCCGCTTCTCACCCCAAGCTGATCTCAGCGATGCACGCCGTGCTCGCATCACAAGCGACGGGGGACAGAGAAATGTTCGGATCCATGAAGCCCGAGCCACTGCAGGTGACGGGCGAACACCCGCCGGGACCGCTGATTGTCACGGAGGACGAAAGGCTCCTCGACGACTTGCTGCGGCTGTGCGCTGCCGCCGGTTCGGAACCGGAAGTGGTCTTCTCGGCCCCTCCACGCGCGTCGAGTTGGGACAGCGCGCCGCTGGTCCTGGTGGGCGCGGAGGCGACCGGCCAGGTCCGCGGCAGCGCTCGGCGCAAGGGAGTCCTGCTCATCGGGCGGGACTTGGACGACTCCGAGGTATGGCGCAGAGCGCTCGACATCGGGGCGGACCACGTCCTGCTGCTGCCCGACGCGGAGAACTGGCTGGTCGACCGGATCGCCGACATCGCGGAAGGCGTGGGCCGACCCGCCTTGACCGTCGGAGTGGTGGGCGGCCGCGGCGGCGCCGGTGCCAGCACACTGGCCTGCGCTCTCGCCGTCACCGCGGCGCGGGCCGGCCGCCGCACCATGCTGATCGACGGCGATCCGCTCGGCGGCGGCCTCGACATCCTGGTCGGGGCGGAGAGGACCGGCGGCCTGCGCTGGCCCGACCTCGCCGACTCCCGCGGCCGGGTCAACAGCGGAGCGCTCGAGGAGTCCCTGCCGCGACTCGAATCGCTGAGCGTGCTCAGCTGGGATCGCGGGGACTCGGTGCTCATCCCCGCACAGGCCATGCGGTCCGTGCTCGGCGCCGCCCGGCGGCGCGGCGGGGTGGTGGTGGTCGACCTGCCGCGCCGGGTCGACGAGGCGGTCGCCGAGACACTGGCGCAGATCGACGTCGGACTGCTGGTCGTGCCCGCCGAGTTGCGGGCGGTCGCGGCCGCCACCCGGGTCGCGGCGGCCGTCAGCATGGTCCTCAAGGACCTGCGGGTGGTGGCCCGCGGCCCCTTCGACTCCGGCCTCGACGACCAGGAGACCGCCCGGCTCGTCGGACTCCCGCTGGCAGGCGAACTGCCTCTGGAGGGCAGGGCTGTCGACGCGGTCACCCGCGGCGGACCGCCGGGCTCGTCCGGGCGCGGACCGCTCGCCCGCTTCTGCACCGCCTTCCTCACGCAGGCCCTGGCAGGCGGCGGGAGCGTGCCGGTATGAGCGCCGAACTGCTCGATGCCGTGCGGCTCCGGTTGGCCGAGCACGGCGGCGAGGCGACACCCGCCCGGGTCGCGGCCGCGCTGCGCGCCCAGGGCCGACTGCTCGGGGACACCGAAGTCCTCGACGTGGTCGGGGCCCTGAGATCGGAACTCGTGGGAGCGGGACCGCTGGAGCCGCTGCTCGCCGACCCGCGGGTGACCGACATCCTGGTCAACGGACCGGACGAGGTGTGGATCGACCGCGGCAGGGGTCTCGAGCGCGGCACCGTCCGCTTCACCGACACCGCCGCGGTCCGCAGGCTCGCCCAGCGGCTGGCCACCAGCGCGGGGCGGCGGCTGGACGACGCACGCCCATGGGTGGACGCGCGGCTGCCCGACGGCACCAGGCTGCACGCGGTGCTGCCGCCGGTCGTGGTCGGATCGCCGTGCCTGTCGCTGCGGGTGGTGCGCTCGCGCGCCTTCACCCTCGGCGAACTCGTCGGCGCGGGCACCCTGGATTCCGGGACGGCCTCGCTGCTGCGGACCGTGATGGACGCGCGGCTGTCGTTCATGATCAGCGGCGGCACCGGCTCCGGCAAGACGACGCTGCTGAGCTGCCTGCTCGGCCTGGTCGACCCCGGCGCGCGCATCGTGCTGGCCGAGGACTCCGCTGAACTGCGGCCCGACCATCCGCATGTCGTCCGGCTGGAGACCAGGCCTGCCAACCAGGAGGGGGCGGGCGAGGTCACCTTGCGGGACCTGGTCCGCCAGGCCCTGCGGATGCGGCCCGACCGGCTTGTGGTGGGAGAGGTGCGCGGACCGGAGGTGACGGATCTTCTGAGCGCCCTGAACACCGGCCATGAAGGAGGCTGCGGCACCGTTCACGCCAACGCGGCGGCGGACGTCCCGGCCCGGCTGGAAGCGCTCGGCTCGACCGCGGGACTCGACCGGGCGGCACTGCACAGCCAGCTGGCGGCGGCACTCTCGCTCGTCGTCCACCTGGTCCGTGACCCCGCCGGGCTGCGCCGGGTCGCCGAGATCCATGTGCTGCGCCGCGGGCCCGACGGCCTGGTCGGCACCGTCCCCGCCATGTTGCGCGACGGTCACGGAGTGGTCGAACGCGGTCCGGGCTGGGCACGGCTGACGGAGCTGTGTTCCAGGGGTGCGGCATGAACGCGGCAGGTTGTTCTGCGCCGGCGAGCCGCACCGGCCAGGGGCGCCGTGCGCCGGGGGCAGGTCGCCGGGGAACCGCCGCAGCGGTTGCGGGGGTGTGGCATGAGCGCGACTGATCCGATGGCGGTGGTGTGGGCCGCTGTGATGTGCGCGGGCGTACTCCTGTGGACGGCGCTGGAAGGCGGCGGGCCGCGGCGGCGGGCACGCAGGACGCTCGACGGGACCCGGTGGGGCGGCCGGAAGCGGGAGCAGCCGGCGGGAGGTTCCGGTGGGCTGCCCGGGGAGCGGATGCGGGAGGCGGCCGCAGGTCTGCGGCGCCGCCTTGAGCGGTATGCCGTGCGGAGGGGAGGCAGCGCTCCTGGGCGCGGATGGGCGGCACGGGCGGGCCGTTGGGCCCGGGTGGAGGCGCTGTGCGCCCCGGTCGGGGTGGTGCTCGCGGTGTCGACCCGGTCCGTGCTGCCGCTGCTGGCCGGAGCGGCAGCGGTCCCGCTGACGGGCCGTGCGTTGCGGCGGCGGGCCGAGCGGGCGGCGGCGGAGCGCGGCGCGACCGCGGTCGGCGCGCTGTGCGGCGCACTGGCCGGGGACCTGCGGGCGGGGCGCCCGCCGCACGCGGCGCTCGGCGACACGATCGATGCGGCCGGCTGGGCGGCCGTGCCGGAATTGTCAGGCGCCGCCCGGCTGCTGCTCTCCGCGGCCAGATTCGGCGGTGACGTCCCCCAGGCGTTGCGGGCGGCCGCCCGGCTGTCGGACGGCACGCGGGGACTGGCCGCGGTGGCGGCCTGCTGGCAGGTCGCGTTGGACGGCGGTGCGGGCCTGGCCGCCGCGCTCGACCGGGTGGCCGCCGCGCTGCGTGCCGAGGCCGATCAGCGCGACGACCTGCGGGCGCAGTTGGCGGGTCCGCGGTCCACGGCGGGGCTGCTCGCGCTGCTGCCGCTGTTCGGCGTCGTGCTGGGCGCGGGTCTCGGCGCCCACCCGGCGGCGATCCTGCTGCACACCCCGGCCGGGCTGCTGTGCCTGGTGGCGGGCGCCCTTCTGGAATGGGCAGGGCTGGCCTGGACGGCCCGCATCATCCGCGCCGCGGAAGGCGGTCGTGGCGGAGGCGAAAGACCTGACGGGGGACTCGATACGGGGGCGGGGGACGGCCGGGGCGGTGGCAGGCAGGGCGGGTGGCAGCCGACCGCGCTGCCGGGCGGGACGGACCGCGGGCCGCAGGCGCTGCCGGCGGTGACGCTTGCCGCGCTGGCCGGCGGCGGGACTGTCCACAGCCTGGGGACAGTGATGGCCGCGGTGGCGGCGGCCGGCGGGGCGCTGGCCGTCGCAGCGGGCGACGCCCGGCAGCGGAAGCGGGTCCGGCGGCTGCGCGCGACGCTCGGCGAGGTTCGGCCGCGGCGGGTCGACCCCGAGCGGCTGTGGCAGGCGGTCGGCGGCCCGGTACGGCGCTGGGGCGCCGCGGCGGCTGCCGGGATCGCGGCGGGGGCGCTCGCCGGCGGGGCGCTGGGCGTCCCTGTGGGGCTGTCGGCGGCCGCCGGGGTCCTGCGGGTGCTCCGCGACCGTCGGAGGGCCGCAGACGGCCGTGTATCGGCGTCGCAGCCCGATCCCGCACAACTCCCGCTGTGCGCCGACCTGATGGCCGCCTGCCTCGCCGCTGGGGCAAGCCCCGGAGAGGCGGCGGGAGCGGTGGGCGGCTGTCTCGACGGGGCGCTCGGGGACGCGCTGATACGGGCTCAGGCCGAGTTGCGGCTCGGCGGTGACCCCGCGGAGTGCTGGCAGCGCTTCGGCGCCCTGCCCGCCGCACGCGAGATCGGCCGGTGCCTGTCCAGGGCGTCGACCACCGGTAGTGCGCCGGTGGCGGAGATGTCCCGGCTGGCCGCGGACCTGCGCGCCGCGCACGGCCGCACCGCCCTCGCCGGGGCCAGGCGGGCCGCGGTGCTGGCCACCGCGCCGCTCGGCCTGTGCTTCCTGCCGGCCTTTCTGCTGGTCGGCGTCGTGCCCGTGGTGATCGGCCTGGCAGGGACGGTCCTCGGCAGCGACTGACCTGCCGGCAGCGGCGGACCCATCACACACCGGGGGCGTGGTTCAGCACGCCCCGAACCGGGTCCGGGGGCGCCCCGGAACCGACCACGAAACAACACAAAGCAGGAGGAGTCGACATGAAGATCTTCAGGACGGCAAAGGCGGCGGTCGCGCGGGAGTCCCGGCCGCAGCCGCAGCCGCAGCCGCAGCCGCAGCCGGGGCCGGGGCCGGTGGACGTGAGCAGCCGCAGGCCGGCTGGGCGGCGCCGCCCAGGGCGGTGGGACCGCAGGATGCGCGCCTGCCGGACGGCGGCCGAGGCCGGAATGAGCACGGCGGAATACGCCGTCGGGACGATTGCGGCGTGCGGCTTCGCGGCCGTGCTCTACAAGATCGTGACCAGCGGGCCTGTGCGGTCCGCGCTCACCGCGGTGATCGAGAAGGCACTCCATGCGCCCTTCTGACCGCCGTGCGGATCCCGGCCGCGGCCCCGTGGCCGCGGTGCGGGACGAGCGGGGCTATGTCACGGCGGAGACGGCGATCACCATTCCCGTGCTCGTCGTGGTGGCGGGGCTGCTGATCTGGGCGGTGATGGCCGCGGCGGCGCAGGTGGAGTGCGTCGACGCGGCCAGGGCCGGGGCGCGGGCGGCGGCCAGGTCGGAACCGGCCGCCGACGTGGTCGCGGTGGTGCGGGAGGCCGCGCCGTCCGGAGCCCGGGTGAGCGTGGGACGGGCGGGGGACATGGTCACCGTCAGGGTGACCGTTCCCCTGCCGCGGTTCCCTGTCACCCTGACGGCGCGGGCGGCGGCCCTCGCCGAGGACACGGTGGCGGGCGGGGGAGACGCGCCATGACCCGGCGTGGTGACCGGGGGTCGGCCACCGTGTGGTCGCTGGGGATCATCGCGGTGCTGCTGACGCTCTTCGCGGCGGGCCTCTTCCTGGCCCAGGCGGTCGTGCTGCGGCACCGCGCGGGTGCCGCGGCCGACCTGGCGGCTCTCGCGGCGGCCGACCACGCCCTGGACGGCCGTGCCACCGCCTGCGCCCTCGCCACCGAGGTCGCCCGCGCCCAGGGCGCCCGGCTGGCCGCCTGCACCGTCACCGGTGAGATCGCCGACGTGGTGGCGGACGTCGGCGGAGCCCGGGTGCGGTCGCGGGCGGGGCCTGCGTTCGAGTCGGGCTCCGGCGCCGGGGCGGTTGCTGCTCGGGTGGTCGGCGGGGTGTGGCGCGGGGCCGCGCCGGTCTCGTGGGCGGGCGGCACGCGGGTGGCGGCTGTGGTGGGGGCGAAGGTCGCTGCTGGAGGGGCGTTGCGGTTGCGGGTGGAGCCGTTGCCCGTGGCGGGCTCCGGCGCCGTGGCGGTTTCTGTTCGGGTGGTCGGCGGGGTGTGGCGCGGGGCCGCGCCGGTCTCGTGGGCGGGCGGCACGCGGGCAGGGGTGGGGGACGTCGGCCGGGCCCGGGGATCGCGGGCGGGGCCGTCATCCGTCGGCGGAGCCGGGCCTGCCGGGATCCCTGTCGCCGTCCGCGCCGTCGGGAGGGCCGGAGCGGGACGGTCCCTCGTCGGTTCCGGCCGTGACGCCCGCGGCCGGGGCCAGGGACGGCTCGTCGCGGCCGGGGCCCGCGGAGGGCTTCGGCGGAGTGTCCCCGCCCCCGTGCCCGGCCGGCGGCCCGGCGAGGGGCGGGTCGGCGGGGGCCGAGGCGAGGAGGCAGGTGAGGAGGCGGATCGCCGCGGCCTTGTCCAGCGGGTCGTTGCCGTTGCCGCACTTGGGCGACTGGACGCAGGAGGGGCAGCCGAAGTCGCACTCGCAGGCGGCGATGGCCTCGCGGGTGGCGGCGAGCCAGCTCCGGGCGGTGTGGAAGGCGCGTTCCGCGAAGCCGGCGCCGCCGGGGTGGCCGTCGTAGACGAAGACCGTCGGGAGGCCGGTGTCCGCGTGCAGGGGCACGGACACGCCGCCGATGTCCCAGCGGTCGCAGGTGGCGAAGAGCGGAAGGAGGCCGATGGAGGCGTGCTCGGCGGCGTGCAGGGCGCCGGGCAGTTCCTCCGGGTGAATGCCGGCGGCGTCGAGCTGGTCGTCGGTCACCGTCCACCAGACGGCGCGGGTGCGCAGGGTGCGCGGCGGGAGGTCGAGCTTGGTCTCGCCGAGGACCTCGCCGCTGACCAGCCGGCGGCGCAGGTAGGACACCACCTGGTGGGTCACCTCGACCGAGCCGAAGTGGATGCGGGCCTCGCCCCAGGGCTCCTCGATGTCGGCCGCGAGCACCCGGACGGCGGTGGTGTCGCGGGCCATCGTGGAGTAGGTCGGGTCGGCGCGCGTGACCAGGGCGACGCCGTCGTCCAGGTCGAGGTGCTCGACCAGATAGGTGCGGCCCTGGTGCAGGTGGACGGCGCCGTCGTGGACGGCAGTGTGGGCGGAGGAGGCGTCCACCGTGCCCAGCAGGCGCCCGGTCGCCGACTCCACGACCTGGACCGGCTTGCCGCCCTCGCCGCGGATGTCGGTGAGGTCGGCGGCCCGCTCCCTGCGGGTCCAGTACCAGCCGGCGGGCCGGCGCCGCAGCAGCCCGCGCCGCTCGAGCTGCCCGACGAGCGCGGGCGCCTCGGGGCCGAAGAGGGCCAGGTCGTCGTCCGTGAGCGGCAGCTCGGCGGCGGCCGCGCACAGGTGCGGGGCGAGGACGTAGGGGTTGTCAGGGTCGAGGACGGTGGACTCGACGGGCTGCTCGAAGATCGCCTCGGGGTGGTGGACGAGATACGTGTCGAGCGGGTCGTCGCGGCCGACCATGATCGCGAGGGCACCCTGCCCGGAGCGCCCGGCCCGGCCGGCCTGCTGCCACAGCGATGCGCGGGTGCCCGGGTAGCCGGCCAGCAGGACGGCGTCGAGCCCCGAGACGTCCACGCCCAGTTCCAGCGCGGAGGTGGAGGCGAGGCCGAGGAGCCGGCCGGAGTGCAGGTCGCGTTCGAGGGCGCGGCGCTCCTCGGGGAGGTAGCCGCCACGGTAGGCGGCGACCCGGGCCGGGAGCGAGGGGTCCATCTCGGCGAGCCGCTCCTGGGCGATCAGCGCGACCAGTTCCGCGCCGCGCCGGGAGCGTACGAAGGCGACGGTGCGGACGCCCTGGAGGACCAGGTCGGTGAGCAGCTCGGCGGACTCGGCGGTGGCGGTGCGGCGGACGGGCGCCCCGTGCTCGCCGGACAGGCGGGTCAGCGGCGGCTCCCACAGCGCGAAGGCGAGCTCGCCGCGCGGGGACGCGTCGTCGGTGACCTCGGCCACCGGCACCCCGGTGAGCCGGGCGGCGGCGCGCCCGGGATCCGCGGCGGTGGCGGAGGCGAGCAGGAAGACCGGTTCCGCCCCGTAGCGGGCGCAGATCCGCCGCAGCCGGCGCAGCACCTGGGCGACGTGCGAGCCGAAGACACCGCGGTAGGTGTGGCACTCGTCGATCACGACGTAGCGCAGATGGCGCAGGAAGGAGGACCAGCGGGCGTGTCCCGGCAGGATGCCGCGGTGCAGCATGTCCGGGTTGGTGAGGACGTAGGTGGCGTACTGCCTGACCCAGTCGCGCTCCTCGACGGGCGTGTCGCCGTCGTAGACCGCGGGACGCACCGAGGTGCCCAGCGGAGCGGCGAGAGCGGCCACGGCCCGCCGCTGGTCGGCGGCGAGGGCCTTGGTGGGCGCCAGGTAGAGGGCGGTCGCGCCGCGCCCGCCCGCACCCGGGGAGTCGATCCCGTCCAGCAGGGCGCTGAGCACCGGAGCCAGATAGCCCAGCGATTTGCCTGACGCGGTGCCGGTGGACACCACCACCGACTCGCCGCGGGTGGCGTGCTCCGCCGCGCGCGCCTGGTGCTCCCACGGACGGTCGATCCCGGCCGCCGCGACGGCCGCCACGACCTCCGGCCGGATGCCCTCGGGCCAGGATGCATGACGTCCGACCCGCGGGGGCAGGTGCTCCGTATGGGTGATGCGTGCGTCCCGGTCTGCCCCCGCGGCAAGCCGCTCCAAAGCGGTGCGGGGGGACGGGCGGCCGTGCGCCGACTGCGGACATTGATCCTGGGCCATCGGCACTCAGTGTGTCACCGGCGTGACGGACAAACGCAGTAAGGCGTCGTGCTGGCGCACTGCGAAGTGATTGAATGCCATCGCGGCTGCCGGTCCTTCCCCTACCTTCGGTGGGAAGGCCCCTACTCCTCGGTGGGGAGGCCCCCGGGGGAGCCGCGTCGATGCAAGGTGCTGGAGGATCCGTGGACCTGTCCCTGTCGACCCGAACCGTCGGCGATCGCACGATCGTCGAGGTCGGCGGCGAGATTGATGTGTACACCGCGCCCAAGCTGCGTGAGCAGCTTGTGGAGCTCGTGAACGACGGGAGTTACCACCTGGTCGTGGACATGGAGGGGGTCGACTTCCTCGACTCCACCGGACTGGGTGTGCTCGTCGGCGGCCTCAAGCGGGTGCGCGCGCATGAGGGGTCGCTGCGACTGGTGTGCAACCAGGAGCGCATCCTGAAGATTTTCCGTATCACCGGTCTGACCAAGGTGTTCCCGATCCACACCTCGGTCGACGAGGCTGTCGCGGCGACCGACTGATCTTCGCCCGAGCGAAGGGGTACCGGACGGGCCACCGTCCGGACCCCTGTGATGCCCAAAGACCGAGGGGGAGGACATGCCCACCGTAGAACTGCTCTTCAGCGCCCAGCCGGAGCATGTGCGTACAGCACGGCTCGTGGCGGCTGCCGTGGCGCGCCGAGCGGGGGTGGACGAGGCGGCTCTCGACGAGGTCCGGCTCGCCGTGGGCGAGGCTTGCAGCCGGGCTGTCGGGTTGCACCGCAGCAACGGCGTGGAGGCGCCGGTTCGGGTGATGCTCAACGAGGACGAGAAGAAGTTCTCCATCGAGGTCGTCGACGAGGTTCCGGGCAACGCCTCCGGCTCGTCGCCGGACGGCGGCGCGGACGAGGCGGCCGACGACGAGGGTGAAATGGGCCTGGCCGTGATCAGCGGTCTGGTGGACGACGTCGAGGTCATCGAGGGTGCCGGCGGCGGAGTGATCCGCATGAGCTGGCCCACCGCCTCCGTCTAGAAAAGGGCTCGCACGGGCCGACGATCTTTCTCCCCCCAAAGCCCGATTGTGCAATTGCCGTGGGAATTCCCTACCGGCACCCTTTTTTGATCTTCTGCGGCTCCCTACAATCCGTCCATCTTGCTCAGCTCGCCTGAGCGTCGCGGCTTTGTCGAGCCGTAGGAGCCGCACGCCCATGCGCCAAACGTCAAGGAGGACGAATGGCGGGGCCACTTACCCCTCACACGCTCGCTGCGGATCCGGTGCTCACCGACGGAAACCGCCTGCTCGTATGGATCATCGCGGTGGTCGCCTTGGCCGCCCTTGCGCTCGCCGCGGTGTTGGTACGTCAAGTGCTCGCGTCGGACGAAGGCTCCGACAGCATGAAGAAGATCGCTGCTGCCGTGCAGGAAGGCGCCAACGCCTACCTCGCACGGCAGTTCCGTACCCTGGCGGTCTTCGCCGTCGCGGCGTTCTTCCTGCTCATGCTGCTTCCCGCGGACGACACCTCGCAGCGTATCGGCCGGTCGATCTTCTTTCTGGTCGGCGCCGTTTTCTCGGCGATCACCGGATACGTCGGAATGTGGCTCGCGGTGCGCAGCAATGTGCGGGTCGCAGCGGCGGCGAGAGCGGCGACACCGGAACCCGGTGAACCACCCGCCGATTTGACGGAGGTCTCGCACCGGGCGATGAAGATCGCATTCAGGACGGGCGGTGTCGTCGGAATGTTCACCGTCGGGCTCGGCCTGCTCGGTGCCTCGGCCGTCGTGCTGATCTACAAGGCAGACGCGCCCAAGGTGCTGGAGGGCTTCGGCTTCGGCGCGGCGCTGCTGGCGATGTTCATGCGGGTCGGCGGCGGCATCTTCACCAAGGCCGCCGATGTGGGCGCCGACCTGGTCGGCAAGGTCGAGCAGGGCATACCTGAGGACGATCCGCGCAATGCCGCGACCATCGCGGACAATGTCGGCGACAACGTGGGGGACTGCGCCGGCATGGCGGCGGACCTGTTCGAGTCCTACGCCGTCACGCTGGTGGCGGCGCTGATCCTCGGCAAGGTGGCCTTCGGCGACTCGGGCCTGGCCTTCCCGCTCCTCATCCCGGCGATCGGCGTGCTCACCGCGATGATCGGCATCTTCGCCGTCGCCCCCCGGCGCAGCGACCGCAGCGGCATGTCGGCCATCAACCGCGGCTTCTTCATCTCCGCGGTGATCTCGATGGTCGGCGTGGCGGTGGCCGTCTACACCTATCTGCCGTCCTCCTACGCGGATCTGGACGGCGTCGGCGCCGACATCAGCGGGCACCCGGGTGATCCGCGGGTGCTCGCCCTGGTGGCGGTCGCCATCGGCATCGTGCTGGCCGCGCTGATCCAGCAGCTCACCGGCTACTTCACCGAGACGTCGAGGCGCCCGGTCCGCGACATCGGCAAGAGCTCGCTGACGGGCCCCGCGACGGTCGTGCTGTCCGGTGTGTCGCTTGGCCTGGAGTCCGCCGTCTACTCGGCCATGCTGATCGGGCTGTCGGTCTACGGCGCTTTCCTGCTCGGCGGTACGTCGGTGTGGCTGGCGCTGTTCGCGGTCGCGCTCGCGGGGACCGGCCTGCTGACCACGGTCGGCGTCATCGTCGCCATGGACACCTTCGGGCCGGTCTCCGACAACGCCCAGGGCATCGCCGAGATGTCGGGCGACGTCCACGGCGAGGGCGCCCAGGTGCTCACCGACCTCGACGCGGTCGGCAACACCACCAAGGCCATCACCAAGGGCATCGCCATCGCCACGGCGGTGCTGGCGGCGACGGCGCTCTTCGGGTCGTTCAAGGAAGCCGTCGACACTGCTGTCGACACGGCGCATCCGGCGGCCTCCGACGCCCGCTGGCTGTCGCTGGACATCTCCCAGCCCAACAACCTGGTCGGGCTGCTGTTCGGCGCGGCCGTGGTCTTCCTCTTCTCGGGCCTTGCGATCAGCGCGGTGTCCCGGTCGGCGGGCGCGGTGGTCTACGAGGTGCGCCGGCAGTTCCACGACCATCCGGGGATCATGGACGGCACCGAGCTGCCCGAATACGGCCGGGTGGTGGACATCTGCACCAAGGACGCCCTGCGCGAGCTGGCCACTCCCGGCCTGCTCGCGGTCCTGGCCCCGGTCGCGGTGGGCTTCAGCCTCGGTATCGGCTCGCTGGCGTCGTATCTGGCCGGGGCGATCGGCGCCGGCACCCTGATGGCGGTCTTCCTGGCCAACTCCGGCGGGGCGTGGGACAACGCCAAGAAGCTGGTCGAGGACGGCCACCACGGCGGCAAGGGCAGCGAGGCGCATGCGGCGACCGTCATCGGCGACACCGTGGGCGACCCGTTCAAGGACACCGCGGGCCCGGCCATCAACCCGCTGCTCAAGGTGATGAACCTGGTGGCGCTGCTGATCGCACCCGCGGTGGTGAAGTTCAGCTACGGCGTCGACGCCAACGTCGCGGTGCGGATCGTCGTGGCGGGCATCGCGATCGTGGTGATCGTGGCGGCGGTCTACATCTCCAAGCGCCGGGGTGTCGCCATGGGTGGCGCCGACGACATGGACGAAGGGGACGGCGACGGGGGGCAGGACCGCACCTCGAGCGGCTCCACGGTGGCCGCCTGACCCCATGTCCCGGCCACACCTGGGGCCCCGTGTCCGTGCGGCGCCTGGCCCGCGCCTGGCCCCGTGTCCGTGCGGCGCCTGACCCCGTGTGTCCGTGCGGCGCCTGACCCGGGGTCAGGCGTGGCGTCCGGTCCGGTGCCGGACGCCACGCCCGGCCCGACATGTCGCGGTGTGACATCTGCCACACCGTCACCCCTGCGGTGGGTGCCCGGATTTGCCCGGGTACCCACCGCTCGACGGCCGCCGGACGGCACCGTCCGTGCTGCCGGCCGGCAGCGTACCGTCGCTTGATACGAATGGCTTGAATATCGGACGAATGGTGGCAAATTCTTCCGATGATTCGCGGTCGACACCCCCTTCCCGTGTAAGTTCCGGGGCCGTGAGGCCACGGAAGGGACCCAACCGGTGAAGCTGAACCACAGGCTCGGGGCCGCGCTGTCCGGTGCGGTCGCGCTGCTGGCGCTGTCGTCGCTGGCGGCGTGTTCGAGTGACGACACAGGCAAGGAACTGGACGCCTGGGCAAAGGGCGTCTGCGACCAGACCGCGGCCCAGACCAAGAAGATCAACGCCGCGAACGCCGCGCTCACCAAGGTCGACAGCGGCGGCAAGCCGGAGGACATCAAGGCCGCGGACTCCGCCGCCTTCCAGCAGATCTCCGACGCGTACAAGGCCTGGGCCGGCATCTTCAGCCAGGCGGGCGCCGCACCCGGCAGCGATGGCACCGAGTTCCAGCAGAAGGCCGTCACCTCCCTCACCACCCTGTCCACCCAGTACGCGGGCCTGAAGAAGCAGATCGACGGGCTGGACACCACCGACCAGGACAAGTTCGCCGCGGGCCTGAGCGGGGTGTCCGACTCCTTCAAACAGGTCGGCGCCGACGGCGACAAGGCCCTGGCCGCCCTGCGCCAGGGCGACCAGGGCAAGGCGCTCGCGAAGCAGCCGGGCTGCCAGAGCGTGCCCGCCACGGCGTCCCCCGCCAGCTCCTGAGCACTGTCCCGCAGCGCCCGCGCACGCCCCCGCGCGCATCCCGGCGGCCCGGTGGTACGCGCACCGGGCGCCGGGCGGCCGCGCTTCCGCGACAATGGCCGGTGTGAAGACGCCCCGCCTCCCCGTACCCGACAGCGCGCGCGCCCTGCGTGACGACCTGCGAGCCGCGGCCTTCACGGCCGACGGCTGCCTGGACCTGCTCGGCGCCGTCGCCTATGCCGCGCTGTCCCGTGCGGAGACCGTCCCCGCGCTGCGCGCCACCCGCGGCGCCGGCCCGCTGGAGACCCTGGTCAGGCTCTTCCTCCTGCAATGCCCCGTCCCCTGGGAACGGGCCCGCGCCGCGCTTCCCGGCCTCGACGGCCACACGGCGGACGGCTGGCTGCTGCGCGACGGCGACGAGGTGCGCGCCACCGTCGACGTACGCCCCTACGCGGGTGACGGCGGCGCCGACTGGTGGATCGTGTCCGACCTGGGGTGCGCGGTCGGTGGCGCCGGCGGAATCGGCAGCGCCCCCGGCGTGGACCGGGCCGACCTGGTGCTGGGCGTCGGCGGTGCGTCCACCACGCTGGCCGGGCTGACGGTGCGCGAACCGGTCGGCAGCGCGCTCGACCTCGGCACCGGGTCCGGCGTCCAGGCGCTGCACGCAGCCCGGCACGCCACCCGCGTGACGGCCACCGACCTCAATCCGCGCGCCCTGCACTTCGCCCGGCTCACCCTCGCCCTGTCCGGGGCGCACGAGCCCGACCTGCGCCGGGGCAGCCTCTTCGAGCCCGTCGGCGACGAACGCTACGACCTGATCGTCTCCAACCCGCCTTTCGTGATCTCACCGGACAGCCGCTTCACCTACCGCGACGGCGGCATGGGAGGCGACGACCTGTGCCGCACGCTGGTCCAGCAGGCCGCCGACCACCTCAACGACGGAGGCTGGTGCCAGCTGCTCGCCAACTGGCAGCACACCGAGGGCCAGGACTGGCGGGAGCGCGTCAGCGGCTGGGTGCCGCGCGGCTGCGACGCCTGGATCGTGCAGCGCGAGGTGCAGGACGTCGCCCAGTACGCGGAATTGTGGCTGCGCGACGGCGGTGACCACCGCGCGGACCCGGCGGCGTACGCGGCCCGCTACGACGCCTGGCTCGACGACTTCGAGCGTGCCAAGGTCAGCGGTGTCGGCTTCGGCTGGATCACCCTGCGCAAGTCGGGCGCGCAGCAGCCGGTGATCACCGCGGAGGAGTGGCCGCACCCGGTGGAGCAGCCGCTCGGCCCGCACATCGCCGCGTGGTTCGCCCGGCAGGACTTCCTGCGCCGCCACGACGACGCCGACCTGCTCGAAGCCCGCTTCACGCTCGCCGACGAGGTGGTGCAGGAGCAGGTCGGGATGCCGGGCGCCGAGGACCCGGAGCACGTGGTGCTGCGCTCGGCCCGCGGCATGCGCAGGGCCACCAAGGTCGACACGGTGGGCGCGGGCTTCGCGGGGGTCTGCGACGGCACCCTGCCGGCCGGCCGGATCGTGGACGCCATCGCACAACTGCTCGGTGAGGACCCGGTGGTGCTGCGGGACCGTACGCCCGAGTCGATCCGGATGCTGGTCGAGCAGGGCTTCCTCGACCCCGTGCACGAAGGCGTCAACCCGCCGCACTGACCGTCACACGGGTGTCAGCGCAGATTCCGCAGCACCGCCCACGCCACGAGCACCGCGCCCACCGCGTAGGACGCCCGCGCGCCCAGCACAGGACGCCAACGCCGGCCGCGCAGCCCCGCCACCGCCCAGCGCCCGGCGACCGCGAGCAGGAACGGGGTGCAGAGCAGCAGCAGGCCGTTGTCGTGGAAGGCACGCACCGGGTCCGCGTGCAGCAGGTCGTAGGCCATCCGGGTGGCGCCGCAGACCGGGCAGAGCAGCCCCGTGGCCCAGTTGAAGGGGCAGCGGGGCAGCCAGTGGCCCGGCTGGTGCGGATCGGTGCGGTAGAGGAAGGCCGCCCCGGCAAGGCCCGCCGCGAGTGCGCCCAGCGGTGCCGCGGCCGGATGCGCGGCCGCCCGCCGCAGCGGCCCTGCGCCGCCGGCCGGACGGGCTCCCGCAGTGGTCACCGGTGCGTCACGCGCTCAGGCTGCGGGCGTAGTTGACCTGCTGCATGATCGCGTAGACATCCTGCGGGCGGCGCACCGGGATCATCGTGGCGTGGTATTTGCCACCGCTGTTGACCGTCACCTGGGCGAAGCCGGACGTCTCGTACTCCTTGATCAGCAGGAAGAACAGGCCGGTCAGGCAGGCGGGAAAGAAAAGGACGGCCAGCACGATCGCGTACGGGGGCGTCCTGGCCTGGGTCTGCGACATGTCGGACGCCGTCCAGACCGCGCCGCGCAGCGGCAGCAGACCCGCAGGGGTCATGATGCCGCCCTGGGTGATCGCGATGTCGCCGATGGTCATCAGGGTGGCGCCGGGACCGTACTGCTGCTGTTGCTGCGCCGCACCGCCGTGCTGCCAGCCGGGCCCGGGCGCCGGGGACGGCGGCCGGGCGACCTGCGGGGGGATGCCGTAGCCGGGCAGCGCGGGCATGGTCGGCTGGTAGGACGGCAGCGAGGTCTTCTGGACCCGCGGGTCGTCCTGCGGGTCGGTGCCGTACGGGTCGGTGCCGTAGGAGTGGTCGGCCCCGTACGGATTCTGGTCGGTCATCCGGTCCCCCTGTACCGCTGCGGCCGGCGGCGCGGAAAGGCCGGCGCCGCGCTGGTTGCCGACCATCCTCGCAGCCCGCGCCCGCCACGTCGCGTCCCCCGCCGCAACCGGCCGGGGTTCACCCGCCGGGGGGTGTCCCGGGTCTCGGCCGACTCTGACATGACCCGTCCATGCGGCAGACAGACCGCTTGTCGGGTTACCGTTCGGATGGCGTTGTTGACTTTTCCCGTTTGACACAGGACCGGGAGGTACGGTCACACTCCGCAGCGTCACCCCTTCGAACCGGAGAGAAGAGCGAAGTTGTCCCCGACCCGCGAGACCGCACCGGCCGGCCGCCGACTCGTCATTGTCGAGTCGCCCGCCAAGGCGAAGACGATCAAGGGCTATCTCGGCCCTGGATACGTCGTCGAGGCCAGCGTCGGGCACATCCGCGACCTCCCCAACGGGGCCGCCGAAGTGCCGGCGGAGTACAAGGGCCAGCCGTGGGCGCGGCTCGGCGTCAATGTGGACAGCGACTTCCAGCCGATCTACGTCGTCAACGCCGATAAGAAGGCACAGGTCAAGAAGCTCAAGGAGCTTCTCAAGGACTCCGACGAACTATTCCTCGCCACCGATGAGGACCGCGAGGGCGAGGCCATCGCCTGGCATTTGCAGGAAATCCTCAAGCCCAAGGTCCCCGTGCACCGGATGGTCTTCCACGAGATCACCAAGGACGCCATCCAGGAAGCCGTCCGCAATCCGCGCGAACTGAACCAGCGGCTCGTCGACGCCCAGGAGACCCGCCGCATCCTCGACCGCCTCTACGGCTACGAGGTCTCGCCCGTGCTGTGGAAGAAGGTCATGCCGCGGCTTTCGGCAGGCCGCGTCCAGTCGGTGGCCACCCGGCTCGTCGTCGAGCGGGAACGCGAGCGCATCGCCTTCCGCTCCGCCGAGTACTGGGACCTGACCGGCGTCTTCGACACCGGCCGCAGCGGCGACGCCTCCGACCCGTCCACGCTCAACGCCCGGCTGGTCTCCGTCGACGGTCGCCGGGTCGCCCAGGGCCGCGACTTCGACGCCGCCACCGGTGCGCTCAAGGGCGGCGCCACCGTCCTGCAGCTCGACGAGGCGGCCGCCCGCGCGCTGGCCGCGGCACTCGCCGACACCCGCTTCACGGTCCGCAGCGTCGAGTCCAAGCCCTACCGCCGCTCGCCCTACGCGCCCTTCCGCACCACGACCCTCCAGCAGGAGGCGTCGCGCAAGCTCGGATTCGGCGCCAAGGCCACCATGCAGGTCGCGCAGAAGCTGTACGAGAACGGCTTCATCACCTACATGCGTACGGACTCCACGACCCTGTCCGAGACCGCGATCCGCGCCGCCCGCACCCAGGTCACCCAGCTCTACGGCGCCGACTACCTTCCCGACAAGCCCCGCGTCCACGCCACCAAGGTCAAGAACGCGCAGGAGGCGCACGAGGCGATCCGCCCCTCGGGCGACCGCTTCCGCACCCCGGCGGAGACCGGCCTGACCGGCGACCAGTTCCGGCTGTACGAGCTGATCTGGATGCGGACCGTCGCCTCCCAGATGAAGGACGCGGTCGGCCAGTCCGTCACCGTCAAGGTCGGCGGCACCTCGGCCGACGGCAGGGACGCCGAATTCAGCGCGTCCGGCAAGATCATCACCTTCCACGGCTTCCTCAAGGCGTACGTCGAAGGCGCGGACGACCCCAACGCCGAGCTCGACGACCGCGAGCGCCGGCTGCCGCAGGTCGCCGAGGGCGACCCGCTCACGGCCGAGCAGATCACCGCCGACGGCCACGCCACCAAGCCGCCCGCCCGCTACACCGAGGCGTCGCTGGTCAAGGAGCTGGAAGAGCGCGAGATCGGCCGCCCGTCGACCTACGCCACCATCCTGGGCACCATCCTCGACCGCGGCTACGTCTTCAAGAAGGGCACCGCGCTCGTCCCGACGTTCCTGTCCTTCGCCGTCGTCAACCTGCTGGAGAAGCACTTCGGCTGGCTGGTCGACTACGACTTCACCGCCTCCATGGAGGACGACCTCGACCGCATCGCCCGCGGCGAGGCCCAGTCCGTGCCGTGGCTGCGCCGCTTCTACTTCGGCGCGGACGACCCGGGCGCGGCCGCCGCCTCGCCCGGCAGCGACGGCGACCACCTCGGCGGGCTCAAGGAACTCGTCGAGGACCTCGGCGCCATCGACGCCAGGGAGATCTCCTCCTTCCCCGTCGGCGACGGCATCGTGCTGCGGGTGGGCCGCTACGGCCCCTACATCGAGAAGGGCGAACGCGGCGAGGAGGACCACCGCCGCTCCGACGTCCCCGAGGACCTGCCGCCCGACGAGCTGGACGTCGAGTACGCAGAAGAGCTCTTCGCCCGTCCCAGCGGCGACTTCGACCTGGGCACCGACCCGGCGACCGGCCGCCCGATCGTCGCCAAGGACGGCCGCTACGGCCCCTACGTCACCGAGGTCCTCCCCGAGGACACCCCGAAGACCGGCAAGAACGCGATCAAGCCGCGGACCGCCTCGCTCTTCAAGTCGATGTCCCTCGACACGGTCACCCTGGAGGACGCGCTCCGGCTGATGTCGCTGCCGCGCGTCGTCGGCGCCGACGCGGAAGGCGTCGAGATCACCGCGCAGAACGGCCGCTACGGGCCGTATCTGAAGAAGGGCACCGACTCGCGCTCGCTCGAGACCGAGGACCAGCTCTTCACGATCACCCTCGACGAGGCGCTGGCGATCTACGCGCAGCCCAAGCAGCGCGGGCGCGCGGCCGCCAAGCCGCCGCTCAAGGAACTCGGCACCGACCCGGTCAGCGAGCGGCCCGTCGTCGTCAAGGACGGCCGCTTCGGTCCCTACGTGACCGACGGGGAGACCAACGCCACGCTCCGGCGCGACGACGACGTCGAGACGATCACCCCGGAGCGGGGTTACGAACTCCTCGCCGAGAAGCGGGCGAAGGGGCCGGCCAAGAAGAAGGCCGCGCCGGCCAAGCGGGCTGCGCCGGCGAAGAAGGCTGCGGCCAAGAAGGCCGCGCCGGCGAAGAAGGCTGCTTCTGCGAGCAAGGCTGCCGCCGGCAAGAAGGCGGCGGCGAAGAAGTCCGCACCCTCTGCGGAATAGCGCTTCCGGCGGTTCTTTCGGGGTGCCCCCGTGGGCGGGCTTCGCCGGCTCTGCGGGGGTGCGTGCTGTCGCGGGCGGACCGCCGGTCGGTGGGTGGTTGCTCGCGCAGTTCCTCGCGCCCCTGAGGGGTTGAGGTTCGTGGCCACAGGATGGTCGTGCGTGGCTTGTCGCGCGGTTCCTCGCGCCCCTGGGTGGTGGCGTCCTTCCGTGGGGCGGCCCGGGTGGGTCTGGTGGGGTGCACCTCGCGGGTGGGGTGCCGGTTGGTGGGTGGTTGCTCGCGCAGTTCCTCGCGCCCCTGAGGGGCTGTGGTTCGTGGCCAGACGGTGGTCGTGCGTGGCTTGTCGCGCGGTTCCTTGCGCCCCTGGGTGGTGGCGTCCTTCCGTGGGGCGGCCCGCCCGGTATTGGTGCGGTGCACCTCGCGGGTGGGGTGCCGGTTGGTGGGTGGTTGCTCGCGCAGTTCCTCGCGCCCCTGAGGGGCTGTGGTTCGTGGCCACAGGATGGTCGTGCGTGGCTTGTCGCGCGGTTTCTCGCGCCCCTGAGGGGCTGAGGTTCGTGGCCACATGACGGTCGTGCGTGGCTTGTCGGGCGGTTGCTTGCGCGCCTGGGTGGCGGCGTCTTCCGTGGGGTGCCCCGGGTGGGGTTTGGCGGGGTGGTACTGGGGCTCGGACGCGGGGGGATGGGCGATAGGCTGTTGGGATGACGCGATCCGAGCAGCCCCCGCAGCCCGCTGACGTCACGCCCGCCTTCTCGGGCGGTTTGGCAGCGGATTCACGGGACCGCGCAGTCGGAGCGCTGCTGAAGATCCCGGCACTGCGGAAGTTGTGGAACGCCCAGCTCACCGGCGCCGTCGCGGACCGCCTCGGCCTGCTGGTGCTGCTCTTGCTGACGGTGCAGGCGACAGCCGCCGCGAACGCGTTCGGCGGCGGCTACCGGGGGGTCGCCCTCGCGACGGCCGCGGTGTTCGCAGCCCGCCTCGTGGCGACGCTCCTCTTCGGCGCCGTCCTGCTCGGCCCGCTGTCCGCGGCGACCGCGGAAGGCGGCCCGCTGGACCGCCGCTGGACCATGATCGGCGCCGACGCCGTACGGCTCGGGCTGTTCATCGTCGCCCCGCTGTGGATCACCTGGTCGCAGGACTCCGCCCACATCTGGCTGCTGGGCACCGCCTTCGTCGCCGGGATCGCGGAGCGCCTGTGGGCGGTGGCCAAGGACGGCGCGGCGCCCGTGCTGCTGCCGGCCCCGGGCAACACCTCGGTCCGCCCCGCTCCCGACAACCTGGCCACCCTGCACCGGCTCGACCTGCGGACCAGCTTCGTCGCGCTGCCGCTGGCCGCCGCCGCGATGGTGGTCATCACGCTGATCAACACGCTGCTGGCGACCGGCATCGACTGGTTCGACCTGCACCAGGTCGCGCTGTCGTCCTACGTCGCCGCCGGGCTGTTCTCCTCTTCCATGGCGGTGCTGTCCGCGCTGGAGCTCCCTTCGGGCACGGCGGCCAGGCCGCGTTCGCCGCTGGAGAGCCTGCGGCTGCCCAAGGGCCCCGCCGGCGCCGAGAACGGCAGGACCGGCGCGCTGCCGCTGCTGGTGCTGTCGACCGCCGCGGTCGCCGGGGCCGTCGCCGCGGCCGTCGCCGTGGCGGTGCTCCACGCCGCGGCACTGGGCTTCGGCCCGACCGGCTTCGGCCTGCTCGTCCTCGTACTGACCGCGGGCAGCGTGCTCGGCATCAGGGTCGCCCCGCGTACGCTGCCCGGCCTGTCCCGGCGGCGGCTGCTGGCGCTGGCCATCGGGGTCACCGGCGTCGCGCTGCTGCTGACCGGCCTGGTCCCCGACCCCACCACCGTGCTGCTGCTCGGCCTGCTGGCCGGTGTCGCCGCCGGTATAAGCGCCAACACCGGGCACCTGCTGATCGAGCAGGAGGCCGAGGAGAGCCGCAGGGCCAGGACCACGGAACACCTCCAGGCGGTGGCGAGGGCCGCACTCGGTGTCGCCGCGATCTGCGCGCCGCTGCTGGCCGCCGCGATCGGCCCGCACCGCATCGACAACGGCCGCTTCACCTTCGACCACGCCGGCGCCGCCTACACGCTGATGCTGGTGGGCGCGCTGCTGCTGCCCGTCGCCGCGCTCGTGCTCGGCAAGACCGACGACCGCAGCGGTGTACCGCTGCGCCGCGACCTGCGCGAGGCGCTGCGCGGCGCGGAACCGTCCACGGCCCCCGCGGCCACCGGCTTCTTCATCGCCGTCGAAGGCGGTGACGGGGCGGGCAAGTCCACCCAGGTCGAGGCGCTGGCGAGCTGGATCCGCGCCAAGGGCCACGAAGTCGTCGTCACCCGCGAGCCCGGCGCCACCGCGGTGGGCAAGCGGCTGCGGTCGATCCTGCTCGACGTGTCGTCCGGCGGGATCTCGCACCGCACGGAGGCGCTGCTCTACGCCGCCGACCGTGCCGAGCACATCGACTCCGTCGTACGGCCCGCGCTGGCCCGCGGCGCCGTCGTCATCTCCGACCGCTACATCGACTCGGCCGTCGCCTACCAGGGCGCGGGGCGCGACCTGGCGCCCACCGAGATCGCCCGTATCAACCGCTGGGCCACCGGCGGGCTCGTCGCCCACCTGACCGTGCTGCTCGACGTGTCGCCCGAGACCGCGAGGGAACGGTTCACCGAGGCGCCCGACCGGCTCGAGTCCGAGCCGCCGGAATTCCACCAGCGGGTCCGTGCCGGTTTCCTCACCCTCGCCGCGGCCGACCCCGCGCGCTATCTGGTCATCGACGCCGGCCAGGACGCGGCCGCCGTCACCACGGTGATACGGCACCGGCTCGACGAGGTCCTCCCGCTGTCCGAGCAGGAGATCGAGGCCCGCGCCGAGGCGGACCGCAAGGCCGCGGAGGAAGCGGCGCGGCTCGCCGCCGAGGAGGCCGCTCGCAAGGCCGCGGCCGAGAAGGCGGAGCGCGAGCGGCAGGCGCAGCTGGAGAAGCTGCGCCGCGAGGAGGAGGAGCGGCGGGTCGCCGCGGAGGAGGCCGCGCGGCGGGAGATCGCGGAGCGCAAGGCCGCGCAGGAGGCGGAGGTCGCGCGCCTGCGCCAGGAGGAGGCCGACCGGGTCGCCGCCGAGCAGGCGGAGCGGATCGCGGCGGAGACCGCGGCCAGGGAGGCCGAGCAGGCCAGGCTCCGGCGGCTCGCGGAAGAGCAGGCGAAGCTGCGGTCCGAGGCGGAGGCGCGGCGGCTGGAGAAGCAGCGCAAGGCGGAGGAGGCGCTGCTGCGCGCGGAGGCGGCGCGAGCCGCAGCCACGTCCTCGTCCGCTCCCGCGGAGGCGGACGACGATACGACGATCGTCTCGCCGATCGTTTCCGACGGGCGTGAGTCGGAGCCGGACTCCGGGTCGGGGTCGGGAGACGCGGACTCCTCGGAGACCACGACGGTGCTGCCGCCGGTCGTACCGGAGCCCGAGCCCGAGCCCGAGTCGGATTCTGCCTCCACGGACGAGCCGTCCTCCGACTCGTCCGAGACCACGACGGTGCTGCCGCCGGTCGTGCCGAGGTCCGAGCCGGGGTCCGGGCCCGGGTCGGAGCCGAAGGACGCGGCCGGGTCGGGGTCCGACTCGGACGAGACGGCGGTCCTGCCTGCGGTTTCCGCGGAGCCCGCGCCCGACGAGACGGCGGTCCTGCCGCCGGTGCCGGGTACGGCCAGCGACACGAGTCCGGCCGACCGGGTGCCGCCGTGGCTCTTCCGGCCCGAGACGGGGGAGACGGAGCGGACCAGGGAGCTTCCCGCGGTCCAGCCGCCGCCCGCGAGGCGCCCGCGGCCTGACTGGGCCGAGGAGACGCCGCTCGACGACCTTCCGACGCTCGCCGACGAACTGCTCGGCCGCCCGGACGACGACGACCCCCGCCACCGCCGCTGACTCTCGGGGTGGCCTTTCCCCGGGGCACCCCTGGGGAATGGCCACCCTCTTGTCATTCCGGCGCGGCTGTCGCCGGTGTCACCGGCAGGAGCGTCGCTCCAGCGCTCCAGGGCTCCAGGGCGTCCGCAGGGTGATGTCGGCCGCTGAGCTGTCGCGTGGCCGTTCGCCGGGACATCCCGGCGGGGGGCTGTTCCCGTGGCGGTGGCCCCGTGGCTGCCGCCGTTGGTGCGCGCGGTTCCGGCGCCGGCGGGGGAGCGGCGGCCGGACGTTCGCCGGCGGGCTGCCCGGGCGTGCCCGGGTGCCCGGACGAGAGCGGCCCCACCGGCCCCGGGGGGCCTCGGGGAAGTGCGTGGCAAGGCGTCGTCGGCGGGCGGGAGAATGGGGCCGTGCGGTTTCTGGTGCTGGGGGTTACGGAGGTGCGGGGCGCGGAGGGCGTGCCCGTGGCCCTGGGCGGCGGGCGGGTGCGGGCGCTGGTCGCCGCACTGGCCGTCGGCGTGGGGCGGCCGGTCTCCGTGGAGGCGCTGATCGAGCAGGTGTGGGCCGGCGACCCGCCGGCCGATGCCGCCGGTGCGCTCCAGGCGCTGGTCGCCCGGGTGCGCAGGGCGCTGGGCCGGGAGGCCGTCGCGTCGGAGCCGGGCGGTTACCGGCTCGCGGCGGAACGCGACGCCGTCGACCTGTACGAATTCGAGCACCTGGTCCACGAGGGCGACACCGCCCTGAGCGGTGGTGACCCCCGGAAGGCGGCGGCCGCGCTGACGCGGGCGCTCGCACTGTGGCGCGGCCCGGCGCTGGCGGATCTGCCGGACCGTACGGCGGCCGCCGCCCGCCCTGACGCGCTGCACCGCACCGCGCAACGGCTGCGGATCGAGGCGGAGCTCTCGCTCGGCAGGGCCTCTGACGTGATGCCGGAGCTGCGGGAGGCGGTGGCGGCGCACCCGCTGGACGAGGCGTTCCGGGCGCAGCTGATCAGGGCGCTGCGCGCGACGGGGCGGACCGCGGACGCGCTGGTGGCGTACGAGGAGACCAGGCAGGTGCTGGCCGAGACGCTGGGCGCGGACCCGGGTCCCGAACTGCGGGCCCTGCACGAGGAGTTGCTGCGGCAGCCCGCGCCTGCCGCCGCGGGGCCCGCGGGGAATCTGCGGGCCCGGCTGACGAGCTTCGTGGGCCGGGAGGCCGATCTGCGGGACATCCGCCAGGACGTGGCCCAGGCCCGCCTGGTGACGCTGACGGGGCCCGGCGGGTCCGGGAAGACCCGGCTGGCCCAGGAGGCCGCTGAGGCGGCGGCAGGGGCGTTCCCGGACGGCGTGTGGCTCGCGGAGCTGGCCCCGCTCGACGACCCGGCCGCGATCCCGCACGCGGTGCTGAGCGCGCTGGGCCGGCGCGAGGCGCACGTGCTGACGGCGGGCCCCCTGCGGCTGGAGCCGCACCAGGAGGATCCGGTGGCGCGGCTGCTCGAACACTGCGCGCGGCGCCGGCTGCTGCTGGTGCTCGACAACTGCGAGCACGTGATCGGCGGCGCCGCCGCGCTGACCGCGGAGCTCCTCGCGGCGTGCCCGGATGTCACGGTGCTGGCCACCAGCAGGGAGCCGCTGGGTGTGCCGGGCGAGGTGGTGCGCCCGGTGGAGCCGCTGCCGCCGCCGACCGCCCACCGGCTGTTCGCCGAGCGGGCGGCGAGCGTCCGTCCTGGCGCGGCGCCTTACGAGGACAGCGCGGAGGGACCCGACGCGGCGGCCGTGCGGGAGATCTGCCGGCGGCTCGACGGCCTGCCGCTGGCGATCGAGCTGGCGGCGGCGAGGCTGCGCGCCCTGTCGCCGCGGCAGATCGCGGACCGCCTCGACGACCGTTTCCGCCTGCTGACCAGCGGCAGCCGTACGGTGCTGCCGCGGCAGCAGACGCTGCGGGCGGTCGTCGACTGGAGCTGGGATCTGCTGGCGGACACGGAGCGGGAGGCGCTGCGGGCGCTGAGCGTGTTCGCGGGCGGCTGCACCCTGGCCGCGGCGGAGGCGGTGTGCGGCCCCGACGCGCTGGAGTCGGTGGCGCAGCTGGTCGACAAGTCCCTCGTGGTCGCGGACCTGGTGCCGGCGCGCGAGGGCGCGGACGGGCCGCAGGCGCGTTATCGCCTGCTGGAGACGATCCACGAGTACGCGGCGGAGCGTGCCGCCGAGCACCCGGCGGAGCAGGCGCGGGCGGCGGCCCTCCACACCGCGTATTACCGCGACCTGGCGGCCACCGCCGACCGGGAGCTGCGCGGCGCCGACCAGATGCGCTGGCTCGAGGTGCTCGAAGCGGAGCTGGACAACATCAGGGCGGCGCTGCACCGCACGGTCGAGGCGGCGGACGAGCCCGACGCGCTGGCCCTCGTGCTGGCGATGGGCTGGTTCTGGTGGCTGCGCAACTACCGCGACGAGGCGGACGGCTGGCTGGAGCGGGTGGTCGCGATGGGCGGCGATCCGCCCGAGGACCAGGCGGACCCGTTGTACTGGCCGCGGATCGACGCGCGGATGCTGCTGTTCTTCGTCAAGAGCGACCACGCGGCGGAGGAGCAGTTGTCGACTCCCGCGTCGCTGGCGACGGCCGAGATGCTCGCGCGGGCGTACAGCACCGCGGGCAAGGCGGCGGCACGCTTCCCCGGGCTGCTGTGGCCCTTCACCACCTACGTGCTCGGCGGGCAGCAGGGGATGCGGCGGCACACCGACTCGGTCCTCGCGAACTGCCGGGTCCACGGCGGCGACTGGGAGCTGGCGGCGGCACTGATGATGCGCACCCACATCGCGGTGGACTCGCCCGGCGGCCTTGCGGACGCCGACGACAGCCATGCCGAGCTGGAAGGCCTGGCCGACCGGCTGGGCGACCGCTGGGTCCGCGCCCAGGTGCACAGCGCGAGCGGCGAGATCGCGATGGCCCGCGGCGACTACGCGTCGGCGCGCAGCCACCTGGAGGAGGCGAACCGGCTCGGCCTCGAACTGGGGGCGCACGCGGAGGCGGCCTTCCTCCTCGCGCGGCTCGGCGAGGTCGCCCACAGGGACGGCGACGACGACACCGCGAACCGGCTGCTGGACGAGGCGGAGGAGGCGGCCGAGCGCTACGCGGTGCGGGACGCCCGCAATTACATCCGCTACATGCGGGCCACGCTGCTGCTGCGCGGCGGCGAGGTGGTCCGCGCGCGGGAGATGTGCGACCTGGCGGCGGGGCGGATCGCCGACGGCAGCCCGCCGCCGGTCTTCCACACGCTGCTTGCCGGGCTTGCCGCACGGATCACGATGGCCGAGGGCGACCCGGCCAGGGCGCTGAGTCTGGTGGACGAGGCGCTGCGCATGGCGCTGGCGGCGGGCTGCACGGAGCAGGTCGTCGGCGGGCACCTGGACGTGGCGGCGGAGGTGCTGTCGCTGCTCGGCGACGCGGCGGCCGCGGCGGTGCTGCTGGCCGCCGCGGACCGGGTACGGGGGCCGATGCCGCGCAGCAGGCCCGAGCGGGAGACGTACGAGGCGGTGGCGGCCAGGGCGGCCGCGGCACTGTCCGCGGCGGAATCGGCGGCGGCCCGTGAGCGCGGCGCCGGCCTGGACCGGGAGCGGGCCGCGGCCTTGGTCGCGGTGCTGGCGGGCGGCGGCGCAGGCCCCGATGCCGGCGCAGTCGGCGGCTCCGGGGAATAGCGGTCGTGGACCGCCACTTATCTCATTGAGGCTTCAAGGAATACTGGAGCCGCGGACCCGCGCCCGCCCCCGCGCAGCCATCGGAAGTGAGAAGAGCCGTGAAGGTCGAGATCTACAGCGATATCGCGTGCCCCTGGTGCTACGTCGGCAAGACCCGCTTCGAGCGCGCGCTCGCGGCCTTCCCGAAGGCCTCCTCCGTCGAGGTCGTCTACCGCCCCTTCCAGCTGGACCCGTCGGCCCCGCACGAGGCGCGCCCGCACCGCGAGGTGCTGGCGGCGAAGTTCGGGCCGCAGGCCGTCGCGATGGACCAGCGGATCACCGACCTCGGCGCCGACGAGGGCATCGCCTTCGACTTCGACACGGTCCTGGAGAACAACTCGCTGCTCGCCCACCGCCTGCTGCGCTTCGCCCTGGACGAGTACGGCCCCGAGGCACAGGTCCGGCTCAAGGGCAGGCTGATGACCGCCCACTTCGGCGAGGGCATGGACATCGGCGACCACGAGCACCTGACCGACGCCGCTGTCACGGTCGGCCTCGACAGGGACGCGGTCGCCGCCTTCCTGAGCGGCGACGAGCTGCACGACGAGGTGCTGGACGAGATCGACGAGGCCAGGCAACTGGGCATCACCGCGGTGCCGACCTTCGTCTTCGAGGGCCAGTGGGCGGTGCAGGGCGGCCAGGAGACCTCGACCTTCCTCCGGGTGCTCGAGCAGGTCGCCAAGGACACCGCGGCCGCTGCCGCCGCGGAGGCGGACGAGGACGCCGGTGCCTGCGCCGACGGTGTGTGCGAGGTGCCCGCGGCCGACGGCAGGACCGCGGCCACGGGCGGCTGACGCGGGACGCGGGCGCGGTCCGGGCGGCCGCCCCCGGTCACAGCGCTAGGTGCAGCTGACGACCGCGTCGGCCCAGTCCGCCAGGCCGGTGAGACCGAGGCCGACGCTCTGCCCCGGTTCTGGGGTCACGACCAGCCGCAGGGTCTTGTAGCCGGACAGGCCGACGTGCACCGGTGCCGCAGGGTCGCCGCCGCGGATCACGTCCGAGGTCCACAGCCGGGTGGAGTCCCCGTACACCGAGAAGCGCACCGCGCTGCGCAGCAGCCTGGTCAGGTCGTCCACTCCCGCCCTGGCGTCGTAGGAGACGCAGGCCCGGTTGAGGTCGACGGTCAGCGACGAGGGCGCGTGCACGGTGATGCCGTGGGCGTAGTACCTGCCGTCGATCCGCAGGCCCCAGCGATTCCACCACCAGCCGCGGGCGCCCGTGACCGGGCGGATCGTGGGCTTCGTCCGGTCGCCGACGCCGCTGATGCCGAGCGAATTCAGCTTGTATGCCGTCACCACGGGCGGCGGTGGTGGTGGCGGAGTCGATGGCGGGGTGGACGGCGGCGGTGGAGGCGGCGGGGCTGCGGACGGGGGTGCGGGGCTGGGCGTCGCGACGGGTTCGTGCGTGGGGTCAGGCGGTGGCGGCGCCGTGGTCGGCTCTGCCGCCGCCTCCTGCGCCGGCTGGTGGGTGGGTACCGCGGTCACCGCCGGTGGGGGCGGTGACGGCTTGGGGGCGGCCTTCGGCTTCGGCTGGGGCTGCGCTTCGGGGATCGACGGCGCCGGCGGCGCCGCGTGCGTGGTCGCGACCGGAGCGGCCACCGGCGCCTTGGCCTGCGGCTTGGGCGGTTTGGCGCCATGGCCGAGGGTGAGCGCGACAGCGGTGGCGGCCGCGGCGACGACCACGGCCGCAGCGATGCCGATCTTCACGGGCGCGCCCAGGCCCTCGCCCGCGAGGGCGCCTCCCACCGCCCCCGAGCCGGAGCCCGACGCGGCGGCCGCGCCCCCGGCGGCCCCCGCACTTCCGGCGGCGCCGGAGCCGGACCCCGCGGCGACTGCTGCGCCTCCCGCGGCGGCACCTCCGGCCACCACGGCCACTCCTGCGGCCTTGGCGGCGTAGACGGCGGCGAACCAGCCGATGAACGCGACCGGCAGCAGTCCCTTGAGCGCCGAGTTGAGGTCGGCCAGTTCGAGCGAGGCGGCCGTGCAGCGCTCGCAGTCCTTCAGGTGCCGGTTCAGCTCGCGGTCCGCGCGCATCCGCAGGCCCCCGCGGGCGTGCGCGCCGAGTCGGTCGGCGTAGCGGGCGCACTCGCCCCGCGTGGTGAGCGTGGAGCTGACGTGCGCTTGCAGATAGGCCTGGCGCAGGCCCTCCCTCGCGCGGTGGGCGAGCACTGCGGTCGCATTTGCGGTGAGGCCGAGCAGCGGGGCGACGGCGCTGGGCGACTCCTCCTCCACGGCGGTGTGCCACAGCACGGTCTGCCAGCGCTCGGGCAGCGTGCGGAAGGCCTGGATCGCCAGCGACTGCTCGGCCTCCTCCATGGCCCGCACATCGGCGGCCGGCGCGCTGGTCGCGACGTCCGCCCCGGCGCCCGCGGCGCTGACCGCGAAGACCGCGAAGTCCTCGACCAGGTGCTCCCTGCGGGCGGTGCTGCCCCAGCCGGCTCCGACCCGGCGGACCGTGGTGAGCAGGTAGGCGCGGACCGCGGAGCGCGGGCCGCTGCCGCCGCGGATGGCCTGGAGGGTGCGGGCGAAGACCTCGCCGGTCAGGTCCTCCGCGGTGTGCGCGTCGCGGCAGCACGTGCGGGCGTAGCGGCGCACGGCCGCTGCGTGCCTGCGGTAGATCTCCTCGTACGCGCTGTCACGGCCTGCCCTGACCTGGTCGATCAGATCCTCGTCCGACAGCACGGACCCGGAGTCGGGGTGGCCCGCTGCCCGCAGGTCGTCGTCGGCGGGCGCGTCGGAAGCACCGTCGATCACACCGTCGATCACACCGGCGGTCGACCCGTCTGACACATCGTCGGAATCGGCGTCCGACACTTCGTCAGGCGAGGTGCCGGGCACCCGGCCAGGGCGCACCGGATCGGGGCGCACCCCTTCCGGGCGCGGCCGATCCGGATACGCCGTCTCGGGCCGCGCCACAGGATCGCGCTGGCCCGGCACCCGGCGCGACGGGAATTCGACGCCGCCTTCCGGCCCGGCCCCTGTGGAAGGGGCGGGACCGGATTCCCCGATTGGCTCATCCACGGGCCAAGCCTGGCACAGTGGAGGGGTCCTGGGTCATGGCCTTCGGCGGAACCACCCTTCCGTGCAAAGATCGTCGACCGATCTCATGGGTTCACCCGCACGGGCTGCGCCGTCACCGGCACCTCAGTCGCGGGCGGCCTGGCGTTCCGAGGGGCGCGAGCGCAGTCCCTCCAGCAGGATGTCCAGCAACCTGGCCGAGGCGGCCGCCTGTTGGGCGGCGTCCGGCAGCGAGGGCGCCGCGGTGGCGATGACCAGCAGGACGTCGGCGACCGAGACGTCGGTGCGCAGTTCGCCTGCCTCCCTTGCTCTTTCCACGAGTTGGCCGACGACGTCGAGCAGGGTGCGAATCCCGTCCTCGTCCTCGACCCGCCGGCCACCGGCCGCTCCCGCGTCGGTGAGGTCGTCGCGGCCCGAGTGGTCACCGGGTGCGGAGCGCGCGCCCTCGGCCGGGTCCGCGCCGAATCTGATCCGCTGCTGCGGGACCCGGGCGGGTTCGCCCGCCCCCTCGGGCTCGTGCGGTGCGCGTGCCGTGCCCTGCGTGCCGCCCGCCGCGACCGGACCGCCCGGCGTGCCCTCCACCCGCAGCACCTGCGGCGGCAGCAGCCGCCCGGCGCCGGAGGCGACGGAGGTGCGCAGGAAGCGGGCCAGTGCGGACCACGCCTCGTTCTCCTGCCCAAGCGCGGTACGCGCCTGCTCCGTCAGGCGTGCGGTCTCCTCCTCCGCGATCCGCCTGACCAGCACGTCCTTGCTGGGGAAGCGGCGGTAGACGGTGCCGACGCCGACCCGTGCGCGCCGGGCGACGTCCTCCATGGGCGCGCCGTAGCCCAGTTCGCCGAAGACCTCACGGGCGGCCCTCAGTACGTGTTCCAGATTCCGCTGGGCGTCCACCCTGAGCGGTGCCGCCCTGCTCGGGCCTCCGTCCGGCCCCGCGGCGGTCGTCGTCCATGTCTGGTCCTGAATGTGCATATGTGTATCCCCCCGGACAAATTGAATGTCTCCCCCCGGAGACTCCCCGCCCTTGTCGATCAGCGTGCGCGTCAAGGCGCACTACTACGAGACACGAACATAGTTGAGGGCGCGTCAAGAATGAAGGGGCTGTGATCCCTGGGGCGTGGGCTCATCGAGAGCACGTGAGGTCGCGTCCTCCCGCACTGCGGCGTTTGCCCGGTGATCAGCCGATGCGGACACACGGCTCGGGCCTGCACGGATGCCGGTTCCGGCGAATCTGGCGTCCGCCCTGTGGACAAACGGCGCCCGATCATTGCGTCATGGAGCAATGACGACGGAGTCGGCGGGCACGGCCAAGGCAAGCACACCGCGCATTCTTGTGGTCGGCGGTGGTTACGTCGGCATGTACACGGCATTGCAGCTCCAGCGAAAGCTCCGGCTGAAACACGGCGAGGCCGAGATCGTGGTCGTCGAGCCGCAGCCGTACATGACCTACCAGCCGTTTCTCCCCGAAGCCGCCGCCGGATCGATCTCGCCGCGGCATGTCGTCGTACCGCTGCGCCGGGTCCTGGACCGGTGCCGGATCGTGGTGGGCGAGGTGCGCTCCGTCGACCACGACAAGCGCGTCGCGTCCGTCGTGACGCCGGCCACCGAGGAGGAGGGCGGCGGCGCCACCGAGATCCCCTACGACCAGCTGATCGTCGCCCCCGGCTCGGTGTCCCGGATCCTGCCGGTGCCGGGACTGGCCGAGTACGGGATCGGCTTCAAGACCGTCGAGGAGGCGATCGGGCTGCGCAACCACGTGCTGGAGCAGCTCGACATCGCCTCCTCCACCCGCGACGCCGACGTCCGCGAGGCGGCCCTGACCTTCGTCTTCGTCGGCGGCGGCTACGCGGGCGTCGAAGCGCTCGGCGAGCTGGAGAACATGGCCCGCTACGCCCTGCGCTACTACCACAACGTCAGGCCCGAGGACATGAAGTGGGTGCTGGTCGAGGCCACCGGGCGGATCCTGCCCGAGGTCGGCGAGCAGCTGGGCCGCTACGCCGTCCGCGAGCTGCGCGGGCGCAACGTCGACATCCGGCTGGAGACCCGCCTCGAATCGTGTGAGCACCGGATCGCCGTCCTGTCCGACGGGTCGCGGCTGCCCACCAGGACCGTGGTGTGGACCGCGGGCGTCAAGCCGGCGCCCGTGCTGGCCGCGACCGGGCTGCCGCTGAACGAGCGCGGACGGCTGGTCACCGACGCCACCCTGCGGATCGCCGGCCGGGACGGCGCCTGGGCGGCGGGCGACGCCGCGGCCGTACCCGACCTCACCGCCGACCGCGAGGGCGTCCTGTGCGCGCCCAACGCCCAGCACGCCGTCCGCCAGGCCAAAGTGCTGGCCGGCAACGTCGTGGCGCGGCTGCGCGGCGAACCGCTCACCGACTACCGCCACCGACACGCCGGCTCCGTCGCCTCCCTCGGCCTGCACGAAGGGGTCGCCCTGCTCTACGGGCGCCAGTTCAAGGGCTACCCGGCGTGGCTGGTGCACCGCGTCTACCACCTCAGCCGGATGCCGACCGCGAACCGCAAGGCCAAGGTGCTCGCGGAGTGGATCCTGTCCGGATTGTTCAAGCGGGAGATCGTCTCGCTCGGCTCCCTCGAGCACCCGCGGGCCGAATTCGAACAGGCCGCGGGAAGCGGCGGTGACACCGGTCGCCCACGGCCGTGAGCGCCCCCCGGCGCGCGCGCCGCGCACCGGCGCGATTCCCTCGCAGGCCCCCGGTCGGCCACACTGGACCGGTGACCACCCGTGCGGCAACATCTTCAAAGAGTGACAAATACGAGGAATCGGACGTTTGAACCTCACGCGCTGGAGCGCCCGGCTCCCCGGAACACAGCGACGCGGCACCGTCCCGGCGGCCCGCGGCCGGACCGCCGACGCCGCCGCACCGGCAGGCGGCGGAAAGGGCGTCGGCACCGCCTCGGCGGACCCGCCCCCGCAGGCCCCGGCCGGAAGGGACCGCACCGGCATCCCACCGCAGGCCCAGGACCAGGCACTCTCCGCCGTCGTCGGCGAAGGCGGCGGCCTCGCGGGCGTCCTCAGCCGGCTGCCCGCGCTGATCGCCGTCACCCACGGGCCCGCGCACCGGGTCGGCTTCGTCAACGACGCCTACGCCGAGGTCTTCGGCCCCCGTGGCACCGGCGCCCCGGCACGCGAAGCCCTGCCCGAACTCGACGAGCTCGGCCTGCTCCCGCTGATGGACCAGGTCCACCGCAGCGGCCGCCCGCGCACCGTCAAAGCCCGCAAGGTCACCAGGGCGGACGCCACCGCGGTCACCCGCCAGGGCTACTTCACCTTCACCTGTACGCCCGTACAGGCCGACGATCCCGACCCCGAACGCCGCGGCGTCCTGGTCTTCGCCGCCGACGTCACCGACCAGGTCCAGGCGGCGGAAAGGCTCAGGGAGAGCGAGCGCCGCCTGCACGAGACCGCCGTCACCCTCCAGCGCAGCCTGCTGCCGCAGCAGCTGGAGCAGCCCGACGACCTCCGGCTCGCCGCCACCTACCAGCCGGGCGGCACCGACGCGGCAGTCGGCGGCGACTGGTACGACGTCATCACCCTCGGCGCCGGCCGCACCGCCCTGGTCATCGGCGACGTCATGGGCCGAGGGGTGCGCGCCGCCGCCGTCATGGGGCAGCTGCGTACCGCCGTGCGCGCCTACGCCCGGCTCGACCTGCCCCCGCACGAGGTCATCCAGCTGCTCGACGGGCTCGCCTCGGAGATCGACGCCACCCAGATCGCCACCTGCGTCTACGCCGTCCACGACCCCGCGGAGGGCCGGCTGTCCTACGCGAGCGCCGGCCACCTGCCGATCCTGATCCGCGACCCGGACGGCAGCGTGCTGCGCACCGAGGAGCCCACCGGACCGCCGCTGGGCACCGGCGGCTGGACGCACGCCTCCGCCACCGTCCCCTTCGGCCCCGGCTGCACCGCCGTGCTCTACACCGACGGCCTCATCGAGCGCCGCGGCGAGGACATCGAGGAGGGCGTCTCCACCCTGATGCGGGCGCTGGCCGGCGCCACCGGGGCGCCCCAGGTGGTCTGCGACCGCCTGATGCGGGCGCTCGGCGTCACCGCACAGCACGACGACGACGTGGCCGTGCTGGTCGTGCAGTACCCCGACCACACCGGCCACCCCGACGGCGAGGTCTTCCGCAACGCCTCGCTCGAACTCCTCGGCGGCATCGAGGCCGCGCCCCGCGCCCGCGCCTTCGCCACCGGCGTCCTGGCCTCCTGGCGCTTCCCCGTCGAGCTGCGCGACCTCGGCGTGCTCGCGGCGAGCGAGCTGGTGGCCAACTCCCTCAAGCACGGCACACCGCCGATGCGGCTGCGCCTGCGGCGCACCGACCGGCGGCTGGTCATCGAGGTCATGGACGGCGACGAGCACCTGCCCAGGCGGCGGCGCGCGGAGCCGGCGGACGAGGAGGGCCGCGGCATCTCGATCATCGCGACCATCGCCTCGTCCTGGGGCTCGCGCCTGACACCCGGCGGCGGCAAGGCCGTCTGGTGCGAATTCACCCTTCCGGGCTGAGCACCCACGGGACGGCCCTCAGCGGGCGGCCGGCTCCGGGGTGCCGGTGGCCGCCGGGAGCGGGGACCGCGACACGACGCGGGTGGCCCGCAGCGGGGAGTCCTGCGCCGGGGTCAGGTGGCGGCCCAGCCGCAGGGCGATCACGGAGACGCCCAGCGAGCAGGCCACCAGCAGCACGACATACGCGTCGTACGCCCCCGCGGCCGCGATGACGCCGCCGACAGCGGGGCCGATCGCCAGGGCCAGCTGCTTCACCAGCGCGAAGGCGGCGTTGTAGCGCCCGACCATCCGCTCCGGCGCCAGGTCGGCGACCAGCGGCGACACCGTCGGCGCGAGCATCGCCTCGCCGAGCCCGAACAGCGCGTAGGTCGAGATGATCGCGACGATCGCGACCACGTGGTGCCCGTGCACCAGCCCCGACGCCCCGGCCACGAGCCAGGCCGCCGTCCAGACCAGGCCGACCGCGGCGATGACCCGGCTGCGCCGCCGGTATTCGACCAGCCGCAGCACCACGAACTGCGCCAGCACGATCGCCGCCGTGTTGGCGGCGAGCGCGACACCCAGCATCGCGGGGGAGATGTGCGTGACGGTCACCGCGAACGCGGAAAGACCCGACTCGAACTGGCCGTAGCAGGCGAAGAACAGCACGAAGCCGAGCACGCACAGCATCACCATCGCCCGGTTCCCCAGCAGGCCGCGCCAGCCGAGCGCCGCCTCGGGAGCGGTGACAGCCGCGTCGAGGCGGGCCGTCCGCGGCAGCCGCACCGTGGCGATCACGGCACCGAGCACCAGGAACATCGCCGCCTCGATCGCGAAGAGCCTGATGAAGGACGACGGGTGCGAGGTGTCCACGATCAGCCCGCCCATCAGCCCGCCGACCCCCAGGCCCAGGTTGGCCAGGAAGAACTGGGTGGCGAACGCCCGGGACCTGGTCGCCGTGGTCGAGCACCACACGATCATCGTGGCCAGCGCGGGCTGCACGACGGATATCCCGGCGCCCAGCGCCCCGGCCGCCGCGATGACCACCGGCTCGCTGCCGGACAGCCCGAGACCCAGCGACCCGGTCGCCGCCAGCACGGTGCCGGCGACAGCGACCGGTACGGGCCCGCGCCGGTCGATGATCCGTCCGGTGAAGGGCAGCACGAAGAGCGCGGCGACGGCGAAGGTCGCCAGCACCACACCCGCGGTCCCCGCCCCGAGCCCCCGTACCTGCGAGACGTACACGAAGGTGAAGGGCACGGTGAAGCCGTTGCCGAACGCACTCAGGGCGTTCCCCAGCTGGATCCGGCGCAGTGCTGCGCCCATGGCGGTGTCGTTCACGGCATCTCCCCTCGGGACGGTGGACCTGCAAGCCTTCGGGTTGAAGACTTGACGAGTAAACTTCGAAGCTAAAGAGTACATCCCGAAGGGCTTTAGAGCAAAGCATTACCGTGCGATACTCGGACCCATGACCGCAGCCGCAGGCTCCGCCGGTACCCCCCAGGAGCTCGACCTCGACGCCCAGATCGCCGCCTACCAGCGCGAGTTTCCCGAGGTCGACCCCCAGGTGGAGAAGGTCGTCACCGCACTCGGCCGGCTCAACCGCCGGATGAACGTCGCGTACGGGCGCCAGCTCGTCGACCTCGGCATCAGCAGCGCCGAGTGGGAAGTGCTCAAGGCCCTCGTGGTCGTCGGCCGCCCCTACCGCCTCGGCCCCGGCGACCTCGCCAAGCGCCTCGGCCTCACACCGGCCGCCATGACCCACCGCATCGACCGCCTGGTCACCGAAGGCCTGGTCACCCGGGAGCGCGACGAGGCCAACCGGGTCCGCGTCATCGTCGAGCTGACCGACGAGGGCCGGGACAAGTGGCTCCAGACGATGCGCCTGGCCGCGGCCTTCGAGGACGAGCTGCTCCAGGACCTCAGCACAGCGGAACGCGCCGCCCTCGGCGAGATCCTGACCCGCCTGCTGCGCCGGGTCGAGGACAGCCAGCCCGACGCCGGCGGCCGGCTCGAAGACCTCGACTGACCCGGAGCCGCGGCCGGGGTTGACACCCCCGGCAGAGCTGCGTAATGTACTCCGAGTTGTCCGACGTGAGCGCCGACTCCGGTCGGTCCCCGGACAGCCATCCCGCAAGACCATTCGACTTTCGACTGATCGACGGCCTCGTGCCGTCGTCTTCTTGTCGTCCCGTCGTGTGTTCTTTCGGAATGCGTGCAGAGTTTCGATCGATCGGCCGATTTGGCCGCAGCGAACGAAGTCCGCTAAAGTCTCACTCGTCGGAACGGCCCAACAGCCGGAAAGACAAACCCCGCTGACTGGGGGTCAGGCGCCGGAAAGGGTCTGATAGAGTCGGAAACACGAAGGGAAAGCCCGGAGGGGCCGGTGAAACGGTCTCGAAGGAAGCTTCCGTTCCTTGAGAACTCAACAGCGTGCCAAAAGTCAACGCCAGATATGTTGATACCCCGTTGCGTGTCCTGCTTTTGCAGGTGCGTGATGAGGTTCCTTTGAAGAAAAAACACACAGCGAGGACGCTGTGCACCTGGGGATTATTCCTCCCTGGGTGCCGCTCTTGCGTGCTGTACCGGGATGACCCGGATGCATTCACGGAGAGTTTGATCCTGGCTCAGGACGAACGCTGGCGGCGTGCTTAACACATGCAAGTCGAACGGTGA